>JBOIAR010000003.1:0-322876 GCA_050739095.1 Steroidobacteraceae bacterium | reverse complement strand
CGGCAGGAG
The DNA here is from genome assembly GCA_050739095.1 of Steroidobacteraceae bacterium. GTDB lineage: Bacteria > Pseudomonadota > Gammaproteobacteria > Steroidobacterales > Steroidobacteraceae > 13-2-20CM-66-19. The sequence goes on along the minus strand of JBOIAR010000003.1, from coordinate 322,867 downwards.
ATGCCGATGCGCATGTTCCGGTACTCCGTGACCTACCTGATGTGGCTCTTCGCAGCGCTGCTGGTAGATCACTATCTGCATTTTTGATTGGCGCAAATCGCTCCCGGCGATTTGCGCGGCCAGCCCAGTGACTCATGTGACCTCGCGGGTCAGGGGCGGCCCTGACCCGCTTAATGACTTGCTTTCGCACGTCGCAGTGATTGGGGCACCCGGGCGCGACGGCGCTGCGCACGGTGCCACACTTGACGCGGTGATGGCGGCCGAGTAATCCAAGCGCATGGCGATGGCAATTCGGTTCTACGAGCATGGCGGGCCCGAGGTCCTGCGGGTCGAGGACGTAGACCCCGGTCAGCCCCAGCCTGGCGAGGCGCAGGTGCGCCATAGCGCCATCGGGCTCAATTACGTCGATGTCTATGACCGCACGGGGCTCTATGCGGGAGAGCTGCCGAGCGGCTTGGGGCGCGAGGCGGCCGGTGTGATCACGGCCCTCGGGCGCAGGGTACGCGGCTTCAAGATCGACGATCGAGTCGCCTACGTGCACTCGCGACCGGGCGCCTATTGCGAGCTTCGCAACGTCCCGGCGGACCGGTTGGTGAAGGTGCCGCGCGGCATCTCCGATGAGCAGGCCGCCGCGCTGATGTTGAAAGGGCTGACCGCGCATTACCTGTTGCGGCGCACCTACCGCGTGGCTCGCGGGGACACCATTCTGGTGCATGCCGCCGCAGGCGGCGTCGGACTCCTCCTCTGTCAGTGGGCCAAGGCGCTCGGCGCGAAGGTAATCGGCGTCGTGGGCAGCGACTCGAAGGCGGAGCTGGCGCGCCGTCACGGCTGCAGGCACGTGTTGATTCTCGGCCGCGATGAGCTGGCGAGGGAAGTCAGGAAACTCACCAAGGGGGACGGAGTAGCGGTCGTCTACGACTCGGTCGGCAAGGACACGTTCATGGACTCGCTCGACTGCCTGCGCCCGCTCGGCATGATGGTGAGCTACGGCAACGCCTCGGGGCCACCACCCGCGGTGAGTCCGCTCGAGCTCAGCAAGCGGGGCTCGCTCTTCCTGACCCGGCCCTCGCTCTTCAATTACATCACGGGGCGAAAGGCGCTCGACGCGGCGGCGCGTGAGCTCTTCGCGGCGGTCAAGAGGCGCGCAGTGCGCGTGAGGATCGGGCAACGCTACCCGCTGACGGACGCCGCGCAGGCACATGTGGACCTCGAGGCGCGCCGCACGACCGGATCGACGGTGTTGGTTCCCTAGGTCGAAAGCATGTGGCGTTCAAAATCGCTCCGTGCGATTTTGTGAGCCAATCGGCAAATTCACGATGAACCGTGATCCGCGGCCTTCGCCGTCGCTGTGGGCTTCGACGGCGCCGGAATGCAGCTCGACCAGATGGCGCACGATCGCCAGCCCCAACCCGAGACCCCCGTGGCGACGGCTGATCGACCCATCCTCCTGCCGGAATTGATCGAAGACATGCGGCAGGAATTCCGGCTTGATGCCCTGGCCGGTGTCCGTGACGCTGATCTCCACCCGACCGTCGCGCATCGCGAGCCCCACATCGACCCTGCCGCCCGCCGGGGTGAACTTGATCGCGTTGGAGAGCAGGTTGCAGACGGCCTGCTGCAGCCGCGCGGAATCGCCCCGCACCACTCCCGTCACCTCGGACAACGACGACACGAGGCTCACCTCTTTGATCTGGGCCGCCGGCTGCATCGTGGCGATTGCGCTCTCGACCACCCGCCGCGGCACGACATCGCTCAGCTCCAGCGCGATCTTGCCGGTCACGACGCGCGCGACGTCGAGCAAGTCCTCGATCAGCCGCTTCTGCGCACGGGCATTGCGCTCGATGGTCTCGAGCGCCCGCGCCTGCGTCGCCTCATCGAGACGGCGGGTTCGCAGCAGGGTGATCCAGCCGAAGATCGCATTGAGCGGCGTGCGCAGCTCGTGCGACATGGTGGCCAGGAACTCGTCCTTCAGGCGGCTGAGCTCTTCGGCCTGGCCGCGCAGCAGCCGCTCGCGCGCGAGCAGCTCCGCGCGCTCGTTCTCGACGCGCAGGCGCTCTTCGATCTCCGCCTGCAGCCGCTCATTGCTCATCAGCAGCTCGGCGGTGCGCTCTGCGACGCGCGACTCCAGATCCTCATTCGCGCGGGCGAGCGCCGCCCGTGTCAGGAACAGATCCAGGAATACCCCCACCTTGGCCCGCATGACGGGCGCGACGACGGGCAGCTGGATGTAATCGACGACGCCGAGCTCGTAGCCGCGCGCGCTCTGTACATCGTCGGCGTGCGCGGTCACCAGGATTATGGGTGTATGCCGCGCGCTGCGGTGTTGGCGCAGGAGCGCGGCAGTCTCGAGTCCGTCCATCCCCGGCATGTTGACATCGAGCAGGATGACGGCGAATTCCGCCTCGAGCACTCGCTTCAGAGCCTCCTCGCCGGAGCTGGCCATGACCACCTCGGCCTCGAGCCCCTCGAGGATCGCGCCATAGACCAGGCGCTTCTCGGGCAGGTCATCGACGATGAGAATGCGCGCACGCGAAGCGGGGGGGTCTCGCACCCCTTGCGGGTCCGGATTGCCGACTCGTGACACGCCGGTCCTTGCGTCCCGGGGTCAGCGCACGGTCCGCAACGGGCGCGCGTTGCGTCCGATCCCGAGGGCGCCGCTGCGCACCACCTCGAGAAGCTCCGCGCCGCGGGTGAGATCCGCGGTGAAGCTGTCGATTTCGGCCTCGCTCGCGGTGAGCTCGACGATGAAGCCGTCCGGTGCCGGATCGAGCACGCGGCCGCCCGTGCGCACGATGTAGCCTCGAAGCGCGTCGGTCTCTGCCGGCCGGATCCGCAGCTTCAGCAGAATGAGCTCGCGCTCGAGGTGTTCTCCCGTCGTCATGTCCTCGATGTTCACCACGTCCACCAGCTTGTTGAGCTGGTTGACGATCTGTTGGATCACCGCATCGGAGCCGGTGGTGACCAGCGTGAGACGCGAGACGGTCGGATCGTCGGTCGGCGCGACCGAGAGGGACTCGATGTTGTAACCGCGCGTGGAGAAGAGCCCGGCAACCCGGCTCAGGGCGCCGGCCTCATTCTGCAGCAGAATCGCGATGATGTGACGCATGCTCGCTCGGCGGCGCCCAGAGGGGGCAAGTACAGGCGACAAAAGAAGGCAAAAGAATAAAGGATCGGGCGTCAGGCGGCCATTGTGGCGCCTTTCGTGCCGCAGAACGACCTGCTAGTCTGGCAAGATCACCCCCCGCAAGTCCCGGGCCGATTCGAGAGCTCCGCATGAGCGACACCGTCATCCAGCCCCGCCCGCTTCCCAGCGCGCTTTCGGGCCCCGCGGAGGAGGGTCTCGGAGGCGGGCACCCGCTCGCCGGCCAGACCATGCCCGGAGCGCGGATGATCGTGCAGGTGCTGGCGGACGAGGGCGTTGGGGCCATCTTCGGCTACAGCGGCGGCGCCATATTGCCGACCTACGATGCCGTATTCCTCTTCAACGAGGAACAAGGACGAAGCGGCGGCACGCAGATTCCGCTGATCGTGCCGGCCAACGAGCAAGGCGCGGGCTTCATGGCGGCAGGGTTCGCGCGGGCCACGGGCCGCGTGGGCGTGTGCCTGGTGACCTCCGGGCCGGGCGCCACCAATACCGTGACTCCCATTCGTGATTGCATGGCGGACTCGGTGCCGATCGTGGTGATCTGCGGACAGGTCGCGCGCGCCTCCATCGGTACCGATGCCTTCCAGGAGGCGCCCGTTGCGGCCCTGATGGGCTCCGTCGCCAAGCACGTCTTCCTCGTCACCGATCCGAGGCGGCTCGAGGCCACGATCCGCTCAGCTTTCGAGCTCGCGCGCACCGGCCGCCCGGGACCCGTCGTGATCGACGTTCCCAAGGACGTGCAGAACTGGGAGGGCGTCTTCCAGGGCAGCGGCACGCTGCCTCTGCCGGGCTATCGCCGCCGGATGAAGGAGCTGGCCGATCACGTCATCGAGACCCGCGAGGCCGAGCAGTTCTTCGAGATGCTGGGCGAGTCGCGCCGTCCGCTGATCTATGCGGGCGGAGGCGTGATCAATGCCAATGCGACGGAAGCGCTCGCGGAATTCGCCACGGCCTTCGGCATCCCGGTCGTAACGACGCTCATGGGGATCGGCTCCATCGACACCAGGCACGCGCTGTCGATGCGGATGCTCGGCATGCACGGCGCCGCATTCGCCAACTACGCCGTGGACGATTGCGACTTCCTCCTCGCAGCGGGCGCGAGGTTCGACGACCGGGTGGCCGGGGTGCCCGCCACGTTCGCACGCGGCGCCCGCCGGATCGCCCACCTCGACATCGACCGCGCGGAAATCAACAAGGTCAAGCGCGTGCAATGGAGCCACGTGGGCTTGCTCGCCGAAGCGCTGAGCGCGCTCACCGAGCACGGGCGGCGCAGCGGATTCCAATGCGACCATGGCGAGTGGCTCGCGGCGCTGGCGCAGCTCAAGCGCGTGCACGCGATGAGCTACGACCGCGCGAGCCCTCTGATCCAACCGTATTACGTAATCGAGGAAATCAACAGGCAGACCCGCGGCGAGGCGATCATCACCACGGGCGTAGGTCAGCACCAGATGTGGGCGGCACAGTACTGCGATTTCCGCCGGCCGCGGCTGTGGCTCACCTCGGGCAGCATGGGCACCATGGGCTTCGGGCTGCCGGCAGCGATTGGCGCGCAACTCGCGCATCCGCGCCGCCTGGTGGTGGACATCGACGGCGACTCGAGCATCCGCATGAACATCGGCGAGCTCGAGACCGTGACCACTTACGACCTGCCGATCAAAGTCGTCGTGCTCAACAATTTCGGCGACGGCATGGTCAAGCAGTGGCAGAAGCTCTTCTTCAAGGGCCGGCTGTCGGCGAGCGACAGGTCGCTGCACAAGAAGGACTTCGTCCGCACCGCCCAGGCGGACGGGTTTCATTACGCTGTGCGGCTCGACCACAAGGCGGATGTGCCGCGCGTCGTCGAGGAGTTCATCCGCTTCGAGGGACCGGCCTTCCTCGAGGTCATGATCGACCCCGACGCAGGGGTGTATCCGATGGTGGGGCCGGGCCAGAGCTACGAGGAGATGATCACCGGCGAGTTCATCGCCTCGCGCCACAAGGTGGCTATCAAGCCGCCGGATCCCTCGGAAATGTTCTGAGGAGCGCGCATGCAGTACCTGCACACCATGGTCCGGGTGACTGATCTGGACACCTCCCTCCGCTTCTATCGCGATGCACTCGGCCTCAAGGAGCTGCGCCGCAACGACCACCCTCAAGGCCGCTACACGCTGGTCTTCCTGGCCGCGCCCGGCGATGAGTCGGCACAGGTCGAGCTGACCTTCAACTGGGACCCTGAGACCTACACCGGCGGCCGCAATTTTGGCCATCTTGCATACGCAGTGGACGATATCTATGCCACCTGCCAGCGCCTGAGAGATCACGGCGTGACCATCAACCGCCCGCCAAGGGACGGGCGTATGGCCTTCGTGCGCTCGCCCGATCAGATCTCGATCGAGCTGCTGCAGCGCGGGCCGCCGCTGGCGCCCGCGGAGCCGTGGAGATCGATGCCGAACAGCGGGGCTTGGTAGAGGCCGGGAGAGCACGAACGTCCGGCGTCGGACTGATTGCAGAAAACCGGTGTCCAAGGGTCACGTGAGCGCAACGTCGTCCGATGCTCCGGAGATTCTCCTCGAGCGCTATCTGCACGAGCAGATACCGCTCTCCGCGGCGATGGGCGTGAGAGTAAGGATGGCCACCCCGGAGCGAGTGCAGCTCTCGGCCCCTCTCGCCCCGAACGTCAATCACAATGAGACCATCTTCGGGGGCAGCGGCGCAGCGCTGGCCACTCTTTCGGCCTGGGCGCTGCTGCACCTGAGAACCGAGCGCGCCGGTCTGCGGGCGCGGCTCGTAATCCAGCGCAGCAGCATGGAATATGAGCGGCCCATCCCCGGAGACTTCGATGCGATCTGCCGCTTCTCGGACGAGCTCGCCTGGGAGCGGTTCCGGACCACTCTCGTGCGCCGCGGCCGCGCCCGCCTGACGCTTGCCGCCCATCTGGTCTATCAGGCACAGCGTATGGGCGCATTCGAGGGGGACTTCGTGGGTCTCGCTTAATTGGCGCAAAGTCGCTGCGGCGCTTTGAACTGTGGCGCGCATCAGTGCAAAATGTAGAGAGTTGGAAACGACCCCGCTCGTCAAGAAGAGGCAACCTCACATGAGCAACGCTGAGATTCGGGGGCGATTCGTCTGGCACGAGCTGATGACGACCGATCCGCAAGCCGCGGGCGCCTTCTATTCCAAGATCCTGCCGTGGAAGACCCAGGCTTCCGGCATGCCCGACTACACCCTGTGGGTGGCGGGCAAGACGCAGGCCGGCGGCCTCATGGCCCAGCCGGAGTCCGCCCGCCAGTCCGGTGCCGCGCCGAGCTGGCTCGTCTACATCGGCACGCCGGACGTCGACGGCACTGCAGCGGCCGCGCAGCGGCTGGGCGGCAGGGTGCTGAGGTCCCCGGCCGACATTCCCGGTGTTGGCCGCTTCGCCGTGCTTTCGGACCCGCAGGGAGCCGCGTTCGCGGTCTTCACGCCGGGCGCCTCGCCCGCCGACGGCGCGCCCTCGACTGACTTCACCTGGCACGAGCTCGCAACGAGCGACCAGCAGGGTGCACTCGCGTTCTACACGGAACTCTTCGGCTGGAGCCGCGGCCCCGCTCATGACATGGGTCCGAGCGGCACTTACCAGCTCATCGAGCACGGCGGCGGGCAGGTCGGCGGTGTCTACAAGCTGATGGACGCATCCAAGCCGCCTCATTGGCTGACATACATCCGGGTCGCGAACGTCGATCGCGCCGCCGCCGCCGCGAAGTCCGCCGGGGGTCAGGTCACACAGGGGCCGATGGAGGTCCCCGGGGGCAGCCGCGTCGCGCAGATCCTCGATCCGCAGGGCGGCGCCTTCGCGGTGCACGAGCTGGTCAAGCCGGCCGCCGCAAGCGGCTCGAAGACCGCGAAGTCGAGCCGTGCTACGGGCGGTGCGGCAGCCAAGCGTCCGCCTGCGGCCAGGAAAAGCACGGCGAAGCGAGCGCCCGCTCGAAAGGCCGCCGCCCGGCCGGCCAAACGCGCGGCCGCCAAGGCGAAGAAGCGCCCTGCGAAGAAGGCAGCCCGAAAGTCATCAGCCAGGAAGGCAGCCGGGAAACGGCCCGCAGCCCGCAAAGCCGCGGCGAAGAAGAAGTCCGCGCGGCGCTCGGGAAGAAAGCCAGCCCGCCGCAAGTGACCGCGCCCTGGACCGGGGCTCGTCACCTCAGTGACGAGCCCCTTCTCAGGCCACCCTGATCAACGACCTGCCGAAGTTCTCGCCGCGCATCGCCCTGATGAGGTGCGCGGGCGCATTCTCCAGCCCTTCCGCCACATCCTCTCGGCACACCAGGCGGTCCGCGCCGTACCAGGCGATGGCATCCTTCAGGAACTCCCCGCACCGGTGCTCGTAATCCGCGGCGCTCAATCGGCGCACGTTGATCTCGCCCGCGGCGTAGCCCGCCCGCCGCAGCAGTTCGGCCGGATCGTCCTGACGGATGCTGTTGAGAATGACGCGGCCGCCCGGAACGATATGATGGCCCGCGAGCACAACCTCGAGCAGCTCGCCCCCCGAGTCGTCGAAGTTCCTATTGGGATTCGGCCTCCGCCGCCTTTCGCTTCGCGGCGTCCTCCTGGTACGCCGCATTGATCTGCTGCTGGACCTTCGCTTCGGTCTGTTTCGCCTGCTGCGCCTGCTGCGCAGCCGCAGCGCCCCCGGCCGCAGCACTGGCGCCGGTCTCGGCGAGACCGCAGCCTGCCAGTGACAGGAGGGCGAGCAGAGCCAGGGAGCCAGCGAGCGTCCGCACCATGCGAATAGCATAAACCCGAAGTGCCGCTGCGGCACAATCCGGGCTGCCACCATGCTCAAAGAACCCCCTTCCCGTCGGCCGGCGACGGGCCGGCCCCCGAGAACCGCGCTCACCGGTGCGAGCGTGCCAGGCACCCCGCGTGTCCGCCGCGGCTATTTCGAGTGCCGCTACGGCCAGCTGCACGTCCACAACGCGATTCCGTCGGGCGGCGGGTTCGAGGAGGGTACCCCCCTCCTCTGTTTGCACCCGAGCCCCCTATCCGGACGCGTTTTCGAGCGCTTCCTGGCCCTGGCTGGCGTCCGCCGCTCGATTTTCGCCCCCGATCTGCCCGGTTTCGGGGATTCGGACCCACCCGCGGAAGCCGGCGTCGGGGAGCATGCCGCCGCCATCGGCGATTTTCTCGATGCCATGCGTTTGCGCCAGATCGATCTGCTGGGTCATGGCTTCGGCGCGCTCGTGGCCGCAGAGCTTGCGGCCGCACGTCCCGGCCAGGTCCGGCGCCTGGTTCTGGTGTCACCGCCGTCTTCCGCGGAGGGCAACCCGCGTATCCAACCGGGCCAGCCGGTCGAAGCCGCGGCGCCGCGGCGGCCCGGCGCAGCCATGGACGGCGGCCACCTGCCCGAGGAATGGGGACGCGCGGTCGCGTATTGCGGACCGGGCGCCACGCCCGAGAGCGTGAACTTCGCGATGGCGGAGCGACTGCGCAATGCCGCTCGGGCCACAGCGGTCGCCGCTGCCGAGCGTGACTATCCGCTTCGCGCCCGCCTCGCGCAGCTCTCCGTGCCGCTGCTCGTGTTGCGCCTCGGGAGTGAAGTTGGAAACTCGCGCGACATGCCGGCGAGAGCCAGACTCGTCGAGCTGCCCGGACACGCCGCTTCGCTCTTCGAAGCGGCGCCCGATGTTGCCGCGCAGGCCCTCGAACCGTTCCTCCGCTAGCCGTCGTCGATCCCATTTCCCCGGGGACGCCGTGAATTCGCTAAGCTGGCGAGATGGCCAGTCCTTACATCGAGCGGATTCTCAAGGCTCGCGTTTACGACGTCGCGATCGAGTCGCCTCTGGAGGAGGCGCCCCGGCTCTCGCGGCGGCTCGGCAACCACGTGCTGCTCAAACGGGAGGATCTGCAGCCGGTATTCTCGTTCAAGTTGCGCGGCGCCCATAACCGCATCGCGCATCTGTCGGATGCGACGGCGAAGCGCGGCGTGGTGTGTGCTTCCGCGGGCAATCACGCGCAAGGTGTGGCGCTGGCAGCTCGGCGGCGGGACATTCCGGCGGTGATCGTGATGCCGAGGACGACGCCGCAGATCAAAGTGCAGGCGGTCATCGACCTCGGCGGCGAGGTCGTGCTGCACGGGGACGACTACGACACGGCGTTCGAGCGCGCGCTCGAGCTCGCCCGGGAGCGCAATCTCGTCTTCGTGCATCCGTTCGACGATCCGGATGTGATCGCGGGCCAGGGCACCATTGCCGTGGAGCTGTTGCGGCAGACGGGCGGACACCTCGATGCGATCTTCGTGCCGGTGGGCGGCGGCGGGCTGATCGCCGGTATCGCGGTGTACGTGAAGTACCTCTATCCCACCGTCCGCATCATCGGGGTGGAGCCGGAAGATGCGGCCAGCATGTACGAGTCGCTGAAGGCGGGACGGCGGATCACGCTGGACAGGGTCGGAATCTTCGCCGACGGCGTCGCGGTGAGGCGGGTGGGAGAGGAGACGTTCGCGCTCTGTCGCGGACATGTCGATGAGATCGTGCTCCTCGACACGGATGAGATCTGCGCCGCCATTCAGGATGTGTTCGAGGACACCCGCTCCATCGTGGAGCCTGCGGGCGCGCTGGCGGTGGCGGGGCTGAAGAAGTACGTCGCCCGCGAGGGCTGGCGCGACAAGCGTGTCGTCGCGATCAACAGCGGCGCCAACATCAACTTCGACCGGCTGCGGCACGTGGCGGAGCGCGCCGACCTGGGCGGCGAGCGCGAGGCGCTGCTCGCGGTCACCATCCCGGAGCGGCCGGGGAGCTTTCTGCGCTTCTGCGGGCTGCTGGGCCACCGCAACGTCACGGAATTCAACTACCGCTACGAGAGCGAGCAGGCGGCGCAGATCTTCGTGAGCTTCGGGCTCGCCCAGGGTCGCACCGAGAAGGATGCGGTCATTCGCGCCCTGCGCGAGGCCGGGTACACGGTCACCGACATGACCGACAACGAGATGGCGAAGCTCCACGTGCGCTACATGGTCGGCGGCCGCGCGCGCGGCATCCGCGACGAGCTGCTCTATCGCTTCGAGTTTCCGGAGCGCCCCGGGGCGCTGCTCGGGTTCCTGCAGGCGGTAGGCGGCCGCTGGAACATCAGCCTGTTCCACTACCGCAACCACGGCTCCGACTACGGCCGCGTGCTCGCCGGCATCCAGGTGCCTCCCGGCGAGCGGCCCGACTTCCTGCAACATCTCAACGAGCTGCACTACGCCTACGCCGAGGAGACGGATAATCCGGCTTACAGGACGTTTTTAGGCGCGTAGCGCCCGCCGCGTCAGCTCAACACCACCAGCAGGTCCTTCGCGTCCACCTGCTGTCCCGGGCTGACGAGCACTTCCGCCACCTCGCCGTCGAGCTCCGCGCGCACGGCGGTCTCCATCTTCATCGCCTCGAGCGTCGCCAGGATGTCCCCGCGCGCCGCCTTGCGCCCTGCCGCCACCGCGATGGTCACGATCGTGCCGGGCATCGGCGCGCCGACCTGCTTGGGATTGCCCGGCTCGGCCTTGCGCTGTGGCGGGCGCTTGGCCACCTGGTTGCGGTCAGGGACGCGCACGGATCGCGGCTCGCCGTTGAGCTCGAAGAACACCGTGCGCGTGCCATCCTCGTGAGTCTCGCTCGCAGCCACGTAGCGGACGATGAGTGTCTTGCCTCGCTCCAACTCGACGCTGACCTCCTGTCCCGGCTCCATGCCGTAGAAGAATACGGCGCTCGGCAGGATGCTGACGTCGCCGTACTGCGCGCGCCCGGCGGCATAGTCGAGCCAGACGCGGGGATACATCAGATATGACGCGAGATCATCGTCGGTGGCCGGAGAGCCGAGTCTCTGTTGGATCCCGGCGCGCTCGGCCGCCAGGTCGACCGGCGGCATCTCGGCGCCCGGTCGCCGGGTGAGGGCAGGCGCTCCCTTCAGCACCTTGCACTGCAGCGCTCGAGGGAAGCCGCCGTAGGGTTGGCCGAGATCGCCGCGGAAGAGTTGCACCACGGACTCGGGGAACGGCACATCGACTTGGCTGTCGACAACCTGCTTCGGTGTCAGGCCGCTCGTCACCATGAGCAGCGCCAGGTCGCCGACCACCTTCGAAGTCGGGGTGACCTTGACGATGTCGCCAAACATGTCGTTGACGTCGGCGTACGCCTGGGCGACTTCCGGCCAGTGCGCATTGTCGATCCCGAGCGAGCGGGCCTGCTCCCGCAGGTTGGTGTACTGCCCGCCGGGCATGCCGTGCACGTAGACCTCCGATGCGCCGGAGCGGATGTCGCTCTCGAAAGCGGCGTACAGCCGGCGCACCTGCTCCCAGTAGGAGGACAGCAGGCGCAGCTTGGCCGGATCCACGCCGCAGTCGCGGGGCCCGTGGCGCAACGCCTCGACGATGGAGCCGAGGTTCGGCTGCGATGTCAGGCCGCTCATCGCATCGATGGCGCCGTCGACCGCATCCGCGCCCGCGTCAACCGCGGCCAAGACGCTCGCTGCGGCAATGCCGCTGGTGTCGTGGGTGTGGAAGTGCACCGGCAGCCCGATCTCCTCCTTGAGGGCTTTCACCAGCGTATAGGCGGCGCGCGGACGGCACAATCCCGCCATGTCCTTGATGCCGAGCACATGCGTGCCGGCCGCCTTGAGCTCGCGCGCCAGCCGCAGGTAATAGTCGAGGGTGTATTTCTTCTCGTGCGGGTCGCTCAGGTTCCCGGTGTAGCAGATCGCCGCCTCGCAGAGCTTGCCCGACTCGAGCACCGCCTCGATGGGCAGAGCCATGTTCTCGACCCAGTTGAGCGAGTCGAAAATCCGGAACACGTCGATACCGCGCTCCGCGGCCCGCGTGATGAAGAAGCGCACCACGTTGTCGGGGTAGTTGGCGTAGCCGACGGCATTCGCCGACCGCAGCAGCATCTGCAGCAGCAGATTCGGCACCCGCTCGCGCAGTTTCGTCAGGCGCTCCCAGGGGTCCTCCTTGAGAAAGCGCATCGCCACATCGAACGTTGCGCCGCCCCAGCACTCGAGCGAAAAGAGCTGCGGCGCGAGGCTCGCGTAGTAGGGGGCGACGGCGGTCATGTCGATGGTGCGCATGCGCGTCGCGAGCAGCGACTGATGCGCATCACGCAGGGTGGTATCCGTGAGCAGCACCCGCTCCTGCGCCAGCATCCATTGCGCGAAGCGCTCCGGCCCGAGCTCCTCGAGTCTCTGCCGGGTCCCTGCCGGCGGATCGGCCAGCGCCACCGGCGGCAGCTTCGGCGTCTCGAGGCGCGCGGGGCGTGGGCGGCTTCGCGTCTCGGGATTGCCGTTGACGATGGTCTCGGCGATGTAGGTGAGGATGCGCGTGGCGCGGTCGCGCTTCGGCGGCCAGCGGAAGAGCTCCGGCGTCTCGTCGATGAAGCGGGTGGTGTACTCGCCGCGCGCAAAGCGCGGGTGCGTGATGACCTGATCGAGGAAGCGCAGGTTGGTGACGACGCCGCGAATACGGAACTCCCACAGCGCGCGGTGCATGCGCGCGTTGGTTTCCTCGGGCGTCGGCGCCCAGGACGTCACCTTGACCAGCAGCGAATCGTACGAGCGGGTGATGATCGCCCCGGTATACGCCGTGCCGGCATCCAGGCGGATGCCGAAACCCGCGGGGCTGCGGTAGGCGGTGATCTTGCCGTAGTCCGGGATGAAGTTATTTTCCGGGTCCTCCGTGGTGACTCGGCACTGCAGCGCGTGCGCTCCGATGTGGATTTCCTCCTGCGGGGGCACGCCGCTTTCCGCCGTCCCAAGCCGCGCGCCCTCGGCGATGCGGATCTGCGCCTTCACGATGTCGATGCCGGTCACGCACTCGGTGACGGTGTGCTCGACCTGGATCCGGGGATTGACCTCGATGAAGTAGAGCTTGCCGGAGTCGGCGTCCTGCAGGAACTCCACCGTGCCCGCGTTGAGATAGCCGGCGGCCCGGCCGATGTCGAGCGCGGCCTTGCACAGCTCCGCCCGCTGTGCGTCACTGAGAAACACCGCGGGCGCGCGCTCGACGACCTTCTGGTTGCGGCGCTGGACGGTGCAGTCGCGCTCGTAGAGATGCACCAACCCACCGTGGGCATCACCGAGGATCTGCACCTCCACGTGCCGCGCGCGGCGCACGAGCTTCTCGAGATAGACTTCGTCATTCCCGAACGCGGCCTTCGCCTCCCGTCGCCCGACGGGCAGCAGCTCCGCGAGCTGCACATCGCTCTCGACGACCCGCATTCCCCGCCCGCCGCCGCCCCAGCTCGCCTTGAGCATGACGGGGTAACCGACCTCCTGCGCGAGATCCCGACAATCGTCGAGGCCCGCGGGCAGCGGGGGCGTCGCGGGCATGACCGGCACCCCGGCGGAGGTCGCAAGATTGCGCGCCGCCACCTTGTTTCCCAGGGTGCGCATGGTCTCGGGCCTCGGACCTACGAAGACGATGCCGGCCGCCAGGCAGGCCTGCGCGAACTCGGGATTCTCAGATAGGAATCCGTATCCCGGGTGAATGGCCTCGACCCGCGCCTCATGCGCGATGCGCAGGATGTCCTCGATATCGAGGTAGGCCTCGATCGGCCCCTTGCCGCGGCCCACGAGATAGCTCTCGTCCGCCTTGGTGCGATGCAGCGAGAAGCGGTCCTCCTGCGAGTAGATGGCCACGGTCCGCAGGCCGAGCTCGCTCGCGGCCCGCATCACGCGGATGGCGATCTCTCCCCGGTTGGCGACCAGAATGCTCCGGATCCGCTGCTGCATGAGAACCTTCATCGGTAGAATGTCGGGCGATCATAGCCGCAAATACCACTTTACCTATGCACGCCATTGCGATCCACGGCGGCGCCGGCGCGGTGCCGCGACAAGCTCTATCGGCCGAGAAAGAACGGCGCTACCGCGACGGGCTCGGCGCCGCTCTCGATCTTGGCTACGCCGTCCTCGAAAAGGGCGGCTCGGGCCTGGATGCCGTCACCGCCGCCGTGCGCACGCTGGAGGACAACGAATTGTTCAATGCCGGACGGGGAGCGGCGCTGACCCGGGACGGGGCCGCGGAGCTCGATGCCGCAATCATGGACGGGCGCCAACAGCGGGCAGGTGCCGTGGCGGCCGTGCGGCATGTGAAAAATCCGGTCGAGCTGGCGCGGCGGGTGATGGAGAAGTCCCGGCACGTGCTTTTGGTCGGCGCCGGAGCAGAAGAATTCGCCCTGGAAGAGGGCCTGACCCTGGTGCCGAACGCTCACTTTCGGACCGAGGAGCGCCAGGTGCAGCTGGAAAGCGAGCGCCGCGGCCGGCGGGCTTCGGACCTCCTGCCCTCTTCGCAGGGAACGGTGGGGGCCGTCGCGCTCGATGCGGCGGGCAATCTCGCCGCCGCTACCTCCACGGGTGGAATGACCAACAAGCGCCAGGGGCGCGTCGGCGATTCGCCCATCATCGGCGCCGGAACCTACGCGAAAAACGGCGTTTGCGCCGTCTCAGCCACCGGTCACGGCGAGTACTTCATCCGTACGGTCGCCGCCCATCACATCTGCGCAGCGGTCGAGTTTCGGGGACTCGGCCTGCGCGAGGCGGTACGCGAATTGCTGCAGGTGCAGCTCCGTGAGCTCGGCGGAAGCGGTGGCGCGATCGCCATCGACCGCGACGGAAGGATCGTCACGGAATTCACCACCGAAGGGATGTTCCGCGGGGCCCGCGACGCGAGCGGGCTGAGACTGATCGATATCTATTGAAGAAAGGGAGGACCGTATGGCATCCGCGCAGCAAGGCATTGGGGAACCGCCAGGGCGGCGCCGTTTGCTGGTCGTCGACGACAACAAGGACGCCGCGGAGAGCATGTCGATGCTGCTCGAGATGTGGGGTCATGAGGTCGTGTACGCCTATGACGGCCCGAGTGCGCTCGAGACCGCGCAGCAGTGGCAGCCCGAGGCGGTATTCCTGGACATCGGACTGCCGGGAATGGACGGCTACGAAGTTGCCGAGCGGCTCCGCGAGCTGCCGCAGGCCAAGGATGCGGTTCTCATCGCGATCACCGGGTACGGCCAGGACGACGACCGCCGCCGCTCCCAGCGGGCGGGAATCGACCATCACCTGGTCAAGCCGGTCGCGCCCGATGCGCTGCGCAACCTGATCGACTCGCTTCACTGAACCCGCAGTAAAGCGGCAGGCGTCTGCGCGATTGCCCGGCTGCCGTGCCGGGCGGCGTCCCAGGCTTCTGCCGCGAGCATCTGCAGTCCCTGCATGCGCGAGCGCTCGAGCGTCACCGCATCGTCCTCCGCGACCGCCTCCAGCATTTGCCGCCAGAGCCTCACTCGCTGGAGCCATCGCGGCCGCAGCCATCCCGAGCAGCGCTCCGCCAGCTCGTGGACTTGCGCCACCGTGCAGGCGCCGAGAACGCTCGCGCAACGGGGGTGGATGCCAAGGATCACCCGTGCGCCGGCCGAATGGCTGACGACCAACGACCAGGCGTACACGAACACCATGCGAGCAACCGCGGTGGTCTGCGGCACGGTGAAGAAAGAAGCGTACGGCACGCATTGCTCATCGCCGACCCGTGAGCCGCACAGCCACTGCCAACGCTGCGGCTCACCGAAAAAGGCGTCGACCAGGAGGTAGGGACAGGCGGCCGCCTGCCAGCGGGCGCGCTCGTCGAGCGCCCGCCAGAGCTCCCCGACCTGCCGCAGCGCCGGCTCGCTCTGGGGCGCGAGCGCCAGGGCCTGCTCCGCCAGCAGCCCGAGACAGCGATGGTTGACCTCCGTCAGGGATTCGAGCATCTCCCGCCGCAGCCAGCCGGCGGCGCGGCTGAGCGCGCGCAAGTCCAAGGCCACAAGCATCTCGTTACGCAACATGACGACAACTCCTTCCGCCTGACCCTCGCCGCATGGTACCGCGTGGCTCGCCGGAGGCAACAGCCGAAATTGGGATTTTTTGCCCAAATTTGCCCAGTTGTATTTTGGGAAAAATTTCCCAACAATGGACGCGGGTCTCGTCCCGGCAGAACATTGAGGGCAGGGGGAACTGGCCATGCGCATCTCCGAAGACCGCTACGATCGCGATCGGCAGCGCCTCGAGCTGGCGTTGCGTTTCCTGACTCACGAGGCGCGTACCCGGACGATCCGCGTGTGGACGGGGCTGACGGACGACCGCATCCGCAAGCTCTACAGGTCCTACCTCGGCCGCGCCGCCTGTTATGTTCCCCGCCATCGGGGCAAATCACCCCACCAGGCCGCCTACTTCACGCGCTCGCTGAGGATCCAACAGGAAGCGGCCGTGCTGGCGAGCTTTTTCGCGCTCGCGGGGCTGGTGCCGGCCGAGCCGTCGGCTGCCGCTGGTGCCGCGCTCCCGGACATCGCCCGCGGGAATTCGCTCTGCACCGCGTTCGAGACCTACGCCACCATGATTCCGACCGCCTCGATCTCGTTCGAGTACGCGGTCTTTCTCGCGGGGTGCCTGGCGCGCGGCGACCAGCTGCGGCTCGGCAGATGCTGCGACTGCGGGGGCATCATCGTCGTCGAGCGCTTCCCCATCCGGGACAAGCGTTGCCATCACTGCGCGATCGCCGCCCACCGAGGCCAATGAAGCTGACACCCAGGCACAGGGGCGAGTCGCGAAGCGACGAGCGGGCGGACAGGAGTCCGCCCTGGGCTCTCGCGGAGCAGGGATAGCGCAGCGAGATGTGCCCGGCCGCCGCAGGTGGTCGAGTCTCGGGCAAAAACCACGCTTTTTGCCCGAGACGGCGCTGCGCCGGGCAGGAGCCCGGATCCAGCGCTATACAATAAGCCGATGAGCTCGGATCAGCCGAACTTCTTCTCGGGTCCCTACATCGACCGCCGCGCCGACGCGCGCGAGGATGCGGGCTGGGCGCGGGCCGCGCTCGAGGACCCCGAGACACTCTACCTGCTGGGCAGCGGCACACGACATCTCATCTACACCCAACCGGAGCCGCGCATCGCCTTCCTCGAGGGCGGCGGGCGCGCCGCGGCGGCGGCCGATTCGAGCCGGCTGGTGCTGCTCGGCTGGTTCAGGCAGCGACGCTGCGTGCTGCTGGAAGTCGGTGCCGAGACGGCCATGGCGCTGCCCGCCGGGGCTTCCTTCGAGGAGCTGCGTCCCCTCTCGCCGCTTCTTGCCGGGGAAGAGGCCAGCCTCCTCGCCTACGCGCGCGCGCTTTCGGTCTGGCGCGCACGCCAGCGGTATTGCGGTGCGTGCGGCGCCACGACCGTCCCTCAACGGGCGGGACACTGCATGCGCTGCTCGAACCAGCACTGCGAGCAGGAATTCTTCCCGCGCCTCGACCCCGCCATCATCGTGCTGGTGACCGATGGGGAGCGCGCGCTCCTCGGCCGGCAGGCAACCTGGCCGCCGCGACGCTACTCCACCATTGCCGGATTCGTGGAGCCGGGCGAGAGCCTGGAGGATGCAGTCGCGCGGGAGGTGCTGGAGGAGACCGGCGTGCCGGTTGCCAGCGCCCGCTACGACTCCTCCCAGCCATGGCCTTTTCCTGCCTCGCTGATGGTCGGCTTTCGCGCATGCGCGCGCCCCGGCAGTGACCCCGTACGCGTCAGCGGCGAACTCGAGGATGCGCGCTGGTTCACTCGAGACGAGATCCGGGCCGGCACCGCGCTGCTGCCGCCCGTACACTCGATCTCCCACCGTCTGATCAGCGCATGGCTGGCCGGGAAGTAACGCTGCATGTGCCTGCTGGTGCTCGCGTGGAAGACACATCCGCGGTATCGGCTGGTGGTCGCCGCCAATCGCGACGAATACCATGATCGGCCGGCGGCGGCGCTTGGCCGCTGGCCTGCTCCGGATGACATCCTCGCGGGCCGGGATCTGCGCGCAGGCGGCACCTGGCTGGGGGTCGACCGTCACCGCCGGTTTGGGGTCGTCACCAATTTCCGCGATCTGGTGCGGGCGCCACCGGAAGCTCGCTCGCGCGGCAGCCTGATTCCGCGGTATCTCACGGCCTCGGCCGGTCCGGGCGAATATCTCGGCACCCTGGAACCGGAAGCCGCCGGGTACGGCGGATTCAATCTCCTGTTGGCCGACGGCGACGCGCTCTGGTATGCCTCGAACCGCGGCACACCGTTCGCGCAGGAGCTGTCCTCGGGCGTCCACGGGCTGTCGAACGAGCGGCTGGATACGCCGGACAGCCGGCCCGAAGGGGGCGAGCCAGGGACGGCATCGCCTAAATTGCGCCGGGTGCGCCGGGGCTTCGAGGACTGGCTTCGAAGCGGCTCCGGGGCCGAGGGCGGCGAGCTCTTCGCACTGCTCGGCGATCGCGAGCCGGCCACTGAAGAGGAGCGCCTGCCGAGCACCGGCCTGTCACCGCAGTGGGAGCGAACCCTGTCCTCCCCCTTCGTCCTGCACGAGAGCTATGGCACGCGCTGCTCCACCATCGTCGCCATCGAGCCGGCTGGGGCCTGTTACCTCGCTGAGCGGCGCTTCGACCGCAGCGGCACCTGCAGCGGCGAGACGCAATACCGCCTGGCGCGCGGAGAATGGCCTACCCAGCACGCAAACCGAGTAAGCGCCCCAGCCCGTGCGCCGTTCGAAAGCAAGTGAGTGAGCAGCCCAGGGCTTGCGCCGTTCGAAAGCAAGTGAGTGAGCACCCCAGAGCTTGCGCCGTTCGAAAGCAAGCAACTAAGCGCCCCGAGGCCGCCCTCGGGGCGCGAGGTGAACCCCCTGTCACCGGGCTGGCCAATAAAGAAGGAACCCGCACCCCGGGACACGGTCACGTTTACAATTACATGTTTCATCCGCCCGGGTTCGTCGCACGCATCGATGGGGCAGTGCAATTCGTTACACGGGGCTCGGCCTCGCAGGCTAGCCTCGGGCGTCCTAGCACTGCTCCTCGCCTGCCCCCTGGCCCGGGCCGGCGTCGCCATCACCATCAGCGGCGTGAGCGACCCGCTGCGCAGCAACGTGCTCGCGTACCTCAGCTTCGCCCGCTACCAGCGCAGCAATCACCTGACCCCCGACACCGTCGAGAGACTGCAAAGCCGCATCGGCCGGGAGGTGCAATCGGCGCTGCGCCCGTTCGGGTACTTCCAGCCGACGGTGCACTCGAGCGTGACTGCCTCCGGCCCCGGCAACTGGCAGGTGGCCATCACCATCCAGCCGGGTCAGCCGGTGATTCTGAAGAGCGTGGACGTTCGCGTCGCAGGTCCGGGAGCCACCAGCCCGCTCTTCACGCGCATCACCTACAGCCTGCCCTTCCATGCCGGCGAGCGGCTCAATCAGGCGAAGTACGACACCGTCAAGGGCAACTTGCTGCAAACGGCGGCCACGTACGGTTATCTCGACGCGACGCTGACCCATCATGAGCTGCAGGTCAACCCGGGCGCGCATACGGCGAGCATCGCGCTGGAGCTCGACACCGGCGTGCGCTACACCTTCGGCGCCACCACGATCGAGCAGCACGCCGTGAACGAGAGACTCGTGCGCAGATACCTGCGTTACCGGCAAGGCCAACCCTTCGACCTGACGGAAGTCCTGCGCACCCAGTTCGCGCTCGATGACACGGAGTACTTCGCGGATCTCGAGGTGTTGCCGGGAACGCCGGACCGGGTCCATCACACGGTTCCCATCAGCATCCGTGCCAAGCCCAGCCGGCCGAACGTCTACTCCATCGCGGGCGGCTATGAGAGCGACACGGGAGCGCGCGGCATCCTCAGCTGGCAGGACAGAAGAGTCAACTCCTACGGCAACAAGATGAGCGTCGACCTGGAAGCCGCCCAGGTGACCAAGTACAGCCTGCAGAGCCGCTACGTCATCCCCATCGGCGATCCGGCGGTGGAAAACCTGACTCTGTTCGGCACCGCCGTGCAGCAGCAGCTTGCCGATGTCGACGCGCGCACCATTTCGATCGGACCGAGCATCACCAGAGTCATGGGAGACTGGCAGACGGTGTGGTTCGTGAACGGCGTGCACAGCACCGGAACCGTCGGCACCACCTGGCCCGGGGCCCTGAATTCCTCGAAGGAGTGCCAGGCGGGCCTGCTGACCGGCACGACATGCGACGCCAATGTCACGATCGGCATACCGACCAGCGACATGCTGGTACCGGGCGTGGACCTCGCCTCCGTGCCCAAGGGCTATCTCGGCGAGCCCATGTTCGAGCACGGGTTCTTCGCCGAGATCCGCGGCTCGCAAGGCGCCTTCGGCTCGAAGGCGAACTTCCTGCAGATCCACCTCGAGCTCGAGCGGGTGTTCAAGTTGGCGCCGAAGTGGCATTTGCTGTTGCGCGACGAGTTTGGCGCGACCGCCGCCTCGCACTTCGACGAGATGCCCCCGGCGATGCGCTTCTACGCGGGTGGCGAGGGAAGCGTGCGCGGCTTCGAATACAACGGCCTGTCGCCAACGCAAAAGTACTGCCTCTCCGGCAGCTCGCAGATCTGCGCCGAAGCGCAGGCGGGCGGCAAGGACGTCATCACCGGGACGGTGGAGTTCGATCGCGACCTGCCCAGGAATTTCGGCCTCGCCTTCTTCTTCGATTACGGCAATGCCTTCAATCACTTCGGGACACAGAAGCGGGATGTCTACGACGATGAGCAAATCGTGCAGATCAAAGAGCCTTTCCTGCAGTACGGTGCCGGCATCGGGTTTCTGTTCCGCCTCCCGGTCCTGACGCTCGGCATCGACGTCGGACAGCCGCTGTCGCAGTCGGGCAGCCCCCGGCTCTACATCAACTTCTCGCCGAAGCTGTGAGAGTGCGGTAGCCGCCGATGCGTCGCTTCCTGCTCATCGCCACCGCAATCTTCGTTCTGATCGCGATCGGACTGCCCTGCGCGGCGCTCTACGGCGTCATCTACACCCAGAGCGGCTTGCGATTCGTCGTGAGCCACCTGCCGCAGCGGTTCGGCAAGGTCGGCGTGAGGATCGAGGATGTCAGCGGCACGATCGCCGGCGGCGCCCGCGCGGGGCTGGTAGAGATCGACCAGGAGCGGGTGCACCTCGAGATCCGCGGCATCTACACCCGTGTGCGGCTGGAGCCGCTCCTCTGGCAGACCATCCGCACGCCCGATACGACGGTCGAGAGCGTCTATATCCAGATCAAGCGCCCGACGACGGGTCCGTCGTCGGGCCATCGCGGCGCACCGCAATTCCTGCCGCGCTGGCTGACCGTCGACATCGGACATGTGAGTGTCGGCAAGGCGATACTGGTCGTGCCGGACGGCACCCGGCTCGAGGGCACCGGCATCGCCGGGTCCGCGCGGCTGCGGCACCGGGATGTCCGTTTCTATCAGGCAGCGTTGACCATGGGCGAGGTGCATTTCGCCGTCGCCGGCAAGCTGCACGCCGGCGATCCGCTGCGGCTCTCGGCGAATGGTCAGGTCACCTGGCGGCCGCGCGGCCAACCGGTGTGGAGGCTCGCCGCCAGTGCCGCCGGCGATCTCGACCAGCTGCCGATCAGCGGCACGATCCTCGCTCCCTTCGAAAGCGATATCAGTGGCGAGATGCTCGATCTGACTCACCACTGGCACTGGCAGGGTGAGGCCGTGGTCCGGGATTTCGACCTGCGCGCCTGGCATCTGACCGGCGCGCTCGGCGCCATCAGCGGAAAACTGGCGCTCAGCGGCGGCGGGCGAGGATTCAGCGCGCGCGGCACACTGGATCCGGCGGGCCTGAAAGCCGGCGCATTCGCCACGCAGTTCGAAGGTGATTACTCGCGGCAGGTGCTCACCGCAAGCCGCATCGACATCACGCATGTCGCTTCGGGCGCGCACGTGATTGCCGCCGGCACCATCGGGATCGTCCCGGGCGGCCCGCGCCTCGATCTGCGCGGCAGCTGGCACGACTTCCGCTGGCCGCTTGCCGGACGGAGCGTACCGTTTCGCAGCAGCGAGGGCAGCTTCACCCTCTCCGGGCTGCGCCCGTACGACTTCACGACGAATGGCGTGGCCGAGGTCGCTGGGCTGGCGCCAATCCCTGCTGACGTCGCGGGCAGGTTGGGCGCGGATGGCGTCAGCATCAGCACTGCGAGCCTCGATCTCTTCCGCGGGCACGCCGATCTGCACGGCGAGGTGACATGGGCGCCCGTGCAGCGCTGGACGGTCAGTGGTCATGCGACCGGGATCGATCCGGGCGAGATGCGCGCGGATCTGCCCGGCAGTCTCGATTTCGATTTCGCGCTCGCCGGCGCCGGGTTCAAGCAGGGCGATCCGCTCAGCGTCGAGATCGACGGGCTCGGCGGGCGGCTGCGGGGCGTCGCGGCCAGCGGTGGCGGTCGATTCACGCGCGCGGCCGATACGTGGAGCTTTCAACATGTCCGTGTCGGACTCGGCCGCACGAGCCTCGCGCTCGATGGCAGTATCGACCGCGCAGCCAATCTGCGCTTTGCCGTGACGGCCGAGGACCTCAGCCTGTTGTCGGCGGGCAGCCGTGGCCGGCTCGAGGCGGCCGGCACGATCCGCGGACCCATCGACGATCCGGATCTCATTGCCACCGCCCACGGGGCGGGCATCGTCTACGAGGGAATCGCGCTCGCCGGATTCGATGCCAAGGTCGACTTCGATCCGACCTCACGGCGGCGGTCCGTGATCGCGGCGCATCTGCGCCAACTCAAATTGCACCATCGGACGCTGCGGAGCGTGGACTTCACGCTCGACGGGTTGGCATCGACTGCAACCGCTCACCTCGACGCACAGGCTACCGGGCTGCACGTGGCCGCCACCGCAAGCGGCGGCTTCGATCACGGCGCCTTTGCCGGGCAGCTGCAAGCGCTCACGCTCTCGGGTGACGACTCGCTGCGGCTTCACCTCGAGCGGCCGGTATCACTGACATTGTCCCCTTCGGCGAGCAGCGTCGAGCGGCTGTGCCTGGTCGGCACGCCGGGCAATCTCTGTGCGCAGGCGAGTTGGACTCCCGCGGCGTGGTCCACGACGCTGACCGCGAGCCGGCTGCCGCTGAGCACGCTGACGGCGGGGCGTACCCCGGCCGTCGAATATCAGGGCGCCATCGATGTTGCCGCCCGGCTTTTCGGCGGTGCCGGGGGCCCGACACAGGGAACGCTGCGCGTGCAGCTGAGAGAGGCCACTCTGTCGCGGCGGCTGGTGAGCGGACGCATCGACCACACCCCCATAGGATCGGGCCTGCTCACCGCGACAGCCACGGCAGCCTCGATCGAGGCCGAGGCCTCTCTCACGTCCGGGCAGATCGGCACGCTGGCTGGGAGTCTCAAAGTGAATCGAGGCGCTGCCCACTGGCAGGACATGTCCGTCGAGGGCGAGCTCCGTGCTCAGAGCTCAAAGCTCGACCTGCTTTCGGTCTATCTTCCCCAAATCGACCGCACGGGAGGCAATCTGACGGCCGATGCGCGGATCGCGGGCACCGTGGGCGAGCCGCGGCTGAGCGGCACCGTCAGCGTCTCTGATGGCGAAGTCGATGTCTACCAGACGAACCTGCGGCTGCGCCAAATCGGCCTGACGGCGCACCTGACCGATGACGGTCTGGTATTCGCGGGCACAGCGCAGGCGGGCACGGGAACGGTGCGCGCCAACGGCAAGCTCGATTGGCGTGAGTCGCTCCCGTACGGCCAGCTGCATCTCGATGGCGTCAACCTGCGAGTGGTGGACATTCCGGAGGCACAGATCGACGCCTCGCCGAGTCTCGACTTCAAGGTGGCCGGGCGCGAGATCGATATCACCGGCACGGTGGCCGTGCCTTACGCGAAGATCGTGCAGGCCGACTACGCTGGGGCGGTGACGTCCTCCTCCGATGAAGTGATCGTCGGCCAGGCATCGCAGAATCCCGCCAACCGCGTCAAGGTGAGGACCCAGATCACGATGAAGCTCGGGCCCAACGTGAACATCGACACCATGGGCCTGACCGGCAAGCTCGCGGGGAATATCACCGTGCGCAGCGGTTACGACGCCATCACTCGTGCCACCGGAGAACTCTCGGTTCAGGGCGAGTACGCGGCCTACGCGCGCAAGCTCGCCATCCAGCGCGGCCGCCTCATCTTCACGGGCGGCCCGATCGACGATCCGGGTATCGAGATCCGCGCCGTCAAGAGCTATCCCGACGTCACCGCCGGAATCACCGTGCGCGGCACGCTGCAACAGCCGCGAATATCCTTCTTCTCCGACCCGTCGCTGTCGCAGTCGCAGATCGTCTCGTTGATCCTCTCCGGCGGCGGCGGCGGCGGCACGCTGCAGATGCTGCAGACCACGCCCTATAACCAGCAGGCGACCGCGGCCAACGAGATTCTCACCCAGGGCGGTGCGATCCTCGCGCAGCAGCTCGGCTCGCGCATCGGCCTGCCAGACATCAGCGTGGAGACCGATCTCAACAACGAGACCTCGCTCGTGCTCGGCAAGTACCTCTCGCCGCGCGTCTACGTGAGCTACGGTGTCGGTCTCACGGAGGAGTTGAATGCCATCCGCGTGCGCTACAGCCTGGGCGATCACTGGACGATCCGCACCACGGCCGGGCAGATCAAGGGAGCGGACCTGGTGTTCAGCGTGGAAAAGTAGCGTATTACGGGCGTCGCGCACGCGCCGTCCGCCCTTGACGCTTGCGCATGAATATGCATAATTGGTGCGATTTTATGCATATGCACCCGCCTTAAACCCGCCCATGGACGCCCAGCAGCTCGAGCGCCGCCAGGTGATCGTGCGCATCCTGCGCGACGGGCACGTCCGCCGGCAGGAGGACCTGGCGCGCCTGCTGAAAACGGAAGGGTTCGAGGTGACCCAGTCGTCCGTCAGCCGCGATCTGCGCGACCTGGGCGTGCTCAAGGCGAGCGGCCGGTATGTGCTACCCCCAGACGAGGTGTCGCGCGCCAATGGCGACTTCGCCATGCTCGCGCAGTTCGTGCGCGGGCTGAGGCGCGCCGGGCCGTCGCTCACGGTGCTCAGGACCACGATCGGCGCGGCACAAAGCGTCGCCGTCGCCATCGACCGGGCGGAGTGGCCCGAGGTCGCCGGCACCCTCTCCGGCGACGACACCATCTTCATCGCAACCGCCCATGCCCGCGCGCAGGATGCCCTGGTCGCCCGGCTGCAGGCGATCTTCCGAGTTTGACCATGCCCAACTCCGTTCCCATGAAGGGCGACCAGCCCATCGTCCTCGCTTATTCCGGCGGCCTCGACACCTCCTTCCTGGTGCCGTGGCTCAAGGAGAACTACGGCCGTCCCATCATCACCGTCACGGTCGACACCGGCGGGATCGACCAGGCAGCGGCGCGCACGCTGGCCGAGCGCGCGCGAGCGCTAGGCGCGGTCGAGCACCACCAGGTCGATGCGCGTGCGCACTACTTCGAGCAGGTCCTGCGCTTCCTCATCATGGGGAACGTGAAGCGCGGCCAGATGTACCCGCTTTGCGTCGGCGCGGAGCGCGTCATGCAGGCGCAGACCATCGCGCACATGGCGCGCAAGCTCGGCACTCACATGATCGCGCACGGCTGCACGGCGGCCGGCAATGACCAGGTCCGCTTCGAGGTCGCGATGCGCACGCTGGCGCCCGAGCTCGAAGTGCTCGCGCCGGTGCGCGACCGCGCATTCCAGCGCCAGGAGGAGCTCGATTACCTGCAAAGCCGCGCTCTGCCGGTGCCGCCCTTCGGCGCGGCGTACTCCGTCAACCGCGGTCTCTGGGGTGTCACCATCGGCGGCAGGGAGACGCTGACATCATCGGGCAGCATCCCCGATCACGCCTGGGTGTTGACGCGCGAGGCCTTCACTCACCCGCGCGCCCCTGAGTCGCACCTCATCGAGTTCAAACAGGGCCGGCCGGCCGGGCTCGACGGCCGCCCGCTCTCGCCCGTGGCGCTCATCGAAGCGCTCGAGGCGCTGGCCGCGCCCTTCGGCATCGGCCGCGGAATCCATCTGGGCGACACCATCATCGGGACCAAGGGACGTGTTGCATTCGAGGCGCCGGCTGCCGCAGTGCTGCTCACCGCGCACCGCGAGCTCGAGAAGCTCGTGCTCACCGGCCGCCAGCAGCGCATCAAGGAGACTGTCGCACAGCCCTATGGCGACCTCGTGCACGAGGGCCAGCTCCTCGATCCCGTCTGCCGCGACATCGAGGCGCTGCTGCTCTCCTCCCAGGAGCGCGTGACCGGCCAGGTGCGCATCCAGCTTCGCCCCGGCAATCTCTTCATCGAAGGCGTCGAGTCGCCCTACTCGCTCATGGCCGCCTCCAAGGGCGTCTACGGCGAGGCGGCAGGCGAGTGGACGCCCACCGATGCGCTGGGCTTCTCCAAGATCGTCGCCCTCACGGGCGTATTTCACCGGCGCGCCGGTGCGGCTTCGATTGAGGCCGTGCCAGAGGCCGTCCCTGGCGGCCGGGCCCGTTTCCCAGCGCCCTCGCCGTCTTCGTCGGAGCGGGTCTCAGAGAGCCCGGACGCCGTGTCCGGGCGCTCGCCTCCTGAGTCGGCTCGCCCGCCAGGGACGGCCAGCGGCATGGCGAAGGAGTCCTGACATGGTCAGCGGCATGAGAAGCGTCGTCGTCGACAAGATCGCCTCGGTGGCGCAGGCCTGCGGCCTGTCGCACGAGGTGCGCATCTCGGCGGACATCCCGGCCGAGGAAGGCGTGGTGGTGGTGGTCGAAGTGCTCACCAACAAGTCGACCTACAACACCCTGGAGCTCACCAGCGGCCGCATGGCCAAGGTGGGCAAGGGCGACATCGTGGTAGGCGCCCTCGGCCACCGCAAGGCGCTCTTCGGCTACTCGGGGCATATCCCGCCCTCGCTCCAGGCGGGCGATGTCATCCAGATGCTCAACATCGGCGGCGTGCTCGGGGTCTGCGACTCGATCAATCCAGAGAAGGGCAAGCCCTTCGACTGCCGCGTGCTCGGCGTGGCGCTGCATTTCCCCTATCTCGGCGAGCGCATCGGTGTGCCCGCGCGGGCCGGCCACCGCCGGCTCGATCTCGAGGCGAAGCTCGAGTCCCGCCAGGTGCCGATCGTCGCGTTGGCAGGCACCTGCATGGAAGCGGGCAAGACGGCCGCGGCCTGCGCCATCATCAGCCGGATGCGCCATCGGGGACTTACGATCGACGCCTTCAAGGCGACGGGCGTGTCATTGCGCCGCGACGTTCTCGCGATGGAGGATGCCGGCGCGCGCCGCTCCGCGATCTTCACCGACCTCGGTGTCGTCACCACTACCCGGATCAACGGCCCGGCGCTCACGCGCACCATGCTGACCGAGCTCTCGGCCGGCAAGCCGGATGTGATCGTGTTCGAGCTCGGCGACGGCATTCTCGGCACGTACGGCGTCGATGCGATCCTCGAGTGTCCCGACATCCGCGCGGCGCTCACCGGCGTCGTGCTCTCGGCCAACGACCCGGTCGCCGCCTGGGGCGGGGTGAAGCTGCTGCGCGAACGCTTCGGGATCGAGCCCTGCGTCGTCACGGGCCCCTCCACCGACAACCAGGTCGGGGTGGAGATCATCACGACCCAGATGGCTGTGCCGGCCTTCAATGCGCTGAGCGCCGGCGCGGCGCTCGGCGATCGTGTCATGGAAGCCGTGGGTCTCGTGCGGAAATCCATGGGCCTCGGCCCTGCGGGCCCGCCCGGCGAAGCCGGGCGTTCAAAATCCGCTCCGGCGGATTTTGTGGACGGCGGCAGCCGGCCCGACCGGGTTTCCCAGTGAACTCCGATTCGCGCAACCCGCCCATCCCGACAGCCGTGCTCGGCGGCACGGGGTACGTGGCCGGCGAGCTCCTGCGCCTGCTCGCGGGACATCCGCGCTTCGAGCTCGCCGCGGTGATGTCCGACAGCCAGCCGGGGGAGCCGGTCGCAAGGGCGTTCCCTCACCTTGCGGCCGCGTACGGCGACACCCGTTTCAAGTCGCACTCTGAAGTGCAGGCGCTGGTCACCCGCACGCCGGAATGCGCTGTGTTTTCCGCGGCCCCCCACGGCATCTCCGCCGGCTTGATCGACTCGCTGTTGCAGGCCGCATCGCAGGCCGGGACGCGCCCCCGGGTGGTCGACATCTCCGCCGACTTCCGCTTCCGCTCCGCGGCCGAATACGAAGCGGTCTACAAGCACGCGCATGACGCTCCGGCGCGCCTGCCGGAGTTCACCTGCGTGATCCCGGAGCACCTGCGCAAGCTCGACACGCCGCACGTAGCCCACCCGGGCTGTTTCGCCACGGCGACGCTGCTCGCGAGCGTGCCGCTCCTTTCGCTGGGGCTCACGTCGCCTGTGTTGTTCGTGACGGGCATCACCGGCAGTACCGGGGCGGGGCGCAAGCCCGTGGACGGCACACATCATCCGCTGCGCCACGGCGATCTCTATTCGTACAGCGCGCTCATCCATCGACATGCGCCGGAAGTCGCGGCCTGCGCGCGTGCCGCGACCGGCGTGGAGGCGGAGTTTGCTTTCGTGCCGCATTCGGGGCCGTTCGCCCGCGGTATCCACGTCACGGTGCAGGCGCCCCTGAAGGCAGCCATCGACACTCCGAAGGCGCTCGCGGCACTGCGCGAGTTCTACGCCGGATCGCCCTTCGTACGGGTGCTCGACTCCGCGCCGCGAGTGAAGGACGTCGCCACTACCAACTACGCGCATCTCTCCGCCGCCGCAAACGGCCGCACGGTGGCCGTCATGTGTGTGATCGACAACCTCAACAAGGGCGCGGCCGGCGGCGCCGTGCAGTGGATGAACCGGATGTTCGGCCTGGCGGAAACGGCGGGCCTGACGGCCTGCGCGCCCGGTTGGACCTGAGAGCCAGAGGCCCACCCATGCAAGCGCCAATGCCGCAGGATACCCCGGGACAACCCAACGACCTGCCGACCCGCAACTTTCTCGCGCCGGTATTCTCCCAATACCCCTTCGAGGTCGCCTCCGCCCACGGCGTATGGCTGCTCAACGGCCGCCACGAGCGGGTGCTCGATCTCTACGGCGGTCATGCCGTCGCGGCGCTCGGGTACGGTCACCCCGGCTGGACCGAGGCGCTCACCGCGCAGGCGCGCGCATGCAACTTCCAGACGAACGCGATCCCGATGCAGATCCGTGCGCGGGCCGCGGAGCGACTGGTGCGCTTCTCGAAGCTGGATTTCACCACTGTGTTCTTCGTCAACAGCGGCGCCGAGGCCAACGAGAACGCGCTGCGGCTCGCCTTCCGCATGACTTCGCGGCCGCACGTCGCGGCGGTCGAGGGCGGCTTCCACGGCCGGACGGCGGCGGCGGGGGCGGTCACCTGGGGCTCCGACGGCTGGTACGGATTTCCGCGCAAACCGTTCGATGTGAGCTTCATGCCGCGCGGCGACAGCGGCGCGATCGCGGCCCATGTCACCGACCGCACGGCGGCGGTGATCGTGGAGCCGGTGCAGGGTCTCGCGGGCGCGGTGGACCTCGGCAAGCCCTACCTCGCGGCCCTGCGCCGACGGTGTGACGAGGTCGGCGCACAACTCATTTTCGACGAGGTGCAATGCGGCCTGGGCCGCGTGGGCCACCCCTTCGCCGCCAACCTCTACGGCATCATGCCCGACATGATCACGGTGGCGAAGGCGCTCGGGAACGGTTTCCCGTGCGCCGCGCTCCTGACCTCCGCCAAGGTGTCGGCGAGCCTCGGGATCGGCCTGCTTGGCACCACCTACGGCGGCGGCCCGATGGCCTGTGCGGCCATCGAGGCGGTGATCGACGCCATCGAATCGGGGAAGCTGCTCGAGAACGTGCAGCGTGTTTCGGAATACATCCGCCGCGCCTGCATCGTGGGACCGGTGAAGGCGACTCAGGGCGAAGGCTTTCTCCTCGGCCTGCGCACCACCCGTCCCGCGAAGCAGATCCATGCCGAGCTGTTGGAGGGCGGCATCCTGGCGGGTACGGCAAGCGACAGCCACATCCTGCGGCTTCTGCCGCCGTTCATCCTTCAGGAGGAACACGTCGACATGCTGCGGGATGCGCTCGCGAGCCTCCCTGCATGAAGCGCTTCCTCGACCTCGCGGACCTCGAGCGCGAAGAGGTGTTGGCGCTGCTGGAGCTCGCGCGCCGGCTCGAGACGCGCCCGGAGCCGCACGCGCTCGCAGGCAAGATCCTGGGGCTCCTCTTCCTCAATCCGTCGCTGCGCACTCTCGCCTCCTTCCAGGCGGGCATGGCACGGCTCGGCGGCAGCTCATTCGTGATCACACCGGGCCAGGGCACGTGGCAGCTCGAGACGCGGCTCGGTGCCGTCATGAGCGGCACGGCGGCGGAGCACGTGCGCGAGGGCATTCCGGTGCTCGCCTCCTACTGCGACGCCCTGGGAGTGCGCGCGTTCGCGGACGGCAAGGACCTCGCCGCGGATCTCGCGGAGACCGTCTTCAACTCGATGGCGAGTCTCGTCGACAAGCCCCTCATCAACCTCGAGTCGGCGATCAGCCATCCCTGCCAGGCGCTCGCTGACTGGAAGACCATGGACGATCTCGGCGTGCCGCGAAACGGGCGCTTCGTACTGTCGTGGGCGTATCATCCGCGCGCGCTGCCGCTCGCCGTGCCCGCCACCGCGGCCCATATGGCCGCCCTTCGCGGCATGGAAGTCATCGTGCTGCGGCCGGAGGGTTTCGCGCTGCCGCAGCCGATCATGGAGAAGGCGCGGCGCGCGGCGGCCGCCGCCGGCGGGTCCGTCACGGAAACCGCCGATCGGGAGGAGGCGCTGGCGGGCGCGCACATCGTCTATGCGAAGGAATGGGGTGCGACCTGCGGTTACGGCGATGCGGCCGCGGATGCGCGGCGGCGCAGCGGGCTGAAGGGCTGGTGCGTACACGAGGACTGGTTCGCACGCACCGCCGCAGACTGTCGACTGATGCACTGCCTGCCTGTGCGGCGCAACGTCGCGGTTGCGGACGAGGTGCTCGATGGCCCGCGCAGCATCGTGCAGCGGGAAGCCTACAATCGCCTCACCGCGCAGATGGCGGTTCTGTATCGCATGTTGAAGAGCGTCTGAGGGAAACACGAAATGATCCTGCATCCTGGCGATCAGGCCCTGGCGATCCGGGCACTCAAGAACGCCGCTCCGTACATCCGCATGTACAAAGGCAAGATCTTCGTCGTGAAGGCGGGCGGCGGCGTGTTCGCCGACCTCGCCTCCACGCGGGTGCTCATCGAGCAGATCGCGATCCTGCACTATTTCGGGGTGCGGGTCGTGCTCGTGCACGGCGGCGGACCACAGCTCACCGAGCTTTCCACGGCGCTCGGCGTCCCCACCCGGATGGTGGAGGGCCGGCGCATCACCGACCAGAAATCGATCGATGTGACGGCGATGGTGCTGA
The DNA here is from genome assembly GCA_050739095.1 of Steroidobacteraceae bacterium. Lineage (GTDB taxonomy): Bacteria > Pseudomonadota > Gammaproteobacteria > Steroidobacterales > Steroidobacteraceae > 13-2-20CM-66-19. The sequence goes on along the minus strand of JBOIAR010000003.1, from coordinate 291,599 downwards.
ACGGCCTCATCAACACCCGCATCCTCGGGATCTGCCGCGACCTCGACATCGAAGCGGTGGGAATCAGCGGCGTGGATGCGGGACTGGTGCGCGCGCGCAAGCGTCCGCCGGTGAAGATCGACTCGAGCGGCGAGATCGTGGACTACGGCTTCGTCGGCGACATCGATGCCGTCGATCCGGCGGCGGTGCGCACGCTCCTCGACAACGGTCTCATGCCGGTCGTAAGCCCGCTGTCCGCGGACGACAGTGGCGTGCTCCTCAACATCAACGCGGATACGGTCGCCGCTGCTCTCGGGGCGGCGCTCGGCGCGGAGAAGCTGATACTCTGCACCGGCGCGCCCGGAATCCTCGACGACCTGGCCGATCCGGGCTCGCTCATTTCCTACATCGATCTTGCCGGGCTGAAGCGACTGCGCGCGGAGGGCCACATCGCCGATGGCATGCTGCCGAAGGCGAAGGCCATCGAGGAGGCGATCCGCGGCGGCGTGCGACGCGTGCACGTCGTGTCCTACCAGGCGCCCGAGGGGATCCTCGGCGAGGTGTTCACCAATGAGGGCACGGGCACGCTCATCGTGGCGGACATCAACGCGCTGACACCCGCGGAGCAGCAGCAGGGAGCCCAAGCTGACCCGCCATGAGCCGTTTATGGGACAAGGGCGCGCCACTCGACGAGCGGGTGCTGAGGTTTACCGCCGGCGAGGACCACGCCCTCGATGAGCGGTTGGTTCGGTACGATGCGCGCGCATCGATCGCCCACGCGCGGATGCTGCATGAGCAGAAGCTCCTTTCAGCCGCGGATTTCGCCGCGATCCGCTCCGGGCTCGAGGCGCTTGCCGATGAGCATGCCCGCGGCCTCTGGCACATCGAGCTGGCGGATGAGGACGGTCAGACGGCGCTCGAGCGGCGGCTGACGGAGCGCATCGGACCCGCCGGCGGGCGGGTACACCTTGGACGATCGCGCAACGATCAGGTCCTCACGGCGCTGCGGCTCTATATGCGGGACGCGGTGGAGGAACTGAGCGGCGGGGCCGTCGGAGTCGCCGAAGCGCTCGAGCGCCTGGCTGAGCGCGAGAAGAGCACGGCGCTTCCGGGCTACACTCACATGCAGCAGGCGATGCCGAGCTCCGTGCCGCTCTGGGCGGGCGGGTTTGCCGCGGAAATTCGCGACGACGCGGCGGGGCTCAAGACCGTGCACCGCCGCATCGGCAAATCCCCGTTGGGATCAGCCGCCGGCTACGGCACGCCGGGCCTTCCGATCGACCGGCAGTCGACCCAACACGACCTCGACTTCAGCAGCGTGCATCAGCCGGTGACCGCGGTACAGCTCTCCCGTGGCAAGGCGGAGGCGCATCTGCTCTTCGAGATCGCGCTCCTCATGCAGGACCTGGGGCGCCTCGCCGCCGACGTGCTGCTCTTCCATACCCAGGAATTCGGCTTTCTCGAGCTGCCCGATGCGTTCACCACCGGCTCCTCGATCATGCCGCAGAAGCGCAATCCCGACGTATTCGAGCTGATCCGGGCTCGCACGGCCACCTCCCAGGGCTGCCTCACGGAAGCGCTGGGGCTCTGCGCCAAGCTGCCGTCCGGCTACCAGCGCGACCTGCAGCTCCTGAAGTCACCACTCTTCCGCGGCGTCGACCTTGCACGACCGACGCTCGACATCCTGCCCGCAGCCCTCGATGCGATGCGGTTCCGTCCCGAGCGCATTCGGCTCGATCCGGCCATTCACGCAGCCGAGGAGGCGAACCGACTCGTCGTCGCCGAGGGCATCCCCTTCCGTGAGGCTTATCGCCGCGTCGCCGCGAAGCTGAAGAGCTCCTGCTGAATTCCGGCTCGGAGAGTCAGCCGGCAGGCTGCCGAGCGAGCACGCGCTCGAGAGCTGCCACTCTGAGTGGCTTCGTGAGGTGCTCGTCGAACCCGGCCGCGCGCACCGCGCCTTCATTCCCCGGGGCTACCCGCTCGGGGGTTGCCGTGTTCTCACCTGCCATACCGGCAAAGCTATCAGCTCGCATCCGGCTGTGCATCCGGAGCCGCGCGTGCAAAAGGCGGCAGCGCCTCGAGATGCGCGCAGATCGCTCGCAAGGTGGGAAAGGGGTCCACATTGCACTTGAAGCGGCGGGCATTGAACATCTGCGGCACGAGACAGACGTCCGCGAGCGTCACCTCGGCGCCGAGCATGTGGCGGCCGTCGCCGCTCGAGCGCTTCGCCTGCTCCTCGAGACCGCGGAATCCCTCGGCGATCCAGTGCCGATACCACGTGTCCACCGCCGCCTCGTCGTGCCCGAGCGGTGAGCGCAGATAGGTCAACACCCGCAGGTTGTTGAGCGGATGCATGTCGCAGGCGATCGCGAGCGCCATCGAGCGCACCCGCGCCCGATCGAGCGCCGAACGCGGAAGCAAGGCCGGTTGCGGATGGGTCTCGTCCAGATACTCGATGATGGCGAGCGACTGGCCGATGACGGCAGCCCCGTCCTCGAGTGCCGGAATGAGGCCCTGCGGATTTCGGGCCAGGTAATCCGGCTGGCGGTGCGCGCCCGGACGCAGATCGACGGGCACCGCTTCATAGGCGAGCCCCTTGAGGTTGAGCGCGATTCGCACCCGATAGGCCGCGGAGCTGCGGAAATAGTTGTAGAGCTTCATAGCTCGTAGAATACCGCGATGGGCATCTGGCGCACCGAAGTCACCCCCGAGCTGCTCGAGCGCTTCTCGCGGGGCACATTCGCCGACCGCATCGGCATCCGCATCACCGAAATCGGCCCCGACTACCTGCGCGCGACGCTGCAGGTCACGCCAGCCGTCCATCAGCCCTACGGGGTGCTGCACGGCGGCGCCTCCCTCGCGCTGGCGGAAACCGTAGGCAGCGTGGCGGCGAATCTGTGCATCGACGGGGAGCGGCTCCAGTGCTTCGGCCAGGAAATCAACGCCAACCACCTGCGCGCGGTAACCTCGGGTCTCATCACCGCCACGGCCCGCCCGTACCACATCGGCAGCCGCAGCCACGTCTGGGGCATCGAGATTCGCGACGAAGGCGGCAAGCTCATCTGCATCTCACGCCTCACCATGGCGATCGTGCAGCGCCGCGAGCCGGTGTCATGAGGACGCGGCTGGTTTCGGGCTGGATCGCGGCCACCGGTGCGCTGTTGGCCTGCGCGGGCTGCGGCTTCAAGGGGCCACTCTATCTTCCGGAGCGCACCACCGTGGTCACCCACCCCGCTCCTGGGACCAAGAATAAGCAGAAGACTCCGCCGGCATCCCCTGCCTCGCCGACGCCGCCGACATCTCCACCCTCGCCATCGTCTCCATAACTGCGCTATTCAGGCCGATCCACGCCATTTTTCGGCGGACGCGCGCCGCTGACGGGCCGCTCGACTAGACTTCCGGCCTCCGAGCACGAGACGAAGGTCATGGACATCGAGGATGAAGCCGGCCGAATCCTGCGCGAGGTCTTCGGCTACGTGCAGTTTCGCGGGGAGCAGCGGCAGATCATCGGGCACCTGATCGGCGGCGCGGACGCGCTGGTCCTGATGCCGACCGGCGGCGGCAAGTCGCTCTGCTATCAGATCCCCGCTCTCGCGCGCCCCGGCATGGGCGTCGTCGTCTCGCCGCTCATCGCGCTGATGCACGATCAGGTCGCCGCGCTTCGGGAGGCGGGCGTGCGCGCGGCGGCGCTCAACTCCTCCATGAGCTGGCCCGAGATCATGGAGGCGGAGCGGCGGGCGCGCGCCGGACAGCTCGATCTTCTTTATGTCGCGCCGGAGCGACTCCTCACCGAACGCTGCCTATCCTTTCTCGATCAGTGTCCCCTCGCGCTCTTCGCCATAGACGAGGCCCATTGCGTTTCGCAGTGGGGACATGACTTCCGGCCGGAATACCTACAGCTCGCGGTGTTGGCGGAGCGTTATCCGGGTATACCGCGCATTGCGCTCACGGCGACCGCGGATCTCGCCACGCGCAAGGAGATGATCGAGAGGCTGCGCCTGCACCAGCCGCGGGTATTCATCGCCAGCTTCGACCGCCCCAACATCCGCTACCGTATCGCCGAGAAGGACAACCCCCGCCGGCAGCTCCTGCGATTCATCCGCGAAGAGCATCCGGATGGATCCGGCATCGTCTACTGCCTCGCGCGCGCTTCGGTGGAGGACACCGCTGACTTCCTCGTCCGTCAGGGAATCGACGCTCTGCCTTACCATGCCGGGCTCGACCGCGGCACGCGCGAGGAAAACCAGCGCCGTTTCATCCGCGACGACGGTATCGTCATGGTCGCGACCATCGCGTTCGGCATGGGCATCGACAAGCCGGACGTGCGCTTCGTCGCTCATCTGGATCTGCCGAAGAGCATCGAAGGCTACTACCAGGAAACCGGCCGCGCCGGGCGCGACGGCCTCCCCGCCGACGCGTGGATGGTCTACGGGCTGCAGGACCTCCTCCAGCAGCGGCGGATGATCGATCAATCGGATGCCAGCGCGGAATACAAGCGAGTCGCCACCGCGAAGCTCGATGCCCTCCTCGGCCTTTGCGAGACGACGCATTGCCGGCGCGGGCGCCTGCTCGACTACTTCGGTGAAGCCGCCGCCCCCTGCGGCAACTGCGATAATTGCCTGAGCCCCCCGGAAGAATGGGACGGAACCGTTGCGGCGCAGAAGCTCCTCTCCTGCATCGCGCGCTGCGAGTCCGCAACCGGCTTCAGCTTCGGCGCGCAGCACGTCATCGATATCCTGCGCGGCAAGCGCACGACCAAAGTCGAGCAGTTCCGGCACGAGCGCCTCAGCACCTTCGGCATCGGCGCGGACCTCGAGGTGGCGCAGTGGCGCGCCGTGCTCCGGCAGCTCGTCATGCTGCGCATGGTCCAGGTCGACACGGAGCGCTATGGCGTCCTGCACCTGACATCCAACAGTCGCGAGGTGCTGCGTGGCCAACGAGCGATACGGCTGCGGCGGGCGATCGACCGTGGCGGCGTCGCGCCCGCCGGCCGCCGCGCGATCGATCGAACCCGGGTGACAGCCGCCCAGGCAGCGCGCGTACTCGCCAACGGCTCCACAGCCGCCGTGGACGACGACGCCCACATCGGCCTGTTTCAGGCCCTGCGCGTCTGGCGGCTGCAGGTTGCGCGCGAGCACGGCGTACCCGCCTACACCGTGTTCCACGACTCCACGCTCGAAGAAATCGCCCGGCGACGTCCGGCTTCGACCCACGAGCTGCGTGCCGTAAGCGGAGTGGGGGCGATCAAGCTCGAGCGCTACGGCGCAGCGCTGTTGGATGTGATCAAGGGCGCAGGTCGAGCGTCGGCCTGAGATCCCGGTCCTCGGGTTGACCCGATATACCCGATATACTGCGCGAATGCCCACCCCCGTTTCCCCCGATCTCGTCCTCGTCGACGCGTCCTCCTATCTTTATCGCGCCTTTCACGCGCTTCCGGCCTTGAGCAACTCCCGCGGCGAGCCGACCGGCGCGCTCTTCGGCGTCGTGAACATGCTCGCCAAATTCCTCAAGGAGTGCCGGCCGAAGCGTATCGCCCTGGTGTTCGATGCGCCCGGCAGGACCTTTCGCGACGATCTGTTCGCCGAGTACAAGGCCCATCGCACGCCCATGTCGGACGATCTGCGCTCGCAGATCGAGCCGCTCCTCACCATCCTGCGGGCCCAGGGATTGCCGCTGCTGCGCGTCGAGGGAGTGGAGGCCGACGATGTGATCGGGACGCTCGCCTGCCGCGCGGCGCGGGCGGGCCAGAACGTGCTCATCTCGACCGGCGACAAGGACATGGCCCAGCTCGTCGACAGCTCGATCACGCTCATCAACACGATGAGCAACACGGTGCTCGACCGCGTGGGTGTCAAAGCGAAGTTCGACGTCTTTCCCGAGCAGATCATCGACTATCTCGCGCTGGTGGGCGACAGCTCCGACAACATCCCGGGCATCGAGAAAGTAGGCCCCAAGACGGCCGCAAAGCTCCTCAACCAGTACAGCACGCTGAACAACCTGATTCAGCACGTGGAGGAGGTCAGCGGCAAGGTAGGCGAGAATCTGCGCGCCGGGCTCCAGACGCTCGAGCTCTCACGCAAGCTCGCGACCATCCACAGCGACCTGGATCTGCCCATCACGTTGGAAGAGCTGGTGCCGCCCGAGCCGGACGTTGGGCGACTGCGGGAGCTCTATACGCGATACGAGCTGCGCTCGCTCCTGCGCCAACTCGACGGCGGCGGTGAAGCGGCAGCCGTCACACCCGGCGGCGGCCCGTCAGCTTCAGGCGACAAGTCCCGGCAGCCGGGCGGAACCGCGGCAGTGACAGCCGTCGCCGGCCCGCCTGGTGACCGTGTTCCCGAGGCTCCCGCGGCCGTCGTGAGGAATTACGAGACGCTCTACCGCTGGGAGGACCTCGAGCGCTGGCTCACGAAGCTGCGCGATGCGCAGCTGATCGCCCTCGACACCGAGACCACGAGCCTCGATTACATGGCCGCCGAGGTCGTTGGAATTTCCTTCTGCGTCGAGTCCGGCACCGCGGCCTACCTTCCGCTGGGCCACGACTATGCGGGCGCGCCGCCACAGCTCGAGCGCGCGCGGGCACTCGAGGCGCTCCGGCCTGTCCTGGAGGATCCGCAGAGACCGAAGCTCGGTCATCACCTCAAGTACGATGCCCACGTGCTGCGCAATCACGGCATCCGCCTTGCGGGCATGCAGTACGACACCATGCTCGAGTCCTATGTCTGGAACAGCGTCGGCAGCCGACATGACATGGACTCCGCGGCGCTGTGTTATCTGGGCCTGCGCACCATCACTTATGAGGACGTGACGGGCAAAGGTGCCAAGCAGATCGCCTTCAGCCAGGTGCCGGTGGAGCGCGCCGCGGAGTATGCGGCCGAGGACGCCGACGTGACTCTGTGCCTGCACCGGGCGCTCTGGCCGAAGATCGAGAGCCTGCCGGCGCTCGAGCGCCTGTACGAGGAGATCGAGCAGCCGCTCGTACCGGTGCTCGCGCGCATGGAGCGCCAGGGCGTACTGGTCGATCGCGAGCTTCTCAGGGCGCAGAGCGCGCGATTCGCAACCCAGCTGCAGGAGCTGCTGCAGCTGGCGCGGCGCGAGGCCGGACACGACATCAACGTCGACTCGCCGAAGCAGCTGCAGCAGGTACTCTTCGAGAGACTGCAGCTGCCGGTGCTGCGCAAGACGCCGACGGGACAGCCGTCCACGGCGGAAGATGTGTTGGAAGAGCTCGCGGCGTCCTACGCGCTGCCCCGGATCGTGCTCGACTATCGCATGCTGGCCAAGCTGAAATCGACGTACACCGACAAGCTGCCGGAGCTCATCAATCCGCGCACCGGCCGGATCCATACCTCCTACCATCAGGCGGTGGCGCAGACGGGCAGACTCTCCTCGTCCGACCCCAACCTGCAGAACATTCCGATTCGCCGCACCGAGGGCCGGCGCATCCGCCAGGCCTTCATCGCGCCGCCGGGACACGTGCTGATAGCCGCGGACTACTCGCAAATCGAGCTGCGCATCATGGCGCACCTCTCGGGCGATGAAGGCCTGCTGGCCGCCTTCGCGGAGGACCGTGACGTGCACCAGGCCACCGCGGCCGAGGTCTTCGGTGCGCCCCTGGCGGAGGTCACCGCCGATCAGCGCCGGGCGGCGAAGACCATCAACTTCGGGCTCATCTACGGCATGTCGCCCTTCGGGCTCGCCCGCCAGCTCGGCATCGAGCGCGGCGCCGCACAGAACTATGTGGAGCGCTACTTCCAGCGCTATCCCGGAGTGCGGCGCTTCATGGAGGAGACGCGCAGGCAGGCGCGCGACCGTGGCTTCGTCGAGACCGTCTATGGGCGCCGCCTCTATCTGCCGGATATCCGCTCCGGCAACACTCAGACGCGGCAGTATGCCGAGCGCAGTGCGATCAACGCGCCCATGCAGGGTACCGCGGCCGACATCATCAAGCGCGCCATGATCGCGGTCGACGCCTGGTGCGCACGCGAAGACGCCCCGGCGCGCCTCATCATGCAGGTCCACGACGAGCTGGTGCTCGAAGTGCGCAGTGACGCCGTCGAGCGGGTGGGGGAGGCCGTCCGGGAGAGAATGACCTCCGCGGCGCAGCTTCGCGTACCCCTGCGCGTCGAGATCGGCACCGGCGCGAACTGGGACGAGGCGCACTAGTGTGAAGCGCTGGATCGGGGCTCCTAGCCCGTCCAGCGCCGTCTCGGGCAAAAAGCGTGGTTTTTGCCCGAGACTCGCTCGGCGGGCGAAGCAGTGCTTCGCTGAAAGGCACCGCCTCTCCCTGCGGCGGCCGGGCACGTCCCCGCGCCTGGCCTCAAGGCCCGTGCGACATACTGTAAGAATGTCCAGCACGCTCCTGCGCCAGGTGACTGACGGAAAAGGGCTTTTTCCCGCATGGGTGACGGAACTTCCCGCAGCCTCCCCCATCTAATCGTTCGAGTGTGCTATGCACTCCTCGCTTCCCTCCCTGAGCGAGTCAACCCGGTTCACACGAGACCTGTGCCGGGTTAGTCTGCCCCGGTGACCTCTTCAGAGGTCATCGGGGTTTTTTCTTCCGGCCTGAGCCAGCTCTCCAGCACGCGCTGCGCCTCTCCGAGGCCCGTGCGCGCATGCGCGGAGAAGAGCTGTACCGTAGCGCGCTGCCCCAGCGTCTCCACGGCCGCAGCGAGCCCCTGCCGCCCTTCGCTGCGGCTCAGCTTGTCCGCCTTTGACAGCAGGACGTGGACACGCTGCCGGGGCAATGTCCACTCGAGCAGCGCCTCGTCACCCGGGCCGATCCCGCGGCGCGCATCGACGATCACGAACAGGCCCTTGAGCGCAGCGCGCTCCCGCAGCGCCTCGATGAGCCGCGGCCAGGCGCGCCGCTCGCCCTCCGGCGCGCTCGCAAAGCCGTATCCCGGCAGGTCCACGATGCGCTCGAGCGCTGAGAGCTCGAAGAAGTTGATGAGCCGCGTACGGCCCGGTGTCTTGCTGGTGCGCGCCAGCCCCTGGCGCCCGAGGATCGCGTTGATGGCGCTCGATTTGCCGGCGTTCGAGCGCCCTGCGAAGGCCACTTCCGCGCCGCGGTCCGCGGGAAACTGTCCCGGGGCGGCGGCGCTCAGGAGAAATTTTGCGTTCGGAAATGCGGCCACGGCCGTAGTGTACAATTCGGCGCTTTCGCGTCACTCACGATACTCGGGGAAAGAGCGAAACGATGGCGAAAAGAGCACCGCTGGCAACCGCCTCCGCCGCACTGTTGTCCGTCGTATGGGCCGCCGCCGCACTGGCGGCACCGCCTGCAGCGGGCCCGGCGACTCCTGCCGCAAGCCCGACGACGGCGACGCCTCCGGTCACCCCGGATCCCTATGAGGACGGCTCCGCGCAGGCAGGCGCCACCAAGGCCGCCGTCTGCTTCTCCTGCCATGGTCCGAATGGCAACAGCCAGAATCCGATATGGCCGCGCCTCGCGGGCCAGAATGCCGTCTACATCGCGGAGCAGCTTCGTCTCTTTCGCGCCGGTATCCGCAAGAACCCGGTGATGCAGCCGATGGCGGCGGGCCTCAGCGATCAGGACATCGACAATCTGGCGGTGTTTTTCGCCGCGCAGACGCCAGCCGGGCTCGAAGCCGACCCCTCCTATTGGAAAGCCGGACAGGCGCTGTACCTGCATGGTGATGACGCGGGCGGCGTGCCCGCATGCGCCGCGTGCCACGGGCCGCTGGGCCGCGGCAACCCGGCAGCAGGCTATCCGGCACTCGAGGCGCAGCAATCGGTCTATGTGGTGTCGCAGCTGCAGAGCTATGCCAACGGCACCCGCTACAGCGGGCCGAATGCCACGACCGCAACGCCCAACAGCATCATTATGTTCGATATCGCCAAGCACCTGACACCGGAGCAGATCCGCGACGTCGCCTCCTACGTGCAGGGCCTGCGATGAGCCAGGACACGCCGATGACCCGCATGCCACTACTGCCGCTGAGGCTCTTCACCCTGTCCGCCGCGCTTCTCCTCGCGCTCTGCGCCTGCGCGCGCCAGAGCCAGGCGCCGCGGCAGACCGCCCAGGCGGCCGCGCAGACCGACCAGACGACGGCGCCCGCCGCGGCCAGCGGCCAGCAGGCGGCGAGCGCGCAGGCCGCAGCTGCGCCGAGCAGCCCGGCGGGCGGCGCCCAGGCCGCTGACGCGAGCAGTCCCTCGCTCGAGCATCTGGCGGGCCTGTCCACCAGCGGCGGGCTGCCCTCGAGCGACCAGTGGAAACCCGGGGTGAACTACGACGTGATCTCGCCGGCACAGCCGACCACCGTCGCTCCCGGAAAGGTCGAGGTGCTGGAGGTGTTCTGGCTCGCCTGCCCGCATTGCTTCGCACTGGAGCCCTACCTCGATCAGTGGCGGAAGACGAAGCCCGCTTACGTGCAGTTCGTGCGTGTACCGGTGATGTGGGGTCCGGTGCATCGCGCGCACGCACGGCTTTTCTACACACTCGAGGCGCTGGGGCGCGATGACCTGGTGGACAAGGCGTTCCGCTACCTTCACAACATGGAAAGTCAAAGCGGCAGCGAAGACGTGCTCTTCTCCAACTCCAAGAATCAGACCTTCAAGCAGCAGCAGGCGTGGGCTGTACAGAACGGCATCAACGCGGACGCGTTCGCCAAGGCCTACAACTCCTTTTACGTCAACACGCAGCTCCAGCAGGCGGACGAGATCACCAATGCCTACCAGGTGCAGGGCGTGCCGTTCATCGCCGTGGATGGCAAGTTCACCACCGATGTCGGCAAGGCGAGCGGCGGCGACGACCCGAGCAAGCTGATCTCACTGATCAACTTCCTGGCGGCCTGGGAACACGATCATAACCAGGGGTGAGGGCCCCGCCGCCAAGGACGGCCAGTGGCACGCCCCTCAGGTCTTCGCCGCCAGCGGCAAATAAACCGCGAACTCGCTCCCCTTCCCCAGCCCGTCGCTGCTCGCCGCGACCCGCCCGCCATGCAGCTCGACGAGGCTGCGCGCCAGTGAGAGCCCGATGCCGAGGCCTCCCTGCGAGTGAGCCAACGACCGGTCGGCCTGGGCGAAAAGATCGAACACCCGTGGCAGCATTTCCGCGGAAAGGCCCACCCCCGTGTCCTGGATACGCACCACCGCCTCGGGCTGCGCGCCGTTGCCGGCCTCGGTCACGCTCACCGTAATCTGACCTCCCTCCGGGGTGTACTTCGCCGCATTGTTCAGCAGATTGCCGAGCACCTGCTCGAGCCGGGTGGCATCGCCGATCACGCTGACCGGCTCGGGAGGAAGGTTCAGGTCGAGGCCATGCCGCCGTGAGTCGATCACCTCCCGCGTGGTCTCGATGGCGCGGCTGGCGATCAGCCGCAAGTCGAGCGCCTCACGCCGCAGCTGCACGTGGCCGCTGTTGATTCGCGCCGTATCGAGGAGGTCATCCACCAGGCGAGTGAGCGTGCGCGCCTGGCGCTCGATCAACTCCTTCGCCCGGGCCGCTCGGGGGTCGGTCGCCGGCACGGACTTCAGGATCTCGATGGCGTTGCGCAGCGGTGCAAGCGGATTGCGTAGCTCGTGCGCCAGTACCGCGAGGAACTCGCTCTTGTGCCGGTCGGCGGCCGCGAGCTCATCCACCCGCGTCCGGAGCGAGTCCTCCAGCCGCTTGCGCTCGGTGATGTCCCGGTTGGTGGCGAGGACCACCTGCCGCTCCGCCTCGGAGATCAACACCTCCAGGCTCTCGACGACGAGCTCCCGGCCGTCCTTGGTCCTCTGGACGATCTCGCCCATCCAGCGTCCCTCGCGCTTCAGCCCGTCGTTGATCTGCAGAAGTGCCACGGAGTTCTTGCCGAGCAGCTCGTGACTCAAGCGCCCGAGCGCCTCCTCCTTGCCGAACCCGTAGAGGAGCTCGGCTCCCCGGTTCCAGTAGACGATCGTGCCCTGTAGATCGCGCACGAATACCGCCTCGTGCGTCTGCTCGAGGAGCTTTGCCTGCCGCTCGAGCACCGCGACGGAGCGCTTCAGCGAGTCGATGTCGAAGAGCATGATGACCGCACCGTCGATCCGATTGTCGAGGGTGCGATAGGGGCGCAGGCGCAGCAGGTACCAGTGGTCGCTACCGTCCTGCACCTCGAGATCGCGAGCGCTCACCTGGTCGATGACCTCCGCGAGCAGCTTCGGCAGCTCGGTTATCGTGAGATTGAGCTTGATGTCGCCGATCGGGCGGCCGACGTCGGTGCCGATCAGGTTGAAGAGCTTCTCGGCCGTCGGCGTGAAGCGCCGGATGCGCAGGTCCGGCCAGACCATGACAATGGCCATCTGCAGACTGCCGAACAGATTGTTGAGATCATTGTTGGCCCGGTTCAGCTCGTCGTTGCGGTTCTGCAGCTCCTCGTTGACGGTGGTGAGCTCCTCGTTGCTCGACTGGATCTCCTCGCGCGAGGTCTCGAGCTCCTCGTTGATGCTCTGCAGCTCCTCGTTGCTCGACTGCACCTCCTCGTTGGCCGATTGCAGCTCCTCGTTGACGGCTTCCTGTTGCTCGATGACCGACTGCAGGTAATCGCGCGTGGCGGCGAGCTCCTGCAGCAGCCGCTTGACCTCCTTCTCCTGCTCCTCGATGCGGCGGGCCATGCCGGCGGCGGCCCGCGCGCGCCCGGGTCGCTTCTCCGCCGCGGCAACCGGCGGCTCCGGGCTCTCGAACAGGATCCAGTAGCCCCGCTCGCTGCCGTTGGCACGGCCCGCGGGGATCACGACCAGCGTGACTTCGGTGAAGCCGCCATTCGTCTTGATGCGCACGCCTTGCTCGCGCACCACGGCGCGCTCGCGGCGGGCGCGCTGCAGCAGCTCGCGCAGCGACACCAGCAGCCCCTCGCGGGCCATCTTGAGCACGTTCAGGCTCGCCTTGCCCGGGGCAGGAGTGAGATAGCGGCCGGTATCGCCGCGAAACTGCAGGACCTCGTGGCTCTCGTTGACCAGCACGCCGGCGGGTACGTAACGCGCGAGCAGCACGCGCTCGGCGTCGCGTTGCACCTCGATAACCCGCTCCTGGGCCGTCTCGAGCCTCGACTCCGAGTGCGACTCCGGCGAGCGGCCGGAATGGAAAGTCCCCCACCACTGGAAGGACTGGGCGAGTGGCGTCGTGACCGGCTTCTTCGCGTAGACCTTCGCCTGCGAGTCCTCGAGCTCGAACAGCTCGCGGCTGGCTCCGATCGTCTCGGAGGGCCCGAGAAACAGGAACCCCCCGGGCTTCAGCGCATAATGCAACAGCGGCAACAGTCGCTTCTGCAGCGCCGCCTCCATGTAGATCATGACGTTTCGGCAGCTTAGGAAATCCATCCGGGAGAACGGCGGATCGCCGAGCGAGTTATGACGCGCGAAGATACAGACGTCGCGAATGGCCTTGCCGACGCGGTAACCTCCGTCCGACTCGACAAAGAATCGCCGCAGCCGCTCCGGCGAGACTTCGCTCTCTATCGACTTCGGATAAAGGCCGATGCGCGCCTTCTCGATGGCGGAGTTGTTGAGGTCGGTTGCATAGACCTGAATCGGCGTGCTGGCCTCGTTCGCGGCGGTGTATTCCGTAAGCGCGATGGCGAGCGAGTAGGCTTCCTCGCCGGTGGCGCAACCGATCACCCAAACGCGCACCGGGTGCTGGCGCCCGCGGCCCTTGAACAGTCGCGGGAAGATCCTGGCTTTGAGCGCCTCGAAGGACTCCGCGTTGCGGAAGAACGTGGTGACACCGATGAGGATGTCCTGGTAGAGCGCCTCGACCTCACGCGGGTCGCTCTTGAGCAGGCGTGCATACTCCCCGGCCCGGGCGACCTTGAGCAGGGCCATCCGGCGGCGGATGCGCCGGTGCAGAGAATTGGACTTGTATTGGGAAAAATCGACGCCCGTGCCATGACGCAGCGCCGCCAGAACACGGTCGATGGCCGCATCCCCCGCCGCATCCCCCGCCGCATCCCCCGCCGTATCTCCCGCCGTATCTCCCGCCGCATCGATCAGGTAGGGGTGTCTCGCGATCCGCACCAGCTCATCGGCGATGCCTGCCGGCGGCAGCACTAAGTCTACGCGGCCGGCAGCGATCGCGCTGCGTGGCATCCCGTCGTAGAGCGCCGACCCGTCCTGGGCGATGGTGATCCCTCCCGCCACCTTGATTGCGGCGAGGCCTGCGGTGCCGTCGTTCGCGGTTCCGGAAAGCACCACCCCGATGGCACGGTGTCCCGCGCTCGCTGCGAGCGAGTCGAAGAAAGCGTCGATGGGGTGATGCGGCGCCTGGCCCCGGGGCGTGAGCGCGAGCCGCCCGGCCTTGATGGTCATCACCCGCGCCGGCGGAATGACATACACGCCGTTGCGCTCGACCTGCGGCTCATCCTTGACCTCGATCACGCGCATGCGAGTCGCCCGCTGGAGGATCTCCGCCAACAGGCTGGCGTGCGTCGGCGCGAGGTGTTGCACGAACACGAAGGCGAGCCCGGTATCGGCGGGAAGCGCCTTCAGCATCGTCGTGAAGGCCTCGATGCCTCCCGCGGAAGCGCCCACGCCGACGATGGCGGTCGGTCTGTCGGAAGCAGGCTCGGCGGCTGCGGGCTCGGCGGCTGCGGGCTCGGCCGCGGGCTCGGCCGCGGGCGCAGGGAGGGATGCACTCTTCGCGCGCGAGCCTCCCGTCCGGGTCCGGGCTCGAGCGCTCGTGATTGCTTTTTTCGAAGCCATCCGGTCTGCCACCATCCCCAAGCTCACAACAGCTGCTGATAGTACGCTGTAACGGCCGTGGACCGGCACGACATCGCGGTTATGGACACCTCGGCCGGCAGCTTGGGCCCGAGAAAAGCTGGCCAAGCTGCCGGCTAAAGGATGTACCGGCTGAGATCCTCATCCTTGGCGAGGTTGCCCAAGTGCTCATCGACATACTTCGCATCGACCCTCACCTGCGCGCCGCCCTGCTCCGACGCCGCGTAGGAAACGGTCTCCAGCAGCCGCTCCATCACCGTGTGCAACCGCCGGGCGCCGATGTTCTCGGTGCGCTCGTTCACCTGGAAGGCGATCTCGGCGATGCGCCGCACGCCGTCCTCTGAGAACTCCACCGTCACACCCTCGGTTCCCATGAGCGCCTGGTACTGACTCGTGAGCGAGGCGTCGGGTTCCGTCAGAATCCTGACAAAGTCGCCGACGTTGAGCGGGTCGAGCTCCACGCGGATCGGCAGGCGCCCCTGCAGCTCCGGGATCAAGTCCGAGGGCTTCGAGAGGCTGAAGGCGCCGGAAGCGATAAAGAGCACGTGATCGGTCTTTACGGGGCCATACTTCGTGGCCACGGTCGAGCCCTCAACGAGCGGCAGCAGGTCCCGCTGCACGCCCTCGCGCGAGACGTCCGCGCCCATCGTCTCCTGACGGCGCGTCACTTTGTCGATCTCATCGATGAAGACGATGCCATTCTGCTCCGCGTTGGCGAGCGCCTTGACCTTGAGCTCCTCCTCGTTGATGAGCTTGGCGGCTTCCTCCTCGACGAGGAGCGTCTGCGCCTCGCGTACCTTCACCTTGCGGTTGCGGGTGCGATTGCCGCCGAGGTTCTGGAACATGGACTGCAGCTGCTGCTGCATCTCCTCCATGCCCGGAGGCGCCATGATCTCGACACCCATAGGCATCGCGCGCACCTCGATCTCGAGCTCGCGCTCATCGAGCTCGCCGGCGCGCAGCATGCGGCGAAACTTCTCGCGTGTGTCCGCATCGCGCGGCTGCGCGGGCTCGTCGGTGGAGAAACCCATCATCCGCGGCTTCGGCAGCAACGCATCGAGCACACGCTCCTCCGCCGCTTCCGCGGCGCGCTCGCGGACTTTCTGCATCTCCTGCTCGCGCGTCATCTTCACGGCGACATCGGCCAGCTCCTTGACGATGGAGTCGACGTCGCGCCCGACATACCCGACCTCGGTGAACTTGGTGGCCTCGACCTTGACGAACGGGGCGTTGGCGAGCCGGGCGAGGCGGCGCGCGATCTCCGTCTTGCCGACGCCCGTGGGCCCTATCATCAGGATGTTCTTCGGCGTGATCTCCTGGCGCAGCGGCTCCGGCACCTGCATGCGGCGCCAGCGGTTGCGCAGCGCGATGGCGACGGCGCGCTTGGCGGCGTCCTGGCCGATGATGTGCTTGTCGAGCTCCTGGACGATCTCTCGGGGGGTGAGCGATGACATGGTGTTAGGAACCGAGCTCCTCGACGGTGAGATTCCGGTTGGTATAGATGCAGATATCGGCGGCGATGTTGAGTGAGCGCTCCGCGATGCTACGTGCATCGAGCTGCGTCGTCTCGAGCATCGCCCGCGCGGCGGCGAGCGCAAACTGCCCGCCGGAGCCGATCGCGGCCGCATCGATGTCGGGCTCGATGACGTCGCCGTTGCCGGAGATCACGAGAAGCTTGCCGGGGTCGCCGACGAGCAGCAGCGCCTCGAGGCGCCTCAGGTACCGGTCGGAGCGCCAGTCCTTGGCGAGCTCGATCGCGGCGCGTGTCAGATTGCCGTACTTCTCGAGCTTGCCCTCGAAGCGCTCAAAGAGCGTGAAGGCGTCCGCCGTGCCACCGGCGAAGCCGGCGAGCACCTTGTCGTTGTAGAGCTTGCGCACCTTGCGCGCGTTGCCCTTCATGACGGTGTTGCCGAGCGTCACCTGGCCGTCGCCGGCCAGCGCCACGGCGCCGTTGCGCCGCACGCCGAGGATGGTGGTGCCGTGCGGATCGAATCGCTGCGAATCGGTCATGGGATCCTCGTCGGACTGACGCTACTTGGCAGGCGTTTTGGCCCGCCGCGCCCGGGGGTGTGTGGCGTCGTAGATGCGGGCGAGGTGCTGGAAGTCAAGGTGGGTGTAGATCTGGGTCGTGGCGATATCGGCGTGGCCCAGCAGCTCCTGCACCCCGCGCAGCTCGGCGCCGGACTCGAGCAGATGCGAGGCGAAGGAGTGCCTGAAAAGGTGGGGATAGACGTGGCTTGCGATGCCCTGACGGCGCGCCCAGTACGCGACCCGCAGCTCGACCGCCCGGCGGCCGAGCCGCCGCCCGGAGCGGCCGACGAAGAGCGCCTGCTCGCCGGGTCGGACGAAGCTCGCGCGCTCGGGGAGCCACTGCTCCATCGCGCGAAGCGCCACGCGTCCGACCGGCAGCACGCGCGCCTTGCGGCCTTTTCCGAGCACGTGCACCGTCCGATCGCGACGATCGAGCTGGCCAACATCGAGCCCCACGATCTCCGCGAGCCGCAGCCCCGAGGAGTAGAGCAGCTCCATGATGGCGCGGTCGCGGGTGGCGAACGGCTCCCCGGCCGGGATCTCGAGCAGGCGCGCCATCTGATCCGCATCCAACGTCTCGGGCAGGCGCCGCGCCGCTTTGGGCGCCCGCACCTCCTGGCCCGGGTTGCTGCGGATCTGCGCGAGCTCGCGGTCCCCGATCTCGATATGCGCCGCATTGCGCAGTGCATGGGCTTCACGCTGCAGAAACTCATAGAAGCTGCGCACGGCGGACAGCCGTCGTTGGATGCTGCGCGGCCCGAGGCCGCCACCATGCAGCCGCGCGGCGAAGGATCGCAGGTGTCCGGTATCGATGGCCGTCCAGCTCTCGAGGCCGGCCCGGTCGCAGTAGGACACGAGCGCCTGAAGGTCCCGAGTGTAGGCGGCTACCGTGTGCGGCGAGCAACGCCGCTCCGCCGCGAGATACCGGCGGAAGCGCTCGATCCAGGCGAGGGCGGCCGGAGTCAACTCACGCGCCGGAATCCGGGCTCACCGCGTCGGAGATGAGATCCGCCATGCGCCCCAGGAACTCGGTGCTCATCCCCGGATGGAACCGGTCGTGGTCGGTGCTGCCGAGCGCGAGCACGCCGAGCGGGCCGGTTTTGTCTCCCAACGGCACCAGCGCCACGGAGCCGATGTCGTTGGCGTCCTGGCCGAAGAGGAACTCACGCTGCGTGTCGCGCACCTGGCCGCATCGCGGCTTGGCGCTGGCAAACAGCGTCTCGAAGGATTTCAGCCCCGCATCCTCGCGCGCCACGATGCGCACGAAGCGTTGGGGAGCGAGCTCCGGGTATTCGCCAGCCAACACGAGCACGCAGTGGAAGGCGTCGAAGTCCTCCCGCAGGCTGGCTTCGATGAGCGCTACGGCCTGCGCGCGCGAGCCCGCCCGCAAGAGCTTGCGCGTGAAGCGATGGAGCTTCTCGGCGATGGCGTCGTTGGCGCGCGCCACGCTCACCAGCTCCGCGAGCTTGTCCTCGAGCGCGGCGTGCTTCTCGCGCAGAACCTCGATCTGCCGCTCCACCAACGAGATGGTCGAGCCGCCGCGCGCGTGCGGAATGCGCAGGCGCGTGAGCAGCGCCTGGTGGCGCTCGAAGAAATCCGGGTTGTGCTGCAGGTACGCGGCGATCGCGTCTTCCTCGTTTTCCTTGGTGGCCAACCCTCGGGCTTCTCGTGTCGTCATGTTCTCAAACCTCTACGTGGCCCGCGAAGGATATCTCCGCCGGTCCCGTCAGCCAGATGTGCTCTCCCGGACCGTTCCAGTTTACGCGCAACTCGCCGCCGCGCACGCCCACCTGCACTTCCCGGTCGAGCTCGCCCCAGCGCCGCCCCACCGCGACCGCGGCGCAGGCGCCGGTACCACAGGCGAGCGTCTCGCCGGCGCCACGCTCATACACTCGCAGGCGGATGCTCGAGCGGTCGATGACCTGCATGAATCCCGCATTTACGCGCCTGGGGAAGCGCGAGTGGTGCTCGATCGCGGGACCTAAGCGCTCCACCGCGGCCGTGTCGACCGACTCCACGGCGAGAACGGCGTGCGGGTTGCCGATCGACACCGCGCCGATCTCGATCCACATGCCGCCGGCCTCGAGCGGATATCGGTCAGCCTCGGCCTCGGCTTCGAAGGGAAGCGCGCGCGGATCGAAGCGCACCAGTCCCATGTCCACCGAGACCAGTCCCCCGTCGAGCGTGCGCGCCTGAATCAGACCGGCGGGACTGTCCATCGTGACCGCTCCGGAGCGCGCGAGCCCGCGCGCCGCCAAGAGCGCCGCGATGCAGCGGGCGCCGTTCCCGCATTGCTCCGCCTCGATGCCATCCGCATTGAAGATGCGGTAGAACACGGCCGTTTCCCGGCGCCGCGGCATCTCGAGCAGCAGCGCCTGATCGAAGCCGATGCCGGTGTGGCGATCCGCCAGACGCCGGATGAGCGCGCCATCGAGCGGCAAGGCCGCGGCGACGTCGAACACCGCGAAGTCGTTACCCAGCCCGTGCATCTTGGTGAACTCGACGCGCATCACGGGCACAGAGCATAACTCATAATCGAAACCGCTCGCGCAACTCCCCGGCCATCCGGCGGCTGACCGCGAGCGGCGCCTCGCAGCCGCGCAGCCTCACGAAGTACTGGCCCTCGGCGTTGCGCTCGATGCGATCGAGGTGGCGCACGGCAACCAACGCGTTGCGGTGGATGCGCACGAAGTCGGCCGCGAGCTCCTCCTCGAGCAAGCGCAGCGAGTCCTCGATGAGGTCCTCGCCCCGCAGGTGGCGTACGGTCGTGTACTTCTGCTCGGCGAGGAAATACTGCACCTCCTCGATCGGGATCAGGCGCAACCCGTCGCGATTGCGCGCGGCGATGTGTGAGCGACGCTCCGCTTTCGCGGCGGCCGCGAGACGCTGAAGCTGCGGTCGTGTGAGACGTCCCGCCTGGGCGAGGGCGGCGGCCAGCTTCTCCTTGCGGATGGGCTTGAGGAGATAGCCCACCGCCCGCGTCTCGAAGGCGTTGACGGCGTACTGATCGTATGCGGTCGTGAAGATCACCGCCGGCGGCTCCTCCAGAGTGCTCAAGTGCTGTGCCGCCTCGATGCCGTCCATCTCCGGCATGCGGACATCGAGCAGCACGACGTCGGGCGAGAGCGAGACAGCCTGGGTCAGCGCCTCGGCGCCGGTTCCGGCCTCACCGACGATCTCGCTATCGCCGACCTCCGCGAGCAGGCTTCGCAGCCGCTCGCGCGCGGGGGGCTCATCGTCCACGATCAGCACCTTCATAGATTTGGCTCAAAGACGCCTTCGGCGCTTTGAGCAGCCAGCCTATTCACTTGGTTGATCCCGCCGGCGAAGTAGGGCGGCCTTCGCCGGCTCACTTGCTTGCTGTTGGGCGGCGACGTGGGGGAAGCGCAGGGTCACGATGTACTCCTGGTCGAAGCGGCCCGCCTTGACCAGGGCAAGCTCGCCGTAAAGGAGCGCCAGCCGCTCCCGGATGTTGGCGAGCGCCAGACGGTTGCCTTCGCGCTCGCTCTCGCGCTCATCCACGGGATTGCGGACGACGATGGTGATGAGATCGCCCGCGAGCTCGCCCACGATACTGACCATCCCGCCCTGGGGTCGCGGCTCGATCCCGTGATAGATCGCGTTCTCGATGAGCGGCTGCAGCAGCAATCCCGGGACGCGCGCATCGCGCGGCAGCCGGTCGACGTCCCAGCTCACGCGCAGCCTCGCGCCGAGACGCAGCTCCTCGATCCGTTGATAGGTTCGCGCCACCTCGAGCTCCTCCTCGAGGGTGATGGTCTGGCGCTGATCGCTCAACGAGGCGCGAAAAAGATCCGCCAGGTCCTGCACCGCCTGCTCGGCCAGCACCGGATCGGAGCGGGTGAGCGAGGCGATGGTGTTCATGCTGTTGAAGAGGAAGTGCGGGCGGATTCGGGCCTGCAGCGCATGCACGCGCGCCGCGGCGCGCATCTCGATGTTACGCCGCCACTGATGCGTCACGTAGAAGTAGCGCAGCGCGACCGCGACGATCACGAAGCCGATGGCCACGTTGCGCAGCACAAAAGGCCCCCCCTGCGACGGGAAGAACGTAGCCGCGCCCGTGCCGCCAGCGAGACGGCTGCGGCCGATGAAGTACGCGGCGGCCGAAATCACGATAATGGTCGCCGTGAGCAGCGCCAGCACGGCCGCCGATCCGCGGACCACCGTGAGCTGCTCGAGTTGCCTGCGCGTCCAGCAAAGGAGCGCCGCGCAAACGAGGCCGACCCAAAGGAGGAAAAGCGAAGTCCGCGCGAGGTCCGCCCAGAAGTCGGGCGCCTGGAGCTGGCTTCCGCCCTGCCGCGCGAGCGCGAGCACGATGGCGGTCAGCTCCACGATGAGCACGATCGCGAGCGCTGCGCGCGAGGTGCAGAAATCCGGCAGGTAGAAGGACTCCGCGCCGCCGCGCAGCGCCTGCCGCACGATCGCGCTGCGAGTCAGGCGGATGGAGCTTGTCCTCGTGAGGGCTCGAAGAGCTCCGCCTTGAGGCGGAATGCGGCGGAGATATCCTCGTCGCCGTAGCCGCGGGCGATGAGCTCGGCGTATTCGCTCAACATACGCTCGACCACGGGCAGCGCGACACCAAAGCGCGCGGCCATGTCCCGGCAAATGGCCAGGTCCTTGGCGTGCAGCCGCACGCGAAAGCCCGGCGGATAGCTGCCGCGCGCCATGTTGGGCGCGCGATGCACGAAGTACCAGCTCGAGCCTGCGCCCTTGCCAAGCGTATCGATCAGCTTCTCGAGGGGCAGGCCCTGGGCGCGCGCGAACGCCATCGCCTCGGAGACGGTCTCGATGATGCCCGCGCACATGATCTGGTTGGTGGCCTTCGCCGCCTGGCCGCTGCCGGTCGGGCCAAGATGAGTGATCGTCCGGCCCATAGCCGCGAGCACCGGCTGGCCGCGCTCGAAGGCCTGGGCAGTGCCGCCGGCCATGATCGCCAGCGTCCCATCCCGCGCACCTTCCACGCCGCCACTCACCGGGCAATCGAGGAACTCCACGCCCTGCTTGCCCAGAAGCTCCGCCGCCTTGCGCGCCGTGTCGGCCGCGACGGTGGAGCAATCGATCACCAGGCTGCCCGATGCCAGTCCGGGAGCGAGGGCGCGCACGACATCCAGCACGTCGCCGTCGGCCGAAACGCAGATGACGATCGTCTCGACATCCGCGGCCAATTCCGCGGGCGTCTGTGACGCCTTGACGCCGAGCTCCGCCGCCAGTGAGCTTGCCTTCTCGGCGGTGCGGTTCCACACCGCGGTCAGCAGGCCGGCCCGCTTCAGGTTGCGGGCCATGTGCGAGCCCATGGTCCCAAGGCCCACAAAACCTGTCTTCATGGTTGAACACCCTGCAAGGAGCCGCCTTCGAGACCCGCCGGCGCAGGAGGCGGAGCCCCGGGAAACGGCTGCGAGATCGAAATAGTAACTCGGTTGGCCGCTAAAACGGCCGCAGGCCGGCTTTAGCCAATCTTAACCACTGCCGCAGTCCGCTTCCATGGCCTGGCGTACCTTGAGCCGCTCGGCGTCAGCGTCGGCGTCTGAGAGGTAGTGGCGCTCGCCGCTCTGGTCGGCCGTATAGATCCGGCGGGAGTCGATCAGCTTCTTGTATTCCGCCTTGTCCTGGGCGCATTGCGCGGCGCGAGCCTTGGCCACATCCTGTTGCACGGCATCGGCGTCCTGCTGCTGCTTGATCTGGCCCGCGGCGGCGTTGCTCTCGCTCTGGATGCCCTTCATGGCGCTCGCGTCCGGCGCCGAGTGGGCCGTCTGGACCCGGATGAGCTTGGCGCCCGGCACCCACTGATCGGTGTAGTGCACCTCCCCGTGCGCATCCGTCCACTCGTAGACGACGCTGTTCGCGTGAGCGATCCCCGCCGCCCCCATAAGGGTGGCGATCGAGGCGGCCAGCAGGATGACGATGGATCGCGACATGACCTTTCTCCCCGGAGCAGCGGTTCATTTTCCACCCTGCTCCGGGCCAGTCCTTTGAACTGCATCACACAAGCAATGGCAGGGCCTCACAGAAAGCGCACTCTACGTCAAATATCGTAAGCGCGCTCTCCGTGGATGGTGATGTCGAGCCCCTCCCGCTCCTCCTCCTCGGAGACGCGGATACCCATGACGAGCTTCAGCAGGTAGAACCCGGCCGCAGCCACCACGGCCGTCCATACGATGACCACACCCACGGCCTTGGCCTGGATGAGGAATTGGGCCCAGATGCCTGGATAGGCGCTGCCGCCCGGTCCGCCAAGGGCCGGATCGTTGAAGATTCCGGTGGTCAGCGCGCCGAAGATACCCCCGAGCGCGTGGACACCGAACACATCCAGCGCATCGTCGGTGCGGATCGTCTTCTTCAGGCCCGTGACACCCCAGAAGCACAGCGGGCCGACGCCGAGGCCGATCAGGAACGCGCCCGGGATGCCCACGTTGCCGGCTGCCGGCGTGATGGCCACGAGGCCCGCGACCGCGCCCGAGGCCGCGCCCAGCATCGAGGGCTTGCCCTTGACGAGCCACTCCGTGCCTGTCCAGGCGAGCACCGCGCAGGCGGTGGCGAGGTAGGTGTTCAGGAAGGCGAGCGCCGCGGAGCCATTGGCCTCGAGGGCGGAGCCCGCGTTGAACCCGAACCATCCGAACCACAGCAGTGAAGCGCCGATCATGGTCATGGTGAGGCTGTGCGGCGGCATCGGCTCCCTGCCGAGGCCGATGCGCTTCCCGAGGATCATGGCGCCAACCAGACCGGCGACACCGGCGTTGATGTGCACGACCGTACCGCCGGCGAAATCGAGTGCGCCCCAATTTGCCAACAGGCCCCCCACCGGGTGGCCGCCCGGATTGGTGTCGAGACCCGGTACGTACCACACCATGTGCGCCACCGGGCAGTAGCAGAAGGTGAACCAGAACGCGAGAAAGACCAGGATGGCGGAGAACTTGATCCGCTCGACCAGCGAGCCGAGGATGAGACAACAGGTGATGGCGGCGAAAGTGCCCTGGAAGCCGACATAAACCAACTCAGTCAGCACGACGCCCTTGTCGAAGGTGCCGATCGTGGAGAACGCGCCGGTCGCCGGGTTGAATGTGCCTGACAGGAACAGCCGGCTCAGGCCTCCGATGAACTCGTTGCCCGCGGTGAAGGCCAGCGAGTAGCCGTAGATGCACCACAGGACGGTGATCAGCGAGAAGCCCACGAACACCTGCATCAGCACCGAGAGCATGTTCTTGGTGCGCACCAGCCCGCCGTAGAACAGGCCGAGCGCCGGCACCGACATCAGCAGTACGAGCGCAGTGCAGGTCAGCATCCAGGCCATGTCCCCCTTGTCGGGTGCAGCCGCGGGCGCATCGGCCGCCCACGCCAGTGTTGGTGCGAGGGTCGCGAGCGCCGCGATGCATGTCATTCGACGGATCGCCTTGAAGAGGATCGGAGCGGTGCGCATGGGGTCTCCCGGGGCCGTTCTCGAGTCTTTGGGCGCGTTTCCGGGCGATCGGGCCACAAATGGCGGCTGCACGACCGGTGGTTCGCGCGCGTAAGCTGGTGAAGCGGGCAGTCGGGGTGCAGAATCCATGCCATTGCGATTTTCGATGCGCTTTCCGGGGCTTGCGCCGCCGTAGGCCCCCCGCGCGCACTCTTTTGGTGCCGCGCGTCAGAGGCTTCGCCCCGTCGCGGGGCATCGCGCTTGGAGGTGAGAGATGATGGACAGCTTCCGGATCGACGAGATCGCCCGCCGGCTGCTCGAGAGCATTCCGCCGGCGTTTCGCACCATGAGCAAGGATCTCGAAACCAACTTCCGCGCGGTGCTGCGCTCGAGTCTCGGCAAGCTCGACCTGGTGACCCGGGACGAATTCGACACCCAGACCCGCGTGCTCGAGCGCACGCGCGCCCGCCTGGCGGAGCTCGAAGCGCGCCTGCAGGCGCTGGAAGGCGCATCCGCGCCTGCTGCGCCGGAGCACCCCTCCGAGCAGTGAGGTCATCGCCCGATCAGGGACGGCGCTGTGCTGCCTGTTGCCACTCTGTCGTGCCGGGCCCAGGTGGGCCTCGAGGCGCCGCCGGTGCAGGTCGAAGTGAGCGTGGCGAGCGGCCTGCCCGCATTTCATCTGGTTGGCCTGCCCGCGACCGTGGTACGGGAGAGCCGCGACCGGGTACAGGCGGCGCTGCTCTCCTGTGACTTTGAGTTTCCCGCAGGCCGCATCGTCGTCAATCTCGCGCCGGCGGAGATCCCCAAAGAGGGCGGCCGGTTCGAGCTGGCTATCGCCCTGGGTATTCTCATCGCCTCCGGACAGCTCCGGCGCAAGTCGGACGGCAACGCGCCGCCGTGCGAGCTCTATGGCGAGCTGGGGCTCGGAGGGGAAATCAAGTCGGTCCGCGGCATCCTGCTCGCGGCGGCGCACGCCAGCCGCGATGGACATGAGCTGATCGTGCCCGCCGCGAATGCGGATGAGGCGCTCATCGCCGCCAGCACGCCAGTCCGCGGGGCATCGCATCTGAAGGAGGTCTGCCGGCACCTCACCGGCGAAGAGTCGCTGCGCACCCATGCACCGATGACGGGACATCGGGCGCCGGCGCCGCGCTGCGGCACCGCGCCCGATGTCAGCGACGTCAGAGGACAGTTTCACGCCAAGCGCGCGCTGCTGATCGCGGCGGCCGGCGCGCACAGCCTGTTGTTGATCGGCCCGCCAGGCTGCGGCAAGAGCATGTTGGCGCAGCGTCTGCCGGGACTCCTGCCGCCGCTCACCGAGACCGAGGCGCTCGACTGCGCCGGCATCGCCTCAATCAGCGCCGCCGGCTTCAACATGGGTGGCTTCGGCCGTCGTCCCTTCCGCTCGCCTCATCACACCGCCTCCGCGATCTCACTCGTGGGAGGCGGTGCGCGCGCGCGACCGGGCGAGATCAGCCTCGCCCACAATGGCGTGTTGTTTCTCGATGAGCTGCCGGAGTTCGACCGCCGCGTGCTCGAGGCGCTGCGAGAGCCCCTGGAGGCCGGCATCGTACGCGTCTCTCGCGCCGCCGCGCACGCGGATTACCCGGCGGAATTCCAACTAGTGGCCGCCATGAACCCCTGTCCCTGCGGCCATCTGGGCGATGCCGCCGCGAACTGTCGCTGCACGCCGACCGCGACCCAACGCTATCGCGCGCGCATCTCAGGCCCTCTCCTCGACCGGCTCGACATGCACGTGCAGGTGCCGCGGCTCGAGAGTGGCGATTTCGATGAGCGCAGCGACCGGGGCGAATCGAGCGCGACGCTCGCCGCGCGCGTGAGCGCCGCCCGGTCGCGACAGCTCGCCCGCCAGGGCCGCTGCAACGCGCGCCTCACGGATGGCCAGGTCGAGGGGTGTTGCATCCTGCAGCCCGCTGCGCGCACGCTCCTCGATCGCGCAATGAGGCGCCTGCGCTTCTCCGGGCGAACACGCCAGCGCATCCTCAAGCTGGCCCGAACGATTGCCGACCTCGACGGGCGGGAAGCCATCGCCGACACCCACGTCAGCGAGGCGATCATGCTGCGATGTATGGATCGCGAGCGGGCTACTTCTTCTTGCCGCTGACCATTTGTTCTTGGGTTCGAGTTCCGCCGCCAGCTCGAATACAAGCTGGCCTGGAGCGGCCGCATCCTCATCGTCGTGCCACCGCAGAACAGCAGCCAGCAGTGTCCGGCATGTGGGCACGGCGGCGGCGAACAACGCAGGAGCGGTTCCACTGCGTGGAATGCGGATACTGCGAAAACGCCGATCGGGTCGCAGCGCGAAAGATGGGTGCGCCCTCGCTCGCGGAGCTGGTGCGCATCGCCGTCTGGCCTACAGGAGGTAGTCCTCCGCCATCGTCTCATCCACGCGAAGCCGGCTCGACGCAAAGCTGAAGGCACAGCTCAGCACCAGGCTGATCGCGATGTTGAGTGCCAGGGAGCTAACCGCCGCATAACAGGGGATGGTGATCCCAAACACGTGGAGGGGGAAAATCGAACTCTTGAAGTTCAGCGTCCAGGCCATCCACGTACCGGTCAGCATACCGGCGGCCCAACCAATCAGCAGCGCCTTGGGATTGAGCCGCACGTACAGCGCCAGCAGCACCGCCGGCACAGTCTGACTGATCCAGATGCCGCCCAAAAGCTGCAGCTGGATGGCGTAGGTGCTCTGCAGTTCCAGCACGAAGAATAGCGCCCCTAGCTTTACCAGCAGCGAGATGAATTTGGCTACCTCGGCTTCCTGGCGCGGAGAGCAGTTCGGCGCCATGAATTCCTTGTAGATGTTGCGTGTGAACAGGCTGGCGCAGGCGATCGCCATGATGGCGGCGGGCACCAGCGCGCCGATCGCGATCGCGGCCAGCGCGACGCCCGTGAACCAGCCCGGGAACATCCTTAGAATCAGCGCAGGCACCGCGAAGTTATCGCCTGAGATCCGGAAGCCCTCCGCGAATTGCGGCATGCCCTTGACGGCTGCGGCCACCGCCATGTAGCCGAGCAGGGCAATCAGGCCGAGGGCCAGCGAATAGGCGGGCAGCAGCACGGCGTTGCGCCGGATGACATTGCGGCCGGAGCAGCTGAGCAGCGCGGTCACCGAGTGCGGATAGAGAAACAGCGCGAGCGCTGAGCCCAGGGCGAGCGACATATAGGCAAAGCTCGGGCCCAAATTTGAGCTCGAGCCGTGCCCCAGCAGCAGCTGGTGCGGATTGACGCTGGCGAAGATCTTTCCGAATCCACCCAGCTTGGCGGGAATGACGATGATTGCGGTGATGATGGTCACGTAGATGAGCGTGTCCTTCACGATCGCAATCAGGGCGGTGCCGCGCAGTCCGCTGGAATAGGTGTACAGCGCCAGTGCCGCGAACGCGATCAGCAGCGGCACATCGTGCACCATGCCGATGCCGGGCAGCATCCAGTCCGAGCGCATGCCGAGCGCCGCGATCACTACCTGTATGCCCGTGAGCTGCAGCGCGATGTAGGGAATCGTGGCGATGATGCCCGTCACCGCGACCGCCAGCGCCAGCCCGCGACTGCCGAAGCGGCCGCGTACGAAGTCGGCGGCCGTGATGTAGCCGTGTCGTCGCGCCACCGACCAAAGCCGCGGGAAAGCGATAAACAGCAGCGGATACATCAATATCGTATACGGTACGGCGAAGAATCCCAGCGCGCCGGCGCCGAACATCAGCGCCGGCACGGCAATGAACGTGTAGGCGGTGTACAGGTCCCCGCCGAGCAGGAACCAGCTGATGAAGGTTCCGAAGCGTCTTCCGCCGAGGCCCCATTCGTGCAGGAGGCCCAGATCGCCGGCACGCCACCGCGCGCCGAACAGGCCTACGCACGTGACGAAGGCAAACAGCACCAGCGCAACGATGACGCCGACC
Source organism: Steroidobacteraceae bacterium (assembly GCA_050739095.1). Taxonomy (GTDB): domain Bacteria; phylum Pseudomonadota; class Gammaproteobacteria; order Steroidobacterales; family Steroidobacteraceae; genus 13-2-20CM-66-19. The sequence goes on along the minus strand of JBOIAR010000003.1, from coordinate 263,561 downwards.
GGATTGGAGCTCATTTACGCGGCCTTTCCTCCAACAGATAGACTGCCCCCATGATGGCCGCGGCCAGGAAGGTCCAGATCATCTGGTACCAGTAGAAGAACGGAATACCGAACAACTCGGGGCGCACGGAGTCGTACAGCGGCACGCAGAGCAGCGCGGCGAACGGTATCAGGAGCAGCAGATGCAGAGGCCGAAACCCTCCATTGTTGTGCTTGTCGCCCATTGGCTGCCGCGTGCCTGCCATCGAATCCCCGTGGCCGTACGTGTGACGGCGCTTTGAAGATCGCTGTTACTGCCTAACGTATCGGATGACCGCCCGTTGCTGGACCTCGGCGCTGTAGACCGCACCGCTCGGGTCCGCCCAGATGCCTTCGCCGCCGAACGTCGCGTACCTGTCATCATCCGGCGCGGTGACGGGAATAAACGCGGTCACGATGCCCGTATGAACACTGCCGATGCGGATGCCTCGCGTCCAGCCGGGGTGATAGCCGTAGCCGTAGTTCGGACGCGACTCCGAATCGGTGACATAGAGGATGTCGTGCTTGTCGATGTAGCAGCCGCTCGGCCGCCCGAACTGAGTGAGGATGCTGAGGAGCTTGCCGTTCTCGTTGAACACCTGGATGCGGTTATTCCAGCGGTCGCCGACATAGATGCGGCCTTCATTGTCGATCGCAATGCAGTGAGGCACATCGAGGTCACCCGCCGCCAAGCCCTCGTGGCCCCACTGCATCAGGAATTGTCCCCGGGGATTGAACCTGACGACCCGGTCGGTATGACCGGGGCCGGCTGAGTGACCGTCGCTCACGAAGATGTCGCCGTCGGGAGCCACCGCCACTGCAGTGGGCTCGAAGAAAGTATCGCGTCCCGCATGCGACACGCCGGGTTTTCCCAAAATGCGCACCACCTTCCCGTTCTCATCGAACTCGGCGATGTCGGCGCCCTTGCCGTCTCGGGCGAGCTCGTCGACCACCCAGATGTGATCGTCGCTGTCAATGTACATGTTGTGCGGAAACACGAACATGCCGGCGCCGAACGCCTTGATGAAATTGCCCGTGGCGTCGAACTCCATGATCGGGGCGAGCGTGCTGCCCGCGCAACTGTTAGCGCCGCACCGATCCGCAACCCACACGTGGCCTTCACTGTCCACGGCAACGGCGCTACTCGAGCCCATGACTCGACCGGCAGGCAGTTTCAAGAAGTCCGTGATTGCGCGGTAAGGATCGGGCTGACTGTTCGGAGCGTTCCGCGGAACCGACGCCGTGGCCGAGAGCACGCCTGAGGCCTTGTTGGCGGCATCCAGCGCCGCAAGATTCGCCGGCGGCACGCGCACAAAGCCTCCCCTGCCGCGGCGCCGTCCGGCACCGGCAGCCGGCGGCGGCGCACCCGTTGTCGATGCGTTCGCCGCCGGCGGGTCACCCGGGGGTCTCTGAGCTTTGTCGGGGTGCGGATTGATGGCCTGGAAGGCGATTGCCGCCAAAAAAGGCTCGCGATCATAGAGCGCACGCGTCCCGGCCGGGAAGCCGTTTGCGTGCAGGAGGTAGGCCAGCACGTTGGCATACATCTTCGGGCTCAGGGTGCCCGGCGCATTCTGCGGCATCGTCGTGCGGATCACGTGGAACAGATCGCCGAGGGTCTGGCCGTCGAAGTCCGACACGAACTGCCCGCCGACCAGCGCCGGCGCCTGGCCGGACCCCTGCAGATCGGGTCCGTGGCACGCCACACAGTGTTGCATGTACACCTGGCCGCCGCTCGCAGCCTGAGCCTCGGTGTAGATCCCATCCCAGACGGTTTCTGAAGTCTGCGAGGTCTGGGCGAACGCGGCCGTTCCGCCGATGAGCGGCATCACCAGCAGCGCCGGTGCGAGCCACGCCATTCTTCTTCGCATTCGATTCTCCGCCCGAAGCGATGAGCTACCCGCCGCTCGGCAACGTGTAGCAGATGTACTCGCCGGGGTGATCTCCGCCGCTGACCGCTACGATGAGGTACTGCTTGCCATCGATCATGTAGGTCATCGGCGTGCCGGACTGGTGCGCCGGCATCAGCACGTCGCCGACCTGCCTGCCGCTCCTCTGATCAAAGGCTCTCAGCATCGCGCCGCGCGGATGGCTCTGAGTAATCGTTACCATCGGGTCCCCGGCGATCACCAGCGTCTGGGTGACGAGCGTACCGACGTTGTAACTGGCCTGCCCGGTGCGCGGTATCGTGAGGCCCTTCAGCGCCGGATTGTTGCGGACGTAGTCCGGCGTATTGCCGAGCGGCACCTGCCACTCGATATCACCGGTGTCGAGATTGATGGCACTGATCAGGTTATAGGGCGGCTTGACCAGCGGCAAGCCGTCGACTTCGAGGCGATGATAAGACCCCGGAGGCGGCGGAGGCGGCAGAACCCCGTTTTTCGCCTTCGAGTTCAGTGCGGCCGCCCCCGTGCCGAAGCCAAGCGCGTAGATCATCCGTACCTGTTGCCCGACCTCACCTCGCACGAAGGGCACCTTGGTCGTGAAGTTCGCCGGCGGCCGTACCACCCCATCGGAGCTCAAGCATGCGTTGCAGGCGTAGACGAACACCGTGTGGGTCGCGGGATTGAACGAGCCACCCGGCCAGTTGGTGCCGCCTGAGCCCGGACCGAGCGACAGCACGCCGAGCTTACCCGCAGGCGGCTCCTGGCTCACGATCGAGGGCGTGAACCGCGGTCCGAGCTTGTAGTTCTTGATAATCTGCAGCGCCTTCTCCCGCAGCTGCGGCGTGAAGTCGATCAGATCGTTGACCGTGACCCCCCCGCGGGAGTAGGGCGCCGGCTTGCTCGGGATGGGCTGCGTCGGCGAGTACCACTCGCCCGGTACATTCCCCTGCGGCACCCGTGTCTCGGGCATCGGCCACACCGGCTTGCCCGTGAGGCGATTGAACACGTACAGATAACCCTGCTTGCTCGGCAGGGCCACAGCCTTGATCGGCCTGCCCTCCACGTTGATGTCCAGCAGCAGCGGTCCGGCAGACACGTCGAAATCCCACAGCTCGTGGTGCACGAGCTGAAAGCCCCATTTCATCTTTCCGGTCTTCAAATTCAACGCCACCAGACTCGTGCACCACTTGCCATCCCCCGGACGCTGCCCGCCGTAGTAGTCATTGGTCGGGCCGGCCGGCCCCACATAGGCCAGACCCGCCTTGGGATCGGCGGTGATCTGATCCCAGATGCCGCAGTTACCGGTGTAGGCAGCCGAGCCCTTCAGCCAGGTGTTGTAGCCCGGCTGGCCAGGTTTCGGAATCGCATCCCATTGCCACAGCTTCCGGCCCGTGCGCACGTCAAGGGCAAACACCACTCCCTTGTTGTCGATGGGCGTATTGGGCGTGAAATTCTCGGGAAACGACGAGCCGATCAGGATCTCGTTGCCGACCACCGTCGGCGCCGCGTCATAGCCGATGTTGGCTGTAGTCAGATTCGGATCGAGCCTCTGCGAGTCGGCGCGCTTCAGATCCACCCTGCCGTCATCGCCGAAGGAGCGGATCCGCTGCCCGGTTTTCGCATTCAGGGCAATCAGGAAGTATCCCGGCGTGACATACAAGATCCGGGCATCCCTGCCGCCCGGCTCCGACCAGTAGGCCAGACCTCGCCCGGAGATCTGGCGCGGCGCGGCCGCACCGCGCGCCCCCTCATACTCACCGTGCACCCAGAGCAGCTCCCCGGTGGTCGCATTGAGCGCTACGACGTCCCGGTTGTTGCCCCCGGTGGCATAGAGCACACCACCCACCTCGATCGGTGTGCCCTCGAGCTTGAATTCCGGGCGGTTGCCGAGATTGGTGGTGCTGAAGCTCCAGGCAACCTCCAGGTCACTGAAATTCGAGGCATTGATCTGATTCAGCGGCGAGTAGAAGCTGCCGTCAATATCACCGCTGTAGGTTGGCCAGTCCACATTGCGGCCGGTGGCCGCCCGATCGGCGCCGCTTTGCGCCAGGGCAACGGAGCTCAAGAGGGCAAGCCCGGCGACGCTGGCTCTACGAGCGAGTCGCGCTCTGAATTGAGTCATAACTGCGGTTTCACTAACTGGTTATATCATTGAGAAATCGCGAGCGTGCGGCCGCTCCCCGGCTCGTCAACTCATCCCTTTCACCGGAAAGTTCGGCATCTCCGCCATCCGGTCAATCGTCGCCCTGATGGCCTTCTTCTGCGCATCGCTGACCTCGACCGGATACGGGGGCCGCGTGTAGGTTTGCGGCCCGCCCATCTCGACACTGAGCGCATACTTGAGCGGGCCGTAGCCGAATAGGCTGTCGGCGGCCGCCGTGCCCTCAAACAGCACCGCTTCCGTGGCGCGCATTTGGGCCAGCGCCGCACGCCAGTCTCCGCCGGCGCGGTAGGTGGTGAACACGTTCTGACACACCTTGCAGAAGAGATTCGCATCCTCGAGTATTGCGCCCATGCCGTGGGTCAGCGCCTGTTCGAGCTTGCTGCTCGTGCCGGTGCGCATGTTCAGATCGGCGAATTCCGTGATGAACCCCTGGTACTCCGCCTCGTTGCCCTCGGAATCCTTGATGCCCGCGAGCTGCGGATACCGGTGCAGGCGGCTCAGGAGCTGCCGGGTGATCGGAATCGCGCTCATGCTCGGAAAGTGATACAGATTGATCGGAATATCGACCGCATCGAATATCTTCGCGTAGTACTCGTACAGGCCATCCGGCGAGAGGCGCTTGAAATAGAAGGGCGGGATGATCAGCAGCCCGTCGGCCCCGTGATCGGCGGCAAACCTCGCGAGCTCGATCGTCTCCGGATAGTTCGACGTTCCCGGCCCGACGAGGAAGTTCATCCCCATTTTGTCCCGCAGCGCCGTCTCGATCGCTTGCTTGCGCTCCGCAAGGGAGAACGAAGGAAATTCACCGGTGCTGCCGAACACCAAGATGCCATCCACGCCGTTGTGTTTGAACCAGGCGAGGATGTCGCGGAACGCGCCCGGGTCGAAGTTCAGGTTCTTGTCGCAGGGCGTCACGCTGGCAATCCACATCATCACCTTCTGGGTGCTGCCCAGGTTTCGGGGCGGATCGGCCGCGCTTGCAGCGCCAGCCGCACCGGTCGCGGCCTGTGCCGGTTGGGCTCTGCCAACCACGGCCGCGGCCCCCGCGGCCGCAGCGGCGCCGGCCATCAAGCCCATCGCTCCTCTTCGAGTTGTCGTCATGTTCATCGCGATACCCTCTCGAATCTTCGTGAGCGCCTAATCCTACGCCCGCTTGCCTCTATCGACTCAACCGTCAGCACGCGGGCACGCAGGATCTGGATTATTCGCTGCAACAGACGGTGCCGGGCTTCTTCATGACGCAGAGAGGCTGAAATCTGGCCGACATCACACGCTCGGCCGACCTTCTTGGGCTCGACGCGAACGATACACTGCCGGTAGTCGGCGCAGCATTCTGCGCCACCAGCGTACCGGTTACCGTCCCGCCGGGAGCGGCGGTCGCGGGGGCATTCTGCGCTCCGGCGGGAGAGGCCAATATCGCGAGCGCCGCCAGCGCATTCGGCACAGCGGTGTTGCAACCAAAGCTCCAGCGCAGCCGTTTCATTTTTGTATTCCCCCTAGGGCGGTGCACGGGTAGCCCCGGCGCCGTGCCGCGCGGCCTTGACCTGCGCGGGCGTGACCGCCGCCGGGTAGTGGTTACCGAAGTGCGTGCGGATATAGTTGATGACATCGGCGATCTGCCGGTCGGTGAGCATGCGACCGAAAGCCGGCATGCCTTCGCGCCCGTTCACCACCGTCGTGACGGCGAAATCCGGAACGATGAGCGCGGGATCTCCCGCCAGCGCCGGGTAGCAGCCGGCGCCGCACGCACCTTTCGCATCCGGCATGTGACATCCCTGGCAGATGTCGTGGTAGAGGGCTGCACCGCCCTGCTGCGGAAACCTGAAGGCGAAGCGCTGGTGCTGCGCGGCGTGCGCGGCGGAAGAGTGGACTCCCGAGGCAAAGACACCCTGGGCCCGCGCCGAAGCCGAGAAAGCGCCCCACACCACGGGCGCCAACCCAGCGGCGAATGCCAACACGACGACGGCCAACCCCCAGGATTCTCCGCCGCGCATCCCGTGGCTCAGCGGCCGGCGCTCCCGGGAGCGGCCGCCTCGCAACGGCTTCAACCATTTGAGCGACATAAACACTAGGCCACTCCCGAGAGGACGCGCTGATGCAGCCGCTTGATAGCATCCAGCGCCGAGAGAATCGCGCCCTCCTGCCAGGCCGGAAGGCGCGAGCAGTGCTCACCCGCCAGCACGATCCGGCCGTCGATGACGCACAGATTGTCGTAGTACCGCGCGCGCTGCTCCTCCGTCCATTTTGCGAAGCAGCCGAGCGTCCAGGGCACGCGATGCCAGCCGACGGCGACACCGTTCTCGAACTCGGATGGGTATTGAGGATGAATGCGGCTACCTTGCTGGACTGCGAGCCGGATCCTCTGCTCGGGAGACATGGCCGTGAGCTCGAAGGCGTGAGGCCCAAACGTATAGGCGCCAAGCAGCACGCTCTTCCCGGAGCCGAAATAGCCCGTGCAGGGATAGCCGATCAGGCCGATGGTCTGATCCGTGTAGCTGATGCCGCCGTAAATGTGATCGTCCTGCTCCCAGAAGCGACGCTTGAATTGCAGCCCGACCTTGGCCGCCGCGAAATAGGAGATGGCGTCGATGGCACTCAGCATAGGCGCACCGACATTCACCGATATCTGGTCGAGGATCGACAGTGGGATCGTGCACACGCACCAATCGGCGCGCGCATTCGCACGCGGCCCACCGGTCCTGGTGTCCTCATAGGTCACCGTGACACCGCTGTGGTCCTGATGGATCTCGGTGACCTTGGCGTTGTAGTGAATCAGCGGGCCGAGCTCGCGCGCGAACGCCTTGCCGATCATGCCCATGCCGCCCACGGGCTCGAATAGCGTGTCCTGGTAATAGTACTGCTGGCCCTCGCCGAGGGCGCGCCACATCTGCGATCTCAGCAGGTCGTTCATCGCCATCGGGTCCGACGGCACCGGCACCGAGTCGAGGCCGCCGCCCGGATCGACTTCATAGCCGCGCACTCTGCTCGCCAACAGGCCCTTCGTATACCGATAACTTCCATCCAACGCGCCCCATTCGCGCATCGCCTCGAGCAGTACTTCCCGGTCCTCGCGGGTGACGGCCTGATCGAGCGCGCCCTGCTTCGTGCACTTGGCGAGCAGCTCGGCCACACCGCCCTGGAAATCCGCATGCACCTCCCGAAACCGCTTCGGCTTGCCGTCGAAAGCCTTCGGTGAGTGCACATAGGCGTTGTAGTTGACCTGGATGAACGGCTCGAGCGCCACATTGAGCCGCTTGCAGTAACCGAGGATGGCGTGGTGGTGATACGGCAGCCGCCAGGGGCCCGGATTGAAGTACAGCCCCTTCTCGAACTCGACATGCTGCGTGAACCCGCCCAACTCCGTATAGGTATCGCCGCCGTGCAGCGTCCAGTTGCGGCCGCCGGCGCGATTGTTGTATTCCAGCACCTGCACCTTATAGCCGGCATTGCGCAACTCAAGCGCAGCCGTCATGCCGGCCAAGCCAGCACCGAGGATCAGCACCGAGGCGCCGTGGGGGTTGCCTTCGAGCTTTATCGGGCCGCTATAACCTGACTCGGCTGCGTAACCGAGCTGGAACATGGCCCGATACATAGCGGCGCTCCCTGCCGCGAAGCCGATCAGCCGAAAAAGCGAACGCCGATCCATCGGCTTGTTTATTACCGAACCGCTGTCGCCGACCACGGAGCACCACCCAACCATTCCCCCATGCGTGCCATTTTACCGCCCCGGCCGCTGGTATTCCATTGCGCCCTGGGATTGCCCAATCAACCGTTAGGCCAAGACGCTCATACTTTTGTACAACAGCCCGGCGGCCCTCAGTCGCCAGACCCGCAGCGTCTGCAGGTGACAGCGCCCCTCGCCAACGTGCCACCCGCCGATGTGCATGCGATCGCCGTTTACGTGGGATCCATGTTGTCGAGGGCCTCGCCGTCGCCCACGGCAGCGTCCCGGGGCACGCTCGCGCCCGAAGATCGGGAAGCCGTACAGGTCTACGGCGGCGCGTGCGAGGTCTGTCACGGAGCAGGTGCTGCGGGGGCCTCGGCAGCGGGTCGCCGCTGAGGAATTCCACCGTGCTCGCGGAGCCCTCGCCGCAGGACTTTGCCCTGATCGTGCGACGAGCTGGCGCATGCGGCCGGCACCGATCCGCTGCAGTTTCAGCTGGCGATTTACGGCAAGCCGCGCGTGATTCCGCTACCCACGCGCCCCGCCGGTCGCAGACGACCTCTGTTCAAGGTACCGCCGTTCGATACAGGCCGCGTGCGCGGAGTTCTGGAGATGGTCGCGGAAAGGTCCGGACGACGTGTTGTTTCTCGATGAGCTGCCGGATCGCGAGCGGGCTATTTCTTCTTGCCTTTGACCATGGCGGGGTCGACGAGCGAGACCATGTAATTCACCGCCTGCTCCACCATGGCATCCGGCACGTCCGGACGACCGCCCTTGGCGGGCATGGCGCCGGTGCTGCCGGTGAAGCCGTGAAGCGCGTGGTCGTATAGCGTGGGCAGGCCCTTGGCGATGTGGTGCGCCCAGGCTGCCTTGTCACCCGCCTTCGGCGCGCCGGCGATGCCTGCCCCATGGCAGGCGCTGCAGGTCTGCTGGAAGAGCTGCTGGCCGCTCGTTGGCAGGGGCAGGCCCCCCGAGGAGCCGCCGGCCTCCGCCGTGGCGCCGGCCACGGGCTTGATCGCAAGAGCGGCATTGTTCTGTCCCGCGACCGCCTCCTGCTCGAACGGCGCGATGCGCGCCGCGACGCTCTTGTAGTAGTCCGGCCCGCTCTCGGTCTCGCGACTCTCGAGGCGCCCGCCCATGACGCGCGCCGCGACGAAGAACACGATGGCGAGGGCGACGAGGATGCCGATCACCAGGCTGAACATGTTGATGAAATGGGTGTCCTGCTTGCTCACTGACGCCTCGCACGGGATCCCGCGAACAGAAAGCGCGCAGTATAGCCGTTCGGCTCGCGCCCTCGTAAATGGCAGGCGCTTCCGCTGCCCCAAAATGGCGCCCGCCCCCCGGTCCGCGTATGATTTTGGGTCCCCACCGGGCGGCGCGCCCGTAGCTCAGTTGGATAGAGTGGCAGCCTCCGAAGCTGCAGGTCGCTGGTTCGAATCCAGTCGGGCGCGCCAAATCAGTTCGTTGTCAGTTCCGAAGACACCGGCGCCGGATGGGCCGTCTTCCGCCGCGAGCCGAAACGGCAGGCATACCCCCTCGTGAGCTCCGCCCCGAGCAGGAAGATCTGCGCGGAGTAGTACACCCAGAGCAGCACCACGATCACCGAGCCCGCCGCCCCGTAGGTGGACGCGATGGTGCTGCTGCCGAGATAGAGGCCGATCGCGTACTTCCCCACTATGAAGAGCACCGCGGTGATCAGCGCCCCGACCGCGACATCCTTCCAGGCGAGCTTCACGCTCGGCAGCACCTTGTAGACCGTCGCGAAAAGCAGCGCCGCGAGGCCGAAGGAGAGCAGCGAGCTCATCCAGCGCAGGACGACGCCGACGATGATGATGCCGCGCGAGAGCGCCTCGAGCGCTCCCAGGGCCGCGCTGAAGAGCAGGGAAGCGAGCAGCAGGAACCCGAGCGCCAGGATCAGCGCGATCGACAGCAACCGCGTGCGCAGATAGGCCCAGTACCACTGTCGGCCCGCGGCCGGTACGCCCCAGATCTCATCCAGCCCGGACTTCAACTCGACGAGGGCCGTGTCGGCGCTCAACAACAGCGTCAAGACGCTGATCGCCGTCGCGACCACCCCCGCCGCCGGCCGGTGCGCATGCACCAGCACCATCTGCACCTCGGCCGCCGCCTTCGTCCCGATCAGGTAGCTGATCTGCTGATAGATCTCCCCGCGCGCGGTGCCCTGCCCAAAAAAGAATCCAGCCACCGCAACCGCGAGCAGGAGAATCGGTCCGAGCGAGAAGACCGTGTAGAAGGCGAGCGCCGCTCCGATGCGGGACGCGTGATGGTCGCTCCAGCCCCTGGCCGCGTCCTTGATCAACGCCCAGATTTCTCGTGCGCAGCCGCCGAGCCAAGCGGGAATGTTGAGCATACCGGCGCGTGCGCAACCCTCGTGCCGGCGCGCTCAGCCCGTTCGCGGCCTTGACTGTTCTTTCAGGCCGTCGATCGCCAACGCGGCCGACACATGTCCGAGGTGCGTCAATCCCTGCGGGAAATTCCCCAACATCGCACGAGACTTGGGTCGGTACTCCTCCGCGAAGAGCCCGAGATCGTTGGCGCAGCGGCAAGCCCGCTCGAATGCCTCCCTTGCCTCCTTCCGCCGCCGCTGGTGCGCCAGACACTCCGCCAGCCAAAACGTGCACGCGACGAACACCCCCTCATCGCCCGGCAACCCGTCCCCGGCCTTGTAGCGCCGCACCAGCCCATCGCGCGACAGCTCCCTGCGGATGGCATCCACCGTGCGGACCATCCGCTCGTCATCCCACGCCACGAAATCGACCGCGGGCAGAAGCAAAAGCGCCGAATCGAGGTCCTTGCTACCGTAGCTGCGGACGAAGATGCCCCGCTTGCGGTCATAGCCCCGCTTCTCGATGTCCTTGCGCATCCCGTCGCGCTCCCCGCGCCAGCGGTCGAGCGGCGCCCGCAGCGAGTAGCGCTCCGCCAGCGCGATGCCGCCGTTGACCGCCGCCCAACACATGACTTTCGAGTGCACGAAATGCAGTGGCCGCGAGCGCACCTCCCAGATACCCCGGTCCGGCAGATGACGCCGCGCGATCGCCGCGTCCACGATCGCGGTGAGAAAACCCCAGTAGTTGTCATCCGGCCGCTCGCCGCGCTCGCTCCAGCGCCAGGAGAGCTCCATCACCAGCCCGTACATGTCTCCCTGGTACTGCGCGGCGGCGGCGTTACCGATGCGCACGGGCCGCGAGCCGCGCCAGCCGTCGAGCCTCTTCAGGTCGATCTCGGGCACCCGGCGCTTGCCGTCGACCGCGTAGAGCACCTGCAGCTCGTCCGCGTTGCCCGCGGCGGTGCGCTCGATGAAGCGCCGCATGCCGCCCGCCTCCGCCTGCAGCCCCAGGTTGCCGAGCGTATGGACGGTGAAGATGGAGTCGCGCAGCCAGCAGAAACGGTAGTCCCAGTTGCGCTCGCCGCCAATCTCCTCCGGCAGCGAAGTCGTCGGCGCTGCGATGATCGCGCCGGTCGGCGCGTAGCAGAGCGCTTTCAACACTATGGCCGAGCGCACGACAGCCGTGCCCGTGGGCATTGCGGCTCGCGCGTTGTGATAGGTGATCTTCGACGACCAGTCCCGCCACCAGCGCAGCGTCTCCTCGTAGTGCTCGGGTAGCTGCGCGGCCGCGTTGGCCCAGGGATGCGTGCCCGCGCTCTCCTCGGGCGGCAGGAACTGCACGCCGAGGTGATAACGGGACTGCGCGTGGACCTCCAGGGAACCCTCGAGGTCGTGATCGCTCCCGGGCTGCAGCGGCACATCGCCGAAAATGGCGAGCCCGGCGTTGCTGCCAACGGCGACATGAGCACCTGCGGAGGAAGCGTGGATCCAGGGTTTGACCTCGCCGAAATCGAGCCGCGGCACGAACCTGACATTCAACCGCAATGTGCCGCTCACTCCCTCGATGATGCGCACGATCTCGCGGCGCGGACGCTGGCGGCCGCCGACGCGCATGGCGAAGAAGTCGATGAGCCGCGCCTCGCCGCTCCCCGAGCGGAAGGTGGTGACCAGCACCAGGCTGCTCTCCAGGTACTCGCGGCGCGAGCTGAAGCGCCCGCCGGGGCTGATCGCGAAGTAACCGCCCTTGGCCCAGTCGAGCAGGCGCCCGAAGCAGCTGTCGGAATCGAACCGCGGCAGGCAGCACCAGTCGATCGAGCCCTGCCGGGAAACGAGCGCGGCGGAGTGGCAGTCGCCGATGAGCGCGTAGTCCGCTATCGAAGGGTACTCGCCCGGGCGCTTCACTGCTGCGGCGGCCTTCGGTCAGCGGCTTCGCGAGCCGTTGGTCGCTTCGCTCACGCGGCCGATCATCTCGCCGTAGTCCTCGATCGCGGCGGTGATCACCCGCGCGGCATCCTCATAGCCGTAGCGCCCGACCACGGCGATCTTCGCGGGCTCGCCGGGCACCAGCTTGTAGGTCGAGAAATAATGCTCCAGCCGCTCGAGCAGCGCCGGCGGCAAGTCGGTCAGTTCCTGCGCGCCGCCCCAGATGTAATCACCATCCAACACCGCGACGATCTTGTCGTCGGCCTCGCCGCGGTCGATGATCTTCAGGCCCCCGAGGACCCGCGCCCGCAGCAGGATCTCCGAGTGGGTGATCGGGCGCTCGCTGATGACACAAATGTCCAGGGGATCGCCATCACCCCGGTCGCAGTCCCTCGCGAGGCGCCGCACCCGTTCTCCGCAATAGCTTTGGGGAACGAAGCCGTAGAGTGACGGCGGGTGAGACGACGTGCGCTGCGGACGATCCACCCGCAGGTAACCGGTGGCTTTGTCCACCTCATACTTCATGAGGTCGAACGGCGTGATCTCGATGAAAGCGTTGACGACCCGGGGACAATCCGGCCCGGGCTCGAGCCCGTGCCAGGGATGAGGGCGCCAACGGGCGTAGCCGAGCGGGGAATCGGAAGTCATACGCCTTCTTTTTCTTTCCTGATCGACCCGGCGCCCCCGCATCGCGTGCGATCGAGGCGCAAGCGCCGATGGGGGTGGCAGCCCGGCGTCTGTCCGAGCGCCGGGCGGCCATTCCAGGTTATAGCGGCGGCGGGTTGGCCGGCGGCGGGTTGGCCGGCGGCGGGTTGGCCGGAGGCGGTTTTTGTCCGTTGGCCGGAGGCGGTGCGTTGGGGTTGGTGCTCGGCGGCTGCGGCGGCGGGTTCTGCTCCGGCGCACCACCGGGCTGCGAGCTCGGAGCATTGGCCGGCGGCGCCGCCTGGTTCGACGGCGAAGTAGAGTTCGCCGATCCGCCCGGATTAGTGGACTGCTGGCGCGAGCAAGCGCCCGCAGAGAGCGCGAGCGCGCCGACGCATAGCAACAACAGGCTACGATTCATAAGGTCACCTCTGTGAGTTGTCTGGCCCAAAGTCGCCTGCGGCACGGCTTTAGGCCGCTCGATGGCTTGCTTTCGCGCAGTCGCAAGCCGTGTTCCACCTCAGGCCGGGCGGTCTCGCCGGGTGACCCCGCGGCGAGCGCTGGCTACTTCTTGGCCGTGGCGCGCTTTTTCTTCTTGGCCGGATCCTTGGCCCGTGACTTACCGAAAGAGCCCCGGTAGATCTTGCCCCGCCGGGATCTCATATCGCCCTTACCCATGTACTCATCTCCAGGAATCGTCAGCTCGAACGGCGCGCAGTCTACCAGAGCGCATTGGCGGGCCGCCCAAATAGAAAAAGGCCGGCCCTCTCGGGCCGGCCCCCTCGCTCATCGATGGCTTACCAGCGCTTGGGAGCGCCGCCGCCCCGTCCGCCGCCACCGCTGCGCTCCTGCGCCTCGTTGACCCGCAGGGGCCGTCCGCCGATCTCCTTGCCGTTCAGGTTCTGAATGGCGCGGGAGGCGTCGGCTCGCGACATCTCCACGAACCCGAAGCCGCGGGGGCGGCCGGTGTCCCGGTCGGTGATGAGGCTTACGGACTCGACGGTCCCGTGTTGCGCGAACAGCTCCCGGACCTCACTCTCAGTGGCCGAAAACGGGAGGTTTCCGACATAGATCTTCGTCATGCAATCAAACTCCAAGAAACAGTTATGACCTGGCCGGGAACGCTTCGGCTTTTCTCAGACTCGGAAGCCGGTCCCGAATGCAAGGGCGGGCGGCAGGCGGCAGGAAAGGGAAAGGTGTCACGGACCGGTGGCGCAACGATACCGCAGGACTCGGGCGAGAACAAGCTGGGCTCGTGTTGCCCCCGGAGTTAGCGGTAACGGGCTAGAATCTTCGCCAGCCCCTTGGAACCGGGAGACAGCAGCTCGTAGGACAGGCTGTTCAGCGGCTCCGCGGGCGTACCGTTGACCTGGTGGAACTCCCGCCTGGCCCCCTCGCCCCCGTCTTCGTCGACATACAGCAAGCCCGTCAGGTACTCGCCGGACTTCAGCCGCTCCTGCACCCTGGCCTGCGCAGCGCCCCTGTCGGTCGGATCGTAGGCGGCGTCGAGCTTGCGCAACACGATACGGCTGCCGTCGTGCATGGTCACGGCGAGCGCCTCGCCCGCGCCGTACTCGGCCGTGATCTCGCGCTCCGGGGGCACGAAGTCCGCCTGTACGGCGGGCTCGTAGTGCTCGCGAGTGTAGGCGTAGCTCTTGGTCGAGCCCTCATGGTCGTTGAAGGTGACACAGGGTGAGAGCACGTCGAGCAGCGCGAAGCCGCGGTGCTTGAGGCCCGCTTCGATGAGCGGCACGAGCTGCTGCTTGTCGCCGGAGAAGCTGCGCGCCACGAACGAGGCGCCGAGCGTCATCGCGAGCAGCACCGGGTCGATGGGCGGCTGGAAATTGGTCTCGCCCTTCTTCGCCTTGGTGCCAATGTCGGCGGAGGCGGAGAACTGCCCCTTGGTGAGCCCGTAAACGCCGTTGTTCTCGATGATGTAGAGCATGTCGAGATTGCGGCGGATGGCGTGGCAGAACTGACCGAGCCCGATCGAGAGCGTATCGCCGTCGCCCGAGACGCCGATATAGGTGAGGCGTCTGTTGGCGGCGTTGGCGCCCGTCGCGATGGAGGGCATCCGGCCGTGAACGGAGTTGAATCCGTGGCCGCCGCTGACGAAGTAGGCCGTGGTCTTCGAGGAGCAGCCGATGCCGGAGAGCTTGACCACGTTCTGCGGCTCGAATGACAGGCGCCAGCAGGCCTCGACGATCGCGGCGGTGATCGAATCGTGACCGCAGCCGGCGCACAGCGTCGAGAGCGCCCCCTCGTAGTCGCGACGCACGAGGCCGAGCGCGTTGCGCGGCAGGGAAGGGTGGGCGACCTTGGGCTTGGCGATGAAAGTCACGCTTATCGTTCCCGGTCAGGCGCGTGCGGCGCCTTTTTCCTGGATCACGGGCTTGGGAAGCGCCTCGGACAGGACCCCATCGACGATGAATCTCGAGGAGATGGGCAGGCCGCTATAGTGCAGGAGCGAGCACAGCTTCGATTTCTCCACCGCGGTCTCCAGCGTGAGGAGCGAGCGCAGCTGCGCGTCTCGATTCTGCTCGACGACAAAGAGCCGCCGGTGCGCGGCCAGGAACCGCTCCACGTCCTCGCTGAAGGGGAAGGAGCGCACGCGCATGTAGTTGACGCCGACGCCGCGCTCCCTGAGGACCGCGAGCGCCTCGTGGATCGCGCTGTCGCAGCTGCCGAGCGAGACGATGCCGATGTCGCTACCCGAGGTGGCGTCGATGACGGCGCGCGGCACCAGCTTCTTCGCCGTATCCCACTTCTTCAGCAGCCGGTCGAGCACGATCTGATATTCCACCGAGTCCTCGGTGTAGGCGCCGTACTGCGAGTGCCCCGAGCCGCGGGCGAAATAGGCGCCCTTGGGATGGACGCCGGGAAGCGTCCGCCACGGGATGCCATCGCCCTCCTTGTCGAGGAAGCGGTGGAACTTCTGCAGCTTCTCGATCTGCGAGCTCTCCAGCACCTTGCCGCGATCCGGGCGGTAGGCGTCATCCCATTTCAGGTCCCGGCACATCCAGTCGTTCATGCCGATATCGAGATCCGACAGCACCATCACCGGCGTCTGCAGCCGCTCGGCCAGGTCGAAGGCCTGGGCGGCCATGTAGAAGCATTCCTCGGGATTGGCGGGATACAGGCACACGTGGCGCGTGTCGCCGTGGGAGGCGTAGGCGCACTCCAACACGTCGCACTGCTGCGTGCGCGTCGGCATGCCGGTCGAAGGCCCGACCCGTTGGATGTCGAACACTACCGCCGGCACCTCGGCGTAATAGGCGAGGCCCAGGAACTCGTTCATGAGCGAGATGCCGGGGCCGGAAGTCGCCGTGAAGGCGCGGGATCCGTTCCAGGAGGCGCCGATCACCATGCCGATGGCGGCGAGCTCGTCCTCCGCCTGGATGAAGGCGAAGCGCCTGGCGCCGGTCTCGGGATCGACGCGCGTGCGGTCGCAGAACCCCTTGAAGGCATCCATCAGCGAAGTCGACGGCGTGATCGGATACCAGGCCGCGACGGTGGCGCCAGCGAACACGCAGCCGAGCGCCGCAGCGGTGTTGCCGTCGATCATGATATGGCCGGCGGTGCGATCCATCTTCTCGACCCTGAGCGGCAACGGACAGGTGAAATTCTGCCGCGCATAGTCGAACCCCAAGCCGATCGCCTTCATGTTGCTGTCGACGAGCTGCGGCTTCTTGGCGTAGGTCTGCGCCAGCAGCTCGCGGATGCGCTCGAGATCGAGATCGAGGAGCGCGGCCAGAACGCCCGCGTAGCAGATGTTCTTCATCAGGATGCGGGTGCGCACGCCGTTGAAGCTCTCGTTGCACATCTTGGCGAGCGGGGCGCCGAGCACGGTGATGTCGGAGCGTCCGAGCAGCGCCGGCCGCGGCCAGGTGGAGTCGTACACCAGGTAACCGCCGGGAGCCACTTCCTTCACATCGCGCGAATAGGTCTCGGCATTCATCGCCACCATGAGATCGACGGAGCCGGCGCGGGCGAGGTGCCCCTCGCGCGAGACGCGGATCTCGTACCAGGTCGGCAGGCCCTGGATGTTGGAGGGAAAGTAGTTCTTGCCCATCACCGGGATGCCGCTCCTGAAGATGGACTTCATGAGCAGCGTGTTGGCGCTCGCCGAGCCGGTGCCGTTCACCGTGGCGATCTTGATGGTGAAATCGTTGATTCGCGTCACTGTGGAACGTCCAACCGCCCTGTCAGGCGATCTTGGGCAGGCCCGGTTGGACCCGGGACGTGCTGGCCTCCAGCATGCGGGCCTCATCCCCGACCTGTGGCCAGAGGACGTTCGATTTCTGCATGTCCCAGGCTGCCGTCGGGCAGCGCTCGGCGCAGAGGCCGCAGTGCACGCAAAGATCCTCGTCCTTGACCATCACGCGCGCGGTCTGCGGCAACGGCGTCGAGACGTAGAGCGGCTGAGTGAGGTTGCGCGCGGGGACCCTGAGTCTTCCGCGCAGCTCCGCCTCGGGGCCATTGGTGGTGATGGTGAGGCAATCAACGGGGCAGATGTCGAGGCAGGCGTCGCATTCGATGCAGAGCTTCGCGGCGAAGACGGTCTGCACGTCGCAGTTGAGGCAGCGCTGCACTTCCTCGGCGGCCTGCTCCGCGGTGAAGCCGAGCTCCACCTCGATGTTGAGCTTCTTGAAGCGCTCCTTCAGGGACACGTGCGGCATCAGCCGCCGCTCGACCGGCGCGTAGTCGTTGGAGTACGACCACTCGTGCATGCCCATCTTGCGGCTCTGCAGGTTCACACCCGGCGACAGCCGCTCGGTGATGGACAAGCCCTGGCAGTGCTTGTGAATGGAGATGGCGGCCTGGTGCCCGTGCTCCACCGCCCAGATGATGTTCTTCGGGCCGAACGCCGCATCGCCGCCGAAAAAGACGCCCGGCCGCGTCGACTGGTATGTGACCGGGTCCACCTTGGGCACGTGCCACTTGTCGAATTCGATGCCGAGGTCGCCCTCGATCCAGGGGAAGGCGTTCTCCTGGCCGATCGCGAGAATGACATCATCGGCGGGGAGGAATTGCTCGCCGGTCACCCGTTCCGCGGTGATGCGCCCGCGCGCGTCGAGCTCGTATTCCATGCAAGCGAAAGTCATTCCGACGAGTCGGCCGCCTTCCATCACGAAAGCCTTCGGCGAGCGGTTGACCACGATCTCGACGCTTTCCTCCTCGGCGTCCTCGAGCTCCCAATCCGAGGCCTTGAAGAACCCGCGCGGCTTGCGCGCCATCACCTTCACCTGCTTGGCGCCGAGCCTGAGGCTCGTGCGGCAGCAGTCCATCGCGGTGTTGCCGACACCGATGATGAGAACGCGCTCGCCGATCCGGTTGATGTGGCCGAAGGCCACCGACTCCAGCCAGGCAATGCCAATGTGCACGTTGGCATCCGCGGCGGCGCGGCCGGGGATCTCGAGGTTCTTGCCGTGAGGCGCCCCGGAGCCGACGAAGACCGCATCGAAGCCGCCGCTCGCAAGCAGCTTCTTCATGCTGTCAATGGGGTGTCCGAGCTTCAGGTCGACTCCCATGTCCACGATCATCTGGATCTCCTCCTGGAGTACCGTCTGCGGCAGGCGGAAGGAGGGGATGTTGGTGCGCATGAGCCCGCCGGGCTCGCCGTACTGCTCGAAGACCGTGACCTCGTAGCCGAGCGGCATCAGGTCGTTGGCGACGGTGAGCGAAGCGCAGCCGGCGCCGATGCAAGCGATGCGCTTGCCGTTCTTTACCTTGGGTATCTGGGGCAGCCGGCCGGTGATGTCGTCGCGGTTATCCGCCGCCACACGCTTCAATCGGCAGATGGCGACCGGCTTGGCCTCGACCCGTCCGCGGCGGCAGGCCGGCTCACAGGGGCGGTCGCAGACCCGCCCGAGGATGCCCGGGAAGACATTCGAATACCGGTTGAGGAGGTACGCCTCGGTGAAGCGGCCCTGAGCGATCAGCCGGATGTATTCAGGGACGTCCGTGTGGGCCGGACAGGCCCACTGGCAATCGACCACGCGGTGATAGTAGTCGGGGTGGGAGGTATCTGTAGCTTCCACGATGTACCGCTGCTGGAGCAGGAACGCCCATGATAGTGCAAGCGCGCCTCCGGCACCTATACTCTCCCCCCCATGGCGTCCGCCGACCCCCGACCCCTCGAAATCAAGCTGCGCCGCACAGCCCGCCTTCTCGAGGTCACCTTCGATGACGGCAATCGCTTCGAGCTGCCCTTCGAGTATCTGCGCGTCTATTCCCCCTCAGCCGAGGTTAAAGGCCACGGCCCCGGCCAGGAAACCCTGGTCTTCGGCAAAGAGGCCGTAAGCGTCCGCGCCATCGAGCCGGTCGGCCAGTACGCCGTGAAGCTCGTCTTCGACGACGGCCACGACACCGGCCTCTACACCTGGCAATGCCTCTACGAGCTAGGCCGCGACCGCGAAAAGAAGTGGTCCGCCTACCTGGCACGGATCCAAGCCCTGGCCCCGTCCAAAAGCAAGTAATCAAGCGGGCGTTTCCTGGGGTGCCGCCTCTAGCGTTGGCGGGTCTCAGAGGGCCGCCCTCGGCCCGCGAGATGAATCCCAGTCACTGGGCTGGCCGCGCAAATCGCCGGGAGCGATTTGCGGCCATAAAAAAGGCCGGGCGCCATCGCCCGGCCCTTTAGGTCCAAGACCCCCGTTCAACGGGGTCGGATTCTGCGCAGCATGCCCTCCAAAAAGCAAGCAGATACAATGCGCCTTCCTCGCGACCCGGCAATCCGATGACTGACCCCCAATCCACCGATTTCGGCTATGAGCGCGTGGCCTGGCGCGAAAAGGCGCGCCGGGTGCGTGGCGTCTTCGACTCGGTCGCCCGCAACTACGACCTGATGAACGACCTCATGTCGGGGGGCGCCCACCGGCTCTGGAAGCGCTTCACCCTGTCGCTGACCGGCCTGCGCCCCGGGCAGCGGGCGCTCGATGTGGCGGGGGGCACGGGCGACCTCGCCGCGGGTCTTGCCCGACAGGTAGGCGAGAGGGGTCTCGTGGTGCTGAGCGACATCAACTCGTCGATGCTGCATCGGGGGCGCGACCGGCTGACCGACTGCGGCGTCCTCGGCAACGTCGAGTACGCGCAGGCGGATGCGGAGCGCCTGCCCTTCCGCGACGATACCTTCGATTGCATCACCATCGGCTTCGGGCTGCGCAACGTCACCGACAAGCCCGCCGCCCTCGCCGCGATGCACCGGGTCCTGAAGCCCGGCGGACAGCTCCTGGTGCTGGAGTTCTCTCATCCCGTGGCCCCGGGTCTCGGGCCCCTCTACGACGCATACTCCTTCCGCGTGTTGCCGCTTCTCGGGAGGATCGTCGCCCGCGACGAGCCGAGCTACCGCTATCTCGCGGAGTCGATTCGCACGCACCCCGGACAGGAGGCGTTGCTCGCGATGATGCAGGGCGCGGGGCTCGAGGGCTGCCGCTATCACAACCTCTCGGGCGGCATCGTCGCGGTGCATCGCGGCTACAAATACTGACGGGGCGACTCATGCTCACCGCCACGATCGAGAACGTCCTCAACCGCGGGCTCCCCCGCTCGCCGCGCGCTCAGCAGCTCTGCGCGGAGCTCGCCGGCCGCCGCATCGCCATCGAGGCGCCCGCGGTCGCGCGCCTGCTGGTGGAGTCGACCGGCAACTCCCTGCGCATCACCCGCGGGAGCCTGCCGGCGGACGCGGAGGTCGTGGGAGGTCCTTTGAGCCTCCTTGCGCTGGGAACCAGCGCCTCCGACGCGCCGCTGTCCCGCGGCGAGATCGAGGTGCGCGGGGATGCGGAGCTCGCCCAGAAATTTCGCGAGCTGGCGCGGCTGCTGGCGCCGGATCCGGAGGAAGAGCTGTCGATCCTCGTCGGTGACGTGGCGGCGCATCGCTTCGGAAGGCTGGCGCGGGGCGCGTTGGATTGGACCCGCAACGCGGCCGCGACCCTGCTGCAGGACGTCGGCGAGTATTTCAGCCACGAGCGTGGCCACCTGGTATCCCGCGAGGAGGGTGAGCAGTTCCTGCGCGGCGTCGACGCGCTGCGTGAGGACGTCGATCGCCTCGATGCGCGCCTCGAGCTGCTGAAGCAGCGGCTCGCCGCGAAGTGACGCCGGTGTCGCGCCCGTGAAGCTGCGCGTCCTCGCGCGGCTCCTGCAGATCCAGCGGGTGCTGTTGAAATACGGCCTGCACGATTTCGTGCGGGCGACGCACCTCTATGCGCCGCTGCGGTTTCTCTTCTATCTCTCGCCGGACACGTGGCTGAATCCGCACCGCACCGCGCCCCCCGCGGTACGCCTACGGCTCGCGCTCGAGGAGCTCGGCCCCATGTTCGTGAAGTTCGGCCAGGCGGTCTCGACGCGCCGCGACCTTCTGCCGACCGACGTCGCCGACGAGCTGGCGAAGCTCCAGGACCGCGTGCCTCCGTTCCCGGGCGCCATCGCGCGCGCCATCGTCGAAAGCGCTTACGGCCGCCCCGTGTCGCAAGCGTTCTCGCAGTTCGAGGAGACGCCTCTCGCCGCAGCCTCGATCGCGCAGGTACACGCCGCGCGGCTGCCTGACGGCAAGGAAGTGGTCGTGAAGGTGTTGCGCCCGGAGATGCGGGAATTCATAGAGCGCGACCTCGACGTGCTCTACTCGCTGGCCGAGCTGGCCGAGAAGTACTGGCGCGAGGGCCGGCGCCTGCGTCCGCGGGAGATCGTCGCGGAGTACGAGAAGACCATCCTCGATGAGCTCGATCTCATGCGCGAGGCGGCCAACGCCTCGCAGCTCAAGCGCAACTTCGCCGGCTCCCAACTGCTCTACGTCCCGGAAGTCTATTGGGATTACTGCCGCCTGAATGTCATGGTCATGGAGCGCATTCATGGCATCCCCATCTCCGACATGGCGCGGTTGCGCGCGGCCGGCACCGACCTCAAGCGCCTGGCCGAGAACGGCGTGCGCATCTTCTTCACCCAGGTGTTCCGGCACAACTTCTTCCACGCCGACATGCATCCGGGCAACATCTTCGTGATCGTCGACGATCCGGCGCGGCCGCGCTATGCGGCGGTCGACTTCGGCATCGTCGGCACGCTCGATCCCCGCGATCAACACTATCTCGCCGCCAACTTCCTCGCCGTTTTCGACCGCGACTACCGCCGCGTGGCGGAGCTGCACGTCGAGTCGGGGTGGGTGCCCGCGGGCACGCGGGTGGACGAGATCGAATCGGCGGTGCGCACCGTGTGCGAGCCGATATTCGACCGGCCGCTCGAGGACATCTCCTTCGCCAACCTCCTGGTGCGGCTGTTCGAGATCTCGCGCCGCTTCAACGTCGAGCTGCAACCGCAGCTCATCCTGCTGCAGAAAACGCTGCTCAACGTCGAGGGGCTCGGCCGCGAGCTGTATCCGCAGCTCGACGTCTGGCATACCGCGGCGCCCATCCTGCGCGAGTGGATGCGCGAGCGTATGAGCCTGCGCCAGATCCTCCATAGCGTGCGCGCGCAGCTGCCGGAGCTGATCGAGGCGGCGCGCGTCCTGCCGGCCGTCCTCAAGGGCGTCATGCAGCGAGCCGAGGGCGGCATGCTGCGGATGCTGGTCGAGACACCCGCCATCGAGCTGCTGCACGCGGAGTTGCGCCGTGGCCACAGGCGGCGCGATGCGGTCATCCTCGGGGCCGCGGTCCTCCTCGGCGGCATCGTCTGGCTCGCCCTCGGCCGCGTGGTCTGGCCCGGGTGGACGCTGGCGGCGCTCGGAGCGGGCTGGCTCCTCGTCGTCTATCGGCTGTTTTCTTGACCACGCTGCATCACATAGCCCGCAAGGGCGGTCAACACACCCAGAGCGGGGCGAGAACCTCTCTAGGGCTTGGGCCGGCTGTCGGAGCCAGGCTCGATCCATAGCGCGCAGGCGCGACCGCAGACCCCACCGTCCTCGGCGAGGACGGCGGTGCCCGCCGCGTGCTTGCGGCCACTCGCTTCGAGCGCCCAGCCGATCACGGTGCAGGGCTCGCCGACATGCACCAGGCGAGTCACGTGCACGGTGATCTCGCCGAGCAGCATCATGCGATCATCGGGGCTCGCCGCGTAGAACCCGGGACAGTCGAGCGCCGCCGACATGAATTCCGGCCGCACCTTGCCGTCGCCCCGATCGAGCGACGTATCGGGAACCCAGGGGGCGGCGACCAGGTCGCGCTCGGCAATCGGGCCGGCGAAAATCCTCATACCGTCGCCTCGCGGCCGCTGCGTGCCGCAAACGAAGCAGGTGGGGAAGCGGTGGTGCGCAAAACCGGCGTAGCGGCGCGAAGCCTCCACGGCCTCAAAATAACTCGGGGGGCTTCGAGTATCCAACGTCAATGTGCCGGGTCGAGCCTCTGCGATGCGCTGCGGTCCCAACATGACCGCGAGTGTGCCGTCGGCGAGCTCCACGATCTCCAGCGGAGTGTCGAGCGGCGGTGGCTGCAGCAGCCGCACGGTCACCGTGCGCCTGGCGCGCGCCGCGACGCAGCCTGCGAAGTAACCGCCGTTGGCGGAATTCCCCGGCCCGCAGAAACGGCTGGCGATGACGAGCGGGCTCATGGGCGCCCTCGGAGCTCGCGCAGCCAGCGCGCCGGGTCCCCACCCCGCTCCAATACCTCCACCAGCGCGGAGCCGATCACCACCCCGTCCACGTGATCGCGCAGCAACTCGAGTTGCTCGCGGCTGCGGATGCCGAAGCCCGCGCATACGGGCACCGGAGAGCGGGAGCGCACGGTGTCGAGATAACGTGTGACTGCAGGTGGTACCGCGACGCTCCTGCCCGTGGTGCCCGTCATCGTGACCGCATATATAAAGCCCTGGCTGCTCGCGCAGATCTGCTCGAGACGGCTCGCGCAAGTCACCGGAGTGACCATCTGCACCAGTGCGAGACCCTGCGTTGCCAACGCCCCGCGCAGCTCGGCGCTCTCATCGAAGGGCAGGTCCGGGACGATGAAGCCCGCGACGCCGGCCCGAGCGGTGGATGCGGCCAGCGCTTCGAGCCCGAACGACAACAGCGGGTTGAGATAGCTCATGAGCAGCAACGGCGCCTTGCCGTGCGGCATCGTCTCGAGCTGCGCCAGAATCCAGCGCAGGCTCACACCCTGCGCGAGGGCGGCGTGGCTCGCGCGCTGGATGGTGACGCCATCGGCCATGGGGTCGGTGAACGGTACCCCGATCTCGAGGACATCGGCCGCTTCGGCGATGGCCCGCACGTGCTCCTTGAAGCTGTCGCGGCCCGGAAAGCCCGCGGTGAGATAGGCGACGAGCGCCGGCTCGCCGCGCGCCCTCGCTGCGAGGATGGCGGCGCTGATGGTTTCGTGGATTTTCATGCGCTGCGCGCCGCGAGTAACGTCTGTTGCAAAGTCGGCATGTCCTTGTCGCCGCGGCCGGAGAGGCAAACGAGCACCGTCCGGCCGGCGTGGTTTGCGGCCCAGCGCCGCGCCCCGGCGAGCGCGTGCGCACTCTCGAGCGCCGGCAGGATGCCCTCGCATTCGCACAGCGCGCGCACTGCCTCCAGCGCCTCGGCGTCGCTCGCGGTCTCATACCGGGTCCGGCCCGCCGCCGCGAGCAGCGCGTGCTCCGGCCCGACGCCGGGATAATCGAGACCTGCGGAGACGGAATGGGTCTCCTGGATCTGGCCGTTCTCATCCTGCAGCAGCATGGAGTAGGTGCCATGCAACACTCCGGGCCGGCCGAAAGACAGCGTCGCGGCGTTGTCGCCAAGCGCCGGGCCACGGCCGCCCGCCTCGATGCCGATCAGCTCGACGGCCCGGTCCGGGACGAAGGGGTGGAACGCGCCGATGGAGTTGGAGCCCCCGCCCACGCAAGCGATCACCGCATCGGGCAGAGCGCCGCTTCTCTCGATGATCTGCGCACGCGCCTCGCGCCCGATGACCGACTGCAGCTCGCGCACCAGATAGGGATAAGGATGCGGCCCGAGGGCGGAGCCGAGCAGATAGTACGTCTCCAGTGGATCCGACACCCAGTCGCGCAGCGCCTCGTCGATCGCCGCCCGCAGCGTCCGATCGCCGCCGGTCACTGCCACCACGGTCGCGCCGAGGAGGCGCATGCGGTCGACATTGGGGGCCTGCCGCTCCATGTCGAGGGCGCCCATGTAGACCGTGCACGGCAGCCCCAACCGGGCACAGGCCGCGGCGCTGGCAACTCCGTGCTGGCCGGCGCCGGTCTCGGCGACGATGCGCCTGGCGCCGAGGCGCCTGGCAAGAAGCGCCTGTCCGATGGCGTTGTTGATCTTATGGGCGCCGGTGTGGGCGAGGTCCTCGCGCTTCAGCCAGATGCGCGCGCCCCAGCGCGCCGAGAGCCGGCCAGCGAATGTGAGCGCGGTCGGCCGCCCCACCCAGCTCGAGAGCTCCTGCGTCAGCTCCTGTTGGAAAGCCGCCGTCAGCAGGTGCTCCCGCACGCCCTGCTGCAGCCGCTCGAGCGCCGGAATCAGCGTCTCCGGAACGTAGCGTCCGCCGAATGGCCCGAAGCGGCCGCGCGCATCGGGAAAGCGGCCCGAGATCAGATCCGTTATCGATTGGCTGAAAGTCGCCGAACCGCTCATTTCATCCCGCGGGCCGGACATAGATTCCGGCCCGCTCCCTGGCTGGCCAGTTGCACTTGGGGTCACTTTTTCGGTCATGCTGATTGTCGGATTCCATCGAAGGCGCTGCGCGCCGCGGCCACGAACCGCGCCACTTCGGCCGGGCTCTTCACGCCGGGCTGCTCCTCCACTCCGCTCGACACGTCGACGCCGAAAGGGCGAACCGCACTGATGGCCGTGCCAACGTTGCCGGCATCGAGGCCGCCGGCAAGCACGAGCTGCGTCCGGCGCGCGACGCGCTGAGCGGTCGTCCAGTCGCACGGCGTCCCGCTACCGCTCATGGGACCCTCGAAGAGCACCCGGTTGGGGAGCTTCCCCTGCGGCGTATCCCAGCCTCGGAGCACCGGCAACAGCTCGAGTTGTCTCGGTAGCTCCAGCCCCCCCAGGTCCTTCGCGTCGGTCTGCAGCACGTCGGGACGAAACACCGCGAGAATGTCATCGAGATGCCGCTGGCTGGGGTGGCGTGTCACGGCAACGCAGCGAACCTGACCGCGGGCAGGTGCAGCCAGGGCCACCGCGTCTTCGAGCGTCAGCTGCCGCGGCGAGTCCGCAAACACGAAGCCGATCGCATCGACGCGCGCCGCCAGAGCCGTCGCGACGGCCTGGGGAGTCGTCATGCCACAGATCTTGATCCACATGATGTCCGCTCACCTGATGGCCGCGCGACGGGCGGCTCGCGCGGCGCTCAGCATGCCGCTTGCCAACGCCGCGAGGTGGTCACCGCTCATGAGCGCGCTGCCGACGAGAGCGAGATCATAGCCGGCTTCGGCCACCCGGCGCGCGTCCTCGGCGGATCCGACACCGCTTTCGGCCACCCGAGGAATACCCCCGGGCAGGTAGCGCGCCAGTTCCTCGAGCCGGCTCGGGACCACCTGGAGAGTCGTGAGATCCCGCGAGTTGACGCCGGCGAGAAGGCCCTCGCCGCCGAGGCGCCCGAGCACCCTGTGCAACCGCTCGAGGTCCCGCTCGTCGAACGCCTCGAGCAGAACGAAAAGACCCAGCGCCCGCGCCTGTTGCACGAGCGACTCGAGCTCGGGCTCGGACAGCATCCGCAGGATCGCGAGCACGCCGCCGGCTCCGGCCATGCGCGCCTCGATGACCTGATAGGCATCGACCAGGAAGTCCTTGCGCATCGCCGGCACGCCTGCGGGCGCAAGCGCCCGGGCTGCCACCCGCAGGTGCTCGAGACTGCCATCGAACCGGGTGGGCTCCGTCAGAACCGAAACCGCAGCGGCGCCGGCGCGGGCGTACGCCGTCACGCGCGCTGCCACATTCTCTCCCGGACCCTTCAGCGGGCCGGTCGCGGGTGAGCGCAGTTTCAGCTCCGCGATGAGATCGAAGCCCCCCGGCTGCAGGCGCAACGGGGGCGGCGGCGGTGCGTCGAGTGCCCGCCGCAGCAGCTCGGCCTGCGGACATGCGGCGCGCGCCGCGTGGACTCGCTCGCGGCTGCCGGCGGCCATCTGCTCCAGGAAATGGGTCACGCCGGCTCCCTGCGTGGGGCCGCGAGGGCCGTGAGCAGCCGCGCCGCGGCGCCGCTGTCGATGGCGGCCGCGGCACGCTCGATGGCCTCGCGGCGCTTCGAGGTCTCTCCTGTCGCCTCCAGTGCGAGGGCCGTTCCCAACAGCAGGCAGTCGCGATGCGGCCCCCGATCCTCGCCCACGAGCACGGCCCGCAGGGCGCGTGCGTTGTGTTGGGCGTCACCGCCGGCGAGGCCCGCCGGCTCGCAGCGTCGCAGCCCGTACTCTTCCGGGGTGCGCGTCTCCCGCTCGACGCGTCCGGGACGCACGTCAAACAGCGTAAACGGACCCACCGGCGTCGGCTCGTCCCACCCCTGCGCGCCGTGGACGACGAAGGCCCGCTCCATCGGCATGCCCGCCAGCGTGCGGGCGATGAGCTCGGCCACCTCGAGGCTGAACGCGCCGATCACGTGGAACGGCGGCTCTGCCGGATTGGTGAGAGGCCCGAGGATGTTGAATATCGTGCGCACGCCGAGCGCGGCCCGCACCGCCGCGACCGCTTTGGTCGCCGGATGATAGTGGGGCGCGAACAGAAAGGTGAAATTGCAGGCCGCGAGGTACTTGCCGGCCAGCTGCTCGTCGAGCGGCAGCGCCAGACCCAATGCTTCCAACACATCGGCGCTGCCGGCGCGGCTGGAGATCGACCGGTTGCCGTGCTTGACCACCGGCACGCCGCAGGCGGCGGTGAGAAGCGCGGTACCGGTCGAGATATTGAGGCTGCCGGAGCAGTCACCCCCGGTGCCGACGACATCGACCGCCCGCAGTCCGGCAGGAATCGACGGCCGGCGCGCGCGCCGCCGCATCGCCTGGGCAAATCCGCGCACCTCGTCGGCGACCACGCCCTTTGAGCGCATGGCCGCCAGGACCGCACCGGCCATGGCGGGCGAGGTCCGGGAGTCTGTCAGGATGCCGAGGAGCTCCTCGGCTTCGGGCTGTGTGAGGTTGCGCCGCTCGAGCAGGCGGTCGAGCAGGTCACACGCGGACGACATCGTCGGCTCCGTTTCCCAGTGCCGCCTCCGTCTTCGTCCATGCGGGTCTCAGAGGGGCGAGGAAGTTCGCGAGCAGCCGTGGCCCGGCCGGCGTCAGGATGCTCTCCGGGTGGAATTGGACCCCCTCCACCGCGAGATGCCGGTGGCGTACGCCCATGATCTCGCCCTCGGGCGTGCTCGCGCTGACGATCAGCTCCGGCGACAACGCCTCCGGCGCGGCAATCAGCGAGTGGTAGCGCCCGACCTCGCAGGGCTGCGGCAGGTCCGCGAAGACTCCGATCCCGTCGTGGCGGACGAGCGAGGTCTTGCCGTGCATCAGCCGTCCTGCGCGCACGACCTTGCCGCCGAACACCTCCACGATCGACTGGTGCCCGAGACACACGCCGAGCACCGGAGTGCGCCCGGCGAAAGCGCGGATCATCTCCATCGAGATCCCGGCATCGTAGGGAGTCCCGGGACCGGGGGAGATGCAGAGGTGCGTCGGGGCAAGGGCGCGCGCTTCCTCCACCGCGATCGCATCGTTGCGATACACGAGCACGTCCGCTCCCAACACCAGGAACGCCTGCACCAGGTTGTAGGTGAAGGAATCGTAGTTGTCGATCAGGAGCAGCCGCGGGGTGCGAGGCTTTGTCGATGATGTCAAAAGCCCTCCTCAGCCAGCTCGAGCGCGCGCGCCATGGCGCCGCTCTTGGCGAGAACCTCATCGTGCTCGGTGGCCGGCACGCTGTCGGCGACGATCCCGGCGCCGGCCTGATAGCTGTACTCGTCACCCCTGAAGACCAGCGTGCGGATGGTGATCGCATGATCCATGTCACCGCGCGCACCGAAATAGCCCACCGTGCCGCCGTAGAGGCCGCGGCTGACGGGCTCCAGCTCATCGATGATCTGCATGGCCCGCACCTTGGGTGCGCCGACCAGGGTGCCGGCCGGGAAGGTCGCCGCAAACAGATCGAACGCGTCGCGCCCGGGCGCAAGCCGCCCGTTGACGCCGCTCACGATGTGCATGACATGGCTGTAGCGCTCGATTGCGCGATAGGGGTCCACGCCGACGCTGCCCGCAAGCGCCACACGCCCGAGGTCGTTGCGCGCCAGGTCGACCAGCATGACGTGCTCGGCATTCTCCTTGGGATCGGCGCGCAACTCGGCTTCGCGCGCCAGGTCGACCGCGGGATCGTCTGCGCGCGGTCGCGTGCCCGCGATGGGCCGCAGCTGCGCCTGGCCTTCCTTGAGGCGCACCAGCGCCTCCGGTGACGAGCCAACCACAGTCACATCGCCCAGCGCGCAGTAGTACATGTAAGGAGAGGGGTTGATCAGGCGCAGTGCCCGGTACGCCTGGAACGGGTCAAGGTCATGACGCCCGCGAAAACGGGTTGAGAGGACTAGCTGATAGACATCGCCCGCAGCAATGTATTCCTGCGTCCGCCTCACTCCTGCCAGATAGTCATTTCTGCTGAACGCCGGCGCGGGACGTTCGTAGCGCCCGGGGCGAGTGCCGTTCGGCAGACCGCCCCGCAGTGCGCGGATCACTTCTTTCCGAAGCGAACGACGGTCTTCCTCCGATCCGTCATGGAGCAGCGCAATACCGCGAGTGAGGTGATCGAAGACCAGCAGCGAGCGCGGAGCCACATAGTGGAGGGCAGGGAAGCCACTGTCGCGTCCGGGGGGCATCGGCAGCCGCTCGAAGCACCGCACGATGTCATAGGCTGCGTAGCCCACCAGCCCGCCCGCCAAAGGAACGCCGGCAATCTGCGGCCCCGGCTTGGGCGCTCGGCCGAGCGCATCCCTTAAGATCGTGAGCAACTCCGCCGTCGTCGCCGGGACGGGCCGCAGCGCGGCGCCAGCGCGGAATCCCTCCCGGTCGAGCCGCACCTCGAGTCCCTCGCCGAAGCCGATGAAGGAGTAGCGCGCCAGGCGCTCCCCGCCTTCCACGCTCTCGAGCAGGAAGCGCGGCGCGAACGCGGCGAGCTTCATGAACGCCGAGACCGGCGTGTCGAGATCCCCCGAGATGTCGAATGGTTGCTTCATTCCTGCTTTCGGACTGACATAAAAAAACCCATTCCGGGGTTACCGGAATGGGTCCGTGTGACGTTGCGTGTTTGGTAGGTGTCGAGAGACTAGCAGCCGCGTCCACGTCCGGGGGCCCACTCCGATTGCGGAGTGCGCCACCACCACTGCGGACGGTTGTGCTGCTGGAACATGGCCCGGAGGGTATCACCGCAGGCCGTTCGGCTACAATAGCTCCCGGGGCCGACGCCCTTTTTGCCCCTTACCGACGCATCAAGGATCACCACCGTGCCGTCGTTCGACGTAGTTTCCGAGCTCAACGCCCACGAAGTGGCCAACGCCGTGGATCAGGCCAACCGCGAGCTGGCCCAGCGATTCGATTTCAAGGACACGGGTGCGCGGTTCGAGCTCGAGGAGTTCACCGTGACGCTGCACGCGCAGGTGGATTTTCAGCTCAAGCAGATGCTCGAGATCGTGAAATTGCGCCTCGGCAAGCGCGGCATCGACCTCGCCTGCCTGGACGTCAAGGAGCCCGAGATCGCGCTCTCCGCTGCCCGCCAACAGGTCCTCCTCAAGCAGGGCATCGACGCCGAGACCGGGAAGAAGATCGCACGCCTCATCAAGGATTCGAAGCTCAAGGTCCAACCCAGCATCCAGGGCGAGAAGGTCCGGGTGACCGGCAAGCAGCGCGACGATCTGCAAGCGGCCATCAAGCTGCTGCGCGGCTCGAAGCTCGACCTGCCGCTGCAGTTCGACAACTTCCGCGACTGAGTCGAAGCCGCATGCGGGTAGATTCCTCGCTGGTCGGCGGGCTGTGGACCGCCTTTCTTCTCTACTGGCTCATCCGGGCGCAGTTCAACAAGAAAGCGAGCAAGGGCACGCCGTGGCGGGCCGCCTGGGCCGTGCGCCTGGTCGTGATCGTCGGGGTGCTGCTGGCGATGTCGTTCCGCCGGCACGACACCGCGGGTCTCGTCGCCTCCGTCAGCCGCCACGTGCCGCTCCATACGGGCATCCCGGTACAATGGCTGGGTGTTGGGTTATGTCTGGCGGGGTTCGGCCTCGCCATCTGGGCACGCGGACACCTCGGTCGCAACTGGGGCATGCCGATGTCCCTGCGGCAGGATCATGAGCTCGTGACCTCCGGCCCCTACGCCTACGTACGTCACCCGATCTACACCGGCCTGCTGCTCGCCCTGATCGGCTCCATCCTCGCCGTGGGCCTGCTCTGGCTGTTTCTCTTCATTATCGTCCTCGGCTACTTCCTCATCAGCGCGCGCACCGAGGAAAAGATGATGCTCGCGCAATTTCCCGACGCCTATCCCGCCTACCGCCGGCGCACGAAAATGCTGATCCCGTTCGTGTTCTGACAGGGTGCTTGCCCGGACCATGGACCGAGTCCAGAATGGCGCCAATGCCTATCCCGCCTACCGCCTACCGCCGATGCGCCGGCACCCGCAGCCGCAGCGTCAGCGGCTCGTTGAGATTCTGCAGGAATTCCCGCCGCTGAGGGGCAGTCAGACCGGCCCAGTCGACCTTGTCGACGTGCGTGCGGCGCAGGTCGCGATCACTGACACGGGCCTGCGCCCGGCTGTTGCTCGTCCATCGGCTCGGCAGCCGCCGCGTGGTCTTCGTGCACAGCAGGTCGACGATCGCCGCACCGACATTCGCGTCGCGAGTCAGATCGCTGTGGGCGACGTTCGCGAAGTAGGTTCGTGAGCCATCGAGCGCCGCGCTGTCGGCCGGGACGGTTCCGTCGCCGTGGCGCGTGATCGTATACAGGAATCCGTCCCGCGTCTTGGACGCCGCGGTCACCGTCTCCTGACCCACCCCAGCGACGGCAACGAAGCGCGCATCGGCAGCCCGGAGGCCGGCGTGAAACCGTCGCGCACGCTCGAAGAGCGGCGGCCGCAGCGCCGGACCCGAGTTCGGCCACGCCCGGGGATCGAGCAGGCCGGCGGCGCCGTCACGCCGAGCCACGGGCACCATCTGGTAGAGGCTCGGAAAGCTGTTGAATACTTCCTCGGTGAGGCGCTCGATGGTCCTCGCAGCATCCAGGCGAGCGATCTTTCGGGTGACCGCGTAGGTTCCGCGCAACGCCTGGACGGGCGCGAAGGACCCGAAGTTGGGCGTGCCCAGCAGCACCACCGCCTCGACGTGTTGTGTTCCGGGTAGAGCGAGCGCGGCGCGACTGACCAACCCCCCCATGCTGTGCGCCACGATCGCCACCCGTCGAGCGCCAAACTCGCGCAGCCGCTCGGCAAACGACGCCGCGGACTCCTCGATCCCCAAACGCCAGTCGTAGTCGTGCATCGTCACGGCCAACCCCGCTGCACGCAGGCGAAGCCGCAACTTCAGATACGAGTAGAGGACTACGCCGAGCGGGATGATGGGCGCGCCGGCATCCAGGCCGAGGAGGCTCAGCCGGCCCACATGGATGTCGATCGGATCCGGCCACAGCACATCGTTGGGCAGCGGACGGCGGCGCGCCAGCCCGAGCTGCGAGCCGAGGATGCCCGGCAGCACCACCACGTGCGGATAGGCGTCGTGCACCCCGACACGCTGCGCCTTGCGCGCAAGCCGCGCGAGATCCTGGTACTCCGTCCGACCGAAGTACGCGGCAAGGTCCTGCCGGTGCTCGCCGGAGGCCAACAGCCGCTCGATCTCGACATCGCTCCAGGCGAACCGGTCGTACGGGGTGATGTGCTGTGTGGTTGTTCCCGGGCGGTTCACGCGGACCGATTATGCCAGAGCGGCGCTCTCAGCCCGCCCGCTCCGCGACCAGCTTGCAGACCGCCTCTATGGCGGGCCGACGGGCGCTCGTCTTGCGCCATACAGCGCCGATATGCCGCACCGGCGACGGCTTCGCAAACGGCAGGACGACGACTCCGCGCGCACGGCCGTAGGCGCCCTTCGTTGCAAGCTCCGGGAGCAGAGTGACACCGGCACCCGTTGCGACCATCTGCCGCAGCGTCTCAAGACTCGTCGCGCGAAAATCCTGGCTCGCGTCCACCCTGGCGCGGCTGCAGACCTCCAACGCCTGGTCCCGCAGGCAATGTCCTTCCTCCAGGAGCAGCAGCCTCTCGCCCTCGAGCTCAGCCGCCTGCACTCGCTCACGCTTTGCCAGCCGATGCCGCTCCGGTACGACCACGGTGAAAGGCTCTGCGAAGAGCTCCCGCGCTTCGAGACCCTCGAGGTCGACCGGCAGCGCCAGAATGCCGAGGTCGAGCTCCCCGGCCCTGAGCTTCTCCAACAGCGGCGCGGTCTGATACTCGTAAAGGTGCAGCTCGAGACGCGGCAATGCGCGGCGAATCGATTGCGACACCCGCGGCAGGAGGTAGGGCCCGATGGTCGGCAACAGTGCCAGCCGCAGCCGTCCCGCGAGCGGATCGCGATGGGCGCGCGCCAGAGTCACGACCTCGTCGCTCGCCTCGAGGATCCGCCGCGCGCGGGCCGCGATCTGCCCCCCGGCAGCGGTGAGCGACACGTTGCGCGGCTGGCGCTCGACGAGCTGCACTCCGAGGTACTGCTCCAGCTTCTTCAACTGCGCCGAGAGCGTCGGCTGACTGACGAAACAGCGCTCGGCCGCCCGCCCGAAATGGCGGGTATCGGCCAAGGCCACCAGGTAGCGCAGGTCTTTCAGCTTGATGTCGGCCATGCGGATTACGATATATGGCGTCTATCGGGATTATAAAGTCAATCCATTGGATAAATGAGCGGCGGACACCCATCATGCACCTGTCCCCAAGGGACTCGACGATCAGACGACTACCCAGGAGCTCACGACATGTTAGGCATTGGTCAACGCTTTCCGGATTTCTCGCTCACCGGCGTGGTCTCGAACGAGCTCGCGGCCGCTTTCCAGCCCATCACCCAGGACAGCTTTCCCGGCAAGTGGAAAGTGGTGTTCTTCTGGCCCAAGGACTTCACCTTCGTCTGCCCCACGGAGATCGCGGCCTTCGGCAGGCTGCAGAAGGAGTTCGCGGCCCGCGACGCCCAGCTGCTCGGCGTCAGCATCGACAGCGAATTCGTGCACCTCGCCTGGCGACGCGAGAAGGACGAGCTGCGGAGCCTGCCCTTCCCGATGCTCTCCGACCTCAAGCGCGAGCTCTCAGGACGCCTCGGCATCCTCGACCCGCAAGCAGGCGTCGCGCAGCGCGCCAGCTACATCGTGGACCCACAGGGCGTGGTCCGCTTCGTGTACGTGACCGACCTCAACGTCGGGCGCAGCCCCGAGGAAGTGCTGCGCGTGCTCGATGCACTGCAGACCGACGAACTCTG
Organism: Steroidobacteraceae bacterium; assembly: GCA_050739095.1. Taxonomy (GTDB): domain Bacteria; phylum Pseudomonadota; class Gammaproteobacteria; order Steroidobacterales; family Steroidobacteraceae; genus 13-2-20CM-66-19. The sequence goes on along the minus strand of JBOIAR010000003.1, from coordinate 229,556 downwards.
CCCCTGCAACTGGAAGCAGGGTGAGGACACTCTCAAGGCGGCGTAACCCGGAGAAATATCCATGACGACCTTGGATGCCCTGCGCGATGCGTTGCCGGACTATGCGCGCGACCTCAGGCTCAACCTGGGTTCGGTGCTCTCTCCAACGGGGGCACCGGGCCTCACCGAGCGGCAGATCTGGGCAGTGGCGCTCGGCGCGGCCGAAGCCGCGCGCAATCCCGCCTTTGCCGCGGCCATCGGGGAGCTGGCGGCGGCGCATCTCGATACCGCCTACCTGACGGGTGCCCGGGCGGCAGCCGCGATCATGGGCATGAACAACGTCTACTACCGCTTCCTGCACCTGGTGGAAGATCCCGAGTACGGCCGGATGCCCGCGCGCCTCAGGATGAACGTCATCGGCAATCCAGGAATTGACAAGGTCGAGTTCGAGCTCGTGTCTCTGGCGGTCTCGGCCATCAATGGCTGCGGCACCTGTATCGTCTCCCACGAGCGCCAGGTCCGCCAGCACGGTCTCTCCCGTGAGGCGGTGCAGAGCGCCGTCCGGATCGCGGCCACAATACACGCCGTGGCCCGCGTACTGGAGAGTGTCGGCTGGGGAACGGCGGGTAACGCTCAGACGGCAGGCCGCAGCCCGTTTTTGTTGTAGCATGGACTCGCAGTCACCGCCGTCGTAACAGACCCGGCGCCAGAACCGCTTGTCAGTCACCCGCACGTCAGCGTGCTGGCGAGGAGCAACACATGAATGCCGTTTCGGACACTCTGTTGAATAGAGCAGAAGACAAGGTCGAGACCTCCCGTCAGGAGCAGAAGACGGAGCCGGACGCCGCACTCGTCGAGCTGGGCAAGGTGTCGGATACGCGGGGCGGTTGGGTCGGCCCCAAGTTCGACTCAGGCGCCGGCTTCATAGCGTACTGACACCCCCGCACCTGTCGGAGCGGAAGCCCCGCCGCTGCGCGACTACCAGCGTTTGGTGATATCGGCGCTCACGACGCGGCCGAGGGGCTGTACGTTGTATTGGTCGTAGCCATATTCGTCGTCCACGAAGGGCGGCTCGTGGTTGAACACGTTCACCGCGTTGAGGGAAAGCTCCATCCCGCCGAGCCAGCCGGCGCCCGGGCGAATCCGATAGACGACTCGAGCGTCAACGGTCGTCCACGGGGATACGTTCGGAATGAGAAGGCTGCCTGGATTCCGGTAGCCACCGGTGTAGTTCACCGATAGATCGAATCCCGGTCCGGGCGACTGTGGTCCCTCACGGCTCCACCCGATCGTACCCCGCAGTCGCAGGGCCAGCGGGTTGCTGATCGTATCCACGATGTTCACCGCCGGAGAAGTGCCGGTTACCGCCTGATCGAAGTTGAAAACGTAATTCGCGGTGACCCGCATATCGATATGCCCCAGCGGGCCGCCGAAGGAGTCATGGGCGTTCAAGTCCAAGCCAGTGGTCTTGGTCGTTGCCAGATTGGCCAGCTCGCCGTCGATGATCGCCGCCGGCGAGCCGGCGAGGCATGCCGATACCGGGCCCTCGTAGTCGGAGCTGTTGCAGATGGCATCGATCTGCGCCCGCGACGGATTCCGGTTGATCACCGGCGCCCATTCGGCCCCCTCAACCAGAATCTGGAACGGGTCGTCAGCCGCTGGCTGCGCGATGCGGCCCTCGTAAGCGATGGAGTAGTACGTCAACGAGAAGGTAGAGCCCGGCAGGAAGGTGGGCGCGAGGTCGAAGCCCGCCGTCCACGTCCTTGCCGTCTCCTGCTTCAGGTTGGGATTCGACCCCTGCTCCACCAGGACCAGCGAGCGGCCGGTCGGCGATCGTGGATCGGGAAGCACCACGGACGCGGTCACGTTCGCCGAGGTGTCGTAGAGATCATCGAGCGTCGGGGCGCGGAAGGAGCGCCCCCAGCTTGCCCGCAGCTTCAGCGGGTCTGTCGGCACCCACTCAATCTGGAATGTCGGGTTGAACGTGCCGCCGAAGTCGCTGTAGTGCTCGTAGCGCCCGGCGACATTCAGCTCCAATCGCGGTGCGGCGCGCGCGTTGGCCGGGTCTCCCACCAGAGGCAGCATCAGCTGCGAGAAGAGCGCCTCGATGTGGCGAGCGTAGCTCTGCGGGATCGTCTGCTCGGCGGGGTTCAATGGATCCGAGACATCGTGAGACAGCCCTTCCTCTCGCCGCTCGGCGCCGACGGCGAGCTTGGCCTCGCCCGCGGGCATGCTGAACAGCGATCCGTCCGCCACGAGCCGCGTGTACTCGATGGTCGATACCGCGTGCAGCGGATATTCCCGCTCGATTGCCGCCAGTGTGTCCGGATTGGCATTCGATCCCTCACCGAAGGGGTCGAAAGCCGTCGCCGAGTCCGGGTCGGCCAGATAGGACTCCACCGCGGCGGGGTCGGCCTGATCGTACTCGTCGCTCTTCAGGGATTGGCGGCCGTACGATTCGCTCAGCGTCGCCTGCCAGGTGCTTCCGAGTTGCAGCCTGGCTCCCGCCGTACCATCGTAAACCTGACTCGCCGCGGAGAAGACCGTAGGTCCGTACTCGGACGAGAAGTTGTATGCGACCAGCGTGTAGGGCACGCCCGCGAATGGATTCACGTAAAAGGGGCTCGATGGAGGAACCGTCAGGACCTGCTCGTCCGGGAGATTGCTTCTCAGCGCGTAGCGCTCCGCAAAGCGGCCCTCGAAAAACACCTCGAGCCTCTCGCTCAACTCCTGCGTGGCGGTCGTGTACAGCTCATGCGCCCTGACCTCGGGAAAGAGCTGCGCGCCCGCAAACTGATTGTCCAGATTGATGCTCGACGACAGCGCCGCGGAGGTCAGCCCCGCAGCGTTTTGCCCCGCCGGAATGCCATACGCCGGCTGCAGCGTCGCGGGATTCAGAATGTTTCCCGGGTTGCTGTAGTAGCTGTCGTAATTGCCGCCGCCGTACGGCGTTTTATTGGCGTTCGCCGCGTAGGGACGCTCGGCCGCATCGAGCGGCGTCGTGTCCGAGTACTCGTATGCAAGCATCACATGACCGCTGCTCCAGTGCGTACCCCAAAGCTGCGACGCCATGACTTCCCGCCGCCCGCCTATCGCCGCCCCGTACCTCACCTGACTCTCGGCACCATCGAAGTTATCCCGCATGATGATGTTGACGACACCCGCGACGGCGTCCGAGCCGTAAACCGCGGAAGCGCCGTCCGGCAGCACTTCGATGCGCTTTACCGCGCTCCATGGAATCGTGGACACGTCCACGAAATCCCCGTTGAGCCCTGACAGCGGCTGCCGCTGGCCGTTCACCAGCACGAGCGTCGCGCCGACGCCCAGGCCCCGCAGGTCGAGCCCGGCGCCATACTGATAGTTGGCGTCGATGCCGAGGTCCTCGCGCGGACCGTCGAGAGAGATGATGGGCAGAGAGTAGAGAGCATCCTCGACGGTCGCGTAATCCGCCTGGGCGAGCTGCTGCTGCTTCACGAAAACGAGCGGCGCGACGACATCCTGCACGCCGTGGATGAGGCTCCCCGTGACATCCACCTGCTCGAGCCGCCCCTCGGCCCGCGCGTGCTCCGATTTGCGCTGCGCCACTCTGGCGGCGGGGCGCACGGGAGCCGCGGCAGGCGCCGGGCCGCTCGGCGCCTCGATCGGAATGATGTCGACCGAATAATCGGTATCGAACCGGAACGTGTAGCCGCTCCCTTTAAGCAGCAGCGTCAGCGCCTGGGAGTCGTCCATCACGCCGGAGACCGGGTTGCTCCTGCGCGTCTCCAGCTGCGGAGTCGCCTGGAAGGCCGGCTGGATGCCGCACTGGTGATAGAAATCGAGGAGCGCCTGGGGAAGCGGCTCCACCGGCAGATTGAATCGCGCAGTCGGCCCGTCGGCGCGGGCTTCGTCAGCGGGCAGCAGGGCGGCGGAAGCGGCCCCCAACATGAACAGCAGCGGGCGCACGATGAAGAAGCTGATCCTGGCCATCTTCCAGCCCGCCGCCCGCCCTGTGCTCCCGCTCTCAAACCATTGTAGTTGGTAGCTCTCCGGCCGCTACAGCCTAGCAGAGCCCCATCCGTTCCGATACCCGCACCATTATCGTCCACGCGCGCCCGCGAGGTTGTGTCGTGGTCGACACCTGGCTTTCGGGGCGCCAACGGAATGAGCCTCCGCGGCGGCGGATCCAAGGCGTTGACCCTGGTCGGAGCGACTGCTAAGGCGGGGGTTTGGCTGCGGCAATCTTCCTGCACAGCGCCGCCGTCGCGTCGATGGCCCCGGGCCCCAGGCCGCTGAGCCTCTGATCCTCGAAGTCGATGAGCCGCCCGGTGCGCACGGCGCGCAGCATCGGGAAACGGCGCCACGAGGCGAGCCATGCGGCCCCCTTCCCCGGGGGCGCCGCGGCAATGATGATATCCGGATTGCGTCCGATCACGGCCTCCACGCTGATAGCGGGCGCCGCACCCCTCAGCTCTCCAAACACGTTGCGCACCCCACAGACGCGCAGCGCATCGCTCATCACCTCACGCCCGCCGACGGTATAGAGCGGCCTCTCCCAGATTTCCAGCAGCGCCGTGGGCGGGTTTCGGGCCCGGCCGTACCGGCTCATCAGTGTTGCAAGCCTGGCCCGCAGGGCGCCGGCAACACGGTCGGCCGTCGCGGCCGTGCCCGCAAGCTGCCCGAGCCTCTGGATCGAGGCGGTAATGCCCTCGAGAGTCATCGGGTCCTCCCGGTAGACCGGCAGACCCAAGCGATGCAGCAGCGCGATTTGCGCCGGACTCGTGCCGTCGGGCCAGACAACGACCACGTCGGGCCTCATGGCAATCAGACGCTCCATGTCGACGTTGGCGAGGTCTCCGAGCTTCGGCAGCGTCCGCGCCGGCGGGGGCTCATCGGACGCATCGTCAGTCGCCACCACCTGACCACCCGCTCCCGCGGCGAAGAGCATTTCGGTGGCGGCCGGCGCGAGGCTGACGATCCGGCGTGGCGGATAGTTCACGGTCACTCGTCGACCAGTGTCATCAACAGCAGTAAACGTGCGTCCACTAACACGTGTTGCGTTCACGCCTGATGCCCACGCATGCGCGGACGTCCAGCTCAGCGCCACCAACGCGAGAAAAATCGCAACGCCTCGGAGTCGGATCATCGGCCATCTACCATCGCTGCCGCCCAGCGCACCACGGGCTGCAATCGTGGCGAGGCGAGCGACAGCGCCGTTTCAGGACCCACCCAACGCCATTCGTTATGCTCCGGCCGACCGAGCTCCGGGCTCACCGGCAGGATGATCTTGTCCGTACGCGTCGCCGCCAGGTAGTATCGAGCGATCTTCCGATGGCCGTAGGGACCGGTCTCCCGATGGATCTCACCCCACGTGAACGCCAGATCCTCGATCAGCGTTTCCTCGCGCACCTCACGTCGGGCGGCCGCCAACGGATCCTCGCCCGGCGCCACCAGCCCCTTGGGGAAATCCCAGTTTCGATAGGCACGCAGCATGAGGAACAGCCAATCCGCGGGGCCCCCGCGGACGACGACGACTCCCGCAGAGAGCGAGTGCGGTCCCCGTCGTTCCGCGGAGTCTTGCCTGCCAGTGTCCTTCAGACCCGCTCCGCCGCCGTCTCCAACACGCTGGCCGCTCCTTCCTCCACGACCTTGGCCAACCCGAGGGCGGCGGGCAACAGCTGCCTGGCATGGAAGTGCGCGGTGCGGATCTTCGACTCATAGAACTCGGGTCCGGCGGCGCCGCGCGCGGCAGCCGCGATGGCCGATGACTTCGCGAGCAGCCAGCCGCCGATGACGAGGCCGCAGAGCTTGAGGTAGGGCACGGACACCGCCAGCGCCCGCTGCGGCGCCCGCGCCATGTTGCCCACGAGCGAGCGGGTCGCGGACTCGAGCAGGCCGAGAGCCTGCAGCGCCGCATCTCGCGTCTCGCTCGAGGCGCCGCCGCCCGGCTCGAGCGCCTGGAGCTCGCGGCGCATGTCGGCGATGAGCGCAGCCATGGCCGCGCCCCGGTCGCGGCCGATCTTCCGCCCGATGAGGTCGTTGGCCTGAATGCCGGTGGTTCCCTCGTAGATGGTGGTGATGCGCACATCGCGCACGTACTGCGCCGCGCCCGTCTCCTCGATGAAGCCCATGCCGCCGTGCACCTGCACGCCGATGGCGGCAACCTCGTTCGCGGTCTCGGTGCTCCAGCCCTTCACGATCGGAATCAGCAGGTCCGCGCGCGCCTGCGCGGCGGCGCGCCCCGAAGCCTCGCGATGGTAGGCGGCGAGGTCGAGCTGCTGCCCGGCGTAGAAGGCGAGCGCCCGCGAGGCTTCCGTGCAGGCTTTCATGGTCAACAGCATCCGCCGCACGTCGGGGTGCTCGATGATGGCTTGGCGGGCGGTAGCCTCCGCGCCCGCCGGCTTGCCCTGGATGCGTGTGCGCGCAAACTCCGCCGCCTGTTGGAAAGCGCGCTCGCCGACCGCGTAGCTCTGCACGCCCACCGCCAGGCGCGCGGTGTTCATCATGATGAACATGTACTCGAGGCCGCGGTTCGCCTCGCCCACGAGATAGGCGACCGCGCCTTGGTCGTGACCAAACTGCATCACACAGGTCGGGCTCGCGTGAATGCCGAGCTTGTGCTCGATCGAGACGCAGCGGACCTCGTTGCGCTCGCCGAGCGACCCGTCCGCATCGACCAACACCTTGGGCACGATGAAGAGCGAGATGCCCTTCACGCCCGCCGGCGCCCCGTCGATGCGCGCGAGCACCATGTGGATGATGTTGTCGGTAAGGTCGTGCTCGCCCCAGGTGATGAAGATCTTCTGCCCGAAGAGCCGGTAGCGATTGCCGTCCGGCACGGCGCGCGTGCGCACCTGCGCGAGATCGGAGCCGGCCTGCGGCTCCGTCAGCACCATGGTGCCGGTCCACTCGCCGCTCGTCATCTTCGGCAGGAAGAGCCGCTGCTGCTCCGCGGAGCCGCAGAGCTCGAGCGCATGCCCCGCGCCATGGGTGAGCATCGGACAAAGCTCGAAGGAGAGATTGGCCGCGCCCCACAGCTCCTGCACCGCGCTGCTCAGGGCCTGAGGCACGCGTTGACCGCCAAAGCGCGGGTCGGTGCCGAGCTGCTGCCAGCCGCCGGTCACGAACTGCCGGTAGGCTTCCCTGAAGCCCTGCGCAGTCGACACGCCATCCGCCGCCCAGTGCGCGCCCTCGCGATCACCCGGACGGTTCAGAGGATCGAGCACCGTCTCGGCGAGCCGGGCGGCCTCCTCGAGAATCGACGCGCCGACCTCGTCGCTGTAGTCGGCGAGGGCGGGACAGTCGGCGGGCTGCCCGGTGCCGAGCAGCTCCTCGAGGACGAAGCGCAGTTCCTTGAGCGGTGCGCGGTACATGGATCGTCTCGGTGCGGTGGTTGGCCATAGGCACACGGAGGTGCCCCGCCGCCGCAGGTGGCGGAGCCGCGGGCAAAAACCACGCTTTTTGCCCGCGGCGCGCTGGGCCGGGCAGGAGCCCGGATCCAGCGCCTCGTACCATTGTAGCCGCGGCGGCGGCGCAATCCTACTCGCGAGTAACCTGTCTCCCAGCCGGTAGAAAGCAAGTGATGAAGCGGCGCAGGGCCGCCCCTGGGCCGCGGGGTTGACATAGTCACTGGGCTGGCCGCTAAAGGCGCCGAAGGCGTCTTTTAGCCAATCAAAGCAGGAATGATGCTCGCGGCGAGGAACTCGACGAAACGCTGCACGCGGGTATCCGCCTCGAGGGCCGCGGGGTAGAGGGCGTAGAGGGCCACGGCCGGCGGCGCGGTCCACTCGGGGAGCACGGCCTCGAGCCGGCCGGTGGCAAGCCCCTGGCGGCAGAGGAATCCGGGCAGGAGTCCGATACCGAGCCCCGCCGCCGCGGCCGCGTGCAGCAGCGCGGGATCGCTCACCGCGAGCTTGGGCGATACGGCCACTTCAGCGCGCTGCGCTCCCCGCGTGAGGAGCAGCCGGAACTCGGGAAGCTCGCTGGGCTCCGGGGTCAACAGATCGTGACTGCGCAAGTCGTCCGGCCGCGCCGGTGTGCCGCGTCGCGCGAGGTATCCCGGCGTCGCACAGAGCAGCGCCGGCGGGGCGCCCAGAGAGCGATGTGTCATGGCGGGATCGTCCGAAGGCTGGGCGCGGATCGCCACGTCCCAGCCGCCTTCCCCGCCCACACCATCGAGCGCCACCTCCAGCGGGATATCCGGGAAGCTCTCGAGAAATCGAGGCACGAGCGGAGTCAGCAACACGCGCCCGTAGGTCGGATCGGACACGATTCGCAGCGGTCCCACCGCGGGCGCTTGCAGCTTCGCGATCGCCGCGCGGGCGGCGTCGCATTCCTCCGTGACGCGCCTGGCGTGCGGATAAAGCAGCCGGCCGGCCGCGGTCAGCGACAGGCGTCGGGTCGTCCGCTCCAGCAGCCTCACCCCGAGCGCCTGCTCCAGGTCAGCAACGGCCCGGCTCACCGCCGCCTTCGGCACGCCGAGCGCGCGCGCCGCCGAGGAGAAGCCGTTCAGGTCCACGACCTTCGCCAGTACGGCCAGTTGTGCCGGTGCCCAGAGGTGACTCAAGCCGGGTGCAATCCCTCCAAAGCGGGAGTCTATTGTTTCACCCGGGGGGCAGGCGCGCCAGGCTTTCGGACGATAAGATGAGCGTACCCGCAGTCCACGCCACCCTTGGGGGAAGAGCTCATGAAGATTTCAGTCCATGCCATGTCCGTCGATCTGCTCGCCAATGCGCTGGCCAATCTCTCGCACGTGCTCGAGAAGGGCCACGCGCATGCCACCGCCCGCAAGTTCGATCCCGCCGTGCTCCTGGGCGCGCGTCTTGCGCCCGATATGTTCCCGCTGACACGCCAGGTTCAGATTGCCTCCGACGTGGCCAAGTACGGTGTGGCGCGCCTGACCGGTGTCGAGGGCCCGAAGTTCGAAGACAAAGAGCAGACGTTCGAGGAGCTGCACGCACGCATCGCGCGCACGATCGATTTCATCAAGAGTGTGCCGGCCGCCGCTCTCGAAGGCTCGGAGGATCGCACCATCAAGGTGCCCGGCCGCGACCGCACGCTGGAGTTCAAGGGGCTCGACTACCTGATCCGCTTCGTGATTCCCAACGTGTTCTTCCATTTCACGACCGCGTACGCGATCCTGCGTCACAATGGCGTCGAGCTCGGCAAGAGCGACTTCCTCACGGGCAGCGGGCCCGGATTTAGTCAAACGAAGTGAGCGTGATTTCCTGGCGGCGCGCGTCGGCGCCGCGTAACTTAGAGCGAAATCACGGCGGCGCCGGGAGTATGCTGTCACTCTGAAGCGACGTCGATAATATCATCCGCGATGGGGAAGGCTTTGCAGCCACAGAATGCGCTCCCTCCACGCCCGAGCGCTGGCGCGCCCGGCACTGAGCCGGCCACCGCCGAGGCGCTAGGCTGGCAGTTGCGCGCCGCGCTGCCGCCGATACGGCTGCACTCGATCTCGATTTACGACAGCCAGGGCAATGTCCTCTGGCTGAGCGAGGGGGCGCTCGGACCCGACGAGCATTCACTCGTGGTCGATGCCATGGAAACTCTCGGCGCCGAGAGCGGCAGCGGCTGTTGCGAGAAATGGCTGGAGGATGGTCGCGTCGCGGCGTTTCTGGCCGTGCGCGCGCCGCAGGGGCATCTCGTTGGACTCGCCATGGTCCTCGCGGACCTGAAGTCGGGCGGCGAGGGCTTGATGGATCGCATCATGACGGCGACCACGCGCACCCTGATGCAGAAGCTCGCGGTGCTGCTGCGGCCGGCGGGCGCGCGCAGACCCGACGCCGACCCTACTGCCTTGGTCCTCTCGCTCGCCGCCGCGAACGTGCTGCCCGCACCGGCGGAGCCACACGCCACCGCAGCTGCGCTGCCGGCTGCCGCCACGCCCCAGCGCTCGCCGCGCCGTGGTCCGGGTGAGGAGCTCTCCCCGGGAGCGGTCAACGACATCCTGGAATTCGATCTGATCGATGCTCTGATCCTCGCCCCCGCACGGCAGGCGCTGGACGGCACGCGCAGCTCGCCCGCGCTGGCACAGCCGGCTCCGGCATCCACCGGCAACTCGCGCGTGCTCGGACAGCCTTCGCCGGCGGATTCCGGCGCGTCGCGAGCACTGAACCACACCTCGCCCGCCGATACCGGCAGCGCGCGCAATCTCGCAACTCCGGCAACGAGCGGCACCGTTTCCCAGGGCGTTTCCGATTCCACGAGCGGGTCTCACAGACGCGCGGTATCCCTCGATCCCGCCATGGTCACCCTCGACATGCTGCCCTTCGCGAAGCTGCGATCGGGCGGGCGTACGCGCCGGTTCGAGGTGCTTCCGGCCGGCACGGCGCGGGAGCTGCGCGACCCCGCGGTGCTCGATGCTCTCGCCGTGCAGCGACTTCTCGGCTGGCTCGGCACCCACCGCGCCGCCTGGACGGTGGAGCCGACGACCTTCACCCTAAACCTGTCCATTGCCACGCTCGAGGACGACCGCTTCCTCAGGCAGGTGGCCGCTGGGCTGCAGAGTAATGGTATCGCGCCCGACACCATCGGCTTCGAGATCGCCGAGCCGCTCTGCACACAACGCCGCGCCCAAGTGGAGCGCTTCATGGCGGGCTGCGACAGGCTCGGCTGCTTCGTGGTCATCGATGACTTTTCCTTGGACTCTGCCGTGGCCCCGCTACTACGCTCCAAGGCGCTGCGGCTGGTGAAGATCGACGCACGGCTCACCGGCGCAGCCCTACGCGACAAGCTGTCCCAGGCCATGGTGGTGGCGATCGTGCAAGCCGTGAAGGTGCTCGGCATGCACTGCTCGGCCCAGCAGGTGGACTCGCAGGCGACGCTCCAGTGGCTCGCCGCCGTCGGCTGCGACTTCGCCCAGGGCCCGATGCTGGCGCGCCCGCAGTTACTGGAGAGATTGCTGGGGCAAGGTTCCTGAGATCGGCTCTCTGAGACCTGCCGTCGCGGATGCGCGAGCCCCAGGATACGGCTGATTTTCCTCGGGGATTCTTCCTGAGTATGATGTCCCCTGGGGGAAGCCCATAATCATGCTCACCTTTTCGCAACTGCGCTCCAGCCGCAGCCTTCGCTTCTGGTCGTTGCACACCGGCGGCTGGCTGGCTTACGGGCTCTCGGTCTACTGCGGCGTTCTTTTCTACAAGCCGCCCGCCGGGATGGCGGCGGTGATCGCCCTTGCGGCGGCGGGCGGGTTCGTGCTGACGGTCCCGATGCGCTATGTCTACCGGGCCGTGTGGGGCCGCGGCGAGCGCTGGGTCATCCCCGTCGTGTTCGCCACCTCGTACGTCACGGCGCTCGCGCTGCGCGTCGACATCAATCTGTCATTACAGCACTTCGTCGATCCAACGCATCACTTCAATTCGCTATTCGACCTTTTCCACAACGCGCTCTTTTCGACGTATCTGCTGCTTGCCTGGAGCGGTCTTTACTTCGGCATCAAGTACTACGAGTCGAAGCAGCAACAGCAGGCGGCGGTGCTGAAGGCAGTGACTTTGGCCCAGGAGGCGCAGCTGAAGATGCTGCGCTACCAGCTGAACCCCCATTTCCTCTTCAACACCCTCAACGCCATCGCGACGCTCATCCTCGACAACCAGAACCGCACGGCCAACCACGCGGTCATGCGCCTCTCGGAATTCCTGCGCTACACGCTCGATCAGGACCCGATGAAGCGCGTGACGCTGCGCCAGGAGATCGAGGCGCTGGACCTCTACCTCGGCACGGAGCGGCTGCGCTTCGGCGAGCGCCTGCGGCTGGAATATGCGGTCGAAGGCGCGGCGCTCGATGCGCTGGTGCCGAGTCTGCTGCTGCAGCCCATAGTGGAAAACGCATTGAAATACGCGGTGTCACCGCGTGAGCAGGGCGGCATGGTGCGCATCGAGGGCCGCACGCGCGGCGCCATGTTGGAAATCTGCGTCATCGACGACGGTCCGGGAATCAGCAACGGCTCCCGGCCCGCCGAGCGGCGCAGCGGCGTCGGCCTGCGCAACACGCGCGAGCGCCTGGCCGTGCTCTACGGCGACAACTACCGCTTCGCCGTACTCAACAGTCACCCGGGCGTGCGGGTGGAGATGGCGCTGCCGCTCGAGACAGCGACCCGCGAGGAGGCGCCGGCGCGCGGGGCCGAGCTGCGCTACCCGCGACCGGTACGTATTCCGCAGAGCGTGAGCGCTTGAGGATCCGTACGGCGATCGTCGACGACGAGCTGCTCTCGCGCCGCGGCATCGCGCTGCGGCTTCAGGAGGCGCCCGAATTCGAGGTGGTGGCCGAATGCAGCAACGGCCGCGAGGCCGTGGGCACGCTGCAGCGGGAGCGGCCGGATCTCGTCTTTCTGGACGTGCAGATGCCCGGGCTCTCCGGCTTCGATGTGCTGGCGCATCTGCCGCGCGACCTGCTGCCGCTCGTCGTCTTCGTCACCGCCTATGATCAGTACGCGGTGCGGGCTTTCGAGGCGCACGCGATCGACTACCTTCTGAAGCCCATCGACGAGCGCAGGTTCGATGCGACGCTCGAGCGGGTGCGGCAAAGCGCGCTCGAGCGCAGCGCCGCCGACCAGCGCGACCGGCTCCTGCAGATCGTGGCCGAGATCACCGGCTCCGGAGAGATCGGGCTCGAGGAGCTGCTCGAGCGCGGCACCGCGGCGCTCGGTGTGCGCCAGCCGCAGGTCCTGCCGATCCGCCAGGGCCGCAAGACCGTGCGCGTGCCGATCCCCGCGATCCAGTGGATCGATGCCGCGGGCGATTACATGTGCGTGCACGCCGAGGGGGACACGCACATCCTCCGCGGCACGATGAAGGAGCTGGAGGAAATCCTCGACCCGCGCCTCTTCCAGCGCGTGCACCGCTCGACGATCGTCAACCTGCGCTTCGTCAAGAGCCTGCGCGCGCACATGAACGGGGAGTACTTCCTCTCCCTGGAAGCCGGTCAGGAGCTCAAGCTCTCACGCACCTATCGCGACAAGGTGGAGCATTTCCTCGAGCGTCACGCGCTGCGCCGGAACGCGCCCGTCGAGTAGTTGGTCTCGTAGCAGTCCACGAGCCGAATGCCGTTGCGGCCGCCACGCTTGGCGGCGTAGAGCGCCTCGTCCGCCAGCTGCACCGCGCCCTCGGGGCTGCGGCCGGGCCGCGGGCTCACGATCGAGACACCGATGCTCGCGGTGACCACGCCCGCGGGCGAGTCGTCATGCGGGATGCCGAGCGCCTGGATGCTCTCGCGCAGCTCCTCGGCGATCTCGCGCACGTGCTCGGCGCCGAGATCATAGAGCGCCACCAGGAATTCCTCGCCGCCATAGCGCGCGGCGATGTCGAGCGGCCGGCGCGCGAAACGCTGCACCACCTGCGCCACTCGCCGCAGTGCCCGATCGCCCGCCTGATGCCCGTAGCGGTCGTTGTAGGCCTTGAAGTGATCGACATCGATGATGAGGAGCGCGAGCGAGCGGCGGTCGCGCGTCGCCTGCTGCCAGAGCCGCGCGTAGTCGTCGTCGAATGCGCCGCGGTTCGCGAGCCCGGTGAGGCCGTCCCGCGCCACCATTTCGCTCAGCAGCCCGCGCTCGAGAAACGACGTGCGCAACTGCCGCTCGACGCCCTGATACACGAAGGCGCCGATGGTGCTCGTGAGCACCAACTCGGTCGTGTAGTAAACGACGATGGCGGCCGGCCACCCGGCGTGCGCCAGCGCGAGGCCGAGGGACCCGACCATGAAGATGTTGACGAGCAACGCTTCGCGAAAGAGCTGCCCGCCGAGAAAGAAGATCGCGATGCTGAAGGTCGTGAGGAAACAGAAAGGCTCCGGATGTCCGGCCACGTGCCGGTCGGCGATGCCGAATGCGGCCACGGTGGCGATGGCGGGAAGGAGGAGCCTCGCCGCGGGCAGGTACAGCCGCTCGTAGAGGCGACTCCAGGAAGTGAGCGCCAGCACCAGGCACGCCGGGATCGCCAGCCCGAGCCAGCCGAGCGCCACCTCACTCAACGGCACGGAATCCAACACCGTCAATTTGACGGCCGCGGTGATCGCGAGGAGTCCCAACGCGAGTTGGAAGAAGCGCACGCGAGCGCGCGAGCGCTTCAGATGGAACGCCTGGAAGACCCGCTCGAGCTCCGGGGCAAAGCGCAGCTCGGGGAAGCCGCGCCGCAACTCCTGCGCGTACGCGGAATCCGCAAAGCTCTCGTGCGCGAGCGGCTCGGGGAAGTGCATCGCGCCGCAATGTATCTCACGCGGCCGGCGCGGAATGTGACGCAGTACCGTTGCGGCATCTCGATCGCACCGGCCTGAAGTGCGATCGAGGTCACGATAGAGCGACGGCGGCGCCCGGATCTGTGAGCGGCCACGTTGGCTTGATCGCGCGCTCGTTGCAGGATGGTCGTCTGGATTGCCGGAGGTCGCACTCGTACATGATGGACCGCAGATCTCGTCCGCCCCCCCCTCTGAGAGCCGCCACCACGGACGCGGAGTCCTCTGAGATCCCCTCTCGCGAGCTGACGCGCGTCGGGAAACCCTCGGGATCCCCCTTGGCCGACCTGCCCCTGGAAGCGCCCCTCGACGCGCCCGCGGCCGGCGAGCCGCGCGGCGCCCACGCGGGCGCGGGTTCTCCGGCGACGGCGCCGCCATCGGGACAGGCCGCGACCGAGGAGCTCGTCGATCCGGAAAAGATCCTCCTCGCCGGCGAGCACCCGCAAGCCCTGAAACCGGCCGCCACGAGTGCAAGCGCTCCTCCGCAGCCGGCGCCCCCTTCGGCGGTGCCTCCCGCACTGCCGTCCGTGGCGTCCTCTGATTCGCCGTCCGCGCCGCCTTCCGCATCGTCGCCTTCCGCATCGTCCGCGGCACCGGCCCCCGCAACGCCCTCTCCAGCGCCGCCGCCCGCGCCGCGGAGTCCAGAGCTGATGGACCGCGACTTCATCGCCCGCAACCAGGTCGTCGAGCGCTACCTGTCCGGTCGCCTGCCGATCAAGGGCGCGACCGACTTCGAGCGCTTCTGCCGCGACAATCCCGAGCTCCTCGATGAGCTCGGGATACCGGAGCGGGTGAATGCCGCGCTGCGCCTCCTCGAGGCGAGCGGCAAGCCCGAGCCCTGGGCGGAGCCTCCGAAGCCCTTCTGGCAGAAGCTCGAGATTCTCCTTGGGCTTCTGGGTGCGACCCTGGTGCTCGGCGCCGCGCTGGCGATCGTCGCGAGCGGGAGCGCCCACAAGACCGGGAGGATTGCCGCCCTGCAGCGTGAGGCGACCGAGCGCCCGCTGGACCCGGCTACCAGCACGCGGGACATCCGGCTGCTCCCCAGTCGGGATGGCGCTTCGGACACCCCCGCCATCGAGATCGGCGGCGGCAGCGAGGCGCAGCTCGCCGACTTGCGCATCGACGAGTCACGCTCTCCCTACCGGCTCTTCCGCGTCACCATTGACCGCATCGATCAGGGCCGCGTCGGCATCATCGACCACCTGGCGAAAGACTCCGACGGGAACCTGCGCATTGCGCTCAACAGCACCGCCCTCGGCCCAGGGGACTACCAGCTGACCATCGAGGGCCTGAACTGGCGGGGTCAGCCGCAGCCGGACTCCTGGGTGACCATCGGCGTCCGGGCGAGCCAGTGAGTTCGCTACACCCCGAAGTCTTCGTGGCAAGGCAGCCCATCTACGACGCATCCATGGGCGTCGTCGCGTACGAGCTGCTGTACCGCGCATCCTCCAGCAGCCGTAGCGCGCACGTCAACAATCCCGGCAGCGCGACGATGGAGGTCATCACGGGCGCCGCGCTCGAGATCGGACTCGACCGCCTGGCCGGTGGCATGCCGGTGCACATCAATTTTCCGCAGGAGCTGCTCGTGGCGGTGCCCGAGCTGCCGTTGCAGGCGGAGCGCATCGTCATTGAAGTCCTGGAGGATGTGCGCGCCACGCCGCAGGTTCTCAAGGGGATCCACACACTGCGGGCACGCGGCCACCGCATTGCGCTCGATGACTTCTCGCCCCAGGACAGCGATCCGCGCCTGCTCGAGGTGGCGGACATCGTGAAGCTGCAGATCAATCTGCCGCCCGCCGACGAGCTCGCCCGTCTGGCCCGGCAGCTGAAGGCCACGGGCTTCGAGCTCATCGCCGAGAATGTCGAGAGCCGCGAGGAGTTCGAGCGTTGCATCGCGCTCGGATTCACCGGCTTCCAGGGCAATTTCCTGCAGCAGCCCGAGACATTCAGAGCCCGCCGCGTGCCGGTGAACCGGTTGGGCGCGCTGCGACTCGCGGCCTCGCTCCAGAACGAGGAATACTCGCTCGATGAGGTCGAGCGGCTGCTCAGCCAGGACGTCTCGCTCTCCTACCGGGTGCTGCGCTGCATCAACTCGAGTTACTACAACCTGCCGCGCAAGATCGACTCCATTCGCCAAGCCATCGTCATCCTCGGGCTCGACAACCTGCGCCAGCTCTGCGGACTGGTCTGCATGCAGGGGCTCGACGATCGGCCGCCGAGTCTCATCCTGCAGGCGATGACCCGCGGCCGCATGTGCGAGCAGCTCGGCAAGCTCGCGGGCGCGCGCGAGGCGGGCCCCTTCTTCATCACCGGGCTTTTCTCGCTGCTCAACGCGTTGCTCGGGCTCCCCACCCGCAAAGTGGTGGAGGAGCTGCCGCTCACGCCCGCGGTAGCCAAGGCTCTGGTGACGGGCGAGGGGCCGCTCGGAGCCGCACTCCAGTGCACCCGCGCCTACGAGAGAGGCACCTGGGACCGCGCAGTCTACGCAGACCTGCCGCCGCAGCTGATCCGCGCGGCGTACGTCGATGCGCTCTTCTGGGCCGAGCAGTCGCGGGCTTTGCTGTCGTAAGCCCGTTCCATCACCAGCAGGTGCGCGGGGTGGCGAGCTCCAGCAGGGCCGCTGCGCGGGTACGGCGCCTGCTCATTGCGTGCACTACGATCCGGCGCTGATGGAGGTCAGCATGAGCAAGTCACCCGGCCACCAGAAGTGGCCCGAGCACAAGGTGCGCGAGAGCCGGGTCGGCGAGCGCATCACGGTCGAGCTCGACGGCCAGATCCTCGCCGACTCGCGCGACGTCATCCTCGTCGATGAGGACGGCAGCCCCGCCCGGTATTACTTCCCGCGCGGCGATGTCAGGATGGCGAAGCTCGAGCGCACCGCCACGACCAGCCAGTGCCCCTTCAAGGGCACGGCTCGCTACTTCAGCCTGTCGGCGCAGGAGGACGGCCACGGCGGCAAACTCGAAGACGCCGTCTGGAGCTATGAAGAGCCCTTCGACGAGCACCAGGCGCTGAGGGACCGGCTCGCGTTCTACGATGACAAGTACCGCAACATCCATGTGCGCGTGGCCTGACGGGACCCTGTCAATTCGGTTCGCGCCCGGCCGGTGCCTCGCCGTGCTCGTGCTGATGATGGATGTCGGGATAGTGGGGGTGGCGGTGAGTCAGGGGCGCACGGGTGTGCTCGTGCGTATGCGGCTTGCGGCGAAACGGCGCCTTCAAACGCTCGAGCACGCCCCCGATGATTCGCATCTCGCGTGACAGCGGCGCGTGTAGGAAGGCGATCTTGCGGACGTAGCTCGGGACGGTCCAGCGATACCGGGAGCCGGCGGGGAAGAGAAACGTGTCGCCCGCTTCCAGCCGCTGACGCACCCCTGCGCTGTCCTCGACGATGGCGGCCCCTTCCAACACGTGGATGACCTCGTCCGCGTCGTAAAACCAGTTGAAGCTGCCGGCCGTGCAATCCCACATGTAGGTGGAGGCGAGCTGGTCCGTGCTGCCGGCGAGGCGCTTATCGCGGGCGACGGGATCGCCTTCGAGAATCGAGGCTGGAGGGATGGGCGCGGGGGCCAGGCCGTGCGCGTCGTGTCGCGGGACCCTCGCGCCCTCCATCGAGATCGTCTGCTCCAGGGCGTCGAGGTCGGTCGTCTGATCGTCGGCCGTCACCCAGCGTGCGGCGCCGCGCTCTTGCGGTGATTTTCCCACCTCATTCTCCTCCGCTCTCCCGCTTGACACGCGGGAGCATAGCGGCGGCCGGACCGGTACTTCTGTGAGTTCCTTCTCAATGAGGCTGCAAGGCTGTCACGCGGTTGCGGCCGGTACGTTTGCTCTCATAAAGGGCGGCATCGGCGGCCTTGACGAGAGCGCGCGCTTTCGGCCGCTCGCCGCCCTGCGGCTCGAATCCGGCAACCCCGAAACTTCCCGTGACCTGCACGGATCCTGCGGCGGTCGTATAGGGGTTGGCCCGAACGCGCTCGCACAGCCGCTGCGCAATTTGCATTCCCTCAGCGCTCGCGACTTCGGGCAGCACGACCGCGAATTCCTCGCCGCCGATGCGCGCCACCCAGTCCTCGCCCAAGCGCAGGCCCTCGGTGAGCCGCGCGGCGAACTCCTGCAACACCTCATCGCCCGCTTCATGACCGTAGGAGTCGTTCACGGCCTTGAAGTGATCGACATCGCACATGACCAGCGACAGCGCACGACGCAGGCGCGCGGCCCGCTCGATCTCGCGGGGAAATTCGTGCTCGAAGAAGCGACGGCTGCCGCAGCGCGTAAGCTCATCGATCGTCGAGAGAATGCGATTGTCGGTGAGCGCCAGCTGCAAAGCGGACGAGAGGCTCGCAATGCGCCGGGCGGTCGTCAGATGCGCCCAGAATTCCTCGCCGCCGGCTTCGGCCGGCATGCAGTCATTGGCGCCCCGGCAAAGCGCCTCGTGCACGCCCACCTTTCCCTCGACATCCACGAAGATCACGTGCGTCGCCGAACCCGCGTGCAGCTGGCGCACCGCCTGCGCGAGCTTCAGCCTGTCGGTGAAGAGCAGTGCGTGCGTGCGCTCCTCCAGCGCCATGAGCGCAGCCGTCGCAGAAGCGGCACACTCGATCTCGATGTTGGCATTGCGGAGCCATTTCACGAAGCGCTCGCGCACGTCCGGGGATGCCAGCGACAGCAGGGCCACCGGCACCGGCGGGTGCCGGCGCAGAATGCTCGAGAGCGTCGAGTGGTCCTCATCCCGCAGCGCCCGATCGAGGATCGCCTGGCGCTCGAGGAGGTACGTCGCAGTGCTGCTCGCATCGGTGTCCGGGTCGACCCGGCGGCGCTCGGGTTGATCCGCACGCGCGCCGCCGCCAGGCGCATCGAGCACTGAGCGCACCATGTCCGCAAGGCGCGAGAGGTCGGATTTCTCGAGGTACCCCGCCGCGCCGCGCTCCTCGGCCGATTTCGCCGCCTCAGGGTCGGCATGGCCGGTGACGAAGATGAAGGGGACGCTCGGAAGCTCCGCCTTCGCAATGGCGAGCGCAGTCCAGCCGTCAAAGCCCGGGACATTCGAGTCGGAGAGGATCAGGTCGGGGGGCCGTGCGAGCGCCTGCCGAAAGGCGGTCTCGCTTTCTGTCCGCTCCAACGTACACGGAAGTCCGGCCTGCCGCAGAACCTGTTGCGTTTGCTCCGCAGCCGCGGCGTCGTCCTCGACGATCAGCATCCGTATCATTTTGGAGCCTCCAACAGCGCGTGGCACCCAGGGAGTCAACGCGCGTGCACGGTTTCCGTGCTGCTGTCGCTATTCTAATACAACCAACCGGCTCGATGCGGCGACTTCAGATGTCCGCGCGCAAGGTGGCCAGCGGCGGCTGTCTCACCACGGAGCGCGTCGCCAGCCAGCCGCTCGCGATCACGATGAGTCCGCCGCCCACGAGCCCGACCACGCACGCCCAGACACTGAAGGCATACCGCAGGTCGAGCACGCGCGTGGTGAGGAAGTAGGCCGCGATCGAGGCGCCCGCCGCCGCGATGAGCCCGGAAAGTGCGCCGAGCGCGGCAAATTCGGCCAGCACGCCTTTGAGCACCGTGCGGCGACTCGCTCCCAGCGTGCGCAGCATCGCGCTCTCGTAACGGCGCTCGTCACGGCTCGACTGCACCGCGGCGAGCAGCACCGTCAATCCCGCAAGCAGCGTGAATGCAAAGACGCTCTGCACGGCCAGTATCGCCTTGTCCAGCATCGCCCTCACATCCGCCAACAGGTCGTCGATATCGAAGATCGACACGCTCGGGAACTGCCGCGCCAGCCCCGCGAGCGACTGGGCGGCGCCTGGGGCGAGATAGGCACTCGTGAGATAGGTGCCGGCGACCTTGTCGAGCAGCCCCGGGGCGAACACGATGAAGAAGTTGGGCCTGAAGCCGTCCCACTTGACCTTGCGGATACTGGCGACGCGCACCGTGAACGCCTCGCCCGCGATATCGAAGGTGAGGCGAGCGCCGAGGCGCAGCCCGAGCCACCGCGCGAACTCCGTGGAGACGGATACGAGCGGCTGGCCGTCGTCCGCCGGCGTCCACCAGCGGCCGGCGACCACCCGGTTGTCGGCGCCGAGCGCGGCCGACCAGGTGAGGTTCTGCTCGCGATTCGCAAACTCCTCTCCCCGATGGTCGGCGAAGCGTAGCGTCCCGACCGGCCGGCCGTTGATCTGCGTGAGTCTGCCTCGGATCATCGGCAGCACGCGCGAGGTCCTCGCGCCGTGGGCGCGCAGATACGCGATGAAGGCATCGCGGCTTTGCGGCGGAATGTTGATGAAGAAGTAGTTGGGCAGGTCCGAGGGGAGGCTTCGGCGCCAGTCGCCATTGAGGTCGTTGCGGATGATCCCGAGGAGCAGCAGCGCCATGATGCCGGTGCCGAAGGCGACGATCTGTACGATGCTGTCGGCTCTGCGCCGACTCAAGCTCGCGACGCCATAGCGCCACGCCACTCCAGCCCGGCCCCGCAATCGACCCGCCGCCGTCACGAGCAGCGCGCCGGCCAGCACAAGCAACGCGATGAAGACGGCAAGCCCGGCGGTGAAACCGAGAAAGAGCTTCCAGTCGAGCACGACCCAGTAGATCAGCAACACGACGACTGCCACCGCCGGCCCAAAGGCGAGCAGCACCAGCGGCCGCGGCGGCCCGATGTCGCGTCTCAGCACGCGGATCGCCGGCACGCGCGAGAGTTGCAGCAACGGCGGCAGGGCAAAGCCCGCAAGCAGCGCGACGGCCGTCAGAAATCCCATCCCCACCGGCACCAGGCTCGCCGGCGGCAACGCGCTGCTGGCGAGCAGCCCGCGCAGCGCGTACACCAGCCAGGCCTGGGCCGCGTACCCGACCGCGGACCCGATCACTCCCGCAAGCACCGCGACCGCGAGCAGCTGAAGAGTCGTCAGCCAAATCGTGAATCGCCGTGTCGCGCCCAGCGTCTTGAGCAGCGCCACGGCATCCAGGTGCCTGTTGACATAGCGCCGTGCCGACATCGCTACCGCGGTGGCGCAGAGGAGGACCGCCACCAGGCTTGCGAGGCTGAGGAATCGCCCGGCGCGATCGACGGCGCTCTTGATCTGCGGACTCGTAGTGGAGATGTCCCGCAGCCGCTCTCCCGGGTGCCTGTGCGCCTCGAGCCAGCGTTTGAAGGCCGCAGTGCGCTCGGGACTGCCGGCGAAGAGAGCCGCATAGCTCACCCGGCTGCCCGGCTGGATGAGCTGCGTGCGCGGCAGGTCGGCGGCGTTCATGAGGAGATTCGGGACGAGTCCGGTGAACGTGCCACCCTCGTCGGGCCGGGAAAGGAGCACGCGTCCGACGCGAAGGTCCGCGGCGCCGATGCTGAGCCGCGAGCCGAGATGCCCCCCGAGCGCCGCGAGCAGCCTCGAGTCCGGCCACACCTCCCCCTGGGGCGGAATGCCCGGGGCCGGTCGTCCGGCCGCGAAGGGCCGGTCTGCCACCATCACGGTGCCCCGCAGCGGGTAGCCAGCGGTCACGGCATCGATGTCGGTGAGTTGACTTTGATCGCCCTCGAACACCACGCTGAGGAGGCCCGTGGCGTAAGCCACGCGCAGTCCGCTCTTTCGTGCCTGCGCGATGTCCGCCGCCTCGATGGGCTGCGCCGATTCGAGGCGGATGTCGGCGGCCAGCACCTGGCTTGCCTGCATCGACACCGCCGCGCTGATGCGACTTACCAGGAAGCCGACGCCGGTGAGCGCTGCCACCGCTATTGCAAGGGCGAGGAGCAGCACGCCGAGCTCGCCGGAGCGCCATTCCCGCGACAGCATGCGCATCGAGAGCAGGGTCGCGCGCATGGCCGCTACCTCAGCCCGCCGGCTTCCATGTGCACGATCCGCTCGCAGCGCGTGGCAAGATCCTGATCGTGCGTCACGAGCACCAGGGTGGTGCGCGAGTGGGCGTTCATCTCGAAGAGCAGCTGCCCGATTCTCGCGCCGGTGGCCGCATCGAGATTGCCCGTCGGCTCGTCCGCGAAGAGGACCGCGGGCTGGGTGACGAACGCTCGCGCAAGCGCCACCCGCTGCTGCTCGCCGCCTGATAACTGGCGCGGGTAGTGCCTGGCGCGATCCCCGAGCCCCACCTCGCGCAGGGTCTCGAGGGCCGCATGGCGCGCCCGCGCATGTCCGGCGAGCTCCAAAGGCAGCATCACGTTCTCGAGGGCCGTGAGCGATGGGATCAGGTGGAACGACTGGAACACGAATCCGACGCGCTGCGCGCGCACCAAGGCCCGCCCGTCCTCATCGATCCGCGTGAGGTCCCGCCCCTCGAGGAGCACGCGCCCCTCGGTCGGCAGGTCGAGCCCGGCGAGGAGCGCGAGCAGCGTCGACTTGCCGGCCCCGGAAGGCCCGACGACCGCAATCGACTCGCCCGACGCGATGTCGAGCGAGACGTCGTGCACAATAGTCAACAGGCCCTCGGGACTTTGAACCCGCTTGGTGAGGTGCTCGGCCTTGAGAACGCTGCTGCGGACCGCTGGCGCCTGGGCGCTTGGCATCGGATTGATGTTCATCGCGCTCCAGAACGCGGTGGCGTCCGACCATACCATACTCGTGCTCGGCGACAGCTTGAGCGCCGCGCACGGCCTGAGGCCGGCGCAGGGTTGGGTGGCGCTGCTCATCGCGCGCCTGAGGGCGCAAGGTTACGAGTACCAGGTGATCAACGCCAGCGTGAGCGGCGAGACCACCACCGGCGGCCTGGCGCGCCTGCCCCGGGAGCTGCGCCTGACGCAGCCCGGCATCCTCATCCTGGAGCTCGGTGCCAACGACGGCCTGCGCGGGCTGCCCCTCGATCTGGCGCGGCAGCGCCTGGCCGGCATGATCCGACTGGCCGAGGCCGCCGGCGCGCGGGTACTGCTCGTCGGGATACTCATCCCGCCGAACTATGGCCCGCGCTACGCGAAGCAGTTTGCGGGCATGTACCCGGCTCTCGCCCGGCAATTCCACACGGGCCTCGTGCCCTTCCTGCTGAAGGGGGTGGCGCTCGACCCGCATCTGATGCAGCAGGACGGGCTGCATCCGAATGCGCGCGGAGAGCCGCTGGTGCTGAACACGTTGTGGCCGTACCTGAGACCGCTGTTGAAGAAAGGTCACTGAGGGGGAGCGTCCGATGAACCGATTCTGGCTGAAGTCCTATCCGCCTGGCGTGCCGGCCGAGATCGATCCTGCCCGGCTGACCTCCCTCGCGGAGCTCCTGCGCCAGGCCTGCACCGCCTACCGGGACAGGCCGGCATACGAGCAGATGGGCCGCATCATGACCTACGCGCAGCTCGATGAGCAGACACGTGACTTCGCGGCCTGGCTGCAGGCGATCGGAATGGGCAAGGGCGACCGGATCGCCATCATGCTGCCCAACACGCTGCAATACCCCATTGCACTCTTTGGCGCCTTGCGGGCCGGCCTTATTGTCGTCAACACCAATCCGCTCTACACCGCCCGCGAACTGCAGCACCAGCTCGAGGACTCCGGCGCGGCGGCGATCCTGGTGCTGGAGAACTTCGCGCACGTGGTCGAGGAGGTAGCGCCTCACACGCATCTGAAGAAGGTGCTGGTGACTGCTGCCGGGGATTTCCTCGGCTTCCCGAAATCCGTGATCGTCAACCACGTCGTGCGGCGCCACCGCAAACAGGTACCGGCGTGGCACATCCCGGGCGCCATGGACTTTCGCGAGGCGCTGCGCGCGGGCCGCAAGCTGCCGCTCAACCCCGTCGATGTGGGCCCGGAGGACATCGCCTTTCTGCAGTACACCGGCGGCACCACCGGCGTGGCGAAAGGCGCCATGCTCACGCACGGCAATGTCAGCTCGAACGTTCTGCAGGCCGAGGCTTGGCTCACCGGTCGGTCCTCCGACCAGCCGGGCGTGCTGATCACGGCGATTCCGCTCTACCACGTGTTCGCCCTTACCGCGAACTGCCTGCTGTGGGCACACCTCGGCTGGAAGAACGTGCTGATCATCAACGCGCGGGACTTCCCGGCGGTGGTGAAGGAGATGAGCAAGCAGCCGTTCGAGTTCTTCAGCGGCGTCAACACGCTCTTCAACGCCTTACTGAATACACCCGGCTTCGCCTCCATCGACTTCAGTCACCTGCAGGTGACTCTGGGGGGCGGCATGGCCGTGCAGGAATCGGTGGCGAAGCGCTGGAAGGAAGTCACCGGCAACATTCTCACCCAGGCCTGGGGCCTAACCGAGACCTCACCCGCCGCGACCATCAACCCCACGACCGAGGAATTCAACGGCTCCATCGGGCTACCCATCCCCTCCAGCGAGATCGCGATCAAGGATGACCAGGGGCAGGACCTTCCCCTGGGCCAAACGGGCGAGATCTGCGTCCGCGGACCCCAGGTGATGCGCGGATACTGGAACCGCCCCGACGAGACCGCCAAAGTCATGTTCCCCGGAGGCTGGCTCCGCACCGGCGATGTCGGCTACATGGACGAGCGCGGCTTCGTGTTCCTGCAGGACCGCAAGAAGGACCTGATCCTGGTCTCAGGCTTCAACGTCTACCCCAACGAGGTCGAAGCCGTCGCTGCCACATGCCCGGGCGTCCTCGAATGCGCAGCCGTCGCCCAGCCCGACGAGCATTCAGGCGAAGTCGTGGCCCTGTACGTTATCCCCAAGGACCCCAAGCTCACCGAGCACGACGTCATCGAGTACTGCCGCAAATCCCTCGCCGGGTACAAGGTCCCCAAGCACGTCTACTTCAGAAAGGAGCTCCCGAAGAGCAATGTGGGGAAGATATTGAGAAAGGAGTTGAGGGGAAACACCGCCTGATCAGCGATGACGCCCGCGCATGGCCCGAACGCGGACGCGATCGGCTGCTTTTTCAGGGGGATTGGTAATCAGTGGTGGATTTGATCGGAGTAGGTACACTCCCAATCCCACGCGTACGCCTTCATGGTCTCGATGCGGTCCGCGCTTGCTCCGGTCGCGTCCAGCGGACCATTGCTGAAAATCCTCCAGCAGCGCGGCTCCGCGCCGCGAGAACGTCCTCACAAAAGAGGCCGCGTCCCGGGTTGAGGGGACGGTGGAATCCTTGAAGCCAAAAAACGGTGGCGCTTCCGCGTCGCCGTTCGGGCGGACAACAGCCAAAGCAAAATCCTCGAAGAGTCTCGCAAGCTCCGCCAGCTGATAATGCACGTCGATGCTATTGTGCTTTCGCTGGGTGCGCACGCGTAGCGCTCCTGCTTCCGTCGCCTCCACGATCCCTATCCTCTCGAGCTCGTGCAGCACGGATTTTGGAGTGACATCTCCGCCGTAAAGCTTTACAAGGACGGTAAATGACCGCCTGTGCCCTCGATACGACAGGTCCTCCGGGCGTCCGTCCCGATTCTGGAACCGCGGATCAGTCAGCCATCCTCTCAGTACCCTCAGTGCTCGTTGCTCGCCGCTTCTTCTGGTGGCACCCTGCCCCTTGCCTTTTGAATGTTTCAGTAGGGCCGACACTTCCTTGCGTGTCATTCCTGTCGCAACGGAGAGCCGGGAAACGTTGACGCGTCGATCCTGCGGAAGCACGGTGTCCATCGCTGCGCGAACATAGGCGCGCTTGGCCGCACGCACCAACTCGTCAATCCCGGTCCCTCCACCCACCAGCAGTCGTGCGATAGGCAAAAGGAGATCTACGAGCGAGTCTTCTGTTCGCTGGTCCGTCTTCGCCGGGTTCAATGGTAAGTGGCGCAACAGTGGCGCAACTCAAATTTCATTTTGGGAACGACGCAATTTCAGTCCGAGTAAATCGAGAACAACCCCAAGCCTACCCGCGGTTGCCTCTTCCCACCATGGGGCCTTGTGCTCGAATGCGCCCGAAGCCAGTCATCCATTTCCTCCAAGAACATTAAGCCGCGCTCGCGTGCGTATTCGGAAAATTGCTTTGCAGCGGCTTTGGAGACGCGAACCGTCTCAACCTTGCGCCAAAACGCTTCCGGGTCGTTCGTATCGCTCGGGTTTCTTAGAATCCGAGTCATCGTTGATGTCGCATCATTAAGGAACAACACCATTGGCTCGAAAGCCATTTTCGTATCTGTAGTGGCGTGGAAAAATGGGCTTACTAGTTGGATTTTCCCCCTACTGAGCCTACGCACGTTTCGATACCGGATTAGTACTCTCAGAAGGCTCTGCGGACTTGTCCCCGGTGTGGCGAGTTTCGCGAGAGCCGCAAACCCATTCGGACCGGATAATGCCAGAGCGCGAGGTCGACCGTTCGAGTCCAGGAATCTTCGCTCCCGTGTCCATACCGCAATCAGCTCGGCGTAACACGCCGGGGCACCTATGTGCTCAAGCGCGCGCTTACGAGCGTCCCTGTATACATTCTCAATCGCGGCGGCAAGCGCGCCCAAAGATTGGGCTCTACTCATTCCCCCGCTGCTAAAGAAAGCCGCAATCGGGTAAAGCAACGAGATTGCCTGATTCTTATTGATGGTTGTCTTTCGCCTGGTCTGCCCGCGCATTCCAATTCTCCATAGCCTATGATCGTTCCGCGATCCGGAAGCTTGCTCGGTACCATTCCGTGCGGCGAGCTCCAACATACGTTCCAGAATGACAAGAGACCCCGCTGAATCATCCACGTTCTGCTGGGTAGGCGGATGATCAATCCATAGGTGCCAAAGGTAAATCCGGCATTTCTGGCGCAATCACGCAGAAATGCACTGTCGATGCGACTCCCGATGGATCGGGCTGCGCGAGGCTCGCAGCGGTCGACTGACAAAGGGGCGCCAGCCAGAAGGGGCGTCGTCGCCATTCCCTTCGCGCTGAATCCTTATACAGGGCACGCGGAGCTGGTATTTTGAAATGCTGAAGGGCTCTACCCGTCGCTTGAAATCGTAGCCCCTTCGGTGCGGCAACCGTCGCGACAGGTTAAGGTGAAAGGGGTGGTTTAGAGCCCGCTGCCACCAATACCGTTCACAGTGACGCCGCTGCCGCCCTTGGCTGATGGGCCGCTGCCACCGATGCCGTTCGCGGTAACGCCGCTGCCACCAATGCCCTTGGCTGATGGGCCGCTGCCGCCAATGCCGTTCGCAGTAACGCCGCTGCCACCAATGCCCTTGGCTGATGGGCCGCTGCCGCCAATGCCGTTCGCGGTGACGCCGCTACCACCAATACCGTTCGCAGTAACGCCGCTGCCACCAATACCGTTCGCAGTAACGCCGCTGCCACCGATGCCGTTCGCGGTGACGCCGCTGCCACCGATGCCGTTCGCGGTAACGCCGCTGCCACCAATACCGTTCGCGGTAACGCCGCTGCCACCAATACCGTTCGCGGTGACGCCGCTGCCACCGATGCCGTTCGCGGTAACGCCGCTGCCACCAATGCCCTTGGCTGATGGGCCGCTGCCGCCAATACCGTTCGCGGTGACGCCGCTACCACCAATACCGTTCGCGGTAACGCCGCTGCCACCGATGCCGTTCGCAGTAACGCCGCTGCCACCAATGCCCTTGGCTGATGGGCCGCTGCCGCCAATACCGTTCGCAGTAACGCCGCTGCCACCGATGCCGTTCGCGGTGACGCCGCTGCCACCGATGCCCTTGGCTGATGGGCCGCTGCCGCCAATGCCGTTCGCGGTAACGCCGCTGCCACCGATGCCGTTCGCGGTAACGCCGCTGCCACCGATGCCGTTCGCGGTAACGCCGCTGCCACCAATACCGTTCGCGGTGACGCCGCTGCCACCGATGCCGTTCGCGGTAACGCCGCTGCCACCAATGCCCTTGGCTGATGGGCCGCTGCCGCCGATGCCGTTCGCGGTGACGCCGCTGCCACCAATACCGTTCGCGGTAACGCCGCTGCCACCGATGCCGTTCGCGGTGACGCCGCTACCACCAATACCGTTCGCGGTGACGCCGCTGCCACCAATACCGTTCGCGGTGACGCCGCTGCCACCGATGCCGTTCGCGGTAACGCCGCTGCCACCGATGCCCTTGGCTGATGGGCCGCTGCCGCCAATGCCGTTCGCGGTAACGCCGCTGCCGCCAATGCCGTTCGCAGTAACGCCGCTGCCACCAATGCCCTTGGCTGATGGGCCGCTGCCGCCGATGCCGTTCGCGGTGACGCCGCTGCCGCCAATGCCGTTCGCGGTAACGCCGCTGCCACCAATGCCCTTGGCTGATGGGCCGCTGCCGCCAATGCCGTTCGCGGTGACGCCGCTACCACCAATACCGTTCGCGGTAACGCCGCTGCCACCGATGCCGTTCGCGGTGACGCCGCTGCCACCGATGCCCTTGGCTGATGGGCCGCTGCCGCCAATGCCGTTCGCGGTAACGCCGCTGCCGCCAATGCCGTTCGCGGTAACGCCGCTGCCGCCAATGCCGTTCGCGGTGACGCCGCTGCCACCGATGCCGTTCGCGGTGACGCCGCTACCACCAATGCCCTTGGCTGATGGGCCGCTGCCGCCAATGCCGTTCGCGGTGACGCCGCTACCACCAATACCGTTCGCAGTAACGCCACTGCCACCGATGCCGTTCGCGGTGACGCCGCTACCACCAATGCCCTTGGCTGATGGGCCGCTGCCACCGATGCCGTTCGCGGTGTCGCCGCTGCCACCGATGCCGGCAACATGGATTGCGCTCTGAGCGAGGAAGAGACCACCGGGATTAGGCTGCGTGCCAAAGGCTTGGATCAACTCACCAACCCAAGCCCGCTGAGAATCGTCGGTCAGGGTTGCATTGATATCAACGGCAAGCTTACCGATTCGGACTTGCCCAGTAGATGTCGCTGAAGTGACAACGCCCGTAACAAGGAGCTGCGTTGCGCCGGGGACATTTTGTTCAGGGAGTATGGCAATACGCTGGACGATCTCGGCCCCTGTCGCGGACTCCGTCCCATCGATTACAACAAGCGTACCCGGAGTTATTGAGCTCAGCGCAACTCGCGTGCGCGCTGCATTACTGACGATGGAAGTTGCTGGGCCGACATGATAGGTTCGGCCCAATACGACCACGATCGAGGATCTGACGTTGACCTGCTCGACAGGTCCCATGGCTAAAGGGGCAGCCTGTACTTTCCCCGCCAACGCCAAAGTGGTCGCAACAAAGGCGCCTATGACGCTGCGCGCAACAAGCTGTCGGGATTTAGCCATCTGAAACTCCCCGAGGCGTCGTACCGCCGATTCCGATGCGGCGGTACTGCATTCATTTTACGTAATACAAACTTATCAGAGAATTGTGACGTGCGTCAAAGCATTCCGAGCCGACATCGAATGGGGAGCCGATGCGGGACGGATCTAGACCACCTAAGCTGCTGATTCGAAACGCTTTTCTAGCGATTCTTGGCGGTTCCCGAGCTTGCAAGCAAAGAACTCAGGGAGGCGTCGTCGATTGGTGGGTCAGCGTAAAGGAATACATTTACCCCAGTTTCGACCCGGTCGGCGGCGTGTTCTTCATCCGCAGCATGGGGAGCAAGCCAGTTGTCCAGGTCCACTAAGAAGTCGGCAGCTCGTAAGCGGACGTGTTCCTCGAACTCCGGAACGAGTTCGGTTAGAAGGCCGCCATCCGCAGTGACATATCGTTCTAACCGCTTATCGGGATGTCTTGGATCCATGTTGTACTCCAGCGTCGCCGCCAACCGCGGCAGAGTCCTGCCTAGGTGCTCGATCAGCTGAGTAGAAGTAGGGTCCGGCATCATTAAAGTGCGAGAAACGGCACGAAAGTGCGTCTCACCGGAAGGCATTACCACGCCGAGCCGCAATAGCTCCTCGAGTGCGGTGGCGGGATTCACCTTCGGATCGACGAGCGTGACGAGGCTGCGGAAATTTCGATCGGCTGGACGAGCGAATTCCAGCTCGAGCGGGATTCCGTATGGGCCTACGTAACCAGGATTCATGTGCCACTTGTGGAGGATTTCCATCAGCGCGGCCGCGAGGGTCGGATCGGCAGTCGGAAGGATCCCTTCGTTATCAATGTAGTAGTCAATTTGGCGACGCGCAATTCCAGTCACCGCAACAACGCGTTCACGGGTCGGAACCCCGAGGCAGCCGGTACCGTCACGGATTGCGCTCTCTACGTAGACGCCGCGAACCAGCGCGGCGAACTCTTCGAAGCGAATGCCGGTGCGGATTAACAGGCGTGCAATCGGGCGCAGCAGAAGACGGAGCGCGTATAGAAGCTGTCGACGTCCGCCGTCCGAAGTCATGCAACTTTCCGCGAGGGTTGAACCAAGGCAGACAATGGCCGTGGGTCCGGCGCCGGCTCAACGTACAAGAACACGTGAACGCCGGTGTCCACTCGCGGAACCGACGGGCTCGAATGGACGCTTCCGTAGCGGGCAAGCCAGGCGTCGACTTCCCCAAGAAACCGACTCGCACGCTCTCGCGCGTAAGCCTCGAAATTTCGCATCACCGCACGCGGGAGCCCTTTGTCGGCGAACACAAAGCGTTCCAGACGCTTGTCTTCTGCACTGGCAAACTTGAAGTTGTATTCAAGTGTCTGGGCGAGGTGTGTCAATGAGGCTCCGAAATATTCGATTCTGTGAGGCGTAAGGGCTTCCGGGAGCATGAACCAGCGGGTGATGGTGCGAAAGTGCTTCTCGCCGGAATAAATGACGGCACCGGAGCGCAGTAGATCTTCTAGCACTAGGCCTGCTCTCGCTTTGGGGTCAACCTGTGCTACGAGGGTCTGGAAATTGCGGCCGCCGGGCCCGGCGAACTCCAGCTCGAAGGGAATTCCATACGGGCCTTGATACTGCAGGTCGGTGTGCCACTTATGCAGGACTTCAGTAATCACTCGCGCGAGCGTCGGTGCAGCAGCAGGAAGAGCGTCCTTATTGTCAATGTAGTAGTCGACCTGCTGCCGGGTTAGGCCGGTAAGAAAGGCTGTTCGGTCGCGCGTCGGTGCGCCGGTCCTGTCAGTAGAGTCACGGATTGCGCTCTCAACATACACACCACGGGCCAAATCGGCGAATTCCCCGTAAGAGATACCGGCTCGGATCAACAGCTTAATTATCGGCCGCAGCACACGCCTCACAGCGTAAAGAAGCTGCTTGCGCGCGTCGCTTGACAGGTCGGGAGCGCTTGGGGACATTGTCAAGTCCGCTCCACCGGATCAAAGAGCCGCCGGTACTCCAGGATGGCGTATCGGTCGGTCATGCCTGCAATGTAGTCTGCCACGGCGCGAGCACGGCCGGCGGCTCCCTGCGTGGCCTCGCCGCGGGCAGCGGCTTCGCGATGCTCTGGGGGCATGAGCTCGATGTCGGCCAGGAAGGCCTCGAAGAGCTCCTTCAGCACGCGGCGGGCCTTTGCGGTCATGCGCAGCACCTTGTAGTGCCGGTACAGGCGCTCGCGCAGGAACTGCATCAGCTCGGCGTGCTCCTCGCGGGTGGCATCGCTCAGGGCGATCAGGGGCCGGGGCTGGCCGCGCACCTCTTCAATGGAGGCGGGACGCGCGGCGTCGATCCGCCCCTGGCTGGTGCGGATCAGGTCGGTGACAATGTGGTTGATCATCCTGCGGATGACCTCGTGGATCAGCCGCCGCTCGCCGAGGTCCGGGTACTTCGCCTTGACGATCTCGAGCTGCCTGCGGAAGAGTCGCGTATCGCGCAGCTCCTCGAGGCCGACGAGCTGCGCCCGGATCCCATCGTCGACGTCATGGTTGTTGTAGGCGATCTCGTCGGCAAGGTTGGCGATCTGCGCCTCGAGCCCGGGCTGAGTGCGCTTCAGGAACCGCTCGCCGAGCTCGCCGAGCTCCCGGGCCGCCCGCGCGGAGCAGTGCTTGAGGATGCCTTCCCGGCACTCGAAGGTCAGGTTGAGGCCGGGGAATTCCGCGTAGCGCTCCTCCAGCTCATCCACGACCCGCAGGGACTGCAGGTTGTGCTCGAAGCCGCCATAGGGCCGCATGCACTCGTTCAGCGCGTCCTGGCCGGCGTGTCCGAAGGGCGTATGTCCAAGGTCATGGGCCAGGCAGATGCCCTCGGTCAGCGCCTCGTTGAGGCCCAGCGCCCGCGCCGCCGAGCGCGCGATCTGCGCCACCTCGATGGAGTGGGTGACCCGGGTCCGATAGAGGTCGCCCTCGTGGTTGACGAAGACCTGCGTCTTGTAGACCAGGCGGCGGAAGGCATTCGAGTGGATGATTCGGTCGCGGTCCCGCTGGTACTCGGTGCGGAACTCTGGCTTGGGCTCCGGATAGCGCCGCCCACGGGAGCGGTCATCGCGCGCGGCATAGGGCGCCAGCATCTCCCCGGGCACTGGTTCGCTCACAGCCCTTACCCCAGATGCCTGGCGAGCGTGTGGTGGAGGGCGGGCTCGCCGTAGTCGGCGGTCACAAAGGCGCTGCCGATCCCCCGCATCAGCACCAGCCTGATCCTGCCCGACTGCACCTTTTTGTCGATTCGCATGTGCTCCAGAGCGACGCCGGGTTTCACGTTGGAAACGTGCGTCGGCAAGCCTGCTCGGGCGACCAGGCGCGTCACCCGTTCCAGCTCCTCGGCCGCGAGATGACCGGATTCCCGCGACATGCACGCCGCCATCACCAGCCCCGCGCCGATCGCCTCGCCATGCAGCCACTCCCTATATCCCGTGGCCGACTCCACGGCGTGCCCGAAGGTATGTCCCAGGTTGAGCAGCGCCCGATCAGCCTGCTCCCGCTCGTCGCGGCCCACGATCTCCGCCTTGATCTCGCAGGACCGGCGGATCACGTGCGCCAGCGCCGGCGCCTCACCCGCCAGCAGCTCATCGATGTGCGCCTCCAGCCAGGCGAAGAAGGCCCCATCGCAGATCAGGCCGTACTTGATGACCTCCGCCAGTCCTGCCCGCAGCTCGCGTGGCGGCAGGGTGGTCAACGTGCGCGTGTCCGCCACGACCGCTACCGGCTGGTGGAAAGCGCCGATGAGATTCTTGCCGCCGGGATGGTTGACACCGGTCTTGCCTCCCACCGATGAGTCCACCTGGGCGAGGAGGGTGGTCGGCACCTGCACGAAGGCAACGCCCCGCTGGTAGGTCGCTGCCGCAAAGCCGGCCATGTCGCCCACCACGCCGCCGCCCAGGGCCACCACCGCGCAGTCGCGCCCAAAGCGGTTGGCGACCAGCACGTCCAGGATGCGCGCGACATTCGCCAGGGTCTTTTGCGACTCACCATCCGGGAGGATGGTCGCAACCACCCGCCGCGGCCGGAAGCTGCATTCCAAAGCGTCGAGATAGAGCGGCGCCACGACGGTGTTGCTGACCATCAGGATGTCGCGCGCGCGCACGTGCTGCTCGAAGAGCTCCCGCTCGCCGAGCAGCCCCTCTCCGATCAGGATCGGATAGCTGCGACTGCCGAGCTCCACGCGGAGGGTGTCCATTGCGCCAATCTAGCGGATCATCCGCAGGATGTCGTCGGAGACGGCTTTGACCCGCCGGCCGTCGGTCGCCACGGTGATGTCGGCGATCGAGCGATACAGAGGACCTCGCACCGCCATCAGCTCCTCGAGGCGCAGCGCCGGATCCACGTTGCTGAGGAGCGGCCGGCTGCGCCGCCCCTGCTTGACGCGTTCCGCCTGCTGCGCGATCGAGGTCGCCAGGTAGACGACGCAGCCATGCTCCGCGAGCAACCGCCGATTCTCCGCAAGCAAGATCGCGCCGCCGCCGGTCGCCAGCACAATGCCCTCGAGGGCGACCAGCGCCGCGATCGCCTCCCGCTCACGCTCCCGGAAGCCGGCCTCGCCCTCCTTCTCGAAGATGTAGGGAATGTCCACGCCCGTGCGCCGCACGATCTCCGCGTCGCTGTCGTGAAAAGGCCTGCCGAGGTGTCGCGCGAGGCTGCGGCCGACCGCGGTCTTGCCGGAGCCCATCGGGCCGATGAGGACGATATTGGGCGCACCGCGCATATAGAGAGGCGAAGCATAGCAACGATGGGCCGCGCACAAACGAAGCGGCCGCCCGCAGGCGGCCGCATCTTCACCCCATCCGGGTTGCTCTTCAGTAGACGCTGACACCCTGCCGGACGATCTTCGGCGTCACGAAGATCAGCAGCTCGTCCTTGTTCTTGGTCCTATTGGTGTTCTTGAAGAGGTTGCCCAATATCGGAATGTCGCCCAGCCAGGGCACCTTGTTCACCACGTTGCTTACCTGCGTGGTCAGGATGCCGCCCAGCACCACGGTTTGCCCGTCGTTGACCAGCACCTGCGTGGTCACCTCGCGCGTATCGATCGCCGGTACGTTGACGCCGCCGGATTCGACGACCACCTGCCCGACCTCGTCATCGCGAACGTCGAGGTCGAGAATGATGCGATTGTCGGGCGTGATCTGCGGTGTGACCTGCAACTGCAGGACCGCATTCTTGAACGCGATCGAAGTGGCGCCGCTCGAGGCCGATTCCTGATACGGAATTTCCACGCCCTGCATGATCGTCGCCTGCTTCTGGTTGGCGGTGATCACCCGCGGTGAGGAAATGTCCTTCGCTTCGGTCTCCGCCTCGGCGGCGGAGAGCTCGAGGTCGAGGAGGTGTGACCCGCTCAGAAGGCCCACGGCGAACGACCCGTCGGGATTAGCCACGGGCAGGTTCACGTTGTAGCGCTCCGGGTAGCCGCCGCTGCCGGTCGGAACAAGGATCGGGCCCACCTTTCCCGTCGTCGTGAGGTTGGAGAGTATGGAGCCAACCATCGTGTCCTCGCCCGCCGCGCTGCCCGTCGTCACCACCTCTCCGGTGGGTCCGTTGGCGAACGCGTCGGTAAGTCCCAACATCGCTCCGAGCTGCCGCTCGTAGTCGTCGTTCACCAGCACGACGCGCGCCTCGATCTCCACCTGCCGGACGGGAACGTCCAGCCGCGCCACCAGGCGGTTGATCTGTTCGAGGTTCTCCGGCGTGTCCTGCAGCAGCAGCGTATTCGTGCGGTCGTCGACCGCCACGTTGCCGCGCTTGGAGAGGAGCGAGTTGCTCTGGGACTTGATCAGCGCGGCGAGATCGGAGGCCTTGGCGTAGTTGACCTGCAGGTACTCCGAGCGCAGCGGCTCGAGCTGCTGTACCGATTGCTGCGCGGCCAGCTCCGCCTTCTGGCGCGCAGCAAGCTCGGCCTGCGGCTCGACGAGAATGACGTTGCCGTCCTCGACCTGCCCGAGCCCCTTGGTCTGCTCAATGATGGCCAGGGCCTGGTCCCACGGTACGTTCTGCAGGCGCAGGGTGACGCTGCCGGTGACCGTGTCGCTGACCACGATATTCTTCCCGCTGGCATCCATGAGCAGCTGCAATACCGCGCGCACGGAGATGTCCTGGAAGTTCAGCGTCAGCCGCTCACCGGTGTACTTCGGTCTCTGCTGCTCCGCCTGGCCCTGCTTCAGCGGCTGCAGCTCCACGACGTATTCGCTGTCGGATTGATAGGCCAGCTGGTCGTACTCGCCGGTCGCATCGATCGCGATCTGCGCGCCGTGGCTCGTGTTGGTGACATCGAAATCCGTTACCGGCGTGCCGAAATCGGTCGCGTCATAGCGGCGCATCAGGTCCTGCGGCACGGACGCGTTCGTGAAGTTCACCACGATCTGATTGCCGATCTGCTGCAGGTTGATCGGAATGTGCGGGTCGGAGAGGTGCACGATGATGCGGCCGGAGCCGTCGGACCCGCGGCGGAAGTCGATGGTGCGCAGCTCCCAGGGCTGGGCGTAGCCGTTGCCGCCCGCCGCCTCGGGTGCAGCCGCGGCTGCCGAGTCGGCGGATGTGTTGTCGCCAGCCGGCTGCGCCTGCGCCTGCGCCTGCGCCTGCGAAGCGCCCGCGCCAGCGGAGCCCAGGGTCACCACAATCTCATTGCCCTGCTGCCGGATCTCGTAAGGCATCATCTTGTCGAGGCTCAATACCAGGCGCGAGCGGCTCTTGCCCTCCGCGGCGAGGATGGAGTCGAGACCGCCCGACTGCACGTCGATGCGGCGCGAAGGCAGCGCCAGCGTGGTGTTCGGAAGATCGATCGCGATGCGCGCCGGGTTGTCGATGGTGAAGGAGAGCGGCTGCGGCGCCGGGCCCGAGAGGTGCAGGGTGAGCTGGACCCGCTCGTTGGCCAGCGGCTGCACGTCGATCGACTGCAGGGCGAGCGGCGAAGCCGCGAGCGCCGGCGCAGGATCGCGCGGGCCGGGGGCCCCGCCGCCAGGGATGGCCAGTGGCGCGGCGTGGGCGTAAGCCGGTGGGCTCGGCAGCGTCGCGAAGGCGACGAGCGCCGCGAGCCAGGCGGCTGCGCTCAGGATCCGACACATCGGGGAAAGGGGTTTCATTGTTCGAGACTCCCTACTGGCTGAGGCCCAGGGCCGCCGGCCGTTTCATGTAGCCACCGAGACCGTCGGGGACGATCTCGGTGAGGTCGATCTTGGAGGGCGTGATGTCGGTGATGCGGCCTTCGTTCTGGCCCATGTAGTTGCCAACCGTTACCCGGTGAACGATGCCGTCCTTGGTCTGCACCAGACCGTACGTCGCGCCTCCAATGCGGAGGCTGCCTACCATCCTCAGCGTATCGAGAGAGAACTGCTCCAGGAACTCGCGCGGTCGCTTGGCATCGGGCCGCACTGAGTTGAATCCGCCCTCCTCGCTCGGCACGAAGGGCGATCGCAGGCTCTGATCGTCGTAGACGAAAGTCTCGTAGGGCTTGATCTCAGGCAGCGGCTGCACGTATCCGCCGGGCTGCTGCTGCGTCTGCCGGACGAACTGCTGCAGATCGCTGTCGGCGCTCGAGCAGCCGGCGATCCCTATGACGGCGATGACGCAGCCGCAAACGCTGGCCAGAACGGTGCAGGTACGGGCGAGAATGTGCTGTCGCATTTGAGTGATCACCCCGTTGAGCGCCTCAGCGCGGTCGCCGGCCCGGCGGATGGGCGAATTTCTTCTTGTTGCTCTGCTGAGCCGCCGCCGCCATCTCGTCCTCGTCGAGGTAGCGGTAAGTCTTGGCGGTGAGCGTCAGCGTCAGATCGTCGTAGCTGCCGCCGCCCTTGTTAGCGCTGCCCGCAGGCTTGATCTGGATATCGTGCAGCGTCACGATCCGGGGCAGCGCGGCGATGCCGCTTACGAACTCGCCGAACTGGTGATAGCTGCCGGTGAGCTGCATCTTGATGGGCAGCTCCGCGTAGAAGTCCTTTTGCTGCTCGGGCTCGGGCTGGAAGAGCTTCTGCTGCAGACCGGCGGCGAGCGCCGTCTGCGAGATGTCGACCAGCAGGTTAGGCACCTCGGTCCTGCCGGGGAGCTGGCGCAGCAGCGCGCCGAAGGAGCGCTGCAGGTCCGTGAGCTGCTGCTTGTATACGTTGAGATTCACCGCCTGCGCGTGCTTCTGCTGGAATTCCTGCCGCAGCGACTGCTCCTGAGCTTCTTTCTGCTGCAGCTCCGGCCGCACACCCTGCCAGACGAACAGGTAAACCAGGATGACTGTCAGGACGAGGAAGGTTGCACCGACCGCGCCCGCCAGGACGGGCAGGGGCCAGCGCCCCGGGTCACGGGGATCGAGGTCGCGCAGCTCCTGGAGAAAGCTCAGGTTCATCTAACGTCCCCCCGCGCGCGCCACGATGCG
Source organism: Steroidobacteraceae bacterium (assembly GCA_050739095.1). Classification (GTDB taxonomy): domain Bacteria; phylum Pseudomonadota; class Gammaproteobacteria; order Steroidobacterales; family Steroidobacteraceae; genus 13-2-20CM-66-19. Next base: position 191,927 of record JBOIAR010000003.1, on the reverse strand, counting down.
GCCTGCCGGGCCACCCGCCGGGCCGTCAGTGCCGGAGTCGGCATCGGACGCCGCTTCCTGGGCATCGAGCGTGAAGCTCGAGCCGAAAGCCCCGGGTGAGGACTGGATCACCACCAGCGATGGGTTCTTCATCCACTGCGAGGCATCGATATTGCGCATGAAGGCGGACACACGCGTGCTCGACTGCGCAACGCCCGTGAATTTGAGCTGATCGCCCGTCTGCGTCACGCTCGTGAGATATACGCCCTCGGGCACCGTCTTCACGATCTGATCGAAGACATGGACGATCGCCGGCCGCGAGCGCTGCAGCTTCTCGATGATCTGCATGCGGGCGATGAACTGCCGCTTGGTCTGCTCCAGGTTGTTGATCTCCTCGATCTGGCGGTCGAGGACTTTGATCTGCCCCTCGAGGTACTCGTTGCGCCGTACCTGCGCGTCGATCATGCCGCTGTAAAGCATGTAAACCGCGCCCATTACGACGAAGGCGCAGACGGCGGCGGCTCCGAGGGCCACCATGAAGGCGACTTTGCGCTCCTTGCGCTGTGCCTCTCTCCAGGGAAGTAGGTTGATGCGCGGCATGTCAGTCGAAGCTCCGCAAGGCCAGTCCGCACGCCGTCAGCAGGGCGGTCGCATCGCGCTGCACCGCCTGCGCCTTGGCGCGCGAGGATAACTTCATTTGCCCGAGCGGCTCGCCTTTCTCGGCGGCAATGCCAACGCGGCTCGCGATCACCTCCGCGACGCCCGGGATGTTGGCGCAGCCGCCGCACACCAGGATCTTCTCCGGCTGCTCGCGGCCGGAGCCGGAGGCCAGATAGAACTGCAGCGACCGGCTGACCTGCTGGGTCATGTCATCGATGAAGGGGTCGAGCACCTCGGCCTGGTAGTTGCCGGGCAGGCCCCCCTCCTTCTTGGCGCGTCCGGCCTCCTCCATGGAAAGGCCGTAGGTGCGCATGATCTCCTCGGTGAGCTGCTGGCCGCCGAAGGAGAAGTCGCGCGTATAAACGACCTTGAGATTGCGCAGCACGCTGAAAGTGGTGCTGCTCGCGCCGAAGTCCACCACGGCGATGGTGCGGTCGATCCCCCCGTCCGGCATCTGGTGCGTCATCAGCTTGCAGGCGTTCTCGAGTGCGAACGCCTCGACGTCGACGATCTTGGGGGTGAGGCCCGCCGACTTGACGGCCGCCTGCCGCTGCTCGACGTTCTCGGTACGCGTGGCCACGAGCAGGACGTCGTTGGTCTCGGGGTCCTTCTCGGAAGGTCCGAGCACCTCGAAATCGTAGCTGACCTCGTCCATCGGGAAAGGGATGTACTGGTCGGCCTGCATCTCCACCTGCGCCTCGAGGTCATTGGCGCGCAGCGCCCGCGGCATCTGAATCACCTTGGTGATGGCGGCATCGCCGCTGATGGCGATGGCCACCTCGGTGCTCTTCGCCCCGGAGCGCTTGACGGCGCGGCGTACGGCCTCTCCGACGGCCTCGGCGTCCACGATGGCCTTCTCGTTAATAGCATTCTGTGGCGTGGGCTCGGCCGCGTAGGCCTCGACCCTGTACTGCCCCCCCGACATGGTAAGCTCGATCAGCTTGACCGAGGATGTGGTTATGTCAAGTCCCAGAAGGGGGCGGTACTTGCGCTGAAGGAGGAACATTTATTTTCCTTTTCAGGTACTTACGCCTGAAAACGACCGCCCTGGATGAATGCCCGGTGCACTATATATCAGCGCAAAGTCAAATTGAACGTGAGCCGGCTCACGGAACCGGGCGATTGCTCCGTAGCGGGGGTCGCCTGCGCCCTGCCTTCGCCAACGGAAGACCCCTGGGAAACGGGCACGTAAAGTGCCACGCAAAGTGCCTACGGGAGCACAGCTGACAAAGGGCCGCTCCCTTTGCCGGCGGCAACCGCGTAGGGTCTTGCTGAACGCGCCGCTGGCGTCTTTCAGCCAGTGAACAGATATTACCTGTACCGTACCCAAGCATTCTGGAGACGCGCCTTCGGGCTGCGGCACCGGCATGCGCGCTGCGAGGACGGTCTAGAAACCGACCGGCAACCCCGCTGTCATAGGCACATGCGTCCCGTAGACCGGAGGCTTTGCGTCCCCACCTTTCGGTGAGTTTGCCCTGAAACGGGCGCTACTATGCATAGCCCCCGCGGGGAGCGCAAGCAGAGAGAGTCGTTTTCTGTGAAATGGAAACAGGTTCGGATTACCGTCGCCGCCCTGGGCGGTGTGATGTTGATCACACTTCTCGGGGTCTACCTCTATGCCTGTAGTTACGTATATCTGGAGCCATCGCTGCCGACGCCCGCGCAGATGCGGAACGTGGCGTTGAAAGTTCCGCTGCGCATCTACACCTCGACCGGTGATCTCATCGCGCAGATCGGCGAGCAGCAGCGCACGCCCGTCCGCTACGATCAGATCCCGCCGCTGGTGCGGCAGGCGTTCCTCGCGGCGGAGGATCATCGCTTCTTCCAGGAAAGCGGCATCAGCCTGCTCTCCATCGCGCGCGCGGCCATCGTCGATCTGATCGCCGGCAGGAAGGTGCAGGGCGGCAGCACCATCACGATGCAGGCCGCCCGCAACATGTTCCTGACACTCGACAAGACCTTCCGCAGAAAGCTGCAGGAGACCTTCGTCACCTATGAGATGGACCACGAGTTCAGCAAGGCCGAGATCTTCCAGCTCTACCTCAACGTCATCTTCTTCGGCCAGCGCTCCTACGGGGTCGCGGCCGCCGCGCAGACTTACTTCGGCAAGAGCCTCGATCAGCTCACGGTCGCCGAGGCGGCCACGCTCGCGGGCATTCCCCAGGCGCCCTCGCTCTACAACCCCATCATCCATCCGCACCTCGCCGCGGCGCGCCGCTCGTATGTCCTGCAGAGGATGCTCGACCTCGGCTACATCGACGCCGCCACGGCCGAGGCGGCCAACCACACGCCCATCGACGCGCGCGCACACGCGCCGCGCGTCGACGTGAGCGCGCCCTACGTGGCGGAGATGGTGCGTGAGCAGATGGAGCAGTGGTACGGCCCCGCCGCGGAAACCGCCGGATACCGCGTCTACACGACCATCGATGGCCGCCTGCAGTCGATCGCCAACCGCGCCGTGCAGCTCGGGCTCATCGAGTATGACCGCCAGCAGGGCTGGCGCGGGCCCATCGGCCGCACCGTGCTCGGGAGCAACGTCACTCCGGCGCAGCTCGAGCAACTGGTCGATGAGTACACGCCCATAGGCATTCTCTCGCCCGCCGTGGTGGTGACGGTTGGAGCGCAGAACGCGCAGGTCTATGTCAGGTCGCGGGGCTTCGCCGACATCGACTGGAACGGCCTCTCCTGGGCGCGCAAGGCTCTCGCCGAGAACGCACTCGGCCCGGCGCCGAAGACGGCCGCGGATGTGATCGCGCGTGGCGATGTCGTCTACGTTATCGCCGACAAGGCCGGGCACGCACAGCTTGCGCAGGTGCCGCAAGCGCAGAGCGCGTTCGTCGCGCTCGACCCCAACGATGGGGCGCTCGCCGCTCTCGTTGGCGGCTTCGATTACTACACCAACAAATTCAACCGCGCCACGCAAGCGTTGCGGCAACCGGGCTCGGGGTTCAAGCCGTTCTACTATTCCGCGGCGCTCGAGGACGGCCTCACGCCCGCGAGCACGTTCCTCAATGCGCCGGTCGTGGTCGGGGGCCAGGGCTTGGAAGCGACGTGGCGACCGGAGAACGACACCCGCTCATTCAGCGGACCCGTGCGCCTGCGCGTGGCGCTCGCCCATTCCCTCAACCTGGTGTCGATCCGTCTGCTGCGCGACCTCGGCTTGCCGTATGTCAGCCAGTATGTCAGCCGCTTCGGCTTCGATCCGAAGACCCTGCCGCAGAATCTGACTCTGGCGCTCGGCACGCTGCCGGTGACGCCGCTGCAGATGGCGACGGCCTATTCGACCTTCGCCAACGGCGGCTTCAAAGTTGAGCCGTATTACATCGACCGGGTCGAGGATGCCTCGGACAAGGTGGTGTGGCAGGCCGCCCCGCGCATCGCTTGCGCACTCTGTGCCGAGCCGGCGCCGCTGAGTGAGCTGAAGCCGGCGCCGAACGCGGCAGCGCTCCTTGCCGAGGAAGACGCGCTTCGGGGCGGTGCCGGCCCGCTGCCGCCCAGCCGGCTCGCTCCACAAGTCATCAGCCCGCAGAACGATTACCTCATGACCTCCATGATGGAGGACGTCATCAAGTACGGCACGGGTGTACGGGCGCTCTCACTGAATCGCAATGACATCGCCGGCAAGACCGGCACGAGCAACGATTACCGCGACGCGTGGTTCAACGGATTCACGCCGGACCTCGAAGCAACCGTTTGGGTGGGATATGACGACAACCGTCCCCTCGGCGCGGGCGACGAGGGAGCGCATACGGCGCTGCCCATCTGGATCCACTTCATGCGTTACGCGCTCCAAGGCGTTCCGCAGTGGCAGCGCTCCATGCCACCCGGCATCGTCACGTTGCGCGTCTCTCCCCAGACAGGGGCGTTGGTAAGCGACGAGAACCCGGACGGCATTTCGGAGGTCTTCATGGCCAACCATCTGCCGGCAGCCGCTCCGGGGGGCGCAGGTTCGAGGATCCGGGGCACCCAGAGCCAGTCCGGTGCGGACTCGATATTCTGACCACGATGTCTCGACGATATCCGACACCCCGCGGCGAGAACCTGCGGCGCGCGCTGGCGCAGGAGGCCGCGCGCATCATGGCCGAGCACGGCATCCGCGATTTCTTCGTCGCCAAGCGCAAGGCCGCGGAGAGGCTCGGCGTCCACGACGGCGCCGCCGTGCTGCCGAAGAACACCGAGATCGAGACGGCGCTGGCCGAATACCAGCGCCTCTTCGCGCGCGAGTCGCACGTGGAATCACTGCTGGCCCAGCGACGCGCGGCGCTCACCGCCATGCAGCAACTGCGGGAGTTCGAGCCGCGGCTCGTAGGTGCCGTGCTGAGCGGCACCGCAACGGAGCACTCGGAGGTGCAGCTGCATCTCTTTGCCGACTGCGCCGAGTCGGTCGCGCTCAAGCTCATCGACCGCGGCATCGCCCACGAGGTGACCGAGCGGCGGGTGCGCATGAGCCCCGAGCGGGTGCTTGCCTACCCGGGACTGCGCTTCGAGGTCGAGGATCAGGCGATCGAGGTCACGGTCTTCCCGACCGACGGCATCCGCCAGGCGCCGGTGAGCCCGGTGGATGGGCGGCCGATGAAGCGCGCGAGCGCGATCGAGGTGGAGGCGCTGCTCGAGAGCTAGCGCCTTGGGCTGCTACTTCACAGCGCCGGTGCGCGCGTACTTCTTGCGGAATTTGTCGACCCGCCCGGCGGTGTCGACGATCTTCTGCTTGCCCGTGTAGAAGGGGTGGCAGCTCGAGCACACTTCCACCTGCAGGTCGTGTCCCAGGGTGGAGCTCGTCTTGAACGAGTTGCCGCAGGAGCAGGTGACCGTGATCTCTTTGTACGCAGGATGGATATCGGGTTTCATGGCAGGCTTCAGTCGCTGGCGCTCCGGCCCTTGATGGGGCCGGGCGGCTTCGATTCAAAGGGCCGGCGAGTGTAGCCGCCGATCGCCACTACGACAAGCACCGCAGCGCTTCCGCCAGGCTCACGGCCGTGGCGGCTGCCAGGGCCACGCATGCACCGCCAAGCCCGAGGTCTCCTTATCCACAGAAGCTGTGGATAACTCTGTGAGTGAGCACCCCTGCATGAGTAAAATTTCCCAGCTATATTGCATATTCAGTGCAATGGCGAAAAAATGACCAGCCATTTTTGTTCTGCTTTATCAGCTAGTTACAAGCACATCATTGACCTACATGGACGGTTTGGTCGCTAATTTGCTCATTTTACGTTCCCACCCCCCCTGCCTGTGAATAAAGCGCGTCCGTCGAGCGCTGGCGGAGGCTGTGGGGCGGTTGACAATTCCGATTGATCGACGGTTTCCGGGTTTTCCGCCATGAAACGTAACAATGTCTCGTTGAGGAACCGCAGGCCGAGCGGGCTTGCCCGATAGCACGTCCCGGAGGCGTCTATCAAGCCCTCGTCGACGAGGCCCGCCATCGTCTCGCCGACGCTCTCCCAAGGCAGTCCGGTCCTGCCGGTGAAGGTCGGCACCTGGAATCCCTCCACGAGGCGTAGCGCATTCAGCATGAACTCGAACGGCAGCTCATGTGCCGGAACCGTCTTGTGCGTGAACGTCCCTTTCCCCGCCGACGCCAGGTAGCGCCGTGGCTCGCGATGCTGGGTGGTACGCACCACCCGTCCCGTGCCGTGGTCATTGACCGTCAATTTACCGTGCGCGCCCGCGCCGATGCCGAGGTAGTCGCCGAAGGACCAGTAGTTGAGGTTATGGCGGCAGCGCCGGCCGGCGGTGGCGTAGGCGGAGACCTCGTACTGGCCGAACCCCGCCGACTCGAGACGCGCCTGACAGGCCTCCAGCATCTGCTCGGTCGCCTCGTCATCGGGCAGCACCGGCGGGCAGCCGGCGAACACGGTACCGGCCTCGATCGTGAGCTGGTAATGGGAGAGGTGGCGCGGGTCAAGCGCCACAGCCTCCTCGACGTCGCGCAGCGCTGCCCCAGGGTCCTGGCCGGGCAGGCCATACATCAGATCGATGTTGAAATTGTCCAGGCCGGCGGCGTGCAGCTCCGCGGCGGCGCGGCGTGTCTCGTCCGCGCAGTGAATGCGGCCCAGCGCGGCCAGGCGCGCATCATCGAAGGATTGCGCGCCCAGCGAGACGCGAGTGACGCCCGCGGCGCGGTATTCGGCGAAGCGGCCGCGCTCGATCGTTCCGGGATTCGCCTCCAGGGTCACCTCGAGGTCGACTGCGAGCGCGAGGTGGCGGCGCGCGGACTCGATGAGAAGCGCCACGGCGCGCGGAGAAAACAGGCTCGGCGTGCCCCCGCCGAGGAAGATGCTGATCACCTCACGTCCGCTCGCCTCCGGCGCCTGCGCCTCGAGATCGCGCTGCAACGCCTCGATGTAGCGCTGCTCCTCGAGCTCGCCGTGCAGGGTGTACGAGTTGAAATCGCAGTACGGGCACTTGCGCACGCACCAGGGGAAATGCGCGTAAAGCGCAAGCGGTGGAGTTTCCAGCACGGTGATATTCTACCCGCCAGTAGGCTGGGCGGCGCAATTGCGCCTTGATTCGGAGCGCGGGCCGTGTAAACCTTCCGCTTAGGCGCGCACGCGCCGTCCCCCGCTGGCGCCGACGGCCGTTTTCCGAAGCATTGGCAGCTCGCGACGGTGGGTCTTCGAGGCCAAACGCAAAGCGTCCACCGCATGACCGAGAAAACATTCGAGCTCTTCGATCGAGCCACCGACCACAAGGTCAGCCTGTCCGTCCGTCCGGGCACCATCGGACCGTCCGTCGTCGATATCGCGCCGCTCAGCAAGGATCTTGGAGTCTTCACCTACGACCCCGGATTCGGCGTCACCGCCGCGTGCGAGAGCCGCATCACCTATATCGACGGCGACGCGGGCGTGTTGCTCTACCGCGGCTATCCGGTCGAGCAGCTGGCGCAGAAGAGCTCCTTCACGGAGGTGGCGCATCTGCTCCTGCACGGGAATCTCCCGACCCGCAAGCAGCTCGCGGAGTTCGAGGGCAGCATTCGCCATCACACGATGATCAACGAATCGCTGCTGCGCTTCTTCCATGGCTTCCATTACGACGCGCATCCGATGGCGATGGTGTCGGCGGTAGTGGCCTCGATGTCCGCGTTCTATCACGACACGATGGACATCTATAACCCGCGGCAGCGGGAGATCTTCGCCCACCGCATCATCGCCAAGATCCCGACCATCGCCGCGGCCGCCCACAAGCATTCCGTCGGGCAGCCCTACATCTATCCGCGCAACGACCTCGATTACTGCAGCAACCTGCTGCACATGCTCTACGCCGTGCCGTGCGAGCCGTACCACCTCGATCCGGTCGCCGCGCAGGCGCTCGATCTGCTTTTCATCCTGCACGCGGATCACGAGCAGAACGCCAGCACTTCCACGGTGCGCCTCGCGGGCAGCACCGGCGCCAACCCGTATGCCGCCATCTCGGCGGGAGTCTCCGCGCTCTGGGGCCCGGCGCACGGGGGCGCCAACGAGGCGGTGCTCACCATGCTCGAGCAGATCGGCACCGCCGAGAACATCCCGAAGTTCCTCGCCCTCGCCAAGGACAAGTCGAGCCACTTCCGTCTGATGGGCTTCGGCCACCGCGTCTACAAGAACTTCGATCCGCGCGCCAAGATCATTCGCGAGATGTGTCACAAGGTGCTCGCGCGGCTCGGCCGCGCCGACAATCCGCTCTTTGAGCTCGCGCTGCGGCTGGAGGAGATCGCGCTCAAGGACGATTACTTCGTCGAGCGCAAGCTCTACCCGAACGTTGATTTCTACTCGGGCATCATCTACAGCGCCATCGGCATCCCCCGTTCCATGTTCACGGTGATGTTCGCCATCGCGCGCACCGTGGGCTGGGTCGCGCACTGGCAGGAGATGATCGCCGACCCCGCGATGCGCATCGGCCGGCCCCGGCAGCTCTACACCGGGCCGACTCGCAGGGACTACGTCGAGATCGGCAAGCGCGCCTGAGCGAGCCGACGTCGCCGTCGACTTCGGCCCCGAACATCATGGCCTGGTGCTGAGGCTAAGCGCGGCGCAGCCCCTGGACGCGCACGCCCCGGGTCATACGATCGGTCGCGCACCGGCAATGAGAATGTCCACCAGCCTGCGGGCGCTTTGGCGCCACCCGGGACCCGTTGCGAGGTTCGCGACTCCGACGAGCGCTCTCAGAAGATCGATCGGGTCGAGGTCCTTGCGGATGTCGCCGCTCTTCATGGCGCGCTTCACCAGTGCACGAATCGCTTCATGGATCAGGCCATAGGAGGCTTCGAACACCTTCTTCGGATCCCCGACCAGCGTATTGAGCACGGGCGCGATGATCTGTTTGGTTTCCACGGCATCGATGAACAACAGCAACCACGCCCGCAGCGCTCCCACGGGCGGGAGGCTCTCCGCCAGGCTCCGCTCGGCCGCAGCCAGTTTTTCCATCTCTGACCGATAGACGGCCACGAGGAGCGCTTCACGGGTTGGAAAGTGCCGATAGAGGGTTCCCGGCCCGACAGCCGCTTTTCGGGCGATCTCTTCCAGGCTGGCATCGGCGCCTGAACGGCTGAACTCCCGCCGGGCCACGATCAGGATGCGTTCGCGGTTGCGCTGCGCATCTGCACGCGGCTTGCGATCTCTTGCTGCACGGGTTTTCGCGGCCATCGACGATCTCTCTCTAGGCTTCTTGCAACCGGAGGATGCCTCCGCTAATCTAGGCGCCATTCGGAGGTAACCTCCGTTTTAGCAAGTCAGTGACGGCTCGTCAATGTGGCGGGCGCTCGTTGCGAGCGTTCGCAGGAGTGGCCTACATGCGAATTTTCCTCACCGGAGCCACCGGCTTCATCGGTTCCGCCCTCGTGCCGGAGCTCATCCATGCGGGGCATCAGGTGCACGGTCTCGCGCGCTCGCAAGCCGGCGCCCAGTCGCTCCTCGCCGCCGGCGCCGAGGTGCATCGCGGCGACCTCAGGGACCTTAACGGCCTGCAAACGGGCGCCGCCCAGTCGGATGCGGTGATCCACACGGCTTTCACTCACGATTTCTCGAGGTTCCAGGAAGTCTGTGAGCAGGACCGGCGCGTCATCGAGGCCTTGGGCGCGGCGCTTGCCGGCTCGGGCCGACCCCTGCTCATCACCTCCGGGACGGGAATGGCGAACGGCGCCTCAGGCCGCCCGGCGACCGAGCAGGACCCACCGGAGAGCTCCAACGCGATTCCTCGGGTGGCCTCGGAGCAGGCGGCCGCCTCGGTTGCGGCCAAGGGCGTGCGTGTGGGAGTGATGCGCCTGCCTCAGGTTCACAACACCGTGAAGCAAGGGTTGGTGAGCTATGCCATCGAGCTCGCACGCCAGAAGGGCGCATCCGCGTACATCGGCGAGGGGCGCAACCGCTGGCCGGCGGTGCATGTGCTCGATGCTGCTCGTTGCTACCGCTTGGCGCTCGAGAATCTTGCAGCCGGCGCGAGATATCACGCCGTGGCCGAAGAAGGGGTGTCCATGCGCGACATTGCCGAGGCCATCGGCCAGGGCCTCAAGGTACCGGTGATTTCCATCTCCCAGGAAGAGGCCCCGGCGCATTTCGGCTGGCTCGCCGCGTTCGTCGACCGCGACCTCCCGGCCTCGAGCGCGCTCACCCGGGAGCGGCTCCGGTGGCGCCCGAGCGGCCCCGGACTGATTGCCGATCTTAAGCAGAGGCGCTATTTCGCCACTGATGCGGGGATCGCGTCCGCGCCCGGCGAGCGCCGGCCGGTGATCTCCTGACATCGGTGCAATTGAAGGAGGATCGAGCGATGCAGATCCAGGGCCGCGTTTTCATCGTCACCGGCGCTTCCTCGGGAATCGGGCTCGCGACCGCGACGGCACTCTCCGATCGCGGCGCGAACGTCGCCTTGCTCGCTCGCAGCACCCATGCCTTGCAGGAATTGGCGCAACGGCTTCCGGGGAGCCTCCCGGTCACGGCAGACATGACGCAGTTCGATTCTGTGCGGGAAGCCGTACGGGTAGTGCAGCGGCACTACGGCCGAGTCGACGGGCTCGTGAACAATGCCGGCCGCAGCTATGCGGCCGCGGTCGAGGAGATCGAGCCCGCACGCTTCGATGAGATCTTTCACTTGAATGTCCTCGGACCGATCGTGGCGATGCAGTCCGTGATTCCCCTGATGCGGGCCCAAGGCGGTGGCAGCATCGTCAACATCAACTCGGGGACGGCATTCATGACCATCCCGCAGTACAGCGTCTACGCATCCTCCAAGCGTGCGCTGCTTGGATTCAGCCTCACGGCACGCGCCGAGCTCGAAAAGGACGGCATCGTCGTGAGTGAGATCTACCCGGCCGTGACGGCAACGAACTTCGGCAACAACAGGATGGGCAATCCGGTGGGCGGCGGACCCTCGTCCAATTACGCCGGCGGTGACAAGCCCGAACTCATTGCCGACCTCGTTCTCCAGGCCGTCGAAGACGGGAAGGCGCAGTACTTCGCGAATGATCGTCTGCGCCTGATGGCCGGGGCCGCGCCGTAGGCGTCGCCGGGGATTGGGCAAACGCCGTGTTGGCGTGTTGGCGTGTTGGCGTGTTGGCGTGCGCGCAACGCCGCTGCTCTGAAAGGGCATACGCCTGGACACGCCCAGACGCTAGTCGGCGCTCGGCACCTGCTCGCGCGAGGAGATCCTAAGTAATTGAATATCAAGAGAAATGACCATCTGGCGCCCCGATAGCTACATATCCAGCTACAGGCGCAATGCGCTGAGTGGAGCGGGCAGCGCACATCTCGATTGTCATGGGCTCCAGTCAAGGCGCTGAGTAGAAATGCTCAATGTCCTGAGTAAACCGTAGACCTGCATTCGACCATCGAACTCGGAAGGCCGGCATGGACGCGGGCACCTACGTTCGCGTCGGCTCGACCAACCGCCGTGCGGACGCTGCGCTGACCGCCGAGATGCAGCGCTTTGCCCGTGGCAAGGCCTTTGACGAGCGAGCCATGCCCGACATCGACTCGGAAGCGGTCAGCTTCCGAGCGCTTCCGAGTCGTTCGCCGCCATACGGCGTCTCACGCGGCGCGATCTGCAGACCCCGCAGCTCCTGACGAACTACCGCGGGCGCACGGATACCCACGCCGGCGGCATCCTGCTGTTTGGCGACAACCGGCTGCAAAGCTTTCCAGATGCCTGGATTCAGGCCGGCCGCTTCGACGGCACTAATCGAGCGACGATTGCCGATCGCGCGGAGTTCAACGGCTCCTCGTTGGCGGGCATCGAACAGGCCATAGCCTTCATAGAGAAGCGAGCGCTGACCGATGCCGACATCTCAGCCGTTCGAGGATGAACGTGAGGCGGCTCATCGCGACTTGCGCCAGCAATGGGCCGAGGCCGCGAGGCCGGATTCTGCGGTTGCCGCCAACCTTAAGTAGCTTGGATAAAGGGGTGAGTGGCGGCGGCCTTCAATTGGCGAACTATGTGATGCTGGAGTCGCCGAGAATTCCGCGGACGGCTCAAGCTCGCCCCGGCACCGGGGCTTTTGCGGCAGCGTTCAAGGTAAGGCGTACACTGCTCGTCGGCGGCGAAGGCATCACGCGCGGGGACTTCCGGCCAGTAGCTCAATGGCTGGCACGCTGACATCACCAGAGGATCGAGATGGCACGAGGAAAGAGCTCCAAGAGCGACACCACCGCCAACCTGGACGGATGTTAGAAGGACATGGTCGAGAAGCGTATTGGCTCATTCTGAATCATCGGGTTACGGTAGATCGCCAATGAACCCAGACATGAGCGTACCGGGCGAGACGGCCGGCGGCGAGGTTCTGGTCTATGAAGCCGCGGACGGTTCCGTGCGGGTGGACGTGCGGCTGGAGAAGGATACGGTATGGCTGACGCAGCGGCAGATGTCCGATCTCTTTGAGACCACGCCCGAAAACGTGCTCATGCACTTGAAGAATATCTTCACCGATGGAGAGCTGGAGGAGGCAGCAACTGCTAAGGAATTCTTAGTAGTTCAGACCGAGGGCAAGCGCAAGGTACGCCGCAACGTCAAGCACTATAACCTGGACGCCATAATCTCCGTCGGATACCGCGTCAATTCACGCCGAGGGGTAGGCTTCCGCCAGTGGGCTACCGCGACGCTTCGCGAGCACTTGGTCCGCGGCTACACCCTCAATCGACAGCGCCTCGAGCAGAACGCACGAGAGCTGGAATCTGCGCTGGCTCTCGTGCGCAAGGCGGCCTCCGGCGAGGCGCTGACCAGCGACCAGGGCCGCGGTCTGGTCGACATCATCGCGAGGTACACGCAGACGTTCCTGCTGCTGCAACGCTATGACAGTGGGCTGCTGGTCGAGCCGCACGGGGTGCCGGAGGCACGTTGCCCCACGTGGCGGAAGCGCGTCGCGCGATTGGCGAGCTCAGGGTCGACTTGATGACACGGCACGAGGCGACCGAGCTTTTTGGCCGTGAGCGTGAAGACGGGCTTGCCGCCTTGCTCGGCAATCTCGATCAGACCGTGTTCGGGCAGCCGGCCTATCCGACGGTCGAATCGAAGGCCGCTCACCTTCTGTATTTCGTGATCAAAAGTCATCCCTTCTCCGACGGCAACAAGCGCATCGGCTCCTTCCTTTTCATCGAGTTCCTGCACCGTAACGGCCGCCTGGTGCGCAAGAACGAGCCGGTCATCAACGACGTGGGACTCGCGGCGCTGGCGCTGTTGGTGGCCGAATCCGCGCCCAAGGACAAGGAGATGATGATCCGGCTTGTGATGAACATGCTCGCGGAGCCGACCGCTTCAGCCGGTTTTCTGAATCCGTCCTAGAATTGCGGTGCAGTAGGATGATGTTTATGACGCAACGACAGCAGGTACCAGACTCCGGTGGGGGAGATGCGGAAGGAGCTTCCAAACCCTCTCTTGAGGAACTGCGGGACGCGTTGCGCCGATTCGCAGCGGAACGCGACTGGGATCAGTTCCATTTTCCAAAGAACCTGGCAATTGCGCTCAGCGTCGAGGCCGCTGAGCTCCTCGAGCACTTCCAATGGCTTCCGGACGTCGAATCGGCCGCGCCTCCCGCTGAGACCCGCGCCAAGATCCGAGATGAGCTTGCGGACGTACTGCTATATCTCATCCGACTAGCGGACAAGCTCGACATTGACCTGGCCGCCGCAGCATTCGACAAGATGGCAGTCAATGCCAGGAAATATCCCGTAGACAAAGCGCGTGGCACCAGTAAGAAGTACACGGACCTCTGAGCGGCCATCGTGATCATCTATCAGAATCACAAGACCGGATTTTTGAAAGATGCATTCGCCCAGGACATTGAGGACGTCATTCTTCAGGCCTTCAGAGCCCGCACCGGCAGAAGCGTGGCAATCTCGGAAGTGCTTTCCTGGAAGGAGTCCCTCGTGGCCCTGGCGAAGGTCCTCAACGACGAAGACATTCCCGGAGACTGCGGGGTTGCCATCGAATACGGAATTCCGCAGACGGCAAAGCGAATCGATTTCATTCTGTCAGGGCAGGACAGCCGGCACACCGAACAGCTGATCATCATCGAGCTCAAGCAGTGGCAGAGCGCCCGAAAAACGGACCGCGATGCCGTCGTAACTACCCGATTCTCCCGCGGTGAGCGCGACGTAAGCCACCCGTCCTACCAGGCTTGGTCGTACGCGTCGCTCCTGAAAAACTTCAATGAAGCGGTCTACGAGGACGGCATCGCCCTTCAGCCCTGTGCCTACTTGCACAACTACATCGACGACGGTGTGCTCACGGACAGGTTCTACGAACACTATGTGACCCTCGCGCCACTCTTCCTGAAGGGGGCGGGGGAACGGGAAAAGCTGCGCCACTTCATCAAACAGCACGTCCGTTACGGCGATGGGCGGTCCATGCTCTACCGGATCGAGAACGGCCGAATCCGCCCGTCCAAGAGCCTGGTCGAGAGTCTCGCTGGGATGCTCGCCGGCAGACCCGAGTTCGTCCTGGTCGACGACCAAAAGGTGGTTTACGAAACCGCCCTATCGCGGGCTGCTGTGGCTAGCGAGCAGCCGAAGCAGGTCATGATCGTCGAGGGTGGCCCGGGCACTGGAAAGTCGGTCGTCGCCGTCAATCTCCTAGTCGCGTTAACCGGGCGCCGCCTGGTGGCTAAGTACGTCACCAAGAATGCCGCTCCGCGTCAGGTATTCGAAAGCGTATTGGCCGGAACCCATCGAAAGTCGCAGATCTCGAACCTCTTCACCGGATCGGGGTCGTTCACGGATACGCACGTCAATACCTTCGATGCGCTGATTGTGGACGAGGCGCATCCTCTGAACGAGAAATCGGGGATCTACGGCAATCTAGGCACCAACCAGATCCAGGAGCTCATCGGGTCAGCAAAGTGCTCCATCTTTTTTCTCGACGAGGATCAGCGCGTCACCTTCAAGGACATCGGGGAGAGAGCCGAGATTGAGCGGTTTGCGCGGCAAGCTGGCGCGACTGTCACTACGCTCACCCTGACGTCGCAATTCAGGTGTAATGGTTCGGATGGGTATCTGGCATGGCTTGACGATACCCTCGGAATCCGTCCCACCGCCAATGACAAGCTGGACGTCGCCGAGTTCGATTTTCGAGTATTCAGTTCACCGGAACAACTGCGCCGCGAAATCATGGAGCGCAACAAGATCCGTAACAAGGCGCGCATGGTCGCCGGATACTGCTGGGATTGGCGAAGCAAGAAGAATCCCACGACTCAGGACGTCGTGATTGCTGAGCATCATTTCGCAATGCGCTGGAACCTGACGAAAGACGGTGGCTTGTGGATGGTGGCGCCGGAGTCCGCAAGCGAAATCGGCTGCATCCACACCTGCCAGGGACTGGAAGTGGATTACATCGGGGTGATCGTGGGACCCGATCTCGTCTTCCGAGACAATCGCGTAGTCGCTCAACCTGCGATGCGCTCAAAACATGACAAGTCACTGAATGGATACAAGCGTCTGCTGGAGATCGATCCCGAAGAGGCAGCGCGAAGAGCCGGACTGATCATCAAGAATACCTACCGCACTCTGATGACTCGTGGAATGAAGGGCTGCTATGTGTACTTCACGGACGGGCCTCTCGAGCGCCACGTCCGGAGTCGCCTCAGCCGCTCATATATCCCCACGAAGGGCATCGAGAAGATCCTCAGTGCCGCGAAACCCTCTGCACCCCATGTTGTACGGAAGCGATCAGATAGCAACTGATACGGTATTGAAGGTTTGCTCGGAACGAGACCTACCACCACAGAGTGGCCGGCGGCCGTTTCTGCTCGCAGGCCTTTCGGGATGATGGGCTGAACGCGTGCGCTATTGGTGGGTCAACCAGAACCAGACCTTCCGCCAGGAGATCGAGGGCGGCTATCTTTGGTCGCCTAAGCGCAACAAGAACGGACACCGCAATCCCTTTTACGAATTCATGCGAGAGGTTGCGCCCGGTGACCTCGTCTTCTCGTTCTGTGACACACGCATTGCCGCAGTCGGAGTCGTCAGCGGCTACTGTCGGGAGAGCCCAAAGCCGGAGGAATTCGGCACCGCTGGTACCAATTGGAGCCAGATCGGCTGGCGGGTTGGGGTCCGTTGGCAGCGGCTTTCGAATGCGATTCGTCCCAAGGATCACATCGCGCGGCTCCGCTCGGCCCTGCCACGGCAGTACGCACCCCTGACGCAGGACGGCAATGGATTGCAGGGTATCTATCTGACCCAAATCAGCCCGGTCCTCGCATCGGAGCTCTTCTCTCTGATCGGCGCCGAGGTTAATCGCGTGGCTGATGCCGGACGGGAGGTCAGCCGGATTGAGCGTGACTCACCGGCACCCGAACGGGACATCGAGGAATGGGAAAGGCGCATCGAGGTCGCCATCGATACGAGCGCGACGATCCCGGAGACCGAGCGCACCGCGCTGGTCCAAGCGCGTCGCGGTCAGGGGATCTTCCGGGACAATGTGCGCTCAATCGAGCACGCCTGCCGCATTACCCGGGTGGAGCGCATGGAGCACCTGATAGCGAGCCACATTCAGCCCTGGCGAGACAGCAGCAATGAGGGGCGCCTCGATGGCGAAAATGGTCTGCTCCTGACCCCGACGGTGGACCACCTGTTCGACA
Source organism: Steroidobacteraceae bacterium (assembly GCA_050739095.1). GTDB lineage: Bacteria > Pseudomonadota > Gammaproteobacteria > Steroidobacterales > Steroidobacteraceae > 13-2-20CM-66-19. Next base: position 175,255 of record JBOIAR010000003.1, on the reverse strand, counting down.
AGGGATTCATTTCCTTCGAGAACGCGGGACAGCTGATCGTATCTCCCGTGGCGGACCCGGTGTCCCTCAAACGGATGGGAATCGATCGCGACGCCCGAGCGAGCGTCGGTGCATTCTCCGAGGGGCAGAGACGGTATCTCGAATTTCACCGCGAGAACCTGCTGCGCATGGCGCGCGGCCTCTCGAGAGGCGAGCACAGCGGCTGAGGAGTTGGTGAATGCCAAGGAACTCCGACATCCACATCCGCCGATCACGTGCTGTGAGTTTGTGGGGCGGCCAAGAGTGCGTGCAGGATAGCTTCGCGGCGGCTATTGTTATACACGCTGACCAAAGCGATGTGCGGTGCGTGCACCAGTGGATCCGCATGGATGGGTCGCGGCGCGCGCAGCCGGCGTTCCGTAGACTCGGCTGGACAATGTGGATGGCGGGTGGCTATCCGAAGATGCCCGCCATCGGGGGGGTCGTAGCCCCTCGAATCGGCACGAAACAGAGAGCCAATGCCAAAACCACCCCCACCCAAAGCCGTCGCGTTGCGCATCGAACTCAAGGAGGTGGCGCCGCTCGTCTGGCGGCGGGTGCTCGTCCCCGACAATTGGACGCTTGCGACCCTGCACAATTATCTGCAATGGGTGATGGGCTGGACGGACTCCCACGCGCATGAATTCGAGATCGGAGCGGGTCTGGTTGCGCCCGACTGGTGGATCAGGGAGGCTTGGTCCGAGGAGGAAGCCAACCGCTATCGAGACGAGCGACGGGTCTCGGTCGCTGCCGTCGTGGCGGAGCTGGGGCCGCGGGGAGAATTCGAGTACCGCTACGACATGGGGGACGACTGGACACATCGGATTGTCATCGAGTCCGCACCGCCCTCGACGGCCGGCGAGTTTCCCCTTCCAGTTTGTGTCGCCGGGGAGAATGCCTGCCCACCCGAGGACGTCGGCGGGCCACACGGCTACGCGGAGTTCCTTCGGGCGCTCGGCGAGCGTAGGCACGAGCAGCACGAGGACATGGCGCGCTGGATTGGCGGTGTGTTCGACCCCAAGGGGTTTGATCTGAACTGGATCAACCGGGACTGGAAGGGTGCCAAGCGGCGGCGCCGCTGACCTGCGCGAACCCCGGCGGTCATTTCGTCCGCTGTCTGGATCACCCCGCCTTTCGTTGCTCCGATCGCTGGCCGATCGCTGTCACCTTGCGATCGCCACGCTCGGTCTCGAGCAGCAGAGCGGTCCACTGCTCGAGCGCCGCACGCCGCTCCTTGAAGTAGTCGTGTCGGTCATAGGTGCCCTCGACCCCGCGCAGTTGGTGCCCCAGGCAGCGCTCGGCCACTTCGCGCCGGATACCGAGCGCGGCGAGCTGGGTCCGCGCGGTGCGCCGCAGATCGTGGAGCGTGAAGGGCCGCAGGCCGTGCGGCACGCGTTCCAGAGCTACGTTCAGCGTATCGAGACCGACATGCGGTACGCGCTCGCGAGGGTCGCGCCGGCGCTTCGGGAACAGATGTTCGCTGCTGGCCGCGAGCGTCTTGAGCTCCCGCAGCCAACCGACCACCTCAGGCACGAGCGGAATGTCGAGGGCGGTGGCTGTCTTGGTACGAGACGCGGGAAGATGCCAGACCGCGCCTTGAGGCGTGCTGCCGTCGAGATCAAATTCTTGCGACTGGGCGCCCAGCAGTTCGCCTTTGCGGACGCAGAGTGCGAGCAGTAGTTTGAGGGCAAGTGTGTTGGCGGCGCCGAAGCTCGGCGTTTCGCGGACCTTCTCGAAGAGCTGCGCCAGCTCATCGAGGCTCAGGGCGCGGCTGCGAGGCCTCTCGGTGCCGCCTCCATCGAGGCGCGGCGAGAAACCGGAGGCCGGGTTGGCAGGGACCATGCGCCGACGCACGCCGAAGGCAAAGATGCGATGGGCGAAGCGCAGCAGGTCGTTTGCCGCCGTCGGTGCTCGTCCCTTGACCTCGTCGATCACGCGGGCGATGTCCGCGGCGGTGACGTCTGCCGCCGCCGTGCGACCGAGCTTGGGCAGCAGGTATTTGTCGAGATGCCGGCGGGGAACGCTCGGATGCTTGATCCCCTGGCCGATGATCTCGTTCCGGTACCACTCCTCGCACAACTCTCGAAACGAGCCGCGCTGGCGCTGCGCGGCTTGAGTGGCGCGGCGCACGCTCAAGGGGTCCTGCCGCTTGTCGAGCAGCACACGGGCCTCCCTCGCCTCGATGCGGGCCTGTGCAAGCGACATGGCGGGGTAGTGGCCGAGGGTCAGCCAGTGCTCACGGCCGGCGAAGTGATAGCGCAGCGTCCACGAGGCGCCATCGCGAGTCTGCTTGCGTAGATACAGCCCATCGCCGTCACTGAGCAGCATCCGCTCGCCCGATCGGTGCGCCCGCTCAACCGCGAGCGTAGTGAGTTTCGCGCGCTCCATCCGACGCCTCCATCCGCAAGGATTCGATCCGGTGGCTCTCGATCTGGGTGGTTTGCGAAGTGTTTCGGCACCTCGCAAGCAGCCCTGATCGTCGAATAGCAGCCACGGACTTAGCTACAAGTCAGCTACCCAGCTAGCTACAGGATAGCCGATATGGGGTTGGATGGAAGTGGCCATTTGTGGCCAAAATCACTAGAAATACAGGGTATTCAGGACGGCGATGGATGCGCCTCGACGCCCATAGACGCTATTCGGCGTTCTGCACCTGCTCGCGCATCTGCTCGATGATGACCTTCATGTCCACCGCGCTGCGGGTGGTCTCGAGGTCCTGCGACTTCGATGACAGTGTGTTCGCCTCGCGGTTGAGCTCCTGCATCAGGAAATCGAGCCGCCGTCCCGCGGGCTCGTTGGCGGCGAGGACACGGCGGATCTCGTGGATGTGACCGGCGAGCCGCTCGAGCTCCTCGTCGATGTCCAGCCGCTGTAGCAGCAGCGCCAGCTCCTGCTCCAGGCGCTCCTGATCCACGCTCGCGGTCAGCTCCTTCAGCCGCTCATCGAGCCTCGCGCGCAGCCGGGTCTGCACCTCGGGCAGGCGCTGGCGCACCTGTCGCACCAGCTCTTCCAGGCTGGTGCAGCGCAGCTCCAGGATCTCCTTGAGCCGCAGACCCTCACGCGCGCGCGCCGCCACCAGGTCCTCGACCGTGCTGCCGAAGAGCGCCTGCGCGGCGATGAGCAGCTCCTCGCCGGCGGCAGTGTCCTCCTTGAGGACGCCGGGCCAGCGCAGCACATCGAGCAGGTTGACGGTGTGCTCGGGGAACGAGCGGCCGATGTCCTTCAGCCGCGCGAGCAGCCGCTCGAGCGCCTGGGAGTCGACCTCGAGCCCGGCCTCGGAGACCTGTGCGCGCCGGTAAGTGAGCACGCAGTCGACCTTGCCGCGGCGCACCTCGCGCGCGAGGCGCCGGCGCAGCTCGCTCTCGGCCGAGCGCAGCTCATCCGGCAGCCGGAAGCCGGTCTCGAGGAAGCGATGATTGACGCTGCGCAGCTCGCAGACGAGCGTCCCCCAGGAGCCGGAGATCTCGCGCCGCGCGAAGCCCGTCATGCTGGCAATCATTGGGAAACGCTACGCTCCTGGCGCGCCCGGGTGCTATAAAGGCGGACCCAAAGTCTAACAGATACAGGGATTTCTTCTTGCGGGTCGAGTATGCCGACGTGAGCCTCCTGGGCGGGCGCGAGGAGAACCAGGACCGGGTGGCCGCTGCGGTGGCGGAGCATGCGGCGCTGCTCCTCGTCGCGGATGGCATGGGCGGCCACGCCAACGGCGCGCGGGCTGCGGAGATCACCCGCGAGACCGTGCTCGAGGGCTTCTGGCATGCGCCGCAGCCGCTGTTCGATCCGCTGGGATTCCTCCACCTGATCCTTGGCCGTGCGCACGAGGAAATCGTCAAGCTCGGCGCGCCGCTGCCGCTCGAGCAACGGCCACGCGCCACCTGCGCGTTATGTCTCGTGCAGCAGGGCGCCTCCTGGTGGGCGCACGTGGGAGACAGTCGCATCTATCATCTGCGCGGCGGGACGCTCCTCGGCCGCAGCCGCGATCACAGCCATGTCGAGGTGCTGCTGCGCGAAGGGTTGATCACGGCCGAGCAGGCCCAGGCCCATCCGATGCGCAACTACGTCGAATGCTGTCTCGGCGGTGACCCCATCATCCCCGACATGGCAGTCGCGCGCCGGCGGCCGCTCGAGGCCGGCGATGTGCTGCTCGTCTGCACCGATGGCCTTTGGAGCGGCGTCAAGGACGCGGAGCTCGCCGCGGAGCTCTCGGCGCCCGGCGGCCCGGGCGCGACCCAGCGTGCACCGCTGCGCGAGAAGCTGCTCGAGTTGGGCCAGAGAGCCGTGACACGCACCGGCGCGGCCAGCGACAACACCTCGGCGGCGGCACTCCGCTGGCTGTCATGACCCGCCCGAGCGGCCGCGCACCCGATGAGATGCGCCCGGTCAGCTTCACGCGCCGGTTCGCCAAGCACGCCGAAGGAGCGGTCCTGATCGAGGTCGGCGACACCCAGGTGTTGTGTACCGCCAGTGTCGAGGACAGCGTGCCCGCCTTCCTGCGCGGCAAGGAGCAGGGCTGGGTCACGGCGGAATACGGCATGCTGCCGCGCTCCACCCACACACGCTCGGCACGTGAAGCGGCGCGCGGCAAGCAGAGCGGCCGCACGCAGGAAATCCAGCGCCTCATCGGACGGTCGCTGCGCGCAGTCATCGATCTCAAGGCGCTGGGACCCCGCACCGTCACGATCGACTGCGATGTGCTGCAGGCCGACGGCGGCACGCGCACCGCCTCGATCACCGGCGGCTACGTCGCGCTCGCGCAGGCCTGCGAGAAGCTGGTCGCGCAGCGCACGATCGCCGCGAGCCCGTTGCACGGGCAGGTCGCCGCCATCTCCGTCGGCATCGTGGGCGGCGGGCCCGTGTTGGATCTCGACTACCGCGAGGACTCGCAGGCCGAGACCGACATGAATGTGGTGATGCGAAGCGGCGCCGCCTTCGTCGAGCTGCAGGGCACCGCGGAGGGGCACGCCTTCCGGCGGCACGAGCTCGACGCGATGCTCACCCTCGCGGCCGGCGGCATAGAGCGGCTGTTCGCCCTGCAGGCAAACACCCTCGCATGAAAACCGTCCTGGCGAGCGGCAACGCCGGCAAGCTGCGGGAGATGACGGCCATCCTGCGACCCCTGGGCCTCGAGCTTATCGCGCAGAGCGTGCTCGGCATCGATTCGCCGCCGGAGACCGGCAGCACTTTTCTCGACAACGCGCTCATCAAGGCCCGCCACGCGGCGCGGCAGTCGGGCCTTGCGGCGCTCGCCGATGACTCCGGCATCGAGGTCGACGCGCTCGACGGCCGGCCGGGCGTGCGCTCGGCGCGCTTCGCCGGCGAGGGCGCAGGCGATGCCGACAATGTCCACAAGCTCCTCGCGGAGCTGCACGATGTGCCCACGGAGTTCCGCCAGGCGCGCTATCACTGCGTGATCGCGTTCGTGCGCCGGCACGACGACAGCCAACCGATCGTCGCCCACGGCACCTGGGAAGGGCGCATCGCGCTCGAGCCGCGCGGCAGCGGCGGATTCGGCTACGACCCGATCTTCCTGCCGGCCGATACGCCTGTCACCGCGGCCGAGCTCGACCCGGTGGACAAGAACGAAGTCAGCCACCGCGCTCAGGCGTTGCGCGCGTGGGTCGCCACCGCTCGGGCGGAGCTCGACCTCGAAGCGACCGGTACGACGCCGGCGACGCGCGGCAAGCTCTTCGTGCTGGCCGCGCCCTCGGGCGCCGGCAAGACCTCGCTGGTGAAGGCGCTGCTCGAGCGGGTACCACGCCTGCAAATGTCCATCTCCCACACCACGCGGCCGCGGCGGCCCACCGAGGAGCACGGGCGGGAGTACGACTTCGTCAGCGTGCCCGAGTTCGAGCGGCGGATCACGGAAGGGCAGTTCCTCGAGCACGCCCGCGTGTTCGACAATCTCTACGGCACGGCGCGCGCGCCTGTCGAGGCGCGGCTCGCCCGGGGCGGCGACATTGTGCTCGAGATCGACTGGCAGGGCGCCCGGCAAGTGCGTGCGGCCATGCCGGACTGCGTGACCATCTTCATCCTGCCGCCGTCGCGCGCAGCGCTCGAGAAGCGCCTGCAGAGCCGCGCGACGGACTCCCCACAGGTAATCGCGCGCCGGCTGCGTGATGCGGTGAGCGACATGTCGCACTGGCGGGAGTTCGACTACGTCGTCGTGAACGACGATTTCGAGAGGGCGGTGGCCGATCTCCTGGCCATCGTGACCGGCCACGGAGAGAGGGTCTCGCCCGGCACTCGCGCGGGCGGGGCGCAGAGGTTGGCCGCGGGCCGCCCCGAGCTGGCGCCCCTTCTGGAGCGCCTGCTGGCCTGAGGACCGCGAATGGGCTTATCTATGGGCTCAAAGTCGCCTGCGGCGCTTTGAGCGAGCGCGGCTGTGCGACCGCATTTGACCCCGCGGCCCAGGGAACGGCCCTGGACCGCTTATTCACTTGCTTTTGTACTTTGGGATATAGTGCGACATCTCCCGCGCTCCTCGCGCTCATCTTCCTTGTCCGTACCATGGCCCGTATTACCGTCGAAGACTGTCTGCAGAACGTCGATAACCTCTTTCAGCTCGTCATACTCGCGGCCCAGCGCGCGCGGCGGCTCGCCAACGGTGCGGAGCCCACCGTCGCCTGGGAGAACGACAAGCCGACCGTGGTCGCGCTGCGCGAGATCGCCGCCGGCAATGTCACGCTCGACATGCTGCGCGAGCCCGAGCCCCCGGCCGAGCCCGCCATTCCCGAGCTTGAGGCTCAATCGAGCTTCCGCGCTCCGCAGTTCGGCCTGGGGGACTGAACCTCCCCGCGCCAACCTATGGACTATGCGTCTTCGCTCCTGGGACTGCTCCCCGGCGGAAGGCGCACTCCGGGGCTCAAGGAGCTCCTGGCCATAGTCGGCGTCTACCTGCCGCCCGAGCAGGTGGCGCGCGTCGAGGAAGCGGCGGAGTTCGGCGCTTCCGCCCATAAGGGACAGAAGCGTCTCTCCGGCGAGCCCTTCATCGCCCATCCGGTAGCGGCGGCCGCCATCCTCGCCGACCTGCATCTCGACCCCGACACGCTGATCGCGGCGATCCTGCACGATGTCATCGAGGACACCCCGACGCCCAAGGATCAGCTGGCGGCGCGCTTCGGCGCCGACGTCGCGGAGCTCGTCGATGGCGTCACCAAGCTCGATGCGATCCAGTTCAAGAGCCGCGAGGAAGCGCAGGCGGAGTCCTTCCGCAAGATGCTCCTCGCGATGGTACGCGATCTGCGGGTGATCCTGGTCAAGCTCGCCGACCGCACCCACAACATGCGCACCATCCGGGCCATGCCGCTGCCGCGGCGCCGTGCGGTCGCGCGCGAGACCCTGGAGATCTACGCGCCCATCGCGGAGCGCCTCGGCCTCTACAACATGAAACTCGAGCTCGAGGACCTCGGCTTCGAGGCGCTCTACCCGCGCCGATACCAGGTGCTCGAGCGGGCGCTACGCAAGGCCCGCGGCAATCAGAAGGAGTTCCTGAAGAAGATCGAGCACCAGCTCGCCGCCGCTCTCGCCAAGAACGAGATCCGCGCCCGGGTGGAGACTCGCGAGAAGCACCTCTACAGCATCTACAAGAAGATGCTGCGCAAGCGCGCCTCACTCGCGGAGATCGTCGATGTCTACGGCTTGCGCATCATCTCCGACAGGCCGGACACCTGCTACCGCTCGCTCGGCATCGTGCACGCCGTGTTCAAGCCCATGCCCGGGCGCTTCAAGGACTTCATCGCCATCCCACGCGTCAACGGCTATCAGTCGCTCCACACCACGCTCTTTGGACCCAACGGCGTGCCCATCGAGGCGCAGATCCGCACCGAAGACATGCATCGGGTCGCCGAATCCGGCGTCGCGGCCCACTGGAAGTACAAGAGCGGCGGCGATGCGGATTCCATGCAGCAGGAGCGCACGCGCGAGTGGCTGTCGAGCCTCGTGGAGCTGCAGGAGGACGGTACCTCGGAGGAGTTCCTCGAAAGCGTCAAGGTCGATCTCTTTCCCGACAAGGTGTATGTCTTCACGCCGAAAGGCACGATCCTGCGGCTGCCGAGCGGCGCGACGGTGGTGGACTTCGCTTACGCGGTGCACACCGACATCGGCAACCGCTGCGTCGCGGCCAAGATCGACCGGCGCCTGACACCGCTGCGCACGGTGCTGCGCAACGGCCAGACGGTGGAGATCATCAGCGCCAAGGGGGCCATGCCGAATCCCTCCTGGGTCAACTTCGTGGTCACCGCCAAGGCCCGCAACGCCATCCGGCACTATCTGAAGAGCCTGCGCCGCACCGAGGCCATCGCCCTCGGGCAGCGGCTGCTCAACCAGGCGCTCGGCGAGTTCCGCCTGGCGCTCGAGGATGTGAGCCCGGAGGTGCAGCAGGCCGTGCTCGGGGAGTTCGGCATGAAGGATCAGGACGACCTCTACGAGAAGATCGGGCTCGGCGAGCGCCTGGCGGCCCTGGTCGCCCGGCGCCTCCTGCCCGCGCCGCCCGCGCCGGGGGGAGGGGCACCCGCGCCAGCGCCGCTCGCCATCGCGGGGACGGAGGGGCTGCTCGTCTCCTACGCGCGCTGCTGCTTTCCAGTGCCTCACGATCCGGTGTTCGCATTCCTCTCGGCGGGCCGGGGCGTGGTCATCCACCGTGAGCGCTGCGTGAACGTCGAAGACTACCGCAAGCATCCGGAGAAATGGCTCCCCGTCAGCTGGCGGCCGGCGCCGGAGCGGCTGTTCAACTCCGAGATCCGCATCTACGTGGTCAACCGCACGGGTGTGCTGGCGGGGGTCGCCGCGGCCATCGCCAGCACCGAGACCAACATCCATCACGTCTCCATAGAGGAGCAGGAAGGTGACGCCTCCATTCTCACCTTCGAGCTGAAGGTGCGCGATCGCAAGCATCTCGCCCGCGTGATGCGCGTCATCCGCCGCATGCCGGACGTGACGCGGGTCAACCGGACCATTGCGGCGCACGCACGCGATGACCGGGCGGACGTCGACATCGAAGGCGTGGACGAGTCTGACGAGCAGGATTCCAACACAGAGCATGGGTGAGAAAGCCGATGAGCCGTAAAGCGATTCATACCGAGCGCGCCCCGCAGGCGATAGGTACCTACTCACAGGCGGTGCGCGCGGGTGACACCGTCTACCTCTCCGGGCAGATCGCCCTGGATCCGGCCACCAAGGAGCTGGTGACCGGCAACATCGAGGCCGAGATCGGCCGCGTGTTCGAGAACCTGAAGGCGGTCGCCGAGGCCGCGGGCGGGAGCCTCGCGCAGGCGGTGAAGGTCACCATCTATATGACCGACCTCGCCCACTTCGCCAAGGTGAACGAGATCATGGCGCTTTATTTTCCGCAGCCCTATCCGGCGCGGGCGACCGTCGGCGTCGCGCAGCTCCCCCGCGGCGCGCACGTCGAGGTCGAATGCACCCTCCATCTTGGCTGAGATAGTGCCCATCGGCCGCGGGGCACCCCAACTCATGAAGCAACGCGACACTGCGACTCAGGCACAGGGATGTACCCGGCCGCCGCAGGTGGCCGAGTCTCGGGCAAAAACCACGCTTTTTGCCCGAGACGGCGCTGGGCCGGGCACGATGCCCGGATCCAGCGCTTCACAGGAGCAGCGGCCCATCACCGCGCTGCGCGGCGTCGGCGAGGCGCTCGCGCGGCGCCTCGCCCGGCTCGGGGTCACGCAGGTGCAGGACCTGCTCTTCGTGCTGCCGCTGCGGTACGAGGATCGCACCACCGTGGTCAGGATCGGCTCGCTCCTGCCTGGAATGCGCGCGGTCGTGGAGGGCGAGATACAGCTTGCGCAGGTCGCCTACCGCCGGCGCCGGCAGCTGCAGTGCAGCCTGTCGGACGGCTCCGGCTTTCTGACACTGCGCTTCTTTCACTTCTCCGCCTCCCAACAGCAGGGCCTGGCGCGCGGCGCGCGGCTGCGCTGCTTCGGCGAAGTGCGCCGGGGTCCTCAGGGCCTCGAGATGATCCACCCGGAATACCGCCGTATGAGCGCCGAGGCCGCGGCGCCGGATGAGACCCTGACGCCGATCTATCCGCTGACGGAAGGAGTGCCGCAGGGCCGATTGCGCGCGCTCATCGCCCAGGCGCTGCGCGAGTTGGACACGGCGGGGGTGCGGGACTGGATTCCGGCGCAGGTGTTGGGGCCGCTCGAGCTCCCGCCGCTGCGCGAAGCACTCCGCTATGTACACCAGCCGCCGCGGGAAGCGCAGCTCGGCGAGCTCGCCGCCGGCCGCCACCCGGCGCAGCGGCGGCTCGCGTTCGAGGAGCTGCTCGCGCATCAGGCGAGCCTGCGCCTGCTGAAACGCGCGGCCAAGACCGATCCCGCCTGGCCGCTCGAAGATACCGCGGCACTGGCGCCGCGGCTCCTCGCCGCGTTGCCTTTCTCGCTGACGCGCGCGCAGGCGCGCGTGCTGGCCGAGATCGAGGCGGATCTGCGCTCGAGCGTGCCGATGGTGCGCCTCATCCAGGGCGACGTTGGCTGCGGCAAAACGGTCATCGCGGCCCTCGCGGCGGCGCGCGCCGCCGGCACCGGGCTGCAGGCCGCGCTCATGGCGCCGACCGAGCTGCTGGCGGAGCAGCACTGGCGAAGCCTCAACGAGTGGCTGCGACCGCTCGGGTTGCCCGTGGCGCTCCTCACCAGCGGTCAGCCGGCGGCCGCCCGCCGCAGCGCGCTCGAGACGATCGCATCCGGCGAGGTACGCGTCGTCGTCGGGACCCACGCACTCTTTCAGGAGGGGATCGAGTTCTCGCGGCTCGCGCTCGTCATCGTCGATGAACAGCACCGCTTCGGGGTGCAGCAGCGGCTGCGCCTGAGAGAGAAGGGCAGCAAGCACGGGCGCTTCCCGCATCAGCTCATCATGACCGCGACGCCTATCCCGCGCACGCTGGCAATGACGGCCTACGCAGACCTCGACATCTCAGTCATTGACGAGTTGCCGCCCGGGCGCACGCCGGTGCGTACCGTCGTCGTCCCAGAGCAGCGGCGCGAGGAAGTCGTCGCGCGCATCGTCCAGGTCTGCCGCAGTGGCCGACAGGTCTACTGGGTGTGTCCGCTCATCGATGAGTCAGACGAGCTGCGCTCGCAGGCCGCCGAGGAGACCGCCAGCGCGCTCGCGAAGGCGTTGCCCGACTTGCAGGTGGGGTTGGTGCACGGGCGGATGCCGCCCTCCAAGAAAGACGCGGCGATGCTTGCCTTCAAGGCGGGACGGATCCAACTGTTGGTCGCGACCACCGTGATCGAGGTCGGGGTCGACGTTCCCAACGCGACATTGATGGTCATCGAGAACGCCGAGCGCATGGGCCTGGCGCAGCTGCACCAGCTGCGAGGCCGGGTCGGCCGCGGGGCGGAGGCCAGCAGCTGCGTGCTCCTCTATCGGGGCCCGCTCTCGCCGCTGGCGCGCCAGCGCCTGAAAGTCATCCGCGAGAGCAACGACGGCTTCGAGATCGCGCGCCGCGATCTCGAGCTGCGGGGCCCCGGCGAGCTGCTCGGCACCCGCCAGACGGGGCTCGCGCAACTTCGCGTGGCGGACCTGCCGCGCGATGCGGACCTGCTGCCGCGCGTCCAAGAGGCCGCGGAGCTGCTGATCGCGAAGTACCCGGATAATATTGCGGCACTCGCGGCCAGGTGGATCGGTAGCGGCGAGGAATATGGGCGAGTCTGATGAGCGCGGTGCCTTTCATCGAGGACACTTAACGTGTCCTCGATCCGCGCTCAGCGGACGAGCGCCCACGCAGGATGCGTGGGCCGGGTGCCCTGCCGCCAGGACGGCCAGTGGTACGATCCCTCCCGGCCCGAATGTGAACACAGGTAAATGAACAGCACCACGGCCGATCTCGACCTCACCAGCAAGCCGAAGGAGGCGCCCCTCTACTACCGGGTCGCCCGGCGCGTGCAGGAGTACTGGCGGCTCGCGCGCTTCGACCGCCCGATCGGCACCTGGCTCCTGCTTTGGCCGGCGCTGTGGGCGCTCTGGGTCGCAGGCGCCGGCCGGCCGGATCAGCGGGTGTTGATCGTGTTTGCGCTCGGCGTCATCGTCATGCGCGCGGCTGGCTGCGTCATCAACGACTTCGCCGACCGCGACATCGACCCTCACGTGAAGCGCACTCGCGAGCGGCCTCTCGCCGCGCGCCGCATGTCGCCGGTCGAAGCTCTGGTGCTCTTCGTGGTACTGGGCGCGGCCGCGCTGTGGCTGGTCACGCGACTGAATCTCTTCACGGTGAAGCTCGCCATCATCGGCGCCGCGCTCACCGTGTCTTATCCTTTCGTGAAGCGCTTCTTCCCGCTGCCACAGCTCTATCTCGGCATTTCCTTCGGCGGCTGGAGCGTGCCCATGGCCTTCGCCGCGCAGCGCGACTCGCTCCCGCGCGTCGCCTGGGTGCTCTACATCGCGGCGGTGATCTGGGCGGCAGCGTACGACACCCTCTACGCCATGGTCGACAGAGAAGACGACCTGCAGATTGGCGTGAAATCCAGCGCCATTCTCTTTGCTGACATGGATCGGTTGGCTGTAGGCGCGCTGCAGGCGCTGATGCTGTTCGCGCTGGTGCTGGTCGGTCGCGACTTGGGCCTGGGCGGCTGGTACTACGGCGGCCTCGCAGCGGCGGCGGTGCTCTTCCTCTACCAGCACTGGCTGATCCGCGCGCGCGAGCCCGCCGCCTGCCTGCGGGCGTTCCTCAACAACAACTACGTCGGCATGGCGATATTCATCGGCGTGCTGCTGCAATACATCTACTCGCGTTGAGAAATCACAAGAACAGAGACCTGCTGCATCGGTTCGGCTTTGCGCTCGCGGGCTTGCTCTACGCCGTGCGCGCCGAGCGCAGCGTGCGCCTGGAAGCCATCCTGTTCGTGCTCGTCATGGCGGCGCTCGCCGTGCTTCGTCCCGGCCCGCTCTGGTGGGCCGCGGTCATGCTGGCGAGCGCGGGTGTGCTCGCGACGGAGCTGCTCAACACGGCCATCGAGGCGCTGGCCGATCACCTGAGTCCCGAGCAGCATCCGCGGATCCGCGTAGTCAAGGACTGCGCCGCTGCCGCCGTGATGATCGCCGTGATGGGGGCGCTGGCCGTCGGTGTCGCGCTCGTCGTGCAGCTGCTGCGGCGCTGATCATAAAATGATCAAATGTAGACGTGGGAGGGGCTCTCGCGTTGACATCTGCCGCACCGCCCGCGAACATTCCGGCCGCCACTGCCACCCGAGGCGCGCATGACCCCCACCGCTCTAGGAACCGTCCGCCACGACTGGACCCTGCCGCAGGTCGTGAGCCTCCTCGCGATGCCGCTCATGGACCTGATCTATCACGCGCAGCGGGTGCACCGGCAGCACCACGAGCCCAACACGGTGCAGATGAGCACGCTGCTCTCCATCAAGACCGGCGCGTGTCCGGAGGACTGCGCCTACTGCCCGCAGAGCGTGCGCTACGACACGGGCCTCGAGCGTGAGGAGCTGATGGAGGTGGAATCGGTGCGCCAACATGCGCTGCGCGCGAAGCAGGCCGGCGCGACGCGCTTCTGCATGGGGGCGGCCTACCGCTCGCCGAAGGCGAAAGACCTCGAGGTCATCGCAAAGATGATTCGCGAGGTCAGCGCGCTCGGCCTCGAGACCTGCGCGACGCTCGGGATGCTGACGCCGCAGCAGGCGCGGCAGCTCAAGAGCGCAGGCCTCGATTACTACAACCACAATCTCGACACCTCGGCCGACTTCTACGGCGAGATCATCACCACCCGGACCTACCAGGACCGGCTGGATACGCTGGAGGCGGTGCGCGCAGCGCGGCTCAAAGTCTGCTGCGGCGGCATTCTCGGCCTCGGAGAGTCGGCCGAGGACCGGGCGAAGCTCCTCATGACCCTGGCCAACCTGCCGGAGCATCCGGAGAGCGTCCCCGTCAATCAGCTGGTGCAGGTGCCCGGCACGCCCCTGCACGGCACCGCGCGCGTCGATCCGCTCGAGTTCGTGCGTACCTGTGCTGCCGCGCGACTCCTGATGCCGCGCGCGCACGTGCGCCTCTCGGCCGGCCGGCAGGAGATGAGCGATGAGCTGCAGGCGCTCTGCTTCCTCGCGGGCGCCAACTCCATCTTCTACGGCGAGAAGCTTCTGACCACCGGCAACCCGGACGTCGAGCGGGACCGGAGCCTGCTCGCGCGGCTCGGCATCAAGCCCGAATCGCCCGCCTGCGCTCATGAAGAGACAGCCGCTTGAGCCGACGCTCGAGCAGATCGAGCGACAGCACCTGCGGCGCCGCCGCGCGACGGTAGAAGGGTATCCGCAGCCAGGCAATCGCGCGGAGGTGATGGTCGAGGGCCGTCGCCTGGTCGACTTCAGCAGCAACGACTATCTCGGTCTTGCCGCCCATCCCGCGCTCGGCGCCGCCATGGCGGAGTGCGCGGCGCGCTGCGGCTCGGGCAGCGGCGCCTCGCACCTCGTCAGCGGACATGGTCGCGAGCACGCCGCCCTGGAGGAGGAGCTGGCGGCCTTCACCGGACGTGAGCGCGCGCTCCTCTTCTCGACCGGGTACATGGCCAACCTCGGCGTCCTGACCGCACTCGCGAATCGCGGCGAATCGGTGCTGCTCGACCGTCTGTGCCACGCGTCGCTCATCGATGCCGGACTCTTGTCGGGAGCGCGATTTCGGCGCTATCCACACTGCGATGGTGACGCCGCGCGCCGGCTGCTCGCTGAGAGCACGCCACCGGCATCGGTGTTGGCTACCGACGGCGTCTTCAGCATGGACGGCGACATCGCGCCGCTCTCGGCGCTGGCGCAAGCCGCTCGCGCGCACGATGCCTGGCTGGTAGTCGATGACGCGCATGGAATCGGCGTGCTGGGTGCCCAAGGGCGCGGCGCAGTCGAGCTCGCCGGCCTGAGCTGTGAGGAAGTCCCCGTGCTCGTCGGTACCCTCGGCAAAGCCTTCGGCTCCTTTGGCGCCTTCGTCGCGGGGACGGAGGCGCTGGTCGAGCTCCTCATTCAGCGAGCGCGCTCCTATATCTACACGACCGCTCTCCCTCAGCCGGTTGCCGCGGCAACACGGGCCGCGCTGCGGATCGCACAGCGGGAAACCTGGCGGCGGGAGCGCGCGCTGGCGCTCACCGCCCGCTTCCGGGCGGCGGCCAAAGAGGTTGGGATCCCGCTCGCCGACTCCGTCACTCCGATCCAACCCATCCCGCTCGGCAGCGCGCGCGCGGCGCTCGCAGCCCAACACGAGCTGGCCGAGGCCGGCTTCTGGGTCGTGGCCATCCGCTCACCCACCGTGCCCGCGGGCGCGGAGCGCCTGCGCATCACTCTCACCGCCGGTCATCGTGAGGACCAGGTGGATGCGCTGGTCGAGAGCCTCGGTCGCGTGTGCGCATGAGCCACCTCCACACGGAGGTCCACGGCAGCGGTCCGGCGCTCGTGTTGCTGCACGGCTGGGGACTCAACCTGCGCGTCTGGGACGGGCTCGCCGCCGCGCTCGCCGAGCGCTTCCGGACGATCGCCGTCGACCTTCCCGGTCACGGCCGCAGCGAGTGGCTGCCCACGCGCTCATCGCTCGAGGAGCAGGCCGCGCAGATCCACGAGAGCGTGTCCGCGATCGCGTCGCGGTATTCGCTCCTCGGCTGGTCGCTCGGCGGTCAGATCGCCCTGCGCCTCGCCGCTGAGCAGGGACCGCCGGCCGAGCGCGCCAGGCGCCCCCCTACCCTCGAGCGCCTCGTGTTGATTGCCGCTACGCCGCGGTTGAGTGCTGCAGCCGACTGGCCTCACGGCACTCCGCCCGAGCGGCTCGAAGAGCAGGCGGCGGGCCTGCGCACCGACTACACGCGCACGGTCAACGATTTTCTCGAGCTGCAGGTCCGCGGCAGCGCCGGCGGCGCCGCCGCTCTGGCGCAGCTTCGCGCGGCTCTCTTCGCCCACGGGCAGGCACGCCCGGAAGTCCTGGCCCGTGGCCTCGAGCTGCTGCGGGACACCGACCTGCGCCCGTTGCTCGGCAACATCATGCTGCCCACCCTGGTGATTGCCGGCCAGTATGATCGTGTGACGCTGCCCGCCGCTTCCCACGCGCTCGCCAACGCGCTTCCCGACGCGAAGTACGTGGAAATCCGTCGCGCCGCCCACGCGCCCTTTCTCTCGCATCTGCCCGAGGTCAGCGCGCTCCTCGCGGATTTCCTGTTGTCGCCATGAGCCGTCCGCCCGACTCCTTCCGACTCGACAAGGCCGGGGTGCGCGCGGCCTTCGATCTCGCAAGCCCGACGTACGAGGCCGCAGCCGTGCTGCAGTCGCGCGTAGCCGACGAGCTTCTGAGCCGCCTCGAGCCCTTCGACTTCAGCCCGCAGAGCATCCTCGACGTCGGCGCGGGTACCGGGCGCATCGCCGCGGAGCTCAAACGCCGCTACCGCCGCTCCCGCGTCATTGCGCTCGATCTCGCGCCCGGCATGCTGCGCGAGGCTGCCCGCCATCAACGGCTCTTCCGCCGCTTCGAGCGCGTGTGCGCCGACGCCGGACGGCTGCCGTTGCAATCCGCCAGCATCGACATCGTCTTCAGCAGCTTGATGCTCCAGTGGTGCGACCCACTCGATGAGGCTCTCGCCGAAGTACGCCGCGTCCTCAAGCCCCAGGGCTTCTTCGCCTTCAGCACCTTCGGCCCCGATACCCTCAAAGAGCTCCGCAGCGCCTGGGCCGAAGCCGACTCCTACAATCATGTCAATCGCTTCCTGGACATGCACGACGTCGGCGACGCCTTGGCGCGAGCCGGCCTGCAGGAGCCCGTGCTGGACGTCGATCGCACACAGCTCACCTACGGCGACGGCCTGTCCCTCATGCGCGACCTGAAAGCCTTGGGCGCCCGCAACGCCACCGCCGGCCGCCCCCGCTCCCTCCTCGGCCGTGTCCGCCTCGAGCGTGCCCTCGCCGCCTACGAGGCTTTCCGCAAGGACGGCAGACTCCCCGCTACCTATGAGATCGTTTACGGCGCAGCCTGGGGCAGTGGCGGTAGGCCTGCAACGTCCGCGCACGCCGGCGAGGTGCATATCCCCCCGTCTCAGATCCGACGAAGAACGTGAACCACCCCACATGTCCGAGTTCATGAAAATGAAAGGCTTCTTCGTCACCGGCACCGACACCGGCGTCGGCAAAACCGTCGTCTCGGTCGCCCTGACGCGCGCGCTCGTGGCTCGCGGCCTGCGAGTTGCCGTCATGAAGCCGATAGCCTCCGGCTCCGACGCAACCGCCGAAGGCTCGCGAAACCCCGATGCTCTCGCTCTGATGAGCGCCGCCAACGTGACGGCCCCCTATGAGAGCGTAAATCCCTACTGCTTCCTCCCGCCCATCGCGCCGCACATCGCCGCGCGCGACCTCGGTGCCGCCATCGATCTCGCGCTGCTTCGCCAGCGCTTCGAATCACTGGCTGCCGCCGCCGACTGCGTCATCGTCGAAGGCGCCGGCGGCTGGCTCGCCCCGATCGGCGACCGCGCCACCATGGCCGACCTCGCCGCCGCGCTCTCCCTGCCGGTGCTGCTGGTCGTCGGCCTGCGCCTCGGCTGCCTCAATCACGCCTTCCTCACCCGCGAATCCATGACCGCTCGCGGTGTACCCTTCGCGGGCTGGCTCGCCAACGGAATCGACCCGAATTTCGAGCGCGCCACCGAGAACCTCGCCACTTTGACGGCGCGGCTCGGTGGGCCGCCCCTCGCCCGTATTGCGCCTCTCGGCCGTGGCCAGGGCCCGCCCGACCTGGGCGAGGCCGCGGGCAAGCTGTGCGCTTGAACCCCGCGCGGTGCCGCTCTACCATCGATACGGTCAATCCTATGGAGGCGGCTCGAGCGGCCTCGATTGCCGCGCGACCGGCGATTCGTGGAGGCCCTGCAGCAGACCCGGCAGCCTGTGCGCATCATCATCTGCCCGAACTGCTCGCTCAGCCTGCGAGAGGGAATCCTGTTTTTCGCAAGCCTTTGCGCCGTGTCCTTCGCCATTGCCGGCCTGCTCGCGCTCAAAGGCCTGTGGCCCATCCTGCCGTTCGCGGGGCTGGAAATGCTGCTCCTCGGCTGGGCGCTGCATGCGAGCCTCGCCCGCCGCTACCAATCCGAAATCATCACCATGACGGAGTCCGACGTCAGCGTCGAATCGCGTGATCGCGCTCATTGTCGACGGACCGTGTTCCCGCGGCACTGGGCACAGGTTAAACTGCACCGTCCTGCCTCGCGACTGCATCCGAGCCGGCTGACCATCGAGTCGCACGGCCGGCGGTGCGAGCTGGGGACGTTTCTCACGGAAGAGGAGCGGTGCGGACTTGCGCTGCGGCTGCAACGTCTGATCGGCCGCGTCAACGAGTCGCCCTCCCTGGCCTTGAGGCCCAAGTAGGCGGAGCAGGCTCTGGTTCGATTTTGGTATCGCGCGAGGGGACCCCGAGGGGAAGTCGCGCGGGAAAGGCATGAGCACGATGAATCGCGCAAGACTCGGGATCCTCGGCGGGACGCTGGCTCTGCTTGCCGCGGCGGCCAGCGCACCGGCCGCGCGCGCGCAGTCGGGCTGGAGCCTCATCAACATGCCGCGCGGCGTCACGGACGTCAGCGCCAAGATCTACGGCCTTCACATGTACGGCTTCTGGATCTGCGTCGGCATCGCCGTCGTGGTCTTCGGCGTCATGATCTGGTCGCTCATCTTCCACCGCCGCTCGCGCGGCGCGGTGGCCGACGTGACCATGGTCCACAACACCAGGGTCGAGATCATCTGGACCACCATCCCGGTGCTCATCCTCATCGCCATGGCGGTCCCGGCCGCGAACCTGCTGGTGCGCGTCAACGACAACGCCCACGCGAAGCTCGATATCCGGGTCACCGGATTCCAGTGGGGCTGGCAATACCAGTATGTCGGCTCCGGCGTGAGCTTCGTCTCCAAGCTCGGCGAGCGCAGCAACGCGGCCCGGCAGCTCGACTCGGGGATCGACCCGGACTCCGTGCCCAATTATCTGCTCAACGTGGACCATCCGCTGGTCATACCGACCGGCACCAAGATCCGTCTGCTGATCACCTCGGTGGACGTGATCCATTCCTGGTGGGTCCCCGACTTCGGCGTCAAGAAGGACGCGATCCCGGGTTACATCAATGAGGCGTCGTTCACCGTGGATGCCAATAAGCCCGGCGTCTACCGCGGCCAGTGCACCGAGCTCTGCGGCCGCGGCCACGCGTTCATGCCGGTAGTGGTTCGCGCCGTCTCTCCGGCGGATTTCGCCACCTGGCTCAAGCAGCAGCAGGCGCTAGTCAAGAAGGGAGTGGACCTATCGGCGCAACAAGCGCCGGCGCAGACCGCCGCTGCCGTCCCGACCGGTTGAGTCGGAGAATCGCAGGACTTTCGACCGAGCCCGTTCAGCAGACTTGAAGAGGTCATAAAATGGCCGATCCGCACGTTGAGACAACCGTACACGCCGATCACGATCACGAGCACAAGCCGCACGGCTGGCGCCGCTGGGTATTCGCGACGAATCACAAGGACATCGGCACGATGTACCTCATCTTCGCGTGCGTGATGTTCTTCATCGGCGGCTCGTTCGCGATGGTGATCCGCGCGGAGTTGTTCAAGCCGGGAATGCAGCTGGTTGACCCCGGGGTATTCAACTCCCTGACGACCCTGCACGGACTCGTCATGATCTTCGGGGCGATCATGCCGGCCTGGGTGGGGCTTGCCAACTGGATGATCCCGTTGCAGATCGGGGCGCCCGACATGGCGTTGCCGCGCCTGAACAACCTGAGCTTCTGGATCCTGCCCTTCGCCTTGACCCTGCTGATCTCGACGCTGTTCGTCCCGGGCAGCGCGCCGGCCGGCGGCTGGACGATGTATCCGCCGCTCACGCTGCAGTTCGGCTCCTCCTTCCCGATGCTCATCTTCGCCATTCACCTGATGGGCATCTCCTCGATCCTCGGCGCGATCAACGTCATCGTCACCATCATGAACCTGCGCGCGCCGGGCATGAGCCTGATGCGGATGCCGCTGTTCGTATGGACGTGGCTCATCACCGCGTACCTGCTGATTGCGGTGATGCCGGTGCTGGCGGGCGCCGTCACCATGATGCTCACCGATCATTTCTTCGGCACCAGCTTCTTCAACGCCGCTGGCGGCGGCGACCCGGTGATGTTCCAGCACATCTTCTGGTTCTTCGGACATCCCGAGGTCTACATCATGATCCTGCCGGCCTTCGGCGTGATCTCGGAGATCATCCCCGCCTTCTCGCGCAAGCCGCTGTTCGGCTACGAGGCGATGGTGTACGCGACCGCCTCGATCGCGTTCCTGTCGTTCATCGTGTGGGCGCATCACATGTTCACCGTGGGACTGCCGGTGTCGGCGCAGCTCTTCTTCATGTTCTCCACCATGCTGATTGCGGTGCCGACGGGCGTGAAGGTGTTCAACTGGGTCGCAACCATGTGGAAGGGCTCGCTCACCTTCGAGCCGCCGATGCTGTTCGCGGTGGCGTTCGTGTTCCTGTTCTCGATCGGCGGCTTCTCGGGACTCATGCTGGCGCTGGTGCCGGCGGACTACCAGTATCACGGCACCTACTTCGTGGTGGCGCACTTTCACTACGTGCTGGTTACGGGCTCGGCGTTCGCCATCATGGGCGGGGTGTACTACTGGCTGCCAAAATGGAGCGGCCGGATGTACAACATGGCGCTCGCCAAGTTGCATTTCTGGCTGTCGGTGATCTTCGTCAACGTGCTGTTCTTCCCGCAGCATTTCCTCGGACTGGCGGGCATGCCGCGCCGTATCCCGGATTACGCGGTGCAGTTCACCGACTGGAACATGGTGTCCTCGATCGGCGGCTTCGCCTTCGGCCTGTCGCAGTTCCTCCTGCCCTACATCGTGTGGAGATGCGTACGGTCCGGCAAGCCGGTCGAGGGCAACAGGGCCTGGGACGGCGCACATGGCCTCGAGTGGGAGCTTCCCTCGCCGCCACCCTTCCACTCCTGGACGGTGCCGCCCTCGGATGCGCTGATCGCCCGCGGCGCCGAGCACTGAGCGCCGCCGGTGAACGCGATGAGAATGATGTCACGGGAGCCGCCGATCCCCATGCGGCCGGAAGATGTCGAGCGGCGCCGCAAGCGCGTCCGGCTCACCACGCTGGTGGTGACGCTGATCGTGCTCTTCTTCTACTTCGGCTTTATCGCCCTGATGCTGGTCCGCGCCCTCCGATGAGCCGCCAGCCAACTAGGCACACGGAGGTGCCCCGCCGCCGAAGGTGGCGGAGCCTCGGGCAAAAACCACGCTTTTTGCCCGAGGCGCGCTGGGCCGGGCAGGAGCCCGGATCCAGCGCTTCAAACTAGGCAGTCACAAAGGTCAGCACATGGCATCCAACGCACACGCCCCCGACAGCCAGCACTACTACATTCCGCATGGTAGCCCCTGGCCGATCGTCGCGGCCGTCGCGCTGTTCACCCTCATGTGGGGCGCGGTCGTCTACCTGGACAACTGGGCGGGAGCCTGGGTCTTCCTGCCGGGTCCGCTGCTGCTGCTGTTCATGTTCGGTGGCTGGTTCCACACCGTGATCGGCGAGAACCAGCTCGGTATCTACAACACCCAGGTGGACCGCTCGTTCCGCATGGGAATGATGTGGTTCATCTTCTCGGAGGTGATGTTCTTCGGGGCGTTCTTCGGCGCTTTGTTCTACGCCCGCGTGTTGGCGGTGCCGTGGCTGGGCGGCGCCGGCATCCGGGCGCTCACCAACCTGCTGCTCTGGCCGCATTACGAAGCGGCGTGGCCGACCAACGGTCCGGGCCACGTGGGCGGGCAGGCGTTCGAGGGGATGAATGCCTATGGCATCGCGGCGATCAACACGCTCATCCTGCTGACGAGCGGGCTCACCGTCACGATCGCGCATCATGCGCTGCGCGGCGGCCATCGGACGCGTCTGAAGATTTTCCTCGGGCTCACTTTCCTGCTCGGGTTCACCTTCGTCGCGCTGCAGGGCCACGAGTACTTCGAGGCGTACACGAAGATGAACCTGCGGCTGACGTCGGGCATCTACGGCTCGACGTTCTTCATGCTCACCGGCTTCCACGGCCTGCACGTGACCATCGGCGCCATCATGCTGGTCGTGGTCTGGCTGCGCGTGCTGCGCGGGCATTTCACGCCGCGGCAGCACTTCGCGTTCGAGGCCGTTTCCTGGTACTGGCACTTCGTCGACGTGGTGTGGCTCTTCCTGTTCGTGTTCGTCTATTGGCTGTAGCCGGCTAGCGGGACGGGGGGATCACGCCGTGCGGCGCGATCAGCCCCGTGTACCACGCGAGCATGATGAGGGCAAAGAGCGCGAGCGACAGGGCGATTCGAACCGTCAGCGCGCGCACCATCTTGGCCGAATCCTGTTGGGTGCCGCGCGAGAGGTGATACAGCGCCGAGCCCAGGCTGACCACGATGGCCGCGAGCGCAATCAGGATCACGACGCGAATGAGCGCTTGCATGACGGCGTCCAGTGTACCGCTTAAGCAACCCCCGTACCCATGCACCTGAGCTTCGGCCGCCGTCGTTTCTCGCCCTCGCCCGCCTTCACCGTCTTCATGCTGGTGTTGTGCATCGTGTTCATCGCGCTGGGCCGCTGGCAATGGCGGCGCGGCAACGCGCGGTCGGCGGAGCAGGCGCGCTTCGAGCGCGGCGCCCGCCAGGTGCTGGCGCTCGGCTCGACGCCGCTCGCGCAGGTACCTGACTATCAGGAGGTGAGTCTCACGGGCAGCTACGATCCGGCGCATCAGTTCCTCATCGACAACATGAGCTATCGCGATCTAGACGGCTACCAGGTGTTGACACCGCTCGAGAGGCCTGGAGGCAGGGTGGTGCTGGTCGACCGCGGTTGGGTTCCCTTCCTCGGCAGCCGCAGCAACCTGCCCGACATCTTCCTCAAGAGCACGGGAATGGTGACGGTCACCGGGCGCGTCGGCGAGCTGCCGACTGCCGGTCTCGCCTTCGGGCGGGCGCCGCCGCCGGCCGGCGGTCCCTGGCCCAGGGTGACGAGCTTCCCGACGCTGGCACAGCTGAGCAGCGTGCTCGGCCGCCCGCTCGAGCCGCACATCATCCTGCTCGATCCTCGCGCCGCCGACGGCTACGTGCGCGACTGGCGGCTGCCGGGCCTACCCGCGATGCAGAATTTCGGCTATGCCTTCGAGTGGTGGTGCTTCGCGATCGCGGCCGTCGTGATGTGGCTGGTGCTGAGCTCGAAGCCCCGGGCGCAGAGCCCTGCCGACAGCCCGGGAACGACGCCGTGAGCATCACCGCGAACGGGCTGCGTGCCCGCAACCTGCGCACGCTCGCCGGCTTGGCGGCGCTCTTCTTCGCTCCGCTGGTCGCTTCCTTCTGGCTCTATTACGGGACGGGCTGGCGCCCCGCCGGCCACGTCAATCATGGCGAGCTCATCAGTCCACCGCGGCCGCTGCCGAGCGTGAACCTGCCGCGCGTGCCGATTGCACCCCTGAGTTCCGCCTTCGCAAACGGCAGAGCCTCGGGAAACGGGGAACTCTCGCCCGACGAGCCCACTCTTTTCCGCAGCACATGGACGCTGGCCTACGTCGGTAATGGCGGCTGCGACGCATCCTGCCGTCAGACGCTGTACGTGATGCGGCAGACGCGGCTTGCACTCGGCACGGAAATGACGCGCGTCGCGCGCGTCTTCCTGGTGACCGGGAACTGCTGTGCGAAAGGGTTTCTTGCCCGCGAGCACGCCGGCCTCATCGTGGTGGATGCGACCGGCGCGGCGGGCGAGAGGCTGCTCGGCGAGTTCCCGCCGGAGGATCGCGCGCACACCCTCTTCATCGTCGATCCGCTCGGCAATCTGATGATGCGCTACGATGTCCGCCGCAGTCCGCGCGGCCTGCTCATCGACCTGCGGAAACTGCTCGAGCTTTCCGATATCGGCTGAGCCCGGCTTTACCGACTGGCCCAGGAGACTACTTGTCCCAGATGCTCATCGACCGCTGGCTGCGCGGCCTCGCGCTCTTCGGAGTGCTGCTGTGCTTCGGCGTCATCGTGCTCGGCGCTTTCGTGCGCCTCACGGGCGCCGGCCTCGGCTGCCCGGACTGGCCCGGATGCTACGGCCACGTCAGTCCCGTCGGCGCGGAGGATAGTCCGGCGAGCCAGGCCGATTTCCCGGGCAGGCCCCTCGAGCCCGGTAAGGCCTGGCATGAGATGATCCACCGCTACGCCGCGGGCACCCTCGGCTGCGTCATCATCGTGATGGCGGCGCTCGCAATCGCGGCGCGCAAACCGAAGGTCGTCGGAACGGGGTACGGGCTGCTCCTCTTCGCCACGGTGCTCGTGCAGGCCCTGCTCGGGATGCTGACCGTGACATGGCTGTTGAAGCCGCTCATCGTGACGTTGCACCTCCTCTTCGGCATGACCACGCTCGCCCTGCTTTGGTGGGCGTGGCTGAGATTGCAACATCGGCCGTTTCCCGGTCCCGGTGAGCGCTGGGCGAGCCGCGTTGAAGCGGCGAGCGACCGCGCGGGCTGGGGGGCCCACCACCAGGGATGGCCAGTGGCAGGGCGTACCGAGTTCAATGGCGCATACGGGCTGGCGGTGCTCGCCGTCGTCGTGCTCGCCGTGCAGTTCTTCCTCGGCGGCTGGACCAGCGCCAACTATGCCGCGCTCGCCTGCCCGGACTTTCCGACCTGTCAGGGCGCCTGGTGGCCGAAGGCCGATTTCAGCCATGCCTTCGTGCTCTGGCGGGGCCTCTGGATCGACTATCAGGGCGGCATTCTGGCGAATCCCGCGCGCGTCGCGATCCATTTTGCCCATCGGCTGGGGGCGCTCACGGTGACGGTGGTGTTTCTCGTGACGACACTCTTTGTCATCAGCCGCCGCTCGCTTGCCGGCGCGCGAACCCGAGCCTACCTGGTGCTGGCCGCGCTCGGCCTGCAGCTTGCAATCGGAATATCGATGGTGTTGAAAACGTTTCCGCTCTGGCTGACCACCGCCCACACCGCCGGTGCGGCGCTGCTTCTCATGGCCATCCTGGCGCTGACAGCCAAACTGCACGCCATGCGTGCCGTGCGCGCGGCCTGACGGAACAGGGCCTCGCAGTGGCAACAACTTCGCAGTGCGCTACAGCCGGCCCGGCGGTGTGGCGACGGTATTACGAGCTGACCAAGCCGCGGGTGGTGGCGCTCATCACCTTCACGGCGGTCGTCGGCACGCTGCTCGCGAGCCCCGGCTGGCCGCCTTTCAGGGCCATCGTCTGGGGCACGCTCGGAATCGCGCTCGCCGCCGCATGCGCCGCGGCGATCAATCACGTCCTCGATCGGCGCTTCGACGAGCAGATGGCGCGCACTCAGGCGCGCCCATTGCCGACGCGCCAACTCACGGAGCGCAAGGCGCTCATTTTCGCCGCTGTGCTCGGCCTCACCGCGATGGCCCTGCTCGCGTTCCTGGTCAATCTGTTGACGGCGGCGCTGACTTTCATGTCGCTGATCGGTTATGCCGTGATCTACACCGTGTGGCTGAAACACGCCACTTCGCAGAACATCGTGATCGGTGGGGCGGCAGGCGCGGCGCCGCCCATTCTCGGATGGTGCGCCGTCACCAACACCATCGACCCCAACGCGCTGCTGCTCTTCCTCATCATCTTCGTGTGGACGCCGCCGCATTTCTGGGCGCTGGCGATCGCGCGCAAGGACGAGTACGCGCGCGCAGGCATCCCCATGTTGCCGGTCACCCACGGGGTGGAGTACACCCGGCTGCAGGTGCTGCTCTATACGGTACTGCTCGTCCTCGTGACGCTGATGCCGTTCCTCACGCGCATGAGCGGGCTGCTTTACCTGGCCACGGCTCTCGTGCTCAACGCACGCTTTCTCTACTACGCGCTCGCCCTGAAGCTCACGGCCCGGCAGGAGCTGCCGATGCGCGTGTTCCACTACTCCGTCACCTACCTGATGTGGCTGTTTGCCGCGCTGCTGGTCGATCACTACCTGTATATTGTTTGATTGGCGCAAATCGCTCCCGGCGATTTGCGCGGCCAGCCCTGTGACTTTTTCGGCCCCGCGGCCCAGGGAGCGGCCCTGGGCCGCTTATTGACTTGCTGTTGACGCTGCCGCAGCGCGGCGCAGCAGCAGCTGCCACGACGAGAGCCGTCGATCCTCGAGCAGGAGCACTCCCGCCGACTCATAGCTGTCGTCATCGATGCGGCGAAGATGGTCCGCCCCGTGGTAACCGGAATTCTCCGAGTGGTAGATCGAGAGAATCGAGCTGCCGATGACCGAGAACGTGCCGTGGAGCTTGCCGAGGGTCGCATTGTCCGAATTCCACTTGAGCGCCACCCCGTCACGCCCCGGCGGCTCGATGCAGTAGGCGTTCACAAACTCCACCGGCGGTGAGCCCAATACCCTGAGCGTGCCCGAGAGCAGCCAGCACTCCTTCCGGTGCGCCACCTCCGTCCGGCACTCCGCCGGGAGAGGCTCGCCGTCAGCGCACCAGAAGGTTCCGGTGCCCGTCCATAGAGCTGGCTGGAAGAGATAGGTGTGGGACATCTGCATGTTCCCCGCCGTGGGCGTGACCTTGCCATTATCGCTCGGCCGGGGCGGAGGCGCATGTTGCGCCAGAACAACAACTGCCCGCACCCGCTTACGCGGTGGGTGGCGTACCGCAGGATTCGCGCACGACCAGGCGCGGCGGCAGGGTTATGCATTCCGCGGGGTCGCCCCCGATCAGGTCGATCAGCGTCTGTACCAGCAAGTCACCAGCCCGTTTGGTGTCCTGCGCGACGGTCGTCAGGGCGGGTCGGGTGAAGGCGCCCATGGGGATGCCATCGAAACCCACTACGGCGATATCCTCGGGCACCCGGCGCCCCGCTGCAGCCAGCGCGGTCAGGGCGCCAATGGCAATCAGGTCGCTGGCGCCGAACACTGCGTCGAATGGGACCCTGCGCTCGAGCAGCACCTGCATGGCCTCATACCCGGCGGCCTCCGTCGAGAATGCGCCGACTTGCAGGCGCGGGTCGGGCTCGAGACCGGCATCCACCAGAGCGGCGCGATATCCGCGGTATCTCTCGAGCATCTCCGGAGAAGAGGGTGCGATCTCGCCCAAAAATGCAATCCCCTGCCGCCCCAGGCGCAGCAGATGCTCGGCGGCCAGCCGCCCGCCGAACACGTTGTTGCAACCGATGGAGAGGCCCGGCTGGTCGGAAAGCAGCGGGCCCCAGCGGACCACGTGCGCACCCCGCTCGATCAGCGGCTGCAATCGCGTGCGATGGACGACGAAATCGCCATAGCCGAGAAGAATGATGCCGTCGGCCTTATGGCTGTCCTCGTAGTCGGCATGCCAGTCGCGCAGCAGGTCCTGGAACGAGACGAGGAGGTCATAGCCGTGCCTCGAGCAGGCACGAATGATCGAGCCCAGCATCGAATGAAAGAACGGGTTGATCGCCGAGTCGTCGGCGGTCGGGTCCTCGAAGAAGAGCAGCGCCAGCGTGCCGGAGTGGCGCCGGCGCAGGTTCGACGCGTTCTTGTCGACCTGATAATTGAGCTGGCGCGCGACCTCGAGCACGCGCTCACGCGTGCAGGCGCTCACCATCGGGTCGGCGCGCAACGCGCGCGACACGGTCGACTGCGAGACGCCGGCGAGATGCGCAATGTCGAGTGAGTTGGGTCTGTGCCGCTTGTCACGCATGAGCTGAGCCACCCCCTCTGTCTCTATGTTCGTGTGGCGCTCCGTAGTCTAAGCCATGGCTCTTGCCTTACCCAAGCCCCTGCCGTTGCCCGTGCGCGACACGGCCAAAAAAGACGCCGCATGCCGGGAGCTCGAGCTCGCTGCCGGATACGCTGCCGGCGCTCAGGCCGTGATCATCGAGGGGGATGATGGGCCCGAGCGCCGGCAGCGCAGCTTTTCGGGGGCGGTCCGACAGATTGAAGGCTGCCAGGATGGTCTCGGAGCCCAGTGCGCGAGTGAACGCGAGCAGCGGCTCGGGCAGCTCGATGAAGCGGATGTCGCCCCCGCATAGCGCGGGCCGGCGGCTGCGCCAGCGCAGAAAGCCGCGGAACGTATGGAGGGGCGAGTCCGGGTCGGCCTCCTGCCGGGACACAGCGAGCGGCAGATGCTCCGCGGGCACCGGCAGCCACGGAGCACCCGAGGTGAAGCCGGCATCCGGCGTGTCGCGCCAGGGCATGGGTGTGCGGCAGCCGTCGCGCCCCTTGAAGTTCGGCCAGAAGGCGATGCCGTAAGGGTCGCGCAGCGCCTCGAACGGCAGTCCCGCCTCGGGCAGACCCAACTCCTCGCCCTGATAGATGCACACCGAGCCGCGCAGTGAGCAGACCATCGCGCTCAGCATGCTCGACATCCTCGGCGGGGCGGCGGCGCCACCCCAGCGGGTCACCACCCGGGCCACGTCATGGTTGGAGATCGTCCAGCACGGCCAGCCATGCGGCATCTGCCGCTCCACGCTCTCGACGGTCTCGCGGATGTACGCCGCACGGTATTCCTCGGTCAGCAGCTCGAAGCTGTAGGCCATGTGCAGCCGTGTATCGCCGATGTACTCCGCCATGGTCGCGAGCGAGTCCTCGGCGGAGATCTCGCCGAGGCCCACCGTCCCCGGGTAGCGATCGAGCAACCGGCGCAGCTCGGTGAGAAAACCGAGGTTCTCGGGCTGGGTGTTGTTGTACCAGTGATATTGATACGCGTACGGATTGTCCGCGGTGAACCCGCGGCCGTTGCGCCGCGCCACGGGCTTCGGCGGATTGTCGCGCAGCAGCCGGTCGTGATAGCAGAAGTTGATCGCATCGAGCCGCAGCCCGTCGACACCCCGCTCGAGCCAGAATTCGAGGTTCTGAAGCATCGCGACCGGCACCTCGGGGTTGTGGAAATTGAGATCCGGCTGCGCATCGAGGAAGTTGTGCAGATAGTACTGCCGGCGGCGCGGCTCCCAGCGCCAGGCGGGGCCGCCGAAGATCGACTGCCAGTTGTTGGGCGGGCTGCCGTCCGCCGCCGCATCCGCCCAGACGTACCAGTCGGCCCGGGGATTGTCGCGGCTCGAGCGGCTCTCGATGAACCACGGATGTTGGGAGGAGGTGTGGCTCAGGACCTGGTCGATCATGACCTTGAGCCCGCGCGCGTGCGCCTCGGCGATCAGCCGGTCGAAGTCCGGGAGCTCGCCGAAGAGCGGATCGACGGCCCTGAAGTCGGCGACGTCATAGCCGAAATCGGCCATCGGCGACTTGAAGAACGGCGACACCCAGATCGCATCGACGCCGAGGCCGGCGACATAATCGAGCCGCTCGGCGATTCCCTTGAGGTCGCCGATGCCGTCGCCGTTGGTGTCGAGGAAGCTGCGCGGATAGATCTGGTAGATCACCGCGCCGCGCCACCAGGGAAATGCGCTCATGCTCTGCAAGGTTTCGCCGCTGCTCGAGGCTACTCTGACACAGAGCGCCGCCGCGGCGCGTCGCCTCGCATACGTATGCGCGCCTGAATACGTATGCGAATCCTTGCTTTCACGACACCCCCCACGAATGATTTGCCATCCGTTATTTTGACTACATATCTCGGGGGAGTCTTCTGTGATCAGACGCAAGCGCAACATCGTCGAGATGGCGGTCGCAACGGCAATCTTCGGCGCCTGCGCGGCCGGTGCGATGCCGGTATCGCAGGCCGCACAGGCCGCGAGCAGCGCCAGTGCCGCGAGTGATAACGGCACCCAGTCGGCCGACCAGACCGCCGACCAGACCGCCGACCAGACGCCCCAGAAGAAGCAGAAGCAGGTCGCCAACGAGAACGAGCTGCAGCCGGTGGTGATCAACGGCTTCGTCAGCAGTCTGCAGAACTCCATTGCGATCCAGAAGAACTCCGACTCGATCGTCGAGGCGGTCTCGGCGCAGGAAATCGGCCAACTCCCGGGCACCAGCATCGCCGATGCGCTCGGCCGGCTGCCGGGACTCGCCACGCAGGAATACAACGGTCGGCCGCAGTACCTGAGCATCCACGGCATGAGCTCGGACTTCATCACCACCCAGGTCGACGGCATGATCCAGCCGAGCACCGCAAACAACAACGACGTGCAGCTCGACCAGTATCCGCCCAGCTGGTTCAACACGGTCAAGGTGTACCTGACGCCGAATGCGGATCTCAGCCAGCCCGGAATGGCCGGCACCGTGGACATGGAGACCATGCAGCCGCTCGATCAGAGCGGTCCGGTGGCCCACCTCAACGCCAACTACCAGTTTCTCTCGGGCAACACCCCGCTGATGCCCGGACCGGGGGTGAGCAATTCGGGCCACGACATCGACGGCATCTTCGCCGACCAGTTCTTCGATCACACGTTCGGCGCCGCCTTCGGCATCGACCTCGAGGAAAATCCGTCGCACATCGATCATCAGGGGCCCTATGGCTACAATGCGACCGACAACGGCCTGGTCATCGGCGGCTCGAAGAACTACGACATCTCGGACCTGCTGGGACGCCAGGGCTATCTGGCCACGCTCGAGTACCGTCCCAACAGCTCGTACACGAGCTCGCTCGTCATGACCTACGAGAACGCCAATGAGACGCAGCAGGCCAAGGGCGCCGAGTACCAGCTGGCGGACGGCACCGGAACGACTGAGGTCCAGAGTGCGACGGTGAACGACAACGGCTTCGACACAGCCGGCACGTACGACGACGTCTATCCGGTGATCCGCAACGACTACAACCATTATCAGTCGATGGTGTACAACGCCTTGTGGCGCAACGACTTCAAATTCGGAGACAACTGGACTGCGAACCTGGACGGCAGCTACAGCCGCGCGGAGCGCGAGGACGACTTCCTGGAGTCCTACTCGGGCTACTCCTATGACGGCCCGACGCAGGATTCCACGGTTACGGGACCGAGCCTCGGCTTCAACGAGGGAAGCAACGGCGAGCTTTACCTGCACCCCTCGGAAGCTCTCGACGGCAGCAACATCGTGCTGACCGATCCGCTGGGCTGGGGCGCGGGCGCGAACCTGGTGCAGGCCGGCTTCATCAACCAGCCGCACGTCGAGGACTACATCGCGAATCTCAGGGCGAGCGCGGCGCACTACTTCGAAAGCGGTCCGTTCTCGAGCGTCGAATTCGGCGTCGACCGCCAGGGCCGGCGCAAGGATTACGACATCAGCCAGTGGTTCCTGGTGCTGCCGGGCGCGAGTTGCGGTTATGTCATCAGCAGCACGTGCACGCCCACGCAGACCGCGCCGATTCCGGCCGATGCGCGCGAGCCCACCGCCGATGCCTTGGGTTTCATGGGCATCGGACCTGAGGTCCTGTACAACCCGTACTCGCTGCTCGCGAGCGGAAAGCTGACGGAGTATCCGACCGCGCTGTCGTCGATCTCCGTGCCGCCGAACTGGGTAGTCAACGAGACGAAGGTGACGCCCTACGTGCAGCTCGATATTCAGAGCAACCTGAGCGAGGACGTCGGTCTGCGCGGCAACATCGGCATGCAGATCGCACACACGACGCAGTCGTCGGACGGTCAGCGCGTCGCGCCGGGTTCCACGACGGGCGGCTCGGCCACCACGGTGCTGCTGCCGATCTCGGGCGGCGTCAGCTACACCCGCTTTCTGCCCAGTCTGAACCTGGTACTCTCCATGCCCGGCGACAACGATGCACGCCTCGGCGTTGCGCGCACGGAAGAGGAGCCGCGTATGGACGAGAGGAGCGCGAGCATCGGGGTCAGCACGAATGTCAGCGGGCTCACGCAGACCAATCCGAATCTGTCGTACTTCAGCGGCACCGGCGGCAATCCGGAGCTGCTGCCGACCATGTCGACAAACTACAACCTGAGCCTCGAGCATTACTTCTCGGGTCCCATAGGCGGCTACAGCTGTTCCGGCGAGCAGGCGCAGAACTCGTCACTGTGCGCGACGGGTGGGGCCGGCTATGTGCAGCTGTCCGGGTACTATCTGACGCTGTCCAATTACATCAATCCGAACGCTGCGACTCTGGTCAACTTCGCGCCGTACGAATCAGGCTATCTCAGCCCGACGCAGCAAGCTGAGCTGGGCACCTCTTACGGCATCCTCACGATTCCGCAGAACGACGGATCGGGCAAGATCTACGGCATGCAGTTCGCGAGCAACCTGCCGCTCGGAGACTTCACTCGCTTGCTGAACGGCTTCGGAGTCCTGGCGAGCGTGGATCGGACGAATAGCGCGGTGTACTACGCCGGAAATCCCCAGGCGCAGACGGTCGAGGGCCTCTCGAAATGGGTCAATCAGTACACGCTCTACTATCAGGTCCGAGGCTTCCAGGCGGAGGTGTCGGACACCTATCGGTCGAACTACCTCGGCCGCGTATTCGGTATCAGCGCGACGCGCGTCGATCAGGAGATAGAGGGGCAATCGACGGTCGCTGCGCAGCTCAGCTACGCGTTCAACAGCGGCGTGCTCAAGGGCCTGACGCTGATCGCGACCGGCTCGAACCTGACGAACGAGGGCGAGCGGACGTTCACGAACAACGATCCCCGCCAGATAGTGACCTGGGAGGCCTATCCTCGGCTGTATACGATCGGGTTCTCGTACAACTTTCTGTAAGCCAGCAACGCGTCGATCCTCTCACCGCGTTTGACCTCGCGACCCAGGGAACGGCCCTGGGTCGCTTACTCGCTTGCTCTCGGTCGGCGCTCCGATTGGGGTGTGATACGGTGTAAGCATGAGCGACTTACGGATCAGGCGCGTGGTCATCGTGGGCGGCGGCACGGCCGGATGGATGACCGCTGCCGTCTTCAGCCGCGCGATGGGCGAGAGCCTGGATATCCACGTTGTGGAATCGGACGCCATTGGCACCGTCGGCGTTGGGGAATCCACCATCCCCCAGATCCGGAACGTCAACCATTTCCTCGGCATCGATGAGGATGCGATGCTGCGGGCCACCAGCGGGACCTTCAAGCTCGCCATTCAATACAACGACTGGGTGCGGCCCGGACACAGCTACCTGCACGCGTTCGGCGACGTCGGTCTGCCGCTCGGCCCGCTGCCTTTCCAGCAGTATTGGTTGCGAAGCAAGGCGGAATCCGGTGCCGAGGATCTCTCGACTTACTCGCTCAACGCGACGGCGGCGAAGTCCGGTCGGATGGCCCGGATCGAGAAGATCGGCAGCAGTCCGATGGCCGGCATCAAGTATGCATTCCAGTTCGACGCTGCACTCTTTGGCCGCATGCTGCGCAGCTATGCCGAGCAGCGGGGAGTGAAGAGAACCGAGGGCAAGGTTGTCGACGTGCGGCTGCGGGGCGATGACGGTTTCATCGAGGCCGTGGCTCTCGAGAGTGGCGCGCGCATCGAAGGGGATCTCTTCATCGACTGCTCGGGCTTTCGCGGCCTGCTGATCGAGGGTGCGCTGAAGAGCGGGTTCGAGGACTGGCGGCAGTGGCTGGCCTGCGACCGCGCACTGGCCGTCGGCAGCGCCCCCGCCTCACCGATGCGGCCCTACACCCAAGCCAACGCACGGCCGGCCGGCTGGCAGTGGCGGATACCGCTGCAGCATCGGACCGGCAACGGTCACGTGTATTGCAGCGAGTTCATGAGCGATGATGAGGCTACCGCGCTCCTCCTCGGCTCGCTCGACGGTGAGCCGCTGGGAGATCCGCGGCCGATCCGGTTCACCTCGGGCGTGCGGCGGCAAATCTGGTCGCGCAATTGCGTCGCCGTCGGCCTGGCGGCCGGTTTTCTCGAGCCGCTGGAGTCGACGGCGATCCACCTGATCCAGTCGGGGGTCAGCCGGCTGCTGTCGCTGTTTCCGGATCGGGGCTTCGATCGCGCAGTCATCGAGGAATACAACCGCAACATGCGCCGGGAATACGAGCAGGTGCGTGACTTTCTCGTGCTGCACTACCGCACCATCGAGCGACGCGACACGCCGTTCTGGCGGCGCTGCGCCGCGCTGCCGCCTCCGGAAGGACTGCGGCGCAAGCTCGAGATCTTCCAGGCCACCGGCCAGATCTTTCGCGAGGGTGAGGAGCTCTTCACCGAACAATCCTGGCTGCAGGTGATGGTGGGTCAGGGGATCCTGCCTCGGCATCATCACCCGCTCGCCGACAACCTTCCACAGGCGAAACTCGAGGAATTCCTCGGCACTATCCGCGCGCTGGTCCGCGGCGCCGTCGAGCAGATGAGCAGTCACGAGCGCTTCATCGCGGAGCACTGCGCGGCGGAGGGCTTCCGGGGCTGAGCCGCGGGCGGGCTCGCCGGCCGGCATCAAGCGCCGAAGGGCACGCGCACGAGCGCGAGCGCGCCGCGAAATCCCTCCCGATTCGCCAAATGCAGGCTGCCGCCGTGCGCCTCGATGATCTGACGCGCCAGTACCAAGCCGATGCCGCTGCCCCCGTCCTTGGTGGTAAAGAACGGCACGAACAGATTCTCGGTGTGAGCGATGCCGGGGCCGTCGTCTTCCACCTCGATCAAAAGGTCCCGACCGCCGCGCCGCCAGCGAACGCGTACGCCGCCCCCCGTCTCGAGCGCCGCGTCCGCCGCATTGCGAACCAGATTGATCAGGGCCTGCTCGAGCTGCGATCGATCCACGCGGATCGTTTCCGGTGAATCGGAGCCGACCTCGACGGCCATGCGGGATTCGAGCGAGACGACGTGTCGGATGAGGCCGGCGATATCGACCGTCTCCGGATTCGGTGGCGGCAGGCGCGCGAGCTCGGCGTACCGTCGGATGAAGCCTCCCAACGCGCGGCTGCGCTCCTCGATCAGCTCCAGGCCACCCCTCGCCATCGGGTCCGCATCGAAAGCGCGCTCCTTGAGGAGACCTGCGGTCGATTGAATCGAGCCGAGGGAATTGTTGATCTCGTGACCCAGGACGCGAATCAGGCGGCGCCACGCGCGGCGCTCCTCTTCCCTGAGCGCGCGGCTGACGTCCGTCACGACCAGCAGCCGGTGCGGCCGCCCGAAACGGCGGAATACCATCCGGCGCACTTCCCACGGCCCCTCTCCCGCCGGAAAGGCGTGGCGGTCGATGAATGGCGCGCCCCGGCCAAGCCAATCCAACAGGCCGAGCTCCGCTGCGCCCCGTCCGACCAGCTCCGCAGCCGACTTTCCGAGCAGCTGTTCCGCGGCAGGGTTGAGGTCGACCAGGCGGTCCTGCTCGTCGATGATCAACACGGCGAGCTCCAGTCCGCCGAGCAGCTGCGAGAGCAATGCATCCGTTTCGAGGCCGCGGCGCTCTTCGCCGCCGAGCTTCGCCGCCAGCGCGTTAAATTCCGGCCAGACCTCCCCGAGCGGACCGCCTCCAGCACGGACTCGCGAGCCGTAATCCCCCGCACGCAGGCCGTGGAGCAGGCCGGCGAGGAGCTGCAGCTGCCTCGCTCGGGTCCTTGCCGCCGCGGCCATCCAGGCCGCGAACCAGACGAGTGCCAGTGCAAGCCAACACCATTGCGCCACGCGTGGAATCATCACACCCGAGGCCGCAACCGCGACGAGCGCCAGCATCGGCAGCACCGCCCAGACGGCCAGAGCCGTGGCGCTCCAGCGTCGGCGCAGGATTTCTCTCATTCGCGCAGTTTTTCGAGTCGGCGATACAAGGCGCTGCGGCTCATCCCGAGCTTAACGGCTGCGGCCGCGACGTCGCCGCCGCAACTCTCGAGCGCCCGCTGAATCACGTATCGCTCGGCCTGCTCGAGGGTGAGATTCTCGAGGGTTTCCCCGGCGTCGCTCTCCGCGAGCCGCAGGTCCGCGACTTCGATCGCATCGCCCTTGGCCAGAAGCACGGCGCGCTGCATCACGTGCGCGAGCTCGCGGACGTTGCCGGGCCAGTCATAGGTCTCGAGAGCTCGGCTCGCGCCGTCGGTGAGCGTAAGCGGCTCCCGACCGCTCTCCTTCGCGTAACGCGCCAGGTAGTACGCGGCGAGCAGGGGAATGTCGTCACGCCGCGCGCGCAGCGGCGGCAGCGCGATTTCAACGGTATTCAGGCGAAAGTACAGATCCTCACGGAACCGGCCGTCCCGAATCAACTGCCGAACGTCCGCGTTCGTCGCCGCGAGGATGCGCGCGTCGGCCGCCCGCGGTAAGGTCTCTCCGAGCCGCTCGAACGTCCTGTCCTCCAGCACGTGCAGCAGCCGCGCCTGCTGAGCCGGCGTGATGTTCGAGATCTCATCGAGGAACATCGTTCCGCCGCTCGCCCGCTCGATTCGCCCCACCCGATCGCTGCGTGCGTCCGTGAACGCGCCCTTGACGTGACCGAAGAGCTCGCTTTCAAACAGCGTCTCGGCGAGGCCGCCGAGATTCACGCTCACGAAAGGCCCCCTCGCGCGCGGCGAGTGCCGATGAATCCAGCGCGCGAGCAAGCTCTTGCCGCTGCCGCTCTCGCCCGTGAGCAACACCGGCACTTCGGATACCGCAACGCGAGCGGCGACCGCCAGCACCTCCTGCATCGCGCGCGAGCGGTAGACCGGCCCGGCCTCCTCGCCGCCGGCGAGCCGCCCTTCGTCCTCGAGCCGGCGCACTTCGGTGCGGGCTCGGGCCGATGCCAGATGATGCGCCACCAGCGAGCGCACACGCGCGTTCTCCCACGGCTTCTCGAGGAAATCCTGGGCGCCGAGCTGCATCGCCTCGACCACGAGGGATACCGTCGCCCAGCCGGTGAGGATCACGACCGGCAGCTCGCCGTGCTGCGCGCGGACCTGCTTGAGGAGCTCGAGGCCCTCGACGCCCGAGGTCGTATCACGCCGATAGTTGAGGTCGAGCAGCAGGAGGTCCGGAGTCGATTGCCGCAGCGCGCTCAGCGCCTCGGCGGGGCTCGCCGCCGTCGCGACATCATAGCCGCCGTCGCGCAGCAGCAACGACAGCGCCTGGCGGACATCCGCGTGGTCATCCGCAATGAGAACCAACGGCTTCGGCATTGACTCGATTATGCGCCTTGCTTACCGGTCCCGGAGCGCCTCCATCGGCGGCACCCGGCTGGCGCGCAGCGCCGGAATCCAGCCCGCCAGCACGGCGGTCACGCTCAGAACGACTACCACCAGGACCAGAGAGGCGGGATCGGCCGCGTGCACGTCGTAAAGCACCGCCGAGAGCACCCGGCCCAGCGCCACGACGGCACAGAGCCCGACAGTGAGTCCGATGGCGAGGAGCACCAGCACCTCGCGCAGCACCAGCGCGCGCAGACCCTTACCGTCCGCACCCAGTGCGGCGCGAATCCCGAGCTCCGGCCGGCGTTGGCTCACGGCGTAGCTCTGCACCGCATACAGGCCGACGGCCGCGACCGCCAACGCGCCGAGCGCAAACATCAACACCAGAGCCGCGAGACCGCGTCGCGGCGCGATCTCGCCGGCCAGCCGCGCGTTCATGCTACGCACATCATAGACCGGCACATCCGGGAGCGTTTGGCTCACCGCCCGCCGCAGAGCCGGCAGAATCGCGGCAGGGTCGAGCGGGGTGCGAACCGCGACATACCAGGTCGGAAATGCCCACGACCAACCCGAACCCGAGCGGTTCGGATCCACGGTTTGGGGGAGGTCCAGGTAGACGGCGCCCGCGTCGCCGCCGCCGGACAGATGAGCTTGCCGGGTATGAGCGACGATGCCGACGATCCGGAACAGGAGTCCGGGCTTGGTGTCGTTGGGATCATTGATGCTGAGCTCGCGTCCCACCACCTCC
Organism: Steroidobacteraceae bacterium; assembly: GCA_050739095.1. Classification (GTDB taxonomy): domain Bacteria; phylum Pseudomonadota; class Gammaproteobacteria; order Steroidobacterales; family Steroidobacteraceae; genus 13-2-20CM-66-19. The sequence continues at coordinate 137,694 of JBOIAR010000003.1, read as the reverse complement.
GTGGTGCCGAACAGCTCGCGCGCAGCTTGCACGTCGACCACAGCGGATGGCGCTTGAGAGGCGGTATCCCGAGGCGCGAACGCCCGCCCCGCCAGCAGGGGAATATCGAATGTCTCGAAGTAGCCCGGGTCGGCAACGAGGCGATAGAGTGAGGGCGTGTGCCGTCCGTCGAAGGGATAAGGATACGCCGCGCCGGGGGTTTGCTGCCCGTCGAAGGGCACATCGCTGTCAACAGTCGCCGCCGTGACACCCGGCACCTGTGCCAGCGCGCGGTGCAGCGCGGCAAGCCGCGTCACCAGATCGGGCGGCATTGTACCGTCTGCATGGGGAGGTATCTGCACCTGGAAGGTCAGAACGTGCTGCGGTTGGAACCCGAGCCTCACCGCATCGAGCTTGGCCAGGCTCCGGGCCAGCAAGGCGCCGGCGCCGATCAATGCCGCAGCGAGCGCGATCTGGGTGATCGCCAACCCCGCGCGGACGCGATGCTCGCCGCGGCCGCCGGCACTGCGCGCATCGGCATCCCGGAGCGCCTGCCCGAGGTCCTGGCGGCGGATGAAATGGAGTCCCGCCAGAGAGAATACGAGCGCCGAGAGCAGCGCGAGCAGCAGCGCGATGCCCGCCGCTATTCCCCAGTCGCGGAGCGGAAACGCCAGTGCCGTGTTCCCGAAGCCTGATGCCAGCAGAACTCTCACGAAGGCCTCGCCGAGCAGCAATCCGGCGATACCGCCCAACAGACAAGGCGCGAGGCTCTCCGCGAGCAATTGACGGAAGAGCACCCGCGTCTCGGCGCCGAGCACGCGGCGCACGGTCAGCTCACCGCGGCGTGTCAGCGCGCGAGTGATGAAGAGGTTCGCCAGATTGAACCAAACGAGCAGCAGCAGAATCCCGGTGGCGAGCTGGGCCAGAATCAGCTCCTGGTTGAGGCCGCCGAGCAGCGCGCTGCGCAGCGGTGTCACGATGATCCGCATACCGAGCTTGTTGAACAGCGGTATGGCCTTGGGATCCGGGAAATGCGCGACCTCGCGCTGCAGCACCGCGTGCGATTGAGTCGCGAGCTGAGCCACGCTCATACCGGGCGCGAGGCGCGCAATCATCGTGTCGTTCCAGGCGGTCAGGTTACCCGGGTCGTGGTCGAAGGCGGAGATGCCCTTCGGGAGCCACAGGTCCGTCGCGGAATCGGGGAACTGAAATGCCGCGGGCATCACTCCGATCACGGTGTAGGCGGTGTCATTGAGCGTCACGGTGCGACCCAGCACGGCGGGATTCCGGTCGAAGAGGCGCGACCAGAGCCGGTAGCTCAGAACCACGGAGCGGGCGGCGCCCGGTTGGTTCGATGCCGGCCCGAACACGCGACCCAGTAACGGGCGCACCCCGAGTGTCGTGAACAGCGAAGCCGAGACGGCAGCTCCGTCAGCATGAACCGCGCGGGCTCCCTCGACGAGATTCAGGCTCTCGGGCTGGTACATGCCCGCCTGCGCCATCGCGGTCGTTTGCGCGCGCAGATCGAAGTACGTGGGATAGGACATTCCCTGATTGCCAGGTGTCTGCTCGCTGGTGAAATACACGTTCACCAGGCGGCCGGCGTGCGGATACGGCAGCGGCGCGAGCAAGTAGCCGTAGAGCAGGTTCAGGGTCGCCGTGTTTGCCCCGATGCCAAGGGCGAGGATCACCAGCACGGCAAGCGCAAACCCGGGATTGCGGCGAAACGGGCGAATCAGCGCTTCGCTCCGTCGAGCGATGTCGGACATGCGTGTCTCCTCTACTCCGGTCGAATCTGACCAATCAGGTCGAGCTTGCGTGCGCCACGTGCCGGAATCCATGAGGCGAGCATCACCGCAGCCCCGACGACGACTGCCGGCAGAACATAAGTGGCGGGCGAGTAGAGACTCACCCGGTACAACTCCGCGGCCAGGCTGCGCGCAAAGATCAACGCGCAACCCACGCCCACCACCGTGCCCAGCACCCACAGCAGGAGGCCCTGGCCCAGCACGAGAGTCTCAATCTGCACAGGCTCCGCCCCGACGGCCTGACGCACCGCAAACTCCCGACGACGTAGCCCCGTCACGTACGCGACGACGCCGTAGGTACCGATGATGGCGAGCGTGAAGGCGAGGACCCCGAAGGCGATCAACAGGCTGGCGAGCGCAGCGGCGCCCTGTGCGGAGTCGCTGATCAGTTCCTGCATGGGCACAAAAGTCATCAGGCTCTGATCGGGGAGAGTCCGGTGGACGACGCTTCTCAATTCGCGGGCCAATACGGTCGGCAGGGCGCTCGAGCCAAGACCTATCTCCTCATGATCTTTGCCGGATTGGAGCGCGTCGCCCGCAGCGCGGGCAACAGTGCGGCGATGAGCACCGCGGCTCCTACGACGGCGACGCTGCCAACGTAGGCCACGGGATCAAGAGCGCCCACGCTGTAAAGCTCCGCGCGCAATGCCCGGGCGCAGATGAAGGCGAGTATCACTCCCACCACGCCGCCGGTGGCAAACAGCACTGCGACCTCCCTGACCATCATTCCAACGATCGCCGCGCGCGTCGCGCCGAGCACTTCACGGATGGCCATCTCGAAAAGGCGCATGCGGGTACCGTACGCGACGACGGCGTACACTCCGAACACGGCGATGAGGAATGCGAGACCGGCGAAGCCGGCGACGAGCCACGTGAAGGCCGCCCTTGTGACGGAGGCTTGCTGCAGCATCTGCGGCAGCGTAGACAGGCTCGATATCGCCGCATCCGGCTGCACGTTCGCGAGAGCGTGACGGATCGCCGGGAACAGGACCGCCGGCGCTGCATTCGACTCGACAGAGATGCAGACAAAATGCATCTTGCTGGCGAAGAACGAAAAGGTGAGCGGGAGGTACACCGCGTATCCATGATGATCGTCCTGCGGATCCAGCTTCCAGGGCACCGTGGGAACGACGCCAACTATGCGAAGATTGTTATGCAGCATCTTGCCGACTGGGTTTTCATCGTCGAAGAACTCGCGTGCAAGTGCCTCGCTGATGACGACCACGCTCGCGCCTGCCGTTTCATCGGTGGGCTGGATGAGACGACCTGCCAGGGGGTGAATCCCGAGCGTGGTGAAGAACCGCGGGCTGACCCCGATCATCCAGGTCCAGGTAGAGGGGTGGCGGCTCGCAATCGGCTTGAATTCGCCGCCGATCGACGCGTCCCCGAATGGGATCATGGAGCTCAGGGCAGCGGACCGTGCGCCGGGCAAGGTGTCGAACACGGGGCGTGCCCGGCTCCAGAATTCCGCGGGGCTCACAGTGCCCGCCAGCTCCACCTGGGCGACGGTCACGTGCCTCCCGTCATAATGCAGGGGTTGCTCCAAGAGACCGAAGAGGCTGCGGGTGAAGAGCATTGCGCAGATCGCCAGCACGAGCGCGATGCCGATCTGCACCGCCGCAAAGACAGCCTGTGTCCGTTTGAAAGCGCGTCCGGCACTGCTTTGGGTGCCGAGTTCCTCGAGCGCGATCCCTTTGCGACGGCCGAGGAACACGGCGGCGATCGCTGCTGTCACAACTCCGCCAAGGATCGTCACCGCGAGCGCCGCAAGATATGCGAGCACCGTCGAGCTCAGCTCGACACGAAACGGCAAGTAGGACGAGGAGAGCCCTTTCTCCTGCAGCTCGCGCACGATCCAGCCGGCGAGCGCCGCGGCCACCACCAGAGTCCCGAGCAGGATCGGTGCGTATTCCGTGAACAGCAGGCGCACCAGTCTTACAGCGGTGGCGCCCAGCACCTCGCGCAGATGCAGCTCGCCCATTCTCTCTCGCTGGCGCGCAAGCGCGAGGTTCAGCGCGTTGAGCGCCGCGACGAGCAGCAGCGCCAGCGTCGCGCCCCAAAGCCCCCAGAAGGGAGCCGTGCCGCCGACGAAACCGAGCAGCATGCTGCGATAGGGCATGGCGTCAACGACAAAGCCGACTTCGCGAGCATGGGCCCGTTCCGCCGGCGACTCGCTCCGGTCGTGGATCGAACGCAGCATGGCGTCGACGCGCGCGAGGGTCCATCCCGCCGGCCGGCGGATCAGCATGAAAGGGTTGATGTTGTCGTCGCGCGCGAGCGCGGGAGTGATGACGAACGGGATCCAGAAAGCGGCTCCGGGGCCGGGCAAGGCGAACCTGGGCGGCATCACACCGACGATCTGCAGAGTCTGACCATCCACCCGCAGTGTCTTGCCCAGCACCCGCGGCGATGCGCCGAAGGCTGAAGTCCAGTAGGCATAACTCAGCACGGCTTCCCGCGGACCGCCCGGCCGCCCGCTCGCCGGCGACAGCGTCCTGCCGAGCAACGGCTTGACGCCGAAGAGAGCAAAGATGGAAGGCGTTACCGGAGCGAACCCCTTCATAGTGCTCGTGCCGTTGACTTCGACAGTCGCATCGTCGAAGTTGAACAGGGCCGCGTCGTGGAATTGGGGCACCTGGCGCACGCTCTCGAAGAAGGGCACCGAGACCTGCGGGCCCATCAGGTGGATCTTCAGGGCCTGCTCGCGCGGCACCAGCAACTCCCCCCGCGCGGCATACGGTAGCGGCCGAAAGAGATAGCCGTAGAGAATCGCGAACGCCGCGACGTTGGCGCCGAGCGCCAATCCCAGGATCAGGCTGTTCCCCAGCATGAATCCGGGCCGTCGCAGCGCCTGACGCAGAGCGGAGTTACGCATGGGCAACATTTGATATTCCCCTTCGGTATCGATTTCCCCGCTACACTCAACAGGCCATAATCGCACGTGCCGGATCAAGCCGCGCCGCCGATCGCGCCGGGATGTAGCACGCGACGAACGTTATCGCGCACATCAGTGCAGCGCTGCCGACGAGTGCGGGTGGATCCAAAGGCGTCACACCAAAGAGTTGGGCGGCCATGAGATGTCCGGCTACCACCGCCAGCACGAGACCGATCGTCAGCCCCGCGAGCAGAAGGCGGAGCGCGTCGCGCAATACCATCCGGGACACATGGTCCGGCGATGCACCCAACGCCATACGTATTCCAAATTCCGTGTAGCGCTGCCTTACCGTGTAGCTCAGCACGGCGTAGACACCGATGCCCGCAAGCATCATCGCGATGCCGCCGAATACCAATAGCAGGGCCAGGGTCGCCTTCTTCATACGAAGGGAATCGGCCATCAGTTCCCGCAGGGTGGCCACCTTCCAGACAGCCACCCTCGGGTCAACCGAGCCCATGAGGGTCCTAAAGGCCCTGATGAAAACACTTGGTGATACCGCTGTATGTATGACGACATTGATGTATCGTGATGGCCAATGGGCGTCATCGAAGTAAATCGTCACGGAGGGCGGCCCGGACAGGTCCGCATACCTGACGGAAGGCACTACTCCGACGATCGTGTATAGCCTTTTTGTCTTTGGACCGTATCCGAAACTGATCTGTCGGCCGATGGGGTTTTCGCGATGGAAGTACTTCCTGACCAGTCCCTCATCCACGATGACAGTCGGCTGGTCCGCATCCTGCGCTCCGAGCTCTCTTCCACGAATCAGCGGAATGCCCATCGCATCGAAGTACCCGGGGGTTATGCCGTTCAGCGTGGCTTCGGGAGGCATCCAGGATGCGGAGCCCACCGTGTCAGGCTGCATTGCGAACAGATGGATGTTCTCATCAGAGAGAAACGGCAAAACCTGAGCAACGCTTGCCTGTCTCACCCCCGGTAGCGCGTCGATCCGCTTGACAATGCTGAAATAGAAGCTGCTCAGTGCGGCGTTGCCCGTGTGGTCGCCAGGGGGCACCAACAGACTGGCGATGAGCAGGTGGTCGGTTCTGAAGCCGGGATCAACACTCTCGAGATTGACGTAGCTGTGTACGATCAGGCCCGAAACGGCAAGCATGCCCGTGGCCAGGGCCAATTCCGCGACGATAAGTCCGATGCGAACCTGCCGAATCCCGCGGCTTCCTGTGGTGGTGCGATTCGCCTCCTGTAAGACGCTGCGCAATTCCATTTTACGCAAATGAAGAATGGGCAGTACGCTGACCAACCCCGCCGCCGCAAGTATGGCGCAAAGCGTAAACAGCCCAACGCGCCAATCGATTGCAAACTCAATGACGCTGCCGGCGTTGCCGAGCGCGTAACTGAGGAAGTGAAGTGCACCCAGCGAAAGCAGGATTCCAATCGCGCCCCCTAGAATTGCCACGCAGGACGCTTCCGCGAAGATCTGTCTTGCCAGTGCCGCGTACGTTGCGCCAAGCGCGCCACGCGCCGCGAACTCTTGTTCTCGAACAAGAAGCCTCGACAGCAGCAGGTTGGCAACGTTGACGCAGATCAGTCCCAACAGTATGACTGCCGCGCTTTGGAGCAACAGCAGGGTTGGACGGCGGCCGGCGATCAGCAGTTGACGCCAGGGTTGGACGCCCACTACTTCGCCTGCTGCTCGCACGAATGCCGCGTGCGGCGAATGAAGCCCCCAGCTCAGTGCGGCTGCGCGAACTTGCGCGTTTGCGGTACGGAAACTGACTCCGGGTCCGAGACGTCCGATGAACGCAACGCTCTGGTGATCGTGCGTGATCTGCGGCGTGCGAATGGGGTAAGGAATCCACACTTTCGTGGTTCGGTCAGGGAAGGCAAAGTTGCGGACGAAAACGCCGATGACGCGGTAGGGTCTGCTGTCCAGCGTGATGATCTTGCCGAGAACAGATGGGTTGCCGCCGAAGGATCTCTGCCACAGGCGGTAACTGATCAAGGCCACCCCGCGGTCGCCGGGATTCATGTTGTTGGCGTCGAAGAGTCGGCCGAACAGCAACCGGGCCCCGAGAAGCTTCGATAGAGACGCCGATGCGTAGAGCCCGGAGACACGTTCGGCGCGAGTACCGGTATTCAGGCTGAAGGTGGCGGTATCGTAAAATGCGGTTTCGGAGAACGCGCTGGTGTGCGTTTTGATCGCCTCGGAGTAGGGCAACGATATCCAAGGATCGGAGGCCGCGAGATCAATCGTGAAACCTCGCGCCAGCTCGGCGGGGCGCGGATAGGGCAAGGGCTTCAAGAGGTAACCACTCAGAAAGCTGAAGGCCGTCGTGTTGGCGCCGAGACCGAGGGCGAGCGTGAGGATAAGAACGCACGCAAAAACCGGTTTGCCGGAAAGCTGACGTAACGCGAAGCGCAAGTCTCTAAGACCAGCATCCAGGGTGCTACCCTGGCTTCGGAACTCTCGCTGGCGCTGCTGAGCGATACGACGCATTCTCCGCTACTCGGGTCGGATCTGGGAAACGAGATCGAGCTTGCGTGCGCCGCGTGCCGGAATCCACGAGGCCAGCATCACCGCTGCGCCCACGAGCACTGCGGGCACGGCATAGGTTGCAGGCGAGAAGAGGCTCACCCGGTACAACTCGGAGGCCAGACTCCGGGCAAAAATGAGCGCAACACCCACTCCCACCAGCGTGCCCAGGACCCACAGCGTAAGACCCTGGCCCAGCACGAGCGACTCGATCTGCACCGGCTCCGCCCCCACGGCCTGGCGAACCGCGAACTCGCGCCGGCGCAGTCCCGTCACGTACGCCACGACGCCGTAGGTACCGATGATGGCGAGCGTGAAGGCAAGCAGGCCGAAAGCGATCAAGAGGCTCGCGAGTGCGGCGGCGCCCTGCGCGGAGTCGCTGATCAGCTCGTGCATCGGTGCAAAGCTGATCAGGCTTTGGTCGGGAAGGCTCTGGCGGACAACGTTTCTCAGCTCCCGGGCGAGAACGGCCGCGGGCTCGCGCGAGCGGATCAAGAGCGTGGTGGCGCCGCCGCCCCAGGTATCGAACGTACGCGGCTCCTCCGGGACGAAGACCGTGCCGCTGGCCGAGGCGTTCTGTGAGGCAAAGTGGTCCCGGATCGTGCCGACGACGCCGACGATGCGGCAAATGCCTCCGCCGAGATAGCACTTCAGAGTCTTGCCGATGACGTTGGGATTCCCGAAGAGGGCATCCGCAAAGCGCTCATCAATCACGATGTTGGGGGCGTTGGTCGCAACGTCGGTCGGATCGAGCAATCGCCCGGTCAGCAGGCGTACGCCGAGTGCCTCCATGAATCCGGGCCCTGCCAGAGTGATGGCCCCCGTGGGGCCCTGCGGGATTGCGGTCGCAGTTTGCGCGGGCGAGAACGAGGAGATCGAGCCCCCGTAGGGGGAGAACGGCGGCGACTCGCCGATAGCGCTCGCGCGCACGCCGGGCAACGCCGCCACGGCCGCGGCAAGGCGCTGATGGGCTTCGAGCCAGGCACCCCATTGCTCGTACTGCGTGCCCTGGAGAAACAGCGCGGCGGTGTAGAGATGGCGGCTGTCGAAGCCTGGGTTCGAGTCGAGCATGTTGCGCAGCGACCGCCCGAGGAGCAGAGCGCCGGCTAGCAGCGCGATGGCCAATCCGATCTGACCGACGCTCAGTGCGAGCCGCAGCGGACGCACGCGCTGGCCGCTGCCGCCGCCTCTGCCCGTTCCGTAGAGGAGCTCCGCGGGCCGGCGCACGCTCACGAAAGCCTGGGGCAAGGCGAGCGCAGCGCTGCCCAGGATGATTGCCACCGCCAAGGCCAACGCCCATAGGCCGGCGCCTACGTGCAGGTTGAAGGTCGTGCTCGCCGAGGCGATGCCATACTGCGCGAGTGCGCTCATGCCGAGCTCGGCGAGCGGCCAGGCGATCAACGTGGCCGCGACGGCGAGCGGCAGGGCCTCGAGCAGCGCCTGCTCAAGGAGCACACGCCGCCCGGCGCCCAGCACCACGCGCAGCGCCGCCTCATCCCGGCGGCGCAGTGCGCGCGCGAGGGCGAGGTTGACCAGGCTCGCGATCGCAAGCAGAAGCAGGATGCCCGCGCCCAGCTGCATCATGAGCAGACGGCCGCGCGTGGCGCCCCCCAGCCACTGGCGCAGCGGCATGAAACCCAGATAGGCGCCGAGCCGCTGGAACACCGCGCGCTTCGCAGGCGGTGCGGCCTGCTCGAGGCGCGCCAGCACGCCGTCGACTTCGGTGATAAGTTCTGCTCGGGACGCCCCGGGTCTCAGCCGGCCGATCATCACATAGCCGAAATCGGGCAGGTGCTGCAGGCCGAGCATTGCCGGAGTGAGCACAATCGGAACCCAAAGCTGCGTGTGACGGACCGGGAAATCAAAGCCCGGCGGCATCACACCGACGACGGTGTCGAGGTTGCCGCCGATGCGCAGTGTGCGGCCCAGCACGTGCGCATCGCCATGAAAGGCGCCCTGCCACAGCCCGTAGCTCACGTCCACTTCGCGCCGGCCACCCGCCCGGTCGGCCGCGGGGCTGATCCAGCGCCCCAACAGGGGCTGTACGTCCACCGTCTTCAGCGTCGAGGCGGTCACGGAGGCCACCTGGTCGTTCGCGGGCGTCTCGCCGGGGATCACGACCGTCGAGTTGCCTGAGCCGCCCGACAGTCCGCTCGAGGAGAGCGCACGAATCGACCGCAGCTGTTCATATAGAGGCGCGGATATCACCCCGAGCGGGATAGGGTATCTCGCGGCATTCATGTAGATGTCGACGAGGCTTCCGCTGTCGGGATAAGGGAGGGGGCGCAGGAAGTAGGCATCGAGCGCTGAGAACACCGCGAGATTGGCGGCGATGCCGAGTGCCAGAGTCAGCACGAAGGCCGCCGTGAAGGCCCAGTCGCGATGCAGGCGCCGAAGCGCTTGCGAAAGCTGTTCCCAACGGTCGCTGATCAAGACTGCCACGGGACACCCCCTGTTTGCGCTTCTGCGAGCCAGCTCACCCTGGTGTTCCTCTACTCCGGTCGGATCTGAGCGATCAGGTCGAGCTTTCTCGCACCGCGCGCCGGAATCCACGAGGCGAGCATCACCGCGGCCCCCACGATCACCGCCGGCAAAATATAAGTGTCTGGCGAGAAGACACTGACCCGGTACAACTCCGCGGCGAGGCTCCGTGCAAAAGCCAACGCGCAGCCCACGCCCACGAGCGTGCCCAACACCCACAGCAGCAGACCCTGGCCGAGCACGAGGGTCTCGATCTGCACAGGCTGCGCCCCCACGGCCTGGCGAACCGCGAACTCCCGGCGGCGCAGCCCCGTCACGTAGGCGATGACGCCGTAGGTGCCGATGATGGCGAGCGTGAAAGCGAGGACCCCGAAGGCGATCAACAGGCTGGCAAGTGCGGCCGCGCCCTGCGCGGAGTCGCTGATCAGCTCGTGCATGGGCGCAAAGGCGATCAGGGTCTGATCAGGAAGCGTCCGCCGGACGAGGTTTCTCACCTCCTGGCTCAGAATGGCCGGCGGCTCGCTCGAGCGCATCAGGAGCGTTGTAGCCCCACCCCGGCCCCAAACGGTGAACGTGTTCGGCTCCTCCGGGACAAACACGGTGCCGTTGGCGAACGAGTAGTGCGAAGCAAAGCCGTCCTGGATCGTACGGATTACACCGACGATACGGCAGGTGCCCGCGCCTATACTGCAGGTGACAGTCTTGCCGACGACGTCGGAGCTCCCGAAGAGGGCATCCGCAAAGCGCTCGTCGATTACGACATTGGCGGCGTCGGTTGCGGCATCACTCACATCGAGCAGCCGTCCGGCAAGCAGGTGTACGCCGAGCGTCTTCATGAGGCCCGGTCCTGCCATAGTGATGGCCCCCATGGCATGTCGCGCCCTTCCCGTCTGGTCCTGCGCGGGCGAGAACGAGGAGCTCGAGCCGCGGCCCGAAAAAGGTACCGCTTCGCCGATGCCGCTCTCGCGCACGCCGGGCAACGCCGTGACGGCGGCGGCGAGGCGCTGATGGGCCGCGAGCCAGGCGCCCCATTGCTCGTACTGCGGGCCCTGTAGTAACAGCGTGGCGGCGTAGAGATGGCTGCTCGCGAAACCGGGGTTGGCGTCGAGCATGTTGCGCAGCGACCGTCCGAGGAGTAACGCGCCGGCGAGGAGCGCAATGGCCAATCCGATCTGGCCGACACTGAGTGCGAGGCGCAGCGGGCGCATGCGGTGGCCGCTGCCGCCGCCTTTGCCCGTTCCATAGAGCAGTTCGGCGGGTCGATCCACGTGCACGAAGGCGAGCGGCAAGGCGAGCGCAGCGCTGCTCAAGAGGAGCGCCACGGCCAACGCCAGCACCCAAAGGCCGGCGCCCACGTGCAGATTGAAGGACGTGCTCGCCGAGGCGATGCCATAGCGTGTGAAGGCTCTCATCCCGAGCTCAGTGAGCGGCCAGGCAATCAAAGTGGCGGCGACGCCGAGCGGCAGCGCCTCGAGCAGCGCCTGCACGAGAAGCACGCGGCGTCCGGCGCCTAACACCACGCGCAGGGCCGCTTCATCCCGGCGCCGCAGTGCCCGCGCCAGCGCGAGGTTGACCAGACTCGCGACCGCGAGCAGAAGAAGAATGCCGGCGCCCAACTGCATCATGAGCAGACGCCCGCGCGTGGCGCCACCCAGCCACTGGCGCCACGGCATGAACGCCAGGTACGCGCCAACCTGCTGAGCTGGCATACGATCGGCAGGCGACATGGTTTGCTCGAGACGAGCAAGCACGTTATCAAGCTCGATATCGAGCTGCGCTCGAGAGACGCCGGGTCTCAGCCGGCCGATCATCACGTAGTTGAAGTCCGTCACCATGCCCATGCTGAGCACGGCGGGAGTGAGCGCAATCGGCACCCAGAGCTGCGGATGACGGGCCGGGAAGTCAAAGCCCGGCGGCATCACACCGACGACGGTGTAGGGCCTGCCGCTGACACGCAACGTGCGGCCCAATGCGTGCGGATCGCCGTGGAAGGCGCTCTGCCAGAGCCCATAGCTCAGGTCCACCTCGGCAGGGCCGCCCACCTGGTTGGCGGCGGGACTCATCCAGCGGCCCAGCAGGGGTCTTACGTCCAGAGTCTCGAGCGTCGAGGCGGTCACGGCGAACACCTCGTGGTTCGCGGGCGGCTCTCCAGGGATCGCAATCGTGCGGTCGCCCCACTCGGCTACCAGTCCGCTCGAGGAAAGGGCGCGAGCCGCTCGCAGCCGTTGATAGGTCGGTGCCGACATCGCCGACCCGGGCGGCAAGGGGAACTTTGCGGCGCCGAAATAGATGTCGACCAGCTTCTCGCCGTGCGGGTAAGGCAGCGGGCGCAGGAAGTAAGCATCCAGTGCCGAGAACACTGCGGCATTCGCTGCGATGCCGAGTGCCAGAGTCACCACAAAGGCTGCCGTGAAGGCCCAGTCGCGGCGCAGCCGCCGAAGCGCTTGTGAAAGCGGTTCCCAGCGGCCAGTGATCAAGACTGCCATGGGCTGCCCTTTACTCGGGCCGGATCTGGGCGACCAAGTCGAGCTTGCGGGCGCCGCGTGCCGGAATCCACGAGGCGAGCATCACCGCAGCCCCCACGACCACCGCCGGCAGCACATAGGTCGCGGGCGAGAAGACACTCACCCGGTACAACTCCGCGGCCAGGCTGCGCGCAAAAATCAACGCGCAACCCACACCCACCACCGTGCCCAAGGCCCAGAGCGTCAGGCCCTGGCCGAGCACGAGTGTCTCGATCTGCACGGGCTCCGCGCCCACCGCCTGACGGACCGCGAACTCCCGACGTCGTAGCCCCGTCACGTAAGCCACAACGCCGTAGGTGCCGATGACGGCGAGCGTGAAGGCGAGGAGTCCAAACGCGATCAACAGACTCGCGAGCGCCGCGGCACCCTGCGCGGAGTCGCTGATCAGCTCGTGCATGGGCGCAAAGGCAATCAGGCTCTGATCGGGAAGTGTCTGGTGAACGAGGTTTCTCACCTCCCGGGCGAGAACCGCCGGCGGCGCGCTCGAGCGGATCAGGATCGTCGTGTTGCCGCTCGTGCCCCACACGCTGAACGTATTCGATTCTTCCGGGGCGAATACGGTGCCGTTGATGAAGGAGTAGTGCTGGGCAAAACGGTCCTGGATCGTGCCAACCACGCCGACGATGCGGCAGGTGCCGTTCCCGCTGCTGCACTGGAGGGTCTTGCCGACGGCGTCGGGGCTCCCGAAGAGGGCATCCGCGAAACGCTCATCGATCACGATGTTGGCCGCATTGGTTGCGGCATCATTCGCATCGAGCAGCCGCCCGGCCAGCAGGTGTACGCCGAGCGTCTTCATGAGGCCCGGACCTGCGACAGTGACCGCCCCCAGGGCATGTCGCGCGCTTTGCGTGCGGCCTTGCGCGGGGGCGAACATGGAGTTGGCGCCGGCGCCGGAGAACGGCACCGATTCCCCGATGCCGCTCTCGCGCACGCCAGGCAACGCCGCCACGGCGGCGCCGAGGCGCTGGTGGGCCGCGAGCCAGGCGCCCCATTGCTCGTACTGCGGACCTTGCAGGGACAGAGTGGCGGTGTAGAGATCACGGCTGTCGAAGCCGGGGTTGGAGTCGAGCATGTTGCGCAGCGACCGCCCGAGGAGCAGCGCGCCCGCGAGCAGCGCAATGGCCAATCCGATCTGTCCGACACTCAACGCGAGGCGCAGCGGGCGCGTGCGGTGACCGCTGCCGCCGCCCTTCCCCGTTCCGTAGAGGAGCTCGGCGGGCTGACTGACGCGCACGAACGCCTGCGGCAGGGCGAGTGCCGCGCTGCTCAGGACGAGTGCCACCGCGACGCCCAGCGCCCAAAGCGCTGTGCCGACGTGAAGGTTGAAAGAGGTGCCCGCGGAAGCGATGCCGTACTCCGTGAGAGCCCTCATGCCGAGCTCGGTGAGCGGCCAGGCGACGAGAATAGCGGCCGCGGCAAGCGGCAAGGCCTCGACCAACGCCTGCGTAAGAAGCGCGCCCCGCCCGGCGCCCAGCACCACGCGCAAGGCCGCCTCATCCCGGCGGCGCAGTGCCCGCGCGAGAGCGAGGTTGACCAGGCTCGCGACCGCGAGCAGGAGAAGAATGCCTGCGCCCAACTGCATCATGAGCAGACGCCCGCGGGAGGCGCCTCCCAGCCACTGGCGCAGCGGTATGAACGCAAGGTAGGCGCCGATCTGCTGGAACGCCTTGCGGTCCGCAGGCGCCATGGATTGCTCGAGGCGCGCCAACACGCCGTCGATCTCGGTCTCGAGCTCCGCTCGGGAGGCGCCGGGTCTCAGCCGGGCGATCATGACATAGGGAAAGTCTCCCGCGCTCTGCAGGGAGAGCATTTGAGGAGTGAGTACGATCGGCAGCCAGAGCTGCGTACGCCGCTTGGGGAACGCAAAGTCCGGTGGCATCACACCGACTACCGTGTACGGTTTGCCCCCGATGCTCAGCGTGCGGCCGAGTACGTGCGGATCGCCCTTGAAGGCGCTCTGCCAGAGCCCATAGCCCACATCCACCTCGGTAGGCCCACCCACACGGTCGGCGACGGGACTGATCCAGCGACCGAGCAGGGGCTCTACACCCAGAGTCTCGAGTGTCGACGCGGTGACGTCAGCCACCTGATCGTTCGCCGGGGGCTCGCCGGGGACAGTGACCGTGGCGTTGTTGCCATAGGCCAGCGCCAGCCCGCTCGAGGAGAGCGCGCGCACCGATTGCAGCCGTTGATAGGTCGGTGCCGACATCGGCCCGGGTGGCAAGGGGAACTTTGCGGCGCCGAAGTAGATGTTGACCAGACTCTCGCCGTGCGGGTAAGGGAGCGGGCGCAGGAAGTAGGCATCCAGCGCCGAGAACACTGCAAGATTGGCTGCGATGCCGAGCGCCAGAGTCAACACGAAGGCCGCCGTGAAGGCCCAGTCCCGACGCAGGCGCCGAAGCGCTTGCGAAAGCGGTTCCCAGCGCTCGGTGATGGAGACGGTCATGGGCTACCCTCCGGACCGGGTTACGCCTGCGCGCGGGCCTCGCTCGCACGGCCTTCCTGCTCCGCCACGATCTGTCCGTCGAACAGCCTGACGATGCGCTTGGCGCGAGCGGCATAGCGCGGCTCGTGAGTGACCATGACGAGCGTCGCGCCGCCCAGGTTGAGCGCCGCCAGCAGATCCATGACTTTCTCGCCGTTGGCCGAGTCGAGATTTCCCGTGGGCTCATCCGCCAGCAGGATCTGCGGGTCCCCGACCAGCGCGCGCGCGATCGCGACGCGTTGCTGTTGGCCGCCCGAGAGCTGCGCCGGATAGTGACGCATACGGTGTGACATGCCGACGCTCTCCAGCGCCGCCGCCACTTTGCGCTGTCGCTCGCTGCGACTCACGCCGCCTCGATATACCAGCGGCAGCTCCACGTTCTCGTAGACGCTCAGGTCGCCGATGAGATTGAACGACTGGAAAATGAACCCGATGTTGCGGTTGCGGAATCGGGCGCGCTGCGCCGCATCGAGCTTCGCGACGGGCGAGCCGGCCAGGTCGTAGCCTCCCGAGGTCGGCGCGTCCAGCAGGCCGAGTATGGACATGAGCGTCGTCTTGCCGCAGCCGGACGGACCCATGATGGCGACGTACTCTCCCGACATGACTCGCAGGTTGATGCCGGTGAGAGCATGTGTCTCCACCTCGTCGGCAAGGTAGACCTTGGTCAGATCGCTGACTTCGATGACGGAACTGGCGGACATGGGGATCGGTCTCCTTCGAAACTCATCTGATGGCGACTCGCGGCTCGCCGGCGAAGCCACTGGTATCGGACACGATCACGCGATCACGCGGCTCGAGCCCGCTGACGACCTGGATGTACTGATCGGATGCTGCACCGAAGCGCACATGGACCGGCACGGCGGTGCGACCGTCGTCGACCAACCGGTACAGCGTCATGCGGCTGTCGGGACCCGCATACGCGGGGCGCTGAATGTAGGTGGCCTGTCGTATGTCGGCGATATGGATGTCGCCGGTGACCGCGAGGTTCGGCCGCACGTCGGCAGGCAGAGAGCCCTGCGGCATGACGTCGACGTCCACGCTCCCGTTGCTCACCGCCGGCGACACGCGAATGACGCGTCCCGGCAGGTTCTGAGCGGTGTCCGTGGCCAATTGCAGCGTGACGGATTGACCGATGGCGACCTCGCCGGCTTCGCTGCTGGGCACTTGCAGCGTCGCCTTCAAATCCTTGACGCTCGCCACACGCGCGATGCCACCGCCGAGGGAAAGCGTTTGGCCCGCATGCACCGCCACGTCCTGTACGACGCCCTGCATGCCCGCGACCACCGAGAGCGCCTCGGCGCTTTGGCGACTGTTCTCGAGAACCGCCCGCAGCGCCGCGACCTTGGCGGCCGCTGCCCGATCCTGGGCGACCATGCTCTCGCGGAATGCGGCAATCCGCTGTCGGTCGAGCTGCGCCAGCCGGGTAAATTCGCTCGCTTGCAGTCGGGTTGCGGAGTACTCGAGCATCGAGACGATATGGGCATCGATCAACGAGCCTTCCGCGCGCTCTTTCGCCGCGGCGGTCTGGGCCTGGGCCTCGTCCGCGGCGAGCTCTCCCTGCAGGGTCAGCATCTGACTAATCAGCTGCGCGTGCAGAGAGGCCCGCTCGGCTTCGGCGCTCGCGACGTTGGCTTTGGCTTGCGCCAGCTGCGAAACGACCGCAGGATTCGCCAGCACCGCGAGCACCGTGTTGGGCTCGACGCGATCGCCCGGCAACACGCGAACCTCCTCCACGACGCCCGGCGAGGCGGCAGTGATCCAGCGCTGCTCGATGGGCTTGAAAGCGCCGGCGGCGCTCACGACGATGGGCAGAGGGCCGCGCTCAACCGTGGAGATCCAGAGGTCCGATCGCTGTACCGCAGGCCCGGCGGCCGGGCGCGCGAGCGCCCAGACGAGCAGCGCGACGAGCGCGGCCGCGGGAATGGCTATCGCGGCGCGGCGCTTCAAGCGCCGCTGGCGCAGGACTGCAGGATCGATCGCAATGTCGGGCATGGCTCACGGAAGTTGCTCGGTCGCGCAAGCGATGCGGATTCCGTGCCAGCGCGGATCGTCCGCAAGCGATTGATTGTTAGACTTTTTTTGGCCAGAGACGGAAAGGCTCGCGCGACACTCAATCCCGACTTTGGGATTTTCCCGCACGGGCGTCGCGGGAATGGGACGGCGCTCCGGGTGCCAGCGAACGAGGGTTATGCGCCCCATGCGCCCGCTCGCTTTGAATACGTATGTGATCCGTTGCAAATCCGCGCCCGCGCACCGCATTCTTCGGTGGATGATCGGCTCTCCCTCGAGCGCTGCGCGCCATCGCGGGCTCACTGCGGCACTGGCCGGCGCGGCATTCACCCTTCTCGCAGCCGCTGCGGCCAGTGCCGCGACTCTCCCACGGCCCGCCGCTTCGGGGGTCTATTACGAGATCTTTGTGCGCTCGTTCGCCGACTCCAATGGCGACGGCATTGGTGATCTCAATGGCATTAGCGCCAGGCTCGACTATCTGAAGTGGCTGGGGGTGAGCGGCCTCTGGCTGACTCCGATCTTTCCTTCACCGAGCTACCACGGCTACGACGTTACCAACTACTTCGCCGTCAATCCGCAGTTCGGAACGATGGCGGATTTCCACCGCCTGCTGCGCGAGGCCCATGCGCGCGGCATCAAGGTGCTGATCGACATGGTGCTCAACCACACCAGCAACCGCAATCCGTGGTTCGAGCAGGCGCTGAGTCCGAAGAGCCCTTACCACGGCTGGTACACGTGGGCCGGCAAGGGAGCCGACCTCGCTGCCATGAGCTCGGTGGGTAGCCCCGCCTGGCACCGCCGCGACGGCCGGTATTACCTGGGCGACTTCAGCAGCCAGATGCCGGACCTCAACTACGACAACCCGGCGGTGCGACGGGAGATGATCAAGGTGGGCCGCTTCTGGCTGGCTCAGGGGGTCGATGGGTTCAGGCTCGATGCCACCACTCAGATTTACATCGACTTCAAATCGGATATCGGCAGCGCGCACGCCATCGACCAGAACGTCGCCTGGTGGCAGCAGTACCACGCGGCATTGCGCGCGACCGACCCGAAGGTATTCCTGCTCGGCGAAGTGCCCGCCCGGAGGGAGGCGCAGGCGGCTCCCTACTATGCCGCACTGAATTCCGTGTTCGATTTCCCGCTGGCGCGGGTCCTGGTCACAGCCGCCGCCAGCGAGACCAGCGGCGATCTCGGCGCCTATGTGCAACAGGCGTTGAGTCGATTCCATCGGGACGCGCGCGGCCCCATCGTTGATTCCCCGTTCATCGGCAACCACGACCGAAACCGGGTGATCGATCAGCTCGGCGGCAACATGAGCCACATGCGCATGGCCGCGGCGATGTTGCTGACTCTGCCGGGGCATCCCTTCGTCTACTACGGCGAGGAAATCGGGATGCACGGGGTGAAACCGGATCCAGGGATTCGCGAGCCCATGCGTTGGGACCGCAACCCGCACGAGGTCGGCGAGACCTGGTGGGAGGCGGCTCCCGACAACGCCGCGCCCGGCCTGTCGGTCACCGCGGAGCGCGCCGATCAGAAATCGCTGCTGTATCTTTATCGCCGCCTGATTCATTGGCGCATCGCGCTGCCGGCCCTGCGTGACGGCGACATCGCGCCTTATCCGGCTGATGGCGGCCCGATCTGCGCCTACGTGCGCGCCGACAGCCGACAACGGCTGCTCGTCGTCCACAATCTCGCCGCCAGTCCGCAGATCGTCACGTTGTCGGCCGGCAGCTTCCGGGCCGTGATCCGGCGCACCCGCGCGGGCGTCCGCCTGTCCGGGCGGCATCTGGTGCTACCCGGCTACTCCAGCGTAATACTGCAGTAAGCGTCGCGCGCGCTGAAAGAAATGGGCATGAGGTCGGTCAGGATCCGCTTTGTCTCGAGCGTCGTGAGTCTCAGTCTGCTGCTCGCCGCGGCTCCGGTTGCCGCACTCCGCGCCGCAACGCAGCCGCTGATCCAACCGCGACACGCCGGAGCGGATGTCAGGGTTGATGGCGGCGTTCTGCAGTTGCGCCTCGTGCGCGCCAACGTCCTGCGAGTGCATTTCCTCCCAGCCGGGCGCGCGACGCCGCGGACGCTGATCATGGCGCCGGGGGCGTCACGCGCCGCAACCACTCCCGTGACCGTGCATCTGCATGACAGCCGAGTCGTGCTCGGCAGCGGCGGTCTGCGTGCCGTGTTTGATTCGAGGGCACAGACCCTGCGGGTCTACGTGCCAGGTTCGCGTCGTGCGCTACTGAGCGAGCCCGATATCGCGACCCTGGCCCGCCGCACGCTCGCCTTGCGATTCGCGCAGGGCGCGCCGCTCTACGGCATTGACGGCTTCAATGCGTTCCAGCAGCCCGCCGCCGGCCTGCTGCGTCGCGGGCGGCAGCTCGCGACAGCAGGCGAGCAGGGCGATGCCGGTGCGCCGCTCGTCTGGAGCACGGCCGGATTCGGCGTGCTGATCGACAGCAAAGGGGCCGCCTTCGATCTGGCGCAGGGGACTCTCCGTGTCTCCAGGCTCTCGCGACCCGATCCCGACTTCTACCTGATTGCGGGCGATCCCCGGGCCATCTTCGCCGCCATCGCGGACTTGAGCGGCCATGCGCCGCTTTTTCCCAAATGGTCCCTCGGCTTCATCAACAGCCAGTGGGGGATCGATGAGCAGGAGCTGCTGCAGGACGTGAAGACCTACCGCGCCAGGCACATTCCGCTCGATGCCTTCGAGCTCGACTTCGACTGGAAGGCCTGGGGGCAAGACGAATACGGGGAATTCCGCTGGAATGCGCACAAATTTCCCGATGGCCCGAGCGGCAAGCTGGGAGCGCAGCTAAAGGCCCTGGGGGTACACCTCATCGGCATCATGAAGCCGCGCATCCACGTCGATACGGAGGAGGGCCGCTACGCCAGCGCGCATCACCTCTGGATCCCCGGCGAGAAGCCGAGCCTCGATTACTTCTCGCACAAGCCCGTCAGGGACCTGGACTTCGACAACCCGGCGACTCGCGCCTGGTTCTTCAATCCAACGCTCGAGCACAGCTTCAAGACCGGCATCGTGGGCTGGTGGAACGACGAAGCGGATGAGGCGGGCGGGGATACCCAGTTCCTCGACATGGAGCGCTCGCTCTATGAGGGCCAGCGCAGGATCAGCGATACGCGCGTCTTCTCGCTCAATCGCAACTTCTGGCTGGGCGCCCAGCGCTATGCCTACGGGCTCTGGTCGGGAGACATTCAGACGGGCTTCGCCAGCATGGCCGAGCAGCGGCCGAGGATGCTGAGCGCCATGGACGTCGGCGAGATGTGGTGGAGCATGGATGGCGGCGGCTTCCATGGTCACCCCTCGGACGAGAACTACGCCCGCTGGATCGAGTTCGGCGCCTTCACGCCGATCCTGCGGGTGCACGGGGAATACCAGCAGAAGCGCCAACCCTGGCGGTACGGGCCGATCGCCGAGCACGCCGCCACCCGAGCGATCAGGCTGCGCTACGAATTGCTCCCCTATATGTACTCCTATGCCTGGCACGATCACGTGGCAGGCATCGGCCTCGTGCGTCCCCTCACCTTCGGTTGGCCGGAAGATCCGCAGGTTCGGAACGACTCCAGCGCCTGGATGTTCGGCGAGTGGCTTCTGGTCTCACCGGTCGTCGAGCAGGGCCAAACCGAGAAGCGCATTTACCTGCCCGCCGGCGTCTGGACCGACTGGTCGAGCGGCAAGGTTTATCTCGGCGGCAGGTCGATCAGTCTGGCCGTAGACAGCAAGACCTGGAGCGACATTCCGCTCTTCATCCGCCAGGGGGCGATCATTCCAACCCAGCCGGTGGAGGACTACGTTGGCGAGCACCCCATCACCACCCTTCGGGTCGAAGTCTTCCCGGATTCGAGGCGTACGGACTTCGGCTACTATGACGATGACGGCAAGACCTACGCCTACGAGCACGGGGCTTGCTTCCTGCAGCACCTGAGCGTGGAGGCTACCCCCAGTGCCGTCAGCCTGAGCACAGGCGCGCCGAGCGGCACCTATCGGCCCGACCTCACCCACTATGTCTTCGCAATTCATCGGACGGTGGCGATGCAGGTCGATCGCGGCGGCGCACCGCTCAGACGCGTCGCCGATCTCGCAGCGCTACGCCGGTGCACAGGTTCCTGCTGGACCATCGGCGGCGACCGCTACGGCGGGGTGACCTACATCGAGCTGCCTGCGGGCATACCCGAGCGCCTGCAGATCAAAGGAGGCGCTAATCTGCACTGACCTTGGGCGTCGGACAGATTGACGTAACGACAGACGATCGTGCTGAGCCTGCTTCTAGCCACTTCCCTGGCCGTCTCTTCGCCGCCACGTACCGCCTGGCGCCACAGCGTCAGCTGGCGCGGCCAGGAAGCGCGGGTAGATGTGCGGCCCGATGGGAAATACGTGCTTCATTCGCCGGTCGGCGAGCGGGTGATTGCGGCCCAGCGCTGGCGCGTGCAGACGGCGAGCCCGCTCTTCGATGCACTCTTCGCAATGGCGCAGGAGGACCTGGGCAAAGATTCCGTCGACGCCATCACCGACGCCGCATTCGACCACGGCCGGCCCATTCCGTGCCGCTGCTTCATCGCGGGCAAGGAGTGGCCGTTCGTCTGGACACGCGACGTTTCGTACTCTATAGATCTTGGACTCTGGCGGCTCGACCCGGCGCGCGCACGGGCATCGCTTCTCTTCAAGATCTCGCCGCCGCGCGCCGCCGCCGCGCCACCCGGTTTGTACGTGATGCAGGACACGGGCTCGGGCGGCAGTTGGCCGATCAGCACCGATCGGGTGGTCTGGTTCCTCGGCGCACGCCATCTGCTCGATGACCGCGCGTTCGCGGACACGGTGTACCGCGCACTGACCGATACCCTCGCCCAGGACCGCCGCTATGTCTTCGATCCCAGGATCGGGTTGTACCGCGGCGAGACGTCGTTCCTCGACTGGCGCCAGCAGACCTATCCGGCCTCGACCGCTCGCGATGTCGTCTTCATCGCGCAATCGTTCGCGCTCTCGACCAACGTCCTGCACTATCAGGCGCTGCAGCTCGCCGCCGCGATGGCACGGCAGCGCGGGCTGCAGACCGCCGCGGCCAGCTACGCGCGCCAGGCCCGAAGTCTCCGACGGGCGATCAACGCCCGCTTCTGGCGACCCGACCGCGGCCTCTACATGAGCTACATCGGCGGACCCGTCGATCCGGAGCCCTTCGACACCTACGACCTGCTCGGCCTGGACCTGGCAATCACGAGCGGCGTTGCGGATCCCACGCGCGCCGAGGAATCCCTGGAGCACTACCCCGCCTGGCCCGCGGGAAGCCCCGTGATCTGGCCGGAGCGGCGCCATCAGCCGATCTACCACAACCGGGCGATCTGGCCGTTCGTGAGCGAGTACACCCTGCGCGCGGCGCGACGGATCGGCGACCCCTCCCTGATCGCGCTCGAGGTGCACTCCCTGATGCGCGGCGCGGCGCTCAACGCGTCCAACATGGAGAATTATTCGCTGCTCTCGCAGTCGACGCACGTGGCCGGCAAGCTCGGCGGGCCCGTGGTCGATTCGCCGCGGCAGCTCTGGTCCGTCGCGGGCTACCTGGACATGGTGCTGCGGGGTGTATTCGGGCTCGAGGACGACGGCCGCATTGCACCGGAGCTGCCGGCATCGCTGGTGCCCATGCTCTTCGGCTCCTCGCGCCGGATCAGTCTGTACCTGAACGGGCTGCGCGTCGTGCTCGATCGTCCGGCGAGCCTCGACGGCGCGCTGTTGGTTGCCGGAACCATCCAACACCACAGCGCCACGACCGAAGTGCAGCTCGTTGCCACTGCGGCGCGCGCGGCTCCGCCGCCCATGAACGCACCGCTGTACCTCGCCGCGAGTCCGAGCCCATCCACACCGGGGCCGCTCGCGGCCTCCGGCGCCGGCAGAGCCACCAACGTCGTCGGCCCCTGGCCGAGGCACTGGACTGCAGCGCGCGGCGGCGAGTACCTCGCGTGGCTCCATTACTCCAATGATCATGGGCCGATCAGCACCGGCATCACCGCGGCGGTCAAGCAGCTCGAGATTCGCTGCGCCGGCAGCCCGCGCCAGGTGCTGCCGCTGGTGATGCCCCAGAGCGCGGGCTGGCAAGCCTCGACGACGGTCCGCTTCGAGGCCGACTCCGGCGCAGCCTGCAGCTTCGCGCTGCTCCAGGGCTTCAACATGAGCGACCTCGGGCAATTCGCACACTACACCGGCCCGCCGCCCCCGGCGGCGGCCAACGCGCGCCACGCCACGGCCGGCGTTCGCCCGGCGCGCCCGAATGGCGGCGCCACCGGACCGCTCAACAGCGCTCACATAGGCGGACTACGGATTGCGCCGCTGCCGGCGGATGGGCCCCCTCGAAGACCCACCGTCGCGAGCTTCCAGAGCCTGAGGAAGCCTTGAGCCCGAAACCCGAGCTGTCGTTCCGCCACATCTTGAACATGTGCGTCGGTTTCCTCGGTATTCAATTCGCCTTCGCGCTGCAGAACGCCGACGTCAGCCGCATCTTCCAGACACTCGGCGCGAACCTGAGGGAGATCCCCCTCCTCTGGGTCGCGGCGCCGCTCTCCGGCCTCATCGTGCAGCCGATCATCGGCTACGCCTCCGACCACACCTGGACGCGTCTTGGGCGGCGGCGGCCCTATTTTCTCGGCGGCGCGCTGCTCACGACACTGGCGCTGGTATGGATGCCGGAGGCGTCCATGCTGTGGGTGGCAGCCGTTATGTTGTGGCTGATGGACGCTTCCATCAATGTCTCCATGGAGCCTTTCCGGGCCTTCGTCGGCGACCAGTTGCCCGATGCTCAGCGGCCGCTCGGATTTGCGCTGCAGAGCTTCTTCATCGGCGTCGGTGCCGTCCTCGCATCGATGCTGCCGTGGGTCTTGGCTAAGCTGGGCGTTCCGAACGTCGCGCCGGCCGGTCAGATTCCAGCCACCGTGCGCATCGCCTTTTATGTTGGCGCCGCCGTACTGTTTTGCGCTGTGCTGTGGACGGTCGTGACGACGCGCGAATACGCGCCCGAGCGCCTGCTGGGCTTCGCTCGCAAGAGCCTCGCTCTTCCGGTCACGAACGTCTCCGGCGCGCGGCGGCTCGGACTCGCCATGTTGGTGGCGGGAGGGCTCGGCGTCGCCCTGATCCGGCGGTTCTCGTTGGCGGATGAGCTTTACCTCCTGACGGTGGGCCTCATCGTGTTCGGGGCGCTCTTCGCCTG
The DNA here is from genome assembly GCA_050739095.1 of Steroidobacteraceae bacterium. Lineage (GTDB taxonomy): Bacteria > Pseudomonadota > Gammaproteobacteria > Steroidobacterales > Steroidobacteraceae > 13-2-20CM-66-19. The sequence goes on along the minus strand of JBOIAR010000003.1, from coordinate 113,763 downwards.
GCTGAGCATGACCGCGAGCCGCGGCATGGTCCGCCAGGTCATGGGCGACCTGTATGCCATGCCGGGCCCGATGCGCCGCTTGGCCTGGGTGCAGTTCTTCTCCTGGTTCGCGCTCTTCGCCATGTGGATCTACATGACGCCGACGGTGACCTCGGTGCAATTCGGCAGCAGCGATCCGCGCTCGCTCGCCTACAACACGGGCGCCAACTGGGTGGGAGTGCTGTTTGCCGCCGGCAACTGCTTTCTCATCGCCGGCGCGGTGGTCATTCCGCTCATGGTGCGACGGCTCGGCCTGCGCTGGAGTCACCTGGTGAACCTGGCGGCGGGCGGGCTCGGGCTCGCCTCGTTCGCCTGGGTCGGCAGCCCCGAGTGGCTCCTTCTCTCCATGGCCGGTGTCGGCTTCGCCTCGGCGTCGATCCAGTCGCTGCCTTATACGCTGCTCTCGGACAACCTGCCGGCGGAAAAGATGGGTGTCTACATGGGCATCTTCAATTTCTTCATCGTCATTCCGCAGATGCTGGCGGCGAGCGTGCTCGGCGGCCTGGTGCATACGCTCTTCCACGACCGGCCGGCCTTCGGCCTGGTGGCGGGAGGCGTCAGTATGGCCATAGGCGGGCTCTGCACCCTCTGCGTTGCGGAGCCCGGTCCCGCGCAAGCGGCTTCCCCCTCGGGGCTCGGCACTGAGGAGGCCTGAGGGGTATGCTCGCCCGATGCTCGTCGAGCGCATCTGGTCGGCCAATCCCTACCGCAATTTCCACTATCTCATCGCCTGTCCCGAGACGGGCGAGGCCCTGGCAGTAGACCCGCTCGAGTGGCGGCTCTGCCTCGATGCCGCGCGAGCCAAGGGCTGGCAGATCACTCAGATCCTGAACACCCACGAGCACCGGGACCACACCGGCGGCAACTCGGGGCTCGTGGGCGCGACCGGAGCGCGGGTCCTGGCGCACGCGGGGGCCGCGAGCCGCATCGGCGGCGTCGACCGTGGACTCGTCAAAGGTGACGTCGTGCGCATCGGGCGCAGCGTGGAGCTCGAGTGTCTCGATACGCCAGGCCACACCATGGCGCATATATGTCTCCTCGCCAGGGGTGAGCCGCGAAGCGGCGATGAACCCGCGCTCTTCTGCGGCGACACGCTCTTCAACGCCGGGGCGGGCAACTGCCACAACGGCGGCCATCCGCAGCAGCTTTACGAGACTTTCGTGACCCAACTCGCGCATCTGCCGGAGGAGACGCGGGTCTTCCCCGGGCACGAATATCTGACGCGCAATCTGGAGTTCACGCTCGATCGGGAACCCGATAACGCCGCGGCGCGAAGCCTGCTCGAGGCCGCCCGCCAGCAGAATCCGGCGGCAATGACGATCACGACGCTCGGTGAGGAGAAGCGCATCAACACCTTCTTCCGCCTGCAGAGCCCGGCGGTGATCGCGCGGCTGCGCGAGGCGTTCCCCGAGATCGGCGAGCAGCCCGACGCGCGCACTGTGTTCTTGAAGCTGCGCGAGCTGAGGAACAAGTGGTAACTGAGGCGCCCGCACGCGTCCTCTACGTCGACGATGAGCCGACGCTGGTCTTTCTGATGACGCGCGCGCTCGGGAAGCTCGGCATTCCGGCCCAGGGCTTCGCCAGCGCCGAGGAGGCGCTCGCGGCGTTCGAGCGGGAGCCGCAGGCATTCGCTCTGGTCCTCACGGACTTCTCCATGCCTGGAAGCATGAGCGGCATCGAGCTTGCGAAGGCCGTGCTCGCCATCCGCCCCGATGCCCCCGTCGTCATCGCGAGCGGCCACATCGACGCCGCGGAGGCGCAGCGCGCGGCGGACCTCGGCGTGCGCTCGGTGATCCGCAAGCCTTCCAAGGTGGCCGAGATGGCGGCGGTCGTGAGTGCCCTCCTGCGCGATCTCGGGTCCTGACGCGCGGCCCTCGTCACGCTCGCGGCAGAGGTGCGTAGCGCCTCCATGCCGTAAAATGCGCCCCCCATGGATATCGACCCCATCCTCAACCCTCTGAACGAGGCGCAGCGCGCCGCGGTCGCGGCGCCGCTCGTCCCGGTACTCGTGCTGGCGGGCGCGGGCAGCGGCAAGACGCGAGTGCTGACCCACCGCATCGCCTGGCTCATCACCGCGGAGCATGCCTCGCCTTACTCCATCCTGGCGGTCACCTTCACCAACAAGGCGGCCGGGGAAATGCGCGGCCGCGTCGAGCAGATCCTCGGCGCGCCTCCCGGGGTGCTGTGGATCGGAACCTTCCACGGCATCGCCCACCGGCTGCTGCGGCTGCACTGGCGCGAGGCGGGGCTCATGCAGAGCTTTCAAATTCTTGATTCGGACGACCAGCAGCGCCTCATCAAGCGAATCATCAAAGCCAACGATCTCGACGAGTCGCGCTGGGAGCCGCGCGAGGTGCAGTGGTTCATCAACTCGAACAAGGACGAGGGCCGCCGGCCGAAGGACTTGAAGGCCGGCAACGACCCGACCCGGGCACAGATGGTCCGGCTCTATGGCCTCTACGAGGAAGCCTGCGCGCGCGCGGGCGTGGTGGACTTCGCGGAGCTGCTGCTGCGCGCCTACGAGCTCTGGCGGGACCATCCGGCGCTGCTGGCGCATTATCGCGAGCGCTTCCGGCACGTGCTGGTGGACGAATTCCAGGATACCAACTCGATCCAGTATGCCTGGCTGCGCCTCATCGCAGGCCCCGACGGACACCCGTTCGTCGTCGGGGACGACGATCAATCGGTGTACCGATGGAGGGGGGCTCGTGTGGAGAATCTCCAACAGTTCCGCCGCGACTACTCGCGGTCGAAGCTCTGCCGGCTGGAGCAGAACTATCGCTCTACCGGGACGATCCTCGCCGCCGCCAACGGGCTCATCGCCCACAACTCCGGCCGCCTCGGCAAGACCCTGTGGACCAACGGCGAGCCCGGCCTACCGATCCAACTCTATGCGGCGTTCAACGAGCGCGACGAGGCGGAGTTCGTCGCCCGGCGCATGGCGGATTACGTCGCCCGCGGCAACCGGCGCAGCGACATAGCCGTGCTCTACCGCTCCAACGCGCAGTCGCGCGCATTCGAGGAAGCGTTGATCGTCGCGCGAATCCCCTACAGGGTTTACGGCGGCCTGCGGTTCTTCGAGCGCGCCGAGATCAAGGATGCGCTCGCGTACCTGCGGCTGCTGCTGAATCGTGACGACGATGGCGCGTACGAGCGGGTGGTGAACCTGCCGCCGCGCGGCATCGGCGAGCGCACGGTCGAAACACTCCGCGCGGAAGCCAAAAGCGCGGGCATCCCGCTCTGGCGGGCGGCCGCGGCGGTGAGCGAGGCGCAGCAGGGCGCGAGATCCGCGAGCGCGCTGCGCGGCTTCCACGCCCTCATCGAGCGGCTGGCGCAGGAGACCGCGGGCCTGCCGCTGCACGAGCAGATCGATCACGTGCTCAAGTGGAGCGGGCTCAACGAGCATCACGGCCGCGAGAAGGGCCAGGATACGGCGCGGGGCGAGCTCGCGCGCAGCGAGGCACGGCTCGAGAACCTCGCGGAGCTGGTGAGCGCCGCCCGCAGCTTCGGCGCGGAGAGCACCGAGCTCGAGCTGCCGCCGCTCGAGGCCTTCCTCGCACATGCGGCGCTCGAGTCCGGCGAGCGGCAATCCGAGGAGGGGGAGGACAGCGTGCAGATGATGACGCTGCACATGGCGAAGGGCCTGGAATTCGCGGTCGTGTTCCTCTGCGGCATGGAGGAAGGGCTCTTCCCTCACAGCCGCTGCATATCGGATCTCGAGGCGCTCGAGGAAGAGCGCCGGCTCTGCTACGTCGGCATGACCCGCGCGATGCGGCATCTGTATCTCACTTACGCCGAGCAGCGCCGCGTGCACGGCATGGACACTCATCCCGCGCCGTCGCGCTTCATCAAGGAGATTCCGCAGGACATCCTCGCCGAGGTGCGGCCGCGCGTGCAGGTCGCCCGCGCGGTGGCCGCCGCCAGAATGCGGCGCGAACCGCCCGGGTCCGTGGTCAGATTCCGGCCCGAGGAGCCGCCGCCGCCGGGCATGCGCCTCGGCGCCCGGGTACGGCACGGCAAGTTCGGCGAGGGCGTGGTGTTGAATGTGGAGGGCAGCGGCCCGCATGCCCGCATCCAGGTGAGCTTCGAGCAGCAGGGCACCAAGTGGCTCATGATGCAGTATGCCAACCTGGAGTGTCTTTGATGGCGCTGCGGCGGCGGGGCACATCCCTGTGCCTGGTGAGAGACGTCTTGTCGTGATCGAAGCATGAAAATCCTCATTCTCGGCGCCGGGCAGGTCGGGCGCACCGTTGCCCGCCACCTCTCGCGTGAGGAAGCCAACGAAGTCACGGTGGTCGACGCCAATGAGGAGGTGCTGCGCGATCTGCAGGACCGCCTCGACGTGCACACGGTGGTGGGCAACGCCGCCTACCCCAGAGTGCTCGAGGCGGCCGGCGCCGCGGAGGCCGAGATCCTCGTCGCCCTGACCAACAGCGACGAAGTCAACATGATGGCCTGCGAGGTGGCGTTCACCCTGTTTCGCACGCCGACCAAGATCGCCCGCATCCGCTCGGCCGAGTACACCCAGCGGCCGGAGCTCTTCAATGAGCAGGCCATCGCGGTGGATGTGTTCATCAGCCCGGAGCAGCTCGTCACCGAATACATCGAGCGGCTGATCCGCCATCCGGGCGCGCTGCAGGTGCTCGACTTCGCCGCCGGCAAGGTGCGCCTGGTCGGCGTGCGCGCCGTCAACAATGGACTCCTGGTCGGTCATTGCCTGCGCGAGCTGCCGGAGCACCTGGCGCGCATGGAAGTGCGCGTAGTCGCCATCTACCGGCGCGGCCGCGGTGTCCCGCCGGAGGGCGCCACGGTCATCGAGGAAGGCGACGAGGTTTTCTTTCTCGCCGCCCGGGATGACATCCGGCGTGTCATCGGCGAGCTGCGCAAGGAGAACACGCGGGTACGCCGCGTGGTGCTCGCGGGCGGCGGCAACATCGGCTTTCGCCTCGCGCGCTCGCTCGAGAAGACCAGCCAGGTGAAGCTCATCGAGCGGGAGACGGGGCGCGCGCGCTGGGTGTCGGAGCAGCTCGAGAACACCATCGTGCTCGCCGGCGATGCCGCGGACGAGGAGCTGCTGATCGAGGAGAACATCGACAGCGCCGACGTGTTCGCCGCGCTCACCAACTCCGAGGAGGCCAATATCCTGTCGGCGATGCTCGCCAAGCGCCTGGGCGCGCACAAGGTGATGGCGCTCATCAACAAACCCTCCTACGCCGACCTCATCGAGAGCGGCAGCATCGATGTGGCCATCTCGCCGCAGAGCATCACCATCGGCTCGCTGCTCGCGCACGTGCGCCGCGGAGACGTCGTGCGCGTGCACTCCCTGCGGCGCGGCGCGGCCGAAGCCATCGAGGCGGTCGCCCACGGCGATGAGCACAGCTCGCGCGTCGTCGGCAGGACGGTCGGCGAGATCCCGCTGCCGGAAGGCTCGGCCATCGGGGCGGTGGTGCGCGGCGAGCAGGTGATCATGGCGCATCACGACACCTTCGTGCAGTCGGGGGATCACGTCATTCTCTTTCTCTCCGACCGCCGCCACATCGAGGCGGTGGAGCGCCTGTTCGTGCGCACGGTGCGCTGAGGCGCAACGACGTTGCTCGGCATCGCGCACCTCCTCGGGATCATCCTTGCCGCGTTCGGGCTCGCCTACCTCCTGCCGATCGGCTGCTCGCTCGCCACGGGCGATGGACTCTGGCCGCAGTTCCTGCTCGCGGCCGGGATCACCCTTGCCGCCGGTGCAGTGCTCGCCGCGGCCACTTTCCGCCATCGGCGGGAGCTCAAGGTGCGCGACGGCTTCCTGCTGATGACGCTCGGCTGGATCCTCCTCGCCGCCTCCGCCACGCTGCCCCTCCTCTTCTCTCTGCCGGGACTGAGCTTCACGCGGGCGTTCTTCGAGACCATGTCGGGGCTCACGACCACCGGCTCGACCGTACTCGACGGGCTCGATGCGCTCGCGCCCTCGATCAACTTCTGGCGTCATTCGCTCATCTGGCTGGGCGGCCTGGCGGTCATCGTGGTGGCCATCGGGGTGATGCCGCTCCTCGGGGTGGGCGGCCTGCAGCTCTCCAAGGCCGAGGCGCCCGGGCCGGTGAAGGATGAGAAGCTCGCGCCGCGGATCACGGAGACCGCGCGGTCGCTGTGGCTCGTATACGCGCTGCTCACGCTGAGCGGGGTCGTGGCGCTGCGGCTCTGCGGCATGACCTGGTTCGATGCGATCTGCCATGCGTTCTCGGCCGTCGCGCTCGGCGGGTTCTCGACACACGACGCGAGCATCGGTTACTTCCACTCGGGCGCCGTCGAGCTCGTCCTCATCGTGCTGATGCTGATCTCCTCGCTCAACTTCGCGCGGCATTTCGCGGCGCTGCGGCGGCTGTCGCTGAAGCCCTACCGTCACGATCCCGAGCTCAAGGCGATGGCCATTCTGCTCGCGGCCAGCGTGGTGTTCGTCGCCGGGCTGCTGACCTGGCACGGTGTCTATCCGAGCTTCGGTACCTCGCTTCGTTACGCCGCCTTCAACGTCGTGTCGCTCGCCACCACGACCGGCTGGGTGACGGTAGGCCACTCCGGCTTCACCACCTGGCCGGTGTTCGCGCCCATCTGGATGTTGTTTCTCTCCGGCATCGTGTGCAGCACAGGCTCCACCGGCGGCGGCATCAAGATGTTCCGCACCCTCGTGCTGGCGCGCCAGGCCGGCCGCGAGCTCAAGCTCCTCGTGCACCCGAGCGCCATGGCGCCGGTGCGCGTCGGCGGCCGGCCCGTGCCGGAGCGTGCGGCCGATGCAGTGCTGGCCTTCATTTTCCTCTACTTCATGACGGTGTCCCTGCTCACCTTCGCGATGCTGCTCACGGGGATGAGCTTCGACTGGGCCTTCCGCGTCGTCGTCGCCTCCATCAACAACACCGCTTTCGGGCTGCCCGGACATGGCGTCTGGAACCTGCACGCGCTGACGCCGCTGCAGACCTGGATCTGCACGGCGGCGATGCTGCTCGGCCGCCTCGAGATCTTCAGCGTGATCGTGTTGTTTACGAGGACGTTCTGGAGGAAGTAGGCTACGGCGACTCGCCCCGCAGCCCCAGGTCCTTGCTGTAGGTGACGTTCATGATGTTGCTGTACCACCCCGTCACGCGCGGCTTGACGAGGTGCTTGCTCACGTAGAAGTAGATCGGGATCACCGGCTGATCGGCCAGCATCACCTGCTCCGCCCGTTCGAGCAGCGCCCGGCGCTTCGCGGGATCGATCTCGGCGGCGGCGCGATCGAGCAGGTCGTCGTACGCGGGGTTGTGATAGTGCGTGAGGTTGATGCCGAAATCGCTCTTGAAGTACTGGGCGAAGGTGTAGGCGTCGTTGTAATCGCCGATCCAGCTGGAGCGGAACATCTGCACGTTGTCGCGATCGATGTCCTGCAGCAGCGAGCGGAACTCCTCCGCCCTGAGGGTCACCTGCGCGCCGAGCGCCTGCTGCCACATGGAGGCGATGGCGATGGCGAGCTCGGCGTGTATCTCGCCCGTGTTGTAGCGCAGCTCGAAGCGCAGCGGCCGCGCGGCGGAATAACCGGCCTCGGCATAGAGCCGTCGCGCTGCGGCGATGCGCTGCGCCATGAGGAGCGAGCGGTAGGCGGGCGACTGCGGCGTGTAGTCGGCCACACCCGGAGGCACCCAGCCGTAGGCCGGCAGCTCGCCCGAGCGCAGCACGAGCTGCGCGAGCTTTTCCCGGTCGATCACCATGGCGAGCGCGCGGCGCAGCTTCACGTCACCCTTGAATGGCGCGCGCCGCAGATCGAAGCCGTAGAAATAGACGCCGAGCTCCGGCGCGATGTGGAGCTGAGCCGCGAGATGCGAGCGGATCCAGTCATACTGACTGCGCGGAATCACGTCGGTGATGTCGAGTTGGCCCGCGCGATAGAGCGTCAGCTCCTCGTTCTCGTCGGTGGTGATCAGGTACCTCACCGCCTCGAGTCGCGTGGCGGAGTCGTTCCAGTAGTATCGGTTGCGCGTGAGATAGATGTAGGATCCGTGCACCCATTGCGACAACACGAACGCCCCGTCCGATGGCAGGTTGCCCGGGCGGGCGTAGGCATCCCGGTCGTTGACCAGCGCTACGGGGTTCACCGGGCAGGTGCTCGGATGCGAGAGCAGCGCCGGCAGATAGGGCGCCGGCGTGCGCAGCCGCATGATGACCGTATACGGATCGGGCGCGGAAACGCCGAGGCTCTCTGGCGGCTTGCGGCCGGCGACGATGTCGCTGGCGTTGACGATGACGTCGACGACTTCAGCGTACTGCGAGCCAGTGGTGGGATCGACCAGGCGCCGCAGGCCGGCCACGAAGTCGGCGGCGACCACGGGCTGGCCGTTCGACCATCTGGCGTCGTGCCGCAGGTAGAAGGTGTAGGTCTTCCCATCGGGACTCACCTGCCACCGCTCGGCAATGCCTGGAGCCACGCCGCCTGACTTGTCGAGCGTGGTGAGTCCCTCGCAGATATCTCGCAACACCCGCAGCGCCTCGTCCGCGCGGGCCTTCTGTGGATCGAGAGAATCAGGCTCCGCCGCGAGACCACGCCGCAGAATCGCCGGGCGCCGCGGCGCAGTACCCGCCGCACCGCCGCCGTGGGGACGGGAGCAGCCGCAGAGCGCCGCCAGCGCGAGCAGCAAAAGGATCACTGCGCGACAGGCTGCGCGCCCGTTCAAACGGCGGTGCTCGGGAGCCGGTCGGGGAGCGGGCGCAAGCTACCGCAGCCGGTGGGCATTGATCTGATCCCGCAAGGAAAGCGCCGCGGCCCTCGCGGCCGAGGCGAAGTCATCTCCCGCGGAAGCGTAGAGGATTGCTCGTGCGGAGCTGACGATGAGACCCGTGCCCGCGGCGGTCTGCCCGTTGCGCACCACCTGGGCCACGTCACCCCCCTGCGCGCCGACGCCCGGAACCAGAAGCGGGATCTCGCCGGCGATCTGCCGTATTTCGGCGAGCTCCTTGGGATAAGTCGCCCCCACGACCAGCAGGCAGTTGCCATGCGTGTTCCAGCGGCGGGCGGTGAGCTCCGCGACCACGTGATAAAGGCGCCGGCGTCCATCGCCGACTTCCAAGTCCTGCAGGTCGCGCGCCCCCGGATTCGAGGTGCGGCAGAGCACCACGACGCCGCGATCCTCCCGCCGGAGGAAGGGCTCGAGCCCGTCGCCGCCGAGATACGGGTTGACGGTGACGGCGTCGGCTCCGTAGCGCTCGAACGCTTCGATCGCATAACGCTCGGCGGTGTTGCCGATGTCGCCCCGCTTGGCATCGAGAATGACCGGCACGCCGGGGTAGGTGCGGTGGATGTACTCGATGGTGCGCTCGAGCTGATCCTCCGCCTCGTAGGCGGCGTAGTGGGCGAACTGCGGCTTGTAGGCGCAGACCAGCTCGGCGGTCGCATCGATGATCGCCTTGTTGAATTGGAAGATGGGCGAGGGGTGCTCGGCGACCTGACGGGGGAAGCGCTCGATCTCCGGATCGAGCCCCACGCAGACGAGCGAGTCGCTGCGCGCCCAGCTCGCGGCGAGTTGTGTCAGGAAGGCGGTCACGCGACGCGCGCGCGCGCTGCCGCGAGGGCGCGCTTCTTGAGGTGTACGAGCAGAAGCGTCACGGCGGCCGGCGTCACGCCCGGCACCCGACCCGCCTGTCCGACGCTCGCCGGTCGATACTCCGCGAGGCGAGTGCGCACCTCGTGCGAGAGCCCCGGCACCTGCTCGTAATCGATGTCCTCGGGAAGCTTCGTTTCCTCGTTGCGCCGCTGGCGCTCGATCTCCTCGCGCTGGCGCTCGATGTAGCCCGCGTACTTGGCGCGGGCCTCGACCTGCACCCGCAGCTGCGCAGGGATGCGGTCGTCGATTTCGTCGCAGTCCGCAGGGCCTGCAATCTCGAGCAGGGCGTCGTAGCCGACTTCCGGGCGGCGCAGCAGCTCGAATGCGGACACATCGCGCGCCAAGGGGCCGGACAGAACTCGCCGCCACCACTCCTCGGGCACCCCCTCGGGATGAATGCGCACGCGCTGCAGCCGCTCGATCTCCTTCTCCGCGAGACGCTGCTTCGCCTCGAAGAGGCGCCAGCGCGCATCGTCCACCAGGCCGAGCTCGCGACCGACGGACGTCAGGCGAAGGTCGGCGTTGTCCTCGCGCAGCAGCAGGCGATACTCGGCGCGGCTGGTGAACATGCGATACGGCTCGCGCGTGCCTCTCGTCACGAGGTCGTCGATGAGCACACCCAGATAGGCGTCGCTACGCTTCGGCACCCAGGCGTCACGCTGGCGGAAGGCGAGCGCCGCATTGATACCCGCGACGATGCCCTGCGCCGCGGCCTCCTCGTACCCCGTCGTGCCGTTGATCTGGCCGGCGAAGAAGAGACCCTGGAGCACGCGCGTCTCGAGTGAGGGCCGCAGGTCCCGCGGGTCGAAGAAGTCGTACTCGATGGCATAGCCCGGCCGGGTCAGATGCGCCCGCTCGAAGCCGGGGATGGTGCGCACGAGCTCGCACTGGACGTCGAATGGCAGGCTGGTCGAGATGCCGTTGGGGTAGATCTCGTAGGTATCGAGGCCCTCGGGCTCAACGAAGATCTGGTGGGAGGTCTTGTCCGCGAAGCGGAAGACCTTGTCCTCGACCGAGGGGCAGTAACGCGGGCCTACGCCCTCAATGACGCCGGTGAACATGGGCGAGCGGTCTGCCGCCCGCCGGATGATGTCGTGCGTCCGCTCATTTGTGTGTGTTATGAAACAATCGACCTGTCTAGGGTGTTCTTCGATCCGCCCGAGAAACGAAAATACCGGTAGCGGAGCATCGCTGGATTGCCGGGTCATGGCAGAGAAGTCGAGCGAGCGACCGTCGAGCCGCGGCGGCGTACCGGTCTTCAGCCGCCCGACTCGCAGCGGCAGCTCCCGCAACCGGCTCGCGAGCCGGTTCGACGGCGGGTCCCCCGCCCGCCCCCCCTGGTAGTGATCCAGGCCCACATGAATCCGACCGCCAAGGAAGGTACCGACGGTGAGCACCACGGCGGGCGCCTCGAAGGGGATCCCGGTCACGGTCACGACGCCTTTGACCGTCTCACCCTCGACCACGAGATCGGCGGCCTCCTGCTGGAAGAGGGACAGACGCGGCTCGCTCTCGAGCAGCGAGCGCACGGCCTTCCTGTAGAGCTGGCGGTCCGCCTGAGCCCGGGTGGCTCGCACCGCGGGACCCTTGCTGCCGTTCAGCGTCCGGAACTGAATGCCCGCGCGATCCGTGGCGCGCGCCATGGCACCGCCGAGAGCGTCGATCTCCCGGACGAGGTGGCCCTTGCCGATCCCGCCGACCGCGGGATTGCAGCTCATCTGACCCAGCGTCTCGATGCTCTGGGTCAAAAGCAACGTACGCGCGCCCATGCGCGCCGCGGCCAGCGCGGCTTCCGTGCCGGCATGACCGCCGCCAATGACGATGACATCGAAGGGCTGGGAAAAACTCATCTTGAATATTGTAGATGCGAGCGGCGCGTGAACAAGGGCAAAGTCGACAGGTGGCGCCGATGCCTTATCCTCTCGCTCAAGTGAGCCTGCGCACCGCACTGCTGCTTTGCTGTCTGGCTGCCGCGAGTCCGGCGGCGACGTCCGGCGCTGCGGCCGCTGAGCGCCTCGCACTGTCCCCGTGCGAGCTGCACGGCGCCATGGATCTGACGCTCATCCAGGCCGCATGCGGCCGGCTGGCCGTGCCCGAGAATCCGGCCGCGCCGCGTGGGCGGCGGATCCAGTTGCGCGTGGCCGTGGTGCCCGCCGTCAGCACACGCAAGCGCCCCGATCCGCTCTTCGTGCTGGCCGGTGGGCCGGGAATGGCCGCGACGTCATTCTACAGCAGCGTCGCGCCGGTGTTCGAGCGCATCCGCCGCGACCGCGACATCGTCCTCGTCGACCAGCGCGGCACCGGCGGCTCCAACGCCCTCGACTGTGAGTCGAGTGACGAGGACCTGTATCAGAGCACGACCGCGCAGATCGTTGCCGAGACCGAGCGCTGCCTGAAGATGTTGGCCCCGCGTGCCGACGTCCGCTTCTACACGACCAGCCTTGCTGTCCAGGATCTCGACCGCGTGCGCGCGGCGTTGGGGTATGCCCGCATCAACCTCTATGGATCGTCATACGGCACGATCGTGGCGCAACAATATCTGCGCCGCTTTCCGGACAGAGTTCGCAGCGTCATCCTCGATGGTGTAGTGCCGCCCCAACGGGCGCTCGGCGCGACGAGCGCGCTCGATGCCCAAGCCGCGCTGTCGAGCATCCTTGCCCGCTGTGGGCAGCAGCCCGCATGCCATGCGCGTTTCGGCGATCCGGCGGCAATTTACCGGCAGCTGCGTGACGAGCTTGCCGGCCACCCCGTGTGGGTCGATCTGACCGACCCAACGAGCGGCGAGCCCTACCGGCTGCAGTTCACGAGCTATCATCTCGCGATGGTGCTGCGGCTCGCGAGCTACACGCCCGAGCTCGCGGCGCTCCTGCCCCTGGACCTGCACGAGGCCGCCACCTCCGGCGACTTCGCGCCGCTCGCGGGACAATTTCTTCTGATCGACCGCATCTACGGGGACGCGATCGCCGAAGGCATGAACGACACGGTGGTGTGCTCCGAGGACGTTCCGTTCTATCGCGTCAATGCCGAGGAGCGCGCCGAGCTCGCCAAGACGTTCCTCGGTACGTCGCAACTCGACGGGCTCGAGGCGATCTGCAGGATCTGGCCGCACGGTCCCGTCGATCCCGACTTCCACCAGCCGCTGCACTCGGAAGTGCCGGCGCTGCTGCTCTCGGGCGGCAACGACCCGATCACCCCACCGCGCTACGCCGCGCAGGCGAGCCGCGGATTCACTCACAACCTGAGCCTGGTGATCCCCGGATTCGGACACGGACAGCTCACCGATCCCTGCATCGCGGGAGTGATGGCGCGGTTCGTGCGTCGAGCGTCGGTTTCGGAGCTCGATACGGCCTGCGCGCGCAACCTCACACCCATGCCGTTCTTTCTGACACGGAACGGGCCGGCGCCTTGATCGAAGCCGCGGGAGCGAGCTCATGAGGGCCATACTGCGGGTCTTCGCGAAGGAATTCCGCGAGAATCTGCGCGACCGGCGCACGCTGATCTCGGCGCTGATCTTCGGGCCGCTCCTGGGTCCGGCGCTGATCGCAGGCATGCTGTCACTGAGCTTTCGGGGCGCGGGAGCGCAGAGTGATCGCCCGTTGCACCTGACGGTCTCGCATGCCGAGCGCGCGCCTGAGCTCCTGGCCTATCTTCGTCAGTACGGATTCTCGATCAGGGCCGTCGCGCAGGACCCGGCCGCGGCGCGCCGCGAGGTGGCCGCTCACCGCGACGAGCAGGTGCTGCTCGTGCCGCAGGACTTCGGCTCGCGGCTCGCGGCCGGGCAGCCATCGCCGCTGCTGCTGTTCGCCGATGAATCCAACACCAAGAGCGCGCGGAGCGTGCAGCGGATTGCCGCCGTGGTCAATCAATACGGCGCGACGATCGCGCGCCTGCGCCTGGTTGCGCGCGGCCTGGACCCGCTGCTCACCGTGCCCATCGTCCTGCACCCGATCGACATCTCGACGCCGGCCGGCCGCTCGGCCCTGGCGCTCGGGGTACTGAGCTATCTGATCCTGCTCACCATGTTGATGGGCGGCATGTACCTGGCGATCGACGCCACCGCCGGAGAGCGCGAGCGCGGCTCGCTCGAGCCGCTGCTCACGGTGCCGGTCCGCCGGGAGTACCTGATCTACGGCAAGGTGCTGGCGGCGTGCGCCTACATGACGCTATCGCTTGCGCTGACGGTGGCCGCCTTCGCAGTCGCGCTGCGGTTCGTCAGACTCGAGCGCTTGGGCATGAGCCCCGATTTCGGGCCGCGGGCCGCAGTAGAGATCGTGCTGGCGTGCCTGCCGCTCGTGCCCGCGGGCGCGGCGCTCATGACGCTCGTGGCGGCCTTCACCCGCAGCTATCGGGAGGCCCAGACCTACGTCGGACTGGTTCTCCTCGTCCCGACACTGCCCCTCGTGTTTGCCGCGGTCCTCGAACTGCAGCCGCGGGCGGCGCTCATGGCGGTTCCGTCTCTCGGCCAGCACTTCCTCATCCTCAGTCTGATCAGAATGCAGCCGCTCCCTGCGTCGTATGTGGCGCTCTCGGTGTGCTCGACGCTCGCGTTGGGAGCCGTGTTGATCTTTGCCGCCGGGCGTCTCTATCGCCGCGAGGCGTTGTTGGGATGAGCCGTGCGCAGGGCGTGTAGATATCTATCGGCGAAGGCGCGCGCCTCGACCTCGAAGCGGTTGTTCCAGTAGCCGCGCCGCAGCCACTCCAGGCAATAGCGTGCCAAGGTCAGGTATCCCGGTTCCCACTGTTTGAGCACGTGGCAGTACTCGTGCAACATGAGCCAGGGATTATCGAAGAAGTCCTGCGCGGAGCCGCGCAGATAGATGCGCCGGCGGCGGGTGGTGGCGACGGCGCGCGGATGCAGCCGCGCGTACAGCGAATGCTCGACGATGCGCACGTGCGACACCGGCTCACCGATCACCGCCTCCAGTGCCCTCCGCAGCGCATCAGGAAGAGCCACGTCGCGTCCAATCTCCACGCCGCCAGTGTAGTAGAATAGCTGTATGAGGATGCTGTTTGCGTTCGCGCTGACCGCCGTTTCCTCCATGGCGATCGCCCAGCCGCCGCGGAGTCCCCAGCCGGCTCCGCCGCCCCGGCCCGCCACCCTCCAGGTCACGGGCCAGGCGCAAGTGTCGGAAGCTCCGGACCGAGTCTACATCGACATCGGGGTGACGACTCAGGCGCAGAAGTCGGAGGCGGCAACGACGCAGAACGCTGCGCGAATTTCGGCGGTCCTTGCTGCGGTAAGGCGAGTGTCGGGCCCTGATGCGCAGCTCACCACGACGGAGTACTCCGTCAACCCGAACTACCATTACCCGCGCGAGGGCGGCACGCCGAGCATCGTGGGGTACAGCGCGAGCAACGTGGTCCAGGTCAGGCTGGATGACCTGACCAGGATCGGCCGGGTCATCGACGCCGCCACTGAGGCGGGATCCAACAATGTGCAGGATATCCGCTTCGCATTGCGCGACGAGCAGGCGGCGCGGATCGAGGCTCTGCGGCAAGCCGCCCTGAAGGCCCGCCAGGATGCTCAGGCTCTGGCTGGGGCGCTCGGCCTGAGGATCGTGCGGGTATTGTCGGTGAGCGAGCAGAGCCCCGAAACCGGGCTCGTGCCCGTTTATCCTCGGCTCATGGGCGGCCTTGCCCTAGCCCGAACGCGCGCCACTCCGGTCAAGGCGGGCACGATCGACGTCAATGCCACCGTCACCCTGAGAGTGGAAGTCGCCCCCGCCCGGCGCTAGGCTGTAGGGCGGAAGGCGAAGAAGGAGTTTCAAGACGATGATCACCTTCGAGCCCTCGATCCGCCTCCTGCGCCGGTCGCGGTCGGGACAGCCGCTCGCGGCATGGCTGCTCTCGGCCACTCTGCTCCTCGCGGCCGCCCCACGGAGCCTGCTCGCACAGGCGCTGCCCGCACAACCCGCGCAACAAGCTCCGACGACGCCCACCTACACGCCGCAGTCGCCGCAGCAACTGCAACAGCTGGTCGCGCCGATTGCGCTGTATCCGGACTCGCTCGTCGCGTCGATTCTCCCGGCCGCCACCTTTCCGGAGGAGGTCGTCGAGGCCGACCGGTGGCTCCAGGGGTATCCGGGCCTGACGGGCGACGCTCTGGCCCAGGCGGTGAATCAGCAGTCTTGGGATGCAAGCGTCAAAGCGCTCACGGCCTTTCCGGCCATCCTCGGAAACATGGACAAGAATCTCGCCTGGACGTCCTCTCTGGGCGATGCCTACTACAACCAGCCCCAGGATGTGATGTCCGCGATACAGGCGTTGCGCCAGAGCGCCGAGGCGGCCGGCAATCTGAAGAGCACGCCGCAGCAAGACGTCACCACGGAGGACTCGGACATCGAGATCCAGCCTACAGAGCCCGACGTCGTTTACGTTCCCGAGTACGACCCGTGGGACGTTTATGGCTTCCCCATCCCTCCCTGGGCGTTGTGGTATGACTACCCGGGCATCTGGTTCGGCGGCCCGTACATCTCCTTCGGAATAGGCATTCCGATCGGCTTCTTCGGGGGCTTCTCGTGGGGCTGGGGTCACTGGGGATGCGACTGGCGCGGTCACTTCGTGGCCTTCGATCGCGCGAGGTACGCCTCCCGCAGCGTCACGTTCTTCAACCGGAACAACTTCTATCGCAGCGCCGCCGCGCGCGGAGCGTTTCGCGTCGGTGCCGCCGCTCGCGGCGCGTTTCACACCGGTGCCGCCGCCCGCGGCGCGTTTCACGCCGGTGCCTTCGGTCGCCCGGGCGCTGCGCCCCATGCTTTCGGGGGAAACCCCGCGGCGGCACGCGGATACGCCGCACCCCGCGGTCAAATCGGCATACGCTCGGGCGCCTTCAGCGGCTTCGCTCGCGGCGGTGAAGTCAGGGGCTTCGCCGCGCGAGGACGCGCCAGCTTCGGCGGCGGTGGAGCCAGAGGCGGCGGTGCTCGTCGCGGCGGAGGCCGCGGCCACCGGTGAGGCGGTTTCCCCGGTTGGCGATCACAGAGCTTCGAGTGGGCGTTGAGACGGAGAGCCATATGAGGCGGGTCAAATCGCGCGCCGTCCGAGCGGGACGTGCGCTGCTTCTCGGGCTGGGCGCGGCAACCCTCTTCCTGACAACGGGCTTCGGCCTCGGGGCCACGTCCCTGGCTCAACAGCCCGGACAGAGGACTTTCGGCTCGCCCGCGGACGCGGTGAGCGCGCTCTTCACGGCGGTGCGCAGCAACGACGAGCGGGCGATACTCGCGGTCCTCGGACCCGCCGGCAAGCGAGTCGTCTCCTCGGGCGATGCGACGGAGGATGCTGCCGCGCGCGCCAATTTCGTGCGCAAGTACGATCAGATGCACCGCCTGGTGAAGGAGCCCGACGGCACGCTCACGCTGTACGTCGGGGCGGAGAACTGGCCGATGCCCATACCCATCGCGCAGTCGGGGCGCGCGTGGTACTTCGATACCGCATCTGGAGCGCGGGAGATCCTCTACCGCCGCATCGGTCGAAACGAGCTCTCGGCCATCAGAGTTTGCGAAGCGCTCGCGGCCGGAGAGAAGGAGTACGGTTCCACGCATCATGGCGAGTACGCCCGACACATCTTCAGCACTTCCGGCCGGCACGACGGGCTTTACTGGAAGGTGGACCGCGGCGAGCCGGGGAGCCCCATCGGGCCGCTCGTGGCATCGGCCGCTGCGGAGGGTTACGCCGCCGGCCGCCACAAGGGCACGCCGACCCCTTATCGCGGCTACTACTATCACATCCTGACACGACAGGGCGGAAGCGCCCGCGGAGGCGCGCGGAGCTATCTCGCGGGTGACAGGATGACCGGAGGCTTCGCCTTCGTGGCTTATCCGGCGGTCTACCGGTCATCGGGCGTGATGACCTTCATCGTAGGCGGGGATGGGGTGGTGTACCAGAAGGATCTCGGCCGCAGGACCGACGTCATCGCGAGAGCGATGAAGGAATACAATCCCGGTCCGGGCTGGCAGCAGCCCCGCTAGCCGCTCGGCCCTGCCCGGCGGGGGCAGATGCTCAAATCTCCGCGACAGTGGAATGCTCCCCGCTCGAAACGTCGGCGCGTCCCTTGAATACGACGAGCAGCGGGATCACCGCGAGGGTGGCGATCATCAGGAACTTGTAATCATCGATGTAGGCGATGACCTGCGCCTGCTGTGTGATCAGCGCATCGAGCGCGGCGCGCCCGGAGGCGGTCAACGGGTTCAACGTCTGCGCAACGGCCGGATTGCCGAACTGCCGATTGACGGCGGTGACGTACTGCGCGATGTCCGCGTGGTTGGCCTGCGTGGTGCGCGCGAGCAGCGCGCCGACGATCGAGATGCCGATGCTCGAGCCGACGTTTCGTGCCAGGTTGTAGAACCCGGCGCCTTCCGGCCGCACGCCGGGTGCGAGCGTCGACAGCGATACGACGCTGAGCGGGGTGAAGAGAAACCCCAGCCCCACTCCCTGGATCACACCCACCCAGATGACGGTCCAACTCGATACATCCGGCGTCCAGCCCGTCATCAGATAGAACGTCCACGCCGAAAGGCCAAGCCCGAACCCGAGCAGCAGCCGCGTGTCGGTTCGCCCCATCAGCTTGCCGACAACCATCATCGCGACCATGGTGCCGATGCCGCGCGGACCCATGACGAAACCGGCCGTGATGACGGGGTAATCCATCAGGTCCTGCAGATAGGGCGGCTGCAGCGCCAGTGAGGCGTAGAAGGTCAGGCCAACGATCGCGACGAAAAGCACGCCGGCGGTGAAGTTGCGATCGCGGAAGAGCGCCGGCCGCAGAAACGGCTCGCGCGCGGTGAAGATATGCACCAGGAAGACATAGAACGCCGAGCCCGCCACGATCGCCTCGACGACGATCTCCTTCGAGCTGAGCCAATCGAGCTCCTGGCCCCGATCGAGCATCACCTGCAGGGCCGCGATCGCGATGCTCAGGGTCACGAAGCCGGTCCAGTCGAGCCTGGCATCCGTGCGGCGTCGCGCCTGCGGCAGGAAGATCATCATGCCGATGAGCGCCAGTACCCCGATCGGCAGGTTGATATAGAACACCCACCGCCAGCTGTAATCCTCCGTCAACCAGCCGCCGAGCACGGGCCCGAGGATCGGCGCCGCCATCACCGCCATGCCCCACGCCGCCATCGCGGAGCCATGGCGCTGCGGCGGATTGATGTTGAGCAGCACGGTTTGCGAGAGCGGCACCAGGGCCGCGCCGAACAGGCCCTGCAGCCAGCGGAAGATCACGATCTCGGCCACTGACTGCGCCATGCCGCAGAGCATGGAAGCGATCGTGAAGCCGACCACGGAGACGATGAACAGCCGCTTGAGGCCCAGTCGGGCCGTCAGAAATCCGGTGAGCGGCGTCGCGATCGCCGCAGCCACGATGTAGGAAGTCAACACCCAATCAACCTCGTCCTGACTCGCCGCGAGGCTCCCCTGCATGTGGGGCAGCGCCACGTTGGCGATCGTCGTGTCGAGCGATTGCATGAGCGTCGCCAGCATCACGCAGAGGGTGATGCCGCCGCGATGGGGTGTGCTCGGGCTCAGCTCTTCGGCCATCGCCTTTGCCTGATCCATGGGCAAAACCGGCCTGCGGCCGTTTTGCGGACCGTGCCTTCGTTGCCGGCGGCCAGAGTCGCGCCTCTGGCCGCCTGTGCGCACATAACCCGCAAAGCCGAAGCCTCCCGGCTCAGAGAATGGACCAGCCGCGCACGTGGCCGGTATGGATGCTGACCTCCACGCTCATCCCGGCACGCAGCGGCGGCAGATTGCGCTCGCTCGTGTCGACGGCGATGCGCAGGGGAATCCGCTGCACGACCTTCACCCAGTTGCCGCTCGTGTTCTCAGCCGGAAGGAGCGAAAACTGCTGCGCGGCCGCCGGACTGATGCTCTCGACCGTGCCATGCCACTTCTCACCCGGATAAGTGTCAACCGACACGGTGACGGGCTGCCCGGGACGCACATACGTCAGCTGCGTCTCCTTCGGGTCCGCATGCACCCAGACGTGATCGGTGTCGACCAGGTAGAACGCGGTGATGGATGCCGCAAGATATCGGCCGGGCTGGATGGAAGGCACGCTGGTCACGATGCCATCGAACGAAGCGCGGACGACGGTGTGGGCCAGCTCGCGGGCCGCCTCGTTGCGGGCGGCCAATGCGCTCAGGTACTGCGGGTACTGCTCGACCGGCGCGGTCGGATGCCCATTCAGGTTGGCCGCCATGCCGGCGAGCTGCTCGTTGAGGGACGCCAGCGCCTGTTGGGAGTTCTTGAGGTTGCGGTGCGCGGTATCGTAGCCCGTGCTCGAGACGATGTGCGACAGGGCGAGATTTTGCGCGCGCCCGAAGAGCACCTGACTGTACCCCAGGTCGTACTGCGCCTGTGCAATCCTCGTCTGCATGTCGCGGTAGCTCGCCTGCAGCGCGAGCAGGTTATCGCGTACGGAGTCGAGCTGCGCGTTGGCACGGTCCAGCGCGTAGCGGTATTGCCGATCGCCCAGGGTGTAGAGGATCTGACCGCGCGCGACGCGCTGGTTCTCCTTCACGTACACCTGACCCACGATGCCCGACACGTCGGTCGACACGCCCACGGTGTTGGCTTCCACGTACGCGTCATCGGTCGAGATGGTTCCACCCGTCGTGGCGTAGACGACCAGGGCGATGACGAGCACCAAAGGCAGGAGCAGAAACAACACGACACGCACCCGGCGACCGGCAGCGGACGGGGCCGGGTGCGCCGGCGCGGGGGTGGGGGATGGCGCGTGCACCACGGGGCTCGGACGGGAGACCGCGGCCTGCTCTGCGCCCGGCGGACCCTCGGCCGGACGCGCCGCAGCCGCCGGTCCGAGCGCGTTCTGCGCGAGCAACGCCGCGAACTGCTCGTCGTCGATGATGTTCTTGCAGACCAACAGGCTGCAGCCGACGTGATCGCTCAGATAAGCGCCGCTCGGCCCCGACCACCAGCGCCCGATCGCGCTCTGGCGCCGGTGCCCGACCACGACCAGATCGGCCTTCACCTGCTCGGCGTAGGCGGCGATCTCCCGCGCGGGCTCACCGATGACGAGCTTGCCCGATGCCTGAAAGCCGAGCGCCGCGAGTCGCGCCATGCCTTCCTGCAGCACGCGCTCGTAGTCCACCCCTTGCTGGGCGATGCCTCCGCCTCCGACTCCCTCACCGAGCTTCGTACCCGCGGCCTCCCGGATCACCGAGAGCACGAATACCTGCGCCCCATGCCGCCTCGCCAGCAGCGCCCCCTCACGCAGCGCGGTGCGCCCTTCGATGGAGCCGTCGTAGGCCAGGAGAATTCGCTGGTACACCGTGGTGCCTTTCTTCTTCGATGCGCAGGCGTGAACGTGAGCCTAGGCACAGGGATGTGCCCCGCCGCCGGGCAGGAGCCCGGATCCAGCGCATTCATCTTAGCCTCATTTGCCGATGCAGAAGCCGCCGAAGATCCTGCCCAGCAGGTCCTCGCTGGTGAACTCTCCGGTGATCTCGTTCAGGGCCTGCTGCGCACCGCGCAGCTCCTCGGCGACCAGCTCCCCCGCACGGCTGTCCCGCAGCCGCCGCTCCGCTTCCACCACCTGACGCCGCGCGCGGTCGAGGGCATCGAGATGCCGCTGCCGGGCGGAGACCGTGCCGGCCTCGAGCGTCAGATAGCCCATACAGGTCTTCAGGTGAGACCGCAGGGCATCCATTCCCTCGCCCGTCAGGGCCGAGAGCGCCACCCGCGGCGGCCCGCTGACCGTGTCGGCGACCGGGATGCCCGTCGCCACGTCGCATTTGTTGAGCACGAGGGTCACCGGCACATCCACCGGCAAGCGACCCCTCTCCTCGGTGTAGGCCGCCGCGCCGGAATCGTTCGCCGCATCGATGACGAACAGGACCCGGTCGGCACGCCGCATTTCGGCGTGCGCCCGTCGGATGCCCTCTGCTTCGACGATGTCCGCGTGCTCACGCAGCCCCGCCGTATCGAGCACGTGCAGCGGCATACCATCGATATCGATCCGCTCGCGCACGATGTCGCGGGTGGTCCCCGGGATGGGCGTCACGATGGCCGCGTCATATCCGGCCAGCCGGTTGAGCAGGCTCGACTTGCCCGCATTGGGACGCCCCGCGATCACGACGGTCATTCCCTCGCGCAGCAGCCGCCCCTGACGCGCGCATCGCGAGACCGCCTCGAAGTGATCCTGCACCGCCTGGAAGCGCTCCTCGAGCTCCCGATCGGCCAGGAAGTCGATCTCCTCCTCCGGAAAGTCGATGGCCGCCTCGACATACGTCCGCAGGTCGATCACCGCCTCGGTGAGCCCGCGCACCATGGCGGAGAACTCCCCCTGCAGCGAGCGCATGGCCGCACGCGCCGCCTGACGCGAGCCGGCATCGATGAGGTCGGCGATGGCCTCCGCCTGGGCGAGGTCGAGCTTGTTGTTGAGGAAAGCGCGCTGGGTAAACTCCCCGGGCAGTGCGCGCCGGGCGCCGAGCTCCGCCACGCGGGCCACGAGCGCCTCGAGCACCAGGGGGCCGCCATGACCGTGCAACTCGAGGACGTGCTCGCCGGTGTAGGAATGCGGCGCGGGGAAGAAGAGCGCCAGGCCCGCATCGATCGGCTCCTGGCCGGCATCGAGGAACCGGGAAAAGCCGGCGCGGCGCGGCAGGGGCAGCTCGCCGAGCAGCACGGCGGCGATCTCGGGCACGCGCGGACCGGAGACCCGTACGATCCCGATCCCGCCTCTGCCGGGCGGGGTGGCCGCCGCTACGATGGTATCGGTGCGGCTCATGGGGTGAGCCGTGCCTATCTCGTCAGGCTCTTCTGGGGCGCGGTGCTGACACCCAGCCGGCGATTGATGTTCCACTGCTGCGCAACCCCGAGAATGGTGTTCGTCACGTAGTAGAGCACCAGGCCCGCGGGAAAGAATGCGAACATCGCCGACATGGCGATCGGCATCACCATCATGATCTTCGCCTGCGTGGGATCCGGCGAGGTGGGATTGAGCTTGTACTGCACGAACATGGCGATCGCCATGATGGCGGGGAGGATGAAGTAGGGATCGCGCGCCGACAGGTCCTGGATCCAGAATGCGAACGGCGCCTGGCGCATCTCCGCGCTGTAGAGCAGCACCCAGTAGAAGGCGAGGAACACCGGGATCTGCACGACCATGGGCAGGCAGCCCGACACCGGGTTCACCTTCTCGCGCTTGTAGACGTCCATCATGGCGCGCCCGAGCTTCTCCTTGTCCTCCTTGTAGGTCTCCTGGATGTTCTTGATGCGCGGGCCCAGCGCTTTCATCCTGGCCATCGAGCGGCCGCTCGCCTCCGACAGCGGGTAGAGCACGAGCTTGAGGAGGAAGGTGACCACGATGATCGCGACGCCCCAATTGTGGGTGATCGCATGCACCGCGCTCAGCAGCCAGAAGAGCGGCCCGGCGAGGATGGTGAGATATCCGTAGCCGACGACATACTTCAGGCTCGGCTCGATTTTCTCGAGCTGCGCGTGCAGCATCGGGCCGACGAATAGCGTCTGCTGAATCGTCGACGTTGCGCCCGCGGCAACCGTGTGCTGGGGACCCGTCGCCCCGAGGAGATACTCCGGCCCGGAAACCTCGCAGGTGAAGCGGTAGGGCGCGCTCTTCGAAGGCACTATCGCGCTCACGAAATCGTTCTCGGCCGCAGCGATCCAGCCGTCGGTCACCCTCTGCGAGAAATGCTGATACTCGGCTTTGGAAGGATCGAGACGCACGTATTTGTTGCCGTCCCAGATGGCGGGCCCGTGATAGGCGTAGGAGTT
Organism: Steroidobacteraceae bacterium; assembly: GCA_050739095.1. Taxonomy (GTDB): domain Bacteria; phylum Pseudomonadota; class Gammaproteobacteria; order Steroidobacterales; family Steroidobacteraceae; genus 13-2-20CM-66-19. Next base: position 90,364 of record JBOIAR010000003.1, on the reverse strand, counting down.
GGGGTTGAAATAGCTGCTCTTGGTACGCGGGTCGTCGCGATAGACCTGCGCGTAGGGCGCCGCCTGCCAGGGCGCCGCGCCGTGATTCTGGATGGTGTAGTCGAGGCCGATGCCGTATGAGTCCTTGGTGAACACGAACGTCTTCGTCACCGTGATGCCACCGCTGCTCCAGGTGAGCGGCACTCGCAGCTCCTGCGCATCGCCCATGTCATAGCTCTGCCGGGGCGCGGTGAAGATCGCCGTGTGGTTAGGATACGGAGAATCGCCGGGACCGGTGAGCCCCGTCTGTAGCAGATACACCGTTTGAGGGCCGGCGTCGTTCTCCAGCTGCACTCGTGCGGCCTGCCCTTTGACTTGCGCGTACTTGAGCAGGCGGACTTCTTCCAGCGTGCCGCCCCTGGTGCTGATGTCGATGTCATAGACATCCGTATGGACGTGAATGAGCGGTGCGTTTGCGGATGCCGCGGGCTTCACAGGAGGAATACCCGCTGCCGTTGCAGCCGCGGCAGGCGGCGGCGGTGCGGGCGTGGCGGCCGCCGGAGCGACACTCGGTGCGCCCGACGGCTGCGTCTGAGGTACGCTGTTGGCCAGCGAGCTCGACTGTTTGGAAGGCGCTGTCTGGCTCACCGCTTCCGTCGGGGTGCCGGGCTGCGGCGGGAAGTCCCGCTGCCACGTCGTGTAGTTGAGATACAGGACGACGGCGAGCGCGATCCAGAGATAGAGGCGCGGGTTGTTACTCATGGGAGTGGCGGCAAGACGTCGGCAGGCCACCGGCGGGCACGGGGTCGAACCCGCCCGGATGCCAGGGATGGCAGCGCCCGATGCGCCTCACGGCGAGCCAGCCGCCGCGTAGCAGGCCGAAGCGGCCGATGGCTTCGGCCGCGTACTGGGAGCACGAGGGATGGAAACGGCAGCAGGGGCCGAGGAAGGGACTGATCGTCCACTGGTAACAGCGGATCAGACAGACGGCGAGGAAGCGCATATCTCGATCACCTTCTTCCACAGTGCCGCAAGGCTCGCGTGCAGCTCCGCACCCGGCGCTCCGCTTGCCTTCGGCCTCGCGCTCACGACGAGATCGACAGCCGGAAGTGCATGCTGGTGCAGCCGGAAGGATTCCCGGACGATACGGCGGATGCGGTTGCGCTTCACGGCGTTGCCGGCCGTGCGCACGGCAACTGCCATGCCGAGGCGCGCACCGTGCTTGTCGTTGCTGCTTACTGTCACCGCAAAGAATCCGTTGCCAAAGCGCCGGCCGCGCGCATACACGGCGTCGAACTCCGACTTGCGCCGCAGGCGCCTATCCGCCGGGAAAGTGAGCCTTTGCATATTTTGGCTGCATCCGGCATCAGCGCACAGGCCCTGCCACCGACCCTCCCTCGCCTCGCAGCACCCAGCCCGCGTGTCCTGCGTGATCGCTCGCCGCTTCGCGGCTGGCCCACTGCGAATTGCGTCGGACGGACCTTGGAGCCGGAGCCCTGCTTGGGACCCTTCGTTACGGGATCAGCTTGTGCCGACCCTTGGCGCGGCGGCGGGCCAGGACCTTGCGGCCATTCTGGGTCGCCATGCGTGCCCGGAACCCGTGCGTGCGCTTGCGGCGCAGCTTGCTCGGCTGATAGGTACGCTTCGTGGCCATGGGTCAGAGATCCGCGGGGGTTCCAAAAAGGGGCGGCAAGGCTAAGCCGTTGAGCGCCAAGGTGTCAATACATTATTCGGCCCGTCCCTGGGGGCCTCAGCCCTTGCGGGCCCGGCGCTTCGCGCCGTTCAAAATCGCTCCAGGCGATTTTGTCCTCGTCGCAAAATCTTCAGCGCTGGCACTCAAGGGTATAGACTCCGCAGCCCTTTTCCCGTCGATGTGGTCGCGGAGGCAACGCGCGTGGAAGCGTCGCTTTGGGCTCGGTGCAAATGTGCTTTGGAGGCCGAGCTCCCGGAGCAGCAGTTCAATACCTGGGTGCGGCCGCTGCAAGCGCTGGAAGGCGCCGGCGCGCTCAAGCTCCTCGCGCCCAACCGCTTCGCGGTGGAGTGGGTCAACGAGCATCTCCTGCCGCGCATCGGCGAGTTGCTGCGCGCCGAGAGCACGGGTGATGCGCCCATCGTTACCGTAGAGGTCGGCTCGCGCAGCACACCGATGCGTGCGGCCGTGGCGCCTGCCGCGCCGTCGGGATCCGCGCCACCGGTGCAACGCGTGCGTCGGGCAGAGGGCCTCGTCGTCGGCGGGCGCCTCAATCCGGATTTCACCTTCACCACCTTCGTCGAGGGCAAGAGCAACCAGCTTGCCAAAGCCGCCTCGCGCCAGGTGGGCGAGAACCCTGGCCGCGCCTACAACCCGCTCTTCATCTACGGCGGCGTCGGTCTCGGCAAGACCCATCTGATGCACGCCATTGGCCACCTCATCAAGGAGCGTGACGGCGAGGCGCGCATCGCGTACGTTCACTCGGAGCGCTTCGTCGGTGACATGGTGCGCGCGCTGCAGCACAACTCGATGAACGAGTTCAAGACCGCGTACCGCTCGCTCGATGCGCTCCTCATCGACGACATCCAGTTCTTCGCCGACAAGGAGCGCTCGCAGGAGGAGTTCTTTCACACCTTCAACGAGCTGCTCGAGGGCCAGCACCAAGTGATCCTGAGCTGCGACCGTTACCCCAAGGAGGTGCACGGCCTGGAAGAGCGCCTGAAGTCGCGCTTCGGCTGGGGATTGACGGTCGCCATCGAGCCGCCGGAGCTCGAGACCTGCGTGGCGATCCTCACGACGAAGGCGCAGCACGTGGGCGTGCATCTGCCGGAAGAAGTCGCGTTCTTCATCGCCAAGCGCATCCGCTCCAACGTGCGGGAGCTCGAGGGCGCCTTGCGTCGCGTAATCGCAAACTCGCGCTTCACCGGCCATGCGATCACGCTGGACTTCACCCGTGAGGCGCTGAAGGACCTGCTCTCCCTGCAGGCGAAGCTCGTCACCATCGAGAACATCCAGAAGACCGTCGCCGACTACTACAAGGTCCGGATGGCGGATCTTCTCTCCAAGCGCCGCAGCCGCTCGGTGGCGCGCCCCCGGCAGGTCGCCATGGCGCTCGCCAAGGAGCTCACCAGCCACAGCCTGCCGGAGATCGGCGACGCTTTCGGCGGGCGCGACCACACCACCGTGCTGCATGCCTGCAAGCGAATCAAGGAGCTGCGTACCTCGGCGCAGGGCATGAGCCAGGACTACTCGAACCTGTTGAGAACCCTGACCGGGTGATGTGCGTGGGCCTGTGGATTTTCTGTGAGCGCCGAAGGGGATAAAGTTACGCACAGGCCGCCCACAGCTGCCGCGCAGGTCGTACCGCAAAGCTTCCGACCTCGAGGGCTCGCAAGCCGTTGATCGTGTGGGCCGAATGAAGTTCTTCCCGCTATCCCCAGGCTCAATGACTACTACAATCTGAACTTAAGATTCTCAAGAAAGAACTAGATATGAAGCTGACAGCGACGCGCGAGGATCTTCTCGCCCCTCTGCAAAGCGTGATCGGTGTGGTGGAGCGGCGGCAGACGATGCCCGTGCTCGCGAACGTGCTGCTGTCGGCACGCGACCACCGGCTCGCCATCACGGGCACGGATCTCGAGGTCGAGCTCGTTGCGGCCACGAAGGTGGGGCTCGAGCAGGCGGGTGACATCACCGTTCCGGGCCGCAAGCTCGTCGACATCTTTCGCGCGCTGCCGGAAGGGGTGAGTGTCACGCTGAGCACGGAAGGGGAGCGCATGCTCGTTCGCGCAGGCCGCAGCCGCTTCACGCTGTCGAGCCTGCCGGCGGCGGAGTTTCCGGTGGTCGACGAGATCAACGCCGCGCAAACGCTCTCTCTCCCGCAGGGGGAGTTCCGGCGGCTCATCGACAAGACGCATTTCTCCATGGCGCAGCAGGACGTCCGCTATTACCTCAACGGGCTGCTGCTCGAGACTCACGAAAGCGCTCTCCGAGCGGTGGCAACCGACGGGCATCGGCTGGCCCTCTGCGAGATGGCACTACCATCGCCGGGCAAGGCTGGACAGGTCATCGTGCCACGCAAGGGGGTGCTCGAGCTGCAGCGGATTCTGGGGACGGAGGGGAATGTCGAGCTGGCCATCGGTACGAATCACATTCGAGCCAATATCGGCGACATTCGCTTCACTTCGAAGCTGATAGACGGAAGATTCCCGGAGTACGGGCGGGTCATCCCGAACAATCCGCCGAAGCGGGTGCAGGCGGATCGGGGGCTCCTGCGGCAGGCTCTGCAGCGCACGGCGATCCTCTCGAATGAGAAGTATCGCGGGATCAGGCTCGCGGTCCGGACGGATCTGCTGATGGTCCAGGCGCACAACCCCGAGCAGGAGGAGGCGGAGGATCAGGTGGAGGTCGTCTACGCGGGTGATGAGGTCGAGATCGGCTTCAATGTCAACTATCTGCTGGATGCTTTGAGCGCGATCGAGGGAGATAAGGTCGAGATCGGCCTCACTGACTCCAACAGCAGCTGCCTGATTCACGCGCCGGGGCTGACCCAGACTCGGTACGTTGTGATGCCTATGAGACTTTAAGCGAGAGATGCTTGGATTGATCCCGATTGGGCAGGGAGCACGCTACGCAATGAACCCTGGCCAGAACGCCGCAAGTACATCCCTGTAGGCTCGCGGATCGCCGTCCTGGCGATCGGCGTCTGGCCAGGATTCATTGCACATCTCGCTCCCCTTGGGCTTTCGGAGCTGCGGGCTGGTCGCCCGAAGCGCCGCCGGCGACTTCGGGCCAATAGACCAACAGAGCCCGCGCAACCCTATTCATGCGTCCCCCGCCAGGTCCCTTTGCGACTGAGACCCCGCGCTCCGAATGTCACAATGTCTCCCTCGTCCGGACTCAGCGCGCCCCGCCACGCTAAAAGATGATCCTCACCGAGCTAACCGTTCGCGATCTCCGCTGCATCGAGCATGCGGAGCTCTCGCTGCATCCTGGGCGCAATCTGATCTGGGGCAGCAACGGCTCCGGGAAGACCTCGTTCCTGGAGGCGATGTTCCTGCTCGGCAGAGGTCGATCCTTTCGGACTCGAAGCTCCGAGCGGCTGGTCCGGCACGGGCAGGACCGCCTGCTCGTCTTCGGCAGAATCGATACGGGGAGGGATGAGGAGAGCGGCCTGACCCATGGCACCGGGGTGGAGGTCCATCGCCGCGAGGGTACCCAAGCGCGGGTCGATGCCACCCCCGTGGATGCGTTGGCCGAGCTCTCGCGGGTCTTTCCGGTGCAGGTGATCGATCCCGGGGTTCACAAGCTCATCGAGGAAGGCGGTAGAAGAAGGAGGCGCTGGCTCGACTGGGCGGTGTTCCACGTGAAACCTCAGTTTGGGGATTGGTGGGTACGGTATGGGCGGGCGGTGAGGCAAAGGAATGCCGCGCTGCGTACGAGGGGCGAGGCCACCCGGCCATGGGACATCGAAGTGGCCACCCTGGGAGAGAAGATCTCGGAGGCGCGCCGCACCGTGGTGGAGCAGATGCGGCCGTACTGGCGCGAAGTGACCGTCGGGTTGGGTTGTCCCCCTGGAGAGTTGCAGTACTTCCGGGGGTGGGCCGGGCAGGGCTCATTGACCGAGGCGTTGGAGGCGTCACGGAGCCGGGATGAGGCGGGAGGGTTGACCCATGTGGGACCCCATCGGGCAGATGTGCTGATCCGCTCGGGGGGAAAGCTGGCGCGGGAGGTGCTGTCGCGGGGACAGCAAAAGCTCATGGCGGTGGCCCTGACCCTGGCGCAGTTGCGGCTGTTGAGGGAGGTTTCCGGGACGACTCCGACGCTGCTTTTGGACGATCCCGCGGCGGAGCTGGATTCCGAACACTTGGTTCATTTTGTCGGCCAAATCGCGCGACTTGGCTGCCAGTTGGTGATCACATCGCTAGTACCCGAAACACCGGCTTTCGGGGCTCCCGACCGGGTGTTTCACGTGGAACAGGGGAGGGCGGGCCGGTATAATGTCGCATCCTGAGACCGGACCGTTTCATGGCTGCCGAAGACGTCTACGATTCCAGCAAAATCAAAGTCCTAAAGGGCCTCGACGCGGTGCGCAAGCGCCCGGGGATGTACATCGGTGACACGGACGACGGCACGGGCTTGCACCACATGGTCTTCGAGGTCGTGGACAACTCGATCGATGAGGCGCTGGCGGGCCACTGCGACAGGATCGTAGTCACCATCCACGCCGACGAGTCGATCACCGTCTCCGATAACGGTCGCGGCATCCCCGTCGATATGCACCCCGAAGAGGGACGGTCGGCCGCAGAGGTCATCATGACCGTGCTGCACGCGGGCGGGAAGTTCGACGACAGCTCGTACAAAGTGTCGGGCGGCCTTCACGGAGTCGGCGTGTCCGTGGTGAACGCCCTGTCCGACTATCTGTTGTTGACGGTTTACCGGGATGGGAAAGTTCACCGCCAGGAGTATCACCTCGGCGATCCCGCGGCACCGCTGGCGGTCGTGGGAGACGCCTCGGAGCGCGGCACGGTGGTGCGCTTCAAGCCGAGCGCGCAGATCTTCACCCACATCCAGTTCAACTACGAGATCCTGGCCAAGCGGCTACGGGAGCTCTCCTTTCTCAACTCGGGCGTGCGCATCGAGCTCGTCGACGAGCGCGAGAACAAATCCGATGTCTTTCAGCACGAAGGCGGCCTAAAGGCCTTCGTGAAGTACCTGAACCGGACACGCACCCCCATTCATGACGTGGTCCTCTGGTTCAAGACCCAGGACGGGCCGGTATCGGTCGAAGTCGCCATGCAGTGGAACGATTCTTACCAGGAGAGCATGTACTGCTACACCAACAACATCCCGCAGAAGGACGGCGGCACGCATCTCGCGGGCTTTCGCAGCGCGCTCACGCGCATGCTCAATGATTACATCGAGAAGGAGTTGTCCGCAAAGAAGGACAAGTTTCCGACCACGGGCGATGACGCCCGCGAGGGACTCACCGCGATCCTGTCGCTGAAGCTGCCCGATCCCAAGTTCTCCTCGCAGACCAAGGACAAGTTGGTCTCATCGGAGGTCAAGGGCATCGTGGAGGCGGCGGTCGCAGGGAAGCTCCAGGAGTTCCTCCTCGAGCATCCGCAGGAGGCCAAGTCCATCGTCGCGAAGATCATCGATGCCGCCCGCGCCCGCGAGGCGGCGCGCCGCGCGCGCGAGATGACACGCCGCAAGGGCGCGCTCGATGTCGCGGGCCTGCCCGGAAAGCTGGCCGACTGTCAGGAAAAGGATCCGGCGCTCTCCGAGATCTTCATCGTCGAGGGCGACTCCGCCGGCGGCTCCGCCAAACAGGGCCGCGACCGGCGCACGCAGGCCATCCTGCCGCTCAAAGGCAAGATCCTGAACGTGGAGAAGGCGCGCTTCGACAAGATGCTTTCGTCGGTGGAGGTCGGCACGCTGATCACCGCGTTGGGATGCGGCATCGGCAAGGATGACTTCGATATTACGAAGCTGCGGTACCATCGCGTGGTCCTCCTCACCGATGCTGATGTTGACGGGAGTCACATACGGACGCTGCTTCTGACGTTCTTCTACCGCCAGCTTCCGGATCTCATCGCGCACGGGCACATCTATATCGCGCAGCCGCCGCTCTTCAAGGTGAAGCGCGGCAAGCAGGAGTTGTATGTCAGGGATGAGCCGGAGCTCGACGCCGCGCTGCTCAACACCGCCCTGGAGAATGCCGCCTTGCACGTGAACGCCTCGGCGCCGCCGTTGCAGGGCCCGGGCCTGGAGGCGCTGTCCCGCAAATACATGGAGGTGCATGCCATCATCAAGCGCTGGTCGCGCCGCTACGACGACAGGCTGCTCGAGCAGTTGATCTACATGCCGGAGGTCAAGCCCGCCGATTTCGACCGGCTCGACTGGCTGCGAAGCTGGGCTCAGGATCTGCACCAGCGGCTCAACTCCCTCGATGACGCGACCCGCGCCTACCGCGTGGAGCTGCAGGGCGCCGCGGGCGATCATGCCGCGCGCATCATGGTCCACAAGACCGAGCACGGCACCGCAAGCCACAAGTACCTGCCGCGGGAGTTCTTCGAATCGGCCGAGTATCAGCGGATCGCGGATCTCGCCCGCACGCTCGCCGGACTGATTGGCGATGGCGCCTCCGTCAGCCGCGGCGAGGACCGCCAGGACGTCGGCTCCTTCAAGGAAGCCATGAAGTGGCTCTTCGATCAGGCCCGCAAGGGTCAGACGATCCAGCGCTACAAAGGCCTCGGCGAGATGAACCCCGAGCAGCTCTGGGACACCACGATCAACCCCCAGACCCGCCGACTGCTGCAGGTGAGGATCGAGGACGCCGTAGCGGCCGACGACATCTTCACCACCCTGATGGGTGATCAGGTCGAGCCGCGCCGCGAGTTCATCGAGAAGAACGCACTCTCGGTGACGAACCTGGACGTTTGACCGAGGTCAGCCGTTCGAGCTCGCGCCCGACCGATCAAATTGTCACTCTGAAGAGACAATCCGTCCTTCACTATGGCTGATTGGATCCATTTCTGACAAGATGCCGGAAAAAGTCGATTGTGTGGTCATCGGTGCCGGCGTCGTCGGGCTGGCGATCGCGCGAGCGCTCGCGCTGCGCGGCCGCGAGACTCTGGTCCTCGAGGCCGAGGGCGCGATCGGCACGGGCACGAGCTCCCGCAACAGCGAAGTCATCCACGCCGGGATCCATTACCCGCCGGGCTCGGCAAAGGCGACCCTCTGCGTCGCAGGCAAGCAGCTTCTTTACGCCTACTGTGAGGCGCGGGGGATCGACCATCGGCGATGCGGCAAGCTGACCGTTGCCGCCGACCCGGAGCAGGCGCGCATCCTGGAGATGATAGAGGCGACTGCCCGCGCCAATGGCGTAAGCGACTTGCAGTGGTTGACTGCCGCCGAGGCCAAGGCCATGGAGCCGGAGCTGAGTTGCGTCGCCGCGCTGCTGTCGCCCTCCACGGGGATCGTGGACAGCCACGGCTTGATGCTCGCACTGCAAGGCGAGCTCGAGGACGCCGGCGGCACGGTTGCATTGCGGGCGCCCGTCAGGCGCGGACAGTGCGAGCCGGATGCCATCTATCTCGAGGCCGGTGCGCAGGAGACCCTTGAGCTTGCGGCGCGAGTCGTCGTCAACAGCGCGGGTCTGCACGCACAGGAGGTGGCGCGCCGGATCGAGGGCATTCCCACGGACAGCATTCCTCCTTCTTATTACGCCAAGGGCAGTTATTACGTGCTCCAGGGCAAGGCGCCCTTCCGCCGTCTCATCTATCCGGTTCCGATACCCGGCGGGCTCGGCGTGCACGTTACGCTCGATCTCTCCGGGCACGTGAGGTTCGGACCCGATGTCGAATGGGTCGAGAAGTTGGATTACGGCGTCGACCCCGGCCGCGCCGAACGCTTCTATCGCCTGATCCGCCGCTACTGGCCCGGATTGCCGGCAGGCTCGCTGCATCCCGGTTATGCGGGGATTCGTCCCAAGCTGACCGGCCCCGGCGCGGCCGCCGCGGACTTCCTGATCCAGGGGCCGGACGCGCATGGCGTGCGCGGGCTGGTCAACCTGTATGGCATCGAGTCCCCGGGCCTGACGTCGGCCCTGGCCATCGCGGAACAGGTCGCGGATGCGATCACGCGCGATCGCTAGCCGCCGACGCTCGGAATGGCGTGTACTTGCGATTATGATGCCGCACTTTGGCGGTGAGAGCCTGTCATGACATCCAGCGACGCCTGGAGCCCGGTACATCGCAAGGTTGTCGTTGCAAGCTTCCTCGGATGGACACTGGATGCATTCGACTACTTCCTGGTCGTATTCGTCCTCACGAACCTGGCGCACGATTTCGGCACCGATATCACGGACGTGACGCTGGGGCTTACCGCCACCCTGGCGCTGCGACCGGTGGGCGCGTTCGTGTTTGGCCGCTTCGCCGACCGCTACGGACGCCGCCCGGTGCTGATGGCGTGCGTATTGCTCTATTCGGCGGTGGAGCTGGCGACGGCCTACGCGTCGTCGCTGACGGTGTTCATAGTGCTCCGTGCGCTCTACGGCGTCGCCATGGGCGGGGAATGGGGAATCGGCGCCTCGCTCGCCTTCGAAACCATTCCGGTCCGATCCCGCGGGTGGGTCTCCGGCATCCTGCAGACGGGCTATCCGTGCGGCTACCTGCTGGCTGCGCTCGTATTCGGGCTGCTCTTCAGCCATATCGGCTGGCGCGGCATGTTCGTCATCGGGGCGCTTCCCGCTTTCCTGGCGCTCTACATCTTCAAGCATGTGCCGGAATCGCCCACGTGGGCGGCAGCTCGGGCGCAACCTGCCCGGCGCGGTTTGTGGGCGGCGCTGCGCGGTCATTGGCTGCTCGCGCTCTACGCGATCATCCTGATGGCCTGCTTCAACCTGTACAGCCACGGGAGTCAGGATCTCTACCCGCACTTTCTGCTGGCCCAGCGCGGCTTTTCGCCGGGGACCACGGCCACGATCGCCATCGTCTATAACATCGGGGCGATTTGTGGCGGCCTCTTGTTCGGCTCCCTGTCGAGTCGGATCGGTCGGCGCCGCAGCATTGCGATCGCTGCGGCGCTGTCCCTGATCGTGTTGCCCTTCTGGGCTTATTCGTCGACGCCCGTGGCGCTGGCCAGTGCGGCCTTCGTCATGCAATTCATGGTGCAAGGTGCCTGGGGCGTCATACCCGTGCACCTCAACGAGCTATCGCCGGAAGGCATACGGGGAACGTTTCCCGGCTTCGTCTACCAGCTTGGGAATCTCCTCGTCTCCTACAGCGCGACTTTGCAGGCGGTGATCGCAGCCCATCACGGCCACCCGGGACACGCAGATTACGCTTTTGCGCTGACACTGGTGTGTGGCGTCGTCGCGGCGGTGATCGTTCCGTTGACGCTGCTCGGCCCGGAACGGCGTGATGCCCGGTTTGCGGCCTGAGCGCCGCCGAACAGATCATCCGGATGGCCGCCTGGAGTTGACTTGCTGCCCACAAAGCGAGGTAGGGAGGTCGCGCTGAGCTGCGCCCGTCGGCGCCCGGAGACAGTTCTGGCCGGAGATCATCGCCGGCGCTAAGGTAGCGTGAGTTCTCGGAAACCGCCGCCGAGGAGGCGCCATGGCCAGACGTCCACTTACGGGAAGCGACCAAAGCCCGCTGGCAAATTCCCACTCACTTGGACCCGCGGATCCGGCGGAGCGGCTGGAAGTCACCGTGGTCGTTCGGCCGGCCAACAGGCAGGGCCTGCAGGAGCGCCTGCGCAAGCTCGCGAAAGGCGAGCGCACCACGGGGCACCTGTCCCGCGCCGAGTTTGCGCGGCGCCACGGCGCCAGCCGTGCGGATCTCGATGCAGTGAGGGAATTCGCCGAAGCGCACGGGCTCGCGGTCGTGGAGGAGCATGCCGGGCGCCGCACGACTGTGTTGGCAGGCACCGTCGCGCAATTCAATGATGCTTTCGGCGTTCAGCTGCACCACTACTCTCACCCCGGCGGGACCTATCGCGGCAGGACGGGCCCCGTGCACATTCCCGCGGAGTTGGACGGCATCATCGAGGCGGTGCTGGGGCTCGACAATCGCCCGCAGGCCGAGCCGCGCTTTCGCATGAAGACCTCCCATGTCGGGCGGCGCTCGCGGCCGGCGCGCGCGGGGGCGGCGTCATTTACCCCCGTGCAGCTCGCCACGCTTTACGACTACCCGCAAGGCGACGGCGGGGGCGAATGCATCGCCCTCATCGAGCTCGGGGGTGGCTACCGGCCGCAGGATCTGCAGACCTACTTCACCGGTCTCGGTCTTGCCGTCCCGACCGTAACTGCGGTTTCGGTCGATCAGGCATCGAATCAGCCCACCGGCAGCCCTGACGGTCCGGACGGCGAGGTGATGTTGGATATCGAAGTGGCCGGCGCAATCGCCCCTGCCGCAACCATCGCCGTGTACTTCGCACCCAACACGGATGCCGGCTTTCTCGACGCGGTGACGACGGCCATTCACGATGACGTGCGCCGGCCCTCGGTCGTCTCCATCAGCTGGGGCGGAGCCGAGTCCACCTGGACCGCACAAGCGATGTCGGCGATGGACCAGGCGTTTCAGGCCGCGGCCGCGCTGGGGATAACGGTGTGTATCGCCGCCGGTGACAGCGGCTCGACCGATGGTGTGAGTGATGGGAGTAATCACGTGGACTTTCCCGCCTCCAGCCCTCACGCACTCGCGTGTGGAGGCACCAGCCTCCAGGCCAACGGTACGACCATCGTGAGTGAGGTCGTCTGGAACGACGGGAATCCGGCCAGCGGTGCGACCGGTGGCGGCGTCAGCACTTTCTTCGCGTTGCCACCGTGGCAGCAGGGCCTCGACACGACCGATACGGAGGGGAACCGCAGCCCGCTGGCAATGCGCGGCGTTCCGGATGTGGCGGGGGATGCCGACCCGCAGACCGGTTACAGCGTGTTGGTGGATGGGACGAGCGCCGTGTTCGGTGGCACCAGCGCCGTGGCCCCGCTGTGGGCGGGTCTCGTTGCGCGCATCAACGCGCTGCGCGGACACGATGCGGGCCTGGTGAATCCCGCGCTCTACGGCGAGCCTTCTGCCTTGCGCGATGTCACGCAGGGCAACAACGGCGCCTTCGCGGCGTCATCGGGCTGGGATGCCTGCACAGGCCTCGGGAGCCCTGACGGAGCGAAGGTGGCGGCCATCACAGGCCTATGACTGAGAGCGCCTTCGTTCGGGTCGCCCGCATCACCGATGTGCCCAGGGGCGGCATGCTCGAGATCAACGTGGGCGCTCGCAGCATCGTCCTCTGCCACACCCGCGAGGGATGGTTCGCGGTGGACAATGTCTGCACGCACGCCTACTCGAAGCTGAGCGAAGGAAGGCTGCGCAAGACGAGGCTGATCTGTCCGCTGCACGGCGGAGCGTTTGATTGTCGCACCGGGGCGGCGATTGGATCGCCGGCGGTGGCGCCGCTGAGAAGCTATGTCGTGCGCGTGATCGGCGACGATGTGGAGCTCGCCCTCAACGAGTAGTCCGCCGGTTCACGACCGGTTCAAGCGCCTCCCTGTAGGGTGGCGGCATGTCGTCGCCCTGCAACACAAGATCGCACGGAGTTCATGACTCATCTTCAGTATTCTTCAGAGAGTGGTGCGGCTCGGGAGCGCATCCCTTCGCGTACAATCGCCTTTCACATTTGCCGCTGCCGTCCCATCGGTGGGCTGGCATCCGAAGGAAAGGCCCCTGATGCGAACGTTCCAAGGCCCACCAGCGATCATGAGCGGCGCGGCGACCCTGGCGCTGATGCCTCCCGCCAACATGAGAGAGGATCATCCGCGCCAGCCGGGCGAGCTGTGGACCTACGCGGTCTATGGCCTCATCGCCATCGGCTGCATCGTCGTCGGCTATTACCAGTTCCACGCCATCGTGCTGCGCATCCTCAGGATCGCGGTGGTGCACAGTGACATTCGGGTGTTGGTGTATACGGGCATTTTCTGGCTGGGGCTCGGCTTTCTCCTCATCGTCATCCGCACGGTCTTCTGGATCCTTTACCGGCCGGCGCCCGCGGCTGCGCGGGAGTCCGCGCCGAGCCTCACCGTCATCATCCCGGCCTACAACGAAGGCGCAATGGTGCTGCAGTCGATCGAGTCGGCCGCCAAGGCCGACTACCCGCACGATCGCCTGGAGATCCTGGTCATCGACGACGGCAGCAAGGACGACACCTGGAGTTATATCTCCCAGGCCGCGGAGCGCTTTCCCGAGCTCGTCACCGCGCTTCGCCAGGACCGCAACCGCGGCAAGCGCGAGGCGCTGGCCCTGGGCTTCAGCCGCGCCCGCGGGGAGATCCTCGTAACGATCGATTCCGACAGCGTGATCGAGCGCGGGGCGCTGCTCGCTCTGGCCGGGCCGTTCCGCGACCCGAAGATCGGCGCGGTGGCGGGAAGAGTGGAAGTCTACAACCGCGCTCATGGCATCATCCCGCAAATGCTGCATGTCCGGTACATGCTGTCGTTTGACATGCTGCGCGCCACGGAATCGGTCTACCGCAACGTCTACTGCTGCCCGGGCGCGCTCACCGGCCTGCGCGCTGCGGGTGTGCGCAAGGTACTCGAGCGCTGGAAGAACCAGCGGTTCCTCGGGTCCCGCTGCACGTTCGGCGAGGACCGCGCCATGACCAACTATCTCCTCGATAGCGGTTATGACACGGTTTATCAGCGTACCGCGGTGGTGCGTACCCTGGTGCCGATCTCGTACGTGAAGCTCTGCAAGATGCTGCTGCGCTGGGATCGCTCCTACGTCCGCGAGGAGCTCCGCTTCACCCGCATCGTATGGAAGCGGCCGTGGCCTACGCGACTGATGGCGTTCTTCGACCGCGCGGTCACCAATTTCCGCTACCCGGCCTCCTATTCCAGTCTCGGGCTGCTGCCGGTCCTCGTGATGCAGGACCCGACCATCACGCTGCCCATGATGACCACGATGGGGGCGATGTCGCTCTTCAGCGTGCTCTACTTCCTGCGCAGCGAGCGCTCGATGAGCTTCCTGTACGGCGTGTTGTACACCTACTATTCGGCCATCGCGCTGTTCTGGATCTTCCCCTACGCCGTCGCCACGGTCCGCTCGCGCAAGTGGATGACACGCTGAGTCGCGGCGCCGAGTCGCCTCAGTCCGAGGTTCCGTCCGGCTCCGGCACCACTCCCAGGTGAAGCTCGCGGAGCCGTTCGGGATCAGGCTTCCTGCACGGCATCGTCCGCCTCGCTCGAGGTGCCGAGCATCCGGTAGGCGACGCCCCGCAGGTGCCCGCGGTGGCTCTCGAACTTCCCGGCCAGCCAATCGTTGTCGCCCAAGTCACATTCTCCGATCGTGAGTCGTCAGGGGGGATGACGCTTCGCGTCGGACTGATGTGACAGTTTACCCCCTACCGCCTGGAGACCATCTCATGCAACCCCGTTTGAACCTCACGACAGCGCTGCCCGAGGCGACGCCGGCCATCAAGTCCATGATCGCCGCCGCCTGGAAGGCCGGTGTGCCGCCGAAGACCCTGCATCTCGTCCATATGCGCATCAGCCAGATCAACGGCTGCGCCGTCTGCCTGGACGGTGGCGCCAAAAACGCCAAACAGCACGGCGAGTCCGACGAGCGGCTCTTTGCCGTCGCCGGCTGGCGCGACGCTCCCTATTATAGTGAGACCGAGCGCGCGGCCCTCGCGCTGGCCGAAGCCGTCACGCGCCTGAGCGACCGGGAGGACCCGGTGCCGGATGCGGTCTGGAAAGAAGCCGCGCGCCACTTCGACGAGAAGGAGCTCGCAGGGCTCCTCCTCTGGATCGCCACGACCAACGTGTTCAACCGCCTGAACGTTGCCACCCGGCAAGTGGCCGGCGCGCAGAAGTGGGACTCTTGACCACGCTGCTGCCGTGAGCTCGCCTGCTCCTGACGGGCTCGCTCACGGTGCCCAATCGCGCGGGCGTTTCTGCCGCGGGCCAATGCTTTGACGTTCAGGTGCTCGATGCTGATCAAATCGAATTCGCGCACCACGCGGGTCGTAAGCCGGCGGGTCGCTCACGTCCGGGATTCGCGGTCGGCGGATTTCTTCTCAGCGTGTTTCTCGCCGCCGGTACCCCGTGGGTGCGACGTCCGCGTCGCACGAGCCGACCGGCATGGCGATCCTGCTGACTTTCACGGTGGCGTCCGCGCTGATCTACGGCAGCGCCTTCGTCGCCATTCTGCCGTACCGCATGCCGTCTCAACCGATGTGATCGACGTCGACACCCAGCTGCGCCCGTAGCTCCTGCCGCCCTTTGGGCAACACTTCCACGGCGCGTGATTGCCGGCCGCGCCGCAGCCAGCCGGCGGCGCAGAGCACGCTCATCAGCTCGACACCGAGCGGGCCTGCCACGTGGTGTTGCCGCTCGGTCCAATCGAGGCACTGCCGCGCCAGCCCGCCGCGTGAGGGTTTGATGCCGCGCAGGTCGACGCCGAGGCGCGCCAACCATTCGGAGCCGGCGGGCGTTACTTCGAGCAGCCTGGCCTGCGTGGGGCGCAGGTACTCCCGGTCCTCGAGCGCGCGCGTCATCGCCACGCCCACCTGGCCGGCGAGGTGGTCATAACAGCTGCGGCAGAATCGCAGGCGCTGCGCCTCGGGGCTGATGGCCCGGCGATGGATCTGCGTCTCCGGGCGGATCGCGGCCAGATGCTCCAGGGCTTGCGCGACTTGGGAGCCGGCCAATCGGTAGTACCGGTGACGCCCCTCGATCTCGAGCGCGACGAGGCCTCCCGCCAGGAGCTTCGCCAGATGCGAGCTTGCGGTCTGCGCCGTGACTCGCGCGGCATACGCCAGCTCTCCCGCCGGCAATGCCCGGCCGTCGAGCAGCGCCGTGAGCATCACGGCGCGCGCCGGATCGGCCAGCAGAAATGCCGTACCGGAGAAGCCGGGAAGCTCGGGATAGCGGGGTTCGCCCATGACTTTACGGTAGCACCTGTCAAAACCGGAAGCTTCGGTACCCGTCGAAACGTCGAAGGCATCAGAAGCTGGGTGCCGGCGACCCGTCGGACCAGACCGGCACGAGCACCATTAGCACGGCGAGATTCTCATTGACGCCTGCAAAGACAGGGTCGCCCGATAGGTTGGCGCCCCAATTTGGCACTTGCGCGCGGGGAAAATAAAACATCAGATGCGGACGCCACGGACCCGGCTGAGGACCGATCCAACGTCCGCGCTTGGACATCATGTAGCAGATCACCCCCGGCGCCGGTTCCTCGAGCTTGCCGGCGGCCCATGCGGCCTTCTCCCGATCGCCGATTTCAGCCCGGGATGCCCCTGCAAGCACCCATTTTGTCCGCATCAGATAGCGAGGAAGCACCGACTGAGCTCCCGCCCCGTTCCAGCAATAGGGGGCTCGCATCTTCGGGTTCCAGAATAGGGCGCTCGTTACGCTCACCCCGTTGTCCCAAGACCGCACGACGAGACAGACGAAGCCATCACTGCCTTGTACCGCGGTGACATAGCCATGGGCACCGAGCACCATGACTGTGGCATGCATCGACACCGAAGGCGGTGCCGCAGTTTGAGCGAGCGCGATCTCCTGCTGTTGGTTTGCCATGAGGTATGGCTCGATCCGAGCCGATGCGGAGTTGGCGGAGCCTTCGGAGGCGGCCAATGCCGAACGGGTTGCGACGATGGCCAGTAATGACCCCATCAGCGCGAGGGTGGTTCGCCGATGCTTGCAAAGTTTGCTCATGGGCTTATCTCTATGTCTGGCGCAAACGCGCGGATCATGTCACTTGCTGGCACCGCATCAACCTCCACCCAGACGATCCCGGTGGCCACGGACCGGCAGCCTGGTCGCACGAGGGGGGCGCTGCGCGTCGAGAAACCTCGTCTTGGATTCGCGCGCCGCCGCTACCATAGCGACCCACGTATATACCGACCAGTCGGTACGGGTCAAGCGCCAAGAATTCGACGCCTGATGGGCGCGAGTGATGAGCGAGGGTCCGGGGCTCTACGCTTGCAGCATGGCCACCGTAGCCTCGACCCACTCTTGGATCTCACGATTGAGTTCGCGGATGTCGCGGCCGCGCGCAGCGACGGGCTCCCCGATCACGACCCGAATGGTCCCGGGCTTCTTGAGCAGCCCCCGTCGCGGCCAGTAGCGGCCGGAGTTGTGCGCGACCGGCACGATGAGCTTGCCCGTCTCGGCCGCGAGCAGGGTACCGCTGACTCCATAGCGACGCGTCTCTCCCGGCGGCATGCGCGTGCCTTCCGGGAAGACTATGATCCAGTTGCCTTCGGCGAGACGCTCACGCCCCTGGGCGACCACTTGGGAGACGGCCGAGTGGCCCGACTTGCGGTCGATGGCGATGGCATGAAGCTGCCGGATGCCCCATCCGACCACCGGGACCCAGAGCAGCTCCCGTTTCAACACCCACACCTGTCGCGGGAAAACCAGGGTCATCGCGATCGTCTCCCACGAGGAGGAGTGCTTCCAGAGCGCGATGTGGTTGCCCGCGGGCAGCCGCTCCGACCCCTCGATGCGGAAGTCCAGCCTGCAGGTCCACTTGAGCGCTTTCAGCAGCACCCGCGCCCACAGCCGTGCCAGCACGAATCGCTGCCGGAATGGCAGCAGCAGACAGGCGACCACGAAGAAGATGGAGTAGCAGAACGTCCAGACGAAGAGGAACGTCGTGAAGACGACCGAGGCGAGGAACTGCATGACCCGCCGCTGCTCAGCCCGGCAGCCGCGACAGGTCCGCGACGCCGGCGAACAGCTCGCGCATCTGCGCAAGGAGCGCCAGCCGGTTGGCACGCAGCTTCGGGTTCTCGTCCATGACCATCACCTGGTCGAAGAAGGCGTCCACCACTGGCCGAAGTTGCGCGAGCAGCGACAGGGAGCTGGCGTAATCCTTACGGGCCGTCGCGGCCGACACGCCCTCGCGCCGCTTGCGCATGGCCTCGAACAGTTCCCGCTCCGCCGGGGCCTGGAGCAGCGCGGGATCCACCGGCGCGACCGCGCCACTGGCTGCTTTTGGCGGCGCGCTCTGCGCCTCGCCCGACTTGCGCAGGATGTTGGCGACGCGTTTGTTGGCGGCGGCGAGGCTCGCTGCGTCCGGCAACGCCAGGAAGGCGCTGAGCGCCTTCAGTCGCGCGTCGAAGTCGAGTGGCGAAGCCGGCCGCGTCGCGCGCACGGCGTCGAACATTTCCGTCGTGACGGCCGTGCCTGGCGTCGCGCTGCTGTCTCTGAGATCCCCAGTCGCGAGTGTGGGTGCCTCAGGAAACCTCTCGAGATAATAGGATCGGAGCCGCTCGAGGATATAGTCGTAGACTTCGGCCGCGACGCTCTCGATCCGGAAAGCCGGAGCCGGTTTTCCAGCGACGGTCGCCGCCTTTTCGATGTCTTCGCGTGCCAGCACCACGGCGTGAGCCAGGAGCCGCGGGAGGTCGAGATCGAGCCGCTGTTCGACTCCGAGCCGCACCACACCGATTGCCGCGCGGCGCAGACCGAATGGGTCCTTCGTTCCCGTGGGCTTCTCGCCGATAGCGAATATGCCGGCGAGCGTATCGAGCTTGTCGGCGATCGCGAGCGTGGTGCCGGTGTCGGTGGCCGGCAGATCATCGCCGGCGCCGCGCGGCTGATAGTGCTCGCGGATGGCCGTGGCGACCGCCGCGTCTTCGCCATCGGCGAGGGCGTAGTAGGCACCCATGATGCCCTGCAGCTCCGGGAACTCGCCGACCATGGCCGTCAGGAGGTCGCACTTGCAGAGCGCCGCCGCGCGCCCCGCACGCGTCGCACTGTCGGGATTGCCGGCCGCGGGCCGCCCGCGCGCCTGCGCAATCTCCACCGCCAGCGTCCCGACGCGTCGCGCCTTGTCAGCGAGGGACCCTAGCTTCGAGTGGAAGGTGACCTTTGCCAGCCCTTGCGCGCGCGCGGCCAGAGGAGATTTGCGGTCCTGCTCCCAGAAGAACGCCGCGTCCGCAAGCCGTGGACGCACGACGCGCTCGTTGCCCTCGACGATCTTGGCGGGATCGCGGCTCTCTATGTTGGCCACCGCGATGAAGCAGGGCAGCAGCCGCCCATCCGAGTCTTCCAGCGGAAAATAGCG
This sequence comes from Steroidobacteraceae bacterium, assembly GCA_050739095.1. Classification (GTDB taxonomy): domain Bacteria; phylum Pseudomonadota; class Gammaproteobacteria; order Steroidobacterales; family Steroidobacteraceae; genus 13-2-20CM-66-19. Next base: position 70,837 of record JBOIAR010000003.1, on the reverse strand, counting down.
CTGGTGATCCTCCAGCGTGGAGATCAGCACCTCCCGCGGCAGAGACAGGAATCGCTCATCGAAGCGGCCCGCGAGCGGCACCGGCCATTCCACCAGAGCCGTGACCTCATCGAGCAGCGCATCGCTCGTCAGCGCCCGCCCACCGAGGCCGCCCGCCACGGACTCCACGCGCTCGCGCACCAGTGACTTTCGCGCCCCGAAATCCGCCACGACATAACCCTGCTCGCGGAGCTTGCGCTCGTAGACGGACGGGCTCGAGAGGCGCAGCGGTTTCGGCGCGTGGAACCGATGTCCCCGAGTCAGGTTGCCGCAGGAGGTGTCGAGCAGCGTTGCCGGCACGACCTCCTTCCCGTAGAGCATCGCGATCCAGTGGACGGGCCGCACGAACTGCGCCTCGCCTGCGCCCCAGCGCATTCGCCGCGGGATCGGCAACGAGTCGAGCGCGCTTTGCACCAGCGCCGGTAACAGCTCGACGGCGGGGGCGCCGGGTTTGATGCCGACGTAATAGAGAAACGCCCCCTTTCCCTCCTCGCGACGTTGCAGCTCCTCCACGGAGGTCTTGCAGCTCGCCGCGAACGCCTGCGCGGCCCGCGTGGGCAGCCCCTCCGCGTCGAACGCCGCGCTGACAGGCGGTCCGCGCCGCTCGATCTTCTGATCCGGCTGCTGTGCCGCCAGGTGGCGGACGAGGACCGCCAGCCGTCGGGGCGTCGCGAAGGACTTGAGCTCGCCATGTCTGAGGCCCGCCTTGGCGAGCCCGGAAGCCAGATCGCCGGCGAATGCCTGCTCCAGCAGGCGCAGCGCTTTCGGCGGCAGCTCCTCGGTTCCGACCTCGACGAGGAAGTCGCGTTTGGCCGTGCTCATGGCGCTGCGCCTGCGGCCGGTGCCGGGCCTTGACGCGCAAGCAGCGGAAATCCGAGCGCCTGCCGGCTCTCGTAGTAGGCCCGCGCCACAGCGCTCGCGAGCGCGCGCATGCGCAGAATGTATCGCTGCCGCTCCGTCACGGAGATCGCGCGGCGCGCATCCAGCAGATTGAAGGTATGGGAGGCTTGCAACACCTGCTCGTAGGCGGGCAGCGCCAGCCCACCCTCCAGCAGCTCCCTGCAGGCGCGCTCGTGATCGTCGAAGTGGCGGAACAGCGTCGCGACGTCAGCCCTCTCGAAGTTGTATCGCGACTGCTCGACTTCGTTCTGATGGAATACATCCCCGTAGGTCACTCTACCCAGTGGCCCGTCCGTCCACACGATGTCATAGATGCTCGCCACCCCCTGCAGGTACATGGCAAGCCGCTCGAGACCGTAGGTGATCTCGCCGGTCACCGGGCGGCAATCGAGGCCGCCGACCTGTTGGAAGTAGGTGAACTGGGTGATCTCCATGCCATTCAGCCACACTTCCCAGCCGAGCCCCCAGGCGCCGAGCGTCGGCGACTCCCAGTTGTCCTCGACGAAACGCACGTCATGCACCAGCGGGTCGAAGCCGAGCGCGCGCAGGCTCCCGAGATACTGATCGAGGATGTCGAGTGGCGAGGGCTTGATGAGCACCTGGAACTGGTAGTAGTGCTGCAGCCGGAAGGGATTCTCGCCGTAGCGGCCGTCGGCCGGGCGGCGCGAGGGCTGCACATAGGCGGCGCTCCAGGGCTCGGGTCCGATCGACCTGAGGAAGGTGGCCGTATGGAACGTGCCGGCCCCCACCTCCATGTCATAGGGCTGCAGCGCGAGGCAGCCGCGGTCGGACCAGTACCGCTGCAGCGCGAAGATCAGCTCCTGGAAAGTACGGGGCGCCGTGCCGGTTCTCATGGACGAGGGTCGGATACAAAATAGCCGCCGAGTATAGCCCGCCGAAACCGGCCAGCGGCATCGTGGCGGCGTGCACCAAAACGAGGCGCGTCCGGCCCATCTGCGGATGTAGTCACGCAGCGCGGCCATAGCTTTTGCACCATCTCAGTGCCAAAATGCGGCTGCACGCACCAAAATAGTGCATCACCTGGGCTGCGAGGTGGCTAAGTCGTTGATCCGCTGAGCAGCGGAAGCTGGCACGGCGCCTGCACTGGCAGAGCGCTCCGCCAAGCGGGTGCCGTCTTCACTGCATGGGTGGCCGCCCAGGTTCTCGAGTTCGCACGGCGGGCGCCCGCCTTCAGATTTTTCTTCCCGGAGGAGATATGACACCGACCGATGTGCTCAAGCTGATCGAAGAAAAAGAAATCAAGTTCGCCGACCTGAGGTTTACCGACACGCGCGGCAAGGAACAGCACGTGACCATTCCCGCACGCCTGGTCGACGAGGATCTGTTCCGCGACGGCAAGATGTTCGATGGCTCCTCCATCGCCGGATGGAAAGGCATCAACGAGTCGGACATGATCCTCATGCCCGAGGCGAACACGGCGGTCATCGATCCGTTCTTCGAGGACGCGACGGTCAACATCCGCTGCGATGTCATCGAGCCGGCCACCATGCAGGGATACGAGCGCGATCCGCGCTCGTTGGCGAAGCGCGCCGAGGCTTACCTCAAGTCCACGGGCATTGCCGACTACGCGCTCTTCGGTCCGGAGAACGAGTTCTTCATTTTCGACGGCGTGCGCTACGGCAACGACATGCGCGGCTGTTTCTATTCGATCGACTCCGTGCAGGGCGCGTGGAGCTCGGGCACGGAGTACGCCGACGGCAACCGCGGCCACCGGCCCGGCATCAAGGGCGGCTACTTCCCGGTGCCGCCGGTCGATGCATTCCAGGACATCCGCTCGGCGATGTGCCTCGCCTGCGAAGAGCTGGGCCTGAAGGTCGAGGTGCACCACCACGAGGTCGCCACCGGCGGCCAAAGTGAGATCGGCATCGGCGCCGGCACGCTCGTGCAGAAGGCCGACCAGGTGCAGCTGTTGAAGTACGCGGTGCTCAACGTGGCCAACCGCTACGGCAAGAGCGCCACCTTCATGCCGAAGCCGCTCCTCGGCGACAATGGCAGCGGCATGCACGTCCATCAGTCACTGCAAAAGGAGGGCAAGGCGCTCTTCGCCGGCGACCGGTACGGCGGGCTCTCGGACGTTGCGCTCTACTACATCGGCGGCATCATCAAGCATGCGCGGGCGCTTAACGCTTTCACCAACGCCGGTACCAACAGCTACAAGCGTCTCGTGCCCGGGTTCGAAGCACCCGTGATGCTCGCGTACTCCGCGCGCAACCGCTCGGCCTCCATCCGCATTCCGTGGGTGTCGAACCCGAAGGCCCGCCGCATCGAGGTGCGCTTCCCGGACTCCAGTGCCAACCCCTATTTCGCCTTCGCGGCCATGATGATGGCGGGCCTCGACGGCATCCAGAACCGGATCCACCCCGGCGACCCCGCCGACAAAGACCTCTACGATCTCGAGCCGGAGGAGGCCAAGCACATCCCGACGGTCTGCCATTCGCTCGACATGGCAATCGACTATCTCGACAAGGACCGCGAGTTCCTGACCCGCGGCGGGGTGTTCACCAATGACGTGATCGACGCCTACATCGGCCTGAAGATGCAGGAGATGACGCGGTTTCGCATGGCGACCCACCCGGTGGAGATGGAGCTTTACTACAGCTGCTGATGCATGCGTTGACCCCAAAGGCCAGGGACGGCCGCCCCCGGCCGCCCCCGTTGGCGCAGCCCAATAACCGAGACGGCCTTCCTTTGTACCCGGCGCCGCATGGGGCTATGCTCGGCCCCTATGCGCCACAGCCGATTTACCTTAATCCGGCCGACCATCGTCCAGGCGATTGCGGCCGGCCTGGCTGGAATCGTGTGCCTCGGCCTTCTCTGCGCCGGCGCGCTGGCGGACGACAACGGCGGCAAGACGACGGTCTACAAGTGGGTGGATGCCCAGGGAGTCGTGCACTACAGCGACCAGCCGCATCCCAACGCGCAGAAGTTGGAAATCAGCGGGGCGCAGACGTTCGCCGCGCCGCCGACGTCCGCCTACACTCCCGCGGCGCAAGAGACTCAGCCCGCCGGCCCGGCTTACCAGAGCTGCGTCATTGCTCAGCCCACCGATCAGCAGATGCTGATGAACGCCTACCAGGCTACCGCGGTGGTGCAGACCTCGCCGCCGCTGCGCCCGGGCGACCAAGTGCACCTCTTCGTCGACGGCAAACAGCTCCCCGGCTCGGGCACTGCGTTTACCTTCAGCGTGGTCCGCGGCCAGCACTCGGTACAGGCCGTGGTCGAGGACTACAGCGGCCAGATTGTCTGCGAGACGAGCACGGTCACTTTCTACGTGCATCAGCCCTCGATCCGGAACCCCGCGAATCCCGTCCACCCGCATTAGATTTGGCGCAAATCGCTCCAGGCGATTCGCGCGGCCAGCTCTCTTACTTCTTCGATCTCGCGGCCCAGGGAGCGGCCCTGGGCCGCTTAATGAGTTGCTTTCGGGCTTATGGAGCGGGCCGTGGCCGCTGAGCGCCACTTCCCCTCCGCGCTGTCGCATTTCGATCCCGCCGATCTCCTCGACGCGCTCTCGACCGGCATCATCGTCCTCGACGCGCAGCTCTGCGCGATCTACGCCAATGTCGCCGCCCAGGACCTGCTCGCCTTCAGCCTGAACCAGGCGCGCGGGCGGCCATTCTCCGACTTCCTGCTGGACGGCAACGGCCTGCCGCACATCCTTCGCCGCGCGCTCGAGGCGGGCGAGGCTATCGCCGATCGTGAGCTCATCGTCCGGCCCGCGGGCGCGCCCCGCGAATCCCGCACGCTCGACGTCACCATCACGCCGCTCGAGGGTCAGATCACCGGAACCCACCTGCTTCTCGAGCTGGCCAACACCGGCCAGCGGCAACGCATCTCACGCGAGAACGACCTGCTCGCGCGCCTCGATGGCAGTCGCCTCATGATCCGGCAGCTCGCCCACGAGATCAAAAACCCTCTCGGCGGCCTGCGCGGCGCCGCCCAACTCCTCGAGCGCGAGCTCCAGGGTGCGGCGCTCAAGGAATACACGCAGGTCGTCATCCGCGAAGCGGACCGCCTGACGGCGCTCGTCGACTCCATGGCGGGCCCCCCGCGGGTGCCGCAGAAATCGCTGATCAACGTGCACGAGGTCTGTGAGCACGTCTATCACCTTCTGCGGGCGGAGGCGGGCGTAGGCGTAGACATCGAGCGCGACTACGATCCGAGCCTGCCGAACGCCCTGCTCGACCGCAACCAGATCATCCAGGCGCTGCTCAACGTGGCGCGCAATGCGCTGCAGGCATTGGGTACGCGCGGCCGCATCGTGCTGCGCACCCGCGCGCTTTCCAACGTCAGCATCGGCTCGGCCCGGTATCGCCTGGTTGCCAGCGTGCAGGTGGAGGATGACGGCCCGGGAGTTCCCGGGGAGCTGCGCTCGAGCATCTTCTATCCGCTGGTCACCGGCCGCGCGAACGGCACGGGCCTCGGTCTCGCGGTGGCCCAGGAGCTCGTGGCGCGCAACGGCGGTCTCATCGAATTCGAGAGCGAGTCGGGCATGACCGTGTTCACACTGTTACTGCCTCTGGGAGATATGACATGAACGGCGGTGCTCTGCGCGTCTGGCTCGTCGACGACGACGCGTCCATCCGTTGGGTGTTGGAACGTGCGCTGCGCAACGGCGGCATGACCCCGCGCGCCTTCGAGGCCGCAGAGCCTGCACTGGAGGCGCTGCGGCGCGAGGCGCCGGATGTTCTGATCACCGACATCCGCATGCCCGGCCAGTCCGGGCTCTCGCTGTTGCGCAGGATTCGCGACACTCGGCCCGCGCTGCCCGTCATCGTCATGACCGCCCATTCGGACCTCGGCAGTGCCGTGTCGGCCTACGAGGGCGGCGCCTTCGAGTACCTGCCCAAGCCCTTCGACATCGATCAGGCAGTCGCGCTCGTCAGGCGCGCCGCGAGCGCCGTCTCCCCGGGCGCGGCGGAAGCGGCCGCGACGCCGCGGATCCCGGAGCTGCTGGGCACCGCCCCCGCGATGCAACAGGTGTTTCGCGGCATCGGCCGGCTGGCGCGCTCCAGCGTTACGGTGCTCATCACCGGCGAGTCCGGCACCGGCAAGGAGCTGGTCGCCCGTGCCCTGCACGACCACAGTCCGCGCGCCGGCCAGCCCTTCGTTGCGCTCAACACCTCGGCGATCCCGGCGGACCTTCTCGAGTCCGAGCTCTTCGGCCACGAGAAAGGCTCATTCACCGGCGCCGACGCGCAGCGTCGCGGGCGCTTCGAGCAGGCCGACGCCGGCACGCTGTTTCTCGACGAGATCGGCGACATGTCGACGCCGCTGCAGACTCGACTGCTACGGGTGTTGGCAGAGGGAGAGTTCTATCGAGTCGGCGGACAGACATCGATCCGTGTGGACGTGCGCGTCATCGCCGCGACGCACCAGAACCTGCAGGAGCGCGTGGACCGCGGACTCTTTCGCGAGGACCTCTATCACCGCCTCAACGTCATCCGTCTCGAGCTGCCGCCGCTTCGAGCACGCGCAGAAGACATCCGGGAGCTGCTCGGCCACTACCTCAAAGTGGCCGCTCGCGACCTCGGCGTCGAGCGCAAGGCGCTCGCGCAGGAAGCGGAGGCGAAGTTGTCCTCCTACGCCTGGCCCGGCAACGTACGCGAGCTGGTGAACGTCTGCCGGCGCCTGTCGGTTCTCGCGCCCGGCAGGGAGATCCGCGTCGAGGACCTGCCGCCCGAGATCCTCTCCGCCGGCGCTGCGGCCAATGGCGAGGCCGACTGGGAGCAATCCCTCGCCAACTGGGCCGACCGTCAGGCGATGAGCGGCAAGCACCCCCTCCTCGATCAGGCGTTGCCCGCGATGGAGCGCATCCTCATCCGCGCCGCCCTCAAGCGTACCCAAGGCCACCGCCAGGAAGCCGCCAAGCTGTTGGGGTGGGGCCGCAACACGCTCACCCGCAAGCTGAAGGAGCTCGCAATGGCGGATGGAGCGTTGGAACGGCAGGAGGAGAGCGGCGCGTAGATCCATCAACCCGAGACCGGGGCGTCCTGTATGTCCTTCGAGGTGCGCAGGCTCCCGATCAGCTCCGTGACGCTCTCGAACCCGTTTGCGCGCAGGTATTCCGCGATTCCATCGTTCACCTTCTTGCAGACGAAGGGATCGTAGAACAGGGCCGTACCGATGCCCACTGCGGTGGCGCCCGCGATCAGAAACTCCGCGGCATCCGTCGCGGTCGTGATGCCGCCCTGCCCGATGATGGGCACTCCGTGCGGCTTTGCCACTTCATAGACCTGGTGCACCTTCAGCAGCGCGATGGGCTTGATCGCCGGCCCCGACAACCCTCCCTGGATATTGCCGATGACCGGGCGGCGGGTGCGTGCGTCGATCGCCATGCCCATCATCGTGTTGATGACCGACAGTGCATCCGTCCCCGCCTCGATGCACCGCCGCGCGTTTTCCCGGATGTCCGTCTGATTGGGCGAGAGCTTGGTGATGAGTGGCTTGTTCGTGACGCGGCGGCAGGCCTGCACCACTTGCGCCGACATGTCCGGATAGTTCCCGAATGCGACGCCGCCCTCCTTCACGTTGGGGCAGGAGATGTTGATCTCGATGGCATCGATGGGCGACTGATCGAACAGGCGCGTGACTTCGGCGTACTCCTCCACGGTGGAGCCGGAGACGTTGGCGATGAATCTTGTCTCGCTGAAATCCAGCTCCGGCAGGATGCGACGCACGACGTGCTGCGCGCCCGGGTTCTGCAGGCCGATGGCATTCAGCATGCCGGCGGCGGTCTCGAACACCCGGTGCGGCGCATTGCCGAGCCGCGGGGCAAGCGTAGTGCCCTTCAGCACCACCGCGCCGGCGTCCCCGTTGGAGAACCCCTCGATGCGGGTGTACTCCTCGCCGAAGCCGACGCAGCCCGAGAGCAGCACGATGGGGGAGGCGAAGTCGAGTCCGCAGAACTTCAGGCGAAGCAAGCTCGGCAGGCCGCTCGATAGGATAGCCATTGGCGCATTATCGCACCGGCGGCTTCCCGGCGCCGCCTCCGCCCGCAGGCCGGCTAAAGCCTGCGCACGTGGACGTCTATCCTGCCGCGCGGCCCGATCAGCCAGGAGCCGAGCCAGCCCGTGATCCAGACGATGAGCGCCGTCGCGAACGCCGACCAGAACCCCCCATAGATGTGGAAGCCCGGCAGCATCCAGGCGACGAGCGCCACCATCGCCGTGTTGACGACAGCCAAGAAGAATCCGAGGCTGAGAATGGTGATCGGGAGAGTCAGGATGATCAATACCGGCCGCACGATGGCATTGACGACCCCGAGCAGCAGACCCGCGAGCACCAGCGTTGCCGCGTTGTCGATCCGGATCCCCGAGACGCAGCGGGTGGCGATCCAGAGTCCGACCGCGCTGATCACCGCACGCAGAACGAAGCCGGTCACGTGCCCTCGCGCCGGGCCGCCCGCTCGATCAGGGCCCTCAACCGGGTCATCGCCGCCTGCCAGCCCGTCCGCAGGCGCAGGTACTGCGCATCCCACGCCGGCGTCGCCGGCACCCCCGACCCCAGCAGCCGCAGGATGGTGCCGCCGGCCTTGCCTGGCTCCAGGATGAAGTCGTCGATGAGCGCGCTGTCCGTGGGCGGCAGCGCCGCGCTCGGCAGGTAAATGAGGCGCAGCCGTCGTCCCGGCTCATAAACATCGATATGCGCCTCGAGCTCCGTGACACGATCGACGCACGCCCGAAAAAGCCCGCCCGCGCGCGCGCGAATCTCGGCTTTCGGCGAGCACCAGATGATCAGGAGAGCGGGATCCGTCAGCGCCCGCCAGACCGTCTGCGGGTCGGCGGCGGCGAGGTCGATCCGATGGGCGTAGCCGCGAGTCTTGTCCTTCATGGCCTAATTGTGCCATCAGATGCGCCTCGACCGAGAGCGTAACCCGCGGCCGCTCTTCTATACTACGGGCGTCTTCTCCCGGAGCCGCCCATGGCCCTCGTGAACCTCGTCGTAGCTCTCGCTCTGTTGCAGTTCTTTGTTTTCGCCACCGCTGTCGGGCGCGCGCGCGAGAAGTATAAGGTTGCAGCGCCCGCAACCACTGGCAACGAGATGTTCGAGCGCTACTACCGCGTGCAGATGAATACGCTGGAGCTGCTCATCATGCTCGTGCCGGCGATATGGATGTTCGGCTTTTACGTCAGCGTCTACGTCGCGGCTGCCCTCGGCGTGATCTTCATCATCGGACGCGTTATCTACTTCTTTTCCTATGTCAGGGACCCCAAGAAGAGGTCTCTCGGTTTCGGGTTATCCGCCGGCCCTACCGTGGTGCTTGTCATCGGAGCGGTCATCGGCGCCGCCAGGGGTGTGCTTCTTCATCCGTGAGACGGCTGCCGGCGGCCATTACTCGGCCCATCCTTGAGTAAGTCGCTCCAGGCGATTCAGTCCGTCTCCGCCTTGATCGGTCGCGTCATGAGCACCCGGACCGCATCGCGCGCCGGCACCCCTTCATGGAGCACCTGATATACGCCCTCGCAGAGCGGCATCTCCACCGCGGCGCGAGCGGCGACGGCATGCAGCGCCTTCGCCGCGGGGTATCCCTCCACCACCTGACCGATGGCCGTCAGCGCCTGCTCAGCCGTCTTCCCGGCCGCCAGCTCGAGGCCAAATCGCCGGTTGCGCGACTGATCGTCCGTGCACGTGAGCACCAGGTCCCCCAGGCCCGCGAGCCCCATGAAGGTGTCTCGCTGCGCCCCGAGCGCCACGCCCAAACGCATCATCTCCGCCAACCCGCGCGTGATCAGTGCCACGCGAGTGTTGGCTCCGAAGCCGAGTCCGTCCGACAGGCCGGCCCCCACGGCCAGCACGTTCTTCACGGCCCCGCCGACCTCGACGCCGGCAATATCGGTCGAGGTATAGGCGCGGAACTGCGTGGAAGAGAGATCCTGCGCCAACGTCTTTGCGAACGCGGCGTCTGACGACGCTATCGTCATCGCCGTAGGCAGCCCTGCCCCAACCTCCCGCGCGAATGTCGGGCCTGACAGGACCGCGACGGCTCGCTTGGGACCCAACACCTCGCGCGCAACCTGATGGGGAAGCAGTCCCGTGGGGAGCTCGAACCCCTTGGTCGCCCACGCGAGCCGCATTTGCGGCGCGAGGAGCGGCGCAATCGCGCCGAGCAGCGTCCGAAAAGCGTGACTCGGTACGGCGATGAGTACGTCGCACGTACCGTGCAACGCGTCCGCCAGCTGCGGCTCAATGGTCAGAGACTGTGGAAACGACCCTGCGGCAAGGTAACGCTCGTTGCGCCGGTCGCGCGCCATCGCCGCCAGGCGCGCGTGGTCGCGTCCCCACAGCCGCGTGGGCCGCCCGCTGCGCGCGAACTGAATGGCGAGTGCCGTCCCCCAGGAGCCTGCGCCCAGGACGGCAACCGGCGAGCCGCTCGCCGTGACGGCGCTCATCGCCCGGCCTTGCAGGCTAGTTTGTCTGCTCGGGCGGCCGATTCTGGTTCGCCACGTACAGCGCGTCGAAGTTGACAGGGGGCAGCAGAAACTGCGGGAAGCCGCCCTGAGTCACGAGAAGCGACACCGCGGCGCGCGCGTAGGGAAAAAGCACCCCGGGGCAGACGCTGCCGACGGCGCGCTTGGTGTCTTCCTCCGACAGATTGCGCATCACGAAGATGCCGGCCTGCTTCACCTCGACCAGGAAGATGGTGATGTCGTTCTGTTTTGCAGAGACGGTCACCGTCAGCACGATCTCCCGCACATCGGGCGCGAGGTTCGCGGCGCCGGTGTGCAGATCGAGGTTGATCTGCGGATTCCAGTTGCCATCGACCCGCGGCCCATTCGGCGCCTCGTAGGAGCAGTCCTTCAGGTACACGCTCTGCAGGGCGAGGACCGGGCCGCTGCCGGCCTCGGGTGCCGGCGCAATGCCGGCAGCTTCATTCGTCATCTGTCACTCCCGTTTGCAATAGTTTGTCGAGACCCCCGCGGGCCTCGAGATCGAAGAGCTCGTCGCTCCCGCCGACATGCGTCCCGTCGATGAAGATCTGCGGCACCGTTGGCCGCCCGCTGCGTGCCATCATCTCCCGGCGTGCCTCGGGTCTCGCCTCGATGTCGATCTCCTCGAGCGCGACACCCTTGCCCTCGAGCAGCTGCCGCGCGCTTGCGCAGTACGGGCACCAGCTCGTGGCGTACATCAACACCTTGGTCATGCACTGGCCTTCGAGCCCTTCTGCAGCGGCAGGTTGTCCGAGCGCCATGCCGCCAGCCCCCCGCGCAGGTTGAACGCCTGAGTGAACCCCTGCGCCTTGAGCTGCCGTGCGGCCGATCCGCCGAGCGAGCCGGACTCGTCATAGACGATGAGCGGTTTCTGCTTGTATTTCTTCAACGTGTCGCCGGCCTTCAGGATCTGCTCGCCGTCCATGCGCCGCGCGCCGGAGAGATGACCCGCGGAATACTGCTCCGCCGCCCGCAGGTCGATGACCACCGCGCCGCGGTTCATCAGGCGAATGGCATCCTGGGGCGAGACGGCGGCGAAACTTTCCGCGCGCGCGCGTATCTCGAACACGATCACCAGCACGAGAACCACGACGGTCCCGGCAACGAGCCAGTGATTGAGCTGGATATATTGAACGAGACGGTCCATGCAGAAGGCAGCAGAAGATCGCGCCGGCCGTAAAAAGGGCGCGCATTATAGCGCTCATATGCAACTCGTCCGCACCCGGGCCCGCACCCTGGGCCAGGTCGCGATCTTCCTGCTGTGCGCGCTCGCAGCCGCACCGGCGCCCGCCGCAAGGCAGTCCGTGCACCCGCGATCCCGGACCGATGCCCGGCAGGCTCGGGCGCAGCTCGAGGCGCTGCGCGACCAGATCGCGCGCATCACCCGCCAGGTGAGCCGGGGACAGGCGGAGCGGGACCGCCTCACGCGGCAGCTGCGGGCGACCGAGAAGTCGGTGAGCCAGGCACAGGCGGCGCTGGAGAATGTGCGCCAGCAGCGCGAGGCCAGCGCCGCCCAGAGGGCGCAGCTCGAGGTACAGAAGCGTAAGCGCGAGGCGGATCTCGCGAGCGATCGCAGCGCGCTCGCCGGGCAGCTGCGTGCGGCCTACCTCATCGGGCGGGAGGAGCCGCTCAAGCTCCTCCTCAACCAGGGCGATCCGGCGCAAGCCGGCCGGATGTTCGTCTACTACAGCTATTTCGGCCGTGCCCGCGCGCTCGAGATTCAGGCCATCGAGGCGGACCTCGAGCGCATCGGCCAGCTCGACAACCAGCTCCAGGCGCAGGACGCGCAGCTCGCGAGCCTGCAGCAGGCGCAGCAGACCCAGGTCTCGAGCCTGGAGCAGGCGCGCTCGCAGCGCCTGCAGGTGCTGGCGAGCATCTCGGCCGAAACGCAAACCCGCGCCGAGCGGTTGGCGCGCCTGCGGCGCCAGCAAAGCGGCTTGGAGTCGCTGCTCGCGCGGTTGCGCCAGGCGACGGCGAGCCTCCCCCTGGAGAATTCGGGGAATTCGCCCTTCGCGCGGCTGCGAGGCAGGCTCCCCCGGCCGGTGGCGGGCAGGATCATCGAGGGTTTCGGAGAGGACCGCGCCGGCGGCCTCAAGTGGCAAGGCGATCTCTTCGCCACGCAGCGCGATGCGCCCGTGCACGCCGTGTCACAGGGCCGGGTGATCTACGCGGACTGGCTGGCGGGGCTCGGGCTCCTCATCATCATCGACCACGGCGACGGCTACATGAGCCTCTACGGCCACAACGACCGCCTGTACGCCTCGGTCGGCCAGCACGTAGCCGCGGATCAGACCATCGCCGAGGCTGGCGACAGCGGCGGCAGCGCCCGGCCCGAGCTCTATTTCGAGATCCGCCGGCAGGGCAAGCCCCTCGACCCTCGCCGCTGGCTGGCGCAGTGAGGGAAGATGTGAGCCGCATCAAGCTTTGACCGGCTCGTTCGGTCCCGTTTGGCGAACCGCCAACTCGCGCAAGGCCCGCCAATCCCCTGGCAGGCGACAGTGGCTGCCGTTTTCCACAGCGATACACCTGCCGCGCCATGAGCCGGCTTCCGGAAAAGACGACGCCCGAGACCCGCTCCCGCGGGTCGGAGCATCCTGGCAAAGCTCCGGAGCCCTGGGGCGGCTTCGAGCCTTACGCGCAACTTTGCCGATCGCTGCTGCCGCGGGTGCGCGGCTTGGCGGTGTTCGATGCGCGCGGGGCACTACGCTGGTCGAACGATGAGGCGGCCGGCGCCGAGCTCGCGCCCCTCGTGAGCCGCACGCTTGCCGCGGCGAGCTCGGCTGCGGAGAGCGCGGGCGAGCTGCACATGTTGCCGGGCATGGTGCCCGCCTATGTCTGTTGGGTCAGGGATGGCTCGCGCCGCCTGCTGGCGAGCGTGGCGATCGCCTGTGCTCCAAAGGGCGAGGGGGAAGCCGAGGCACGCAGCTTCTCCTTCGTGCATGCGCTCCTGAAGCCCGCGCTCGAGTGCCTGCGCCGTGACTTGCGTGCGCGCTTGACGATCAGCAAGCTGAAGCGCTCCGTTGCCGAGCTCGACGAAGCGCGCAAAGACGCCGCCGATGATGGCAGCTTCGACTCGCTGACCGGCCTGTACACTCGTCCCGCGTTCGAGCATCGCGTGCGCGCCGTGGTCGCCGGCGCGGAGAGCTCCTCGGGCTGGAGCTCCCTTTACATCAACGTCGACCAGCTGCACGTCATCAACGACAACTTCGGCATGCGCGTCGGCGATGGTGTGCTCGGCCAGCTCGGCGAGCTGCTGCGCAGCCGCCTGCCGCCGGGTGCGTTCGCGGCCAGGATCTCCGGCGACCGCTTCTCCGTGCTGTTGCCCGCGCATCTCGACGAAGCCGAGCGCTTCGGTGAGTCGCTGCGCGAGGGCGCCGAGCATCTGGGCAGCACGCATGGCAACTCGCGGCTGCGCGTCTCGATCAGCGTCGGTGTGGCCGCCCTGGATGCGAGTGAGGGCGAGCTGATGCATTCGTTCGCCGCCGCGGAGACCGCCTGCAAGGCCGCGAAGGATCGCGGGCGCAACCGGGTGGAAGTCTATCGCACGAACGACATCAGCCTGGTCCGCCGGTTCGCCGACATCAACATCGCCGGTCAGCTCCATGATGCGATCAGCTCCGGCCGGTTGCGCCTCGATGCGCAACTCATCCTGCCTTTCGACCCTGGTACGCACCTGAAGCCCCACTACGAGCTTCTGGTGCGGATGTTGGATGAGGACGGCACCGCGGCGGGGCCGGACAGCTTCATGTCGGCCGCGATGCGCTACCAGCTGATGCCGAGCATCGATCGCTGGGTGATCGAGCGCGCGGTCGAGAGCCTGAAGGCCCACGCGCACACGTTCTCGAAGGTGCCGTTCTCCTTCGCGATCAACTTCTCCGGCCAGTCGCTCAACGACCAGGGCTTCGAGGACTTCCTCATCAAGCGGATCGCCGCGAGCGGACTGCCGCCCGAGCTCTTCTGCTTCGAGCTGACCGAGAACGCCACCATCCTGAGTATCGCGCGCGCCAGTGCCCTGATGGGCAAGCTGCGTGCGCTCGGTTGCGGCATTGCGCTCGATGACTTCGGCACCGGTCTCTCTTCGCTCTCTTATCTGCGCCAGCTCCCCGTGACCATACTGAAGATCGACGGCAGCTTCGTGCGCGATGTCGTGCGCGACCCGCGCGCCGAGTCGATGGTGCGCGCTATCGCGCAGCTCGCGCGCACCATGTCGCTCGTCACCGTGGCGGAGTATGTCGAGACCGAGGAGATCCGGGCGTGTATCGCGACCCTCGGGGTGGACTATGGGCAGGGATTTGCCATCTCGAAGCCGATGCCGTTGGATGATCTGCTGGCGGAGCTGACCGCATCGCCGGACGCGGCGTGCGGCGCCGCCAAGGCGCGGGGGGCTGCAAGCCCGACCCTTTGATCCACGTTGAGACGCATTGGTCGGGTCATGCCGGCCGGTGGTCGGGCGGGCATTGACCGGCAGGGCGCCTCGTAGCATCGTCTCACCCTTTGATCCCACGGGGGGATTCATCACATGCCGAGCGGCAAGCGCACGCTGATCGCTCTCGTTACGGGGGCCATTTTCGGCTTTTCCGCCGCTCTCGCCGGCGGCCTGCTGGCGGCTGGCGACGGCAGCGCGCATGACTCCGCTGACCCGACGCTCCCCTGGCAGGAGGCCCGCCTCTTCGCCGAGGTCTACGAGCACATCAAGCACGACTACGTCGATCAGGTCAGTGATCAGAAGCTGATGGATGCCGCCATCCGCGGCATGGTGTCGTCTCTCGATCCGCACTCCGCCTATCTCGACAGCGAGGAGTTCGAGGAGACCCGACTGAGCACCATGGGCTCCTACCCCGGCGTCGGGATCGAGGTGGCCGCGGACGGTTCCGCGGTGAAGATCCTCCACGCGATCCAGGGCTCGCCCGCAGACCAGGCAGGCCTGCGCGCCGGCGATGAGATCGTCGCCATCGATGGTAAGGACGTCGGGTCCGATGTGTCCGGCGCCATCGAGCAC
This sequence comes from Steroidobacteraceae bacterium, assembly GCA_050739095.1. GTDB lineage: Bacteria > Pseudomonadota > Gammaproteobacteria > Steroidobacterales > Steroidobacteraceae > 13-2-20CM-66-19. The sequence continues at coordinate 55,447 of JBOIAR010000003.1, read as the reverse complement.
ATGCGCGGCGTCTCGGGAAGCACCGTGACTCTCGCCATCCACCGCGCCGGCACTCTCGGGCTGCTGCATTTCGCGCTGAAGCGGACGAACGTCGAGGTGCGCAGCGTCAGTTATCAGACGCTTGCGCCAGGCTATGGTTACGTGCGCATCGAGGAATTCAGCGACACCACTCCCGACGAGGTGAGCGCTGCCATATCGAATCTCCAGCGAGACAATCGCGCGGGTTTGCAGGGGCTTGTGCTCGACCTGAGAGACAACCCTGGTGGGGTCCTCGAATCAGGCGTTGCCGTCGCCGACGATTTCCTCAATGAGGGCGTGATCATCACTGCGCAGGGGCGTACTCCCGATGCGCGGTTTGAGATGGACGCCACGCCGGGCGATCTGATGAACGGCGCGCCCGTCGTGGTGCTGGTGAACGGCGGCACCGCCTCCGCCGCGGAGATCGTTTCGGCGGCCCTCAAGGACCATGGCCGCGCTCTCCTGATCGGGCACAGGACCTACGGCAAGGGCACCGTTCAGACCGTCATCCCGTTGCACCACGGCGGAGCGGTGAAGCTGACCACTTCGCGCTACTTCACGCCGTCCGGCGGCTCCGTGCAGGGCAAGGGAATCATCCCGGACATCATGGAGGACGGCCCGCAGCGCTCGCCCGCCGACGTCATGACCGCGCAGGGAGCGCCCTCCTTGCAGTCGCGCGACGCCGAGGTACGGCTGGCCCTGAACACGCTCGAGGACGAGGTGCACCGCGGCAGTCTGCCGGGGCACCTGGTAAAGATCGTGGCCCGGAATACCCCGCACACCCTCGCGAGCGACGATCTGGTCCCATAGTTTATTGGCGAAAATCGCCGAGGCGATTTTCGCAAGACCCGACACGGTTGCCGCGGGCAGAGGGAACGGCCCTCTGCCCGCTGTTCCGAAGCCGGGCCAGCTTGGACTAAGAGCCGCCCCTACCAGGGGCGCTGCGCGGGGCAGGCGCTCAACGAGTGGGCCCGCGACGGTGTAATCCCTGCTAGCCTTCCCCTGCGCGCTGACGCCTGGAGCGTACTGGAAACGTGCTGTCATGGCTGCTTGATCTCGTGCTGCACCTCGACCGGCATCTGGTCGAGCTGCTGGCACGCGTCGATCTGTGGATCTACCCGATCCTCTTCGCCATCATCTTCGCGGAGACCGGGCTGGTCGTCACGCCGTTCCTGCCGGGCGACTCGCTGCTCTTCGGAGTCGGCGCGCTGGCCGCGGTCGACACCAGCGGCACGCTGAGCGCGCCCATCGCATTCGTCGTGCTGGGCCTCGCCGCCGTGCTCGGCAACACGGTCAACTACGCCGTGGGCCGGCTCGTGGGTCCGCCTGCGTTCAGTGGCCGCTATCGGTTGCTCAAAGTGGAGTACCTGCGGCGCACGGAGCAGTTCTTCCTGCGCCACGGCGGCCGCGCGATCGCCCTGTCGCGCTTCGTTCCCATCATCCGCACCTGCATGCCGTTCGTCGCCGGCATCGGCCGCATGCCCTACGCGCGCTTCCAGGCCTACAACATCCTCGGCGGCTTCGGGTGGGTGCTGCTCTTCCTCTGGGGCGGGTATCTCTTCGGCAACGTGCCGGTGGTGAAACGCAACTTCGGGCTGGTGACCATCGTCATCATCGTCGTGTCGCTGATCCCGGTGGCGGCGGGGTTGCTGAAGCGGCGGCGCGAGACGACGGTGGTGTGACGAGGTGGCGAACGTGAAACCGTGGTTGACGACCGAGCCGAGGCTCCGGGAAATCCTGCAGGACCTCCGAAGTCGCGAGCCGATCTTTCATCGCCCGGAGGCCGGCACGACCCGGGCGGACTTCGAGCGAATGACCGAGGAGGATTTCTGGGAGGTCGGCGCAACCGGACGGCGCCATAGTCGCGATCACGTTCTCGACGTGCTGGAGGATCGCCACCAGGTCGCCAGCCATCTCGCGCTCGAAGATACGTGGGAGGCGATTGACTTCGCCTGCAGGGACCTGGGAAGCGACACCTACCTGTTGACCTACACGCTGTTGCAGGGCCAACGAAAGACGCGCCGCGTGACCGTCTGGAAGCGCGCTGCGAAGGACTGGACGATCGTGTTCCATCAGGGAACGGTGGTCGAGGACGACGCGTCGGAATAGGCGGGGCGGCAACGGGCGCTGTCTCGGCGTCGCGAGAGCGTTCCGTGAGCCACAGACTACGGGGACTCGAGTAAGCGGTTATATCGCAGCGTGTCGACGGTGACGCCCCCGACCTGTCGCGCCCGGTGAAGGCCGTCGGGACTCCATCCGTCCGCACGATAGAACTGCTCCGCGCGAGCATTGCCTGCGACCACCCACAGCAGCGCCCTGGCAAATCCCAGGCGGGAGAGGTCACTGCGCGCCTCTGAAGCAAGCGCGCGTCCGATGCCACGGCCCCACCGGTCAGGCTCCACGTACAGCGCACAGAGCTCTCCTTGGCCGGTTACGTCCTCGTCCCGCGCGGGCGAGATGGCGGCGAAGCCCAGTATCGAGTCTGCCTCGACGGCTACCCACGTTCTGGGTCGAGCCGGATCGCGACCGGCGAAGTCGTAACGCGGTGCCCGGTCCTCCGCGCGCAGCCCGTCGAGATAATCGTCGGGCATCAAGCCTCGGTAGGCGGCCTGCCACGCACGCACGTGCACGCGGGCCACTGCCATCGCATCAGCGGGAACAGCGAGTCGGAGGATCATGTGGCGGCGGACCTCGGGCTATCTCCCAGGGCCTGTTCCAGCGCGCTCGTCAGGGGTTTGAGGAAGAACGATTCCTCCGGCATCAACTGCGCGTCGATTCCGTGCCGGCGCAGCGTGTCTGCCACTACGGGCCCGATTGCGGCAACCAACGTGTTGGTGAGCGCCGAGCGGGCGCCTTCTTCCGCGGCGACGGCGATCAGGCGCTCGATCTGCGCCGAGCTGGTGAAGGCGATGGCGTCAACGCTACCCACGCGCAACTGGTCTACCAGGTCCCGCACGGCCTGCTCGTCGGCGGCATCGGCGTACACGTACGGCGCGACTGTTGATACGACTGCGCCGGCAGCTACCTGGATCTCGCGACCCTCGGGGAGGGCAATGGTGCGGCCGGCGAAGGGTTGCGCGATCATGATGCCGAATGCTACCCCGCCCGCCGGTTGCGGCGCGCAGGGGACCGGCCGGCGGCAGCTCCAGCACGGCGGCAGACTGTGTGGTAACGATCACGCTTTCGGTGCCAAAGCGCGCTATGCTGCGCCGCCGGGACACGCCAACGGCGGCCCTGAGGGGACTTTGTACATACATAACGCTGCGCGGCTGCGCGCTACCGCACCGGCACCCCGCTGGAGCCGCATCCTTGCACCGCGTTACTGGCCGACCTGGGTCGGGGTGGGCCTGCTGCGGCTGCTTGCGCTGCTGCCATTCTCTGCGATGCTCGCCATCGGGACGCTGCTCGGGGCAGTTCTGCGCCGGCTCCCCTTGAGTTGGGTGCGCACCGCTCGGCGCAACATCGAGCTGTGCCTGCCGGAGCTCGGGACCGGGGCACGTAAGAGCCTGCTCAACCGGCATTTTGTGAGTCTCGGCATCGCGCTGCTGGAAATCCCCCTGGCCTGGTGGACGCCGCAGTCGCGGCTCGACCGGATCATCTGCGTGGAGGGCGCCCAGCACCTGCGCGACGCGCTCGCTCGTGGCCGGGGTGCCATCCTGCTCACGGCCCACTTCACCCCGATGGAGATGGCCGGAAGGATGCTGGCCTCCGTTACGCCCGTCAAAATCCTATATCGTCCGACCAACAACGAGGCGCTCGCCTACGTGCTTGGCCGCTGCCGCTGCAATCTCGGCGTCCGCCCGATTCCCCGCGATGACATCCGCGCGCTGATTGCGGCCCTGAAAAACAACGAGGCCGTCTGGTACGCGCCCGATCAGAGCTATCGCAAGAAGGGAGCGGAGATGGTGCCGATGTTTGGCATACCCGCCGCGACCAACACCCTCACCTCGCGGATCGCGCGCATCACCGGGGCCCCCGTGCTGCCCTACTTCGTTGAGCGGCTGCCGGGCACACGCGGCTACCGCGCGGTCATTCATGCGCCGCTCGAGAACTTCCCGAGCGATTCCCCGAGTGCCGACGCGGAGCGCTTCCACCGCCTGATCGAGGCCCAGGTGCGCGCGGTGCCAGAGCAGTACCTCTGGATCCACCGCCGCTTCAAGGGACTGAGCACCGACTATCCCGACTATTACGGTCGACAGCTGCCGCGTCAGGCCTGATCGCATCGCTGCCGTATTGCGCAGCGGCGCCGTCCGTCAGCACCTCGATGTTGGCCGTGGTGTCGCTCCTGCGGCTCCGGGCCCTGTCCGGCTACTTCGCGCGGCTGTAGTCGTACCACACCGCTTCGATGTTGTGTCCGTCGGGGTCGTGGACGAATGCCGCGTAGTATCCCGGCCAGTAGTCGCGATATCCCGGCCCGCCGTTGTCCTTCGCTCCGGCGGCGAGGGCGGCGGCGTGGAACGCCTCCACTTGCGCACGGCTCGCCGCTTCGAAGGCGAGGTGCGTCGGCTCCACGGCGTCCTTACGGGCTATCCAGAAGTCCGTGTTCTTGCCGTCGTTGAAGCCGCCGGCGTCGCCGAACTCCACGCTGTTCTTATAGCCGAGCGGCACGAGCGCCTTGCGGTAGAAGGCCTTGGCCTTGCGGTAGTCACTGACAGGAAGAGTCGTGTGGGCAATCATGAGTGTCGCCTCCGGCACGAGGGGATGCGTCGGCCTGCGGCCAGCACCCGGCGTGCCGGCGCGTGGCTCGGCCCATGTCTGGTCAGCGCACCCCGCCCATGAGCCGCTTCACCGGCGGGGTGATCAGCAGCATCACGGCTCCGCCGACGGCACTCCACCAGAACAGCTTCAGGTACAGAGCCGGGAGCGTCGCGAGGTCATGGGCGTTGTAGTCGCCCGAGAGCTGGCCCGCCAGGAAGCTGCCGAGCGCGATGGTGAGGAACCACAGCCCCATGGTCTGACCGGCGAAGCGCGCGGGCGCGAGCTTGGTGGTGGAAGAGAGGCCCACGGGCGAGAGGCACAGCTCCCCGCAGGCGGTCAGGAGATAGGTGCCCGTCAGCCACAGCGGGGAAACGATGTCACCGTGCATGACGCGCCGCCCCGCGACGTACATCACGAGCATGCCGGCCGCCATCAGCAGCAGTCCCCAGGCGAACTTCGCCGGCGAGGAAAGGTCCCGGCCCCGCTGCCCGAGCCGCACCCATAGCGTCGCGAAGACCGGCGCCAACACGATGATGAAGAACGGGTCGATCGTCTGCATGTCCCCCGCCGGCATCGTCCAGCCGAAAATGTGGCGGTCGGTGTACCGCTGCGCAAAGAGGGTGAAGGAATCGAACATCTGCATGTAGGCCATCCAGAATACCGTGGAGGCGGCGAACAGCGCGATCATGGCAAACACGCGATTGCGCTCCGCGCGCGTGAGCCCGCCCAGGAACGCCATGTAGAGCAGGTATGCCGCCATCAGGATGCCGACCACTCGCGACACCGCGGTCGAGAGCGTCACCGCGTTGACCGTGACGGCGCCGCTCAGCGTCACGGCTATCAGCGCGCCGATCACGGCCACGAGAACCCACAGGGCGAGCCAGGCGCGCGGCTGGGTGCTCGCCGGGGCGGCACCGGCGCGGCCGAGATAGCGGCGGGTGGCGAGAAACTGCGCCACGCCACACAGCATGCCGAGGGCCGGCAGTCCGAAGCCGACATGCCAGCCGTAGCTCTGGGCCACGAGCGGTACGAACATCGGGCCCAGGAGTGAGCCGATGTTGATGCCGATGTAGAAGATCGAAAAACCGGCGTCACGCCGCGAGCCGCCCTCGGGATAGAGCTCGCCGACCGTCGCGCTCACATTGGGCTTGAGAAGGCCGACACCGAGCACGTTGAAGATCAGCCCGAGGAAGAAGGGGCGCGTGCCGCCCGTGGCGAGCAGGGCGTTGCCGACGGTGATCAGCACGCCGCCGGCAAACACCGCGAGCTGACCGCCGATCAGCCGGTCCGCGATCCAGCCGCCGAGGACGGACAGCAGGTAGGTGCCGCCCGCGTAAAGGCCCCAGATGTCGCTGGCGGTCTTATCGCTGAATCCCAAGCCTCCGCGACCGCTCGCGGCCACCAGGAACAGGATCAGGAGCGACTGGATGCCGTAGTAGGTGAACCGCTCCCACATCTCCGTGAAGAAGAGCGTCGCGAGGCCGCGCGGATGTCCGAAAAGAGTGGGCTCAGCAGCAGCTGGAGCTGTCGCTGATGGCTCGGTGTTGGGTGCCCCGGCATCGGGGAGGACCTGACTCATGCCGCGGCGCCTTGTATCAGGATGCCTGGGGTTGCTCGGCATCGGCATCCCGACGCTTCGAGCGCTGCAGGATGCGCGCCATGACGAGGCCGCCTTCGAAGAGAAGATACATCGGAACGGCGAGCAGCGACTGCGACACCGCATCGGGAGGCGTGAGGAAAGCCGCCACGATGAAGACACCGAGGAGCACGTAGCCGCGGTAACTCTTCAGCTTCTCGAGATCCACCAGGCCGGTGAGCACCAGCAGCACCACCGCCACGGGCAGCTCGAATGCGGCGCCGAACCCGAAGAACAGGAGCAGGACGAAATCGAGGTACTGCGATATGTCGGTCATCATCGTCACGCCCTTGGGCGTCGTGCTCGCGAAGAAATGGAACATCGCCGGAAAGACGAAGAAGTAGGCGAACGCCATTCCCAGATAGAAGAGCAGGATCGAAGAGACGAGCAGCGGCAGCGCAAAGCGCTTCTCGTGACGATACAGGCCCGGCGCGACGAACGCCCACAGCTGGTAGAGCACGTACGGCATCGCCGCGAAAAGCGCGACGAAGAAGGCCAGCTTGAACGGTGTCGTGAAGGGCGCGGCCACGCTGGTCGCGATCAGCGTCGTGCCTTTCGGCAGCTTCTCGATAAGAGGCTGCGAGGCCAGCGTGAAGAGGGGGTTGGCGTAGAACGCACAGGGCACGAACACGATCCCCACCACCACCAGCGCCCTGATCAGCCGGTCGCGCAGCTCGAGCAGGTGCGAGATCAGGGTGCCTTCGGCGAGCTTCTCAGGTTCCTCGCTCATGAGTGCCCGGGGTGAGAGGCTCGGGTGGCCGGTCGCCACTCGAGGCGGCCGCTTCGGCTGGCGGCGGGTCGGCGGAGGTCTGCCATGGGGCAGCGATACTCGATGGGTCGGTATGCTCGGGCGTCACCGCAGCCGGACTTTCCGGTGGCACGCCTCCCACCGGCCGCACGGGCTCCGGGCGGATCGTCCGGTTGCGATCGACGTCGACCTCTTCCTCGAGCTGGTCCTGGAACTGCCGCGCCATGGCCCGCGCCCGGCCCACCCAGCGGCCGACTTCGCGCACGACGCGGGGCAGCTTCTCCGGTCCCAGCACGATGAGCGCCAGGATGAAGATGACCAGGATCTCGGAAAACCCGATGTCGAACATGCAGGCTGTCTCAGATATCGGGCCGCAGAGATACGCTCGCGCGCCTCGCGGCCGCGTCGGACCCTCTGCCCATGGTCACAGGCGGCTCAGACGCTCCGTTCGCTCTTGGAAGCCGCCTCGGCCTTGGGGGCAGCTTTCGCCTCGGAGAACTCGGCATCGGGGGTATCCGAGCGAATCTGCCGGCGGGACGATGCGTTGGCGTTCTCGTCCTGCTCGCCATCGCTCATCGCCTTCTTGAAGCCGCGCACGGCATGGCCCAGATCCTCACCGACACTCCGGAGCTTCTTGGCGCCGAAGACGACGAGCACTACGACCAGGATGATCAGCAGCTCCTTCATTTCCATAAAGCTTGGACTCCGCTCCGCTTATGCGCGAGAGAACATGATGGAGAAGGGGATCATAGGACAAAGGACCGGTTCTGGCCGAGAAAATTCGGATTTTCCTTTTCCATTGGGCGAAAGTCGCCTGCGGCGCTTTGCTCGGCTCGTCCGTGAGTCAAGCCCCTTCGGGCCCGGTCGCGGGCCCAGGGTCGCCTGGGCCCGCTAATCACCCCCCGATGTGGGGGGTCTCAGGTTTCCAGCCAGAAGGTCACGGGGCCGTCGTTGACCAGCTCCACCTGCATGTCCGCGCCGAATTCACCCGCCGCCACGGGTGAATGCGCACCCCGCGCGCGCTCGAGCAGATAGGCGAAGAGCTCCCGCGCCGCCTCCGGGGCGGCTGCGGCGCTGAACCCGGCGCGGGTGCCCTTGTGAGTATCGGCCGCCAAGGTGAATTGCGGTACGAGCAGCAGTCCGCCGCCGATTTCCCGCAGCGAGAGGTTCATCCGTCCTTGCGCATCGGGAAAGATGCGGTACGCCAGGAGCCGCTCGAGCAACCGGTCGGCCGCGGCGCGGTCATCACTCCGGCGCACGCCGATGAGGGCGAGCGTGCCCCGCCCGATCTCTCCCAGGCGCCGCCCGCCCGTGCTGACGCAGGCCCGCGAGACCCGTTGGACGAGGCCGATCATCGACTCACCGCGGTGCTCTCCGGCGCCCTTTGAGACCCCCGAGACTTGCCGCTGCGGGTGCGGGAGCCCAGGATACGCTGGCATCCGATGCGGTGGGTCCTATAAGATTCGCGGCGGTTTTGCGCACCGGACGGGAGATCACGATGGCGGGACGTTGGTTGCGTTCACAAGTGCGTTCGCGCGTAAGGGTTGCGACGACAGCCCTGGCTATGGGTCTGGGGTCGCTGCTGGCCGCAACGGCCGTGGCACAGCAACCGCAGCTCACGGGCAATCCGCAGCGGGGAGAGATTGTCGGCTACACCTGCCTCGGCTGCCACGGCATCAAGGGCTATCGCAACGCTTATCCGGATTACGCGGTGCCGCGCCTCTCGGGGCAGCATCCCGAATATCTCGCCGCCGCCCTCAAGGAGTACCGGAGCGATGCGCGCCAGTATCCGACCATGCACCTGCAGGCGCTGTCGCTCTCGGACCAGCAGATCGCCGACGTCGCTGCGTATCTCGCCGGCAAGCCGCTCGTCGCCACGAGCAGCGCCACTGCGCCCCCGGTGCCGAAGGCGGCGGTCCTCTGCACCTCCTGCCATGGCGCGAACGGGATCGGTGTGGCGCCGACCTATCCATCACTCGCCGGACAGCACTTCAGCTATCTCGTCCGCGTGCTCCACGAGTATCAGACGGGCTATCGCAAGAACCCGATCATGAACGGCATGGCCGCCTCCCTGAAGCCGGCGGACATCACGGCCATTGCTCAATACTTCAGCAGCCTGAGACCGGGGCTTCATACGGTGCCCCGGTCTTTCTTCCGCTGGACGGCACGGCGCGACGCGGGGGTCCGGCGCTAGCGCCGCAACCTCAGCGCACCTGCACCGGCACGAAGATGCGCTCGTTGCCGTGCTGGATGAGCAGGGCGACGTGACCGCGCGATCTCTGCACCGCCGAGCGTAGCTGCTCCGCGCTCGAGACGCGCTGGCCGTTTGCGGCGAGCACGACATCGCCGGGCTGAATGCCGGCGTCTTCCGCCGGACCGCTGACACCCTCGACCAGAAGCCCGCCGTGGGTGTGAACCTGCTGCTGCTCGTCGGGGGTCAGTGGCCGCACGCTAAGGCCGAGACTGCCGCCCTGGTTCTGCGGCTGCTGGGCCGATGCCATCGTCGCGTTGCCCATGGAGCCCAACTTCACGGCGACCTCACGCTTGGCATGGTCGCGCCAGATGGTGAGTTGCGCGGTGGTGCCGGGCATCAGGCTCGCAATTCGCACCGGAAGCTGGTTCATCGTGCGAATGGACCGGCCATTCAGGGCGAGAATCACATCGCCCGGCTGAACTCCGGCACGCGCCGCGGGTCCGCCCTGCTCCAGGCTCGATACCAGCGCGCCCTCGGGCTGGGGGAGGCCGAATGAATCGGCGAGACCCTGGCCCACGGGCTGGATGGTCACTCCGAGCCAGCCGCGGCTCACGTGGCCCGTCGTGATGAGCTGGTGCGCCACCTGCATCGCCACGTCGATCGGGATCGAGAAGGACACGCCCATGTAGCCGCCCGTGCGGCTGTAGATCTGGGAGTTGATGCCGATGACCTGACCCTGCATGTTGAAGAGCGGCCCGCCGGAGTTGCCGGGATTGATCGGCACATCGGTCTGGATGAAGGGCACATAGCCGGAATCCTCGAGCGTACGCCCCTTCGCGCTGACGATGCCCGCCGTGGCGCTGTTCTCGAAGCCGAACGGCGCGCCGATGGCGAGCACCCACTGCCCGACCTGCAGCGTGTTGGAGTCGCCCAGATTGACGGTCGGCAGGTTGTCGGCGGGGATCTTGATCACCGCCACATCCGATGTCTTGTCCTCGCCGATGACCTTGGCCGTGTACTCGCGCCGGTCGGTCAGCTGGACCGTTATCCGCGTGGCGCCTTCGACCACGTGGGCGTTGGTAAGAATGACGCCGTCAGGTTGAATGATGAAGCCCGAGCCTTCGCCGCGCACCGGCTGCTCCTCCGGCGGCGCCTGGAAGGGGAGCCCGCGGAAGAACGGCGCGAACGGACTGTTGGGACCGAAGGGGTTGTTGTTGCCTTCCTCCGGCGACTTCTCGATGACGCGAATGTTGACCACCGCCGGCCCGAATCTCTTCACCAGCGTGGTGAAGTCCGGCAGCATCACGGCCGTGCCGCCTCGCGGCTGCGCCGAGGTGACCGCTGCGGGCGGCGGGGCGCCCTGCGCGTGCGCCAGGGTTGGCGCCGCGCCGACGGTATACAGGGCCGTGAGCGGTGCTGCGCCGAGCACGACGCCGAGCACTGCCGCGACCAACGGATTGCGAACTGCGGTCCTCACTGTCATAGCTGCCTCTCCCGCGGAATCTAGCCTTGGGTTTACAGGGCCGAGGATACGCGCGGAACCCTTAAATGACGCTTAAGGGGCCCGGCGTCAACCCACCGGCGCCGGCAATTTGGCGCCACCAGGCGTCGGACGGACACCGACAACGGATCGCCGCCCTCAGCCGCGGCGCCTCTCCAGCCAGACCATGAGCCCCTGGCTGTTGAGGTCGAGGTCGTTGTCGAGAAGCGCGAGGAGACGCTCCGGAGCCAGCCGGCAGCCGTGGCGTGCGGCCAGCTCCCGCCAGAGGTCGGCCATGCCGGTGCGGATCGCCGCAGCGCGGTCGGGGGCCGCGGCGCTCCGCTGCGCTATCCGGGTCAGCTCGCGGATCTGGCCCTTGAGCGACTCGCCAAGCCGCTGCACGTCCGTTACCCGGCTGAAGTGCGTGAGGTACATCGCCTCCGGCGAGTACGAGAGCAGCCGCTCGACGGAGGCGATGAGCTGCTCCGGATCGAACTGCGTCGGCGTCGTCGTCGGCATGATGAACGCACCGCGCGGAGAGTCGAGCTCCCGATACGAGATGCCGAAGGTATCACCGGTGAACATGCAGGCGTGTGCGCGATCGACGAAGACGTGATGATGCAGCGCATGGCCCGGCGTGTGCAGGACCTCGAGCTCGCGTCCGGCCAGACGCAACCGGTCCCCATCCTGAGTCACCCGCACCCGCTCGGCCGGCATGGGCACAATGTCGCCATAGAGTTGCCGGAAGCGCTCCGCACCATACACCACGCTCGCTCCCGCGACGAGCTTCGTCGGATCGATCATGTGCGGCGCGCCGCGCGGATGCAGCACCGCGACGGCGTTCGGCAACTCCCGCATCAGCAGCCCGGCGCCGCCGGCGTGGTCCAGGTGGACGTGCGTCAGCAGCAGGTAATCGACCGCCTCGCGCGCGATGCCGAGTGCTTCCAGCCCGGCGAGCAGATAAGGCACGGAGTCATTGGTGCCGACGTCCACGAAGGCCGCGTGCCCGCCGTGTTGAACGATGTGCGCCGCCGCATGTCCTGGATGCAAGTACTCCGTATCGACGGCCGTGATGCCGTCCGGATGACGGAACAGGCGAGGGGTAGGAAGTGTGGCTGGGCGCTCTTGCATGCCGGATAGGGTAGCAGGTGAGCAGCACGGCACTCCTCGCAGCAGCGGATTTCAGGCAAGCTTGAGCATATGATCCAATTCTTCCTCCTTTGGCGCCGGGCGGCTGCCGTCCCGGTGCTTGCCGCATTTCTGGCCGTCTTCGGCTCGCTGGCTTACGCCCAGCCTTTCACGGTCCCCACCCACCGGGTCGACGGCACTCTCGTCTTCGATGGTATTCCACCGGTCGATGCGACACTCGCCTCGCAGGTGACGCGCTATGAGGAATGGCGGCAGGCGACCTTCCTCGACTGGCTGCCCGACGGCAGCATGCTGATCGCGACGCGCTTCGGGCGACATGAGCAGGTACATCGGATCGCCTCGGCTCTCGGAGTGCGTCAGCAGCTCACCTTCGGCGGCGGTTCGGTCACCGAGGCGCGCGCGCCGCGAAGCCGCTCCGGGTTCGTATTCGTGCGCGGCTCCGGCGGGTACCCCCAGCTCTATGATTACGCAGGCCCCGGCACGATTCGCCCGCTTACCGAGGGAGATTACCTGCACGGCAGCCCCTTGTGGGCCCACGACGGCAAGCGTGTCGCCTTCTTTGGTACCGACCGCAACGGCGTCAGCTACGACATCTATGTCGTCAACATCGCCGCGGGAGCGCGGCCGCAGCTCGTGGTCGCCGGCGCCACGGGTACGTGGCGTCCGCTCGACTGGTCGGCGGATGACAGCAAGCTGCTCCTCTTGAACTCCCTCTCGCCGGACAAGAGTCTGTTGGACGTCGCCGACGTTGCGACCGGTGCGTTGACACCAGTGGCAGTGCCCGAAGCGCGGATTATCGCCGCGAGCTTCGCTCCCGATGGAGTCGGGTACTACCTGATCTCCGACGCCCAGAGCAATTTCGAACAACTGCTCTATTACAACCCCATCACACGCGCAACCCGTCGCGTATCCGCCGACGTCCCGTGGAACGTGGAGGAATTCGCGGTGAGTGTGGGCGGCCATTACGTCGCGTACGTTGTGAACGACGATGGCGAGAGCCAACTGACCGTGCTCGATACGCTGCGCAACCTGGAGTTTAAGCCACCCGGCCTGCAGGCTGGGCGCATCGATAACATCCGCTTCGATGATAGCGGCCAGAAGCTCGCTTTCTCATATGAGTCTGCCCGATCTCCCCGCGACGTCTATGTCTACGACGTCGCCCAAGGCACGGTGCAGCGCTGGACTCACAGCGAGGTGGGTCCGCTCGATCCCGCCGGCCTGGCGACGGCGCAGCTCGTCCATTATCCAACCTGGGACCACTTCGGTCTGAGTCGGCGGACCCTCTCCGCCTATGTCTATCTGCCGCGAGGACCTTCGCCGTGTCCCGTCCTGATCGCGCTGCCCGGCGGCCAGGGGTTGCACTCCGAGTTCCGTCCCGGCTGGAAACCGTTCATTCAATTCGTCGTCAACGACCTCGGCTACGCTGTGATCGCGCCCAACGTCCGCGGGTCATCCGGCTACGGCAAGGCATTCCGCGCGCTGGACGGCGGCATGCTGCGCGATGATTCGGTGCGCGATGTGGGTGCGCTGCTCGTCTGGATCGGCTTGCAACCCGGTCTCGACTCGCACCGTGTGGCGATCATGGGTCGGGATTACGGCGGATTCCTCGCCCTTGCATCCCTTGCGACCTATCGTGATCACCTGCAGGGCGCCATCGACGTCTCCGGCATCGCCGATCTCGTGGATTTCGTCGGTCACTCCGCCGCCGCCGAGCGCGCCCAGCGCGTCGCGGAGCTCGGCAACGTGCAGGACACCGACATGCGCGCCTTTCTCGACCGCATCTCACCCCTGGAAAAAGTGGCTCTGATCCATCGCCCCGTCCTCGTCGTGCAGGGTCTCGACGCTCCCGGCTCCCGCGCCGCCAACTCCCAACAGCTCGTCTGGCGCCTGCGCTCCGAAGGCAATCAGGCCTGGTACCTGAGCGCCACCGATGCCGGCAACGACTTTACGACCCCCGCCGACCGCCAGGCGTATCTCGAGACCACCGCGCAGTTCCTGCAGATGTTGGCGAAGTGATCAACTTTGCTCGGCCGGAAACGAGACCGTGACCGCGAGTCCCCTTCCGTCGGTGCCCTCACCCAACGCGACCGCGGCCCCATGCGCCGCCGCGATGGCCTTCACGATCGCCAGCCCCAGGCCGCTCCCTGGCTGCCGATTCCCCTCGCGCCGATAGAATCGATCAAACACCCGCTCCCGCTCCTCCCGGTCGATGCCCGGCCCGTTGTCGACCACCCTGACCACCGCTCTCGCGGGCGTCGCCGCCGTCCGCTCCACCGAAACGTCCACACGCCCTCCCACGGGTGTATAGCGCACCGCGTTATCCACCAGATTCCTGATGAGCGTAGCCACGGCATCGCGCTCGCCCCTGACGAACGCCGTTTGCGCCTCCGACATGCCGAGGTCGATCCGCCGGGAGTCCGCGAGCGGTACCAGCTCCGCCACGACTTCCCGGGCGAGCTCATCGAGCCCGAACCGTGTGCGCACCGGCTCCGCCCGCGGCTCCTGCCGCGCGAGCGCCAGCATCTGCTCCACCAGCCGGATCGCCCGCTGTACGCCCTCCGACAGCTTTCCCATGGCCTCTGCGCGCTCCGGCTCGGTACCCGCGCGGGCCAATGCTCCAAGCTGGAGGTGAAGTGCCGTCAGCGGTGTGCGCAGCTCGTGCGCCGCATCCGCCATGAAGGCTCGCTCTCGATCGAGGGCCGCGGTCAGGCGCGCCAACAGGTCGTTGAGAGAGCTCACGAGCGGCTGCACCTCGTCCGGCAGTCTTTCATCCGACAGCGGCTCGAGCGCATTGACTCGACGCGCCTTCACGGCTCTGGCCAGCCGTTGTAGCGGCTGCAGAGCATGACCCACCGCCAGCCAGACGAGAAGACCTAACAGAGGCATCAGAAGCGCGAAAGGCGCCAGCGTGCGCAGTGCGAGCTGGGCCGCCTCCCGGCGGCGCACGCTCATCGGTTGCGCCACCTGCACGACTTTCGTGGGCGACTCGGTGCCGTACACCCTCCATTGCCCGCCGCTGGTGTTGACTGTGGAGTATCCGAGGGCCGTGGAGTTGGGCAGCACCGCCTGCGCCGGACCTATGTAGATCCGCCGGCCGTCGATGGTCCAAATCTGCACGACGAAGTCATAGGCCACATCGTTGGGCGGAATGGGCGTCGGAAAGAGATACTCGACCGGCTGATCGCGCAGGAAGAGCGCGGTTTCCTTGAGGTGATAGTCGAAGAATGCGTCCGCCTCCGCGAGCGCATTGAGATAGACGATCAGGCCGCCGACCACTCCGACGAGCACCACGCCGCCAAGCAGCCACACCAGCAGGTTCGTGCGCAGACTTGCCCGCGGCGAGCTCACCCTCATGCCGGCCGCACCCGGTAGCCGACGCCGCGCACGTTCAGGATGAACTCCGCGCCGAGCTTGCGCCGCAACCCGTGGATGTGCACCTCGACTGCGTTGCTCTCGATCTCTTCTCCCCAACCATACAGGCGCTCCTCGAGCCGCGTGCGCGATAGGATGGTTCCCGGCCGCTCCATGAGCAGCTGCAAGAGCGCGAATTCCTTCGGCGAGAGCCCGATGTCGCGCCCGTCGCGTGTCACGCCGTGCGTCGCGGGATTGAGAACCACGCCGAGATGCTCGATGGCCGGCGCCGTACGTCCGGATTTGCGGCGCAGCAGTGCGCGAATGCGCGCCGCGAGCTCGTCGAGATCGAACGGTTTGACGAGGTAGTCGTCGGCACCGGCATCGAGACCCTGCACCCGGTCGGAGACCGCATCGCGCGCGGTAATGATGAGTACCGGGATCTCGAGCCCCCGCGCGCGTACTGCAGTCAGCACCTCCAGGCCTCCCTTGCGCGGCAGGCCGAGATCGAGCAACAGGAGATCGAAGACCTCGGTCCGCAGCACCTGCGAGGCGGACTCCCCGTCGTGCACCCAGTCCACCGTGAAGCCGTCACGCCTGAGGCCGGCGCGGATCGCCTCGCCGATCATACTGTCGTCTTCTGCGAGGAGCAGTCTCATAGGGAAGAGAATATGATCGTTCGATGCTTCAGAGTCTCGTACACGATGCGGCGGCTCTGGGCGTGGCGCTGACGGAGCACGACGCCGCCCGGCTGCGCCAGCTCCTCGAGGAGCTGATGCACTGGAATCAGCGCTTCAATCTCACCGGCCTCGCCGACCTCGAGAGCATGATCACCCATCATGTGCTCGACAGTCTGGCCGTGCACCGATACCTGCACGGCCTCGCGATCGCCGATGTCGGCACCGGCGCGGGATTCCCCGGGCTGCCACTCGCACTCGCGAACCCGGAGCGCCGCTTCACTCTCATCGACTCGAGCGGCAAAAAGATCCGCTTCGTCTCGCACGCGGTGCGGTCTCTGGGCCTGATGAACGCGAAGCCGCTCCAGGCGCGGGTGGAGACGCTGCGCCCCGAGCGCCCCTTCGACACCGTGCTGGCGCGCGCGTTCGCGCCACTGTCGGAGCTGCTGGGAGCCGTCACGCCGCTCTGCGGCAGCGAGACCCGCGTGCTCGCGATGAAGGGCAAGTGGCCGAAGAGCGAGCTCGAAGGTCTGCCGCGGCTCTGGCGGGTGGCCGACTCGCATTTCCTCACCGTACCGGGCCTGGCGGAGTCCCGTTGCCTGATCGTGCTCATGTCAGGCGTCGCGCATTAGTTTATTGGCGCAAATCGCTCCCGGCGATTTGCGCGGCCAGCCCATTGACCGCATTTGACCTCGCGGGCCAAGGAGCGGCCTTGGCCCGCTTACTCACTTGCTTTCGGTCTGATACGCAAGACTCAGACAAGCCCACCAACCGGCAGGGCCGTCGTCTCCTTGATGACCGAGAGTGCAATGGAGGAGTGGACCGACTGGACACCGGGGAAGCGCGACAGGTGGTCGAGGAAGAACGCTTCGTATGCCTTGATATCGGGGCAGACGATGCGCAGCAGGAAGTCGGTTTCCCCCATGAGGGTGTAGCACTCGAGGATCTCCGGATGCTCGCGCACCGCCTGCTCGAACTTGAGCAGGGCATCACGTCCGTGGCCGGCGAGCTTCACGTGCGAGAACACGAGCACGTTGAGCCCCAGCTTCTCCCGATCGAGCAACGCGACCCGCTTGCAGATGACCTTGAGCTCCTCGAGCCGGCTCACCCGCCGCCAGCACGTCGAGGCCGTCATGCCCAGCCGCTCGGCGATCTCCGCGGCGGAGAGATCGCCATGCTCCTGGAGCAGATCGAGGATCCGCGCATCGCCGCGGTCGAGGTCCGCCTGCATTGCTCATCTCGCCTATGAAGCTTGTGACGCAACGAATGATTCATCTTGTAGCGCGTGAGGGCAACCTTTGTCACGCGGCGTGCAGGGCCCGGCGGTATGGTGGAGGCCCTTTGGGTTCGCGGAGCCGGGCGATGGAGCTCTTTGAGATGCGGGATTTCGATGCCCACGAGCAGGTGGTGTTCGGCTGCGACGCGACCTCGGGGCTGCGCGCCATCATTGCCATCCACTCTACCGCCCTGGGCCCGGCAGCCGGCGGTTGCCGCATGTGGCCCTACGCCACGCTGGCGGACGCGGTTTCGGACGCACTGCGCCTCTCGCGCGGGATGAGCTACAAGAACGCCATGGCCGAGCTGCCCTTCGGCGGCGGCAAGGCCGTGATCATCGGCGATGCGCGGGACAAGACGCGAGATCGGCTGGAGGCCTTCGGGCGACTCGTCGAATCGCTCGGCGGACGCTACATAACTGCTGAGGACGTCGGCACCACTACCGTGGACATGGAGCAGGTCGCCTGCATCACGCCGTTCGTCAGCGGGCGCGCCCATGAGAGCGGCCAGGCCGGCGGTGACCCGGGACCGAAAACGGCGCTGGGGGTATTTCTCGGGCTCAAGGCCGCCGTGCGCTTCCAGCTCGGCCGCGCGAGCGTGGCGGGCCTGAAGGTCGCCGTGCAGGGACTGGGGGGCGTCGGCTATCCGCTCTGCCAGATGCTGGCCGCAGAAGGCGCATCGCTTTGCGTTGCGGACCCGAGGCCCGCGGCAGTGCAGCGCGTTTGTCAGGAGCTCGCGGCGCAGCAGGTGCCGGTGGATTCGATCCTCTCCCAGGACGTGGACGTCCTCGCCCCGTGCGCCCTGGGCGCGGTACTCGATGCGCGCTCCATCTCGACGTTACGCGCGCGCGTTATCGCGGGCGCCGCGAACAATCAGCTCGCGCGCGACGAGGACGGCGGGGCGCTGATGCGCGCCGGGATCCTCTACGCCCCGGACTACGTCATCAATGCGGGTGGCATCATCAGCGTCGCGCGCGAGTATCAGGGCGGCGCGAGCGCGGCCCAGGTGAGGGCGGAGATCGAGAGGATTCCGGTGCGTCTCACCGAGATCTTCGAGCGCGCCCGGCACGAGGGCCGCCCCACCAGCGCCGTAGCCGACCAGATCGCGCGCGAGCGGCTCGGCGGCGCGTCGCGACGCATGGTCGCATAGTCGCCACAAGCTGGTAAGCGGGCGTGGGCCGCTGCCTGCGCCCTGCCCACGGCAGGCTTGTGGCTGCGCAGGGTGAAGTACACTCTCGGCCATGAAGCGCGTCATTGCGGTCGCCAACCAGAAGGGCGGCGTCGGTAAGACCACCACCGCGGTCAATCTGGCCGCCTCGCTTGCGGCCACCCGCCGCCGTGTCCTGCTCATGGACCTCGATCCGCAGGGCAATGCGACGATGGGCAGCGGCGTCGACAAATCGCAGCTTGCGCGCGGCGCTTGCGAGGTGCTGCTCGGCGAGGCGGATCTGGCATCGGTGCTCTGCAGCGTGGAGCAGGGCGGCTACGCGCTGCTGCCCGCCAACCAGGATCTGACATCCGCCGAGGTGAGGCTCCTCAGCCAGACCATCGGTCGCGAGACGCGCCTGCGCCGCGCGCTCGAGCCGCTGCGCGGCGCCTATGACGTGATCCTCGTCGACTGCCCGCCCGCTCTCAACATGCTGACCGTGAACGCGCTCGTCGCGGCGGACAGCGTGCTCATTCCCATGCAGTGCGAGTACTACGCGCTCGAGGGCCTCTCGGCCCTGCTCGGCACGATCGAGCAGATCCGGGTCGCCGCCAACCCGTCGCTGGAGATCGAGGGTATCCTGCGCACCATGTTCGACCCGCGGAACAACCTCGCGAACGAGGTCAGCGCGCAGCTCCTCATGCATTTCGGCGACAAGGTCTTCCGCACCGTGATTCCCCGCAACATCCGCCTGGCGGAGGCGCCATCGTTCGGGCGTCCTGTGTTGTTTCACGACAAGGAGTCGCGGGGCGCGCTCGCCTACCTCGCGCTCGCGGGCGAGATGATCCGCCGGGAGGAGGAGGCGCGACAGCCTGCGACCGCGAGTGCAGCCCCCGGCGAGCCGCGGGTGAGCGATCCCGCGGCGGCCGAAGGCGGCGCATCATGATGCACAAGAAGCCAACCTTGGGCCGGGGCCTCGCGGAGCTTCTTGGCCAGACGAGCGCACCGCGCCCGGTGCCACCGACAGGCGAGTCGCCGCCATCCGCCGCGGCGCCCGCAGGCGAGGAGCTGGCGCATCTACCCCTCGACGTCCTGCAGCGCGGCCGCTACCAGCCGCGCATCGACATGCGCCCCGAGACCCTGGAGGAGCTGGCCGCCTCCATCAAGGCGCAGGGCGTGGTTCAGCCGATTGTCGTGCGTCCGATCGACCCGCCCGCGCCCGGGGAATCGCAGCGCTACGAGATCATCGCGGGCGAGCGTCGCTGGCGCGCCGCGCAGATTGCGGGCCTCGCCGACATTCCGGCGGTCATCCGCCGTATTCCCGACGAAGCGGCGATCGCCGTCGCCCTGATCGAGAACATCCAGCGCGAGAGCCTGAATCCGCTGGAAGAGGCGCGCGCGCTCGAGCGCCTCATCACCGAGTTCGAGCTCACCCATGCGCAGGCCGCCGAGGCGGTGGGCCGCTCGCGCGCGGCCGTCAGCAACCTGCTACGCCTGCTCGAGCTGGCCCCCGAGGCCGGTGCGCTGCTCGAGCGGCGCGAGCTGGAGATGGGCCATGCGCGCGCGCTGCTCCCACTCCCGAGCCGCCGCCAGCAGGCGGAAGTGGCGGCGATCGTGGCCAAGAAGAGCCTCTCGGTGCGCGAGACCGAGGCGCTGGTGCGGCGCATCCAGCACCCCCCGGGTGCGGCCGAGGAGCTGGCGCAGGCGGCGGACCCGAACGTCCGCCGCCTCGAGCAGGACCTCGCGGAGAAGCTCGGAGCGAAGGTCGCGATCCGGCATTCGAGCTCCGGCAAGGGCCGGCTGGTGGTGGACTACAACAGCCTGGACGAGCTCGACGGCATCCTGGCGCATTTTCAGTGACGGATTGCGGTGCGCCCGGGATTGTGTGGCCCGAGCGAGTCTTGCGCGAGCTGCCGCCGGCGCTCCGATCGCGCTCGGTGGGCGCGCTTGCTGTAGCGTTTTGGAGCGAGGCTCTCTATAATTTCGCGACTTTGTCGTCGGGGGCCGCGCAAGTGGCCGCCGGATAAGGCAAAAGCCGAGCCTGGACCATCCTCTTCGGAAGCGCGCTCGAGTTCTTCGGGTTGAGCGCCGGCAAGGCGATGACCATCCGCAAGCCACTTGAGTGACACGCTCGAGTGTGGCAGCGGGGGCTGCGAGCGGCGTTACGTGTCAATTAAACTTGGGTGCGGCTCCTTGCGTCGACACGGTCTGCGAGGTCGGGCCACGCGAGAGCGAGTGAATCTGCCAGCGATGTATCAAGGCCAGCACAGCAGCCACCAGGGCGCGATTGCGAGCGTCGCCGAGCCCACCGGGCTCGCGGCGATGCGCACGGCGCTCTTCCGTCTATTGGCGATTCAGGCCGTCATCAGTCTGGCGATCGCCGTGGGATTTTATGCCTATCGGGGTACGCCCGGGGTCGCGGAGGCGGCGTTGTTCGGCGGCGGCATCGGGCTCGCAGTCAGCGCGTTGTTGGGATTGCGACTGTTGCGCGCCGCGCGCCCGGGGGCTGGAGTGGCCGGCCTGTATCTCGGCGCCATGGAGCGATTCGCTTTCGTCGCCGTGGCGTTCGCCGTGGGTCTCGGTGTGCTCGATCTGGCGCCGGTACCCGTGCTGGCCGGTTTCGGCGGTGCGCAGTGCGCCTATTTCATCGCCGCAAAATGGGTCCATGTGAGCGAGCCGATACCGTCCGGGAGCGAGCATGGCGGCTGAGTCGGGCGGCAAGGACCCGGTCGAATATATCCAGCACCACTTGCACAACTGGTCGGTGGGGTCGGGCGCGCTCGCGCTCAATCTGGACACCATTCTGTTCAGCTTGATCGCCGGCGGCGTACTGGTCGCCCTCGCCTGGTGGGTCGGCCGCCGCGTCACGAGCGACAAGCCGGGGCGCATGCAAGGCTTTCTCGAAGTGACCGTCGATTTCGTCAACGGACAGGTGCGGCAAGCGTTTCCGGGGCGCGACCCACTGATCGGGCCGCTCGCGCTGACCGTATTCCTCTGGGTCAGCGCCATCAACGCGCTCGACCTCATACCGGTCGACCTGCTCCCCCGCGTCGCGCAGTGGGTGGGCATGGCCTTCGGATTGAATCCTCAGGACGTGCATTTGCGCATCGTGCCGAGCGCCGATGTGGGGACGACACTCGCGATAGCGTTGTCGGTGTTCGTGTTGACCATCATTTACGGCGTGCGCGCACGCGGCCTCGGCGGTTACGTCAAGCGCTTTCTGACTCACCCGTACGGAGCGTGGATGGCGCCGATCAACCTGATGCTGACGCTGGTCGAGGAGTTCGCCAAGCCGCTCAGCCTCGCGCTGCGCTTGTGGGGCAACTTCTTCGCCGGCGAGCTGATTTTCATGTTGATCGCCCTTTTCGGCTATTCGGTGTGGGTGGCGCCGGGCCAGTTCGCGCTCGACTTCGCATGGAGCTGGTTCGAGACGCTCGAAGTGCTTCTCCAGGCGTTTATTTTCATGTTGCTGACGGTCGTTTATCTGGCGATGGCCGTCGAGAAAGAAGAGCATTGATCCGTCGATGCCGGCTGATTTTTAATGCATTTGCGACGAGGAGTCGTTCATGAGCCCGCAGTTCATTGCACAGCTTTATTCCTTCACCGCGGTCGGCGTCGGCATCATTCTCGGCCTCGCCGGGCTGGGTTCAGCGCTCGGCTGGGGACTCATCTGCTCTCGGTACATCGAAGGCATCGCCCGCCAGCCCGAATTGCGGCCGATGCTTCTCGGGCAGACCCTGTTCACCGGCGGATTGATGGAATCCTTTCCGTTCATCGTGCTGGGCATTTCCATGTGGTTCATTTTCGCGAATCCGTTCCTGTCCGCATTGCTGAAGAGTCTGCCCCACTGAAGTAGCGTGAGGCGTTCTCAAGAGGACAATGCCATGACCGTCAATGCC
This sequence comes from Steroidobacteraceae bacterium, assembly GCA_050739095.1. GTDB lineage: Bacteria > Pseudomonadota > Gammaproteobacteria > Steroidobacterales > Steroidobacteraceae > 13-2-20CM-66-19. The sequence continues at coordinate 33,176 of JBOIAR010000003.1, read as the reverse complement.
ACGCTGCTCGTCGAGGTGCTAGCGTTTCTGGTCTTCATTTATACGTTCAAGCGCTTCCTGTGGGCGCCGATCCTGGTGGCGATGCAGGCGCGCGATACGCGGATTGCGAACGGCCTCGCCGCCGCGGAGCGCGGCCAGCACGATCTGGAGGAGGCCCAGACGCGCGTGTCCAGCCTCCTGAAGGAGGCGCGCGACAAGTCGCTCGAAATCGTCGAGCACGCGAATCGCCGCGCCAACGAGATCGTCGAGGAAGCCAAATCCCTCGCGGTGGCCGAGCGTGCGCGCCAGGTCGAGGCGGCGCGAGCCGACATCGGGCAGGAAGTGCGCGGCGCACAGGAAGCGTTGCGGGCGAAATTCGCGACCCTCGCGATCGAGGCGGCCGAGCGCATCATTCGCCGGGAAATCGATCCCGCCGTCCACCAGCGCCTGCTCGACGAGCTGGCCGCGCACTTGTAGCCATGGCTGAACGGACCACGATCGCCCGGCCGTATGCGACCGCGGTGTTTGATCTCGCGGTCGACGACGGTGACTTGCCGCGCTGGAACGAGCAGCTGCGCACGCTGGCCGAGTTGGTGGCGATACCCGCGGTCGGCGTGCTGATCGCGGCGACCGAGGTCAGCGACGAGCGCCGTGCGGCGATTCTGATGGATGCTTGCGGGAATGCGCTCGACGCCCGGTGCCGCAATCTCGTCCGCTTGCTGAGCGCAAACAAGCGGCTCGGCTACCTGCCGGAAATCCTCGCCGAATACGAGCGGTTGCGCGCGGCGGCGGAGGCCACGATGGACGTTGAGTTGCGCGCGACGACGGTGATTGACCCCGCGCACCAGGCGAGCCTCGAGGCGGCGTTGAAGCGCCGGCTGGGACGCGACGTACGGTTGCATTGCGTGATCGACGAGGGCCTGGTCGGCGGCGCCGTGATTCGCGCCGGAGACCTGGTCATCGATGGTTCCATTCGCGGGAAACTGGAGCGCCTGACCGCGGCGATGAGTCATTAATCGAGGTAATGCGATGCAACTCAACCCTTCGGAAATCAGCGAGCTGATCAGGCAGCGCATCGAGAACTTCGATGTCGAGGCGCAGGCGCGCGAAGTCGGCACGGTCGTCAGCGTCACCGACGGCATCGTCCGGATCCACGGACTCAATGCCGTGCAGTACGGCGAGATGGTGGAATTTCCCGGCAACATCTACGGTCTGGCGCTCAACCTGGAGCGCGACTCGGTGGGTGTCGTGGTCATCGGGGACTACACGGAGATCTCCGAGGGAAATACCGTCAAGTGCACCGGCCGCATTCTCGAAGTGCCGGTCGGGGAGGCGCTGCTCGGCCGCGTGGTCGATTCCCTCGGCCAGCCGATCGACGGCAAGGGCCCGATCGAGACGCAGCTGAATTCGCCCATCGAAAAAGTCGCGCCGGGGGTCATCGCCCGCCAATCGGTGAGCCAACCGGTACAAACCGGGCTGAAGGCGATCGATTCCATGGTGCCGATCGGCCGCGGCCAGCGCGAGCTGATCATCGGCGACCGCCAGACGGGCAAGACGGCCGTGGCGATCGATGCGATCATCAACCAGAAGGGCACCGGCATCAAATGCATTTACGTGGCGATCGGCCAGAAGGCGTCATCGATCGCCGGCGTCGTGCGCAAGCTGGAGGAAGCAGGAGCGATGGCGCATACGATCGTCGTCGCGGCCGCGGCGTCGCAGTCGGCGGCGATGCAGTACATTGCTCCCTACGCCGGTTGCGCGATGGGCGAGTACTTCCGCGACCGGGGCGAGGACGCGCTGATCATTTATGACGATTTGACGAAGCAGGCGTGGGCATACCGGCAGATCTCGCTGCTGCTCAAGCGGCCGCCGGGCCGCGAAGCTTATCCGGGCGACGTGTTCTACTTGCACTCGCGCCTTTTGGAGCGCGCGGCGCGCGTCAACGCCGAATACGTCGAGAAGCAGACTCATGGGCAGGTCAAGGGCCGGACGGGCTCGCTCACCGCGCTGCCGATCATCGAGACGCAGGCCGGCGACGTTTCGGCCTTCGTACCGACCAACGTGATCTCGATCACCGACGGCCAGATCTATCTCGAAACGGAGTTGTTCAACGCCGGCATCCGCCCAGCGATCAATGCGGGCCTGTCGGTATCGCGGGTCGGCGGCGCGGCGCAGACCAAGATCATCAAGAAGCTCGGCGGCGGGGTGCGCCTCGCGCTCGCGCAGTACCGTGAGCTCGCCGCGTTCGCGCAGTTCGCCTCGGATCTCGATGAGAGCACCCGCAAGCAGCTCGAGCGTGGCCGGCGCGTAACCGAGCTGATGAAGCAGAAGCAATATTCGCCGCTATCGGTGGCCCAGATGGCGGTGTCGCTGTTCGCGGTCAACGACGGGTTCCTCGATGATGTCGAGGTGGGCAAGACAGTCGGTTTCGAGGCTGCGCTGCACAGCTACATGCACGCCGAGCAGCAGCCGCTGCTCGATCGAATCAACTCGAGCGGCGACTACGACGCCGAGATCGAGCAGCAGCTCCGTAAGGCGGTGGCCGACTTCAAGGCCAACGCGGCGTGGTGATCATCCGCGGCGTGGCGATCATCGCGGCTTGCATGCACGGAGCCTAGAAATGGCCAGCTCGAAAGAAATCCGCAATCAGATCGGCAGCATCCGCAACACGCAGAAGATCACCAAGGCGCTGGAGATGGTGGCTGCGAGCAAGGTGCGCAAGGCGCAGCTGCGGATGGCGGCATCGCGCCCGTACGCCGAGAAGATGCGGAACGTGATCGGCCATGTGTCCGAGGCTCATCCGGCCTATAAGCACCCCTTCCTCACCGAGCGTGGTGCGAAGCGCGTCGGCTTCATCGTGGTCGCGAGCGACCGCGGCCTATGCGGTGGCCTCAACGTCAACCTGTTCAAAACCGTGCTGGGCTCGCTGCGTGAATGGCGCGAGCAAGGCGCGGAAATCGACGTGACCCCGATCGGCAGGAAGGCGGTGTCGTTCTTCCACCGGTACGGCTTCAACGTCGTTTCGCAGGCGACGCAGCTCGGCGATACGCCGCACATCCGAGAGCTGATCGGGCCGGTCAAGGTGATGCTCGACGCCTACCGCGAGGGCCGCATCGACCGGGTATTCGTCGCCCACAATGTGTTCGCGAGCACCATGTCCCAGAAGCCGCACGTCTCGCAGGTCGTGCCGGCCGTGGCCGAGCACGACCCGCAACTGCAGCAGCGCTGGGACTACATCTACGAGCCGGATTCGCCGGATCTGCTCGATGGCGTACTGATGCGCTATGTCGAGTCGCAGGTGTATCAGGCCGTCGTCGAGAATCTCGCCTGTTTCCATGCCGCGCAAATGGTGGCGATGAAGAGCGCGTCCGACAATGCCGGCGAGCTCATCGACGAGCTGCAACTGGTTTACAACAAGACGCGCCAGGCTGCGATCACGAAGGAGCTGGCGGAGATCGTCGGCGGGGCCGCGGCGGTTTGAATATTCGCTTCATACGGTAAGTCAACATGTTAGACCGAACCAAGGTAACCACCGGCAGGATCGTGCAAGTCATCGGCGCCGTCGTCGATGTGGAGTTTCCTCGCGACGCCATTCCGGAGATCTATCACGCGCTGGTCCTGGAAGACGGCGGGCTTACTCTGGAGGTGCAGCAGCAGCTCGGCGACGGCGTCGTGCGCACCATCGCGATGGGCTCCAGCGAAGGCCTCACCCGCGGCATGAGCGCGAAGGATACCGGCGCCCCGATCTCGGTGCCGGTCGGCACCGCGACGCTCGGCCGCATCATGAACGTGCTCGGCGAGCCGATCGACGAGGCCGGCCCGGTCAAGAGCGAGACGCGCTGGCCGATCCACCGCGAGGCGCCCAGCTTCGAGGAGCAGGCCGGCAGCACCGAGCTGCTGGAGACCGGCATCAAGGTCATCGATCTGCTGTGCCCGTTCGCGAAGGGCGGCAAGGTCGGCCTCTTCGGCGGCGCGGGCGTCGGCAAGACCGTCACCATGCTCGAGCTCATCAACAACATCGCCAAGGCCCACTCGGGCCTCTCCGTATTCGCCGGCGTCGGCGAGCGTACCCGCGAGGGCAATGACTTTTATCACGAGATGAAAGAGTCGAATGTGCTCGACAAGGTTGCGCTGGTGTTCGGGCAGATGAACGAGCCGCCGGGCAATCGGTTGCGCGTCGCGCTGTCGGGACTCACGATGGCGGAATATTTCCGCGATGAAGGCCGCGACATGCTGCTGTTCATCGACAACATCTACCGCTACACGCTCGCCGGCACGGAAGTCTCGGCGCTCCTCGGCCGCATGCCATCGGCGGTGGGTTACCAGCCGACCCTGGCCGAGGAGATGGGTGTGCTGCAGGAGCGCATCACCTCCACCAAGAAGGGCTCGATCACCTCGATCCAGGCCGTCTACGTGCCGGCGGACGACTACACCGATCCCTCGCCGGCGACGACTTTCGCGCACCTGGATTCGACCATCGCGCTGTCGCGCCAGGTCGCCGAGCAGGGTATTTACCCGGCGGTCGATCCGCTCGCTTCCACCAGCCGCCAGCTCGACCCGAACGTCGTCGGCGAGGAGCACTACGACACCGCCCGCGCGGTCCAGAGCGTATTGCAGCGCTACAAGGAGCTAAAGGACATCATCGCGATCCTCGGGATGGATGAGCTCTCCGAGGAGGACAAACTCTCCGTGTACCGGGCGCGGAAGATCCAGCGCCTCTTTTCGCAGCCCTTTACCGTCGCGCAGACGTTCACGGGACAGGAAGGCAAGTACGTGCCGCTGAAGGAGACCATCCGCGGCTTCAAGGGGATCCTCGCCGGCGAGTATGATCACCTGCCGGAGCAGGCGTTCTACATGGTCGGCACGATCGACGAGGCAGTCGCGAAGGCCAAGACGGTTCAATAGCACCGCACGCCGGAGAGAGCAGTGGCAGAGAGCCCGCAGAGCGCAGAGAACTCCCCCAGCACCGAGGGCGCGCATACGCTGCACGTCGATATCGTGAGCGCCGAAGGCGCGATCTTCTCGGGGCCGGCGCGCACGGTGTTCTTGCCGGCCTCGCAGGGCGAGATCGGCATCTTCCCGCGGCATGCGCCGCTGCTCACGATGCTCAAGCCCGGCGAGGTACGGGTACAGTCGCCGGATGGCGTCGAGCACCCGTTCTATGTCGGGGGAGGCGCGCTCGAGGTGCAGCCGCATCGGGTGACGGTGCTCGCCGATACGGCGCTGCGCGCAAAGGACATCGACGAGGCGGCCGCGCTGGCCGCCAAGCAGCGCGCCGAGGAGACTCTGCGCAAGAAGGTGGACAAGATCGAGCACGCCGAAGCGCTCGCGGAGCTCGCCCAAGCGATGGCGCGGCTCAAGGTGCTGCAGCGGCTGCGGAAGCTCCACGGCTGACCCGCCGTGGACGCCGGTCCGAAGAGTACTCACGCAAAGCTCGGCCCGCTCGCCGTCGTGATCCTCGCGGCCGGGCAGGGCAAGCGCATGCGCTCGGACCTCCCCAAGGTGCTGCAGCCGCTCGCCGGTCGGCCGCTCCTCCAGCATGTCATCGACATCGCGCGCGCGCTCGGGCCGGCGGTCTCCATTCACGTGGTGCACGGCCATGGCGGCGCACGGGTGCGCGAAGCCCTCGCACACGAGCCGGTCGCTTGGATCGAGCAGGTGGAGCAGCTCGGCACGGGAGACGCCTTGAGGCAGGCCGCGCCGCGCCTGGCGGACGGCCAGCGGGTGCTCGTGCTCTATGGCGACGTGCCGCTCATCCGCGCCGCGACGCTCGAGCGGCTGCTCGCGCAGGCGCCGCCGCGCGGGATCGCGATCCTCACCGTCAAGCTCGAGGACCCGAGCGGCTACGGCCGAGTCATCCGCGACTCGCGCGGCGGCGTGCGCCGCATCGTCGAGGAGCGCGACGCCACGAAGCGCGAGCTCGCCATCCGCGAGTGCAGCACGGGGGTCCTGGTGGCGCCGGCGAAGCGGCTCCGGCGCTGGCTCGAGCGCTTGAAGAACGACAACGCACAGGGCGAGTACTACCTGACCGATGTCATCGGCATGGCGGTCAAGGAGCGCGCGCGCGTGGTGCCGCTCATGGCGGCGAGCGCCGAGGAAGCTTTGGGCGTGAACGACAAGGCGCAGCTCGCCCAGGTGGAAGCTGCGTACCGCAGCCAGCGGGCGGCCGATCTCATGCGCGCCGGCGTCACCGTGATCGATCCGGCGCGGCTCGACGTGCGGGGCTCGGTCGAGGCGGGACGGGACGTGACGCTCGACGTGAACGTGGTGCTCGAGGGCCGTGTGAGCCTCGGCGACCGGACTCGGATCGGAGCCGGCTGTGTGATTCGCGACAGCGAGATCGGGGCCGATACGCAGATCCTGCCGTACTCCGTGATCGACGCGGCGGTCATCGGCGCATCGTGCCGCATCGGGCCGTTTGCCCGTATCCGGCCGACGACGGTACTCGATCGCGAGGTGCACGTCGGCAATTTCGTCGAGGTGAAGAACTCGCGGATGGGGCCGGACTCGAAGGCGAACCATCTCTCCTACGTGGGCGACGCGCAGGTCGGCGAACGGGTCAACATCGGCGCCGGCACGATCATAGCCAACTACGACGGTGCCAATAAACACCGCACCGTGATCGAGGATGATGTGCACACCGGCTCGAACAGTGTGTTGGTGGCGCCCATCACGATCGGGGCCGGCGCCACAGTCGCGGCGGGATCGACGGTCGCGAATCAGGTGCCGGCCGGCAAGCTCACCCTAGCGCGCGCGCGCCAGACCACGATCGAAGGTTGGAAGCGGCCCACGAAGCAGAAGAAGTAGCCAGCGCAGTCGGCCGTAGCCCGAGCGGCTCGGCCGGGTAACGGGCCTCGATTCAGGTCAGGTCTATAAAGGCGTACCAGAACGCGTTGCACCGCCGTCGCTGATCGCACAGGGCGGTGGCGTTTCGCTGCCTACCCGCCCGTAGAGCGTTGTACGTTGTGCCAGCGGCCGGCCTATGGCGGCGGTCCGCTCGCGCATCTCCTCGGCCGTCAGCTCCTGGCCGTTGATTCCGCCCGCCGCGCGCGTGATGGACTCGTTCATCAGCGTACCGCCGAAGTCGTTCGCCCCGGCCTGAAGGCAGAAGGCGACGCCGTCCGCGCCCATCTTCACCCACGAGGCCTGGATGTTGGTGATATGAGGGTGCAGCACCAGGCGAGCGACCGAGTGCATCAGCACGGCCTCGCGGAACGTCGGCCCTTGACGCGCCAGGCCCTTGCGCCACATTGGCGCTTCCATGTGAACGAAGGGCAAGGGCACGAACTCCGTGAACCCGCGGGTTGCCTGCTGGAGCGCCCGCAGGCGCAGAAGGTGTCGAGCCCAGTGGCGGGGCTGCTCGACATGGCCAAACATGATCGTCGTCGTGCTGCGTAGGCCCACGGAATGCGCGGCGCGCATGACCTCCAGCCACTCCGCGGTCTTCAGCTTGTCCGGACAGATGATGGCCCGCACCTCATCGTCGAGAATCTCTGCCGCAGTGCCCGGGAGGGTCGAGAGCCCCGCGGCGCGCAGCTTCGCGAGATAGGTTTCGAGCGATAGGCCCAAGGTTCGCGCGCCGTGCGTGACCTCGAGCGGCGAGAAAGCATGCACATGCATATCCGCGGCCGCGCTTTTCACGGCGGCGACGATGTTGAAATACGTCTGCCCGGTGAAGCTGGGATGGATGCCGCCCTGCAGACAGACTTCCGTCGCGCCGCGATCCCACGCCTCCGCCGTTCGCCGCGCCACCTCCTCCAGGTCCAGCAGGTAGGCGGCGCCCCGCAACGACCGCGGGCCGCTCTTGGAGAAGGCGCAGAAGCCGCAGTGATACAGACAGATGTTGGTGTAATTGATGTTCCGGTTGACCACGTAGGTCACGGTGGGGCCGACGGTCTGTTCGCGAAGGGCGTCGGCCGCCCGCAGCACCGCGCTGAGATCTGCGCCGTCGACGTTGAACAGTGCAACGACCTCTCTCTCATCGGGATCCTCGCCCCGCCGCGCTCGGTCGATGATGCGCTGCACGTCAGGCGATGCCGCCGCGCTCCCGGCGGGCGCCGCCAGCCATTCGAGCGCCGACTCGGGCACCGGATCGCCGGCGCCCGCGTACCACTTGTCGACTCGCGCGCGGCCGCGGCTGTCGGCCCGCCGAACGACGGCGGTGCGCAGCGATCCATCGACCCATCGGTCCGGCTCGCGCACATGGGGTGGTGTGATCGCCAGCCGCTCGAGCAACACCCTGCCTGCCGCGCGCGTTTGCGCCGCGAGGCTCTGCAGATGCGGCCACGGCGCCTCCGGGTTGACATGATCGGGCGTGACGGGAGAAACACCGCCCCAGTCATTGACACCTGCCCGAACCAGGGCGGTGAGCGCGCCCGGTCTCAGGTTGGGTGGCGCCTGAATCGACATTTCCGGGCCGAGGAGCAGCCGCGCAACCGCAATGGTCCACAGGTGCTCTTTCAGGGGCGGCTCGGGAGCATCCGCCATGCGCGTGCCCGGCTTGGCGCGGAAGTTCTGGATGATGACTTCCTGGATGTGGCCGAACCGGCGGTGCAGCGAGCGGATGGCGAGCAGCGCCTCGATGCGCTCGCGGCGGGTCTCGCCGATGCCGATGAGCAGTCCCGTGGTGAAGGGCACCGCGGCCTCGCCCGCGGCTTCCAGGGTCGCGAGCCTCTCCGACGGCCGCTTGTCGGGCGACCCCCAGTGCGGGCCGCCGCGCGCCGACAGCCGCTCGGAGGCGGTCTCCAGCATCAGGCCCATGGAGACACTGACGCGGCGAAGCTTCTCGACATCGGCGCGAGTCATGACACCGGGATTGAGGTGAGGCAGCAGCCCCGTCTGTGCGTGCACCTCGCGGGCCACGGCAGCGAGGTAATCCAGAGTCGTCTCGTGCCCCGCACTCGCGAGAAAGCGCCGCGCCGCGGCGTAGCGCAGTTCCGGCTTGTCACCCAGCGTGAACAACGCTTCCTGACATCCCGCGGCGGCGCCCGCCCGCGCGATATCGAGCGCCTGCTCCAACGTCAGATACGGTGTGGCAAGAGCGCGTGGCGCCTTGGCGAACGTGCAGTAGTGACAGACATCGCGGCAGAGCTGGGTAAGCGGAATGAAGACCTTGCGGGAGTACGTGACCGCGCGATCGAAGCCGGCGAGTGTCAACTCCTCCGCTCGAGGCAGCAGAGCCGCCGGCTCGAGATGCTCCAGGCGCTCCGCGTCCTCGTACGACCGCAGATCCTCCAGCTCGTCGAGATCGAACGCGAGCCCCGGAAGCCGGATGATGGCGGGCTGCAACCCGAGCGTCGCTGCCTGGCCGAGATGTCTCGCGAAACTCCCGGGGCCGAACTCGAGCTCGAATGGCAGCGGTAGCGGCGCGCACAGTGCGTTGGTTCCGGTGCCGAGATGATCGGGCGCGATGGCGACGCCGCTGGCTCTGGATGCCTCGATGAGCGCGGTGACTTCCTCGCTGTGCAGATGAGGCAGATCCGCGTGGATGATGACTGCCCGGGTAGCTCCTCTCGCGGCAGCCTGGCGCGCGGCGTCGGTCAATGCTTGGTTCAATCCTCCGCCGGGGTCCGCAAGCCTGATGACATTCGGCGGCAGGCCGTCGTGACCGCAACCGACGATCGCCACTCGATCGACCTCCGATGCGGCGCCGAGGGCATCGAGGACATGGGCCAGCATGGCGTCCACCAGCCCGCGCCGCTCGTCAGGCGCGAGCCCGGCGGCCAGCCGGGTCTTGGCGAGGCCGCGCGGCTTGAGGGCGGTCAGAGACCAGCAGCTCATGCGGTGAACTCCTGTGGCGGGCGGAATGAAATCATAGCGCCGCCACGCCTGCTCGGCACTTCCTCGCAAAAGAGGCGTGCCGCCCACGTGCCAGCTTGTGCCTGACAGGCGCGTGCGCGCGCCACGGATCAGGGTTACAGTCCGCTCGCTGGCGCGGTGCCGCAGAAGCAGCCTTCCTCCTGAAATGCGCAACGACATCACTCGACCTGCCCGCTTGTTCCTGAGCGCGATTGCGATACCTCTGCTTTGCCTCGCCGCAGCGCGAGGGTGCCCCGCCGCAGATCTGCACACTGGCACGCTGCCGCCGATCCGCCACGTCTTCCTGATCGTGCTGGAGAACAAGTCCTTCAGCGAAGCCTTCGGCCGTGAGGGGGCGGCGCCGTATCTGGCCCATACCCTGCCCGCGCAGGGCGCGCTTCTCGAGGACTACTACGCCATCGGTCACTGGAGCCTCGACAATTACATCGCGATGGTGAGCGGTCAGGCGCCGAACCCGGCGACGCAGCAGGATTGCCCTCAGGCGAGCGAGTTCCAGCCGAGCCGCTCCGGCCTCGACGCCCAGGGCGAGCTGCCCGGCGTCGGCTGTGTCTATCCGGCGACCGTGAGGACGTTGGCGGATCAGCTCGAGGAAGCGGGCTTCACCTGGAAGGGCTACATGGAGGACCTCGACGTCGATGTGGCTCGCGACCGGCCGGCCACCTGCACCGTGGCGCGGGTCGGCCGGACCGATGGCACCGAGCACGCGGCCGGCCATGACGAATACGCCTCCAAGCATGACCCCTTCGTGTATTTTCATACCCTGCTCGATCACCCGTTGGGCTGCACCGCGCATGTGGTGAATCTCAACGTCCTGACCACCGACCTGCGCCGTATCGCGACGACGCCCAACTACTCCTTCATCACTCCAAACCTCTGCCACGACGGCCACGATCCGCGCTGCGACGACGGTGCGCCCGGCGGTCTCGAGGGCATCAATGGCTTCCTCGAGAAGTGGGTGCCGCGTATCACGCGGTCGCCCGCGTTTCGCAAGGATGGGCTGCTTGTGATCACTTTCGATGAGTCGGACGGCTCGCCGCCGGACGGCTTCGATGCCTGTTGCGGGGAGAAGCCCTTGCCGGGGGCGCCGGTGGCACCGGGATTCCGCGGGCCGGGCGGCGGCAGAGTGGGCGCGGTGGCCCTCTCGCCGTTCATCCAACCGGGAACCGTCTCGACGATTCCCTACAACCACTACTCTCTGCTGCGCACGATCGAAGACATCTTCGATGTCGGCCATCTGGGCTACGCGGGAGCGCCGGATCTGCGCGCGTTCGGGTCGGACATATTCACCCGGCCGCCTGCGGCCGACGCGCCTGGCCCGGCTCGCGCCCCCGCCGGATCGGGGGTCCGCCACGCCCGGAATTGAGGCAAACTGGCGGCCCTAGAAGACCCCGGGACCCGGCCATTATGTGCGGAATCGTCGGCGCCATCGCAGAGCGCAACATCGTCCCCATCCTCATGGAGGGCCTGCGGCGCCTCGAGTACCGGGGCTACGACTCCGCCGGTATTGCCGTTCTCAATGGCACCGGGCAGCTTGCCCGGCTGCGGACGGTCGGCAAGGTGCGGATGCTCCAGGACGCTCTGGAGCGCACTCCGGCCAGCGGCAATCTGGGCATCGCCCACACCCGCTGGGCGACCCATGGCGTGCCGAGCGAGCGCAATGCGCATCCCCATGTCTCTCTCGATGGTCTTGCGATCGTGCACAACGGCATCATCGAAAACCACGAGGAGCTGCGCGCGGAGCTGGAGCACCGCGGCTATAAGTTTGCGTCGGAAACCGACACCGAGGTGGTGGCGCACCGGATTCATCACCACCTGGAGACCCTCGGCGATCTCTTCAAGGCGGTGCGCGCGACCGTGGCGGAGCTGGAAGGCGCCTACGCGCTGGCGGTGGTCAGCGAGAAGGATCCGGAACGCGTGGTAGCCGCGCGCCAGGGTTGCCCGGTCGTCATCGGGCTGGGCGTGGAGGAAAACTTCGTCGCTTCGGACGTTGCCGCGCTGCTGCCGGTGACTCGCCGCTTCATGTTCCTGGAGGAAGGCGACGTGGCCGAGATTCGGCGCAAGTCGGTGCGCGTCATGGACGACAATGGCGACACCGTCGAGCGGCCGGTGCGCGAGAGTGAGCTCAACGCCGATGCGGCCGAGAAGGGTCAGTATCGCCATTTCATGTTGAAGGAGATCCACGAGCAGCCGCGCGCCATCGCCGACACGCTGCAGGAGCGTGTAGCCAATGGACGCCTGCTCGAGGCCGCCTTCGGGCCGGCGGCTGCCGAGGTGTTCAAGCGCACGGCGGGTGTGCACATCGTGGCGTGCGGAACGAGCTTCCATGCGGCCGCGACGGTCCGCTATTTCATCGAGCAGATCTGCCGCATCCCCTGCGCCGTGGACATCGCGAGCGAGTACCGCTACCGCAATCCCCTGGTGCCGCCCGGCTCCCTTTTTGTCACTATTTCGCAGTCCGGAGAGACCGCTGACACGCTGGCGGCGCTGCGCCTCGCGAAGCAATCCGGTTATCTCTCGACGCTGGCCATCTGCAACGCCCCGGAAAGCTCGCTGGTAAGGGAGTCGGAGCTCGTCATGTTGACGCGCGCCGGCCCCGAGATCGGCGTCGCTTCCACCAAGGCGTTCACCACCCAGCTCGCCGCTCTCGCCATGTTGGTCATTGCGCTCGCCCGGCATCATTCGGCCGATGCGGAGCGCGAGCGGGGGCTCGTGACACGCCTGGTGGAGCTGCCCTCGATCATCGAGAAGACGCTCGCGCTCGATCCCGTCGTGCATCGGCTGGCCGAGCGCTTCGCCGACAAGCACCACGCCTTATTCCTCGGCCGCGGCGCCCTGTATCCCATCGCCATGGAAGGAGCGCTGAAGCTGAAGGAGATCTCCTACATCCACGCCGAGAGCTACCCCGCCGGAGAGCTCAAGCACGGTCCCCTGGCCCTGGTCGATGCCGACATGCCGGTCATCGCCGTTGCGCCCAACAACGACCTCCTCGAGAAGCTGAAATCCAACCTCATGGAAGTCCGTGCCCGCGGCGGCGAGCTCATCGTCTTCGCCGACCCCGAATCCGGCTTCCAGCCGAGCGACGGCGTCACCGTCATCGAGATGCCGAAGCACGTGACGTATTTCCAGGCCCCTGCCGTCTACACCGTCCCCCTGCAGCTTCTCGCCTACCACGTCGCCATCCTGAAAGGGACGGACGTGGACCAGCCTCGGAATCTCGCGAAGAGTGTGACGGTGGAGTAAGCGCGCCGCTTGATAGCTGTGATGCTGTGAGCATGAATTAAAGTCGTTTCCTCAGCGTGCTCCGCACCCCGCAAATTTCGCTGTCCGGGCACGCGGCTCACACCAAAGTCGTTACCTGTGTTTAGACCGACCGACCCGGGCCGCGCGAAAGCATGGTTGATTTGGGAAATATAGTCGCTTCGGCATTATGTGGCGAACTGCCCGCGCCTCGACGCTGCACCAGGACGATCGCCGTGCCTCGCGGCGCATCGGCGGGTGCGCGGTGCAGGATCGCGGAGGGCGACGTCATGCGGTGCGCGCTCTACAGCCCCTCAGAGCGCCTCGCGCCGTTTGCGACGACGCGAACATGATCAGGCTCAGCAGGGTGTCGTCAGGGTCGCTGGTGAGAATCCGGTCGCCGGAACGGGCGACTAAAACGACAGTCGCGTCGATGGGGTCATCGGTACGAGCCTTCGCGAGCAGTGCGCCCGCATCGCGGCCCATCCGCTCGTCTATGGAACGTACGTCCACTGCCCGCGGAAGCTTGGCAACGCGGGCCTGCTTGCACGCCGGTTCACACGCCGAATGACCCAGATGTGCCCACTTCTGCCGTTCCAGGTAACATTGGTTCAATGGCAGCTTCGGAGCGGAACCGACCATTCGAATGGCCGAGCAATTCAGCCAGACAGGAACACTGGTAGCAGCGCCACATGGCGACTACCTCTACTCAGGTCGGATCTGGGCAATCAGGTCGAGCTTGCGTACACCGCGTGCCGGAATCCACGAAGCCAGCATCACCGCAGCCCCCACGACGAATGCGGGCACTGCATAGGTTGCGGGTGAGAAGAGACTCACTCGATACAACTCCGCCGCCAGGCTGCGAGCAAATCCTAGCGCGCACGCAACGCCCACCAGCGACCCCAGCACCCAGAGCAGCAGGCCCTGGCGCAGCACGAGCAATTCCACCTGCACGGGCTCAGCCCCCACGGCCTGCCGGATCGCGAACTCCCGACGCCGCAATCCCGTTACGTAGGCCACGACGCCATAGGTGCCGATGATCGCCAGCGTGAAGGCAACGAGCCCGAAGGCGATCAACAGGCTTGCGAGCGCCGCGGCTCCCTGTGCGGAATTGCTGATCAGCTCCTGCATGGGCAGGAAGGCGATCAGCGTCTGATCGGGAAGCGTTCGGCGAACGACCTGTCTCACCTCGCGGCTCAGAACGGCTGCCGGCTCACTCGAGCGAATCAGGATCGTGGTGGCACCGCCAAAATGGTCGAACGTGCTCGGCTCCTCCGGGACGAACGCGGTGCCATTGTCGATGGAATAGTGCCGGGCAAAGTGGTCCTTGATGGTACCGATCACGCCGACGATGCGGCAGGTACCGGCTTCAATGGGGCACTTCAGAGTCTTGCCGACGACATCGGCGCGCCCGAAGAGCGCAACCGCAAAGCGCCCGTCGATCACTAAGTTGGGGGCATTGGTTGCAGTGTCGTTCGCATCTAGGAAACGCCCGGCCAATAGGTGTACGCCGAGTGTCTTCATGAACCCGGGTCCTGCCATGGTTATAGTGCCCAGGGGACTGCGCGTCTTGCCCGTCCGATCTTGCGCCCGGGAGAACGGGTCGATGGCACCGTCGGCAGCGAACGGCACCGCCTCCCCGATGCCACTCTCACGCACGTCGGGCAACGCCGCTACGGCGGCGGCGAGGCGCTGGTGGACTGCGAGCCAGGCGCCCCATTTGTCGTACTGCCGTCCCTGCAGGTGCAGCATGGCGGCGTAGATGTCACGGCTGTCGATACCAGGGTTGGAGTCGAGCATGTTGTGTAGCGAGCGCCCGAGCAGCAGGGCACCGGCGAGCAGTGCAATCGCCAACCCGATCTGTCCGACGCTGAGTGCGAGCCGTAGCGGGCGCACGCGATGGCCGCTGCCCCCGCCTTTGCCTGTTCCGTAGAGGAGCTCGGCAGGTCGATCCACCCGCACGAACGTCAGTGGCAAGGCGAGCGCAGCGCTGCTCAAGACTAGCGCCACGGCGATGCCTAGCGCCCAGAGGGCGGCGCCAACGTGAAGATTAAAGAAAGTGCTGGCAGAAGCGATGCCATACGCTGTGAGCGCCCTCATGCCAAGCTCGGTGAGCGGCCAAGCTATGAGAATGGCGGCGATGGCAAGCGGTAGACCTTCGAGCGGTGACTGAGTGAGAAGTACCCGACGCCCGGCACCTAACACCACGCGCAGAGCCACTTCATCCCGCCGCCGCAGTGCCCGCGCAAGGGCGAGGTTGACCAGACTCGCGACCGCGAGCAGGAGCAGGAGGCCCCCGCCGAGCTGCATCATGAGCAGACGCCCGCGCGTGGCGCCACCCAGCCACTGGCGCAGCGGTATGGACCCCAGGTAGATACCGATCTGCTGGAACGACCCGCGGGCCGCAGGCGACATGGATCGCTCGAGGCGCGCCTGCACGCCACGGATCTCGCTGTCGAGCTCCGCCCGCGCGGCGCCGTGTCTCAACCGGGCGATCATCACATAGTCGAACTCGCTCACGTTCTGCAGGGAGAGTCTTCCCGGCGTGAGTCCTATCGGCACCCAGAGCTGCACATTACGAGCCGGGAAAGCAAAGCCGGGCGGCATGACACCGACGACGGTGTATGGCCTCCCGGCGATGAGCAGCGCGCGGCCGAGGACATGCGCATCACCGCGAAAGGCGCTCTGCCAGATCCCGTAACTCAGTTCCACTTCCGATGGGCCGCCCGCGCGGTCGGCCGCAGGACTGAGCCAGCGGCCCAGCAGAGGGTGTATAGCCAGCGTTTCGAGCGTCGATGCGGTTACGGGCGCTATTTGGGCGTTCGCGGGCGGCTCGCCAGGAATCGCGATCGTGCGATTGCTCGGGCGGCGCACCAGTCCGCTCGATGCGAGCGCGCGAATCGATCGTAGCTGTTGATACGCGGGTGCCGACATCGCGTCTCCGGGCGGGAGGGGCAGTTTCGTGGCACCAAAATAGATATCCACGAGCCTGCCGTCATGCGGATACGGAAGCGGGCGCAGGAAGTACGCATCCAGCGCCGAGAACACGGCGAGGTTGGCAGCGATGCCGAGTGCCAGAGTGACCACGAAAGCGGCCGTGAAGGCCCAGTCGTGACGCAGACGCCGAAGTGCTTGCGAAAGTTGTTCCCAGCGATCTGTAGTCAAGACAGTCATGGGGTACTCCTCGTCTCGGTCTTCACCTCGTCTCCGAGCTGTGCACGAAGAATCTCGTCAACCATTCCGGATATAGCAGCCGCAATGAGAGTGGTCGCCACCACCTGATCGCCGCATCAATCGCGATGTCCGGCATGGCAGAGAGACGAGGGACCCATCCTGAGGTTCTTGCACATTCCTTGCCAAATTGGTCGCCCGCGGAGTCCGTTGAGCCCACAGAATTTTTTTGGATTCGGTCGGACCCGAAGACAATGGAAATCCCACTTCTGAGATTACACACCGGATATGTCCCATTTGCGGGAATGAAGCAAAGGAACGCAGCAGCCGCAGTGCGCTGCTGTCCGAAGAGTTCGCCCGCGATGTCGTTCGCAGGGGAGCGAACCTGTATGAAGGGAACATCGGCTCGGACGGCAGCTATCAGACCTTAGGAGCCGTTCGCTTGGCCGTTCTCTCCGATCGACGAAGGACGGCTCCTGGCCGCTCGCGCCTATTGCGACGGGGTGCTCCCGACCCCGAAGCGGCCGCTTTCTCAGTTTGGCTCCTCCGGTTGGCGTGCTAGCGGCAAAACGATGTCGTTGGTTCTGCAACATAGGGTGTCGCCGCAAAGTACTTGCTGTAGGTATCGCGGGCCCACGCTTGCGCATCTTGGATCTGCTGATCTGATAACTCGCCCATCTTGGGCAAGTTTTTGACAATACTCTGCGGGCTCTCCGCGACAGTGTCCGTGGCGCCCCCGAGAGTTAAGAGGTAATTCATCTTGTAAAGAGTCTCGGGTGCCGAGGATCCAAAACGATAGGCGCTAAACAGCAGTCCGTCCTGTACGCCAAGCGAAAGTCTCGCAAGCCACTGCACAACACCCCAATCACCCCGTTCCAGGCCGGCAGATATGTACTCATTCGCCAACCGCTTGTAGTCATCGACCTGCTGTTGGGTGATGCCGACCTCATTTTCGGTACCAAAATATCCGGCAATAAAACAATGCCGCGCGCTCACATCCCCCGCCTGAGCGGCTGCCCGTAGCGCATTGTAGTATCCAGAAGGGGTTGCGAGGGAAGGGGGACATGCGGCCGCGTTGCCCCTCATGGTCTGAGTGAAGAGGGCATCCTGGACAACTACTCGCTGGCATTCGCGCACTTGGTCGGGGTGTTTGAGCCGGTCACAATCGGTATTGATAAGTCGGGAGCCCTGGAACGCACGGTAGCAAGTCTCAATTGTCCTGCCGTCGAGCGACGGAGTCGCAGGGGTCGCGGGCTTCTCGGCAGCATCTACTTGGGGCTGCCGTTTGACATGGACCGCCTTGGCGATTTGAACAGCTTGAGGCGCTGCGGAATTGCTCGTCTGGGAAGGCGCTGGATCGGTGTGTGTATGACCATTCCCAGGGCCGCGGCCAGCAAATAGACAGTACCCCGCAGCACCGCAAGCCACCAAAATCAGGATGACCGCGATGTTACGGGAGCGAGTCGAGGCTGTCATAGCGCCTAGCCTATCGAATGAGCCGAGTGTCCGCACCGGAGAGGCGCAGTCCTGCTGCTGAACGTCTCAAAGCCATTGCTAGCACTGCTTGCATCGCCTGATCGCGCTGTGCTAGCATTGCCATCATCAGTAATTCGTCGCGGTGACTGGCATGGCCCAACTCATGGTGCGCAATCTTACCGACGACTTGGTCAAAGCACTGAAGCGGCGCGCTGCAAAGCATAATCGGAGTGCCGAACAGGAGCATCGAGACATTCTCGAGGCGGTGCTTCGCGGTCCACGCAAGCGTTCTCTTGCGGAGGTCTTGTCCTCGATGCCGAATGTGGGCGAGGACGCGGATTTCAGCCGTGAACAAGCCGATCGTCGAGACTGAGCGTGTACTTGATAGATACCGACGTTGTCAGCGAGGTACGCAAAGGTTCGCGGGCCAACGCCGGAGTTCGGAAGTTCTTCCAAGACGCCGCCAGAGAAAACGCGCCACTGTATCTGTCGGCAGTGACAATCGGCGAATTGCGCCAGGGTGTGGAGTCGATTCGTCACCGTGGTGACTTCGATCAGGCTGACCTCCTGGAACGATGGCTCCATCGCGTAAGCGAAGATTATGCGGATTCAGTCCTCGTGTTTGACGCCGAAACGGCCCAGGTGTGGGGCCGCTTGCGTGTTCCGCACCCTGAGAATCCTTTGGATAAGCAGATTGCCGCAACGGCCCTGTTGAACCAGCTCACCGTGGTCACCCGCAATACCGCTCACTACGAACCAACTGGCGTGCCGCTGATAAACCCGTTTACTTGACTCGCCGAGGCGCCGCGATTCCGTTCCTCGGACGTGACCCCCCTTTTCGCCTGACGAACGGCGGCAATAGGGAAATCTTGCGACGCGAGTCCAATGTCTCCTGTTGGCCGATCACGCCCACAGTATCGACAACGGGGCGGCGCGAATATTCGGGGCGAACTGTAAGGTCTGCGCACCGTGATAAAGCAAAATGCCTTGCGCGAACGCGGAGCCGGCGGCGGTCGCCATGCGCTGGAGACCACCAAAGTCTCTCTGCGAAACCGACGCGGCGGCCTTTACTTCGATGCCGACGATCTGGCCCGCGGGATTCTCGAGAATGAAGTCGACCTCGAGCTGATCCTTATCACGATAGTGAAACACTGAGATCTCCTCCTTGCTCCACGACGCCGCCTTGAGTAATTCCGAGAACACAAAGCTCTCCAGAAGTGACCCAAGCAGGCCTCGATCCGCACGCAATCTGGCTGTCGAATATCCCCGCAGGGCCGCGAGCAACCCGGAGTCGACGAAATGGAGCTTTGGCGTCTTCACGAGTCGGGATAGCTCATTGCGCGCCCAGGGCTGCACGGCCCGGACAAGGTAGATCTGTTCCAGGACACGCAGGTACTGTCCGGCGGTCTTGTGATCACGCCCGATCGCGCGGCCGAGCTCGGAGAGGTTGGTCAGCTGGCCGGACAATCGGGCACAAATCTCCAAAAGGCGCGGAATCTGGTCGCGCCCTGCGATATCGGCAATCTCCGGAACGTCACGCTCAACGATGGATTTGATATAGGCGCGATACCAGTCGTGGCGCCGCCGTTCAGCGCGGCGCTTGATGGCATCGGGGTAACCGCCCATCGTCACCACCTGGAGCAACTTGTCGCCAGGGAGCGCTTCTGGTCGTGATGGCAATAGTCCCTGAAACGCCTTCGACAGGAATTGCGGAACGCGACGCCGCAGCCGCTCGCTTCGTCCCAACGGGTACAGTGGAATGACTTCGACTCTGCCTGCGAGGGACTCGTGAACCGTTCGGATCGTCAGTAGGTTAGCGGAGCCAGTAAGCAGGAAGCGTCCTGGGCGCGAATCCTCATCGACGCTTTCCTTAATGGCGAGGAGTACCTCGGGAGCCCGCTGCACTTCATCTATGATCGCCCTATCGAGCCCGCGGATGAAGGCCACAGGATCACCCTTGGCGGCCGCGAGCGTTGGCTGATTGTCAAGCGTCAGATAAGTGCGGCCTTGTCGGGCAAACCGACGCGCAAGGGTGGTTTTGCCCGACTGCCTCGGGCCGCTGATCGCCACAACTCGCGTGTCGCGCAGCGCTGTGCGCACCAGACCCTCGGCGAAGCGCGGATACATCTTTCCCTCGTGGTTCGGCGCCTTTGACTCCTGAGAAGGATACCGTCCAATTGGGATCTGTGCAACGTCCAATTGGGAATTGCCGGTCGTCCATCTGGGAATGACGTCGGAGCTGACGGTGTAGGCTCCAGCGGGGCCGCACGGCACCGAAAATATGTCGTGGACTGCTATTCACCGCAAACGTGCGGTCAATAAGGCGCTCATTCACCGCGCCGCCCTGCCCAGGCTAGGGAGCGACAAGCGCAATGTACCCCGAGGGTCGTGGGGTCTAGTTGGTGTACTTCTCTAGTTCGTTATGGAAATGCAGTGATTCGCAGCGATTCTGCGTCGGATTCGACTCCGACCTCGGGGCAGACGAACCTTTTCGGATGACGCCTTGGCGCCGGCGTTCGACAACCTCTCGCTCGGTCGCGAGCCATTGACCAGCCCGAGCTGATCGCCAGCGGCAGGCAGTATTCGGTACTCACCCGACCAGGCGGTGCTGGAGCGCATCGCCTGCCTCGAGCACCTGCTCGCCGCCGCAGGCAACGCCAGCCTCATGACACGGGAGCTGCGCCAGACCCTTGTCGATCACGCCGCCGGCAACTACCGCATCCTCGTCAGCATGTCCGCCGAGCTCCTCATGACCGCCGCGCAGCGCGAGATCACCACCCTCGACGAAAAGCTCTACCTGCAGGTCTTCGGTAGACCCGAAACGCAGCCCTCGCGTCGCGCCGCAGCGCGATAACCCTTCACACGATCGATCCGACAATGCCCGACGATACCGAGCCCACGTTCGACGTCACCGATCGACCCTGTCTCATCCTGGACCTTCCCGAGCTCTCGGACGAAGCAGCCTTGCAGCTCTCGGAGCTCCTCCAAATCCTCACCGAACGCTTCGACGCCCATTACTCGGCTCAGATCCTGCGCGCTCACCGCGCGCGCGAATCCGAGCACGACAAGCTCTACCGGGAACAGGCGGGCATAGCGCAGGTGCGCATCCCTGAAGTGCCCGATGGCGGCGAGGACCACGCACAGGTTGTCGTAGTGCAGTTTCGCGTTCCTACCGGCGTGCAGGGTGTACTGTGCCTGCAGCGCCTCGGCCGCCTGAGCGCAGAAGCTCGGGAAGCGACCGATGTCGCGACGGACCTGGTTGCGCAGAACCGAGACCGGATCAGCCGCCTTGCCCGTGCATACGAGGCAGAGCCCGAGAAGCGAGGGGATCTCCTCTCAGGACCAGGCGCGCTCGCATTTACATAATGAGACGAAATGTCCCGCCAGTTATTTGTGATCTATATATAGATCGCAATAGCACTTAATGTGCTATATAATGATTGCTATGAAGAGTGCTGCCCATATTTCCATGTCTCGGGACGTCAATCTTTCGCTCCAGAAGCTTGGACTCGACCTGCAGGTGGCACGCAAGAGGCGCCGCCTGCGACTCGCGGACGTCGCCGCTGCGGCCTCCTGCAGCATGGGGACCGTGCGCCGGCTGGAGGCCGGTGATCCTGGAGTGTCCATCGGCGTCCTGGCCGTGGTGCTGCAACAGCTCGACAGCCAGGCGCTTCTGGGGGATCTCGTTCGGCTGAAGGACTCGGGTGAGACTACGCCGCGGGAAAAGCCTTTGCCGAAGCGCGTGCGTCGGCCAGCGGTGAAAGGCGGTAGCCAGTTGGAAGTGATTTCGATCTCTACCGCAGAGTTCTGGGACATGAAGCGTGAAGCCCAGGCAAGGGATCAGGTGCTGGTGCGCAGCGGCCAGATCCCGCAGCGGGCGTTGTATTTGCTGAAGTCAGAGGATCTGCAGAGCGCGAAGATCAAATGGCCCGACAGGAGTTCTTCGGCGCGTGGGTTACTCCGGCAGGGAAGTGAATGATGGCGCTTCCGGAGCTTCCTCTTGCGCCGGAGGAGGTCCGGGAGATCCTGGAGTCCGCCGAGGCGGATTCGCTGCTCGTCGGCGGGCAAGCATTGGCTCTCTGGGCTGAGCTGTACGAAGTAAGCATCCCGGACGAGCTTTCTCAGGGCATAAGCGGCGATGTTGATTTTATCGGTTCAGTCAGCGCGGCAAATGCGTTGGGTGAGAAGCTCAACAGTCGTGAAGGCAATAGCATGGGGTCGAAGTGGAAGCTCTACCGGGTAGCTCCCGAGGACGCAACGCCGCAGACCGCGAAGCTCGGCATGACCGTTCCGGGACTCGGGGTCAAGGAAATCGATTTCCTGGGCAGTATCGTTGGCCTTGATACGAAGGATGCGCGTGATGATGCCGTTGAAGTTACGCTAAGCAGCGGCAAGACGATCAGGGTCCTTCACCCTATCGATGTTCTTCGCAGCCGCCTGCACAACCTTGCAAGCCTTGCGTCGAAGCGAGACGAGCACGGCTATGCGCAGGCCAGATTGGCGATCAGCGTGGTAACTGCCTTCCTGCGGCAGCAGGCTGCCGAGGCGCCGAAACGCGAATTACTGGATCACGTCAAAGAGATCCGTGAAATAGCCCTCGATAACAGCCTGGCCAAGGTCTACTACGAGTGCGGGTTCGACGTGCTCTCCTGCGTGCCCGTCGAGCAGATACAGGACGAGAATTTTCGTCGGATCCGGTGGCCGCAGATCCTGGATGAGGTGAGGGAGGCCCGCGCGCGGCAGGCGAAGCTTCAAAGTCAGTACGAGCCGTGGCCGAAGTCTCTACGTTCTGGCGGCAAGTAACAGCCGACATAATTCTGAAGCGACTATATTCCCGGCAGGGACGGCGATAGCCGGCGAACGGGCGGTCGGACGTAATTGAGGTAACGACTTTGGATTGGCCCGTCGCCGGAGACAGTGAAGTTATTGCAGCGATTTGGGCCCTTGGGAAACGACTTTAGTTCATGCTCACACCTGGTGTGCGCCCAATGCGGCTGCCAGCCGATCGCCCCCTCTACACAGCGACTGCCATAGATCGGCGTACTTGGTTGTCGGTGCCCCTCGGTTGCGCCGAAGTTGCACGGACGCGCTAGCCACGATTCGTGCGGTTGACACTAGCATATGCACAGCATATGCTTACTCCACAACACTGGAGCCCACTAAGATGAGCGCACCACAGAGGCGCAAGCCTAAGAGAGGCACTACGAAACGGACGACGGTGAAGTCCATGCCCACGTCGGCTTCCCGGAGCGCTTCGCTCTTCCGCAACGGCGCGAACCAAGCGGTGCGGCTGCCGCAGGAACTGCGCTTTCCGCAAGACGTGAAGGAAGTCCGTATTCGCAAGCAGGGTGATAATCTGCTCATCTCACCCGTCAGGCCCGATTGGGACTCGTTCTTCGCCCGGAAGCCGGAGGTGCCGGAGTCCTTCCTCGAGCCACGCGACGATGCTCCACCCCAGTCGCGCGAGCCATTGTGACGCTCCGGATGCTGGATACGGACATCTCGAGCTACATCATCAAGCGTCGACCGGCCTCCCTCCTCGAACGCTTCAAGAAGCACGCCGAGGAAATCTGCGTGTCCGTAATGACCGCCGCGGAGCTCCGATTCGGCGCGGAGAAGGCGGGGCGCCCAAAGCTGAGCGAGGAGGTGGAGCAATTCCTCGAGAGGCTCTCGACCCTCGATTGGACAGATTCGGTGACCGCGCACTACGCCCGCACCCGATGCGCGCTCGAACGGGCCGGGACCCCCATCGGCAACATGGACCTGCTGATCGCGTCACATGCGCTGTCCGAGCGCGCTATTCTGGTCACCCACAACGTTCGGCACTTCGCGAAGGTGCCCGGCTTGAGGGTCGAGGAGTGGACCTGAGCGGCTGAGCCTTCCTGCCGACAGCACCGATTTCCCGCAACGATGGCGGGTCTTCTTTGGACGGACTTTACCGGCCGCGGTCTGACCTGTCTTGCCATCACTGCGTAACTGGAATCCGGCGGCGAGTCCGCGAAGAGCGATCGAGCCTTGAGTGCTCGCTCGCTCATCGCCGAACGCGGACTCCGCTCAAGACATCGAGCACGTCGCGTGTGAATCGGGTTATGTCGAAGCGTGTACCGAGGGGATCGAAGCCGCGCCGAACGACGATCACCTTCGCAGAAGGTGCGACGATCGCATATTGGCCGCGGCTGCCGTCCATCCCGAACGTCCCTGACGGCAGATCATAGCGCGGACCGTAGACCCAGAACCCGGCGCCGTACCGCCACGAGTGCGGATTGCTCGGCTGGGCTCCGCTGGTGCTGGAAACGTAGTGTACCCATCCCTTCAGCAGGAGGCGGTTGCCGTTCGCAACGCCGTCGTTTTCGTAGAGCAATGCGAGCCGAGCTGAATCGCGCGCCGTCATCCAGACCTGGCTCGACATCACGTAATTGCCCTGCCAGTCGGTCTCCGGCGTCGTGTGCGTCATGCCGAGCGGCCACAACACTTCGGTGAATGGGAAAGCAAGCGCATGGCGCCCGAGCGTCGTCATCAGACTGTAGGTGGCGAGTAGAAAGTCGTTGTTCGCGTAGTTGAACCGGCTCCCAGGCTCGGCCTCGAGCGGTACCACCGCCGCGGTTTGCGCCACCGTGGCGCCGCCCCAGTACATTGAGTCGGTGCGGTTTCCGGGGCCGTCCGTCCAAAGTCCGGAGTTCATCCGGAGCAGCTCGTTGATCGTGATCGCAGCACGTGGATCCCCGGGGTGACGCCATTGAGGAATGTTCGCGGGCATCGACACCCGCATGCGTCCGAGCTCAACCGCGCGCCCGATGAGCGTTGCTGCGAGACTTTTCGCCATCGACCACGTGCGCTGGGGTGTGTGCATCGTCAGCCCGAGTGCGTAGCGCTCGGCGACGATGCGTCCGTCGAGCAGAATCAGCACGGCCGAGGTTTTTGTTCCCTTGCCGTACGTTGAATCGTCGAACGTCTTGGCGACCAGCGCGTCGAGAGCTGCCTGCCGCCCCGGCACCAATTGCGCGCGAGCACCGGCATCGCCGAGCGGCCACGCGGCGTGATCGAGCGAAGGCGGAACCAGATCGCGCGGTAGTCTCGGCACCAGGGCCGCCGAGCTGAGTTTCGCTCCGATCGGCAGCTGCGCGCAGCCGAGCACCCGTCGCCAAACCGCGATGCGTGGGGGCATCCGAGGATCGAATGTGACGCTGACGCTCCTGGTGGTGTGATCGATGGCGGTGGGCCACGAGTCGAACTTGAATCGCCACCCGGCGAGATCGTCGGTGTCAATAGTGGCTGCGGGCATGTGCGCCACAAAGGTGTCACTGCAGAGAAATATTGCCTCATAACCCGCCGCGATCTCCTTCGCACGAAGCGTCTGGCCAACTGCGCTCGCTGACGCAACCGGTATGACCGCGAACGTTAAAGCAACCGCCATCAGTCCGGAAGCGCGGGATGTATGCATGGTTTTATCTCTCGATTACGCGAGCACGTTTGGTCAGCACTTGCGCCACCGGATCGCGGCAGGCGCGTCCCGCCCGAGCAGCGCGCAATCGGCAGGGCCGGCTACGTCAGCTTTCGGAAATTTCGGGTGTGCTCACCGAATGACCGAAAGCGGCCGTATCCCGAAGCTGGAATCAGACGAAGCATCTCTGCCTCACGATGGGCGAGTTTCTGTGGACGGAGCGGCGCACAGGGTTCGTTGCAAGCGTCCGAATGCCCACGCCACCATCAACGGGAACTCTTCTCGCCAGAATGCGCCACCGTGCGATCCAGCTCGCTCTTTCATGACGACCTCCGCAGCTGCATCGCGTAGCGCGTCCGCCCGCCGAGACGCCGAACATTGCGGTACGTTCAGTGGGCAGCGCCACGCCAAACCGCGACGCCGTCCACCTGCGAACCTCCTCGACGAAGAACTTCTCGTGGGCCGCAAACCGCACCGGCTCGAAGCCCGGTGAGTACTCATGGAGCCGCAGCGTCTCATCGGTCAGCCCATGTACACCGGCAATCATTGTGGTCGGTACGTCGGCCTTCTCGAGCAACCGGCCCCACCTCGAAATTTGCTGACCGTCACCGGCGAAGACGATTGCCTCGGGCGGGTCTGATGGAACGTACACCGTGACCTGCCGTCCACCATCGTGCTCGAATATCCCGGTGACAAACTCTCCCGAGATTGCGCCGGTGGGCTCGGCCGGCGCTCCGTCGGGCTCACTTGGCTTGCGGTTGCCGTGATTGCGTGCTTGCTTCTTCATGGCCCTGCGTTCACAACTTTGCCCCTGTTAAGAATGGCAACCTGTCGGCCGAGAAGGTTCCTGTCTACCGCCTAATCTTCTGCTTGGGCAACCACTATGATGGCGCCTGCTTGGGCGATGGTCCACGAATGGCAGCTTCGGGGCAAGCTAGGGACGTATAGCGACTGACCCTGGCCGGTAGCACTTGCTTTCGCGAGCATTTTGCTCTCGGGCAGGGTACTTTGCCTGCGCCATTTAATCCGGACAATGAGTGAATGTCTCTGGTCACACTTCGCGATGCGCATGTCGCCTTCGGTGAGCGGCCGCTCCTTGATGGAGCGCAACTCACCGTACTGGCCGGTGAGCGGCTCGGGCTGATCGGGCGCAACGGGACCGGCAAATCGACACTGCTTGCGGTGCTCGCGCGTCATACGCCGTTGGACGAAGGGGAGCTGCAGCGGCGTGATGGCTTACGCGTTGCACTCGTCGAGCAGGAGCCGGATCTGCACGCAGCGGACAGCCTGCACAAAAGTCTGCTGCTCCGCGCCGGGGTGCTCGGTGAGATGAGCGGCGCACCGCCAGCTACCGTAGCACTGGCGAGCGTTCCCGCCGACGAGCGCGAGCGCTGGCAAATGGAATGGCGCCTCGAGGAGTTCCTGCACCGCTTCAGTCTGACCGGGACGATCTCCCCGGTGACGTGTTCGGGCGGGGAGCGCAAGCGCGCCGCGCTCGCGCTGGCACTAGCGCTGCAACCGGATCTGCTGCTACTCGATGAACCCACCAATCACCTCGACATCGAAGCGATTGAGCGCCTAGAGGAGCTGCTCCTCAAGGTGCCCGCCGCCATTGTCGTCACGCACGATCGTGCCTTCCTCGATCGGGTCGCGACCCGCATCATCGAGCTGGACCGCGGAGTATTACGCTCCTACCCCGGCAGCTTCACCGCCTACGAGCGGCGCAAGGACGAGGAGCTCGCGGCCGAGGACACCGCACGGCGCCGCTTCGAGAAGTTCTGGCAGCAAGAAGAGGCCTGGATCCGAAAGGGCGTGGAAGCGCGACGTACGCGCAACGAGGGGCGCGTGCACCGACTTGAGCGGCTGCGTCTCGAGCGTGCCGCGCGGCGTGACCGGCCCGGAAACGTCCGCCTAACGCTCGATGCCGGAGAGCGCTCAGGCGACCTAGTAGCTGAGCTCGATGCAGTGAGTAAACGCTTCGGTGCGCGGCTGCTCATCGAAGGTCTCTCGCTGCGGATCATGCGCGGGGATCGCATCGGGCTCATCGGCGCGAACGGCGCCGGCAAGTCGACCCTCCTCCGGCTGATCCTCGGAGAGCTTGCCCCGGACGTGGGCACGGTGCGACTCGGAACCCGCCTGAGCATCGCCTACTTCGATCAGCTGCGCACGCAGCTCGATCTCGACGCCACACTCGCCGAGTCCATCAGCCCCGGCTCGGATTGGGTGCAGCTAGGCGCCGAGCGCAAGCACATCGTGAGCTATCTGGGAGAGTTCCTGTTCCCTGCGCAGCGCGCCAAAGCGCCGGTCAGGATGCTCTCCGGCGGCGAGCGCAACCGGCTCTTGCTCGCGCGACTGTTCGCAGGGTCGGCGAATCTCATCGTATTGGATGAGCCGACAAACGATTTGGACATCGAGTCCCTGGAGCTGCTCGAGCAGCGGTTGCAGGATTACGCGGGGACGCTACTGTTGGTGAGCCACGATCGGCGATTTCTCGACAACGTCGTAACCCAGACGCTTGCTGCCGAAGGCGATGGGTTGTGGCGTGAATATGTAGGCGGCTACAGCGATTATCTGCGGCAGTGGTCGCCGGCGAAGCGTGCCCGCGCCGATGCTACCGTGCGGACGCCAGCGGTACTGCCCATGCGAGGTACTCCCCCGGCCACGACCCGCGTGCGTCTGAACTACAAGGAGCAGCGTGAGCTTGCAGCCCTCCCCGACGAGATCGACACACTCGAGCGCGAGCAGGTGCAGCTCGGCGCACGTATGAGTGCGCCTGACTATTATCGGCTGGGAGGCGAGCAGCTGCGCGGCGACCGCAAGCGCCTCGAGGAGATCGAGGCGTTGCTGCTGCAGAAGTTCGCACGCTGGGAATGGCTCGAGGGGCGCGCGCCGGTGTAGCCGGCACGAGCAACTGAACATCGCCGATTGACATGCTCGGACCAGCGCCAGCCGGGTTGATAGGCTGCACGGCCGATTGTCATACCACCGATCCGTACGAACTCGAATTTTCCGAGTGTCATCTCCCAGCCATGGGCAGGCAGCGCTACCAAGATTCGCCGAAGGGCCGGGCTTCGACCTCGAAGCTCCAGGCGCTCCGGTCCTGGCCCGTCAGGTGAAACGCTGTCTCAGCGACCGCGGTCGGCTTGATGAAGAAACTGTCCGGCTTGTCGGGCATCATCGCTCGCGTCCTCGCCAAATCAACGACCCCGTCCACGATGACGAGGGCGACATGGATGCCGGCAGGCCAAAGCGAGCGTGCCATCGATTCAGCGAGACTTCGCTGTGCAGCCTTGGCCGGCGCGAATGCGGCCGACCGCACGCCCCCGCGCCGTGATGCCGTGGCCCCGATCAATACGATCGAGCCTCCGCCGGCGGCTTTCATGTCGGGGATCACCTCATGAGCGCAGAGAAGAGCCCCGTACGCGTTCACGCGCCATGCGCTTTCGAACTGCGCCGGCGTTATGTGCTCGACATCGGCGAACACGCCAGATCCTGCGTTGTACAGTAGGACATCGACGCGCCCGAACGCCGCCCTGACCGCAGCGAACGATTCGGCCACGGACTCCGGCACGCCGACGTCGCATTTGAACCCGCGGGCACCGCCGATTTCCCTCTCGAGGAGCTCGAGACTGGCGCGGCTCCTGGCCAGCATCGCCATTGCATATCCGCCCGCCGCGAACCGCCTCGTCAGAGCGGCGCCGTTGCCCGGTCCTGCGCCCGCTACCACCGCCACCTTCTGCTTCGCAGTCATCGCGAGCACCCCGCACTCAGTATCCGATCAGATTTTACACTCGGATTCGTCGCTCGTTCAGTGGCACTACAAGGGGGCACCGGCGCCTTGCGTGTCTCGACCGTAGATTAAGGGTCAAAGCCAATCCGCGTTTGACGGAAGGCCGGCGGAGCTCCCGGATCCTCTCTGCAGCCGACTCACGCCCCGATAGCCAATACCGATGGTCCGTTGGGCGGCAGCGTGCCCTTCTGAGACATTCGAAGCTGCCCGAATAGCATCACGCCAAGACAAGAGAGGCACAGCGGACATTCCTACGGCCGCTTCAGGGAAGCATCTACATCATGCTGCGAAAGCTGCTGAGTGATGTAACCGGTCTGCCGTTCGCTCCGTTGATGCACGACGCAGTCCTACTACCCCGGGTATGAAGCGCGCCACCTGCCCTTAGCGCCAACCCAGCGCATGCTGAGCCACCGATATCGCCGCAATTGTGCTGCAGCCTGCCGCAAATCGAGCGAAAATTGGCACGGCTACGAGCGCAACGTCGACCTGTTCTCCTGTGATTACAAAGCTTTCGTGGATGGCCCATGAGCGCAAAATATGCCTCTCTTCTATGGGCGGGTATCTTTCGCAAACCGGGGCGAACCGTACTGACCGTACTTCAGATTGTCATTGCGTTTGGCCTATTCGGCGTGCTTCAAGGCCTGAAAACTGGCGTCGATCTAGCTATTGCTGCCGCGCGCGCCGATTTGCTTGACGTGCGGCCGAAAGTCGGCGGTAGTACATTGCCGCTGGCTTATCTTGCTCGGATCAAGGCGCTGCCGGGAGTAAAGTTAGTAAGCCTGTTAGATGGATTTTCGGCCACGTATCAGAACCCCACGCAGGAGCTTTATGTCCTTGCCATCGACCCCAACGACAAAGCGTGGCTGACGGAGTCGCCAAAGATCTTCAAAGTCAGTCCTGCGAGTTTGGATGCCCTCGCGAGGAGCAGAACGGGCGCGCTTGTCAGCGCGGAACTGGAAAGGAAATACGGTTGGAAGGTTGGTGATCAGATACCCCTTTTGTCACCAACGACTCTGCAAACGAATGGATCTGATGTTTGGACATTCAATATCGTTGGCACTTATACGATCCACGAGATCGGGGGGTCCGGCGGCGAGTTGATGGTCATCAACTACGCCTATCTCGACGAGGCGCTCTACCAAGGCAGAGGCACTGTCCAGCATTTCCACGTCGTCACGACGGATCCGCGACAGGCGATCGCGGTTACCGAAGCCATTGACCACGAGTTCGCCAATTCCGCGAACGAGACGAGAACGGAATCCTATCGCGAGTCGGCGCAAAGCCAGATGCAGTCCATCGGCGACCTGAACTTCACGATTCGATCGATCGTCGGCGCCGTATTTGTGGCGCTACTGTTTTCAACCGCGACGATGATGGCGCAATCGATCCGCGAGCGAACCGTTGAACTCGCGATACTCAAGGCCGTTGGATTCTCAGATCGAGCAATATTTTCCTTGATCGCGGCAGAGTCGATAGTCGTGTGGACGGTCGCCGCGGCACTGGGGCTGCTGTTGGCGACGATCGCCTTTCCCTACGCCGCGAGCATGGTTCCGGGAATATCAATGCCCTGGGTCGTCGTCGCGATCGGCTTTGCGATAGCCGTGGTCATCGGGCTTGCCAGCGCCTCGATACCCGCGCTTCGGGCGGCGCGGCTGAATGTGGCAACCGCACTAGCGGAGCAGTAGGCGTCCATGACCTTCGCCAGGCAGTTCGCAGGCCTTCTCCGTGTGAATGTGCTCAGCCTTCTTGAAAGACGAAGTCAGGCGCTTACCCTGGTGTTGGGTGTCGCGTGCGCCGTTGGGGTGCTGGTCTCGATGCTCGCCATGTGCGTGGGCGCGCGTCGGCACGAAATGGCCGATGTCCGTACGGATCGCGCCGTCCTGATGTCTGTCGGCGCGCCTGATGCCACGCAAAGCAGTATTGCAAAAGACCAAGCGGCGTCGATTAGCGATTTGCCGGATATTCGGCAGGGGCCCAATCACAAGCCGATGGCGGTGGCGGAACTGCTCGTGACAATGGAAGCGCGTGCGCGGAGCGACGGTCGGCGAATCACCTTTCCGTTGATCGGTGTGACCCCCGGACTCAGGGATCTCATGCCGGAGCTGCATCTCACAGCGGGGCGGATGTTCACACCGGGGCTTGACGAAATGATTGCCAGCAACCGGTGCGCAAGACAGTTCTCCGGCTTCGGGCTTGGCGATAAGCGGGAGATCCAAGGGATCGATTGGGTCGTGGTGGGTCATTTCGATCAAGGTCAGGGCGAGGAAGGGTGCCTCGTGTACGCGGATGCGGGCAGTGCTTTTGCAGCATTTAGGCGGGACAGCTACAACCAAGTCACGGTGATGCTGCAATCACCAAGCGACTACTCTGACCTTCAGAAAGCCGTGAGGGCTGACCCGATGTTGCGTGTCGAGGCAGAGCGCGAAAGCCAAGTCATTGAAGAGCAGTACAAGCGGTTCAACGGAATCTTATTCTTCACAAGCTATTTCGTGGGCACCGTGATGGCATTGGGCGCCGCGCTGGGTGCGGCGAACTCCCTCTACGCAATCGTCGATGCTCGACGTCGCGAGCTCGTGACGCTTCGCGCGGTCGGATTCCGATCTGGACCGATCGTCGCTTCCATGCTGTTTGAAGCAGAACTGCTAGCTGTGCTGGGGGCACTCCTCGGGGCAGCTCTAGGTTGGTTTTTCTTTAACGGTCTATCGGCCAGCCCGTTTGGATTCACATTCCATTTGGCTGTGACCACTCAACTTCTAGTGCTTGGCGTCGGATGGGCCCTGATTATCGGGCTGGCTGCAGGTCTACTACCTGCTGTGCGCGCCGCGAGAATGCCGGTGACAGCGGCACTGCGCGCGTAAATAACTGGCGATATTATTACCGCCAGAGTGCAGCAGACGCAACCCCTCAGGCGACTCGCCGAGAAGTTCGCTCTTTCCACCGAGCGGCTGGGGCCTCTTCCCCTCGTCAACCACTTCATCTCACGGCTCGGGCTCATCGAGCTGCTCGATCACTACGTGCCGACGACCGATCGACGCTGCGCCGTGCCGCATTCAACGGCGCTGGGGGTTCTGCTGCGCTCGATCGTGGTCGAGCGAGAGCCCATCTACCGCCAGGTGGAGACCGTGCATGGCTTCGCCCCGGCCATGTACGGCCTGGCAGAGCAAGACCTCGAGCACCTGGGGGATGATCGGCTCGGCCGAGCGCTCGATCGGCTCTACGATGCCGACCGCGGTGCGCTGCTCACCGCGGTGGTGCTCGCGGTCGGGGAGCACTTCGCGGTGAAGTTCGAAGAGCTGCACAACGACTCGACCTCGATCCGCTTTTGTGGTCAGTATCGAGTGCAACCCGAGACGGTGCGCGGACAGCGCCCGGCGCGCATCGTGTTCGGGTACAGCAAGGACCACAGGCCTGACCTCAAGCAGTTGCTGTTCATCCTCACCACCGCCGAGGATGGCGGCGTGCCGGTGCAGTTTCGCATCGCCGACGGGAACACCAACGACTCGGTGACGCACATCGAGACCTGGAACACCCTGAAGAGCGTGGCCGGACGCTCGGACTTTCTCTACGTCGCGGACTCCAAGCTCTGCTCACACGAGAACCTCGAGACCATCGCGCGCGCCGGTGGCCGCTCCGTCACGGTGCTGCCGCGCTCACGCCAGGAGGACCGCAGTTTCGCAAGCGCCTCCAGACCACCACCCCACCGTGGGAACTGGTCTGGGACCGGCCGGACCCCAGGGGCAGAGATGGCCCACGCGATCAGTGGTATCTGTACCGCGATCCGATCGGCTCGATGGAGGCCTGGCCGATCGTGTGGGTGTGGTCGAAGCTGCTCACCGCACATCAACGCGCCAGCCGCCAGCGCCGCATCGATGCCGCCGTCGCGGCGCTCAGCGGCTTGCGTGATCGGATCGTCAGTCCCCGGGCGCGCCTCCGCGGAGCCTCACGCATTGACCTCGAGGTCGAGAAGATTCTCGAGCACTATCACGTGCGCCGCTATGTGAAGGTCTCCCGCACCGTGCGCGCCGAGCACGACTTCAAGCAGACTCGTCGCGGCAGGCCAGGGCCGGGGACTTCCTACCGCCGTATCACTCATCGCCGCTACGACCTCGAGTGGACGATCGACGCCGCCGCCGTCATCTACGACGAGAAGTCCGATGGCATGTACCCGCTCATTACCAACGACCGCACGCTCACTGCGCAGCAGGTGCTCGAAGCTCACAAAGGACAGCCGCGGCTCGAGAAGCGCTTCGAGCAGCTGAAGAC
>JBOIAR010000002.1:0-407048 GCA_050739095.1 Steroidobacteraceae bacterium | reverse complement strand
GCCTCGTGCCGCCCGCGGCGGCCGCACCGCCGCCCGCTCCCAACGCTGACATGGGCGGTGACGACTTCGGCGTCAACGACCCGGGCTCCTCGGATGATGATGGCGGCGGGGGCGACGCTGGCGGAGGATGGACCTAACTCGCCGTCCCCTTCAGCCACCGCCGCGCCAGGGACTCGAGGGTGGTGGCCTGCACGAGGATGCTGAAAATCGCGATCATATAGGTCGCGGTGACGATCAGATCCTTGGGTCTGCCCTCCGGCAGCGAAAGAGCGAGCGCCACCGAGAGCGCCCCGCGCAGCCCCGCCCACGTCATGAGTTTCACGGTGTGCGGCTCGAACCGCTGGAAGCGGCCGAGTACCGCGAGCGGCACGCCGACGCTGACGTAACGCGCGATCAACACGATCGGCAGGGCGGCCGCGGCGGGAATCAGATACTCGCGCACCGTGCCGGCGAGCGCCGTCAGCTCGAGGCCCATCAGGCCGAAGAGAATGAGATTGAGCAGATCATCCGCGAGCTCCCAGAACATGAAGAGCCGCTCGCGCGTGAGCGCCGACATCGCATACTCTCGCCCGCTGCCGACGACCAGACCCATCACGACCGTGGCGATGGGCGCTGACACCTTCAATCCTTCCGCCGCCGCATAGCCACCCATCGCCATCGCGAGGGTGAGCAGCGTCTCGACCGCGTAGCTGTCCACGGTGCGCAGCAGCAGCAGGCCGGCGTAGCCGACCCCCAGCCCGAAGGCGGCGCCCCCCACCACCTGTTGCGCAAACATCACGGCCACGCCGGAGGCACCCGGCGCTGGGCGCATGCCGTGGGCCCCGCCCGCGAGGCCGAGCAGCACGACGAACAGGACGACACCGGTACCGTCGTTGAAGAGCGCTTCGCCTGTGATCTTGGTGAGAAGCGAGGGCGGGACGCCCGCCTTCCTCAGCAGGCCCAATGCCGCGATCGGATCGGTCGGGGAGATGAGGGCGCCGAAAATGAAACTCTCGAGGAGCGAGAGATTCATGCCGAGGAAGCGGGCCACGTAGAAGAACGCGAATCCGACCAGCACGGTCGAGATCGCGACACCCACCGTGGCGAGCAGGACCACCAGCCCGCGGGCGCGCGCGAGGCCGGCGACATCGACGTGCAGGCTTCCGGCGAAGAGCAGGAGCCCGAGGAGGCCGTGGAACACGAGGTTCGGAAAATCGAGGCCGCGCACGGCGAGCTGGCCCCAGGCGCTGACCTGCGGCACCAGCTGCCCGACGGCGGCGGTCGCCACCGAGATGAGCAGCGCCACCGCGGTGATCCCGACCGTATCGGGAAGGCGCACCAGCTTGTAGTTCGCGTAGCCGCTGAGCGCGACCACGGTGATCACCGCGGAGACGATCGTGAATATGTGCATCGCGCGACGAAAGATATCGGCTTTCGGCCGGCGCCGTCGAGACGCTTGCCCCGGGGCCAGGCGGTCAGCCGCTGAGGACGCGAGGCGTGCGTTGCGCGTACACTACGACTACGCGTATAAGGCCGATGGATACGTCCGAGACGGGGGCCGGACAACAATGGGCGACGAGCGTCGCAAACGTCTGTTGAACCAGGTATTCAGCTATCGCGCTGCGCTGCAGAAATACCTGCGCAAGTTCACCGCGGGGGCTGAAGACATCGAGGATCTGGTGCAGGAGGCCTACGTGCGCATGTGCGCCCTGCCCGACGGGCAGGTGGTGGACTCGCCGCGGGCGTTGCTCTTTCGCATCGCCCGCAACCTCGCCGTCGATCGGGCGCGGCAGAAGTTGACTCACGCCACCGACGACGTAGCGGATTTCGAGCCGCTGAACGTCTCTTCTGAGGAGGCGGAGCCCGATGAGCGGGTCGATCTGGACCGGCGATTCGCGTCGTTCTGTGCCGCGGTCGACCGCCTGCCGCCGCTCTGCCGACGGGTGTTCGTGCTGCGCAAGGTGTACCAGCTCTCGCACGCGGAGATTGCCGAAGTGCTGGGCCTCTCGCACAGCACCATCGAGAAGCATGTGGCCAAGGGGTTGGTGCGCTGCCGCGACCAGCTGCGCGAGCTCGGACTCCTCGAAGGGTTGGAAGTTGCGGCGGGTGCAACATTGCCGCGGCGACGAATCAGGGAAGGAAAGTGATGAGTGAAATTGTCAGACTGAAGACACAGACGCAGATCGACAACGAGGCGGCGGTGTGGACCTGGCGCCTCGACTGCGGCGGGCTCTCGGACGCCGAGCGAGCCGAGCTCGAGGCGTGGCTGCATCAGGACTTTCGCCATCGGCGCGCGTTCAAGGAGCTGCGGGGCACCTGGAGCGTCCTCGACCGCCTGTCCGAGCGCACCCGCACGCAGGATGAGAGGATCGCGGCCTTCGCTCCGCACGGGCACCGGGGGCTGCTGGGCCGGAAGCGGTGGCAAGCCGCTGCGGCCGCCGTGCTCCTCGTCGTCCTCGGTGCAGCGCTTTGGCTGGCGCAGCGGCCGGGCACGGAGGTTCTCGCGACTGCCGTGGGTCAGCAGCGTCATGTGACGCTCGCGGATGGCTCGCGGATCACGCTCAATACCAACACGCTCCTTACGGTGAATCTCACCCCGGAGCGCCGCGACGTCTATCTGAGCAGAGGCGAGGCGCACTTCGACGTGACACACGACGCCGCAAAGCCCTTCTTCGTGCATGCCGGCGATGCCCTGATCCGGGACGTCGGCACCCAGTTCGAGGTGCGCTTGCATCCGGACCAGGACGTCGATGTTCTTGTGGATGAAGGACGCGTCGAGGTGCAGGGGCCCGGGGTCGCGCCCGGGGCGGAACTCGCCGGCAGCGGCGCACCCGCGCCGGACATCCGCTGGGTGAGGGCGCTCGGCGCCGGCGAGCAGCTGCTGATCGCCGGACCGCATCTGAAGGTGATGACCGTGAGCCCGCGGCAGATCGCCGATGAGCTCGCCTGGCGCAAAGGCGCGCTGGTCTTCGAAAGCGAGCCGCTCTCACGGGCGATCGCCGAGGTCGGGCGCTACACGCGCGCGCGCATTGTGCTCACCGGACCCCAGGTCGCCTCGCTGCGCGTAAGCGGACGCTTCAGAACGGATGACGTGCCGGGCTTCCTGCAAGCGCTGCAGGAGGCGTTGCCGGTGCGAGTGAGCCGGGCAGGTCCCGGGCTCGTGTACATCACACCCAGGTAAAAGGCCGGTCGCACCCCGCCGCGGGGTCGGGCCGGTCGTTGCGCACGCGCCACATCCGCTCGAAGGGCTCACATCCGGCAGCGGAGTGAGGTATTTTTGTCGCCCAGTCATGGGCACCCTGAGCACGGTCTTTCGCGGCTGGCCCGCGGCCGTCCTCCTGCTTGCCAGTCTCGCCCTGGGTCTCGCAGCGCCCGAGGCGTGGGCCGCCGGGTCCACCCGGCACTTCGATATTCCGGCCGAGGCGGTCAGCGCGGCGCTGAATGACTTCGCCCGACAGGCGGATGTCACCCTGCTTTTCTCCTCGACCCTGGTGGCCCGCGCGCGGACCGCGGGCGTGCAGGGCGATTTCACGGTCACGCAGGCGCTCGGCCGGCTGCTCGGCGGGACCGGCCTCGGCTTCCGCCAGGTGAGCCCGTCCGCCATCGCCATCGTCGAAGGCTCAGGACTCAGCGCGGTACCGGCAGGCGCTTCGGCGGCATCGGCGGCAGGCGCTTCCGGGGCCACCGCCCCGAAAGCCGCCGTTCTCGCCGCGACCCCACACGGCATGTTGCACCGGTTCGCTCGTCTCCTGACCCATGCGGCTCGGGTGTTGGGCGGCGGTGGACGCCACCGGACGGCGGCCGTCGAGCGGCGAGCCCCGCCGAGCTACAACAGCATGCAGGAAGT
The DNA here is from genome assembly GCA_050739095.1 of Steroidobacteraceae bacterium. Lineage (GTDB taxonomy): Bacteria > Pseudomonadota > Gammaproteobacteria > Steroidobacterales > Steroidobacteraceae > 13-2-20CM-66-19. The sequence goes on along the minus strand of JBOIAR010000002.1, from coordinate 403,222 downwards.
GGTGGTGACCGGCACGCCGGAGGTGAGCGGCGTACGCCTCCTCGATGCGAGCTTCCCGGTGAGCGCCGCGAGCCTCGAGCAGATTCAAATGGCGCAGCCCTCGAGCGCCGCGGACCTCCTGAAGATCGTGCCGGGGCTCTGGGCGGAGTCGAGTGGCGGTGAGACCGGCCCCAACATCGAGGTGGCGGGCTTTCCCGGGGGGGCCGATGCGCCCTACGTGACCTATCAGATCGACGGCTCTCCGGTATACCCGGCTCCGACGCTCTCCTTCATGGACAACTCGTCGCTTTTCCGCCTCGATGACACCCTCCAGCGGGTCGAGGTCGTGCAGGGCGGCCCCTCGGTGGTGTATTCCAACGGCCAGATCGGCGCCACGGCCAACTTCATCCTGCGTCACGGCACCGCGACGCCTCACGGGGAGGTCGGGCTGACACTCGGCGATGAGGGGCTGTATCGGCTGGATGGCTTTTACGGCGGGCCGCTCACGAGCAACTGGCTCGTGAGCATCGGCGGCTTCTACCGGGTGTCGAACGGCATCCGCAACCCGCAGTTCCCGGCCGACGACGGCGGGCAGCTCACCGAGACGCTCTTCCATCCGATGGACAACGGCAATCTGCTCCTCTGGGCGCGCCAGCTCCACGACAAGAATCTCTTCATCACGGACCTGCCGGTCGCCGTGAGCTCGGACGGCAGGACGGTATCCGCGTTCCCGCGATTCAATCCGCTCACCGGCACCTTTGCCGGCAACCCGACCCGCTTCATCACGGTGGAGGAGTTCCCGTGCGGCGTACCCGGCTGCACGCCGGGGGCGGTCACCGCGGACCTCGCCAACGGGCGCGGCTCGGACATCCACATGTTCGGCAGCGACCTCAATCTGACTTTCGGGCCCTGGACGGTCAGCAACAGGATGGGCTACACGGCCGGCCAGATGCCGACCAACGCGCTGTTCAACAATTTCGCGCCGGAAACGCTGGGCAGCTTCGTCGCCGGCGAAATCGCCGCCGCCAATGCGAGCCCGGCGGTGATGGCGGCGACGGGGGGGGCGCCGTTCGCCACCGGCAGCGCCGGTTACGCGGGCAACGGGGCGCCGGCGAGCGCGGGTACCTACGTCGCATCGCTTGGATTTTGGATCGTGGACAAGACGGTCCAGGCGTTCACGGACGATCTGCGCTTCAGCCGCACTCTCTTCACCGGCAACAGCGCGACGCTCGGGGGGTACTTCGCCCGCTACTCCTCGCACGATACCTGGTACATCGGCAACAACGAGCTGCTGACCGCCACGCCGAACGCGCAGCTCATCAACGCTGCGCTCTACACCGCCGCCGGCGCGCTGGGCCCGGCGGGCGAGGTCACGCAGGATGGGATACTGAGCGGCGCCACCGACGCGCTGGTCGACCACTACGACGGCCGCAATGCGGCGGTCTTCGTCTCGGACCAGGAGCGCATCAGCCGCTGGCTCCTCGATGCGGAGCTCCGGATCGAGAACGAGCAGATCAACGGCGCGGTCGAGGGCCAGTCGATCATGGACCTGGATGACGATCCGCTCACCTTCTACAACAATGACACGTACGTCGCCAACGGCGAATGGTCACCCTCGAACTACGACCATACCTTTGGCTCGTGGAGCGCGGGCGCAAACTACGAGGTCGACTCGCACATGAGCGTGTATGCCCGGGTCAACGAGGGGGTGCATTTCCCGAGCTTCGACGATGTACTCGACCGCACCCCGGAGCGGCAGCAGATCGAGAACTACCAGGTCGGCTACAAGGCCCAGACAAGCGCCATCTACGCCTCGGTCGATGCGTTCCGCAGGCTTTTCTTCGGCGTCCCGTTCCAGGCGTTTCTCGGCAACGGCACGCAGGTCACGGCCACTTACGGGGCGACCTCCTGGGGCACGGATTTCCAGGTGGAGTGGTTCCCGCTCGAGCACCTCAGCCTGGGGTTCACCGGCGATTGGCAGCACTCCGTATACACGCACTTCAGCTCGTTCGCCGGCCTCGGGACGGCCAGCTTCGACAACGACGGCAACATCCTGCAGCGCCAGCCGAGCCTGCAGGTGAGATTCACGCCCGAATACACCTTGCCGATGTCCTGGGGGGAGCTGCGGGTGTTCGCAACGGTGAGCCACATCGATCTGCGCTACTCCGATACGGAGAACCTGCAGGTGCTGCCGCCCTACACGACCCTCGATGCCGGGGTGGTGGCCAACATCGGCGAGCACTTGCAGGTGAGGGTGCAGGGCACCAATCTCACCGACGAATTGGGGCTGACGGAGGGCAATTCGCGCGCCCTCACCTCGGGTATCTCGACGGGCTTCGAGATGGCCCGGCCGATCTTCGGCCGGGAGGTGCAGGGGCAGCTGAAATATTCCTTCTAGAGGGCGTTGAAGATGCCGCCCACGAGGTCGCTGGCCAGGCCGAAGCCGGCGCCCATGCCAAGGCCCGACATGACGTTGCTCATGAACCCGCCGCTCCTGCCGGCATAGGGCTGGGCGGCCCAGCCGCCGGTCCGATAGGCCGGATAGGCCGGCGACTGGGGCAGGGAATTCACATGAGTCTCGAGCGAATGGATGTACTCGGCCATCTGCTGGATGAGCATGAGGGCAGACTGGTTCTGTTTCTGGAGCGCGAGCGCCGCCTCCCTGAGGTCGAGCATCAGCTCGCGCGCGAGCGTCGGGTCCGTGACTTTGGCCTGCAGCTTCTCCGCCAGAGCCTTGATGCCCTGGCCTGCTTGATCGGCCTGCTGCTGCAGCTGGATGGCTTGGTTCTCGGCAGTCTGGTAGTCCACGATGCGTCCTCTTTCGGTGCTTGAGCAAGGCTCTATTCGGGTTCGACCACCGAATCATACCTTCGTTCAGGCTCGGGTACCTCCCGCCGCGCGGGTCCGCGGCCGCCCGGTGGGGGAGAGGGCGGCCGCGGGCGCTTATGCGTTACTCAGGTAATGGGCACGCTCAGCGTCGCAGGAGGGCGACGGCGATGCCTACCCGACGCCGAGCGAACAGCGGCCGAACCTAACTACCTAACCGCACCGCACGCCCACTCGGCCGCCGCAAATGCCGTGACCGGCAGGGTGTCGGTGGCAAGCCCTGTTGTGGAGATCGCCGCCGGCTCGGCGGCCGACTGCGCCAAGGGTTGTGTCAGCGTATCCGGTGTGTGGGGCGAGCGCCGGGTCGGGGACAGCGCTCGACTCCCCGTGCGCGCGCCGCCTGTGCGTCGATCGCGGACCATGAGCTCCCGCACCGCGCGCGGTGCGAACTCGCACCATTCGATTCCAACTCCGGTCTCGGTTTCGCGCACTACGTAGGCCGGAAGTCGCACGCAATGCGCGCGGCCGGATGCACGCTGCTCCAGCATCACTTCCACCGGACCGCGCGGCGGCCCGCGCCGCGCCGTGCGCACGAACGCTCCGCTCGAGCTGACGTTCTCCAGAGAGCCCGCCACCGGCGGTGACGCGCCGGAGGAGAGCTCCACGGTCAGTCGCACTGCGACCCGCTCACCCCAACGATGCTCCATGATCGCTCTCCCACAAGGTGATGTGGGCGCATTATGCGCTCATCACGCCTGCGGGGAATGGGTTCCAACATCAGAAAGCCGCGCCGCTGAACACGCAGCTGACGCTGCGCCAAAAGGCGCTAGGCGGTGCGCACCAGATGGCGTGCATCGGCCGCCGCATCGGGCGCGCCGCCGTCGAGCACGCTGCCGTAAAGCTCCTCGAGGTGCGCGATGTTTCGCTCCCACGTGAAGAGCCGCCGCACGCGCTCCCGCCCCGCGGTACCCATCCGCTCGCGCAGGTGCGGGTCCGAGAGGAGCCTGGAGATTGCGGCGGCGAGGCCGTCGCTGTCGCCGCGCTCGACCAGGATTCCGGTCTCACCGTCGACGATCACTTCGGGCAGGGCGCCGGCTCGCGTGGCCACGACCGGCAGGCCTGCGGCCATCGCCTCGATCACGGGAATGCCGAACGGCTCGTGCCAAAGCGAGGGGAAGACGAAGATCCCGGAGCGGGCGTAGTGAGAGCAGATCTCATCGTTGGGCGCGCGGCCATGGAGGAACGCGTGCCCGCCGAGGCCGCTCACCAGACGGGAGATGAGCTCGTAGTAGGCGCCCGGGTGGGTGTAGTACCGATCGAGACCGTTGAAGACCGGATCACGGTGGTGCGGGTCCACGAAGTCCTTCGGCGCCACATCAAGAGGGCCCACCAGGCTGAGGCTTGCCCGCGGATGCGTCCGCGCCACGTCGGTCATCGCCGAGAGCAGCACGTGCACGCCCTTCTCCGGGCAGAGCCGCCCGACGAAGAGCACGGTGCGTGAGGCGGCCGGATCGGGAGCGACGTCGAGGAAGCGCTCATCGACTCCGTTATAGAGCGTGTGACACCGTGCGGCCGCGGCCGGGTAGCGGCGGCGGATCTCATCCGCGACGAAGCGGCTGCAGGCGAGGATCAGCGCCGCTTGCTCGAGCCGCGGGGCGATCACGGCGGGGTCGAAATCGGCGAGCGAGTGATCATGCATGTGAAGGACGATCCGCGCACTGGGGTTGGCGCGGCGGATCGGCTCGATGAAATTGGAGATGGTATGCACGTGCACGAGATTGCAGCCGCGCTCATGGATGTCGCGGGCCACCTCGCGCGCGTAGTGGGCGTAGTAGAACGGGCTCAGCCTGAAGGGACGCCGTCGGTTGCGGAGGCGCGCGGCATCGAGAAGCTTCAAGCCATTCAGCGCCCGGTCGATGCCTTCCGGGATACGCCGATAGGTGACACCCTCGTGACACTCGAGCTCCTTCTCGCCCGGCACCCACTTCGGATAGGTGATGACCTCGTGCCGGCGCGCCAGCCGGCGGCCGATCTCGTAGTTCACGATCGCAAGCGCATCGTAGAGCCGCGTATGCGGCAGCGGGATGTCGGCGTGCGGGTACACCTGGGCAATGCGGATGGCCATGGCTCCGACTAGACAGCAAACACCATGCCCGCAAAGAGATTTTTTGTTGTCCTGCGGCAACGCCTGATGGCGGCATCGGCAGAGTGTCTGCCCCGCTACTTCTGCGGCGGTAGCCCGATAGCACCCCGGCTCGCCGCGTGCGCGAGGCCGCGAGTGTTGCGCAGCACCGCGCCGTCGAAGCGCGCGCCCACCGATCAGCCGGCGTGCGCCGCCCGATAGGCTTTCAATCGGGGCATGAACGCCGCACGGCGGCGCAGGCTCTCCGGCGACCAGTAGCGCTCGGTCTCGTAGTACTCGGGGACCGCCGGAACGGCTGGTGGCAGCGCCACCCAAGGTTGCTTCGAGGCCGTGTAGATGTGGATGTCCGGCTCGAGGACATCAGGGGTATCGAGCGTGCCCACCCGAATGAAGCGCAGGATCGGACCGGCGCCCCCGTAGTTGCTCCAGACCGCGATCCTGCACTCCGGGCAGCGGGCGATCTTCTGTCCTCGGCCGCTCTGGGAAGGCGTGTCGATGACCTGCGGCTCCGCCTTCAGATGGGTCACGCGCTCGGCCTCGATCAGCGCGTTGAGCGCGAATGCTGCGCCGCTCTCGCGCTGGCACCAGCGGCAATGGCAGCAGTGCACGATGAGGGGGGCCGTCTCCATGCGGTAGCGGATCCGGCCGCAGTCGCAGCCTCCCTCGATGGGGTATAGGGTGCTTGGCGACACGTCGGCACCTCGGTGCATGACAGCCGGCTCGCCGGCCCGATGGCAGAACGATAGCGCCGGGTCGGCGGCGCCGCTTGGGAAAAATTGCGGTTCGCGGCGCGGCCAAAGGAGCCACTAGACGAGCGGCGGACCCACCCGCCCGTGCAGGTAGAACGCCACGGCATAGAGCACGAGGGCGGCGAGGATTCGCCACGCGCCGATCTCTGCCAGGGCCGGCCCCAGGCGGTTGGCGCCGCGGGCGATGGCGGCAAAGGGAACGCTCGAGGTGGCCTGCGCGAACTTCGGCCATTGCTCGGGGAACTTGCGGCGCCGCTTGGCATCGATCGCGGCCGGCCCGCCAACGGCGAGCACGAGGAGCGTCCCGAAGAGAATCAGCGAAGCAACATCGCCGTTGACGACGAGGTGCGTGGCGGCCCAGAGACCCACGCCCCAGAGGAATGGATGGCGGGTGATGCGCACCATGCCCAAGGCCGCCTGCGGATCGAGCCTCGACTCCATGCCCACCCGGGTCGGACTCGGAGTCAGGACCCCGATCACCGCGAAGAGGAACGCGATGAAAACCAACACGTAGGCCGCCGGCCGGAATCCCAGGAGGAACCCCCAGGTGGGGATGAGCGGTGCGCCGCGATACGCGTAGATCATCCACGCCAGGCCAACCAATGAGGCGAGCGAGAAGAGCCCCCGGTACGGTCCCTCGCCGAGCCTGGCGGTGAGCGCCTCACGCAGGCGGGTACCCGAGACGCCGTAATGAATCAGCAGGAAGTAGGCGCACGCGACGATGAGATCCGGCATGGTTCGGTCCTCGTTCTTCCGGGATTGTACCGATGCCGCTGCGGGCGATCGTATAATCCTGAGGTGCTCGCAGCGCGCATCCGTCCCTTCACGCTCTTCTACGAGCACTATCTCGGGGAGCACCGCAATCCCACGTGCCGGCTGCTGCACTTCATCGGCAGCTGGCTGGTGATTGCCGTGGTGCTGACGGCGATCGCCACGCGGCGGCCGCTCGTGCTCATCGCGGCGCCGATCATAGGCTACGGTTTCGCCTGGGTCGGGCATTTCTTCTTCGAGAAGAATACGCCGGCCACTTTCCGGCAACCCTGGTACAGCCTGGCGGGCGACTGGGTCCTCTGGTGGCAGATCACGACCCGCAGGAGGTCTCTCTCCGACCGCGAATGATGCCCCTGTCGGTGCCGACGGCGACTCCCAGGATCGCCGCCCCGAGTGTCAGGTCGCGTGCCCTGCGGGCCAGCGAGGCTGGCAACGGCCACGGCGGGCGGGCCGCCTGCAGGCAGCTCGCATTCCGATCGGAACCGAGAGTCAGGCGGGCGCGGACCGAGTGACCCCCGCCACTCGTAACCGCACCGGGGCGGTTTCGGGGACGAGCATGTACGCGACCTGGCCGACGGCCGTAACCCCGACCAGGTACCAGGCGGGCGCGATCGCGCTGCCACTCACGTGAATGAGCCAGGTCACCAAGAGCTGGGTCGTGCCGCCAAAGAGCGCGATGGCGGTGGCATAGGCAGTGCCGAACGCGCCGCTTCCGATGGACCGCGGCATCGCCTCGATCATTGAGGCGCAGAAGGTTCCAAAGTTCGAATAGGAAAGCGCCGAGAGCAGGGCGGTTCCCCAGACCAACGCAGCGGCCGAGCGCGCCGCAGCGACCCAATCAAACACCGGGTAAATGGCCAGGAGAAAGGCGAGGTTGCAGCAAACGTTGATCGGCCAGCGGCCATATCGATCGGACAGGCGCCCGACGAGCAGCACGGCCGGGATACCCGCCACGAAGCCTGCAAGGGCCGCGAGAAAACCCACCCGCGCCGACAAATGCAGAGTCGACTGCGCGTAAGTCGCAATGTAGTCGAGGATGTATGTGCCGACGGTACCTGCGGCAATGATGACCAGGCCCAACACGATGATCCGCCAATGGCGCCGCGCCAGCTCACCGCGCGCCGGCTCGGCCCGTTCTGCGGGCGGTGCGCGGCCATGCGGGGCGGCGGCGGCGTGTCTGCCTCTCCCTCATGGAGCGTCTCGCGGAGATTGCCGCGCAACCAGTAGCCGAGCGGAACCGTCAAGGCGCCGATGAGGAAGGCGATGCGCCAGCCGTAGGCATCCAGGCTGGCCGCAGACAACGAGGCCGCGAGCACCACTCCGACCAGGCTCCCCATGACCAGGGCGACAAGCTGGCTCACACCCTGCCATGAGACGGTCGCGCCGCGTCTCTCGGGAAGGGCCACCTCGGCGAGGAAGACCGTATTCGCGCCGACTTCGCCGCCGAGCGCGCTCGCGGCGCGGATCGAGCCGCCTGAGTGACCTCGTTCATCAAACAGGCTCGGCGCGTGCTGCCGCCGGCAAGAGTCGCCGGCGAAGGACGAGGGCGAGCAGAAGACACGCGGCGCCGCCGAGCAGGGCATCGGTAAGGAACGCGCTGGTAATCCCATGCCAGTGATAGGCGCGTGCATCGACAAACTGCATGTAATCGATCGGCACGGTCAAGGCAGCCATCAGCAGCGCAAAGGTGGTTGCGGCGAGCGGATTGCCGCGCCCGATGACCTCGAACATGATCGCGAGGGCGGCGGCCAGAGCCGCGGACTGGAAGAAATTTTCGCCCAGGAAGGCGAGAGCGAAGGTCGCTGACAGGCGCGGCAGGAGCAGCAGGCCGAGCGTGAAGGCGGCGCCCAGGAGACCAATGGATAGATAGAGCAGACGCAGGGGAATCTTCCGGGCCATGGGCGGCACGAGCGCACAGCCTGCGATACTGCCGAGCATGATGCCCACACCACTGATGAGGCTGACTACGGAGGCGGTGGCGTGGAAGCTCTCGCTCCATGCCCCGAGCGCGTTGGTGAGCGCAAACGAGGCCGAGGGGAGTGCGAACATGACGAGGGCCAGGAGCACCGCGCGACGCTTGAGGAGGAGGGCGACCTCGCGGGCGAAGCGGCTGAAGTTCTCGACCGCCAGCATTCGGGCCGGTGGCGGGGCGGGAATCAGTGGAAACACGAGCAGCGGCGAAAGGAACGCCACGGATATGACGCTTGCGCCCGCCATGCTCGAGAAGTGCTGCACCGCGTAACCGGAGATCAGGATGCCAACGCCATTGCCGCCCGAGCCGAAGATAGCGCACCACGCACCCAGGCGGCCGTCGTGCCCCTGCTCGATGAGGCTCCCGATCCAGCCGCCGATGGCCGACTGGAACATACAGAGAGAGAAAAAGGCGACGAGCATGACGGCCTCGACTTCGACCAACACCGCGTGCTGGATCACGGTAACCGCCGTGGCTATTACCGCCAACCCAGCGAATACGAGCGCGTAGGTGCGGCGTCGGAAGCGAACGTCGAGAAGCGGCGCAAGGACGAAGTTCCAGATCAGCGGTGAGATGATGATTCCGATGGAGATGGCGGCGCGATCTCCCGGGATGCCCTGCGCGACCAGCATCTGCGGCAGCGTCACGATGACAAAGCCGCCAATCATGCCCCACGTGAGCCACGGGAGAGCGAGTATCCAGACGGCGGGAACGCGTGGCGTGCTCACGGCGTCGCGCTCGGCTGCATTCACGATGACCTCGCGCGCTTGGGGCGCGGGTTGGGCACTCACCGACGCAGCCTTATTGCCGTGACTTCGGCGGCCGTGATGCGATCCTGATAGCGGTTGCCGAAATGACCGCGCACGAAGTTGATCACGGCGGCGATCTGCGCGTCGCTGAGTGTCACATGATCTATGGCTTCAAGGTCGGTGTAATCGGGACGCGGCCCGAATGCCGGCATGTCGCCCCGGCCGTTGATGACGATCGCAGCCATGTACTGCGCGGAGGCCAGCCGCGCATCACCCGCCAGCGCGGGAATGTGCCCCGCGCCGACAGCGCCCTCGGCATCAGACATGTGGCACGCCTGGCAGATGTGTTGGTAGATCTGCGCGCCGCTCGCATGCGCGAGTTGGGTTTCGTCGAGAATCTCGCTCCCCTGCGTGGCAGGGCTCGTGCTCTTGGCGGCCGACTGACCCCAGGCGGTGAGCACGACAGCGAGAGAGAGCGCGAGGGTGAGCAGAGACAAGAGTCGGGCCTTCATGCATCCGCCTCCTCATGCGCATGACGTGCCAACCGCGTGATCGCATCCAGCGCCGAGGTGATCGCGCCCTCCTGCCAGGCCGGAAGGTAGGAAGCGTGCTCGCCGGCGAGCGCGATGCGTCCATCGATGCGGCAGAGGTTGTCGTAGTGACGCTTGCGGACGGCGTCGCTCCACATTCCGTAGCAGCCCATCACGAACGGCACGCGATTCCAGGCGACCGCGATGCCATTCTCGAACTCTTTCGGATACTGCGGATGGATGAGCGCGCCCTGGCGCACCGCCTCGCGGACGCGCAGCGCCGGAGCCAACGCAGTGAACTCGAGCGCCGGCTCGCCCCAGGTGTAGGCGCCAAGCAGCACGCCCTTGCCGTCGCTGAAGTAGTCGCAACAGGGGTAGGAGATGCTGTAAATCGGCTGGTCGGTATAGGTATTACCGCCGTAGATGGCCTCATCCTGCTCCCAGAAGCGGCGCTTGAACTGCAGGCCGATCTTGATCGCCGGGGCATACGGCACGGCTGCGATCGCCTCGGCCATGGGCCGGCCGACGTTCATGGGGATCTGGTGAAGCACCGACAGCGGAATGGTGCAAAGGCACCAATCCGCCCTCGCCTGGAGCGTCGTGCCCGGCTGATGCAGGTCTTCGTAGTAAGCGGTGACCCCGTGATCATCCTGATGGATGCGCGTCACGCGCGCCCGATAGCGGATCAGGTCCCCGACAGCGCGCCCGAACGCCTCACCGATGCGCCCCATGCCGCCCACGGGCTGAAAGAGCGTGGTCTGGAACAGGTACTGCTCATCATAAGCCGAGCCCAGCGTTTGCCACAGTCCGGACTCGAGCAGCTGGTGCGCGCCGATCGGCTGCGAGGGTATGGGCTTGCCGCTCAAGCCGCCGCCGGGATCCTTGTCGTAGCCGCGGGCGTCGCTACTCGTATTGCCGCGCACATACCGATAGCTGGCATCGAGCGCGCCCGTGCTGCGCAGGCTCTCGAGCAGCTTCTCGCGGTCTTCCGCACTCAGCGGCGCATCGAGTGCCTGTTGGTTGGTGGTCTTCGCGAGCAGCTCCGAGACCATGCCGCGGTAATCCGCCTCGATGTGCCGGTAACGCTGCGGCCGGCCGCCGAAAGCCGTGAGGCTATGCAGGTAGCTGTTGTAGTTGATCTGAATGAACGGCTCGAGGGCAACGCCGAGGCGCTTGCAATACCCGAGCAGATTGCTGTGGTGGTAGGGGATGCGCCAGGGACCCGGATTGAAGTAGAGCCCCGGATCGAATCGGCACTCCTGCACCGCGCCGCCGAGCTCGGTGTAGCGATCACCGCCGCGGAGCGACCAGTTGCGCCCGCCCGGCCGGTCGTTGTACTCGAGCACCTGCACGGCGTAGCCGGCGCGGCGCAGCTCGTAGGCGGCCGTCATGCCGGCAAGCCCGGCCCCCAGAATCAGCACCGAGGCGCCGCGTGGCGCCTCGCCGAGCCCCGGCTCGCTGCTGGCGCGCGTGCCCTGAGCCAGGCCGAGCGCGCTCATCGCCTGGTACATCGCCGCGCCGCCCGCGGCCAGGCCAATCATGCGCAGCAGCTCGCGTCGGCGCGGCGCTCGAACCGTCTCCTCGCCCGGCATTCTCGGCCCCCCGCCCGTGACTTGCCCGGGCGGGGACGATGGAGCCGGCGACGACAGAGTGCAAGGAACATTTTTGACCACCCGCCCGCCAACCCGCCCCGCCTCGGCTCTTTGCGCAGCTCCGCCGCGACCGGGTGCGCCGGGCGCCCGGCAGGATCTTGACGGCCGGGCTCGACCGAACGTATATCGGCTCGTCCCAGCTGCCCTAGAGAGGAGGGCTGCCCATGAGACTTGGATTCGTACTGATCCTGTCGGGGCTCGCCTGCGCATCGGTGGGCGGAGCGCGCGTGGCGGCGACACCGGCCGCAACTTCAATGCGGGCAGCACCGCGAGTGGACGCGGTGGGGTTCTGGCCGCTTTACGAGCGCGTGCTCTCCCACGCGCGTTACGTCGACCTGACACACACCTTTGGGCCCGACACGCCACACTGGAAGGGCTTCGGTGCCATGACGGTGCGCCCGCTCTACACCATCGCCAAGGATGGCTTTCACGTGGATGAGTACTGTCACGTCGGCCAGTGGGGCACTCATGTGGATGCGCCGGCGCACTTCCACCGGGGTCTGAAGACCGTGGACCAGATCGCGCCCGGGGACATGCTGCTGCCGCTCGTGGTGCTCGATGTGCACACCGCGGTCGCCCGCAATCCCGATTACAGGATCACCCTGCAGGATGTCCGCGCCTGGGAGCACCGCCATGGCCGCATCCCGGCGCATGCCTTCGTGGCGATGCGCACCGATTGGTCGCAGCGCTGGCCCAGCCAGGCGGCGATGGAGAATCTTGATGCGCATGGCGTCGCGCACTACCCGGGCTGGAGCCTGCCGGTATTGAGGTTTCTCTTCGACCAGCGGCACGTCGCCGCCATCGGCCATGAGACGACGGATACCGATGGTGGGATCGACGCCTCGCGGAACGATTACGCGCTGGAGTCTTACGTGCTCGGCACCGACCACTATCAGATCGAGATGCTCGCGCACCTTGATAAGGTGCCGGAGGCGGGCGCGCTGGTCATGGTGACCTTTCCGAAGCCGGCCCACGGCACGGGTTTTCCGGCGCGCGTCATCGCGATCGTGCCCGCAGCGCCGCGGGCCGTCGCCGTCACATCGACGGCCGTGCGGCGAACAACCGAGTAACCCGGGCGCCGGACGGACTCGCCGACGAGACGAACCGGCTCGGCGAGGGACTACGACCCGCCGTGGATGTGAGATTCTGCGAACCCCGATCCAAGCGAAGGAAACCTCCATGACCTCGAGCACTGGCGTACCGGTTCGCCGCTATCGCTGGGACGACATGCCCGCCGAGCAGCTGAAGAAGGGGCTGAGCCGCAAGCTCATCACGGGCGAGCGCATGATGATCGCGCATGTGTACTTCAAAAGCGGCGAGGAAGTCCCTCGACACTCCCATGAGAACGAGCAGCTCACGTATATCCTGAGCGGGGCGCTCCGCTTCTGGTTCGGCGCGCAGGATGAGCAGGAAATCACGCTGCGCGCGGGCGAGGTGGTGGTCATTCCCTCGAGCCTGCCACACCGGGCCGTGGCGCTCGAGGATACCCTGGACGTCGATGTGTTCTCGCCGCCGCGCCAGGATTGGCTCTCGGGTACCGACGCTTATCTGCGAGGTTGAATGAGCACTTACGACATCGACCCGGGAGTCCCCGCGGCGATCGAAAACTTCAAGCTCCCGGAGCCCCTCGGCTTTGGGCAGGCTATCGCACCGGTGATGTTCGATGCCCATTGGCGCGATGGCGAGTGGCAGCGGGGGCGGCTTTTGCCCTATGGCCCGATCGAGTTGTTGCCGGGAGCGCGTGCGCTGCACTACGCCGAGCTCGTCTTCGAGGGCCTGAAGGCGTATCGGGTCGAGGGGAGGGGGCCCAATCTCTTTCGTCCCGACGCCAACTGCAGGCGCTTTGTGCACTCGGCATCGCGCCTCGCCATGCCCCCGGTCCCCGAGGCGCTTTTCTTTCAGGGCATCGGCGCGGTGGTGCGCGCGTGCACGCCCGTCATGCCGACACGGTCGGGACGCTCGCTCTACCTGCGGCCGTTTCTCTTTGGAACCGAGAGCGGCTACATGCTGCGCAACTCGCGCGACTACCGCTTCATGGTGATCGCGAATCCCGTGGAGCCCTATTCCTCGGGCGCGATCAAGGTCGCGATCGAGCGCGCCGACGTGCGCGCGGCCGTTGGCGGGCTCGGCGAAGTCAAGGCGGCCGCCAACTACGCCGCTGCGTTGCGCGCCTCCAACGCGGCGGTAGCCTCGGGTTGCCCCGTAGCCTTGTTTCTGGATGCTAACGAGCATCGGTACCTCCAGGAGCTCTCGGGAATGAACCTCTTTGCGGTCGTGGACGGCGAGCTGCATACACCGGAGCTCGATGGCGCCATCCTCCCGGGGATCACGCGCGACTCGCTCCTTACGCTCGCCAGGAGCCTGGGCTACACAGCGTTCGAGCGGCGGATGACCCTAGACGAGTTGCTCGAGGGCATTGGCAGTGGCCGATGCAACGAGCTTTTCGCCTGCGGCACAGCCGCCATCGTCAGCCCGATCACCGCCCTGATGGAGGGCGACGGGCGCGAGTACCCGCTGCGCCAAACGGACGTGGTTGCAAAACGTCTGCGCGAGTCGCTGCTAGCCATTCAGGAGCGGCGTGCGCCGGACCCGTTCGGCTGGACGCAAGAGCTGCCATCGACCTGACTTACAAACACTACGGCCGACGCTCATGAGTCACGCCATCGTACTTCGAGAGAGAGGAGGTCCGGAGAAGCTGCGATACGAGCCCGTGGAGGTCCCCGATCCCGGAGCCGGTGAGCTTAAGATCCGGCACACGGCCATCGGTGTCAACTTTCATGACACCTATGTGCGTTCGGGGCTCTATGACACGCTGAAGCTGCCGGGAATCCCGGGATTGGAGGCGGCCGCGGTGGTCGAGAAGGTGGGGCCCGGAGTGACTGGATTCGCAGTGGGCGATCGGATCGCTTACATCGATGCCGCGTACGGCGCCTATTCCGAAAGGCGGGTCCTCGCCGCCTCCCTGGCGCTACTTCTGCCGGACAGCATCACCGACGAAGCCGCCGCGAGCCTGACGATCAAGGGGTTCACGGCGTGCATGCTGCTTCGCAAGGTTCATCATGTGCACGCCGGCGAGACGCTGTTGATCCATGCCGCGGCGGGCGGGGTGGGGCAGCCGCTCGTCAGGTGGGCCAAGCACCTGGGAGCCACGGTCATCGCGACGGTCGGATCCGAGGAGAAGGCCGCAACCGCGCGTCAATGCGGGGCCGACCATGTCATTCTGTATCGTCGGGAAAATTTCGTGGACCGCGTCGGGCAGATCACGGGGGGCAGGGGGGTCGACGTTGCCTACGACTCGGTTGGCGCGGACACCTTCTCAGGATCGCTCGATTCTCTCGGCTACCTCGGAACGCTCGTCAACTTCGGCCAATCCTCAGGCCCGGTGCCGCCCTTCGGCGTCTCGCGGCTCGCCGCCAAGTCGAACGCGATCGTACGACCGATGCTGTTCCATTACATCCGCGACCGAGCCGCTCTCGAGGCCGTCGCCAAGGAGAGCTTCGAGGCCATGGCAAAGGGTGTCATTCGACCGGAGATAGGGCTGCGGCTGCCCTTGTCTCGCGCAGCGGAGGCGCATACCCGCCTGGAGTCGCGCAGCACCATGGGGCAGATCGTGCTGCTGCCGAGCGGCTAGCGCGGCTAGCCCCCGCGCGGTCGGTATACCGACCACGTTTGCTTCCGACGGCGGTCGATTGCGCGGGCGGTGCGCGAACCCGGCGACCCGGCCTCCGCCGAGTCGCCGGAGATCCTCACTCGGCCGGGATGACGCTCAGATCCTTGTCGTAGCTCCACCCGTCGGACCAGAATTCCGCGATGGCGCCGAGAAACTTCTGGTGTATGGCCCCGGCGGTCGCCTCGCCGTAGACGCTGTTCATCATGTCCTTGGTCGACGGGCTGGCGTCATGACCGATCTCAGCCCAGGACTTGTTGGGCCACACGAGGACGAAGTTTTCCCCGCCCTGACCGGCACCGGCGATCTCATAGCCTGCAAAGTGCCCCTCCCAGTGGATCTTCGCCGCCGCCGCCGCGAATTTCGCCATGCTGTCGCTGAAAGCCGCGCCGCGAATCCCATAATGATGGCTCCCATCGCCCTAACGGCGTCAAGAAACATTTTTGACCGAGCCGTGGCTGCAGGCCCGGAAAAACGCTGCACAATATGCAGCATCCCTTCGCGTCGGATGAGCGCCTCCTGACGGCTAATCCGTGCTGAGGCGGGAGTACATCTTGAAGTTGCCCGGAACGCCTCGGACCATGCGGTAGGCGCGCAACAGGCCCTCATAGACGAAATCGCACCTTTGCAGCACGCCCTCGGATCGGGTGTTAGTCTCCAACACCGTCGCCTGTACGCGCACCAGGCGCAGAGTGTCATACGACCATTCGGTAACCGCCCTACAGGCTGCCGTCGCTATGCCGCGGCCCCAGTATTCGGGCGCCAGGTCGTATGCCAGCTCGGCCGTTCGATGCATGTCCGAGATCACGAAAAATCCGATCGTGCCGGCAAGTCGGGACCGAGTCTCATCGACAATGGCCAATCGGCACGGCGCGCTCGCGGCCGTGGACTCATACTGGGACAACAAGGGCTCGAGATCTTCGATCCCATGCACGTTCCAGCTCGTGTGCTCCACCACGGCCGGCGCACAGAGGTAGTCATACCACTCGCGCAGATCAGATCGCTCGAGCTGCCGGAGCGCGATGCCCTGAAGGCGGGAGGCAGGCGGAGATTCGATTCTCATGTCATCTTTCCGGCCACTTCCAATCCGGCGCATCGAGCGGCCCAGTCGCGCTGATGACCGACTCGCCGAGGACTTTGTCGAGCTCTATCGCGTTGCATTCCGGGTCTTCCTTGAGCGCGGCGATCAGGCGCGATGCGTGTGATACCACCCACACCTGGGTATCGCGAGCGGCCCGGCAGATCAGCCGGCCAAGCGCCGGCAGCAGGTCCGGATGAAGACTGGTCTCGGGCTCGTTCAAAACCATCAGCGGCGGCGGTCTCGGCGTCAGCAGCGCCGCGACCCAAAGCAGATAGCGCAGCGTGCCGTCCGAGAGCTCCGCCCCAGATAACGATCGCAGCAGCCCCGGCTGCGCAAACTCGAGCTTCAGTCGACCATCACTGGCTGAGCTGCGAGCGGTTGCGCCAGGAAAGGCGTCGTCCACTGCGCCATCGAGTGCCGCACTATCGCCAATCTCGCGAATGGTCTCGAGCGCGGCAACGAGATCGCGACCGTCAGGTGCCAGAACCGGCGTGCGCGTCGCGATGACCGGCTGCCGCGTTGGTGCATCCAGGTCCACGCGGAAATGATCGTAGAAGCGCCACGAGCGGACCGTGTCGCGAATCGCGGTGATCTCAGGCGCGCGCCTCGGGTCGCTGAGCTCCGAGAGCATGCTGTCAAAGCTCTGCAAGGAGCTCGCCAGCGTTGACCACTCGCCGGCATCGTCCTTGAGCCGCACGAAGGCGTTGCGCCGATCCACGAGGACTCGGTTCGGGCGATAGATGGGCGCCGCGAAGATACATTCGCGCTTGATTTCCGGATCGCGGGAAAAGAGCGAGCTTGTCGGAAACGGCAACCCGAGGTCGATACTGTAGCCGATGCTGTCGTCACAAAAGCCCAGGCGCAAACTGACCGGATTACGGCGCGGACCTCCCTGCACCGGCACTTCTCCAGATTTCATTCTGCGGGAGAGCGCTTCGGGGCCCGCCCATAGCGTGGACTCAAAACCTCCCTCACGCGCAAGCGTCGCGATCGCGCCACCTCTCGCAGTGTCCGCTAGCAGTCGCAGGGCCCGATAGAGATTCGACTTCCCGGAGCCGTTCGCGCCCGTGACGACGTTGAGACGCCTCAGGGGCAGAACCATGTCCCGAATCGAGCGGTAATTGGCTATCGCGAGGGCGGTGATCAATCAGAGAATCCGTGAGGATAGTTCAGCCGCGAGTGCGCGTGCCGGCAGCCAGCAGGCCTGGAGGGCTATCCGCCACCCGTTCGAGGGTATCGAATGGCGGTACGGGAGACAATTATGATGGGACTCGCGCGTGCATCGTTCGAATTTCTCGACATCGCGCTGCCGTCGGACGCGTTCCCCTGGCAAAGCATCATGGAGTGACCGAGCTCTGGATTACCTGCCAGCCCGACAACATGGCGAGTCGCCGCACGCTCGAGCGGCTCGGCGCGGAGGACCCCTTGACTTATGGGCTCGTCGCGGTGGAAGGTTCATCGTCCCTGCGCGCCCGTGACGAGCTATAGGTATTTCTCTAAAGTATCTATAACACGATGATATTGCTATATTATCTATTCATTCAAAAATCAGAACGGAACCCATAATGTCGCTTGTGCACGTCATCATTCTAGCCATCGTTCAAGGGTTGGCAGAGCTTCTGCCGGTCTCCAGCTCCGCGCACGTGATCGTCGCGGAAAAGTTGATGGGCCTGAATCCCGCCGCGCCGGAAATGACGCTTCTGCTCGTCATGCTGCATACCGGAACGATGATCGCCGTAATCGTCTATTTCTGGCCGCGATGGCGGCGCGCATTTTTCAACTCCATGCCTGAGTTCAAGAATTTCATCGTTGCGCTGATCGTCGCGACGATTCTGACCGGCATCGTGGGCGGCGGCGTCATCGAGTTCATCGAAAAGGTGCTGATGCGCCGTCAGGCGCACGCCTGGGTGGAGCAACTCTTCAACCGGCTGGACCTCATCGCGGTCGCGCTGGCGGTCGCCGGCGTGTTCATTCTCGTCGCGGGCCTGTACGAGAATCGCCGACGGCAAACCGTGTCCGCGCCCAAAATGACACCCGCGCAATATTCCTGGATCGGCGCGGTTCAGGGGCTCTGCATTCCGTTCCGCGGCTTTTCCCGTTCGGGCGCGACCATCTCGACCGGCCTGTTTTTGCGCGTGGCGCGCGGGATCGCCGAGGATTTCAGCTTTGCGCTCGCCATAGTGCTCACACCGCCGGCCGACGCGCGCGAGATCTGGCGCCTCTATCAGTCGCAGCACCATCAACTCGCAGGGATGCTGCCTGCGGCTACCGCCAGTATTCTGGGAGTGGTCTTTGCGTTTCTTGCCGGGCTCCTCGCGCTCAAGTGGCTCAGCCGCTGGCTCGAGGCGGGCCGCTGGCACTTCTTCGGTATCTACTGCCTCTTCGCTGCAATCGTGGTCGCCTACCTCCAGCACACCGGCTTCTGACCGCGGATCTCGCGCTCCGGCTCACCTGCAAGCCAAGCGCTCAAGGGATGTCAACACGGCTTATGCCGTGGTCAAAAAGCCGAAGAGGCCGGCGCGCGGCTGCTCGCCGCGGTGGCCGGCCCCCTCGGGCGCGAGATATCGCTCAACTCAGTCCTGATAGTCCTCGTTCCCCGGAGTGGGAACCGGCTTCAGTCTCGCAATCGCTTGCCGGTTCTCGAACCGCAGCGCGTAGAAGCCGCCATGGCTCGAGATGACCCAGAGATAGAGCTGGCCGTTCTGCCACACGAAGCGGCTGTGCGCCTTCGACCATGCGAAGTTGATCGGAGGCGTGATGCGTTGGAACTTGTTCATGAGCGAGCCGGGATCGATCTCCTCGGGATCGCGCGGGGCGGGACCTACGAAGTAGGCAATCTCGCGCGGGTGGCTCGGATCATGAATGTCGAAGACACGGACGCCCGCCTGGTGGAACGAGCAGGCGAGCAGCTTGGCATCGCGCGGGTTGTCGAACGTGCAGTCGTGCACGCTGTAGCCATAGCCACCCATCGTCGCGGTGATGTCGTTTTCAGTCTGTGCACAATTCTTCGGATCATCCACACCGAGCATCAGCTGCGCGACGAGCTTCGGCTTCGCGACATCGCTGATGTCGATGAGCCGCTCCATGCCGAAGGGCGGGAGCCCCGCGCCGCAGGCGCTGATCGCGGCCGCCGGATATCTGCCGCCCCCCGAGCCGAACTCATCACCGACGCCCAGAAACGGCTTGCCGTGAATGAAGGCGAGGTCGGGCTCGATCCCGATATCGCCGTTCACCCAGTACAAAGTGCTGATGACTCTGATCACGGGGCGTGGACGGCGGTTTTGAACCTGGCTCACATCGTAGATGACCAGACCGTTGCCCGAGCTGAAAACGCCCGGGCGCACCATCTTGCCGATGACCCCACAGAAGAGGAGGGTATCGGGCGGATGACCATCGACCGTGAACTGGTTGAGGGAAATGCGATGGCATTGCTGGTGAGCCGTGGCGCCCCCTGCCTCACTGTTGGGAAAGTCCCAGTCGAGGAGCTCCTGCGGATGCCTCGGGTCACTCACGTCTACGGCGATGACGCGGGAGTTCTCCACCGAGGTGATCCAATAGGTTTTGCCGTCGTACGCGAAATTGCCGGCGTGCGCCAGGAGATTGGGGTCGGGGAGTTGCACGCTCGAGAGCAGCCGCGGGTGCGCACAGTCGGATAGGCCGTAGAAAGCGACGGCCGGTTGCGGTCCCGATCCCATCCAGCTTTCGGCCGTTCCCAACAGCGCGCGCTGTGTGTTTACCGCCCCATCCTCCCAGTCATAAAGCGCAGCCGGATCGTCCAGGTTGGCGGTGTACCTGGGGTCTTTCTGGCTCGAAACGTCGAGCACCTGGATGCCGGGATGCAGCAGCGGCGGGACGCCCTTCTGCCCGGCCTCGAAGCCCTCTGTGGTGATGTACGCACAATGCCCGTACCACATGAGCTGGTGGCCGGCACCCTGTCCGGCGTATTCGCCGACGATCGCGAGATTGCAGTTGTACGGCTTGGTCGATCCGCCGCTGGAACGCTCGGCCGCGGTGAGCTGACCGTCCACCCCTTGCTCGGTCCGATCTCCGGGCTGGCAGGCCGGCGTGGGCACGGGGCCGAGGAATGGCCCGGTCTGCGCTCTCGCCGTTTGGGGCGAGGCCGAGAAAGCCAGCGCGGCCGCGGCCAGCGACAGCCCGACTCCAAGGACCATTCGACGAAATCCGAGCATGGCGAGCCTCCGCGCGATCTTGAGGGTTATGTCCGGGCAAGCCCGAGGCAGTCGCTCCCCGCGGATTCATTATTGCGCGCTCGGCGCCCCAAGCGGGGCTGCAGAGGTTCCGGTTCGCCGAGTTTCAGGCTCGTTCCGTCGCTACTCACTGCATGACCCAGCCGTGGCTGACCACGAGCGACTGACCGGTCAGTGCGCCTGACTCGAAGGAAGCGAAGAACAGCGCGGCCGCGGCCACATCCTGCAGGGTGGTGAATTCCCCGTCGACGGTCTGTCCGAGCATGACGTCGCGGACCACTGTTTCCGCGGAAATCCCCAAGGCGTTCGCCTGCTCGGGAATCTGACGCTCGACGAGCGGCGTGCGCACGAAGCCCGGACAGATCACGTTGGCACGCACGCCGTGGCAGGCTCCTTCCTTGGCCACCACCTTGGCGAGGCCGATCAGCCCGTGCTTGGCGGTGACGTACGGGGCCTTGAGGACCGAGGCCTCCTTCGAATGCACGGAGCCCATGTAGATGATGTTGCCCCCTCCCTGGCGGTACATCTGGCGCAGGGCCGCCCGGGTCGTGAGGAATGCCCCGTCCAGGTGCACCGCGAGCACACGCCTCCAGTCCTCGAAGCTCAGCGCCTCGAGTGGGCTGACCCGCTGGATGCCGGCGTTGCTCACGAGGATGTCGATGCGGCCAAGGGCCGCCACCACGCGCGCCATTCCGGCCTCGACCTCGGTCTCGCTCGAGACATCCATCGGGATCGGGATGGCAGGCCGACCTTCGCCGGCGATCTCGGCGGCCGCCTTCTCCGCCGCCTGGCGGTCGAGGTCGGCCACGGCAACGCTCGCTCCCTCGCGCGCGAAGGTGTGCGCGACCTCACGGCCGATGCCGCCAGCCGCGCCGGTGATGACAGCCACCTTACCCTCGAGTCGCATGGTCTCAGATCGCTCCGATGAACTCTCCCGCGCGCCGCAACGCCTCGATCGCCTCGGGTAGTTGCGGCGCAAAACCTTGCCACACATGCACCATGTCGGGCCAGACGTCCAGGTGGACCTCACCGCCCGCCGCCCGCGCCTTTTGCGCGAAGCGCGCGCTGTCATCGAGGAACTGCTCCGCCGCGCTCGCCTGCATGAAAAGCGGCGGCAGTCCCTCGAGGGTGCCAAAGAGCGGCGAGGCGAGCGGGTCTCTCGGGTCCTTCCCGGCAAGATAAAGCCCGGCGAACCAGTCCGGCACGGCTTTCACCGCCCCGAGGCGCGGGTTGGCGTTGCTGACCATTGACTCGCCGCTATTGGTGAGATCGGTCCAGGCCGAGAATGTGACAGCGGCGTCCGCGCGGCCCGCGCTGCGATCGCGCAGCGCGAGCAGTGTCGCGAGCGCGAGGCCGCCGCCGGCGGAATCCCCGAGCAGGAACGCCCGCTCTGCCGGACCGGGACCCTCGGGCCCGTGCTCGCGCATCCAGCGGAAGGCCGTGAGCGCATCCTCGAGAGCGGCGGGAAAGGGATGCTCGGGCGCCAGCCGGTACTCGATGAGCAGCACCGCGCAGCGCATGGCCTGGGCGATCCACATGCCGAAGTGGCGATAGGCCGTGAGTCCTCCGGCCACGTAGCCACCGCCGTGCAGAAAGAGCATGCGGCGGCTGCAGTCAACATCGCGGTCGAGCAGCCACTCGGCTTTGAGAGTCGCCGGCGAGGCCGGCAAGAGGCGCACGCTGGGCAGGGGCGCAGCCGTAAAGTAATTCTCCATGGCAACGCGCGCAGCCTTATGGGGAGCGAGCGGGGCGGACGCCGCCATGCGCCGGCCGAGCTCGATCAGGTGTTGCTCTACTGCCTCTTGCGCTTGCGACCGCATGCCCTCTGTCTCGCGAGATCAAAAGCTCGCCCGCAGCACGATGCCCACCGTTCGCGGCTGCGTAAGGATAACGGGCGTCGGTGCGGCCGGATCGTACTCGTTGGCGATGGTGGTTGCATCCACCTCACCGGCGCTGTCGAAGGCGTTCTTGAGGTAGAGGTCCGCGGACAGCAGCTGTGTCAGGGGCACCGCCAGATCGAGGTCCACCGTATTGAACGAGCTCAGCGGGAGGGCGCTCGCGCTCGTGCCGAAGCCCTAGAGCCAGCGCACCCAGGCCCCGTGCGAGTGCGCGCGCGCGAGCAGCGTCTCCTCACCGGACGGCCAGAGCGTGAGCCGCAACTCGGGTGGCTCGGCGATCTCGAAGCGCAGCCATGCGAGCGGTGCATCGCTGCGCGCGGCAACGCCGGCGCAATTCAGGTGCGCGCAGATCCGGCGCCGCGATTCCTTGGAAAGATAACTCCATACGATAGAGTGGAAGAGCACCCGCGTGGCGCCGCCAACCGGTGCCAGCTTGATTTGCCGCTCGACCCAATCGGCCGCTTCAGCGCAATCGATGGCGACCGGAATCGCGAGCGCAATCGAGATCGCCGCTTCGAGGCGCGCGATGCGGTCGCTTTGATCAGCCCAGACATAGGAAATGAGCCGTTCCCGCGCGCGCGCGCTCTGTAGATCGATCGGGTTCGCATCGCACCCCCGCCGCGACCGGATCGTGAGTCCTGTGTCGACGGGGGGCGATGGTCCCTTCCAGCCCGGGACGAGGCGCAAGGCCGCATCTCGCGCTCCCCAGCCAGCCCCGCCCAGATCATACCCGTAGCAATCGGCGCGAAGGTTGAGCCCGGCGCTCGATCCTATCTCGTATAGATCAAGTGGAAGCCTGGTGCGGCGCGCGATCGTGAGAAATCCACCGATGAGTACGGCGGAGCGGCCGACCTCGTTGGTCTGCGGAGGGGAGCTCAGGAATTCGAGAAGGCGGGCCGGATCCTCGTCCAAGGCGCGCAGCACGGCGCGCGAGAGTTGCCCGGCGTCTGGCAACGGATTCGGAGGATAGAGCGCCGCAAGATAAGGCGCGGCTTGAGAACGGGCGAGCGCATTGAGCGCCCCGGTCACTCGCAGCGGCACGTTGTCAGCGAGGGGAGAGGAGTCGCCCGTCCAACCGAGTATGGCGCGGCCGCCAGCGCTGGAGCCATCCAGATCGGTCGCAAGCACCTCGCAAAGGCAGGCGTTAAATGGTGACCCGAGGCGCCTGCAGTACTCCGCCTGGGATCTGAATGCGGAACGCACGGCTTGCGAATCCCGCGACTCCTCTTTCATGATGGCTCACTGATCCGCGTTTTCAGCAAGCCTCATCATATGAAAAATTTGCAACGACGGAGCATCGTGCTGGCCATTGGTTTCTGCGCGGCAGCAATCAGTGTCGGTCAACAGGCACGCGCAGGGGATTCCGCGCACGGCGCACGCCTCTCGCTGCAGCGTGCACTCACGCAGCTGGCACGAACGGTCGTAGCCGATCTGCCGCAATAGCCACGGAGTCGCGGAAGCGGCCCATTGATCAAAAATGTGCACCCTACGGCTACGCGGCATCCGGTAGACTCCCCGCAAATCCGTTGGCTGACGCTCCCGTCGCCCCCTGACGGGGACGGCCAAGCCTCGGGCAGATCGGGGGGTTCGACATGCGGAAGATGGGCTTCGCCACCACCGCCGTGGTTGCTCTGTTCATATCCTGCGCCGTACTGGCCGCGCCCAAAGGCGATCCGCCGCCTCCATGGGCGTTCCTTGTCCTGCAAAAGGAAAGCGACCCGCCGACCACGAGCAAGTTGATCACGGTTCCGGGATCCGCGCTGCGTGTGAGCCAGAAGGAAATCGACGACCCCTTTGCCGTTAGGGATTGGTTCCCCCAAGATCACCCCCCGATGCCTGACATCGTGGCGTACGGGCATCGACCGTTGTACGCCTGCAGTTATTGCCACCTACCGACCGGAGTCGGCGACCCGGCGAGCGCCGTGCTTGCCGGTCTCCCAGCCGCCTATATCGAGCAGCAACTGACCGAATTCCGCGCCGGGCGCCGGCACTGCGCGGTGCCGAATGCCGCATGCAGCAACGCCATGTCGTGGGTCGCCGGCCTGGTGAGCGCGGCGGATGTGAAGGCGGCAGCGATCTATTTCTCCAAGCTCCGCTATCACTCGCGTGTCCACGTGGTAGAGGCGGCGATGGTGCCGAAAACGCGGAATGAAAGCTTCTTCCCGGTCAGGCTCGCAAGCGGCGGCGAGGAGCCGCTCGGTATGCGCATTCTGCAAATGCCTGACAGCGCCGCGCTCCAGGAAGATGGCGACTGGCGAGTGCCCGTCACGGCCTACGTGCCGCCCGGAAGCATCGCGCGCGGCAAGGCGCTGGTGGCAAGCGGCGGCGCCGGCGCACTTCCTTGCGCCTCCTGCCACGGAGCGAGGTTGCAGGGCGTTGGTATGGCACCACCCCTTGCGGGGCGGCCGCCGACTTACATCGTCCGGCAACTCTACGACATCCAATACGGTTACCGGCGCGGTACCGCCGTGGCGCTGATGGAGCCGGAAGTCGCCCATCTGACGGCGCAAGAGCGCATCGCCATCGCCGCCTATCTTGGCTCACTGCGCCCGAGCACTCAGTGAGTGAAGTGGGTTTCCTGACCGGTGACGGCTTGCCAGCGCGCGTCGCGCCAGACGAAAACGTCCGTAAATCGCGAATGTCGGACGCTACCTTCCGGGCTCAATGACCTTCCACTCGTCGATCCCGTCGCGGGCCTGCTGATCACGACTCCAGTCACGATCGCGACGTCGCCGCCCCCCACGAAGCGCACTTGGGTGTCCTCGAAATACTGCTGGAGATGTGGGGCAGCGTGCGGGAGGGGATGCGCGAAGTAGGCAAGGTATTGCGCGCGCGTGATGGCATCGCCTTGAAAGTCGCTGTCAATGAACTCTCGACCGAGAATGCGTGCGAGCGTCATCACGTCGTGCCGGCTCAAAGCCGCGAGCCATTCGTGCTCGACTCTCATGACGGCGGCGGCGGTGCGTTCGCTTCCGGGAGGCTGTGCAAACGCGGGCACATTCGATGAAATGACGGCAGTCAAGACGAGAGCGAGCGTTCTTGCACGTTTCGCGAAGCGGCATTGCATCATGTTATTTCTCAAAAAACAGTTACTACCAGTTGAATTACCAGCTATTTTTTTCAACTCAGCCCAGCAAAAAGGCCCGACCGCCGCTCGCAGAGCGTAACAGAAGGAGCGTCCCGATCGAGGCCGCTGCGACGAGCCTCCGCTTGAACGCCCTGACAGCAAGAGATAGGGTGTCGATGCCGCGAGAATGGCGCTGCGAGGACCGCGCATGTTCAAGATCCTGGGCATCGATCATGTCGTGCTACGCATCGCCGATCGGGAGCGCTCCCTCGGGTTCTACCGGGACCTCCTCGGTCTGCGCATCGAGCGCGAACAGACGGACATCGGACTCATTCAGCTGCGTGCCGGCCGCTCGCTCATCGATCTCGTGCCCGCAGGAGGCAAGGGTGCCGGAGCGCCGAACGTCGATCACTTCGCGCTCGAGGTCCAGCCGTTCGACGAGCGGCAACTGCGCGAGCATTTCACATCACACGGCGTGTCGATCCTCGAATCCGGGCTGCGGTACGGGGCGGGAGGCGAAGGCCTCTCGATTTACGTTCGCGATCCCGACGGTAACAAGGTGGAGCTCAAAGCCGCACCCGCCGCGCAGCGCTGAGCCGGGGCAGGGGAGTTCAAAACATGATCGTGGTCTTTGCAAATGCCTGCCTCTTCGACGGCGTTTCCGAGGAGTTGAGAGAAGGATGTCATGTCATCGTCGAGGGCGGCACCATCCGCGAGGTGACCACGAGCCGGCCGAGTTTCCGCGACGCCCGCATCGTCGACTGCGGCGGCCGCTATCTCATGCCAGGGCTGATCGATGCACATTTCCATGCCTATACACCGAGCTTCGATATCGCCGGGATCGACCGCATGCCGGCTTCGCTGCTGGCAAGTCACGCCGCTCGGATCCTCGAGGGCGCGCTCCAGCGGGGCTTCACGTCTGTTCGGGATGCAGGCGGGGGAGATATCGGACTCTGGCTCGCCATCGAGCAGGGCCTGATCCGCGGACCGCGCTTCTTTTTCGCCGGCAAGGCACTGTCGCAAACGGGAGGGCACGGAGATGCGCGGCGGGCCGAAGAAGTGCAGCCGTGCGGCTGCTGTGGGTATACGGGATCCTTGACCCAGGTGGTGGACGGAGTGGAGGAGGTCCGCAGGGCAGTGCGCGAAGAGCTGCGCAAGGGCGCGCACCAGATCAAGATCTTCGTCTCGGGTGGCGTGCTGTCGCCTACCGATCCGCTTTGGATGCCGCAATTCACCGCAGAGGAGATCAGCGCAGCGGTTTACGAGGCCGCGACGCGGCGCACCTATGTAATGGCCCACTGCCACACGGACGAAGGTGCCGCACGTTGCGTCGAGTGCGGAGTCAGAACGGTGGAGCACGGTACGCTGATCCACAGAGACGAGACCGCGCGACTGATCGCTGCCAGGCAGGCCTTCGTGGTCCCGACGCTTTCGGTCATCGATGTCCTGCAGCGACACTCAGCGGAAGCGAAGATCCCGCGCGAGTCGGTCGAGAAGATAAAGAGCATCGGCGACGAAGCCTACCGCGCAATCGAGGTCTGCCGCCGAAACGGGGTACAGCTCGGGCTCGGTACCGACCTCGGCGGTCACGCCTTCCATCCCCTTCAGGGCGGCGAGCTCGAGCTGCGAGGACGCGTCGAGAAGCCCATCGATGTGCTGCGCGCTGCGACTTCGGTCAACGCGGAAGTTTTGCAGAAAGGCGGTGAGCTCGGGCGGATCGCCCCGCAGGCCTGCGCCGATCTTCTGGTGCTCGATTCCAACCCGCTCAAGGACCTCGGGCTGTTTCGGGATCCGGCCCGGATCCCGGTCGTGATGAAGGGCGGGGAGTTCGTGCGCAACGCACTGTGAGGCGCTTCCGCACGGGGGTTCTATCGAGAAGGTGAATCATGAAAAAAACAATGTCCTGCGGCTTGTTGCTCCTGCTTTTGGCGCTTCCTCTGATCGCCGCCGCGGCGCCGGGGCCCAGCCAGTATCTGTTCGTCTGGGCAATGGAGGCCAAGCATCCTCACGCTTCTATACTGGCACTGATGTCGCCCGATCTCGCCGCGTGGCACAGGACGGAGGGATCCGGCGACGACTTCCTCGCTGTCTTCGACATCCGCCCGGGCGCCTCGTTCGGCAAACTGGTTACGATGCTGCCGGTCGGAGCGGCGGCGATGGCCCATCATACGAACTACGTGGAACCTCCGAACGATGTCCTTTACGCCAACGACTGGATAGCGAACCGCACTTACGTCTTCGATCTACGTGACCCCCGGCATCCGCGGCTGGTGCGGAAATTCGGCGGCGTCGGCACTTACGGCTATCCTCATTCCTTTGTTTATCTTTCCAACGGCAATACGCTGGCGACGTTTCAGTATTCCGGCGGATTCAACCACGCCGCCGGTGGGTTGATAGAGTTCGATCCACAGGGTCGTGTGGTAAGGACTGCCTCGGCGATTGTGCCCGGATATCCCAATATCCGTCCGTACAGCCTGACCGTCGTTGAAAAGCTCAACCGTGTCGTCACCGGCAGCGCAGATATGATGGGCGCGCAGGACAGCCATGTGGCGCAGGTCTGGCGGCTCTCGGATCTGAAGCTGATCAAGACGATGCGGCTGCCGCCCCAAGCTGACTGGTTTTACGACACGGCCGCCAATTCATCCGAGCCTCGTGTGCTGGCAGACGGCAGAACGGTCGTCGTTCCGACGTTCAACTGCGGTCTCTACTTGGTTCGGAATCTGGCGAGCGACAATCCGGCGCTGCAACACGTCTATGACTTCGGCTACCGCACCTGCGAAGTGCCGGTGATCGCCGGCGATTTTATGGTGGAAACCATGCAAAGCGGCCATGCGATCGTGAGTCTCGACCTGCACGATCCGGAACATCCGCACGAGGTCAGCCGCATTCTCCTGCCGCCGAATGAGTATCCGCATTGGCTCGCGCTCGAGCCGGGCGGTGATCGCCTGGTCATCACCGGCTACGGGGCGCTCTCGACCCGGGTTCGGTTTGCGACCATCAACCGCCGCACGGGAAAACTCACACTCGATCCGTCGACGATCGATTTCACGCGCGCCTGGCCCGATGGCTGGCAGGGAAGCGCCATTCCGCATGGCACTGTTTTCAGTAATCCCTAGCGGTCACATCGCCTGACGACGGCGGCCCGGCGAGCGCCAGCGCACGCGAACTCGCCGCAAGATCGCGTGCCTGTCCCGGCGGAATCCCGAAGGCCCGGCGGAATGCGCGACTGAAGGTCGCCTCGCTCGCAAATTGATGAGCGAGCGCCAGGTCGACGATGCGCCGGTGAGGTGGTTGTCCGGTTACAAGCTCCCGCAAGGCATGCTGCAGGCGCTGCTTGCGGATGTATCGGACGAGGCCGCCTTCAGGCTCGAAGAGCCGATAGACCGTCGCGCGTGACCAGCCAGAGCGCGCGCAGACGAACTCGGCCGAGAGAGCGGGTGAGTCGAGGTACCGCTCTACGAGGCGCTTCAGGGAATCGAGCGCCGCGCGACGCAGGCGCTCCCGAGCAAGCCCGGAGAGATTCCCGCCGTTGCCGAAGATCCTGGTCAGCACGCCGATCGGGTCCTGCATGGCGGCATCGAGACGCGCGTGCGGATCCGTGTTGACGGTCTTCAGCATCTGGCTGGCTTTCACCCCTTGCAAGCACCCCAAAGAGGGCCGAGGCACCCGATCCGAACGCGCGCTCGGCGAATGAGTCCTATTGTTTTTCGAAAGATCGGAGGCTAGAGGGCGGGGGGTGGAATATCAACGTACATTTTTGACCTTGACGGCTCCTTGTCTGCGACCGTCTCGCGCCCGGCGAGCATGGGACAACCTCTGGCCGTCCGAGCGGCAGCTACCAGGAAAACGATCAACTGCGTAGCGTAGATGTGATCTACGGCGGCTCGGCCAGCCGTCGTCAGGACCAGAGCTCCGTCGGCGAGGCGGAGGAGATCTCCTCGCTGCGCTGCGTCCATCATGCGACGCACGTGCAGGCGTGAGACCGCGAAGTGCTTCGCCGTCTCGGCGAGGTTGAAGGCGATCGGATCGCGTGGCGGAAAGGCGCCTCTTGCGGCGACGACGAGGCCGTGCACGATCTGAGTGCCGGCATAGCGATGCATGAAGGTCCGGAAAAAGGGGTCCTCCGTGTCGATGTCCTTGAGACCCTCGAGGTACGCCTCGCTGATGTAGCGCACGTAGCTTTCGAACACGCCCGGCACATCAAGGCCGCCGAGCAACCTCGAGACCCCCGGCTCGACGACGGCCGCGCTCTCCAGCATGGCCCGCATGTGCCGACGCCACGTTTCGAGGAAACGCGCCGTGGGGTCATAGCGCCGGGGCGCTTTGGCCTCACGACGAGGCGAGGGCACGGCATAGCCCAGATGTTGAAGATACATCAGCAGCATCCGCGCCCGGCCGGGGCTGACCAGCCCTGTCGAGGCACACAGCGCCTTCAGCCGCGGCAAGGTCAGGCCGCCGGTCACGTGTAGATAGGCAAGGCACTTGGCCGCCACGTTGCGCCCCGCGTCCTTCAGGACGCCGTCGAGCAAGCGATCCGCCTCGGCTTGCGCCAACATCGCGCGGGCAAAGGCGCGCGCGGCGTCCGAATACCGTGGGCTCTCGCGCAGGCGGGCATAGCGATCTTCGGCCGTCGCGCCCCGCACATCCCAAGCCAGTAGATCTTCTATTCGGCCGATCGCGCCGCCCATACCTGTCGAAGATTACCACGAAATCTTCAGATTTGAGACACCGGGCAAAGCGCTGAGACGGTCGGAGAAGCGCTGAGTGCCCTGTAACCTCATGCTGTAATGTTTGGCTCGGCTGGACGTTGGGAGTGGACCTGCCCAGCTCGGCATGGGCCGTCCTGGCGGCACCGGCGGCGGCTTCCTGTGAACAGTACCCTCGAGGTCCGCAAGACCGCCATGCCAGTCCGAACGCCGCCCGATTTAGGGGGTTCGCGGGTTTTCGCCTATGATGCCAGGCATGCCAAGACCAAAAGTTGGATTGCTGCTGTCCTCCCTGGCGTTTGCCATCATTGCTCCGGCGATGGCGCAGACTGCCGTGAACCCTCACCCGATGACGCTGAACGACGTATTTCGCGTTAAGGATGTGGGTAACCCGCAGGTTTCACCGGACGGAAAATGGGTGCTGTACACCGTCTCGTCAATGGATTTGAAGAAGGACCACCGGACCACGGACTTGTGGATGGTGGGCTGGGATGGGAAGCAGGATATTCAACTCACGTACGACTATGACGAGCCGGTGAGTTCTCCCGAGTGGCGCCCGGACGGGAAGTACATTTCATTTTTATCGGACCGCAAGGGCAAGGTTGCGGGCACTCAGGTATGGGTGCTGAGCCGGCGTGGCGGCGAGGCGCGGCAGCTCACCGATGTGTCGAAAAAGCAGGGCGAGATCGGCGCGTACCGGTGGTCTCCGGATGGGCAGCGGTTGCTCCTCACGGTACACACGGGCGGGACGGTGAGCGCGAACGCATTCAACGACGCGAAGGAGAAGAAGTATCTTCCGCCGATTGTGATCACCCGTTACCTCTTCAAGCAGGACATCGTCGGGTACGTGACGGCGAAATCGCACACCTTCCTCTATTTGTACGACATTGCGACCGGCAAGATGCAGAAGCTGACCGCCGGCAAGGCGTACGACGAGAGCGATGGCATGTGGTCGCCGGATGGGGCAGAGATTGCTTTCATCAGTAATCATACGGCGGAACCGGAGCGAAACATCGACACGGACGTGTTTGTGGTCGCGGCGAAGGCGGGATCGGAACCCCGGAAGCTGACGCACTACACGGGCGCGGACGTGGGACCGCCGGAGTGGAGCCCTGATGGGAAGGAGATCGCGTTTTTGCGCGGCGGGCACGTGAAGTACTGGCAGTACCAGGAGAATCGGCTGGCGGTCATTGCGGCTGACGGCAGTGGGCACGCGAAAGTGGTGACCGCGAATTTTGACCGACCAATCGATGATCCGCGGTGGGCGCCGGACGGCAAGCACATCCTCGCGCTGGTGGCGGATGACAGGAACCAATACCCGGCGAACATAGACGTGGCGACCGATGGGGTGAGACGGCTGGTGGACAGCGAAGGCGTTTCGGGGAGCCTATCCGGAAAGGCAGGGCATGAGGTGCTGGTGTGGACCACCGATACGAAGCCGAGCGAAGTGTATGCGCTGAGCGATGGGCATTTGAGGCAGTTGAGCCGCCAGAACGCGAAGCTGCTGGGCGAGCTGGTGCTGGCCGATGCTCAGAACGTGGATTGCAGGAGCAAGGACGGCACGCGCGTGGATGGGCTGATTACGCCGCCGGATGACCCTGGCGCGACGAAGCCCTATCCGATGCTCTTGTGGATTCATGGAGGACCGCAGGGGCAGGACGCGCATGCGTTTTCGACGATGCGGCAGTTATTTGCGGCGCGCGGCTACGCGGTGCTGAATGTGAATTACCGTGGCAGCGACGGGCGCGGAATCGCGTATCAGAAGGCGATCTGGGCGAACTGGGGCGTGGATGAGGTGCAGGACGTCGAAGCCTGCGTGAACAAAGTCATTCAGGAAGGCATCGTCGATCCGAAGCGCATGGGCGTCGGTGGCTGGAGCTACGGCGGCATCACGACGGACTTCATGATCGCGAGCACCAACGAGTTCAAGGCGGCGAGCGCCGGCGCGGGCATGGGTGATCCGCTCGGCTTTTATGGCGTGGACGAGTACGTGAACCAGTACAACTTTGAACTGGGGCCGCCGTGGAAGAACCTTGAGAGGTATATCAGGATCGGCTATCCGCTCCTGCACGCGGATCGGATTCACACGCCGACGCTGTTCATGGGCGGCACGAGCGACTTCAACGTGCCGCTGGTGGGCGGCGAGCAGATGTATGAAGCGCTGCAGACGCTGCATGTCCCTTCGGCGTTGATTGTGTATCCGCAGCAGTTCCACGGCTTCACCCGGCCGACTTACATTCGCGACCGTTACCAGTATTGGTTCAACTGGTATGACAAGTGGGTGCTGGGCAAGAATGTGCAACTGACGTATCTGCCGTGGGCGAAGAAGGAAACGAAGGCGAAGGCCCAGTGATCCGCAGCGCGATACCGTCGGCTGCAACAGGCGCAAGTCGACTGCTGTAGCTCGGCGCTGAAGGCGCTTGACGCGGGCAGCCTCGTGCGGGATTTCGGCATCCGCCCCTAGGCCCGAGCCAGCGGAAATCGAGCGGCGCACCCGCGAGCGCAACCTCCTTGCGTGCGAGCAACCACGCCGCAATGCAGGCAGCGACATACAATCCCGCGGACGCGAGGGTTGCGAGCACGGCCAGCTCCGTGAAGGATCCGGTGAGCGCGAGAATTATGGCCAGCGCGGCATAGACGAGAATCGCGATACGCGGCGTACCGGTCACCGGATGAACGCGGCCCAGCACCCGCGGAAGCAGGCCATCGCGGGCGAACGCGAACAGCATGCGAGGCGTGCCGAGGATGTCGCCGGCGATCATGCCGAGCATGGCAAATGCGGTACCGGCAAGCATCAGAACGCGAAGCTCCGGGCTGATCCGACCCATGGCATCCGCCACGTCAGCAAGGGCGGCGGCGACCTAGGCACAGGCCAGCAGATCGCCGATCCAGAGGAGTGTGCCCGCGACATAGCCCGTGAGCGGACCCAGGGCCGCCTCGATATAGCCGTACATTCCCCCGCTCGTAGGTATACGGCTTCCGCCCTCCGCACAACAAATGGCAACCGCCCCGAACCCGAAGGAGCAGGCGACGAACGCCAAAGGTGCGTAGGATCCAACGGAGGCGGCGAGGGCGCTCGGCACTGCGAAAATGCCGGCACCGACCATCATACTAACGATGCTGGCAGCGAGGCCCAAAGGTCCCAGAGCGCGAACGTCCGTTCGAAGCCAGCCTCGCCAGTCAGTAGAAATGATTGTCGAACCGAGCGCCTGAGACAATTTCACCGATTTTCAACCCGTTGATGGGGCGCCCGCGGATACGGCGTTTCAGCACTGACCGAGTGACACGAGAGCCCGCAGGCTGATGGCCAGCAGGGGCGCGCCATTTGCCATGGAGCTGTTTTCAGTAATCCC
The DNA here is from genome assembly GCA_050739095.1 of Steroidobacteraceae bacterium. Taxonomy (GTDB): domain Bacteria; phylum Pseudomonadota; class Gammaproteobacteria; order Steroidobacterales; family Steroidobacteraceae; genus 13-2-20CM-66-19. Next base: position 369,871 of record JBOIAR010000002.1, on the reverse strand, counting down.
TAAGGTGAAGCCGCCGCTGCCTCCGCCGGACTTCTTGATGGATCCCGTTGGATCCGTTGACACGAAAGCGGACGCGTCAGGCCCGAGCCTGTGGCATGCCCTTTGCTGCCCGAGGAAACGGCTTGAGCGGGCGTTTGAGTGTCGCCGTCTCGGGCGACTGAAGCCGAGTTCAAAAGCAGGGGGAGCAATGAAAAGAGTATCTCGTCGGCAGAGAGGTCTGATTGCTTCTTTCATCGCCTCGACGCTGGCCGCGGCAGCCTACGGGCCGAGTGTCGTTTGGGCGCAAACGGCGGAAGCTAACCTTCGCGGTCACGCCGCACCCGGCGCGACGATCACGGCCACCAACGTTGCAACGGGCGCCAGCCGCCGCACGACGGCGTCGGCGAACGGAAGCTACACCCTGGCCGGGATGCCGCCCGGTACTTACCGCGTCAATGCAGGGCCCGGCACGACGCAGACCCTGACCCTGTCCGTTGCCTCGACCGAAACCTACGACTTCGTCAAGAGCGCCGTCCAAACGGCCGCACTACAGCAAGTGGTGGTCACCGGAACACGCCTGCAGGACGTGCGCACCTCCGAAGTGGGCGAGATCGTCTCACTTCATGACATCGACGTCGTGCCACAACTTACCCGCAATTTCCTCGAGTTCGCCGACACCGTACCTGGCATGGTATTCACCGTCGGCGCCAACGGCGATACCTCGATTCGGGGCGGCGCGGAGGTCGATCAGAACGTCAACGTGTACATCGACGGCGTCGGCATGAAGGACTACATCAGCAGGGGCGGCGTCTCCGGCCAGGATGGCGCGTCAAAGGCCGGCGATCCCGGCAATCCGTTTCCGCAGGCAGCCATCGGCGAATACAAGGTCATTACCTCCAACTACAGCGCGCAGTATGACCAGGTCGCGAGCGCAGCGATCAGCGCGGTGACCAAGTCCGGAACCAACGAGTTCACCGGTGAGGCCTTCGGGGACTTCACCAACGAGAACATGCGGGCTGATACTCCGGCCGAGGTTGCCTCGACCTCTACCATCAACCCCAAGGAGGGTGGGGCGACCGATGAGTACGGCGTTGACGAGGGCGGCCCGATCATCCCGAACGTGATGCATTTCTTCATCGACTACGAGCACAAGAACTTATCCCTCCCCAATTCCGTCTTTCCTCCGGGGCAGAACGGCGCCACGCTGGCGAACTTACAGACGGTGCTGCCCGCGAGCATCTACTCGCAGTACGGTCCGACCTCCAACCCCTTCAAGGAGGACCTGGTATTCGCGAAGATCGACTGGGAGCCGAGCGACAACGACCGATTCGAGCTCACCGATCTCACCCGGGTCGAAAACCAGCAGGTCGGGGCGGGTGGGCAAGTCGCGGCCTCGGCCGCCTATGCCTACAAGGACAATAACGAGCGCATCATGCTCCTGTGGCAACACGCGGGCAATCGCTGGATCAACGAGGCTCGCTTCACGTACCAGAACGCTCTCGACTCGCCCGAGCAGGCCTCGGAGACCCCCGCCAGCATCTACTATTACTTTGCGAGCACGTCCGTCAACAGCGAGGCCATCCAGGTCAATGGCCAGCAACCGGAATCCTACTTCCGCTACAAGCAAAGCGGCCCGGGCTTCCAGGACGATTTCACGCTGAGCGATCTGAACTGGGCGGGCGATCACACGCTGAAAATGGGCGTCAAATTCCAGAGCATTGACCTCCAGGCGCGTGACGCCCAGCAAGGCGCCGAGTACTACTACGCCGCGGACTCGACCGGGACCTATCCCACCCCGTTTCAGGCGGTGTTCACGCTCACGAATCCGGGGCAGGACATCACGGCGAACTCGAGCGACAAGCAGTACGGGGTGTACTTCCAGGACGACTGGGTGCCGATTCACAAGCTGACCGTCAACCTCGGCGTTCGCTGGGATTACGAGACCGTACCGTCTTGGCAGAACTTTCAACTGCCGGCCTCTATCGTGGCGGCACTCAACTCGCCATACCCGACTTCGGCGACGCCCGCACCGAGGCCGGGTGAGACCTATGCGCAGGCCCTGGCGCTCGGTGGCATCAACATCAATGACTACATCGGTAACGGTCATGACCGGCATCCGCAGTCGAACGAGTTTCAGCCACGTCTCGGCTTTTCCTACGACATCCAGGATGACCAGCGGCACGTGATTTTCGGCGGCTATGCACGCAGTTACGATCGCAATGTGTTCGACGTCATGTCGCTCGAGACCACGAAGCTGGCGATCTCCGAACCGACGATAGGCTTCTACGGCACTCCCTATACACTGAACGGTTGCACTACCGCGGCGAACGCCAGTCCCACCTGCATCGCCTGGAATCCGGCGTACCTCAACCTCGCGAACCTGCAGGCGCAGGAGAAAAGCGCCTTCGGCGAGATCGACCTGACCAAGAACAATCTGAAAAATCCGTACTCCGACCAGTTCTCGCTCGGTATCCGTAACCGCCTGGGTGACTGGGATACGAGCGTCGCCGTCGCGCAGATCAATAGCTACAACGGCATCATGGGCCATCTGGGCAACCGCTACGCCAACGGCGCCTACTACAACAACGGCACCCAATGGGGCTCCTCGGGCGTGCCGGGCATGGGTAACCTGATCCTTTGGGACAATGCCGCCAATGATCGCAACACCGAACTTTTGGTGTCGGCCGATAAGCCCTATACGCCGGAGTCGCACTGGGGTGCCACGGTCGCTTACACCTACACGCATGCGTTGCAGAACAACCCTTATTCCTACGAGAGCTTCAACGGGTACGAGTTCGACCTGCCGTCCCCGAGCGACTATCCCTATCTGCCATCGAGCGCAGTCGCCCGGCACCGCCTGGTCATAACCGGCAGCCACGATGGGCCGTGGGGAATGCTGTATGCGATGAAGGTTACTTTAGCCACTCCTACGCCCATTGCCGCGGTCGAGCCCTGCGCAATTCAATCTCAATGCCACGGCTACAACGCTTACCCGGTCGTTGGCTACGTGCGCGACACCCTGCAGGAGCGGGAGGTGGATGTGCAGGCCACCAAGAACTTCGATCTGATGCATTCTCTGAGCGCTTACCTCCGGCTCGATGTCCTCAACGTGTTCAACACGCCCTATTACGACCCTGCCGGAGCGATCTTCAGTCCGGTCGGCGGCAAGAGTTACCCCCCACCGATGTACAACACCGCCGGCCCGATTCTTGGCGTGCCCCTGACGCTGAAGATCACCGGCGGCTTAAAATGGTAGCGAGGGCGGTCGCTGCGCTCGCGCCAAGGACATAACGGACGTTGCGCGGATGAACCGAGCGAGAACGCGGGTGCATTCGCGACCCGCGTCTTTGTTCGCGCGCAAAGGCCTTCGCGCACGAGTAAAGTAGCGGCCCGATGGATGAGAGCATCAGAAAGGTTGGAATCCTCGGCGGTGGGACGGCCGGGTGGATGGCCGCATCCGCGCTCGCGCGGTCCTTTGGATCCGCCCTGTCGGTCCATCTCATCGAGTCCGAGGAGATCGGAACCATAGGGGTGGGCGAGGCCACCGTTCCGCACCTGAGCGCATTCAACAAGCTGCTTGGGATCGAGGAAGCGGAGTTCGTACGCGAGACAAAGGGTACCTTCAAGCTCGGCATCCAGTTCGTCGACTGGGCACGGCTCGGCGACTGCTACTTTCACGGGTTCGGTAACATCGGGCGTGACCTGGGGCTCATGCCCTTTCATCAATACTGGATCAAGGCCGTGCGGGCGGGGAGAGCCAAGTCCGACATTGGCGTCTACTCTCTGAACACCCTGGCGGGGCCCGCCGGCAGGTTCATGGTCTCGCCGGTCGATGCGCCGCGTGACACGCCGCTCGCGGAGATCGCCTACGCATATCACTTCGATGCCGTCCTTTATGCGCGTTACTTGCGCCGATATGCCGAAACGCGCGGCGTCAAGCGCATCGAGGGCAAGGTCGTCGAGACGCGGCGGCGTCCGGGGGACGGGTTCGTCGAGGCGTTGATCCTTGACAGCGGGACGCGGATCGAGGCGGATCTGTTCATTGACTGCTCGGGATTTCGCGGCCTGCTCATCGAGCAGGCGTTTCACCGCAGTTACGAGGACTGGACGCAATGGCTCCCCTGCGATCGGGCGGTGGCAGTACCGTGCGAAATTGTCGAGCCACCGACGCCCTACGTTCGCTGCACTGCCCGCTCGGCGGGCTGGCAGTGGCGCATTCCACTACAGCACCGCGTCGGCAACGGCTACGTCTATTCGAGCCGCTTCGTCAGTGATGACGAGGCGGCGTCGACCTTGCTGCGGCACCTCGATGGTCGGGCATTGGGTGAGCCGCGCCTGCTGCGGTTCACGGGCGGCAAGCGCCGCCAGGGATGGCACAAGAACGTGGTCGCCCTGGGGCTCGCGGGCGGCTTCCTCGAGCCGCTCGAATCGACGGCGATCTACCTGATCCAGGCGGGCATCAATCGGCTGATGAGCCTCTTTCCGCGCAAAGACTTCAAGCAGGCGCTCATCGATCAGTACAACACCCAGGAAACCTTCGAGTTCGAGCGTATTCGCGACTTCCTGATCCTGCACTTCCACGCGACGGAGCGCGACGACTCGCCGTTCTGGAACTACTGTCGGACGATGTCGATCCCCGAGAGCTTGCAGCGCTACATCGATCTCTTCCGCGAGAGCGGCTGCTTCTTTCGCAATGGGACCGAGATGTTTGGTCTGACGAGTTGGGTGGAAGTGATGCTCGGACAGCGAATCATGCCTACGAGCTATCACCCGGCAGTCGACTGGGTGCGGGACGAGGATCTTTACCAGTACGTGGACCACGTCGAGAAGGTCATCGCCAGCTGCGTCGCCGCGATGCCGCCGCACCAGGCGTTCATCGACCGGCACTGTAAGGCGTCATGAACAAATGGCTGTCTCAGCTTGCATCAGGGCTGGCTCTCATGCTGGCTCTTTCGGCGGCCGTCGTGCCGGTGCTCACCAACAGGATTCCCATCGAGGAGGGAGTGCGCTACTTCCTATGGATGCAGCACGTCCCGATCCCCGGCACTGGCAGCTTCCGCCTCATCGAGATAGATGTGCAAACTGGATGATCTCCGCCGATTGGCACGGGCAGCCGCGGCGTGCCCGCTGACGCGCCGGTCGCGATCCAGCGTGTCGACGACCAACATGGCGCCGTGCTGCCCGTCTACCGCTCGCTGGGGAGTCCGCGCACCACTTAACCTCTCAATTAATGCGCGAGTGCCTGGACTTGTCGCTCCTGCCCTGGGTGACGAGGGTCTTCGAAGTCGAAAGCCCATTTCCCAGCCACCCCCCGCTGAACCCGGCGCGGCGCAGCCCACGCACGATGTTCGGGTTGTGCCGGACCAGACTCCAAATGAGGCCCGAGCGGTAGTTCTCCACCATCGCGAGCGCCGCGCCGGTATCGATGCCGACATAGTCGCGGTCAAACCAGCCGTTTCGGCCGAAGCTCGGATTGAAGGCGTCCACGAACCCGTAGCGGCCGTAAATGCGCGCGCCGAATCGCGATCGCAGCGCCTCGATCGCCGCTTCGACCTTCTTCGGCGCAAACGGCAGGGCTGCCACGACGGCGAGCGGCGCCAGCGTGCCATCATCGGGCACATCGCCCTCATCGCCACGCGCCTTGTAGCCCCAGAAGACGCGCACGGTCCCGTTCACGAGCATGCGCTCATGGCCCGGGCCATCACTGGCCGAGAGGCCCCAGATGTCCGGGCCGTAATCGCGCCAATGGTCCGGATCCTCGATTGCGTAGCGGCGCTGCGCGAGCACCGCGCGGCGACTGTTGATGAAATAGTTGATGCCGTGCGCACGCATGAAGGGATCAGCGATGCCGCGGAAGTCGATCCAGACCTCGGAAAACTCGTGCCCGAACAGCGGCCCGAAGCCGACGTACTCATAGCCCTGGTGCATGCCCCAAGTGCGCTCGTAGCCGCTGGTGTACACGCTCCAGGCGGAGGCCGGCAATGGGTGGGTGCGCGAGCCGATCGCCAGGATGTACATCAGCATCGCTTCGTTGTAACCGATCCAGTCATAGTCGGCGAAGCCCCGCTTCCGCGACCAATCCATCGCGATGGCCGGCGGGCGCGGCGCGACCCACGGCCAGTCGGCGCGACCGAGCAACCGCTGCGCGAGCGAGCGCAGCTCCCGTTCCGGCGCGGATGGACCGTCAAAATAGCTTTCCGCCGTGACGATGCCGGCGAAGAGCAACGAGTTGTCGACCGGGGAGACATCGGCATCCCAGGTCGGTACCAGGGTATTCAGGTCGATGAAGTGATAGAAGAGTCCGTGTTCCGCCGGCGCCCGGGAAAGCGTGCGCAGAATCAACAGCGACCGCGCGAGCGCCGCCGCGCGCGGAACGTAGCGCCGCTGCGCGCCAATGACGTAAGCCGTGAGTCCGAAGCCCATGCCGGCGATGCTGGCGTAAGAGGATCCCGGCACGCGGTCCGGTATGAGTCCGGTGCGCGCATTGCCGTTGTCCCAGAAATAATCGAACATAGGCCGCTCGAGACCCGCAATCGCGGCCGAAGCGGGTGCGTCGGCGGCGCAGGCCCGCGAGGAGACGAGGAATGCGCCCGAGACGCAGAGCGCCGCGCCGAGGATCCACCAGGCGCCCGGTCGCCTGCGCCTCAACGAGAATCTCCTTTGCTATCCATCACGCCGGCGCTCCTTTCTTGGACGCAAACGCCTACGTTGACTAGTATAGATGCTGTCATCCGCGAGCGTCAATTGCGCGATTGCGCAATCTACCTAACACAACACCTAGTGGGGACGAGATGAGGCACGCGAATCCTTGGAGCTGGGCAATACTTGCCGCGGGACTGGTGCTGAGCCATGTGGCGGGCGCGCAGCCCGTGATCCAGGTGCCAATAGATGCGCGAGCGGCCGGCCGGCCGTTCCCGCACTTCTGGGAGCAGATGTTCGGCTCGGGCCGCGCGGTGTTGGCACTGCGCGCCGAGTACCGGCGGGATCTCGGCCTGGTGAAAGCAGTGACCGATTTTCGCTACGTGCGCTTCCACGGCATTCTCGACGATGACGTCGGGGTGTATGAGGGCGAGGTCCACGGGCGGCCGCTCTACAACTTCACCTATGTCGATCAGATCTACGATGGACTGCTCGCGGCCGGCGTACGCCCCTTCGTCGAGCTCAGCTTCATGCCGCGGCGGCTGGCGGCAAGGCCCGCGCCCCATCCCTTCTGGTATCACCCGAACGTCGCGCCGCCGAAGGACTACCGGCGCTGGGATGCGCTCATCCGGGCGCTCGTCTCGCATCTCGAGCGGCGCTATGGCGCGGCCGAGGTGCGCCGATGGTATTTTGAGGTGTGGAACGAGCCCAATCTCGACTTCTGGACTGGCGTGCCGAAGCAGGCAACGTACTGGCAGCTCTACGACCACACCGCGCGGGCGGTGAAATCGGTCGACCCGCGCCTGAGAGTCGGCGGCCCGGCGACCGCGCAAACCGCCTGGGTGCGCGCGTTCCTGCGTCATGCGGCCCGCGTTCACGTACCCGTCGACTTCGTCTCGACCCACGTGTACGCGGATGACACGTCGCTCCATGTCTTCGGTCGCCCCGGAGACATTCCCCGCGATCAGATGGTGTGCCGCGCGGTGCGCAAGGTGCACCGTGAGATTCTCGCGAGCCCATATCCGCACCTGCCGCTCATCATGAGCGAATTCAACGCGACCTATATGAACAGCGGCCTGACCGACACCGTGTACATGGGTCCGTGGCTGGCAAACCTTGCAAGTCAGTGCGACGGGCTGACCAGCATGATGTCCTACTGGACCTTCTCGGACGTGTTCGAGGAACAGGGAGTGCCGAAACGTCCCCTATGGGGCGGTTTTGGTCTGCTCACCATCGGCTCCGTGCCGAAGCCTGCTTATAACGCGTTCGTCATGCTGCACCAGCTGGGTAAGACGCGCATACCCGATACGCAGCCCGGTGTGCTCATCACGCGGCGGCGGGATGGTGAGCTTGCGGTGGCGCTCTGGAACCCGTTCGTCGACGGGCAACAGCGCGGCAGCCATACGTTCGTTCTACAACTATCCTCGCCGCCATTTCCCGAGCAGGCTCAGGTGCAGATCCTGGATGCTGCGCGGGGAGACCTGAACGCGGCGTACCTGAAGATGGGCCGGCCCCGCTACCCGACCCCGGCCCAGTACCGGCAGTTGCAACAGGCGGCGCGCCTGCCGCCACCCTGGCAGGTACCGGTCAACGGCGGGGCGGTGCGCGTGACAGTGCCGGAAAGCGGCCTCGCGCTCGTCATTCTGCACTGACGTTCATTCGAGCCGCGATCGGCTGCTCATGTAATCTCTGACACTTGCTTCAGCGGGCGGCGATCAATTTATGACTGTGAGTGAGGAGGACCGGATTGCGCAGCTACTCGAGCGCGCCCGCCAGCTCGAGTCGAGCGGTCAGGACGAGCCGGCCAAGGCGGCCTACCTCGAGCTTTTGCGGCTCGATCCCACCCACGGGACGGCGCTCAACGAGCTTGGCACTCTCGCGTGGGCGACGGGCCATCGCTCCGCGGCACGCACAGCTTATCAGCAGGCCGTCAAGTGCCACCCGGCCAATCCAGTCGGCCGCGTGAATCTCGGCAACGTGCTCTATCAAATGGGCGAGCTGGCCGAGGCCCGTATCCATTACGAAGCCGCGCTCGCGGCCGGTGGCGATCTCGCCGAGGCCCACCAAGGGCTTGCACGCACGCTCACCGCTCTCGGGGAGACTCAGGCGGCCGCGCCGCATTGGCAGCGAGGCTTCATCGGGCATGCGAGGGTTGCGCAACGCTACCGAGGCAGCGGAATCCCGGTGCCCGCCCTGCTGCTGGTCTCAGTCTTCGAGGGAAATGTCGCGACCCGGCGATTTCTCGACGACCGGACCTTCGAGGTAACCGCGCTGTACGCCGAGTTCTGCGAGCCGCAGCAGCAGCTGCCAGCGCATGCGATCGTATTCAATGCGGTCGGCGATGCGGACCTGTGCCCGCTCGCGCTCGAGCGAGCGGAGGCCCTGGTCTCCCGGACCACGGCGCCCGTGATCAACCCACCCCAGCGCGTGCGTCTCAGCGGCCGGATCGAGAACAGTCGACGGTTCGCTTCGCTGCCGGGGATCGTCGCGCCCGCGATCCGGCGGTTGAGTCGCTCGGCTTTCCAGGGCATCGAGCTCGAGTTTCCCCTCTTGCTGCGCTCTCCTGGCTTCCATATGGGCCAACACTTCCTGCGCGTCGAGCGGCGCGAGGCCCTCGAGGCGGCCATTGCCGCGCTGCCCGGCGAGGAGCTGCTTGCGATCGAATATCTCGATGCACGCGGCGCCGACGGCCTTGCACGCAAGTACCGGGTCATGTTCATCGACGGCGTCCTCTATCCCCTGCATCTCGCCATCTCATCGGACTGGAAGGTGCATTACTTCAGTGCCGATATGGCCGCGAGCCGCGCGCATCGCGAGGAAGAGCGCCAGTTTCTCGATGACATGGCGGGCGTGCTGGGCCCGCGAGCGATGGCTGCGCTCGAGGAGATTTCCCGTGGTCTCGCGCTCGACTACGCCGGCATCGATTTCGGCCTCGGGCCGGACCGCTCACTGCTACTCTTCGAGGCCAACGCCGCGATGGCGATCCTGCCGCCCGATCCTGACGCCATGTGGGACTACCGTCGTGCGCCGATCAACCGTGCGCTCGATGCGGTGAAGTGCATGCTACTCGCGAGAGCCGCTGTGCACGCGGCGGTCTCCGTGCCGTAGGACCGCATCGACCAGCGCATCGACGTCGCTCTCTCGCGTGCGGTGATTGAAAATTGCGGCGCGAATCGCGACTTGGCCATTGATACGCGTGGTCGAAGGGACGGCCACGCCGCTCTCCTGCACGTCGGCGACGATTGCCGCATTGAGCGTGTCGGCATCGGTGCCCCGGTAACGGAAGCAAACGATGTTGAGAGGAACCGTCGCCAGCCGCTCGAGGCGCGCTTCGGAATCGACGCGCGCCGCAAGATGCCGGGCCACACGGCAGGTCCGCGAGATCGCGGCGCCGATCTGGTCGGTGCCGTAAACCCGCAAGGTGAACCATGCTTTGAGGGCACGAAATCCTCGCGACAGATCCGGACCAAAGTCGGTGGGCCAAAACTCACCGGCAGCGAGCCCGCGCGCCCGGCGCTGCAGATAATCGGCCGGGGCGGCAAAGGTGTCGCAATGCAGTGCGCCGTCGCGCACGAGGACGAATCCGGCGTCGTACGGGACCTGCATCCACTTGTGGAAGTCGCATGCGAGGGAGTCGGCGCGCTCGATTCCCGCCAGGCGGGGCGCGATGTCGGGAGACAGAATTCCCGGAGCGCCCAAGGCGCCATCGACGTGAAACCAGAGCCGCTGCGCAGCGGCAAGCTCGGCGAGCGCGGCCAGATCGTCGATCGCGCCGATGTCTACGGTGCCCGCGTTACCGACGATGAAGAACGGGCTCGATCCCGCTGCACGGTCGGCGTCGATCGCGCGGCGGAGCGCATCGAGGTCGATGCGGTGATCGGTGTCCACAGGGATGAGGCGAAGTTGGCCGCTGCCGAGTCCCGCGTACTCCATGGCGCGTGCAACGCAAGCGTGGGTGGCTACTGAGGCATAGGCAACCAGGCGCATTCCCGTGGCCGCGACGCCGGCTTGCCGCGAGCCGGGGCCGAGCGCCGCCCGCCGCGCCACGAGCAACGCGACGAAGTTGGCAATGGAGGCGCCGGTGACGAATAGACCGGTTGCCCCCTCGGGGAAACCGAACAGGCGGCGCGACCACTCGACGATCTGCTGCTCCACCGCGATCGGCGCATGGGAGCGCCCGCCGCAGTTGGCATTGAGACCGCTCGCAAGCATTTCGGCGAGCATACCGACGGCGGTGCCGCTTCCTTGCGCCCAGCCCATGAAGCCGGGGTGCACATTGCCGCCGGTGTAAGGCAGCACGTGCTGCAGGAAATCCTCGTGAATCGCTGCGAGGTCGGTCGGACACCGCGGCAAATCGGCCCGGAAGGCCGCCCGCACCGCTGCGCTCATGGGCTGCCAGGCCGGCCGGCTGCGAATGCCTTCAATGTAGTCGAGCATGTCATCGAGCATGCGGTGACTCTGGGCGCGCAGCTCGTCCCAGCGCTCGATCTCGAGTGCGCTGTCCAGGCGCGAGTCACCGCCCGAGACGCGCGAGGCCGCGAGGTCGTCCGCTTCGGGGTACGGAGGAAGGGTATTCATGGTGCGCCGCGAGCAGCCTACCGCAGCGCGCCCAATCGAGTGAATATTCCTTCATCGTCGTGCGCTCGGTCCTCGTCCCTGAGTCTTACAACGCACTGGTGAGTTTGGCGGCGTAGATTCCCCTTGCTCCATAATCGCATCCCAGGTGCAGGACCTTGTCGTTGCGCTCGAACTTCACGCGCGACAGCAGAACCAGATGCCGCCGGCGCCGGCAAGCCTGTATTCAATGATCGGTGCTGCGGCGGCCCCGGCTTCTCCGCCGCTCCGGTTTGGGACTCGAGCGCCGGAGGCCGCTTGAATCCGCCTCGCGGCGCGGCCCGGCGCGGCGGTCAGCATACTTGCGGTACACGCAGGGACAAGTCGCAGGCGATGCGCAACCCGCCAGGGGAAGCCGTGGCGCGTCGGCGCTGAGATAGCGCTGTCCCTTCAACGCCTGGGCCGCGGCACAACTCGCGCTCGTGCAGACGATCGACACGGCGCTCCAACGGTTGGATGGCTTGTTGACCATCGTCACGCAATCTAGCGCTATCCAATTGCAGTGGCAACTTTGTGCAGCAAGTACCCTTCCTGGCCAAGCGTCATCCACCGCTCACGTATCTGATCTGCCGGTCCGCGACCATTACGGCCAGTCGGCTGCTTTGGAGAGTTCGGTCCGACGCCAATCCACCGCCGCTGAAACAAACGGCAAAGAAAGGCGAGGGCACGACGGAAGACCGGCTCATCGGGGACGGCCGCCGCCATGAGGAGCGCCACCGCCATGAGGAGCCCCACCGCCATGAGGAGCCCCACCGCCATGAGGAGCCCCACCGCCACGAGGAGCCCCGCCGCCCCGGAATCCGCCGCCGCCGAAGCTGGCGCGTCCCCGCGCTGCAAAGCCCCGGGCTTCACCACCACGGGCGAACCCGCTGAAGGCGCCCGAGCGGATGCCGATCTCGCCGCGGGGCGCGGCGTAGCCCCGCGCCGCCCCTAGGTTGCCGCCAAAACGATGGGGCGCAGCGCCGAAGCGGGGGGCGGCACCCGCGCGAAACGCGCCTCGCTGCGCAGCGCCGAAGCGGCCCCTGGTACTCACGTGAAACGCGCCCCGCGCGGCGGCACTGCGATAGAAGTTGTTCCGGTTGAAGAACGTGACGCTGTGGGACGTGTACCGCGCCCGATCAAAGCGCACGAAGCTACCGTGCCAGTTGCATCCCCAGTGATGCCAGCCCCACCCGAAGCCTGCCATGAAGCCGATCGGAAAGCCCACGCCGAACGAGAGGTACGGGCCCGCGAACCAGATGCCCGGGTATTCATACCACCCCGGCCAGGCGAGGATGGGATACCCGTAAACGACCCACGGGTCGTACTCGGGAACGTAGACGATGTCAGGTTCGGCCGGCTCGATCTCGATGTCTGAGCCCTCCGAAGTAACATCTTGCTCCGGCGTACTCTGCAGATTGCCGGCCGCCTGGGCGCGCTGGCGCATCGTCTGCACCGCGGCCATCACATCCTGTGGCTGGTTGTAGTAGGCATCGCCGAGCGAGGACGTCCAGGAGAGATTGTCGTCCATGTTTCCGAGGACGGCTGGAAAGGCGGTGAGCGCCTTGACGCTTGCATCCCAGGGCTGCTGATTCACCGCCTGGGCAAGCGCATCGCCCGTCAGGTCCGGATTGGCCTTGAGCCATCGGTCAGCCTCGACGATCTGCTCGGGATAGGTGGCGGCCGGGAGAACCGCCGCGACCAGCGAATCCGGATACAGCGCAATGGGCGCGACCAGCTGCTCGAGCTGCTCTGGCGACTGCGGGACGTAGCTCGGCGTCGACGGGGCCTGCTCCGCGGGTGGGGTTTGTGCAAGGAGCTCAGGCGACACAGCAGCGGTGAGCAACGCCACCGAGAGCAGTCCAGTCGAAAGCCGCAGTCGAGACCGCGACACCTTAAGCCCGGTTACACGCGCGAAGTTGACCATGACGTCGAACCTCCTTCGTCGCGCGACGTTTGGGCCCTCCGCCGAACCCAGGCGCGCGCAACAGAAGCGACAAGCCGCAACGCATTATGGGACCGGGAACGAAGAGGCACCATTAACCTATCATTAACCTTAATTTAGTTTTTTCCGCCGTCCCTGTTGAGCTATTCAAGAGCGAGGACTTCCTCTCGAAGCGCTGGGCGCACATCCAGGCGCTGGTGGCTGAGCAGCGCGAGAGAAGCTATGCAGCAAGTACCCACCTTGGCCAGGCGGCATCCATGCGTAAGCTGCTTGTCGATCAAAAATGTACATCCGACGATCGCAGAGCATCCGGTAGACTCGGAGACCGCGCCGGTGCCGTTGTGAGTCCGGGCGGCAGCCGGCTCGATTGAAAAGGGTGGTGATGGACTGAGCAGCAGCCCCGGAGTAGCATCCCTGGAAAACGAAAACGAAGAGGGGTCCGTTCGAATGCCGCTGCACCGACTGAAGGGGATGCCCCTCGGAGGTGACGTCCTACCTCGCGTACGGCACCCACGGCTACACCGCCGCACATGACGAGCGCCGCAGCTCCCCTCGTGCCCGACGCCACGCTCGATGAGGACGCATGGGACGATCTCCTGAGCTTCATCGAGGAGCGGCGGGTCATCCCGATCGTGGGGCCGGAGCTCCTGATGGTCGCGACGGATGAGCGCCCACGGCTGCTCTACGACTGGGTGGCCGAGCGGCTGGCGACCAAATTGAGTGTGGACACGCGGCGATTGCCGCAGCCTTATTCGCTCAACGACGTCGTGTGCTGGTTCCTCGCCGATCGCGGACGTCGGGAGGAGGCCTACGTTCGGCTGCGTGCGGTGCTCAAGGATGCCAACTTCGAGCCGCCGGCAGCGTTGCGCCAGCTGGCCTCGATCACCGACTTCGACCTCTTCGTCTCCACCACGTTCGACCCGCTGCTCGAGACGGCGATCAACCTCGAGCGCTTCGGGGGCGCGCCCTCGACGGATGTGATTGCGTATACGCCGAATCGTGTGAACGATCTCCCGGCCGAGCGCGACCGGTTGACCCGACCGGTCGTGTATCACCTGTTCGGCAAGCTCTCGGCGTCGCCCACCTATGTGATCTCGGATGAGGATCTGCTCGAGTTCCTCTGCGCGCTGCAGAGCGAACACCTCGCGCCCGAGCGGCTGTTCCACGAGCTCGAGCACAATCACCTGCTCGTGATCGGCAGCGGTCTGACCAACTGGTTGGCACGCTTCTTCCTGCGCATGGCCAAGCGCCAGCGGCTGTCGGCGCCACGCGATGTGAGCGAAGTGCTCGCGGACGACCACACGAGCCAGGACGAGCGGCTGATGGCGTTCCTGCAGCAGGTGAGTGTCCATACGCGAATCTACCGCGGCGCGGAGCGGTTCGTGGCGGAGCTCTCTCAGCGCTGGCATGCGCGACGCAAGCCCGCCTCCGCAGGTGTCGCCGGTCCGGCGCGCTTTCTGCCGCCCGCGCGCGAGATGCCCGACAACGCGGTGTTCATCAGCTACGCCCGCGAGGACCTGCCGGCCGTGCAGCGAATGAAGGCGGGGCTCGAAGCGGCCGGCGTGCCCACCTGGTTCGACGTCGACCGACTCGAGGTCGGCGATGATTACGACCATAAGATCCAGCGCAACATCGCCCGCTGCTCGTACTTCATCCCGGTCATCTCCGCCAGCACGCAGCGGCGCGTCGAGGCCTACTTCCGGCGTGAGTGGACCTATGCGCTCGATCGTACGCGCAACATGGCGGACGGGGCGCTCTTCATCCTGCCGGTGACGCTCGATGCGACCACGGCCGCCGAGGCATTCGTGCCCGAGCGGTTCAAGGCGCTGCACTTCACGCAGTTGCCGAGCGGTGAGGTGACGCCCGAGTTCGCCCGGCGACTTACAGAGTTCACGCGGGCCCGCGGCGCATGAACGCCCTTGCCAAGTCCGAGGCTGCCGCGCCGTCGCCCCGCGCGCCAGCGACGGTCGATGAGCACAACCCGTGGCTGGGCCTCGCCTCGTTCACCGAGGAAACCCGCTCTTACTTCTTCGGGCGGGAGGAGGAGGTGGCGGAGCTCGCGCGGCGGGTGCAGCGCAAGCTCCTCACGGTCCTCTTCGGCAAGTCGGGCCTCGGCAAGACCTCGATCCTGCGCGCCGGACTCGTGCCGCGGTTGCGCGAGCACGGCTTCTGCCCGGTGTACGTGCGCATCGACTACAGCCGAGACACGCCCGAGCCGGCTGAGCAGATCAAAGCGGCGATCCGGCGTGCCGCGAGCGCCTCCGGGCAGTGGACTCAGGTGGGCGTCGCCGCGGCCGGGGAGTCGCTGTGGGAATTCCTGCATCACCGGGACGATGTGCTGTGCGATACCTCCGGCGCTACGATCATTCCGCTGCTCATTTTCGATCAGTTCGAGGAGCTGTTCACGCTCGCGCAGAGCGATGACTTCGGCCGGGCGCGCGCGGCGCGTTTCGTCGAGGAGCTCGCCGACCTGGTCGAGAACCGGGCGCCGAAGGCGCTCGAGGCGCAGCTCGAGCGCGACGAAGCGGCCACCGAACGCTTCGATTTCACGCGCGGCGATTATCGCGTGCTGATTGCGCTGCGCGAGGACTACCTCGCGCCGCTCGAGAGCCTGAAGCGGACGATGCCGAGCGTGTCGCAGAACCGCCTGCGGCTCGCCCCGATGACGGGCGATCAGGCGCTGCAGGCAGTGCTGCAGCCGGGTAGGCACCTGGTCTCGGATGAGGTGGCAGCGGCCATCGTGCGCTTCGTCGCCGGCGGGGCGGAGCTCGCCAACGCCGAAGTCGAGCCGTCACTGCTCAGTCTCATTTGTCGCGAGCTCAACGATACCCGCCTCACCCAGGGCCGCAGCGAGATCTCGCTCGACCTGCTCGCCGGCTCGCACGCGAGCATCCTCACTAACTTCTACGAGCGGGCGCTCGCCGATCAGCCGGCGGCCGTGCGACAGATCATTGAGGACGAGCTGCTGACCGAATCGGGCTTTCGCGAGAACGTTTCGGAGGAAAGTCTGCTGCGGCGCTTCGAGGCCGCGGGCGCCGCGCCCGATGCGCTCGCGACGCTCGTCAACCGCCGCCTGCTGCGGATCGAGGAGCGGCTCGACGTGCGCCGGGTCGAGCTCACGCACGACGTGCTCTGTAGCGTCGTCAAGTCGAGCCGGGATCAGCGCCATGCGCGCGAAGCGCAAGAAGCGACGGAGCGCGCCCTCGAAGAGCAGCGTGCCAGAGAACAGGCGGCCCAGCACGCGCTTCGACGGGCGCGCGCGATCGCCGCCGGTTGCATCCTGCTCGCGATAGTGGCGCTCTCCGCTGCGGTATTCGGTTACGTGAGCACCCGGCGGGCGCAACGAGCCGAGCGCATCGCGCAGCAGAGTCGGGCCGTGGCCGAACAGGCTCGCAGCCACGCCGAGCTGCTGCTGGGGTATCTCACGGATACCTTCGTGCGCGAGCTGGAGAGCTTCGGCCGGCTGGACGTGCTGGCGCAGTTCACGCAGCGCGAGATCGATTACTTCAATGGCCTGCCGCCTGAGCTCCGGAGCACCGAGACGGTTCGCAACGGCGCGCTCGCGCTCATCGATCACGCCAGTGCAATGAACTTTCTCGGCGAAACCCGCGCGGGACTTCGAAACACCAACGCGGCCATCGGTCTGCTCGAAGGCCTGCACCAACACGGCGACCGGTCGGATGCGACCCTCGTCGCGCTCGGCATGGGCTACACGGCCCGCTGCACGCTCCTTGCCAATCTGAACGATCCGGGCGCGCTCACGACTTGCCGGGATGCCGTGGACATTCTCCGGCCCCTCGCCGAGAGGCCGGGCGCCTCATTCTCGGCCCGTCGGGCCTACGTGGAAGCCCTCACGCGTTCAGGCTGGTACGACATAGAGGCCAACGACAATGGGGGTGCCCTGCGCGCCGAGCAGCAGGCCATGCGGATCGCCGCCCAACTCGGCGCCACGGATCTCGGCGATCTGCAGATGAGCGCCGATTATGCCGAGGCCGGCACCTGGCGGGTGAATGCGCTTGCCAATCTCGGTCGCAACGACGAGGCGCTGCGGATCGGGAGGGAGGTGCTCGCGGTGTCCGATCGGGTGCTGCAGCAGCGCCCCGGCTATCGGCTCACCCTGCATTCCAAGGAGGTCACCGAAAGCAACTTGGGTTACGTCGCTTTTCAGGAGCTCGATCCGCAGGAAGACATGCACTATGAGTTGCAGGCACAGCAGACCGTGCGGGTGCTCCTACAGCTCGACCCGAATAACGTCGCGACGTTGAACAACCTTGCCGTAGCGTTGGGCGGCAACGGCGACTCACTATGGGCGCTCGGCCGTCTCGATGGAGCCGTCGACACGTATCGCAGATCGCTGCAGCCACTCGCTCAGGCCGTGCATGGAGGCGCCTTTTTTATAGCCAACTACGAAGGCTTTCTGACTGGGCTGGGGTTCAATCAGGCCATCTCCGGCGACCTGACGGGTGCGCTGCGCACAGCAGCGAGCGGCCGAGCGTTCCTCGAGCGTAATCGCGCTTACCTGCCGCAGGGCGGCGGCGAGTCGGGCCTGCTGAAACTGTATCCGCATTTCGTGCAAATCATGGTGAGCTACGAGCGCGATGAATTCGCCGAAGCAAGCCGTCTTGCGGCTCGAGCCATCCAGCAGGCGAGCACTGCGAAGCTGGTGGGAGCGGTCGTGAAAAACTGGCGACCCGGTGTCCTGTCCGATTATTCGCAAATCTATGGTCGCGCCGAGTACCAGCTCAGTAACTTCGCCTCGGCCGAAAGCGCCCAGCGCGCAGCGCTCAAGTGGGACAAGATCGCTTTCCCTTCGAACCAGCGGCAGATGGCGAAGGATTCGGCCTGGCTCGCGATGGCGCTCGCTCGGCAGGGCAAGCGCCGCGAGGCGACGCAGGTGATCGACCCGGTTGTGAAGTTCGATGAGAAGCTGCTGGCGCGCGATCACGGTGATGTCTGGGTTCCCTACGAGCTCGCGGGCGCACTCTACGCCCAATCCCTCGCCGAGCCGGCTTATCGCGAGCGCCTGCTGCCGAGAGCGGCGGTGCTGCTGCGGCGACTGCCGCCGCGGCTGCGGCGCCTGCGCGACGTGCGCCGGTGGCGGCAGTGGGTGGAGCAGTCGTTGCAGGCGCGCTGACCGCTGTCGTGTTCGGCGCTGGCGGTAGAGTCGATACTCATCGATAAGAGCGGTCAGGCTTCCTGCCAGTTCCGGGCCGGCGACGTCAATCTCACCGGTGAGCCGGGCGAGACTCACCCGGAATTTGCGCAGATTACGACGAGCCTACATCAGCCGGTGTGGTGGGACAGCCGGCTGTTCGTGCCATAGCTGGAAGGGGACACACACCTGATGGAGGGCGGTCTATCGCTGCCCGGGCCCGAGGAGGATTTTGCGAATGTTGGGGATGACTGTCTCGTTACTGCGCGAAGCCGCATGTTCCATGGACTGATGGTCGAGGTCGGCCGCACGCAATTCGAGCGGGCCGGCGTGCTCGAGAATCTTGATGGCGCGTTGCGTCTCGATGTCGCCGCGAGGGTGGACCTCAATCACCGCGCCGCCCTGGATGACGCCGCGGCAGAGGAACTCGGTGGCCTCCGCATCCTCCTTGGCGGGAAAGAGCTGACGAAAATGGAGAGTCAGCTTCTCGGCGTGCGACCGCGCGGGCACCAGATCCGCCTGCTGGGCCTCCCTGCCGGAGGTAAGCTCCACGCGATCGGTCGGGAAACCGTCCTCGACGAGCCGGGTTCTCGCCTTCTCGGCGACTTCATGACTCGGAAACAGGGCAGCTAGGACGGCGCTCATGCTGTGCTCTCCAAAGATGACTGGGGGTGATGGCGGGTGGGCTCGTGGGGCTAGTCTGACGATGTGTCGTTCCACGCACCGGCAGGCGGCGTGTTCCTGATCGGCTCGTTCGCGGTGCCAGTACGCACTTTCTTGTCCGCATCCGCTATGGCCGTCTCAACCCCATCCGGCTCTCGCTCCGCATAGGGACGGTACTTCGCCTGGAGGCTCGCAGCCCCCTCGTGCAAGAAGTGGCGGATGCGCTCGACCGTGCGGTCGTCGCTTGGATCGGCAAGCGTGAATCGCGCCTCCCACACGAGGCGACTCCTATACACATCCACCGCTTCGATGCGAAATTCCGCGGTGTAATCGCGAACCGGCAGGCCGGTGCGCTCGATGCTGTAGCGATAGACGCGATGCTCGGCATCCGCGACATGTAAACGCTCGAGCTGCTCAGCGCCAGCCTTGAAGCGCAGGACGCGCAGACGGCCGGCGGGCTCGTCAGAGACGGAGATCCCGCTCACCTGCGGGTGCCATCGCGCGAGGGAGCTGAAATCGCCAGCCTCGTTCCAGAGCGTATCCGCATCAATCAGGATCTCAGCGACTTCCTTCAGACGGGGCATTTCATCACCTGTCTTTGCCGGACTGGGGTAGGGCGGCCCGCCCACACGAAATGTCGGAGCATTTGCCGTTCCGCCGCACTCGAGCTTGAGTGTCATCCGGTCGTGCCCGTGCAGTTGGCGCGCAAAATGCTATGAAGCTGAATGTCACGCCCTACATCATCTAAATTCTCCGGTTTGTCTCGCAACTCATTGACGTATATTATTTTCATATAATTCGCGCCTCGCTGGCGGACTCGACGCGGGCTGCATTCCTGATCGAGCAGCCTTATGACCTCGGTGCAGTTTTGACCGTCCCGGTCGAGGTGTCGGCGCAACGAGATTCCGGTAACCCCACCCTTGGACGGCGATCGGAAATTTTGGTAACTGGTCAACACGTCGCATGAGCGGATGCAGGCATGTAGCTAAGGGTTGGGGCGTAGCGATCGACGTGACTATTGGGACTCATCGCAGTGCCTACACGCCGTTCACGAGATTGGCGAGCCGGCGTGGGGCGCGCCCGCCGTGAAAATGGTCAAGCGGCTGCCGCCCGGGCGGCCATCGTCGCCTTGGCCCACCAGGCCAGCTCGTTGAGGGCGGCGGTCGCCACAGGCAGGAGGCCGGCTTCGATCTCCTCGATCGGCTTGTTGCCGCCCATCGGGAATACGGCCATGAAATCGCTGCCACCAATGTGAACAGCGCCTCGCGTCGAGACCATTTGCAACTCGACGCCGATCCCCCGCAGATGCTCGATGGCACGCCCCGCGCCCACACTGCCGTAGCCGATCGCGGTGAAGGGCTTGCGGTTCCACTCCTTGTAGGCTTGATCCAGGGCGTTCTTAAGGGCGCCGGTGATCGAATGGTTGTACTCAGCGACGACGAAGATGTAGCCGTCGTATTTGCCGATGGTTTGCTGCCATCGCACGGCCTCGGGGTCCTTGCTCGGCACGCGCAGGTTCGTTGCGACCTCGGAGAAGAAAGGCAGCGGGTGATCGCGCAGGTCGACCACCTCGACCTCCATGTCCTGGCGTGCCTGGGCTTGTCTCAGCATCCATTGCGCCGGCTTGTCCGCGAACCTCGTCGGGCGGGTAGAACCGATAATAAGGGCGATACGGGGCTTAGCAGTCATGGTTTACTCGTGTATGGTCGTAACCGAGCCATTCTATCGCCGCATTTCCCGCGCGTCGCACCGCCGAGCTTGCGAAGACCCATCTCGCGCGCACCGTCGCTCGAGCAGTCGCGAGATTGATGAAATTGGCGGATGCAATCAACACGATGAGCAAGGCGATGATCGCAAAGCCGTAGACAGTTGCAGGACTTCCCGCCGGAGTCGTTCCGCCGTACCGGCCGCCTGCTACGTGCACATCGCGGAATCGAGTGAGGTCGTTGCGCTTCAGCTCATTCGGACCTCAACGCATGTACGGGACTCATTCGCGCGAGGCGCAGCGTGTGCACAAATACCGTCGCCCAGGCGATGAGCAGCGCCATTGCGCTGCCCGTCAGAAAGTACCCCGGGTTGAGCCAGATCCGACTGGCAAATCCCTGCAGCCACCCTTGCAGATAGTGGTAGGTCAGGGGCCAGGCAATGACGTTGGCGAGCAGCACCGGAACGGAGATTCGCCACAGCATGATCTTCAGGATGTCGAGCGTTCGGGCGCCGGAGATCTTGCGGACCGCGACCTCCTTGGTGCGGCGCTCGGCGGTAAATACTACGAGACCATAAAGTCCGAGACAGGCAATTGAAACAGCGATGATGACGAACACGCCGAACACAGTGCCTTGACGCTCATCTGAGCGGTAAAGGGTGGCGAAGCGCGAACTGAGAAACGACCTCTGGATAGCGACGGTTGGGACGAAGGCGTGCCATGTTTTGTCTATAAAGGCCAGCGTCTCCGTAATATGGCCCGGACGGAGTCGCACCGAGACATTCATGGGGAAGCTTGGATCGTAGAGGTAAAGGAGCGGCGCGGCCGATTTGCGCGCGCCCTCAAGTTTGGCATCCGCGAGAACCCCAACGATGTGAACGCGGTAGTCACTGAACAGGATCGTCCGACCGATCGCATCGTGCGGAGTAAAACCCAGTCTTCTGGCGCCCGCGACGTTAACCAGCACGTTGACGATTCCCTTCCTCAGGCTCGTGTTTGACGCCCTGTCATCACCGCGCGTGGTTGACAGCAAGCGTCCCGCTACGAGCGCGATGCCATATGCATGTGGAAACCCCGGGCCAGTCGACATCCAAAAGAGGCTTAGCTGAGAGGCCTGCCCAGGCACCTGAACAAAATCCTGATTGAAACCGCTACCGAACGGCAAATATTGGGACAATCCGACATCTCGCACACCTCGATTGGCCCGCAATGCCTGCGCAAACGCCTCCTGCCTTGCCCCGCTCAGACTGATGTTCCGGATGACCACGATGTTGTCATGACGAAACCCGAGATCCATGTTCCGCGCGTAGTCTACTTGGCGAAATACAACCAGGGCCGCGATGCCTAGCCCGATCGACACGGCGAACTGCAGCGAAATCAGCACGTCGCGCAACCCAAGCGACGTGCGTGAGGGCCCGGTTTTCGCCTGCAGCGCTGCCACTGGGCGAAGTCTCGACAAAATGACCGCCGGATAGATGCCGCTCATCAAGCCTACAGCGAGCGCGATGCCACTGAGCAAAAGTCCGAGTCGCCAGTCGTTCGTGTAGCTGAGCGCAATTGATCGGTGGAGGAATCCGTCGAATGCAGGCAGCAGCATCTCCGCTGCCGCAGCCGCACAAATCAGGGAGATCAGCGCCAGAAATACCGACTCGCTCAGAAACTGAATAATGAGCTGTTTGCGGGTGACGCCGAGTGTCTTTCGCAGTCCGATCTCGCGAGCTCGGAGGTCCGCGCGTGCAGTCGCCAGATTCGTAAAGTTGAAGCAAGCCACGAACATAATCAGAATGCCAATGATGATTACACCATAGAGCGTGTCCCAGCTTCCGGAAGGCGTGAGATTACCAATCCAGCGAGAAGAACTGAGATGCACCAAGGCAAAGGGTGTGAGATGAACGGTAAACATCCTGCTCCCACGCCAATCGATGCCCGTTAACAGCCCTGTAACGTCCTGGTCCAGGATTGACGGCATGGCCGCCAGGATGGCGGCAGGTTTGACGTTTGGCGCCAGGGTAATGTAGGTGGACCAGGAACTGCGGAACCAGTTTTCCCTTTCGCTAGTCGTAATTGGGTCCGCCAATGACGAAATCGGAATGAATACATTGCCGCTTAATTGTGTGTTTTCAGGAAGATCACGCACGATGCCGGTTACCCGCAGAGACACAGTCTCACTGGGACATGCGGTGGTACCGCTCGGACAATCGCTGGCGTTAACAGTGAGCATGCGGCCCATGGGATCGGTGCTACCGAAATACTTCTTGGCTGCGGACTCCGACAGCACCACCGATTCGGGCTGGCTCAAGACTAAGCGGCGATCGCCTTCGACGAAAGGCAGACGGATGAGTCGAAAGAAGTTGGAATTCACGAAATCAACGTTCTCCTCCAGGAACTGCCGATCCCCATTGATCAACGTCTTCGTCGTGGAATAAAGGCGGGTGACTCCGGTGACGCCTGGAACTTGGTCACGCATCGCACCGCCCAAGGGATACGATGCAGCGCCGACGTCCAGGCTAGGTGCGCCGGGAGAAGCTATGGTCAGTTCTACGCGGTAAAGATTGTCAGTTCCTGGAATCCATTTGTCGTAAGAGAGCTCGTAGCGGACGAATAGCGTTACGAAGATAACGCACGTGAGCGCCACCGACAGACCGAGGACATTTATGAAGCTGTAGACCTTGTGTATGACCAAGTTGCGCACCGCCATTTGCATGTAATGCCGGAACATCGAGCCCTCTTAGGTTGGCTGTGCCACGGGCGGGGTAGCGATCGCCCGCGTCGAGAAGACCCGCGTTGCGATGAGCTCACTCGAGATGCACGCGATCACGTCATGGTCACGATCGTCCGAGCTTCCTGACTTAGCACGCTCGATTACTGCTTTACCTCCTCGCCGATTGCGGTATCGAGCGGGAAGCGCGGTATTGGCGATCGGCAGGACTTTCGTCATTCTCGACGCTGTATCGATGCAGGACGCGGACGGTGGGCCTTCTGTGGCGTGCAATCGACATGCCAAGAGCTACGCCCGTGGAATGAGAGACTTATATCCAGCGTGTATCCGCCGTGTCCGCTTATGAACAGAGGGCGGCCGGACACTGTTCAGAATCGGACACGCCCCCCGGCGTTGACAGTTTGTCGCGAACGAGAAAAGTAATTCGTCGTGACACGAGAGACTCTCCTGATTCCGCACTTACTAAAAATCAGAAGAATCGTGTGAAACAAGCAGTTAAGATTTCGCCCGTACTGGTCGTCTGCCGCTGGACGATTTCCTGGTGTTAGGAGGCGCGGATTTCCTGCGGGCTAGGTCGCTCGGCGGGCTAGTCACCTCCGATCGCGCAGGAGAGCTTTGCGTCGAAGACGCCGTGTCGTCCGGCCAAGTGATGTGCGCACCTTTGAGGCGTTCCGAGCGGAGGAAGAGCCCGATGCGCTGACATGCCGATGCACTACGCAGCGATAAGGCAGCGCGTTCGAGGAGATCGCGAGTGCCGGTGAGGCTCATCGTTCGGCCGTTCGGCTCTGCACTAGCTAGCTGCACTCCTGGTGTCGGCGCAACGAAATTTCGGTAATCGCGCGCTAGCAATTTCAACGACGACTTACGATTGATTTAACAATAGACCCGAAATTCGTTTGCAATCAAGCGATTGACTCCCTGCGAGGCGAATTGTGTTAAATACCAATCGAGATTCCGGTAACCTATAGTTTTATACAGTGTCACGGTTATCCGAGCAGCGTGCTCGCGAACGACTCGTCGTGACGGTCAGCGCTCTGAACGGCCGTTGGACCCTGCTTTTTTCAGGTCACTTCTCCGACGTTGCACTTGCTCGGAAAATGAGTATTATATACTCATAGAAGCGTGCTGCATCGCCATGACCGCCACCACAAAACGCGCCAACTTCGACCTGTCTCCCGAACAGGAAGAGCTGCTCGCGAATCTTCGCGCCCAACTGGCCGTTTCCAGCACGAAAGAGGCCGTATTGCGAGCGGCGCAGCTCACCACCTTGCTCCTGGACGAGGTCCAGCAGGGCAATCGCCTTTTTGTCGGTAAGAGCCCCTCTACCGCCGTCCGCCTGGCGATCCCGGAACTCGAAGCTCGCGTGCACGACCAATGGCGCTGGCTCCTCGAGCGTCCTCATCCCTGGCGGCGGCAGCTCTGGGTCAAGGGGCGTAAGCTCTTGGCATCTGCCGTATGGCTCGACGCGCTGACTAATGGCATGGGCGTGCGCGAGGCCGCGGAGAATTGGGATCTGCCTCTGGAAGCCTGTGAGGAAATCTTCGCGTACTGCGAGGCCAATAAGGCGCTGATCGAAGCCGAAGCCAACGAAGAGCGGCAGCGTTTGAGACGGGCAAACATCGACGTGGACGCCAGACCACCGTCTTGAGAATCTTGGTTGATGAAGACTCGCAAGCTCGCTCGCAACTAAACATTCTGCGCCGCGACGGCCACGATGTAGTGGCCATCGGCGAGCTCGACAAGAATGGAACCCCGGATCCGGAAGTGTTCGATCTCGCGCAATCTCTCGAGCGGGTGCTGTTGACTCACAACACGGAGGACTTTTACGAGCTGCACCGGGAACAGCCAGGTCACCGTGGAATCATGGCGGTCTGTCGGGTCACCGATCCGCGCAAGAACATGAATCACGCACAGATCGCCGCGTCGATCCGCCGGCTCGAGACTTCAGGTGTACCGATTGCCGGACATCTTCACGTGCTCAATCATTGGCGCTGAGCGGGATTGTGCTGTGCTGATTGGCTTGGCGGACAAAGGATCCGAGTTGCAGAATGTCGATCCAACGAGATTCCGGTAACGCGTGATGTGACGAATCAATGCTGTTTAGGGCGAATTATCACCCGGCAATAATTATTGCTGACGAATAAATTGGTCGCCGTGCCCCGTTCGTTACCGGAATCTTCACGAGCCAGATTGCATAATATTTCAATAGCTTACGTGATATTCAGGGAATCTATCTTAGACGTACTGGGGCGCCGCCCAACAAAAGGGGGGTCGAAGCGCAAAATGGCAGGTTTCGCGCGGAGTATCGGAGTCGACTACTCGGGTGCAAGGACACCCAATTCCAGCTTTAAAGGTCTTCGTGTATACCTCGCCGAAGGTGCTGGAGTACCCGTTGAGGTTTCGTCGCCTCCCAGCCCACGTCGGTATTGGACGCGCCGCGGACTCGCCGAGTGGCTAATCCAACGCCTTGCCGGAGATGTGCCCACACTCGTCGGGATCGACCACAGCTTCTCATTCCCTCTGAAGTACTTTGAGCTGCATGGGCTCCCGCTTGAGTGGCCGACATTGTCCGAGACGGGGCCGTGGGCGACGGTGCGGCGTGGATGGGTAATAGCCGGTGGCGGAGACTGACAGAAGTCCGCGCTGGCGGCGCTAAATCGGTGTTTCACTTTGACGTACAAGGGTCCGTGGCGAAATCCACGCACGCCGGCATTCCTTGGCTGCGCTTCATCCGCAAGCAACTCAGCCGCCGCGTTCACTTTTGGCCATTCGACGGCTGGGAAATACCGGAAGGCCGCTCGCGGCGAGATTGGCTCCCATCCATGATCTGTTCGGACAGATACCCGACACGTTGGAAGATGTCTGGGTCCAGGTAGCGCTTAATAACGAGCAGATGGCACGGCAGTTGATTGACCGCACCGCTGCTACGCGAAATCCGTTTGACGCAAAGTACAGCACCGTCGTCGATTCCGAATGGGAAACGTGCAGCTCCGTACTCAACGCCCATTCGGTGAAAGAGTTACTCTTGAGGGGCTGGTGACGGTGCGACAGCCCTCCGACATCGGGTACCTCTCGATGATTCCAATTGGCGTGTGGCTGGGGGTCCTGCCGCGGTCCAAAAAGACGACGTAGCGCCAAAAGGGTGAGTTCGCTCACGTTTTCGGTCCATTGGTTACCGAAATCTCCGCGGGGGTTACTGAAATATCGTTGGACCGACACCTGGCTGGGCACGCACACATTCGGTATCGCCGAGATTTTACATAATATACATTATGCGAAGTAGGAGCCACGGCCGGGACTCGAGAAACCCGTCCGTGGTCCGCTGCGCGGTGATGTCCGCCTGCAACTCCGCGTGCATCGCGAAGCCATCGAGGACAGCCTGGTCGAGCTGCTTGACGAAGTCTGTGCGTCCGGGACCGGATGCTCAGCCTCTCCTGGTCCCACTCCGCTGAATCATCCTCCCTTTGGCCACTGCTGCGCACCGTGCAACAGCCGCAGCAGCTCGATACGCTTGGCGCGGGCCTTCACCCGGTACACCAGAATGAACGCCGTGCGATTGATGACGAGCTCGCGAGTGCCTCTCTTGCGGCCGGGGCGGCCCATGTCAGGCTGCGCGGGGAGGAGGTCTATCTGCCGATCGATCTCATCACCCTGCGAGACGGCCGCCTCCGGATTCTCCCCGGCGATGTAGTCGAGTTGGGCGTCGCGGTCCTCGAGCGCCCGGCGCAGCCATACGAGCTTCACTGCACGCCCGCAGATAACGCCGGCGACATGATCGGCTGCCGTTCGGTTTGCGAGGCGGTCGTGTACCGCCACCAGCGTCGGCGGCCGGCGCGCCGAGCGCGATCGATCATCACGCCGCAGGCCATGTCGTCGAGGGTCTGCACCGCGCGCGCGAGCGCTTCGTCATTGGCGGGTCCGCTTGGTCCGCTTCACTAGGCTGGCGCGCTGCTTCGCCCATGCCGCCTTGGCCTCCTCGTGCGAGACCCATTCGATGTTGGGATCGTTAGCCTCCTCGAGCGCCTTCTCCACTTCACCCCGGAACCATCGATCGTGGGCGGCCGCCTCGTGTGCGCGGCGCAGCCGCTCGGCCGCATCGGCCCGCATGCGGGGCCGGGACTGCTTGTCCGGGTCGTAGCCCGTGGCATCGACCTCGAACTTGGCGATCCCGAGCTCCTTAAGATAGCCGACGAGGGTTTCGAGGCGGGCGAAGGTACGCACCTCCCCGCGTTTGGCGGCGAGCACCGGGGTCGCCTGGCCGTAATGGAACACGACGCCCCATCCGCCGGGCTGGCCAACGATGTGCGCACCGCGCACCGCTCCGGCCCTCACGGCCTGGGCGACGGTCCGGTGATCGATGGTCTCCGTAGGGGCCATTTCCGCAGCTCCGGTCTATGAGGATTAATTGCAAGTATACCCGTATTATAGATAGTTGGTAAATGCAACCTTAAGAGGACGACTCCGCGCCCCCGCCAGGTCCGGGGGCGGGGAGACATCCAAGTCGTGCGGCACCTCACAGTACCCCAAGAAATTCCGATACCCCAGCCAGAGGAAAAACTCGCGCAACCTCATGCCATAGGCGCCCGCGAATCGCTCGAGCCAAGAAGAAAGCGTCTCATCCGGATGCAGACGGGGCGCGAGGTTGAGACGCGCCCGGGGCCGCGGCGGATCGCGTGCGACTACGGGCGCAGGGTACATGGCGCGCCCTCCGCCGAGAGACTGGTGCGATTGCGGAAACGCGGCCCGGCCGGTGCCGAGGGCGGCGGCGCGGTCCGCCTGGCGCTCTCGTCGCTCGCCTTGCTGCATGTCGGAATCCGTGGGCTTAGGCTCATGGCATTACTCCAACACCTCAAAGGGGACGGGGCTGTCGATGGATGCGCGGCTCACCTCGAGCTGGGTTTTCGGGAGCGGTGGCAACATCAGCGCCGGCTCTGGGACCCTTTGTCGAGGTCGTCGGCGCAGTCGACTTGCATCTCCGGCCGCTTCCTGCGCGGGGTCTGGAAGGGCCTCGGGGACCGCCTCTCCTTCCCGCCAGCGTTCAGAGCGGGCGCGGCGGCGACGTGCCCGCAGCTCACCTTCGGCAATGCGCTGGCCGATCAGTGCATCGTTGGCCGCCAGACACTGGCGCACGACCTCCGCACTGGCGAGATCATCGCGCCGGCGCTCGCGGCTTCGGATCTCGTTCCACTCCCAGAGTGACATCCGCGGCCAACCCTGATTCGCCCAGGGCACCTGCAAATGACAGCCCGTCGGCAATTCGAGCGAGATGCTCGAGATATCGCGGGGATCGTAGCGCACGACGCGCTTGACTCCGGGATTGACATAGGCGGCGAGCGCCTCGCAACGATAGTGCAGCGTGTGCAATTCGATGCCGGCGGGCTTCACGACGCGCTCGGCGTGCGGCAGCAGATCCGTGAACACCGTGTGACGGTCGATGGGGTGCGGTGGTACGACGACGCCTCGTGGGGTCCTCCATGCCGCCTCCCAGGCGGCGAGCGGCGACATCCGCAGCGACGCGTGACGCTCATTGTGGTAGGCGGTGACCTCGTTGGTGATCCACCGCTCGAGGTCCTCGAGCGTGAGGACCGCCTGCTGCGCGGGGTACGGACTTCGCTTGCCCAGAATCTCGTTGAAGGTATTGCCGGGTATCAGGCGCATGCGTCTCATGAATGTTCCGATGAGACGTTCCACGGTGCCGCCATACCGCGGCGCCCGAACCGGCCGCCAAGCGTTTTCGATGCGCTGCCGCTTGCATCCCATGCGAAAGGACGGCGAGCGGAATTCGGGACCGTTATCCATATAAATGCAGTGGGGGCGGCCGAACATCGGCCACGGTCCGATGGCGCCGATCTGCTTGAGCCATGCCTCCTTCGGAAGGATGGCGTGCCGCAAGCACAGCGCCACGCTCAATCGGCTCGGGCTCTCGAGCGTCAAGATGAACCCGAGGATGACCCGAGTGAAAACATCGATGGCAATCGTGAGCCAAGGGCGACCCAGCGGTCCGCGATCCTTCGCATCCACAATGTGCGTATCCACCAACGTGTGATCGATTTCCACTCGTGCGAGCGCCTTCACCGGACCCGGTCGGCCGCAAACGACGTGTCGAATCACTTCCTCGGGCCGCAAGCGCTTTCTTGACTACCTCGGGGTTCTCGAACAGGTACTCCTCGACGCCTGCGGTGCGCGGGATGCGGATTCGCACCCCGATGCACCATCGGTATCAGTGCGCGGCTGAAACCAGCAGCCATCCCCCGGGCCCACTTCCGTTAAGAAGCGAGTCCGCCCGATGGAGCGGACCAACCGCAAGACGTGTCCTTCGCGGCGACGCCAGGCTCTCCGATCGAGTATCCGCCTCGCACGAGCCTCGCCGCCCAAACGCTCGGAGATGCGGCAGCGTACTTCACCGCCCCTCTGCACTGGAACGGGCGCGACTGGGAGTACTTCGGAGGCGCGCTGGCGGCAATCGCCGTTGCTCATCATTACGACTCCCAGGCCCGTACGCATTTCGACAGCGGCTCGAAGTCGCCTCTCGGACCCGCGAATTCCGGCACGCTCACGGACGCCCTCCCCGGCGCGGCCCTCTTCCTCGGAACCTGGGGCTACGCGCACCTGATCGGCAGTCACGCATCCGACCCGTCGCCGGCCTCATGGTCCTCTTCCCGAGCCACCCCCCACTCCGTGCTGCCCGACCGGGGCAGCAGACCGCGGATCTCGGTCGCATTCAATTTCCGGAATGAACCGTATCCCTGACCATTCCACGATCCCAGCCGTACTGCGCGCCTTGGGAGGTACGCCGGCTGTCAATTGCTGTCACTTTCGGTTGTGCAGCCCGACAGCGTTGCGCGGATTAGTCAGCGGTCGTCTATTTTGAGAATAGCTCCAGCGCGCGGATCGCACACGAACACGTGCCCCTCGTTGTCATCGGTGACGCAATGGGCACGCTCGGCTGTCCTGTAAACAGCGAGTGAGGTGAGCCTGCCCGACGGGGCGACATCGAAAATCGTGAGCGTCGCAGCACGCGCGCCCGGCACGTACAAATGATGCAGCCGGGGGCTATAGCTGATGATATCGATGCCGGTGCCGGCCGGAGCGCTGGCCAGGATTTTGCCCTGGTCGCCCGGCGCGAGCGTCACGACCTTGCCTTCGCCGCAAGCCACGAAAACATGATCATGCGTTTCATCTATCGCGATACCGTGCGAGCCCTTGCAGGTGTTGGGCCACTCGGCCAGCACCTCGTGGGTGCTGAGCTCCATCTCCACGGTTTTGCTTCTCCAGAGGTTGGAATACGCGCGGTTGCGCCGGTTGTCTATTTCCAGCGACTCCGGCCCACCAGCGATGTGAATGACGGCTTCCCGTGTGAGCGCCGGCCCCGAAGCGACGGCCAATTTGAATACCTGAATTTGCTGCTTACCGGGTTCCGTGACCCAGATTTCATGTGTGCGTGCCACGTAGCGCACATAGTCAGGTCCGCTTTCGAGCTTGGTGCGACCGAGGATTTTCCGAGTGTGCGGATTGATGGCCACCACCTCCGCGGGGTCATGATCGCTCGCGAACAGGTAGCCTTCGGCGTACACGGCGGAACTCGTGCCCTCGCGACGTCGCTTGGCATTGGCCGGGTCGCCGGCCACGCCGGGAATCACCGTGAGTGCATCGGTGACCGGATCGATCATCACCAGATTGCCGGTGGCGCCCGCCGGAACCGTGACGCGATGCAGCGGTGCGGCATAGCCAATGTCGTCAAAACCGACGCCGAGTTCTCCCCCAGGAATCTTGATCACCGACTGCGGGGCCAGCGGGGCCGATACGGCGAACGCGGGGAGCGGCAATACGGCGGCAAGCAGAATCGCGGACAGCAGGGCTTTCATGGTCGATGTCTCGTGACGGCTTTGGTTCTGAGCCCCCGGATCAGCCTACCATAATAGCCCACCGGCGCGGCTCACGATCAGCCGTGCTGCTGTGGGTGAAGCGCCCCTCAGACGACCCTCCTGCGCTGAAATCGCCTGCCTTTCAAGCCAGTGCCCACCGGATATTGACCTGGGTGGCTTTGTGGACTAGTCTTCAGACTAGTCATAAATGCTGGGAGCACGAGCCCCGTGAAAATCTGGCCTGTTCAAGATGCGAAGGCACGTTTCAGCGAGCTGCTGAAGGCGAGCCTTACCGAGGGACCACAGATCGTCAGTCTGCGGGGTATCGAGGCTGCAGTCCTCGTACCTGTCGAGGAGTGGCGCAACCTGCAGGATCGTGCGCGGCCCAGCCTGAAGGAGCTGTTGCTCGCGCCCGAATGCCGCGCGCGGCTCGAGATTCCCGCACGCGGACGCTTGCGGCGGCGCGGCCGAGCCGCTGCCAACTAGCAAATGTATCTCCTGGACACGAATGTTGTCTCGGAGCTGCGCAAGCCGAAGCCACACGGCGGAGTCGTGGAGTGGATTCGCGCTGCGCCCGAAGGGTCGCTCTACGTTTCGGTCGTGACGCTCGGCGAGATCCAAGCCGGCGTCGAGATCACCCGCGCGCGGGATAAGGACAAGGCGGCGGAAATCGAGCGCTGGCTGGACGATATGGCGCGCAGCTACGGTATGCTCGAACTGGACGCACGCACGCTTCACCGCTGGGCGCAGCTCATGCACGGCAAGCCCGATCATCATCTCGAAGACGGCCTGATTGCGGCTACCGCGCTCGTCCGCCAGCTCACGGTTGTCACTCGCAACGTCGCCGATTTCCAGCCGTTCGGCGTCTCCCTGATCAACCCGTTCACGAAGCCGCCCAAGTAGCGACTCACACGCTCAAACGCTGGCGATCCACCTTCGGTCGGATGAGGTCCGCGATACTGGTGAGCGGCAAGCCGCTGTCGCGATATCCCTGGTTACTCCGCCTGTTCTTCTGGAACCAGCGACGCGCCTACGGGCGCGTGCTCGATCCGAGTCTTCCATGAGCGGGCGGGATTCTCGGCCCTGAGAATCGCCTACCGGCCGTCGTGGACCTCAAAGCCCATGTGGCCATCCTTCAAAGGGTTCAACACCTTGATGCCGGCGATCGCCTGGCCGTCGTTCAAATCTTCGGTCAGGAGTTCATCGGCACCGGCTTCCTCGGCCGAGGCCACGATGAGCGCATCCCAGAAGGAAATTCGGGCCAGATCGGAGATTTCTGTGGCACGCGTGATGGTTTCGGCCGTCGTGGGGTGGTGTATCCAGACACCATACGTCTGGATGACTTCTCGCGCCGTCGAACGTGCGATGGGTGTAGCGAGCTTTTGCGTCGCGTTGACGTAAAACTCCTGTAACACCTGGACGGAGAGCCGACCGGTCCCTGAATCCCACAGCTCGCGCAGCTTCAACACTGCCCGCTCACGCGTCACACCTGCGTCCAGGTCGTGCGCGTAGATCAGGATATGGCTGTCAACGAAGGCGACGGCGCTCATGCAGCTCTTCGCGCCGCAGAGGCACTCCCCCTAGGGACAAAGGGTTCTGAAAGAGCGACGGAGCCCGCTTCTGCGCCGATGTATACCGCCCGTCTTCATCGACAAGCTCGCGTAGCTCATCGGCGAGCAGCGCGCTCACGCTTTGCCCGCGCCGCGCGGCCACCGCCCGTGCCTTCTTCAAAAGCCTGGGCTCGATCGCTAGCGTGATGTTCGCCTTGGCTACCATTCACGTAAAATACGTGAAATCAGGCTTGGCGCAACTACTGTCACGCCAGCGTGTAGGTCGGCTCCCCCACCTGGCTCGCGCATCAGCTCGGCGGATTCGCCCAGGATTCGTGGCCGTAAACGATCCGCCAGCCCCGCGGCAGGCGCTTCCACACGTAACTCACCACGAGTGCGCTGGCGGTGACCTTTCCACCCGGAAGGACGCGACGCGCATTCACGCGCCACGTCGTAAGCTCGACGCCCGGTGCGAGCTTCATGAACTCCCTCGGGCCGCCGTTGCTGTATTGCCAGTCGCTCTTTCCATGATTCCACCACTTGAGTTGCTGAGCGTAGAGAGGTTTCCAACCCGTGATGAGCATGCCATCGAATACGAATACCAGGCTCGGCGCATGCAGATAGGGCGCCATGAACCGGCTGGTGTCGTGCGCGTTCGCCGCTTGCAGCATCCGCGCCATGATCGGGCGGATTGCGCGTTCAGCCGTCGGCGTCGCGGCCCGGACCGAGCCCGCTGCGGCGGCAGCCACCGCCACCGATGCGCACAACATGAAAATCGAAGGACGAATCGTGGAGAGTTTCATGATGCCCCCTCTAAACACGCGAAAGCTGCGCCACGGGTCATGGCGCGTCAAGGAATATTTTTGATCGGCGCGCGGATTTTGGAGGACGACTCCATAACCCTTTCAGCGGCTTAGCCGGCTCTTCTCGGATTTGGATTCACGCCCGCGAGCTCGGTGTCTCGCCCATTTCGCGCGCGGCTGGACAAGCTCGGCCGGCATTCAGTAGCCTTGTTTCAAGAACGCAGAACGATTCCGAGACTCTCGCTGCCGGGAACATGCGACGCTCGCCAAGCGGCGCGGCCGATTGCCGGCAGCATGAAACATCAGGAGAACACCGTGGGCAACGCTCGTTTACCGTCGCTTGCAGCCTTGCTGGCGGCAATTGTCCTCGTGGCGCCCTCCCTGGCCGCCAGCCCACCGGCGAAAAAGCCCGGCGCCAAGCCGCCCTCCGCCGGGCCGCAACCCTACGCCAAGTTCGTCAAGGGTGCGAAAATCGCACCCGGGTTGATTCCGATCGTGCGAAAAGCGGGAAAGGTCTATCTCTCGCTCAGCCCGTCGCAGCTCGGCAAGGATTTCATTGAGACGTCGGTCCCTTCGAGCGGCCTCGGCGGACTCGGGCCGGCGCAAGGCGAGCCCTACATCGCACCGGCGCGCATCCTGCACTTCGAGCGGGTCGGTAACAAGGTCGTGCTTCGCTGGCCAAACACCTACACCGTGACGCAGCCCGGCTCTCCACAGGCAACGGGGGTAAGGCGATCCCTCCCCAACTCCATCATCGACGTCGTACCGATCTCCGCCCAGGACGGAACGCACGTCGTCATCTCGGCGGATGCCTTTTTGGGCGACGTTGCCAATCTCGCTGACGCGCTCAATAGCGGTGACAAGGATCCCACGCACCACTACGCGCTCGATGCGAAGAAAACGTTCTTTCTTCAGACCAAGGCGTTTCCGCTGAACGACATGCTGCGTGTGGATCAGAGCTGGGCCGCACCGACGCCGACGAGCTTCGACAATGCGCCCGATTCGCGCTACCTCGAAGTGCGGATGACCTACAACCTGATTGCCGCGCCGGACGACGGCTACGTTCCGCGAATCTACGATCCGCGCGTCGGGTACTTTTCAGTACCGCTGATGAACTTCGCGACCGACAGCGAGATGGAGCGCAATGTGTATTACATCGCGCGCTGGAACTTCGGCACACGCAGCTCGCCGGCGCCGTTCAAGGCGACGAATCCGCTCGTCCTTTATCTCAGCGACGACATTCCTACCGAATATCGCGCGACCGTACGTGCAGCGTTGCTCACCTGGGGGCAGGCGTTCGCACGCGTCGGAATCGAGGATGCCGTGCAAGTGCAGGATCAACCCCACACGCCGGGCTGGGATCCGGACGACATCCGTCACAACGTGGTCCGCTGGATCGACACCAGCTCGCCGGCATATGGCGCGGAGGCGATGCTCATCACCGATCCCCGCAGCGGTGAGGAATTGAACGTCGGCGTCGACGTCGACGCCGCCATGGGCATCACTGGCCGACAGACTTACAAGTACATCGTCGCGCCGACCCGCGGCCTGCCCGACACGGCAAGCGCGGAGCGCGACTTTGCCGACCAGTTCATCCGCTACATCGTGCTGCATGAGTCCGGACACGACATGGGCCTGCAACACAACTTCATCGGTTCGATGGCCTACACCGCAGAGAACCTGCAGAGCAAGTCCTTCACCGACAAGAACGGCATCGCAAGCTCCGTGATGGAATATCTGCCGCTCAATATCTGGCCGAAGGGCACGCCACAAGGCGATTACAACCAGACCGTGCTTGGCCCATACGACTACTACGCCATCAGGTACGGCTACGCATACCTCCCTGGAACGCCGCAGGAGCAGCTGCCGACGCTGCGGCGCTGGGCGTCGAAGTGGGCCGAGCCGCGTTACCGCTTCGCGAGCGACGAAGACGCCGACTCCTTCGCGGATGGTCATTCGGTCGACCCGCGAGTCCAGACCTGGGATCTCACGAATGATCCGCTCGAGTGGTGCGCCGCGCAGGAATCGCTGATGCATCAGCTGATGAATACGGTCGATCAGCGGTTCCCGCAGGCCGGCATGCCGTACGAGCAGGCGCGCGACGCCTTCCTGATGCCGCTTCACCTGGACTTGCGTTGCGCCACCATGGCCGCCGACATCATCGGCGGAGAGTATCTCTCGCGCTCGCTCAAGGGTGATCCTGATGCAAGCGCGCCGCTGACGGCTGTGCCGCTGGCGCGGGAACGGAGCGCGTGGAGCGCGCTGAGCAGCGGGCTCTTCTCGGATTCTGCCTGGACCATCGACCCGAGCGTCCTGCGCACGTTGGGCTATTCGGAAGACAGCTCGCTCAGCGGCGGCGGCAAGTGGAGCTACAACCCACCGCCGCGTCATGACGTGGGAGTGGCGAACATAGTGCTCAATGCCCAGATCGGAGTGCTGCACGCCCTCCTCTCCCCACTGCGGATGGACCGCCTGGATGACATGTCCACGAAATATGGACAGGGTGACACCATGGACCTCGCCGATCTCTTTGATTGGGCGCAATCGACGATCTTCGGGGACATCGCCGCCGGCGGAGCCCATGATGGCTTGATTCAGCGGAACCTGCAGACATCGTATGCAAGGTTGCTGTCGCACATGTGGATCGGACCGAAGGCTATGCCGGACGACGGACGGGCGCTCGCGCGCCTCGAACTGCAGAACCTCGCACGCGCTGCAACCACCGGTGCACCGCTCGCCTCCAGTGACGTCGAACGCGCGCACCTGGAAGCGCTGGCCGCGCTTGCACAGCAGGCGCTGCGCGCGCGGGCGACGATTGCGGCACCGCCGCCGCCGCCGGCGGCACCCTAGGCCTGGTTCTCCCCTACTCCACCGTCACGGACTTCGCGAGATTTCGGGGCTGATCGATTTCCGTGCCGCGCGCGAGCGCGACCCGGTAGGCGAGAAGCTGCAGCGCAATGTTGAGGAGGATCGGGTCGAGCTCGGGCTCGGAGCTCGGTACTTCGAGAACGCCGTCGGTCGCAATCTCGAGCGCCCCGGGCTGCGTGACGACATAGACGGGACCGCGGCGCGCGCGTACCTCCTCGATCGTGGAGAGATTCTTCGTGAAGAGCTCATCGCGCGGCAACACGACGACGGTCGGGGTCTGCGGGTCGATGAGCGCGAGCGGACCGTGCTTGAGCTCCGAGGCCGGATAAGCCTCCGCGTGTTGGTAGCTGACTTCCTTGAGCTTGAGTGCGCCCTCCATGGCGATCGCATGGCCGGCCGCGCGTCCCACGAAATAGATGTCATGGTATCGGGCGATCGACCGGGCGACGGTTTCGATCGCCGCCTCATCGGCGAGCACTGCCGCAACCTGCTCGGGCAGTGCCTCGAGGGCGGCCAGGAGGCGCTCGCCGCGCGCAGTTGATAGATCACGGAGCCTGCCGAGATGAATCGCGAACAGGGCGAACGCGATCGCCGTGCACGAGAAGGTCTTCGTGGAGACCACGGCAACCTCCGGGCCGGCGTGCAGATAAATGCCGCGGCCGCACGTGCGCGCGATCGTGCTTCCGACCACGTTGACGATGCCGAGCGCCCGCCCGCCCTTGCGCATCACCTCCTGGACCGCCGCCAGAGTGTCGAACGTCTCTCCCGATTGGCTCACCGCAATGTAGAGCGTGTCGGGCTCGATGACCGGATTGCGATAGCGGAACTCGGAGGCGGGCTCGGCCTGCGCTGGAATACGGGCGAGCTGCTCGATGAGCTGCGCACCAACACACCCGGCGATGTACGCCGACCCGCATCCGAGGATCTTGACGCGACGGATTTCGAGCAACTCCCGCGCCGCCATCTCCAGGCCGCCGAGGTGCGTGGTATGGAATCGCCGGTCCAGGCGCCCGCTCAGCGTGCGCCGGATCGCCTCGGGCTGCTCGGCGATCTCCTTGTGCATGTAGTGCGCGAAGGCGCCTTTGCTCAATGCCTCGCTCTTCCAGTCGAGCACGAGGGGCACCTTGATGGTCGGACCACCCTCGAGGGTGGATGTCTCATAGCGGCCCGCGCGCACGACCGCGATCTCGCCGTCATCGAGGTGTACGACACTTTTCGTGTGCCGCACGAGTGCCGCGGCATCCGAAGCCACGAACATTTCCCGATCTCCGATCCCTAAAATGACGGGACTGCCCTGGCGGGCGAGCACCAACGCCTCCGGTCGCTCGGCATCCAGCACGGCGATTCCGTATGCACCGGTAATCATCTGCAAGGCGGCGCGGACCGCCTCCTCGAGCGTGTCGCCGCGCATGGCGGCAATCAGGTGAGCGAGCACCTCCGAGTCCGTTTCCGAGCGGAATTGCACGCCCTTCGCCGCCAGCTGCGCTCGCAGCGCCGCGGCGTTCTCGATGATGCCGTTGTGGACGACCGCGTAACGGTTCGCGGCATCGGCATGCGGGTGCGCGTTACGGTCGCTCGGCTCGCCATGAGTGGCCCAGCGCGTATGCGCAATGCCGGGCGTTCCCTTCAGGCTCTCGGGCAACAGGCGCTCGAGATCCCGCACTTTGCCCTGGCTCTTGTAAATGCGCAGCGCGGCGTTTCGCACGACGGCAATACCCGCCGAGTCGTAGCCGCGGTACTCGAGCCGGTGAAGGCCCTCCATGAGAATGGGAGCCGCGTCCTGTCGGCCGATATACCCCACGATTCCGCACATGCGACGAGTCTCCTCCGGCCGTGTCGTTTTCCCGGCCGGGTTGCATGACGCCGATCGAACCTGACAGTCGGCTATGTTCAGCCGTAGATCAGGCGGCGAATCTGCCGCTCGGTGTACGGCGAGGCACGAAAGCGCCAGGCCGACAGCTCCGCGGCGAGCTGCAGGTAGATCGCGGAATTCGAACATC
This sequence comes from Steroidobacteraceae bacterium, assembly GCA_050739095.1. Taxonomy (GTDB): domain Bacteria; phylum Pseudomonadota; class Gammaproteobacteria; order Steroidobacterales; family Steroidobacteraceae; genus 13-2-20CM-66-19. The sequence goes on along the minus strand of JBOIAR010000002.1, from coordinate 331,390 downwards.
CCGCCGCCTGCAGGGCGCGGTGGCGTCGGCGCACGAAATCCTCAGGAGTCTCCTTGAGGTAGCTCAGCACCTCCTCGACCACGCGTCGCGCCTCCTCGAGCGACAGACGGCTGGTCCGCGTGAGATAGGCGATCAGCTCCTCGAGCTCTCCCGGATCGGACATGCTGGATGCACAGTTTTGCTCTAGCGGAGATCTGAAGGCTACATCTTTGCCCGAATTCGGGCAAATATCAGGCATTTGTCGCGTTCACCCCTGCTCCAAGTCTCCCTTGCTACTCTGATGTTTGCATGGTACCTTATTGTAACAAGGTAGCTTCTATACCCAATGAACGAGGAATCAAAACTCGGTGCACTGCGCAAGGGATTCCTGGAGTTCCTGGTTCTGCGGATCATCAGCGGCTCGACGGTGTACGCCGCTGACATTCTCAAGAAACTGGCGGCGACGGACTTCGCCACGCAGGAAGGCACGCTGTACCCGCTCTTGAGCCGCATGCGGCGCGAGGGGCTGCTCGATTACCAATGGCAGGAATCGGAAGCCGGTCCGCCGCGCAAGTACTACCGCCTCACGGGCGCCGGCGAGCAGCAGCTCGCCGAGTTCACCGCCTATTGGGCGCGGTTGAGTCAGACGATCGATTCGATGGGGAGTTGATCCATGAGACCGGTCATATCAGTGAGCCTCAACGGCCGGGCCTATCAGCTCGAGGACGACGCACACGCCGCATTGGCTGACTATCTGGACTCGGCCGCGCGCGCGCTCGCGGGCAATCCGGATCGGGCCGAGATCCTCGCCGATCTCGAGCAGGCGATCGCCGACAAGTTGGAGCGCTGTCTCAGCCCGCACAAGAACGTCGTCGTCCGCAGTGAGATCGAGCAGGTGATCCGCGAGATGGGACCGGTCGACTCGGGCGCCGCAAGCGGCGCCCCGCACGACGGTGTGGCTCCCGATGCGCCAGCCCAGGACAGCGGCGCGGCTGGCACTGCCGCGGGAGCCGCTTCGCGAACCGGCCCGGCGGCCTCGAAGCGCCTCTACCAGATCAGCGACGGGGCATTGATCAGTGGGGTGTGCAAGGGCATTGCCGTGTACCTCGATATCGATGTGACGCTGGTGCGCCTCCTGTTCGTGCTCGCGGCCGTGGTCACGGGAGGACTCGCAGTTCTGGTGTACGTCGTCATGATGTTCATCGTGCCGTATGCCAACACCCCGGAGGAACATGCGGCAGCCAGAGGCTTGCCCTTCAACGCCCGCGTGCTGGTCGAGCAGGCGAAACTCAAGGCGGCGCAGCTCGCGGACGCGGCTGCTCAAGCCGCGATGCACAACTCGCGCGAGGCGCGCGCACAGTGGCAAGCCGAATGGCGAAAGGCGCGGGCAGAATGGCGGCAGGAGTGGCGCCGAAACCGCGCTCAGTGGCGCGCATATCGATGGGCAGGCGCACCTCCGCGCCCCCTTCCGCCCACACCGCCGCCCATGCCGCCTCTGGCTCACTTCATCTCAGGCCTGATATGGGCCGCAATGGGCCTTCTGGCCGCGCTGGTGACATTGGCCTGGCTGTTCGCGCTGTTCTCACTGATTACGACCGGCGCGGTGTTCGGCTGGATTCCGTTCCAGCTGCCGCTGTGGGTCGTTGTCATAGGTCTCTTCGCGATCTACCAGGCGGTGGTATGGCCGCTGCGGGCCGTGGGCCACGCCATGATGCCGCGCTACGGTTATCCCTATCCGTGGCATGCCTTCTGGGACGGGCTCGTGCTTCTGTTTCTCGTGGCGTTCGGCGCGTGGTACTTCACTCATCACGGTCATGACGTGCGGCACTCTTTCGATGCGCTCCAGCAGAACGTGCAGCCAGCGTGGCATCAGCTCGTACTGGCGTGGCAGACGCTGGTCCACGGCACGCATTGAATAAACCGGCGTTTGAGACGCCAGCATCGCCTCGATCAGGGCCCTCGCCTATAATGCCGCCGGCTTCCTCATGCGCGCGCGCTGCGTCCCGATCGCCGGCAATGTGAAGTCGAAACGGAAGATCGAGATCTGATGCCGGTCGCCATAGCGCAATTGATCCGAGCTCTCGCCTGGCTCGCAGTGCCGGTGGGACTCGCCTGCGTGATCGATGATTGGCTGCTGCGGCCAAAACGACAGCTCGCGGCCGCGCCGCGACCGATCGCGGATCCGCCCCTCCTGTTACTCGCTTACCGGGTGCTGCCGATCCTCATCGCGGCGGCCGTGCTGCGCCTCTTCGTCGTCGCCGAGCAGCTTGATTTCAGTACCGTGCTCGTCAGCATCTCGGCCGTCAGCGGGCTCATCTGGGCCGCCGACGCGCTCCTCCTCGGGCGCCGGCGCGGGACCGCGGCCAAGGCGGCCGGCAAGGATCCGGCGTCGATCCCCGAGCCGGCCACCGTCGATTACGCCCGCAGCTTCTTCCCGGTGGCCATCGCCGTGCTGCTGCTACGGGCGTTCGTCTTCGAGCCGTTTCGCATTCCATCGGACTCCATGATGCCAACGCTGCGCGACGGAGATTTCATCCTCGTCGAGAAGTTCGCCTACGGCCTGAGGCTCCCCATCACGGATACGAAGATCCTCGATACCGGAGAGCCCAAGCGCGGCGACGTCGTGGTATTCCACCCGCCGATCGAGCCTACTCAGGCGTGGATCAAGCGGGTGGTCGGCCTTCCCGGCGATCATGTGACAGTGGACCACGACCGGCTGATCATCAACGGCAAGCCCGTGCCGTTCGACATCACGGGTACCTACAACGATGGCTGCTACGTCAACATGCAGCTTGCCACGGAGATCCTGGGGAGTCACACCCACCAGGCGCTGCTCTGTCCGGTACCGCTCGCGGTCACCTCCTATCCGCTGCCCGGGTGCAAGAGAAGCGATGCCCGCGGGTATGTCTGCAATGAGGAGCCTCCGCCGGGTGCGCAGCTCTTCGTCGCGCGCCAGGTGTTCAACATGGTCGTGCCCGCGGGGGAATACCTGATGATCGGGGACAACCGCGACAACAGTGACGACGGCCGCTTCTGGGGATTCGTGAGCGAGCGAGAGCTCATAGGGAAAGCAACCTACATCTGGTTCGACTGGGACGTTCACCGCACCGGAGGCCCCGTCTGGAGTCGAATCGGCACCAGGATTAAGTAGCGTCGACGGCCGAATCACATCGGCTTGCCCCGTGTCAAGGATCGACGTCACGTTGCCGATCCGCAGTTCCGTCCGTCCCCCCGAAAGCGCCGCCGGTCGGATGGGCGGCCAATTGTGTCGCATCGCACGGGAAGCCGCGCTTCCGTTCACGTAGAGTCCGCCGCAACGAGACTCTGTATCAACACTTCATCCGTGCGACACCTGACTACAACGCGCCGTGATGCCGCCCTCGCCGGCCACCGGCGGGCGGGATGCCCGCCCCGGCAGTCCGGCTTCACCCTGATCGAGCTCATCGTCGTCATGGTGCTCATGGGGATCCTGGTGGCGATCGGCGTGCCGTCCTTCCAAAACATCACGACTTCCAGTCGCATGTCGGCGGAGAGCAACGACCTGCTCGGCGATCTTCAGTACGCGCGCGCGGAAGCCATACGCGAAGGCACGCCGGTCACGGTTTGCATCGCCAACAGCACCGGCACCGCGTGCAATGTCGCAAGCACATCCTGGCAACAAGGCTGGGTCGTGTTCTCCGACGTCAACGACGACCAGACGATCGACGCTGGAGACGCCGTACTGCGCATCCAGGGGGCGTTTTCCGGCACCGATACGTTTCAGTCGAACAACCCCGACTATGCGGTCACCTTCACCCGCGAGGGATTCGCCTCGGTCGGCGGCGGCAGCCTGACCGTCACACTGAACAACGCATCCGCCAACAAGTACTTCGAACTTTGTCTGGACATCTCCCAGGCCGGGATGATGTCCATCCTGAGTCATTCGAGCGAGCCGTTATCGTGCACATAAGGTACTCCAGTCAGCGGGGCGGTGAATGCGGCTTCAGCCTCATCGAGGTGATGGTCGCCCTCATCATCATCTGCGTGGGCCTGCTCGGCATCGCCAAGCTCGAGGCCCTCATGCTCTCGAGCACCGGAACCTCGAGGCTGCGCGCCCTGATGGCGCTGCAGGCCGCGAGCCTCGCTGATGCCATGCATGCGGACCGGGACTACTGGGATGGGGGGACCTCGAGCGCTTGGAACGCCGCGAGCGGCAACCTTGCGCTCTCGGGCAGCGCGACCGGATTCACCGGCACCAACGCGCCCGTGGCTGGCGATCCCTCCTGTGCGGAGAGTGCGCCGGGAAGTGGCGTCACCCCGTGCACTTCGCTGCAGCTGGCCGACTACGACCTCAGTCAGTGGGCGCAAAACGTCGCGGCCGTGGCGCCAAACTTCACCTCGTCCATCGCCTGCTCTGCGGTGACCGGCGTCGTGAGCTGCTCGATCACGCTCCAATGGAACGAGAACACGGTCGCGGCAAACTCGCAGGAGGCCGCGGCCGGTGCGCCGACGGCGTTCCAACAGCAAACTTACACGCTGGTGGTCGAGCCATGAGCACCCGTCTCACCCTGCGGGGTCTTGCCGGCCGTCGCGCCAGAAGCCAGCGCGGCCTGTCCCTCATCGAGATGATGGTCGCGATCCTGATCGCCCTCTTCCTGATCGGCGGAGTCATCGTCGTCGAGCAGGGCGTCAACATGACCTACAGCCAGCAGACCGGCCTGTCCAAGCTCCAGGACGAGGAGCGCTTTGCGATGTCGGTCCTGGCGAGCGTGATCGGGAGCGCCGGGTACTACCCGGATCCGCAGAAGATCAGCCAGGCCCAGGCGCTGCCGCCAGCGGGCAGCTTTGTGATAGGACAGGCAATCTACGCGCCGCCCACCAGCTACCCCACGGAGCCGTACGACTCCATTTACGTGCGCTACATGACGGCGGCCGGAGACGGCATGAATCTCTGCGACGGCACTGCAGCCGCGAACAGCGTCTACACCAGCTACCTGTATGTCGCCCCCGATACGAGCGGCGTCGGCGGCGATGACCTCTACTGCCAGCTCAACGGCAACACCCCCGTGCCGCTGGTCAACGGCGTGACCAACCTGCAGATCTTTTACGGCGTAGCCACCGGAACGGACAACAATGTGACCGAGTACCTCTACGCCAATGACGTCCCCAACTGGTCGGAGGTCACTTCGGTCGAGGTGTTGCTCACCTTTGCCAATCCCCTGTACCCGCAGCCAGGCCAACCGCAGACGGTCACCTTCACTCGCGTGATCAGCGTCATGGGCCGGGTGGGAGACTCAGAATGAATTCCCCTATACGGCGGCGGGCGCGGCGGGACCGCGGCATGGTGCTGATCACTTCGCTCCTGCTGCTCCTGGTGGTCACCATCCTTGCCATCGCCATGTTCCGCGGCGTCGGCCTCGAGAACCGCATCGCCGGCAACGTCATGGACAAGCAGCGCGCCCTGCAAGCGGCTACCAGCACCGAGAATTACGCCGAGCAATGGCTGGTCTACAACGTGACCTCGACTCCACCGGTCATCTGCACACCGGCAATGTTCACGGACACTAACACGCCGATGATCTGTAACAACCTGCTCGCCTTATCCACGGACGCTTTATCCCCCCTGGTCGTGCCCTGGAATATCGGGGGAAGCCCGGTCGGCTACACATATAACCCCGCCACGGGCTCCACCACCACCTTGTTTCCCGTCAGCGCTACCGGCGCCGTAGACAGTTTCTACGAGCCGCCGACCGTCTATATCGCCTCTCTCGGCAGCGACGCCACCAATCCCAGAAATGCCGATTATCAGATCGACGCCTGGTCTACCGGTGGAAGCAGCGGCACGGTGGCCGTCGTGGAGAGCGTCTATCAAATCAGCTACACCGCCTGCGCGTTTCCGCAATGCGGTCTGTGACGATTTGGAGAAGCATCATGCGTGGCAACAGAATCTGGCTCATCGCGCTCGCGCTCGTGGGTGCCGTGGCATACGGCGGCCCGAGTTTCGCGCAGGCAATCGTTTCCGAGGATTTCACCGGCACCGCGACCAACAGCCCGTGGTACTACTTCAACGGCGCCTGCCTGACCGCGAGCTCGAGCGCCGGCACCGGTACGGCCGGAAGCGTTCCCGGAACGCCGCCAGGCTGCACGGCCAACGGTACTTACTACCAGGGTACAGGCGACTCGGTTCTGGTAGGCGGTTACGACGGCACAGCCGCCGGCTCGACCGCATTCGGATCGGGGTCCGCGCTTGATGCCGCCGGCTTCGGCGCGCTGCGCTTCACGAACGGCTGCATCAACAGCAGCACGAACGCCTGCACCAGCGGCAGCGGCGGCGGCCACGACCAGAACGGGATCATCATTTCCGGCAATACGTACTCCACCGATGAAGGCCTCGATATCACCTTCAAGACGGTGACGTACCGAGGCGACTCGCTCGGCAACAGTGCAGGCTGCCCGTCCGGCTCATCGGCGAGCAACGGCGAATGTGTCGGGACGACGACGATCGCGGCGACCGCGAGCTATTCGTGTCCGAGCGGCTACGCGTCATCGGGCTCAGGGGCGAGCATGACCTGCTCGCAGACCGAGACCACCTCGCCCACCAGGAGCAGGTCGGGGGCCTATAGCTGCCCCATGGGCTACACCGGCTCGGGTTCCGGGGCGAGCATGACGTGCAGCAAGGTCGTGACGACTTCCCCGACGGTGACCTACAGCTGCGCGAGCGGCTACACGCTCTCGGGCTCGAATTGCACCGGGCCCACTGTCGTGTCGCCCACGGATCCTGATCAGAGCGACGGCGCCGACGGCATGAGCTTCTTCCTCATGGATGGCAGCCAGCCGGTCATCTTCAGCGATGGCACGGGCAACTACGGCTCCTGGGGCGGCAGCCTCGGTTACACCTGCTCAAACAGCAATCCGCCCTACAACGGCCTGGTCGGCGCCTATATCGGCCTCGGCATCGACGAATACGGCAACTTCCTCAACGGCACTCAGAACACACTGGGGGTCGCGAACGCTCAGGGTCTCGGCGACAACACCGCTTCGGGCGGCGGCCAGAATGCCAACCGCATCGGCCTGCGGGCCGCGGGCAATGTGTCGTGGTATTGGCTGAACGCCAACTATCCGACCTACTACCCTTCGTCGCTGACGACCAGCCAGCAGGAAGCGGCCGTGCAGGCGACTTGTAAGAGCGGCACGCTGTGGAACTACTCCAACCCGGCGGCGCCCACGAACAGCCTCGCGACCTCGGCCAACAGCGGGCCCGTATTGTATGACTACGCGGCGATTCCCAATGCCTGGGAGGTGTTGCCGGGTAGCGTGAAGATCGCCAACGAGTACGCGACCGGAGGTTATTCCCGTCAGCCGCCGCCGGTCTCGAACTCCGAGTACGGCACGGGTGCCGACCCGATCACCTATGAGCTGACGATCACGGCCAACGGTCTCCTCAGCCTGTCGTACAGCTACAACGGCGGCGCCTGGACGAGCGTGATCAAGAACGAGAGCATCAGCTCTTCCAACATAAGTGTTCCCTCGACGGTGCGCTTCGGCTTCGCCGGCTCGACCGGCGGCGGCTCGAACATTCACGAGGTCCTCTGCTTCAAGGTGGCGCCGGCCAACCAGGCGGCGAGCTCGACCACGGTAAACCAGCAGCAGTCGTCCAGGGTCGAGAACGGGTCGCAGGTGTACTTCGGCTACTACGATCCGCAGAACTGGACCGGCACGCTTACCGCCGTTTCCCTGATCGACACGAGCGGCGTGCTCACGCTCGCTACCTCGGCCAACTGGGACGCTTCCTGCGCGCTGACTGGGGCGGCAACCTGCGCGTCCACGGGTCAGACCAATGTCCCCGCAGAGTCCTGGCAAGCCGGCTCCAGCGGGCGCGTCATTCTGACGTGGAGCGGCACCGCCGGCATTCCCTTCGAATGGAACGATCTCACGAGCACGGAGCAGAGCGATCTCGATGCCGGCGACGCCACCCAGACGGACGATCGACTCCAATTTCTGCGCGGCGACCCGAGCGAGCAGATCCAAAATGGCGGTGTCTACCGGAATCTCGACTCCGTGCTCGCCGACATTATCGACTCGAGCCCGGCGTGGGTAGGGCCGCCTTCGAAGTCGGTGTACGCGGTGTATGAGAACCCGAGCACATGGGCCGACAAGCTGTACCCCAGCGCAGCCATGCCGGAGAATTCCGGCGAGTCGTACACATCCTATGCGACTTCGCTGACGAACGAGACGCGCCTGAACGTCGTCTACGTTGGGGCAAACGATGGCATGGTCCACGGCTTCAGCGCCGGCTCGTACGACAGCACGGGGACTGCTTACGACTCGGCGACGAACACCGGGCAGGAGGTGCTCGCGTACATGCCTCAGGGCGTGCTCGAGACGATCCATAACGCCGGGAACTCCGCCATCGACTACGCCAATCCTCAGTACGGCCACAACTTCTACGTTGATGCCACGCCGGGGACGGGTGACCTCTTTTATGCAGGCAACTGCCCCACGGGCGTCGCATCGCCGTGCTGGCACACCTGGCTCGTCGGTGGGCTTGGCCCCGGCGGCGCGGAGATCTACGCGCTCGACATCACGAATCCGGCTAATTTCTCCGAGGGGAACGCCTCGAGCCTCGTGCTGGGCGATTGGCAGGGCGGCACGTCCCCCACCAACCCCGGCAGCTTTACCTGTGTGAACGTTGCCAATTGCGCCCTGAGTCTCGGCGACACTTACGGCACGCCCACCATCCGCCGGCTGCACAACGGGGATTGGGCGGTGATCTTCGGCAACGGTCTCAACAGCTCGACCGGCGATGCCGGGATTTTCATCCTGACCGTCGATCCGAGCAGCGGCGCGCAGAACATGTACTACCTGAGCACCGGTGAAACCGGCAAGAGCGACGGCATCGCCTATGCCACCCCCGTCGACCTGGACGGAGATCACGTCGCCGATTACGTCTACGCGGGTGATGCGCTCGGTAATGTCTGGCGCTTCGATCTGACGAGCAGCAACCCGTCGAGCTGGGCGGTCACTCCGGGACCGATCTTCACGACCGCCTCCGGGCAGCCGATCACGAGCCAGGTATATCCGGCGTTCGTCGCGGGGCCCTCGGGCGCAACGCAGCTGATGCTCTTCTTCGGCACCGGGCAGAAATTCCCGCTGACAGAGACGACGGCCACCAGCTACGCGACCGGCCAGCAAGCCTTCTACGGCGTGTGGGACTGGAACATGAGCGCCTGGAACGCCTTGAACAGCACCCAGCTGGACAGCATGCCCGCCGGCACCACCGGTACCCTCGGGCAGTCGAACCTGCAGCTTCAGACCGTCGCTTACGACTCCGGCTTGCCCTCCATCGAGACGCCGTATCTGGTCTGTTGGGCCGGAAGCAGCACCTGCAGCGCCAATACCCTCGCCGGCAGCGGTGGGACCTGCACCGCAGCCATTAACGGGCTGTGCAGCAGCACGAGCAGCAATAACCAGTACGGCTGGTACATCAACTTCCCCGGCACGAGCACCGGCTATGGGACGACGACCTACGAGCAGGAGGTCTACAACCCGGTGCTGGTGAGCTCGGTCATCCTGTTCAACTCCATCCTGCCGGCAATCGACTCGCCTCTCATGTGCACACCGGACGTGGACGAAGGCTGGACCTACGCGCTCAGCGTGCAGAACGGCACGCCGGTGTCGGGATTCTTCGTGAACAACGGCAACACCAAGACGATCGGGCTGGAGCTCAATGCCACCGGCAGCACTTCCACGGTCACGACCCAGGCCAGCGGCAGCGGCAGCGGCAACGGCCTCACCACCTCCTCCTGGGGCATCTACCAGACCACGAACGGCAGCGGCGGCACTACCCAGTTCAACCCGCCCAGCAACGTCAGCGGCGTTCGCGAAACCTGGATCCAGATACGTTAGTATCGAGAGACGATCATGACACCCGAGCATCGAATGTCCTCCCTCTCGCGGCTTCGGCCCGGCGATCACGCGGGCTTCACGCTGGTCGAGCTCATCATCGTCATGGTGATCGTAGCGATCCTGGCCGCCATCGCGATCCCGTTGTACCTCAACCAGATCCGCGAGTCGCGGCGCACGGATGCGCGCAGCGCGGTCCTCGACCTCGCCGGGCGCGAGGAGCGTTATTTCGCGACGAACAACACCTATACCAACAGTGCAGCCGCGCTTGGCTACAGCGGCTGGGGCTCGGGTTACCCGATCGGCAGCGGTTATTACTACCTCAGGGCGCCCAGCGTTCCCGCCGCTGCCCCGGACCCGGATGCCGCCACTCTCACCGCTCCCTCTTACTCGATCACGGCGGTGCCGCTGGCGACTTCCACCCAGGCTGCGGACACCACCTGCGCCTCGTTCACCGTGGACTCCGCGGGGTACCAATCCGCGCAGAACAGTGCCGGCGCCGACGCGTCCTCGACCTGCTGGGGGCAGTGATCAGTCGAGCTTGAACTCGATCGTGTCCCAGCGCGTCGTCTCCTCGTGGCGCCCCTGGCGGCGGATGGCATCGACGAGCGCGCGCTCGTCCCAGTCGATGATCTCGTCGGCGAGGTCGGACAGCGTCTTCGGCACCGGCGTCTGCGAGCCGAAGGGCTTCAGCAGCACCACCGGCTTCTGACTCGCCTGGGCGTAAAGGAGCTGGAAGGTCACGAGGTCCTGGTTGGCCTCGAAAAGGCTGGAAAGACCGATCACGGCCTCGACGGGGCTGATCTGGCGGCGCAGCTCCTCCTTGGCGGCCTCCTTGTCCCCTGAAGGGCGCTTATCGGGCGCGCTGAAATTGCGGTAGAAGAAATTCCGCGAGCTCTCGAGGTACTCGAAAACCCGCAGGTAGTCATCGCCCGCGTCCCAGACGTGCGTTACGAAAAGGCGGATCGGGTTGGCCTGAGACATACGGCTAAGTTTCGCACAAGTGTCCTCAGGCGCGAAGCCGTTTCCCCGGGCGCCTCCGCTGGCGTCGGCGGGCCTCAGCGATCGGTCCGCCGCGAGCCAAGCGTCGCCGCGAGGCGGCCGGGGCCGCGGCGCTCCCGGCGCTGCCGGCCAATATGCAATACAATCACCTTTCCCGGCTTGCCGCCAAAGCGCAGGGCTCCCTCACGTTGCGTCTGGTCGTCTACAACATCCGCTATGCCACGGGCACGGGTCCCGCATTTCACCTGCCGCTCCCGGGGGCCGGCTACCTTCGCAGCAACCGCAAGGTGCTGGCGGGCATCACGGAGTTCCTGCGCGCCGAGCACCCCGACGTCGTCGGTCTCGTCGAGGTTGACACCGGCTCGATCCGCACCGGCATGGTGAATCAGGCGGAGTCGATCGCCGGGGAGCTCGGGCATTACTCGACCTTCCAGTGCAAGTACGGCGCGAGCTCGCTCAATCACCTGATGCCCATCGTGCGCAAGCAGGGCAATGCGTTCCTCTCCGCGCCGCACGTGCACGAGGAGCGCTTCCACTACTTCGACGCGGGCATCAAGCGGCTCATCATCGAGCTCGAGCTCGAGAACGTCTGCGTGTTCCTCGTGCACCTTTCACTCAAGTTCCGCCACCGGCAGTATCAGCTGCGCTCGTTGCACGACCTCATCGTCAAATCGAAGAAGCCCGTCATCGTCGCCGGCGACTTCAACACCTTCTGGGGCACGCACGAAATCTATCTATTCATGCGCGCGGCGGGGCTGCGCAGCGCCAATTCCGCCGGACTGCCGTCGTTTCCGGCGCGGGTGCCGCGCATCGAGCTCGACTTCATCCTGGTCAGCGAGGGGATCGAGGTGACCGACTTCCGGGTGCCGGACGTGCGCTACTCGGATCACCGCCCTCTCGTCTGCGACTTCCATGTGCGCGCGGAGGCGCAGCGCTCCGCGGCCTGATCTCGCGGACCGGGGAAAAGATGAAAAACAACGAGCCCTCCGCCGCTGCCTGGAAAATGGAACGCGATGCCGACGCCATCGTCTGGCTGACCGTCGACAAGCCCGGCACCGCCACCAACGTGCTCTCGAGCCACGTGCTGCACGAGCTCAACGCACTCCTCGATCAGATCTCAACGCCGCCGCCCCGCGGAGTCGTGGTGATCTCGGCGAAGAAGAGCGGCTTCGTCGCCGGCGCCGACATCAAGGAGTTCACCGGCATCACGAGCGCCGAGAGCGGCTATCGCCTGATCCATGCCGGCCAGCAGGTGTTCGATCGGCTGGAGGCGCTGCTCTGCCCCACGGTCGCGGCGATCCAGGGCTTCGCGCTCGGCGGCGGGCTCGAGCTCGCCCTCGCCTGTCGCTACCGGGTGGCGGTGGGCGATGAGCGGCTGTCGCTCGGCTTTCCGGAGGTCCAGCTCGGCATCCATCCCGGTTTCGGCGGCACGGTACGCAGCGTCCGCCTCATCGGCGTGCGCCCGGCGATGGAGATGATGCTGACCGGCAAGCCGGTTCGCGCCGAGAAGGCGCTGCGCCTCGGGTTGGTGGACAGGCTCGTCCCGGAGAGCGAGCTACGCGCGGCGGCGCGGGAACTCATCCTCAATCCCCCCCCGCGGCGCCGACCGGGCCTCACCGAGCGCGCCCTGAGCTGGCCGCTCGTGCGCTTCATCGTGCAGCGCTCGCTGATCGGCGAGGTGGCGCAGAAGGTCCGCCGCGAGCACTACCCTGCCCCTTACGCCCTCATCGATCTGTGGACGCGTTACGGCGCCCATGGCGCGGTCGCCTTCGAGGCAGAGGCGCGCTCCATCGCGCACCTCTTCACCACCGAGACCGCCCGCAACCTGATCCGCGTCTTCATGCTGCAGGATCGCCTGAAGGCCCTCGGCGGCAGGTCCGCCATGCCGCTCGAGCGCGTGCACGTGGTGGGCGCCGGCGTAATGGGGGGGGATATCGCCGCCTGGTCAGCGCTTCGCGGCTTCACGGTGACGCTGCAGGACCGCGAACTCAAATTCATCGAGCCGGCGCTGAAGCGCGCGCGCGAGCTCTTCGAGAAACGGCTGCGCGAGCCCGCGAAGGTCGCGGCGGCAACCGCCCGCCTGACCGCCGACGTCGCAGGCGACGGCGCTGCGCAGGCCGATGTGGTGATCGAGGCCATCTTCGAGAGCCTGGATGCCAAGCGCGAGCTTTACGCCGCGCTCGAGCCGCGGATGAAGCCGGGCGCCATTCTCGCCACCAACACCTCGAGCATCGTGCTCGAGTCCCTCGCCGAGCACCTGGCAAAACCCGAGCGCCTGACGGGGCTGCATTTCTTCAACCCCGTGCCGCAGATGCCGCTCGTCGAGATCATCCACTGCGCAGCCACCGATCCCGCCGCCGTGCAGACGGCGATCGCCTTCACCCGCAAGTTGGACAAGCTGCCCGTGCCCTGCCGCAGCGCGCCCGGGTTCATCGTCAACCGCGTGTTGATGCCCTACCTGCACGAGGCGATGTACGCCGCCCAACAGGGCTTAGCCGTCGCCGTCATCGATGAGGCGGCGGTGGCCTTCGGCATGCCGATGGGCCCGATCGAGCTCGCCGACGTCGTCGGCCTCGATGTTGCGGCGCACGTGGGGGAGATCATCGCCGCCGACCTCGGCCGTCCCGCCCCGAATCTCACGCGTCTGCGCGAGCTCGTGAGCGTAGGCAAGCTCGGTCGCAAGAGCGGCGCGGGGTTCTATCTCTGGAAGCAGGGCAAGCCGGTGAAGCCTGCCGCCTCCGCGGAGCCGCCGCCGCCCGATCTGATCGATCGCCTGATCCTCGTGCTCGTCAACGAGTGCGCCGCCTGCCTGCGCGAGCGGATCGCGGACGACGCGGACCTCGTCGATGCCGCCGTCATTTTCGGCACCGGGTTTGCGCCCTTCCGCGGCGGACCCCTCGCCTACGCGCGCAGTCGCGGCGTTGCCGCGGTGGTCGAGCGGCTGGGGGAGCTGGCCTCCCGCTACGGCGCCCGCTTCCAGCCGGATTCCGGCTGGGCGCTGGTCACCGGCGGCGGCGGTGAGCGGCCCCTCGAGCGGACGTGAATTGTCCATAATCGTCAGGCGCGACCCGCGATCCGAGCCGGTACCGCCAAAACCGTGAACGGCTCCCCCCGGTAGCCGGGAGGCGCTGTGCTACCATCAGACATAATTTCACGGCACGACCCGCGCCGCAGAAGCGCCTTCTGACCAATACACCGAATAAGCCGGACTCAAGATGCCCGAAGAACGCGAAGCCAGCGTTCAACTGCTCAAGACCTTCACGCCGCTCGACGGCCTGAAGCGCGACAACCTCGCGGCCCTCGCCAAGAAAGTCGTGGTGCGCACCATGCCCGCCGGGCGCGCGCTCTTCAAGGAAGGCGACACCGAAAAGCGAACCGTGTGGCTCGTGTCCGGCATGGTAGAGGTGAAGGAAGGCGAGCGCACCATCGCTATGATCCGCGGCGGCACCCCCGAGGCGCGCACCCCGCTTTACCCGCAGTTCCCGCGCCCGGTGACCGCGCGCGCGGTCGATGAGATCAGCTATCTCTCGATCGACAGCGAGCTGCTCGATGTCATGATCACGTGGGACCAGACGGGCACCTACGAGGTCGCAGAGCTGCAGGCGCTCGAGGGCGCAGGCAGCGATGACTGGATGACGACGCTCCTTTCCACCAAGGCTTTCCACCGCATCCCGCCCGCCAACATCCAGGCGATCTTCATGCGCCTGCAGCGCGTGCCGTACCGGGCGGGCGATGTCGTCATCAAGCAGGGCGATGAGGGTGACTTCTTCTACGTGATCGTGAGCGGCAAGTGCATCGTGACCCGCGAGACGCCGCTCAACAAGGAGGGCATCAAGCTCGCCGAGCTCGGCGTCGGCGACACCTTCGGCGAAGAAGCACTGATCGCGGAAGCCAAGCGCAACGCGACCATCACGATGAGCGCCGACGGGGTGCTGATGCGCCTCAACAAGCAGGATTTCCGCGAGCTCATGAACGAGCCGCTGCTGCAGTGGGTGAGCTATGAGCGGGCGCGGGAGATCGTCGCGCGCGGCGGCCGCTGGCTCGATGTGCGCCTCCCGAGCGAGCACCAGAACCTCTCCATCGAAGGCTCGCTCAACATTCCGCTCTATTTCATTCGCCTGAAGCTGACGACGCTCGACCCCAAGGTACCGTACGTCGTCTATTGCGACACCGGCCGGCGCAGCTCCGCCGCCGCCTACATCCTGGTGGAACGCGGCTTCGATGCGTACGTCCTCACCGGCGGCCTGACCCACAGCGGCATCAACCTGCGCCGCAGTGCTTAGATTGGCGCAAAGACGCCTGCGGCGCTTTGCGCGGCCAACCCAATCACTCGTTTGATCTCGCGGCCCAGGGAGCGGCCCTGGGCCGCTCATTCATTTGCTTTCGAACGAGGATGACGGAGAGCGCAGCGCAAAATGCCTCCTGGCCAGACGCTGATCGCCAGGACGGCGATCCGCGAGCCTACAGGTATGTATTCACGGCGTTCTGGCCAGGAGGCATTTTGGGCTGCGCTCGCAGCCGGACAAGTCACATCGTGTGCGTGGGCTTGTCTCCGGCCAGCGCCCCCGCGAGATAGGTCTCGATCTTCTTCTGCGTCTGCCCGTGGTCCTGCTCGCTGAACTGTACCCCGATGCCCGCGGTGCGCTTGCCCTGCGCGCCCTTGGGAGTCACCCAGATCACCCGGCCCGCGACCGGCAGCTTCTCATCCTCCCCCATGAGGTTGAGCAGCATGAACACCTCGTCCCCCAGCCGATAGTTGCTGTTGGTCGGAATGAAGAGGCCGCCGTTTTTCACGAACGGCATATAGGCAAGATACAGCGCGCTCTTGTCCTTGATGGTGAGCGTCAACAGCCCCGGCTTGTTCCCACCCGCTCGCAAATTGTGACCCTCAGCCACAGATAGGGCGCCGCGCATCCAAAGAGCGCAGCAGGCTCTCGAGCGCCAGTCCCCGGTTGATCGGCGCATCGAACGATGACTTGAGCTCCCGCACTGCATCGAGGAGCTCGAAAAGCTGGCGCAAGTCTAAGCTGTCGGCGTGCCCACGCGGGTGCGCGCCAGCCCGCACTTCTGTAAAAAGGGCGTCCGCCCCGAAGCGGCCCCGAATCCGATCCGTGAGCCAATTCTCAACGCAGGTGAGGCGCAGCGGCAGCTCCGAGCGGGCCCAGCGCTCGGCGGTGGCCACCGGGTCGCCCGCGCCCGAGGTCGCCTCCTCGAGGCCGCGGCGGACCTCGGCGGCGACCGCCGCGACGGCAGCGGGCTCGGCCGCCGCCGCGAGCATGGGTGCCGTCCCGAGGACCGCGAGCACCTTGCCCCAATCGCCAGGGCCGCGAGTCGCCTCGAGCCATGCGATGGCTTCGGCCTGCTTCGGCACGCGTATCCGCACCCGCTGGCAGCGGCTGAGGATGGTGGCCGGCAACCGCGACGGCTGGGTGGCGACGAGCAGCAGCAGCGTGCCTTGAGGTGGTTCCTCAAGAGTCTTCAGCAAGGCATTGGCAGAAAAGCGGTTCATGGTGTCCGCAGGGGAGAGGATCCCGACCTTGTAGCCGCCCTGGTGAGCCGTCAGAGCGAGCCCCGCACCGAGCTCGCGCACCTGCTCGATCCGGATCTGGGTGGAGGACTCGAGCGGGCGGATGAGCATGAGGTCGGGGTGCTGGCCTTGGGTGGCGCGCTGACACGAGGCACAGGTCCCACAGGGGGCCTGCGGCGGCTTTGAGCAGAGGACCATGCGCGCCGCCCAGCCTGCGAGCCAATCGCCGCCGGCGCCGGGCGCCTCGTGGATCATTAGGGCGTGGGGCAGCCTTCCTGCGGCATAGGCCTCTCGAAGCCTTGTGGTCTCGGTGCCGAGCCAGGGTGGATTCATGGGCGAGAGCCCAAGGCAAGCACCAGTCCCTCGAGCACGGCCGTCACCTGCCGCCTTACCGTCTCGAGGGGCGCGCACGCATCGATGAGGTGAATGCGCTGCGGCTCGCGGCGGGCGAGCTGCAGATAGGCCGCCCGCACTCGCTCGAAAAAGGCCTGCGTTTCAGCCTCGAAGCGATCCGTCGTGCCTGCCTGGCGACTCCGCGCACGCTCGAGACCCATCGCTACCGGCAGGTCGAGCAACAGCGTGCAGTCCGGCTGCAGGTCGCCGTGTACCTGACTCGCCAGGGATTCGATCCACGCCGGATCGACGCCCCGCCCGCCGCCCTGATACGCGCGCGTAGCGTCCGTGAAGCGGTCGCAAACGATCCATTCACCGCGTGCCAGCGCCGGCCGGACGAGGTTTTGAAGGTGAATGCCGCGCGCGGCAAACATGAGAAGCGTCTCCGTCACGGCGGACACTTGCTCCTCGCCACGTTCGAGGACGATCTGCCGGACGCGCTCGGCGAGCGCTGTGCCACCGGGCTCCCGGGTCAGCGTGGCGCTGACGGCCCGCGCACGGAGCCACTCGCAGACCCAGCGCGCGACGGTGGACTTACCCGCACCCTCGATACCCTCGAGTGTTATGAACGCGCCCTCGGTCATCTCTCGCTCGCCTGCTGCCGGCGCACCGCGGCCTGCTGCTCCTCGCGCAGGCGCACGAGGTAAGCCCGCAGCTCCGCATCATGCTGCGCGAGCGTCTTCGAGAAATGATGCCCCCCCTCGCCGGTCGCCACGAAGTAAAGATCAGCCGTGTGATCGGGATGGGTGGCCGCAAGGAGAGACTCCAGGCCAGGGAGTGAAATGGGTGTCGGCGGCAGGCCCGCGCGCGTGTAGGAGTTGTAGGGCGTATCGGTCGTGAGATCCCGCGTGTGAATCTTACCGTCATACTGCTTGCCGAGCCCATAGATCACCGTCGGGTCCGACTGCAGCCGCATGCCGCGGCGCAGGCGGTTGACGAAGACGCCCGCGATGCGCGTGCGCTCATCGGCGACACCCGTCTCCTTCTCGATGATCGAGGCGAGGATGAGGGCCTGATAACGCGTATCGAAGGGCAGATCGGCGCTCCTTTGCTGCCAGGCCTTCGCGAGCAGGGCGGCCATGCGGTCGTAGGCCATCGAGAGGATCATCAGGTCGCTCGTGCCGGGCGCGAAGCGATAGGTATCCGGGAAGAAGCGGCCCTCGGGGTTCTCGCCGGGGTGGCCGAGCGCGGCCATGATTTGGTTCTCGCTCTTGCCGCGCAGGGTATGAGCGATGTCGGGGTCGGCGTCGAGCTCGCGGCGGAAGTCGGCGAACGTCGCGCCCTCGACCACCGTGATCTGATCCAACAGCACCCTGCCCTGCTCGAACATGCGGATGATGCGCGCGGGGCTCGCACGCGCGGGCACTTCGTAAGTGCCGATCTCGATGCGTGGAATGCGCCGATGCAGGCGCAGATACAGCTCCACCTCCCGGGGGTGGTCCAGGGCGCCGAGCCCCGCGAGCCCGCCGAGCACCGCGCGGATACTCTCACCGGGGGCCACCTTGAGTCGCACGGCCGCGCGGGCCGGTCCCGGGGCATGGAATTGCTGACTGAGCAGCGCGTAGCCCGCGGCGGCCGCCAGAAGCGCGAGCGCCAGCAGCACGACGATGACCGTCCTGCCGCGACGCGCAGCGCCACTAGCCATCGGCCGGCCCCTCGAGCTTTCCGGATCGGCTGAGCATGAGGGCTTCGGCGGTTTCTTTCAGGCCAATAGACTCAAAATCGCCTGAAGACGACCGAGCCGTTGGTGCCGCCGAAACCGAAGGAATTTGACAGGGCGACATCGATCTTCATCGGCCGCGCGGTGTTGGGTACGAAATCGAGATCGCAGTCGGGATCTGGAGTGTGATAGTTGATGGTGGGCGGCGCCACCTGCTCGCGGATCGCGAGGATGGAGAAGATGGCCTCCACCACGCCCGCGGCGCCCAACAGGTGACCGGTCATGGACTTGGTGGAGCTGACCGCGAGCCGGCGCGCGTGATCGCCGAATGCGCGCTTCATGGCGACCGTTTCCGCCTTGTCGCCCGCGGGTGTCGAAGTCGCGTGCGCGTTGACATACTGCACGTCGGAGGGATTCAGCGCGGCATCCTTCAGCGCGTTCGCCATCGCGAGACGCGCGCCCTCGCCATCCTCAGGAGGCAGCGTGATGTGGTAGGCATCGCCGCTCATGCCGAAGCCGACGAGCTCCGCGTAAATGCGCGCGCCACGGCGGCGCGCATGCTCGAGCTCCTCGAGGATGACGGCACCGCCGCCATCGCTCAACACGAAGCCGTCGCGGTCCAGGTCCCACGGCCGGCTGGCCTCGGCCGGGGCCTCGTTGCGAGTGGACAGCGCCTTCGCCTGCGCGAAGCTCGCGAGCCCGCAGACGGTGGTCGCCATCTCACCGCCGCCGGCGACGATCACATCGGCATCACCGTACTGGATGGTGCGCAGCCCGATGCCGAGCGCATGGGTCGAGGTCGTGCAGGCGGTCACCACGCCGAGGTTGGGACCCCTGAGGCCATATTTGATGGAGAGGTGCCCGGCGATCATGTTGATGATCGTCGCCGGCACGAAGAACGGGGAGATCTTGCGGGGGTTGCCGGTCTTCACGTACTCGGCGTACTGGCTCTCGATCGTACCGAGACCGCCGATGCCAGCGCCGCAAACAGCGCCGCAGCGCGTCGCGTCCGTCTTCGCGAAGTCGATTCCCGAATCCTCGACGGCCTGGATGCCCGCGGCGACGCCGTAGTGCATGAACTCGTCCATGCGCCGCAGCTCCTTGGTGTTGAAGTAGCGGCTCGGCTCGAAGCCCTTCACCTCGCCGCCGAAGCGAACGGGAAAGGCGGACACGTCGAAGCGCGTGATCGGCCCGATCCCGCTCTCACCGGCGAGAATGGCCTTCCACGCCGCCTCGACCGTGCTGCCCACCGGCGAGATCAGTCCCATGCCCGTCACGACTACACGACGCTTGCTCACACGCTACCTGTCTCTCGAGATGTCCTGGGGGGTCTTTCGGCGCGGCTGCCCGGCCCAACCCCGGGCCGCGCCTGTTACTCGGCCCGTCCTGGGCCTCGCCCCTTCGGGGCCGGCAAGCGCTGGCGCGCTCGACGTTGCAGACCGCTGCAGGCGATCCGCTCGGGGGCGTTGCGGCGCTCCTTCGCGATCAAGACTTGTTGCGGCGCTCGTTGATGTACTCAATGGCCTGATGAACCGTGGTGATCTTCTCGGCATCCTCATCCGGAATCTCGATCTCGAACTCCTCCTCGAGAGCCATCACGAGCTCGACCGTGTCGAGCGAGTCGGCTCCCAGATCGTCCACGAAGGAGGCGTCATTGGTCACCTGCTCCTGCTTGACGCCAAGCTGCTCGGCCACGATGGCTTTGACCTGCTGCTCAACTGTGCTCATTAGCGGATGGTCCTTATGTTTTAGAAATGAAATAGCGGAGATACCGTTCCCGCCGCCATGGCCGGGGCCGGCGGCGCGGGCGCGGTATTGTAGGGGAACACCCCCGGGGCTGCCACTGGCCGTGCGGCCGTGCTGAGTGATTGTTTTTGCTGGGGAATCACCGGCCGCCCTGCCGCTGGAAAGGGCCGCGACCGCGTCGTCCCCGGCCGCGCTGTTGCGCCGGTCCAACGGGTCGCGCGCGGGCCCTCTGAGATCCGCTTGCCCACGCCGCAGAGGCCCCGGGGAAACCTCACGGCATATACATTCCGCCGTTGACGTGGAGGGTCTCGCCCGTGATGTAGCTTGCCTGCGGCGAGGCGAGGAAGAGCACGGCGGCGGCCACGTCCGCGGCCTCACCGAGCCGCCCGGCCGGGATCTGCGCCAGGAGTCCCGCACGCTGCTCCTCGGTGAGGGAGCGAGTCATGTCGGTGTCGATGAAACCGGGGGCGACTGAGTTGACGGTGATGCCCCGGGAGGCGACTTCCCGCGCGAGAGACTTCGTGAAGCCGAGAATACCTGCTTTCGCCGCCGCGTAGTTGGTCTGCCCGGGGTTCCCGGTCACTCCGACCACGGAGGTCAGGTTGACGATCCGCCCGCGCCGCTCCTTCATCATGCGGCGCAGACACGCCTTCGAGAGGCGGAACACGGAGGTCAGGTTGGTCGTGATCACCCGGTCCCAGTCCTCCGTCTTCATCCGTAGCAGGAGCATATCGCGCGTGATCGCGGCGTTGTTGACGAGGATGGTCGGCATTTCCCCGGCGGCGGCGAGCTCGCTCATCAGGGCATCGATCGAGGCGGCATCGGAGACGTCCAGTGTGGCGCCCCGGCCGTTGTATCCATGCGACGCCAGGGCCGTGGTGAGGGCTGCCGCGCCCTGCGTCGTCGTCGCAGTGCCGATCACCCGGGCGCCGGCCTTGGCGAGCGCCAGCGCGATTTCCCGCCCGATTCCGCGCGAGGCGCCGGTGACGAGCGCAACGTCATTCTGGAGCATGTGCATCTACCTCGTTCAAGCCTGCACGGCAGCGAGGGCGGCTGTCAGCGACTCGGCGTCCTCGAGCGCCAGGGACTGGAGGGCCCGCTCGATGCGACGATTGAGCGCCGTCAGCACCTTGCCCGGGCCGCACTCGATGAGCGAGCGGACCCCGCTCGCGGCCAGCGCGCGCACCGTGTCCGACCATAGCACGGGGCTCGAGAGCTGCTTTACGAGCAGCCGCCGCAGGTCCGCGGGATCCTCGTGAGGTGAGGCATCCACTGCGCTCACGAAGCGGATGCGGGGGGCGCGAAATTCGACCGCGGCCAGCCGCTCGGCCAGGCGCTGCGCGGCCGAGCGCATCAGGCTGCTGTGCGAGGGAACGCTGACCGGCAGGGCCACTGCGCGCTTGGCGCCCCGACGCTTGGCCGCCTCGATGGCGCGCTCGACGGGCTCGCGCGCCCCGGCGATGACCACCTGGCCCGGCGCATTGAAGTTGACCGCCTCGACCACGCCCCCCTGCGCCGCCTCGCGGCAGGCCGCGATCACCTGCGCGTCCTCGAGGCCGAGGATCGCCGCCATGGCGCCGGTTCCCGCAGGGACCGCCTCCTGCATCGCCTGACCTCTGAACCGCACCAGGTCCAGGGCGGCCGCGAAATCGAGCGCTCCGGCGGCCACCAGCGCCGAGAACTCCCCGAGACTGTGCCCGCAGACCACCAGGGGCTCGCCCCCGCCGCGGGCCCGCCAGAGCCGCCAGGTCGCGACCGAGGCGGCGAGCATGGCCGGCTGGGTGCACTCGGTGCTGTTCAGACGCTCCGCCGGCCCCTGCGCGACGAGCTGCCGGAGATCGTACCCGAGCACTGCCGATGCCTCGGCGAAGGTGTCGCGGATCGCCGGCTCGGCACCGCCCCCCGGAGCCAGCGCGGCGAGCATGCCGACCGACTGCGAGCCCTGCCCCGGAAAGACGAAGCCGAACGTCATCGAATCCTCGCGCGGTCAAAAAATTGGGGCGATTATAGCCGCCGCTCTCGGAACCCGCCTTCCACGGGACTGTCGAACGGCGCAAACGCAGGCACTCGCTTCCGCGGTTATCATTCCGCGTCGCGCCCTGAAGCGCATCCGAGCCAGGAAATCTCAGCCCATCATGGTCCATCGACGAAACTCCCTGCGATCCGCTCTCATGAGGGCGATCGCCCAAAGAGGCCGCGGCGATGCGCGAGGCTTCACCCTGATCGAGATCATGGTCGTCGTGATCATCATCGGCCTGCTCGCCGCTGCCATCGTGCCGGAGGTCATCGGCAAGGTCGACGAGGCCCGCGTCGCCAAGGCGAAGGAGGACATCCAGTCCCTCGAGACCGCCATCACCGAGTACCGTCTCGACAACTCGGAGTATCCCTCCACGGACGACGGCCTCGAGGCGCTCATCACGCAGCCGAACGATCCGTCAATCACGCACTGGCACGGCCCGTACATTCAGCGCCTCTCAAGTGACCCGTGGGGCCGTGCGTACCAGTACGCGTATCCAGGCACGCATGGATTGCCCTATGACCTTTACACGCTGGGCGCCGACGGCCAGCCGGGTGGCGACGGTGTCAACGCCGATATCGGCAACTGGAACCTCACCCAGTAAGCTAGTCGTGGCGTCGGAGGTCGCACGCGTGCGCCCTGGAGGGCGTGCGTCGCGGCACGGCGGCTTCACGCTGATGGAGATCATGGTCGTCGTCCTGATCATCGGGATCGTGACGGCGGGGATGCTGCTCTCCATGAAATTCACCGGCAAGGACGCGCAGCTCCAGACCGAAAGCAAGCGGCTGCTCTCCCTCATGAACTATGCCCGCGAGCAGGCGGAGCTGCAGACGCGCGATTACGGCATCGTCTTCAGCCAGAATGGTTACGAGTTCGTCGTCTACGACGTCCAGACAGGTGCGTGGCGCCAGGTCTTCGAGGATGACGCCCTGCGCGAGAGGACGCTGCCGAGCGGCCTCGCTTTCAAGCTGGTGGTCGACGCGCAGTCCATCGAGCTGGGCGACAGCATCAACGTGCCGACGAGCCCGGCATCCAATCCCGCATCGAGCCCGCTGCTGCATTCGAGCCCGGTGCCGCTTACGGCCTCGAATTCCAACGCGAATTCCACCTCGGATTCCGACTCCGATTCCGACTCCAACTCGAATTCGGGCGTCACTGCCTTCGCTCCGCAGGTGATGATCTTCTCGAGCGGGGATCTCTCCTCCTTCAGCATCACGCTGGAGCGTGCCAGCGCCGGCCGCAGCATCACGCTGCATGAGAATCAGGACGGCAACATCGTCGCGAAGCCGATGGTCGAGAGGGGCACGTGAGGAGAGCGCCCGGGAGTACGCGCGGATTCACCCTGATCGAGGTGCTGGTGGCGCTCGCGATCGTGGCGATCGGCATGGCGGCGGTGCTCGAGGCGCTGACCTCCTCCGCCAACACCGCCGTGTACCTTCAGGACAAGACCTTCGCCGAGTGGGTGGCATTGAACCGCATCGAGACTGTCAGGCTCTCGGGCGCTGTCCCCACCGTCGGCACCAGCAATGACAAGATCGATTACGCCGGGCGAAGCTGGGAGTGGCAGCAGACGGTCACTGCCGCACGGCTAGCGACCGTGCGGATACCGGGCATGGTGCAGATCGAGGTCGACGTGCGGCCCGCCGACAGCACTGCGGGCGATAACCGCGGCTGGTACGCGAGCGCGATCGGGTTCATGGGCAACGCCGTCGACGCCGGGATGACTCCGGAGCAGTTTTACTGGTCGGGCGCGCCGTCGCCCAACGGTGGACCGTCCCCCAACGGCGTGCCGTTCCCCAGCGGGATGCCCACCGGCGCCAGTGATCCGGGCACCCCATGAGTCCCATGACCCGACGGCGCCACCTTCCCTGCCGCGCGTCCCGCGGCTTCACGCTCATCGAGCTCCTGGTCGCGCTCTTCATCGCCGCCCTGATGTTCGCCATGGGCTACGGCGCCATCGATCAGGCCCTCCAGAACCGCGGCTTCATCCGCCGGCACCAGCAGAATCTCGTGCAGCTCGAGACCGCCATGAGCGTCATGGAGCAGGACTTCGTGCAGCTTGCGCCGCGGCCGGTGCGCCAACCGATTGGCGATGGCTACCTGGCGTGCCTGCAGGGGAGCATGCCGTCGGATGCGTCGGATGCGTCGGATGCCTCCGAGACAGCGGCTACGTCAGATATGTCGGATACGGCCGCTCCGCTGGTCCTGCTGACACGCAACGGCTGGAGCAATCCCATTGGCCTGCAGCGCTCGGAGCTCGAGCGGGTCGCGTACGTCCTCGACAATGGCACCCTGGTGCGTGAGCACTGGAACGTGCTCGATGCCACGCTCTCGAGCACACCCGTCAAGCTCAATCTGCTGAAGCATCTGCGCAGCGTGACTTTTGAATACTTGTCGCAGCAGACGCATGCGTGGGTCAGCGCGTGGCCACCGCTGACCGCAACCGGGGGGGGCCAGGACCCCTATCGCGAGCGGCCCATGGCGGTGAAGGTCACTCTGGATACGAAGGAGTGGGGCAAGATCGTGCGCATCTTCGAGATTGCCCAGTGACCGGCACCCGCTCGCAACCCAGGCTCTCCCGGGCCTCTCGCATGGGCGCCGTACCGTTGCGCCGGCCTCAGCGCGGTGTGGCGCTGCTCGTCGCGATTCTGCTGGTTGCGCTCGGCACCATCATTGCCGCCGCGATGGCCTACGACAACGCGATGACGGCGCGGCGCGCCGCGGCGACATTCGAGTTCGACCAGGCGCTGCTCGTCACCGAGGGCGCCGAGGCGCTTGCGGCCTACGGGCTGCAGCAGCAGTTTCAACAGCACGCGCCCTACATCTCTCCGAGTCAGTCCTGGGGCCAGCCGCTGCCTCCCCAGCAGGTGATGCCCGGCGTGACCCTGCAGGCCTCTCTGGAGGACCTCCAGGGACGGTTCAACATCAACAGTCTCGTCGAGCAGAATGGCCTGTCGCCCAACACACCGGCGATCCAGGCCTTCCAGCAGCTGCTGACGATGCTGGGCCTGGATCCCAAGTTCGCCGACGACCTCGTCAACTGGATTGACAAGAACCCGACGCCGGTATTTCCGGACGCCGCGACCGACAGTGTCTACCTGGAGATGGCCCCTCCCTATCGCACGGCCGAAATGCCGATCACCAGCACCAGCGAGCTCATGGCGCTGCCGGGCTTCACGCGCGCGGACTTCGACCGGCTGGCGCCCTTCATCGTGGCTCTACCCCTTTCCCCCGCCACCACGATCAACGTCTGCTCCGCCTCTCCCTGGCTGCTCGATGCGCTCACCGGCGTCAAGCAGTTCAGCGTCGACCCGGCTGCGTTCGAGAAGCAGCGCCAGGAATCCGGCGCTTGCTTCCCACCGAACTTCCTGAACACCGTCGACCCCGCCCTGAGGCAGCAACTCACGGGCATGGTCGGCCAGACCTCGAGCTGGTTTCGCCTGACGACCTTCGTGAGCCTGGGGTCCACCGAGTTCGCGGTTTACACCCTGCTTTTCGTCGACCCCACCGGGCAGGTGCGTCCTGTGATGCGCAGCTTCACGCCGAACTGAGCCTGCCTGCTACTATGGACCGCCATGGCTGACTGGCTTCTTCTGAGGCTCCCGCGCACGCCCCAAGAGCAGGCTACCTGGCTCGTCGTGGATGCGCGCGGTGCCGCCTCCGGCCCTCCCCAGGGCGGACCGCTCTCGCTTGCCGCGCCGTGGGCGGCGGGGCGGCACGTCGTCGTGCTGGTGCCCGGGACGGACGTGCTCCTCACCCATCCGGAGCTGCCCCCGGCGAAAGCGGGCACCCGGCTCCAGCAGCTCGTCCCGTATGCGCTCGAGGAGCAGCTCGCCGAGGACATCGAGGAGCTGCATTTCGCCATCGGCCGTCGCCAGGGAGAGTCGGCGCGGGTGCCGGTCGCCGTGGCGGCGCGCAAGCAGATGGACGAGTGGACCACGCTCCTGAAATCGAGCGGTCTCGCGCCCGAGGCGCTCTATGCCGAGAGCGAGCTGCTGCCCCAGAACCCCGGACAGGCTGTGGCGCTACTGGAGGAGGACGCTGTCGTCGTACGGCCCCCCTCCGGGAGCGTGGTGACGCTGCCGGCCGTCGCCCTTGACGAGGCACTCGATATCGCCCTCTCGGGCATCGAGCGTGGCACTGCTCCCGGTGGCCGGGGTCTCATCCTCTATACGGGCGCCGCCGAGTGGCACCGCCACGCACCCCAGGTGGAGGCAGCCCGCGATCGCTTCGAGGGCATCCAGATCCAGCTGCTGACGGGCGGCCCGCTCGCGCTCTTTGCGCAGCAGCTGCCCGCCGCCGCGGCCACCAACCTGTTGCAGGGCCCCTACGCCGCGGCTACGCCGCATCCGGTCGGCTGGAGCGCGTGGCGAGTCGCGGCCATACTGCTCGCGGGCTTCGTCGCGCTGCATGTCGCCGGCAAGGCCGCCGAGCTCACCGTGCTCAAGCACGCCGATCACCGGCTCGATGCCTCGATCGAGGAGGTCTTTCGCACCGCGATGCCCGGGCAACCTGACGCCTACGAAGCGCGCCGGCAGATGGAGCAGCGTCTCGCGGCGGTGCGCGCGGGTCAGGCTTCCGGCGGGTTCCTGCGGGCGCTCCAGGCGCTCCAGCAGGCGCATCGCGCCGCGCCCGAGTCGGTGCTCGAGGCGCTGAGCTTTCGCGAGGGCGCGCTCGAGCTCAAAGCATCGGCACCGACCGTCGAGTCGCTCGACCGCCTGAGCCGGCAGCTGCGCCAGCAGGGCTGGCAGGCGCGCCTGGTCGCCGGCAACCCGGCGGGCTCGGCCTACGAAGGCCGCATCCAGATGAGCCCCGGGAGCTGACATGGCGGTCTCGCTATCCGCTCGCGACCGCCGCACACTCCTCATTGGCGGCGTGATCGCCGCGATTCTCTTCGTGTTCGTCGTCATCCTGCCGCTCGATCGCAGCGTTTCGCACCTTCGGGCCCAGGTCGCCGGCAAGCAGTCGGACCTCGTCTGGATGCGCGGCGCAGCGCCTGAGATCGCCGCCGCGGGACCAGCGCGCAACCATTCGGGCGAATCGCTGATCGTGATCGTCGATGAGTCGGCGCGCGAGTCCGGGCTCGGCGGCTCGCTCTCCGGCAGCGAGCCGAGCGGCCGCGGGAACCTGCAGGTGCAGTTGGAAAAAGCGCCGTTCGACACCCTGGTTGGCTGGCTGGCGCGACTCGGCCAGCAAAATGGCGTCGAGATCGAGAGCGCCACCATCAACAGCGCCGGACAGCCCGGCGTGGTGAACGCCTCCCTGGTCCTCAAACGGCCTTAGCCGGCCGCGTTCTCGTCTCGCATGAAGCGGACCCTCATCATCATCGTCCTGGTGATGGTGGCCTTTGCGGCCATCGTGCTCGCGCGCCTGCCCGCGAGATGGTTGTTGCCGACGGCCGGCTCGACATACAGCTGCGCAAGCGTCGAGGGCTCCCTCTGGAGCGGGTACTGCGGCGGACTTAGGCTGCACGGCGCCTCGCTCGGCGATCTCACCTGGCAGTTGCGGCCGGCGCCCCTGCTGCTCGGTAAGCTCGCGGCGCACCTGGACATCGAGCATCCGCCGGCGATAACGCTGCGGGCTGATGTCGAAATGAGCCTCGGCGGCACGGTCGTCGCGCGCAACGTAACAGCCTCCCTGCCTCTCGATCCGACACTGATCCCGGGCTTGCCGCCAGCGCTGACCGGCACATTGCACCTCGACCTCGCGCTCGCCACGGTCACCAGGCAAGGTGTAGTCAGAGCGCTCAAAGGCCGCATCGAGGCGCTGAACCTCGTCGACAGCAGCGGCTATGTCACGCCGCTCGGCAATTTTGCCGTGACCTTCCCCGGAGGCGGGCCGGAACCGACGGGCAACCTGCAGGATCTCGGCGGCCCGCTGGCGGTCCAAGGGAAGCTCGTTCTCACGCCGCAGCCCGGGTACGACCTGTCAGCCTACGTGACACCCCGCGCGAGCGCGAGCACCCCGCTCGTCAATGCCATTCAGTTTCTCGGCTCGCCGGATGCGCAGGGACGGCGCCAGTTCGCGATGTCAGGGACCTACTGACACTCCCGAAACACCGCGAGCAGCGGGAAGTAGAGTGCCGCCCGCACCGGCTCCGCGCCCAACCCGCCGGCCAGGGCCGCGTAGGTTGCCAACTGCCCGCGATAGCGCTCGAGCTCCTGATCGATGAACGCCTCGAGCCGGCCGCCCTCGTGGCGGCTGGTCTTGAAGTCGATGACCCAGCGTGTCCCCTCCTCGTCGACGAAGGAGCGATCGACCACTACGCTCGTGAGCCTCCCGCCTGCCATCCCCGTGAGCGCGAGCTCGCTGCCCGCCTGGCCGTGCCCGCGCGAGAGAATCCAACGTCCTCTTTCGTCTGCAACCGTCCGAGTCAACGCTTCGACGACATCGGCCGCCGCGCGCTCGAGATCACGCTCCGGCACGCCATGGCGGCGCAGTTGCTCGCGGTAGGCCCCGAGCCGGGACTCGATCGTTGCGCGCGAAGGCAGCGCGGCTGCAGCCCCGAGCGCGTGCAGCGCCGCATGCACCACCGTGCCGAGGTGGCGCGCCGTCTCGCCCACCCAACTGAACTCCGGCGGCTCGAGCGAGCGCTGCGCGAGCGGCAGGCGCGGCAGGTGCGGACCGGGAGGAAGCTCGGGCGGAGCCCATTCCGGCGTCAGCCTGCGCAGCACGCGGTGCGTCTGCGAGCCGGCGAAGAGCTCGAGTTGGATGTCGCCGGAAGCGGCGGCAGCCGCAGCCTCCGAGGGCGCCTGAAAGGCTCCCTCGAGCGCCGGCCAGAGAGAAGCGAGCAGCGTTCTCGGGCGGGGCACGAGCCGCCCATCGGCGCGAGGTGTGGGCGCGGCAAAGAGGTGCAGCGATCGCCTGGCGCGCGTGGCTGCGACATAGAGGAGCCTCACCTGCTCGTTGGCGGCGCGGCGCGCCGTGAGGCGCTTGAGGAACGCGCTGACTTCCGCCGGCTCCTCGTCCCCGATCACTGGCGCCGGCGCCATGATGAGATCGGAAGCGCAGTCCTCGTCCGCGCGCGGCAGATCGAGCCAGCGCAGCAGCGGCTCGCGCCCCCGGTTGAGCTCGCGATCGAGGCTCGGCACCAGGACGTGATCGAACTCGAGGCCTTTGGCGCCATGGATCGTGAGGACCTGCACCGGCGTGGACGTGCGCGCCTGCGGCCGCGCATAGAGGCCCGCCAACAGCGAATCCAACGTGCCGATCCCGGCCCACTCTCCCGAGGCCGTACGCTCGCTCAGCGCATCGAAGAAGGCGCGCGCGTGCCGCAGCTCCTCCACCGGGTAGGCATCCGCGGCGCCGAGCGCCATCCACACACCCTCCAGCCAGTCGGCGAGCGGCAGGCGATCGCGCTGCGCCAACGCCTCCTCGAGCACGCGTGTGACACGCTCGAGCCGCGCGCGCTCATCGGCCGCACAGTCCTCGAGCCGATCCGGCTCACGCAATGCCTCGCAGACGAGCTGCGAGTCCGCGCGAGGCGAAAGCCGTGTCAGGGCCGCAAGCGATACCCCGCACCAGGGCGCCCTCAGCACGGCGAGCCAGGCGGTGCGGTCGCCCAAGTGGCAGAGCGCGCGGGTGAGCGCTACGAGATCGCGTACCACCGGCACCTCCCCGAGCGGCACGAGCTCGACCCCGATCGCATCGATGCCGGCGTCGCCGAGCGCCATGACGATCGCCTGCGCGTGCGAGCGCGCCGCCACCAGAATCGCGATGCTGGCCTGCGGGCCGCGGCTCTTGAGCTCACTGACTCGGGCGACGATCGCTTGGGTTTCGGCGGTGCGCTCGGCTGCGGAAAGCAAGCGCAACTCGACGGCATCGGTCGCACCGACCCCCTGGCTCGTCTTGCCGGCGAGGCTCGGCGTGAACGCGACGGCGCTCTCGCGCAGGTCGTCGGCGCTCGGAAAAAGTCGGTCGAAAGCCTCGTTGGTCCATGCGATGAGCGCCGGTGTCGAGCGGAAATTACGCAGCAGGCGAAGCGGTGTCAGCCGCACCGTGCCGATGCCGAGATCGCGCGCACGCAGGAAGCAGCCGACCTCCGCCTCGCGGAACTGATAGATCGACTGCATCGGATCGCCGACGACGAAGAGCGTGCGGCCATCGCCCGGCTCCCAGCCGGCGGTGAGAGCCTCGAGGAGCTCGAGCTGCGCGACGGAAGTGTCCTGAAACTCATCCACCAGGACATGGCGCAGCGAGAGGCCGGTCCTGAGCGCCAGCTCCGTCGGCAATCCTCCCTCCGCGAGTGCCGCCCGGGCCGCGCCGGCGATGTAGGTATGGTCCACCCGGCCCGCGAGCGCGAAGCGCGCCTGCAGCTGTGCGGCCGCCGCGCGCAGCACTCGCGAGAGGGCGGCGAGTGCCGCGGTATCGTCCGCCCCGAGCTGTGGACTCGGAAGCGAGGCCAGCTCGATGAGCGTCTCGCGCGCCGAGGGTACCGCGCTGAGGCGCTCGATGCAGGCCCGCAGCCCCTCCTTGCCGGCGTCATTGTCGAATCCCGCTCCGAGCTTGCGGTTGATCGCTTTGCGCCAATCGCCCTCGTTGGTGAGTGCGAGGCGCGCGAGCGCCTTCCACGATGAAAGACGGGACGCCCGCGGCTCGAGCGGCCCGACGCCCGGCAGGCTTGCCGCTTCGGCGCAGATCCTCGCGCCGAGAGCCTCGTAGGCGGCGCCCAGGCGGTCCCCCACGATCCGCGTGAGACTCGCCGCCACGCGCTCGCACAGGACTTCAGGCTGGTGACCCAACACGTAGCGCAGCCAATGCGCGCGCTGCCTGAGCATATCGGCGAGCAGGCGCTCAACATGACCCCAACGGTTGTCGAGCCGCTCGAAGAGCAGCCCCAGATCCGCGGAGAGCTCGGCGTCTTCTTCCCCCGTCAGCAGCGTCTCGCGGGCCGCGAGCAGGTAGAGCTCTTCCGGGCGGGCGCTGACGACGAGCCCGCTGCCGGCGCGGGCGGTGACCGGAAGCTGGCTCGCGAGCCGGAAGTTGAAGGAATCAATGGTCTGGATGCGTAGCCGCCCGGGATCCTGCGCCAGACGCCAGCCTCGCGCCTGCGAGCGCTGTAGCGCTGCGGACGCGAGCGCGCGCAGCCGCTGCCCTTGGGCCCCATCTTCGATTTCCCCCCGGAGCGACCGCAGCACGCGTCCGCGCATCTCCGCCGCGGCCCGCCGGGTAAAGGTGATCGCGAGGATCTCCTCCGGCTCATCGACGACGGCAAGGAGTCGCAGCAGTCTTTGCGTGAGCACGGAGGTCTTCCCCGAACCCGCGGGCGCCTGCAAGAGGACCGACAGGCTGGGATCGATCGCACGCTCGCGCGCCAGATCGTCGGCCCCGGCCGGATCGCTCACCTGCGGGCTCGACCCGCTATTCATCATCCATCCCCGGTGTGTCTTCCTCGGGGCCCTCCTCATCGCGCGCGACGAGCCCGTCACCCACGCGGCACACACTGGCCACGTGGCAGAAGTCGCAGGCTCGAGGCTTCGGGTCGACTGCCGCATGCCCCGCGGCAAAAGCAGTCGCCAACCGCTCAACGAGCCCGCGCCACTCGCGCACGCGCAACCGCCACGGGTCCTGCGACTCTCCTTCCGGCGCCTTCACCGCCGCCACCTTGGGCAGAAGCTCCTCGCTAGCGGCTACGCCGTCGAATCTGACCTCTCTTGCCGTCACGTTGACCGTCGCCATCGCGACGACGTCCTCACCGATGGCGGCAAGATACGCAAGCAGCTGCGGATGCGAGGGCCGATCCCCATACCAGTCGGCGCTGACTCGCCGGCCGCTCTTGTAGTCGAGAATCGCGAGACCGCCGCTCTCGAGCGCATCGAGCCGGTCGATGCGCAATCGCAGCTCCTGGCCTGCGAGCCGAAGGCGCGCGGGGTACTCGGTGTGCTGCACCCGATACGCCGGGCGCCTGCCCTCGATGTCGAGGAGTTTACCTATGAGCCTGCCCGTGCGGCGACACTCTCGCGCCAGGGCAGGGGCAATCGACGCTTCGGCTGCGACATCCAGCGTAGCCGCGGCGCCCGCGACGCATGTTGCAACCAGCTCATCCCGGGCTTGGGCAGAAAGCGCGGCCAGCGCGCGCGAGTCGCCGAGCCGCTCCCAGAGCTTCTGCAGCGCCGCATGCAGAAGTTTTCCGCGAGCATCGGGCGCAATACCGGGCGCCGCAACACCGAGCTCGACGCTGCCCAGGCGCAACTCCGCGTACGCGCGGAACGGACACCGATTCTGCAGCTCGAGACTACGGGTGCCCGATGGCAGCGGCAGCTGCGGGTTCCAGGTAACACCGATATCGTCCCGCCATTCCGTCAGCAATCCTGGACGATGCAGGCGCGCAGGCAACCATATCGCGCTGCGCGACTGCGAGGATGGCTGCTCCGCGATGCGCCACTCCTCGAGAAGCGGGCTCGGCAACAGCTCGATGTCCTGCGCGCGTGCCGGGGCGCTGAATACGCACTCCGCAGCGGCGGCACGCCAGGCAGTGACGAGCGCGCGCGCTTCCTCCAACCGGCCCGCGGCGGTGGCGGCGGGCCAGCCAGCCGCGATCTGCGCTGCAAGCGGCAGAAACGGGTCGGGCGCGACCGGCTGCGGAAAGGCCTCCGCATGGAGCCCGGCGACCCACACGCCGTCATACCTCACCACCGGAGCCGCGTACGCGGAGGAAATGGTCACCGGTGTGTCGTCATCCGCAGGCCGGTAAGGTGTGCGGGTCGCCAGCTCCGTGAGCCACTGCGCGGCGACATCACAGGTCATCGTCCCGACCGCGGCGGAAAGCTGGCCCAGCTCATCGAGGAGCTCATGGAAGCGCACCAGGGTCTGTTGCTCGGCGCTGCTGCGCGCCGGGCTTCCGGGCCATCCCAACGCAGCCAACGCCGCACGGAATCTCTCCGACCACTCCCGCGGCGTAGCGGCGCTCGCGCGCAGCCTCCCGAGTGCCTGCTCGAGGCGCGTGGCAATCACCCTCGCCGGCTCGGCAATCGCCGCCGGCGACCGGCGCAGCATCGCGAGGAGCGCTGCCAGATCGAGCTGCAGCCGGCGACCCTCGCGCAGCCACAGATCGACCCGGGCGCGCGATGCCGGGCTCGGGTCGGCCCACCAGGGCGCCCGCAGCCACTCGAGGAGACTCTCGATTGCCGAGGCTTCTCCTGCGAGCAGCCTCAGACTCCCGAGCGCATGCGACACCAGGGCTGAGCTCGCGAGCGGTTGACCGCCCTCGAGACTGACGAGCGGTGGGCTCTGCGCAGATGTGAGACCCAGACCCT
This sequence comes from Steroidobacteraceae bacterium, assembly GCA_050739095.1. GTDB lineage: Bacteria > Pseudomonadota > Gammaproteobacteria > Steroidobacterales > Steroidobacteraceae > 13-2-20CM-66-19. The sequence continues at coordinate 297,929 of JBOIAR010000002.1, read as the reverse complement.
GGCCGATCAGCGCCGCCAACCGCTCGCGCCGGCCGGCGGATCCCGGCAACAGGATGAGGAGACGGGCGTCCGGTTGCGCAGTCAGGCGCTCCCGGCACCACTCGGCGATGCGCTCGAGCTCCTCATGCTCATCCGCCGGTCTCGCGATCCGCGGCAGTGCCAACATGACAGGGTCCACGGCGGGTGCGAACGAGGTCTCGAGGCCGTACTGCGCGCGCGCGGCGACGATCGACTCGAGGCGCGGCGACGGCGCGAGGAAGCCCGCGAAAACAACCGGACGCCGGTCCCCCACGCACGGCAGACTCGAGAGAGCAGCCGGCAACGGCGCGGCGCCCAGTGCGTTGCCACGTCTCATTACGGCGCGGTGCACCGCGGCCATCAGATCGGCTTCGGTTCCGGCAGGCTCGCGAGTCGCCTGCGGCTCGATACGCAGCTCGGCGGCGAGACTCGCGGCACGGCGCAGCGACTCCGCGAGCGAGGTGCGATTGACGAGCTCGAGGCCCGGGGTGGCCTCGGCCGTGCACTGCCGCCAGATCAGCCACTCCTCCGCGGGAGAAAGCAGTCGCGGCGCCGCAGCGCTGCTGCCACTGCCACCGCTGTGGGCACTCTCGGCGACGTGACGCTCGACCTCGCGCGTGAGCCAGCCTGCGAGCGGCAGCGCGTCCGGGCTCGCCCAGACCCGCCGCCCCTGCATGAGCTGCGCGGCCGCATGTGCGAGCCGCAGTGCATGCGCCCGCTGACGCGAGGGCACGACCACCGTGCCCCCGCGCTCGAGGATTGCGGAAAGATGATTAGAAAGACTCAGCAATACAAGCCGTTAGCGCCGTGTCCTGCGGTTTTACTTGAACCTCGAGATCGCCTCGACCACGTTGTCGTTGCTGTTGTTGTTGCTCGGCCCATCCTCTCCTGTAGCCGTTGCGCTCGCGTAGCTCTCGAGCAGCTCCTCGATGCGTGCAAACACCACGCGCAGCGTCGCCGGGTCCGGTAGGTTGGTTACCCGGAAGTGGTTGCGGTAGGGGACATTGAAGCTCACGCCGGGCGCCACGAGCACGTGCTTCTGCTCGAGGAGATCGAGCGCGAACCGCTGATCGTCGAAGGCCGGCAGCTCCCGCGTGTTGACGCGCACGAAGGCATACATGGCACCCTGGGGTGGGACCAGCTCGAGAAAGCGGCTCCCCTCGGTCGCACTCAGGATGGCCCGTCGCGACTCGTAGAGCCGGCCGCCGGGGCTGACGAGATCCTTCACGCTCTGGTAGCCGCCGAGCGCCGTCTGCACCGCCCATTGCGCCGGCACGTTGCTGCAGAGCCGCAGCGAGCTCAGCAGCTCGAGCGCGCTCAGGTAATCGGCGGCGGCGCGGGTGCGGCCGGAGAACGCCGCCCAGCCCACCCGGTAGCCGCAGGCCCTGTAGACCTTGGAGAGCCCGGAGAGCGTGGCGCAAAGCGTTTCGCGCACGAGTGTCGCCATCGGCACGAACTCGGCGTCGTCGTACACCATCTGGTCATAGATCTCGTCGCTGAAGACGACGAGGCCGGAGCGCTCCGCGAGGCGCGCCAGCGCCTCGAGTACCGGCCGGGGATAGACGGCGCCGGTCGGGTTGTTGGGATTGATGATGACGATGGCGCGCGTGCGCGGCGTCACGAGGCGCGCGAGCTCCTCGGGATCGGGCACGAAGCCGTTCTCGGGTCGGCAGGGGTAGTGCAGCGCGCGTCCGCCATTCAGCGTCACGGCGGCCGTCCAGAGCGGATAGTCCGGACTCGGCACCAGCACCTCGTCGCCGCTGTTGAGGAGCGCGCGCAGCACGAGGTCAATGAGCTCGCTCACGCCGTTGCCGATGAACACCTCCTCGGCGGTGACCCCAGTGAGCCCCCTCGCCTGCTGCTGCATCACCACCGCTTCGCGGGCCGGAAAGATGCCCTGCGGGTGGCAGTAACCCTCGGCCTCGGCGAGGTTCTCGATCATCGCGAGGCGCATCGTCTCCGGCGTACGGAATCCGAACGCCCTCGGATTGCCGATGTTGAGAGAGATGATCTCGTACCCCTGGCGCTCGAGCTCGTGCGCGCGCCGCGCCAGGCGGCCGCGAATCTCATAACGGACGTGGCGCAGGCTGTCGCTCGGGCGGATGCTGGCGTCGGGCTTCATGGTCAGCGAAGCATAGCATCGGCCAGTTCCCGGAAGCGGTGACACGCCACCCGGCCTCCGCCGGGCGCAGCTTCCCAGACAGGCGTGCGCGCGGCGCATTCCGAAGCGGCGTGCGGGCAGCGCGCGCGAAATACGCACCCGGCGGATGAGGGTCCCGGTATGTCCTCCCCCTGCGGCCCCGGCGGCTCCCCGAGCCGCGCCAGTGCCAGCCTGCCGGGCTGCACGTCCGGGTCGACTGTCGGTACCGCATCCAGCAGCTCACGCGTATAGGGATGCAGCGGTCGGGAAAACAGCGTGCGCGCGTCCGCAAGCTCCATCATGCGTCCGCGGTAGAGGACGAGCACGCGATCGCAGAGCCGCCTCACCACGGCGAGATTGTGGCTCACGAAGAGAATCGACATGCCGTGCTCGCCTTTCAGGCTCGCGAGCAGATCGAGGATCTGCGCCTGCACGGCGACATCGAGCGCGCTCACCGGCTCGTCGCAGACGAGGAGCCGCGGTTTGACGATCATTGCCCGTGCGATGCCGACGCGCTGGCACTGGCCGCCGGAGAGCTCATGCGGATAGCGCTCGGTCATCTTTGCATCGAGACCCACACGCGCCAGCATCTGCTTCACCTCGCGCGCGCGCGCCCCGGCACCGAGCCGAGGCTCGTGAACCTCGAGCGGCTCGGCGACGATCCGGCCGATCGTCATGCGCGGATCGAGGCTCGCGAGCGGGTCCTGGAAGACGATCTGCAGGTCCCGGCGCAGACGCTTGAGCTCCCGCGCGGGCAGTGCTGAGAGTGCTCGGCCCATCCAAGTCACGCGGCCGGCGCTCGGCCGGATGAGCTGCAGCGCCGCCCGCACGAGCGTCGATTTGCCGGAGCCGGACTCGCCCACGACGCCGAGCGCTTCTCCCGGACGCAGATCGAGGGTGACATCATGGAGTGCATGCAGCACCCGGCTGCCGCCATGCCACGCGCGTCGGCGAGAGTACTTCACAGCGAGGGAGGAGATGCTGAGCCCCACGTCCGCCGTGCCATCCGGCGCGCCTCGGCTCGAGGGCGACGGCGAGTCCTGCGCGTCCAACACCGGCACCTTGGCGAGCAGACTTCTCGTGTATTCATTGCGGGGCGCTTTGAGCACGGCGGCGGCGCTATCCAACTCCACGATGCGCCCGGCCTGCATGACCGCGACCCGGTCCGCGACGCCCGCGACGGCGCCGAAGTCATGCGTGATCAATACCATCGCCATGCCGGACTCCTGTTTCAACTCGACGAGGAGCGCCAGAATCTGTGCCTGGATGGTGACATCGAGCGAGGTAGTCGGCTCATCGGCGATCAGCAACTGCGGCTCGCACGCGAGCGCAATCGCGATCATCACTCTCTGGCGCATGCCGCCGGAAAGCTCGTGCGGGTACTGCCGCAGGCGCTGCGCTGGATCCGGCACGTGAACGCGGTCCAGCAACGCGAGCGCCTTGCGTCGCGCCTCGCGCCAGCTTGCGCCGCAGTGCCTCACGATGGGCTCGGCAATCTGCTCCCCGATGCGCAGGTGCGGCGTGAGCGAGGTCATCGGATCCTGGAAGACCAGCCCGACGCGCGCTCCGCGGATGCGGTCGAGCTCTCTTTCCGGGCGGCCGATGAGCGGCTCGCGGCCGAGGGTGGCGCTGCCCGTGACGCGAGCCGTCGGGGCGAGGAGCCCGAGGGTGGCGAGGAAGAGCTGACTCTTGCCGGCGCCGGACTCGCCCACTACGCCGACGCACTCGCCGCGATGAATGGTGAGCGACGCCTCCTGAACCGCGGCAACGGCACCCTGCGGGGTGTTGAAAGTGACGCTGAGCTGCGCGATGCGCAGCACCGCGCCGGCCCCCTCCTCAGTGTCCGGTGGGATCGAGCGCATCGCGCAGGCCATCGCCGAGGAGATTGAAGCAAAGGAGCAGCGCGATCAGGAACCCCGCGGGCACGAGCAGCATCCAGGGCGCCGTCAGCATCTGCCGCGCGCCCTCGTTGATGAGACTCCCCAGGCTGGCGAGCGGCTCCTGCACGCCGAGGCCAAGAAAGCTGAGGAAGCTCTCGTACGTGATGAGCTCCGGGATGGTGAGGGTCGCGTACACCGCGACCGTGCCGGCGAGGTTGGGCACGATGTGTCGCAGGAGGATCGCCGGCGTGCCGACGCCCATCGCGCGCGCCGCCTCGATGAACTCACGCCGCTTGAGGGACAGGGTCTGACCGCGCACGACCCGCGCCATGGTGAGCCAGCCTACGGCGCCGATGGCGATGAGCAGCATCGCGATGCTGCCGCGCCCGAACACAGTCGCGAGGATGATCACGACGAAGAGATAGGGCAGCGCATACAACACGTCCACCGCCCGCATCATCCAGGAGTCGGTGCGGCCGCCGACATAACCGGCAACCGCGCCCCAGGCGACGCCGATCCCGACGCTCACCGCGCTCGCGAGGACGCCGATGAGGAGCGACAGGCGCAAGCCGTAGAGCGTGCGCACGTAAAGATCGCGCCCGAGCGGATCGGTGCCGAGCCAATGGGAGGCGGTGAGCCCCGGCGGGACCCCGAGGTGCCGCCAGTCGAGCGCATCGTACGAGTAGGGACTCAGCCACGGCCCAAGCAGCGCGAGCAGCGCGAGCGCCACGATCATCACGGCGGCGCCCACCGCCACCCGGTTCTCCCGCAGGCGGCGCACGCCGGATCGCCGCGGCAGCGGCCGGATGCCGAGCGCCGGCGCCTCAATCATGCCGCACCCGCGGGTCGAGCCAGCCATAGGCGAGGTCGGCGGCGAGATTGAGGAGAAGCGTCAACGCGCCATAGAGAACGATCATGCCCATGACGAGCGTGTAGTCGCGATCGAGCGCTCCCTGCACCAGATACCGTCCCGTGCCGGGCAACGCAAACACCGTCTCGACCACGAGCGAGCCCGTGAAGACATACGTGGCCGCCGGGCCGAGATAACTCACGACCGGCAGCAAGGCGGGGCGCAACGCATGCCGCAACAGCACGCGCCAGGGCCCCAGACCCCTCGCCCGCGCGGTGCGCACGAAGCTTGCGCTCAGCGTCTCGAGGAGACTCCCGCGCATCATGCGGGCGATCGCGGCGCACACCGGCAGAGCGAGCGTGACGGCGGGCAGGACGAGATAGCGCGGATCGCCCTGCTGCCAGCCGGCTACCGGCAGCCACCGGAGCGCGAGCCCGAACAGCAACGCGAGCAACGGCCCGGTCACGAAAGTCGGCAGCGCGATGGCGAGCGTGGCGAGCGCCGTGACGGCGTAGTCGACGGCGCCCCCCCGGCGCAGCGCTGCCCAGATGCCGAGCGGGACGCCAAAGAGCGTCGCGAGCACGAGCGCGGCGAAGCCTACCGTCGCGCTGACGGGCAGTCCCTGCGCGATCAGGCTCGCGACACTGTCATCGCGCAGCTTGTACGAGAGGCCGAAGTCGCCGTGAGCGAGGCCGTCGAGGTAATGCAGGTACTGCACCCCGAGCGGCCGGTCGAGACCGTACAGATGATCGAGATTCGCACGCACCTGCGGCGTCAGCGCGCGCTCCTCGTCGAAGGGACCGCCGGGGGCCAGGCGGATGACGAAGAAGGAGAGCGTGACGAGAATCAGCAGGGTCGGGACGGTTCCGGCAATGCGGCGGAGCGCGTACCCAAGCATCTTCGATGCGACCCCGTTGAACTTCGCGCGCAGCGCCCGTGACCGATTCTAGCGCGAACGTCTGCTATAGTGCCGGGGAGATAGGTTGACGCGCGTCACGGCTCGAAGGCAATGAAACGAATCCTGGTCGGGATCAAGCGAGTGGTGGACTACAACGTGCGCATCCGCGTCAAGCCGGACGCGAGCGGAGTGATCACCGACGGCGTGAAGATGAGCGTCAACCCCTTCGATGAGATCGCGCTCGAGGAGGCGCTGCGAATCAAGGAGCGCGGCGGCGCCGAAGAGGTCGTCGTCGCAAGCGTCGGGCCGGCCGATTGCCAGCAGCAGCTCAGGAGCTGTCTCGCCATGGGCGCGGACCGCGCGCTGCACGTGCAGGCTGACGGCGTCGTCGAGCCACTCGTGGCCGCCCGCTCGCTGCTGAAGCTCGTCGAGCGCGAGCAACCCTTCCTCGTCATCCTCGGCAAGCAGGCGATCGATGACGACAACAGTCAGACGGGCCAGATGCTCGCGGCGCTCTGGCAACGGCCGCAGGCGACCTTCGCCTCGAAGGTGGAGCTCGATGGCGCCAAAGCCCGGGTCACGCGCGAGGTCGATGCGGGGCTCGAGACTCTGGAGGTCGACCTGCCGGCGGTGATCACGACCGACCTGCGGCTCAACGAGCCGCGTTACGTGAAGCTGCCGGACATCATGAAAGCGAAGAAGAAGCCCCTCGAGACGCTGACGCTCGCCGCGCTCGGCGTAGAGCAGCGCCAGCTTCTTACGCTCACGCGCTTCGAGCCGCCCCCGCAGCGCCAGAAAGGCATCAAGGTGAAGGACGCCGCGGAGCTGCTCGAGAAGCTGAAGAGCAAGGGCCTGCTATAAATGCGACTCGTACCAAATTTGACGAAGCGGGCCAGGGCCGTGCCGTTTCCTGGGGCACCGCCGCTGGCGCTGGCGGATCTCAGAGGGCCCGCGGCACCAACTGGGTCACTGGGAGACTGGTGAAAGCGCCGCCAGGCGACTTTCACCCAATGAATCATGAGCGGTCGCATTCTCATCGTCGCCGAGCACGACGGTGCGCGCCTCAATCCCAGCACCGCCAAGTGCGTCACCTGTGCGGTGGGTATCCCGGATGCGGAAGTCACTGTCGTGGTGTGCGCTGCGGATGCCAGCGCAGTTGCTTCCGAGGCTGCCGCCCTCAAGGGTGTAGCGCGGGTGCTCGCAGTGGAGCATCCCGCCAACGCGCACCTGCTGGCCGCGGCGCTCGCCCCGCAGATTGCGGCGCTCGCCGGTCCCTTCAGCCACGTGTTGGGTCCGTCGACGACCTTCGGCAAGGACTTGATGCCGCGCGTCGCGGCCCTCCTCGATAGCGCGCAGATCAGCGACATCATGGCGGTCGCGGGCGCAGCGCGCTTCCGCCGCCCGATCTACGCCGGCAATGCCATCGTGACCGTGGAGGCGAAAGCCGGCGCCAAGATCGTGGGTACGGTGCGCATGGCCTCCTTCCAGGCCGCGGCGACAGGCGGCTCGGCGCCCATCGAGAAGACTGCCGTCAAGGCGGAGATCCCCTCACACACGAGATTCGTGTCGGTTTCCGCGGCCAAGACTGACCGGCCGGACCTGCAGACCGCCTCGCGGGTGGTCTCAGGCGGGCGCGCGCTCGGCAGCGCCGAGGCCTTCCAGACGCTCTACAAGCTGGCTGACAAGTTGGGCGCCGCGATGGGCGCGTCGCGCGCCGCGGTGGACGCCGGATATGCCCCCAATGAGCTACAGGTGGGCCAGACCGGCAAGATCATCGCTCCGGAGCTCTACATCGCGATCGGGATCTCGGGCGCAATCCAGCACCTGACGGGCATCAAGGACGCCCGCACGATCGTCGCCATCAACAAGGATCCCGAGGCGCCGATCTTCGAGGTCGCCGATATCGGTCTGGTCGGCGACCTCTTCCAGATCGTCCCGGAAATCGAAAAGCTGTTATAGGTTACCGAGAATGTGCTCGGCGGCCGAGACCTTGAACTGCCCCGGCTCCTCGACGTTGACGCTCTTCAAAACGCCATTGTCGACGACCAGCGCGAACCGCTGGCCGCGGGTGCCCATCCCGAACTTGTGCGCATCGAGCTCCAGGCCGAGGGTCTTCGCGTAATCACCATTGCCGTCCGCCAGCATCATGACCTTGTCGCCGACGCTCGAGGCTTTGCCCCAGGCGTTCATGACGAACACGTCGTTGACGGCCATGCAGGCGATGGTGTCGACCCCCTTCGCGCGGATCTGATCGGCCAGCTGCACGAAGCCCGGCAGATGCTTGGCATCGCAGGTGGGTGTGAAGGCGCCCGGGACGGAGAACAGCACGATCTTCCTGCCCTTGAAGAGATCCTCGGTCGAGACGTCCTTTGGTCCCTCTTTGCTCATCATCTTGAGCATGCCCGAAGGCATGCGGTCGCCCACCTTGATCGTCATGAGGTTCTCCTAAGCGTTGCGGGTCGGAGTCAGGCCTGACGCGCGCGCAGGCTCCACAGGGCCGCCAGGCGCTGGAGCGTCGGATCGCCCTTGACCGCCTTGAATGACTGGAGCGCCGCGTTCTTGTCCCCGGACTTGAATTGCACGATGCCGAGCAGCAGATGCGCCGCGGGGGGGTCCTTCAGGCCGCCCTTCGCAATGCCCTGCGTGAGCGCCTGGAGCGCCTTGTCGTACTGCTGATAGCCGTAGTAGGCGAGCCCGAGGCCGATATCCTGATTACCGCTGCTCGCCCGGGCAGCCTCCCGCGCGGTCCTGCCCAGCGTCGACTGATCGCGCGCCGCCGCGCGCTTGGCGTCGGCGAGAATACGCTGCGCCTTACCCTTGGTGCGCGCATCGGGAAAGATGTTGTTCTGCAATCCCTTCTGGATGATCTGCTCCGCCTCACCCGGGGAGCCGGCCTCGATCGCAAGCTGCGCGAAGTCGGTGTAGTCGTCGGGACGCTTCAGGACGTCGACCTCGGAGGCGAGGCGATAGGTCTGAAGGAGATTGCTGTCGCTCTTGACCGTCTTGAACATGCCGTACAGAAGCTGTTGCCAGTACTCCGGCTTCGGGTGATAAACAACCAGCTGCTGCAGCGCGTTGTTGGTGCAGGCGTCATCGCCGGCCGGGTTGATCTTGAGGCACGAGCCGAGGAGGAGCTGCAGCGACTCGTTGGTCGGCGCGCCGCCCGTCCTCTCGGTCGCAGCGATCTGCGATTTCTCGAAGCGAACCACGCCCCGCCAGTCGGACTTCAGGTAGTAGGCCTGCGCGACCAGCGTCGGCATCTGGGCGTCCGCCCAGCCCTTGTCGATCGCCTCCTGGCCGTACTGGATCGCCTTGTCGTAGTTCTTGACCTGATAGTAGAGCTGCGCGATCTCGACCGTGCGCTTCGGCAGGTCGTTGGGCGCGAGGAATCCATCGGTGAGCGTCGACTCGAGCGCCTTGGCGCCCTGGGCGTACTGATGGGTCTTCACGTAGGCGTAGCCTCTCATCTCGTTGATGAGATGCACCGCGTACGGGGTCTTCTTCGGCAGCGCGTCAGCCTTGTCGAGCGCGGCGAGCGCCGCGCTGTAACTACCCTTCTGCAGATCATCCTGCGCCGCCTTCAGCGCCTTGGCTTGCGCGTAGGGCAGTGCAGGTGGTTTCGCCAGCGCGGGGGTAATCGCCGCAAACGCCAGGCCGCATGCCATCGCGGCGCTGAGGGCAATCGCCGCGCCCAAGTTACCTTTGACCTTCATGACATCGTCTCGCATGGGGTGATTCACTGCTCTTCAGCCGCTATTGGGCGAATTCGGAAGTATTGACGAACCCGATCTTTTCCATATGGTTGCGCTGCGCCGAGGCGAGCACCTTGGCCACCACGGCGTACTTGGCCATGCCGTCCGGGGCCAGATGGATCTCCGGCTGCGGGTTCTTCACCGCCTCGGTCGCGAAGTAGCCATCGAGCTGCTGCAGGGTGACCGCCGTGCCGTTCCAGACGATCGTGCCGTCGAAGTCGATGTCCAGGTCGATCACCTCGGGCTGCACGGTGGGCGGCGGCGGATTCCGATTCTGCGGCAAATCGAGCTTCGTCGCGTGCATCATGACGGGCAGCGTGATGATGAGCGTCACAATCAACACCAGCAGGACGTCGATGAGCGGCGTCGTGTTGATGTCGCACATGGGGCCCGCGCTCGAGCCCCCGACATTCATGGCCATCTTTCACAACTCCTTATTGCTGCGCGGCGAACGTCTTCAGGTTCGGCTGGGTGATGAAGGCCACTTTGACTATTCCGCCGCGCATTAGGAGATAGAGCACGTGGCCGACCGCCTTGTAACTGGCGTTCTTGTCGCCGCGGATGTGCATCTCCGGCTGCGGGACCCTCACCGCCTCCTGCTCGATCATGCTGAGCAGCAGGTTGTCATTGGGTACCCGCTTGTCATCCCAGTAGATGTTACCCGCCTGGTCCACCGCGATGGTGATGTCGTGAGGCTTGGTCACCTGCGGAATGTTGTTCGCATGCGGCAGCTGGACAGGCACCGTTTTGGTGATCACGGGGATCGTGATGAGAAAGATGATGAGCAGCACCAGCATGACGTCGACGAGCGGCGTCGTATTGATGGTGGCCATCACGCCCATGTCTTCGCCCGGGCCTTGGACATTCATCGACATGATGAAACGCTCCGGACCGGCGCCGCGCTACGCGCGGCGCCGGTCATGCGGCACTCTCGTGATTTCGACTCGTCTCTCACTTGCGGACCGCAGCAGCGGGAGCGGCCGCAGAGCGGCCGCCGGCGACCTCCGCCGCACCGACGCGCGCGCCACCGACGAGGTAGGCGTGCAGGTCGCTCGCGAAATTCCGCAGCGCATCCTGCAGCACCTTGTTGCGGCCGAGCAGCCAGTTGTAGCCCCACACCGCGGGCACCGCGGCAAAGAGGCCGAGCGCCGTCATGATCAGCGCACCGCCGACCGGGCCTGCAACCTTGTCGATGCTCGCCTGGCCAGCCAAGCCGATCGCGATGAGGGCGTTCATGACGCCCCACACCGTGCCGAAGAGGCCGACGAACGGAGCGGTGGAGCCGATCGTGGCCAGGGCGCTCAGGCCCTTCTGCATGCCGCTGTTGACCTGATCGACCGAGCGCTGCAGCGACATGGTCACCCACTCGTGCATGTCGACGCGGTCGGTGAGGCGGCCCTCATGGTGCGAAACAGCACGCAGGCCGTCCTCGGCGATGGCACGGAAGCTGTCGCCCTTCTTCAGGCGCTCCACGCCGTCCTTGACGGACGGGGCGGACCAGAACTGCTTCTCGGCAGCGCGGGCCGACTGCTTCATCCGGTGCTGATCCCACAGCTTGATCAGGATGGTGTACCAGGACACCAGCGACAGGATGAGCAGCAGGATGATGACTGCCCGGGTGACGATGTCGCCCGAACTCCACATACCGGTCAGGCCGTACGGGTTATTGACGGAGGTAATCGAATTCATAAATTTCCTCGAATCACGAAAGTGCCGCGGTGGACAGTGCGGCTTCGAAAGTCAGAGACATATGAGGTTGAGAGTCAGGGAGCGGTCAGAAAGAGTCGGTGAGCTGGAACTTGATCGGAAGCGAGACGCACTGCGTGAAGGCCACGCCATTGCGCGTTGCCGGATTGAAGTGCCCGGAGGTCGCGTTCGCATACCGGATGGCAGCCTGATCCAGACGCGAGCTGCCGGAACTTCGCGCGATCGCCGGAACTCCGACCACCCGGCCACCCGCACCGATACAGAGCTTGACGAGCGCAGTACCCTGCTCGCCGAGGCGGCGGGAGGCGTCCGGATAGAAATCATCCGTGGGTGGCAGCGCGCCCCGAACCGATATCCCCGTGACGCGCGCCGGTGCCGGAGCCGGCGCTGCGCGCACCACCCTCCTCACGATGGTGATGGCGTGCGTCTGCGACTCCTGCGGCACGTTGATCTGGATCACCGGAGGCGGCACTTGGACGACCTGCTGCTTCAGCTGCGGCGGCGGCGGTGGCGGCGGCTTCGCCTGCTGCTTGGTCTGCTGCACGATCTGCGTCTGGATCGGCGGCGCGATCGACTGGATTTCTCTTTGGGCCAGTCCCGAGGCCAGCGCCCAGATGATGAAGACGTGCAGCGCGATGATGATCGCCAGGACGCCCGTGCGGCGGGTGAAGTACTGAGTATCTTGTACGTAAGCGCTCATGTGTAATTGGTGGGGCGTCGCTGTTGCGCGCCCGCAATTGCCATTGTCGGATCAAAACGTAAGCGGTGCAAAGTAACCGTCTTTCTATCTGCCCGCAAGCGGCCCCATCTGGACCCGGACTCGCCGGCGGTGCGGTCCGCCGGGTCGTCCATACCTGGGATACGCGCGTGCAACCTTCCCCGGGCTGACGCGCGCGTAGGGCTCAATCCCCCTGAGTAATTCAGTGTCGCGGCGCCCCGAGCGCACGAAACCTTAGGCGCGCGCCGCCTGCATCGGTGGATGCGAGGTCGAACTCTAACCGCTGCTCCGCGTACTGACAACTGCATGACGCTTCGACACCGAACCACGATTTGAGCTAGCGCACCCTCGAACGGCCTGCCGCAGGAGCGGGTCCGGTCACCGCACCGGTGGAGGCGCTGCCGACCAGCCGCGCGTACTTGGCGAGCACGCCCGTCGTCGCAAAGGGCTTGCGCGGCTTCCACGCCGCACGGCGCCGGCGCAGCTCCGCCGCGGACAGATCCACCCGGATCTGCCGCCGCGCCGCATCGATGGCGATGCGGTCGCCGTTGCGCAGCAGCCCGATGGGCCCGCCTACCGCGGCCTCGGGCGCAATATGTCCGACCACGAACCCGTGACTGCCGCCCGAGAAACGCCCGTCGGTGATCAGCGCGACCCTATCCGCGAGGCCGCGGCCGACGATGGCGCCCGTGGGACTCAGCATCTCGCGCATGCCCGGACCGCCGACCGGACCCTCGTTGCGGATGACGACGACGTCGCCCGCACGCACGCGCCCGGAAAGAATGGCCGCGGTCGCCCGTTCCTCGCCGTCGAACACCCGGGCAGTACCGGTGAAGGCCTCACCCTCCTTGCCCGAAATCTTGGCGACCGCCCCTTCGGGAGCCACGTTCCCGTATAAAACCACGAGATGGCTCTCCTTCCTGAGTGGCTGCGACAGCGGCCGCACGATGTCCTGCCCAGCAATATACGTACCTGTTTCTGCAAGGTTTTCGGCCACACTCCGCCCCGTAACCGTCAGACACTCGCCATGCAGGAGTCCCCCCTCTAAGAGCATCTTCATGAGGGGTTCGATACCCCCGATGGCTACGAGCTCGGACATAAGGTACCGCCCGCTTGGCCTCAGGTCAGCGAGCACCGGAACTCTCCTTCCTATTCGAGTGAAATCATCGAGCTGAAGTTTCACCCGCGCATCGTGAGCGATCGCCAGCAGATGCAGCACGGCGTTGGTCGAGCCGCCGAGAGCGATCGCCACGGTGATCGCATTCTCGAACGCCTTGCGAGTCAGGATATCGCGCGGCCGGATACCCTGCCTCACCAGCGAGACGACGGCCTCGCCGGCGCGGCGGCAGTCGGCGCGCTTCTCGGCGCTCACGGCCTCCCGGGCGGAGCTCCCGGGAAGCGACAGCCCCAGGGCCTCGATGGCCGAGGCCATGGTGTTGGCGGTGTACATGCCACCGCAGCTCCCCGGCCCCGGAATGGCGGTGCGCTCGACGTCCGCGAGCTGCTCATCGCTGATCTTGCCCGCCGCCCTGGCGCCGACTGCCTCGAACACGGCGACGATATCGCGGCGCGCGGCCCCGGGGCGGATGGTGCCGCCGTAGACGAACACCGCCGGGCGATTGAGCCGCGCCATGGCCATGGCGCAGCCCGGCATGTTCTTGTCGCAGCCGCCGATCGCGACCAAGCCGTCGAAGCCCTCGGCGCCGACCACCGTCTCGATGGAGTCCGCGATCACCTCGCGCGAGACCAGCGAGTACCGCATGCCTGGGGAACCCATGGCGATGCCGTCGGAGACGGTGATGGTGTTGAAGAGCACGGCCTTGCCGCCAGCTGCATCGGCGCCGGTCACCGCCTCGCGCGCCAGCTCACCGATGTGCATGTTACAAGGTGTCACATTCGCCCACGTCGAGGCGATGCCGATCTGCGGCTTGGCGAAGTCCTCGTCCTTGAAGCCAACCGCCCGCAGCATGGCGCGCGAGGGCGTCTGCTTGATGCCATCGACCACCCACCGCGAGAATTCGCGCGGGTTGGCTCCCCGGGATTTGGCCATTCATCAACCGACTGAAGGGATGCGAGCCAGTCAGTCTAGCACTGGTATCGCGACCGGATCAGCCGGAAGAGGCTGCGCACGCACTGTGCCTCGGCGCCGACCGGGCGGCCGGGACGCTCCTTGCCGTTCCACGCGTAAAGATCGAGATGCAGCCAGCTCGGCGTCGCGGTGACGAACCGCTGCAGAAAGAGCGCGGCGATGATCGAGCCGGCGAATGGCGTCGAAGACACGTTGCCGAGATCGGCGACTTTGCTGGCGAGCTCCTCGTCGTATCCCGGCCACAACGGTAGCGGCCAGACGGGGTCACTCTCTTCTTCCCCGTGCTTGCGCAGCGCATCGAGCAACGCCTCGCTCGGGGAATAGGCGGCGGGCAGCTCGGGGCCAAGCGCCGTGCGCGCAGCGCCGGTCAACGTCGCCAGATCGATGAGCAGGTCCGGCCGCTCCACATCTGCCTCAGCCAGCGCGTCGGCGAGGACGAGGCGCCCCTCCGCGTCGGTATTGCCCACCTCCACCGTGAGTCCTTTGCGCGAGCGCAACACATCACCCGGCCGATAAGCGGCTCCGCCGACGCTGTTCTCCACCGCGGGAATCAGCACGCGAAGCTGCACGGGGACCTCGAGCCGCATGATGAGGTCCGCGAGCCCGAGGGCGCACGCCGCCCCGCCCATGTCCTTCTTCATGAGGAGCATGCCGGCCGACGGCTTGAGGTCGAGCCCCCCCGTATCGAAGCACACGCCCTTGCCGACCAGAGTCACCCGCGGCGCCTCATGCTCGCCCCAGCGTAGGTCGATGAGCCGCGGCTCGCGGGCGCTCGCGGCGCCGACCGCGCGCAGCAGCGGATAGCCCGCCAGCTCGCCGCCCGCCAGCACCTGACATCGCGCCCCACGGCTTCTTGCCACATCCAACGCCGCTTCGGCCAGCTCTTCCGGACCCATATCGTTGGCGGGGGTGTTGATGAGATCCCGCGCGAGCGCAGTCGCGCGCGCCGCCGCATCGGCATATCGCAGGTCGGCCGCGGGCGGTGGCACGAGCGCCGCCCGCGCCGGCTCCGGTCCTTCCAGCCGATACCGCATCATCCGGTAACCGCCCATGAGCCAGCCCAGCAGGAAGTGCGTCGCCGCCTGAGGCAGCAGCTGCGTCGCCAGATGCCACGACTGCGCCGGCAGCCTCTCGGGCAACGCGGCGGCGTGCCAGAGAGTGAGCTCGTGCGCGGAGCGCAGCGCGCCGAGGCCGAGCACGGCGCCGCCGATGCCGCCCTCCGGGGAAGGCAAGCTGAGGACGCGATGCCGCTCGGCTTGAAAGCCGTGCGCCCGCACCCAGGCGATCACTGGGCTGGGCTGGCTCGCGAGCCAGCTCTGCAGCTCCCCTTCCGTCATGATCCACAGTGGCCGACTGTCGGCCGGATCGGCGCTGAGCAACATCTCTTGGGACACGCTGCGAGCATAACGGCGTACCGCCACGTTGCAAAGTCGCGGCGGATATGCTGACATCGCTGCCATCATTCGCCCCTTTTGGCATTCAACCCCAGGCACCAGGCCCGTGGCACTCGAAGCGGAAATCGACGTGAGCTGCGCAGCGTCCCGAACGCCACGCGCCGCGCTGCATCCTCTGCTGGCACTGCCCATTGGAAGGCTGCTCCTTGCGGGCAGCCGGTGCGGGGACCTCGCGCACGCCTGAGACAGCTCAGGCAGGGTGAGAGAAGACACCAAACCCCGCACCGGCTGAGAAGCCGATGCGGGGTTTTCTTTTGGCTCTGGCTCAACAGGCCTGCGGCCGTTGAGCGGATTCTTGATTTGGCCAAACAGGGCTGCGCCCGTTTGGCGGATTTGACAGGTAGGCCCCTTATGCCATTCGGAGCATCGAGATGAAGCTGTATTCGCAGAAAGACGTCGACAGGAAAGCGCTGCGCGGCGCGCGCATCGCGGTGCTCGGCTACGGCAGCCAGGGCCGCGCGCATGCGCTCAATCTCAAGGACAGCGGCTTCGATGTCGTCGTCGGCGTGCGCAAGGCGGGAGCGGGCTGGAAGAAGGCGAAGAAAGACGGCCTGGAGGTCGCGCAGCCCGCGGCCGCCGCGCGCGGCGCGGACCTCGTCGCCATGTTGGTTCCGGACCTCGCCCAGAAGTCGCTCTACGAAAGCATCGAGACGCAGCTGAAGCCCGGCGCGACGCTGCTCTTCGCTCACGGATTCAACATTCATTTCAAACAGGTCGCGCCGCGCAAGGACCTCGATGTGGTGCTGATCGCGCCGAAGGGCCCGGGTGACCTCGTGCGCCGGCAATACCAGCAGGGCCGGGGCGTCCCCTGCCTCATCGCCATCGCCCGGGACGCCACGGGCAAGGCACACGCCAAAGCGCTCGCCTACGCGCACGGCATCGGCGGCACGCGCGGCGGGGTGCTCGAGACGACTTTCGCCGAGGAGACCGAGACCGATCTTTTCGGCGAGCAGGCGGTGCTCTGCGGCGGGGCCACGGAGCTCGTCGTCAAGGGCTTCGAGACCCTGGTCGAGGCGGGCTACCAGGCGGAGGTCGCGTACTACGAGTGCCTGCACGAGCTCAAGCTCATCGTCGATCTGCTGCACGAGGGTGGGCTGCGCAAGATGCACGAGTTCATCAGCGAGACCGCCAAGTACGGCGATCTCACCCGCGGCCCGCGCATCGTCGACGAGCGGGTGAAGGAGCAGATGCGCAAGGTGCTGAAGGAAGTGCAGACGGGCAAGTTCGCCCGGCAGTGGATCGAGGAGAACGCCACCGGGCGCGAGAGCTACCGGAAGCTCCTCGAGCACGACCTCGAGCACCCGATCGAGAAAGTCGGCGCGGCGCTGCGCGCCCGCATGCCCTGGCTCAACGACAAACGCGCCTGAGGTGCCCCATGGCTCCCAACCCCGACCGAGTGCTGATCTTCGATACGACGCTGCGCGACGGCGAGCAGTCCCCGGGCTGCAGCATGACGCGCCCGGAGAAGCTGCGCGTGGCGCACGCGCTGGCGGAGCTGGGAGTGGATGTCATCGAGGCGGGCTTTCCCGCCGCCTCCAAGGGGGATTGGGAGAGCGTGCAGGCGGTCGCCCGCGAGATCGAAGGACCCATCATCTGCGGGCTCGCGCGCTGCAACCGCGAGGACATCGAGCTCGCCGCGCGCGCGCTCGCGGATGCGCCGCGCCGGCGGATTCATGTATTCCTCGCGACCAGCGCCATCCATCGGCAGTACAAGCTCAACATGGCGCAGGAGGAGATCCTGCGCACGGCCATCGATGGGGTGCGGCTGGCGAGAGGACTCTGCGAGGACGTGGAATTCTCGCCCGAGGACGCTTCGCGCACGGAGCTCGAGTTCCTGGCGCAGGTGGTCGAGGCGGCCATCGAGGCGGGCGCGACGACCGTGAACATTCCCGATACCGTGGGCTACACGGTCCCGGACGAGTTCGCCGAGCTCTTCCGCTATCTGCGCAAGAACGTGCGCGGCATCGGCGGCGTGCGCCTCTCCGTCCACTGCCATGACGACCTTGGGATGGCCGTCGCCAACAGCCTGACGGCGGTGGTGGCCGGTGCCCGGCAGGTGGAGTGCACCATCAACGGCATCGGCGAGCGTGCCGGCAACTGCTCACTCGAGGAAGTCGTGATGGCGCTGAGGACGCGCGCTGCGTTCTTCAACGTCCAAACGGGCATACAGACCAACAGGCTCTACCCGACCTCGCGCCTGGTCTCGAGCATTACCGGCATGCCGGTGCCGCGCAACAAGGCGGTCGTCGGTGAGAATGCCTTCGCCCACGAGGCCGGCATCCACCAGCACGGTGTGCTGCGTCACCATTCGACGTACGAGATCCTCCGTCCCGAGGATGTCGGTCTCTCGCGCAGCCATCTCGTGCTCGGCAAGCATAGCGGCCGGCATGCCTTCCGCGACCGGGTCAAGGCGCTGGGCTTCGAGCTCGACGAAGCCGAGCTCAACCGGGTGTTCGAGGAATTCAAGGCGCTCGCCGACAGGAAGAAGGAGCTCTTTGACGGCGACATCGAGGCGCTGGTGCTGCGCGCGGAAGGCACCGCGTCCGGACCCTGGAGCCTCACCAGCCTGGATACCATGGCCGCGAGCAATGCGCCCGCCACCGCGATGGTGCAGCTCAGGCACACCGACGGCCGGATGGTGGAGCGCAAGGCCTCCGGCGACGGGCCGGTCGATGCGGCCTTCAAGGCGATCGAGGCGGCGACCGGCATCAGCGTGATGTTGCGCAAGTTCGAGATCCGCGGCGTCACGGAGGGCGAGGATGCGCAGGGCGAAGCGGTGGTCTACGTGGAGTACAACCAACGCGCCTACCGCGGATCGAGCGTGAGCACCAACATCGTGGAATCCAGCACGAAGGCGTTCCTCGAGGTCATCAACCGCATCGAGCTGGCGCAGGCCGGCACCCGCTCGCGCGAGGAGCGCAGCGGCGCGGCGCGCACGGCTCAGGCGGCGGTATAGGGGAGACTTCCGATGGCTGCTTTTCCACAGACGCTTTTCGAGAAAGTTTGGGGCCGCCACGAAGTGATGGCGGAAACGCCCGACACGCCGGCCGTCCTCTATATCGACCTGCACCTCATTCACGAGGTGACTTCGCCGCAGGCCTTCACGGTGCTGCGCGAGCGCGGACTGCCGGTGCGTCGGCCCGAGCTCACCTTCGCGACCATGGATCACTCCACTCCCACCCGTACGGAGCAGGTTTTCGGCGGCGCACCGATCGCCATCGAGGCGGCCGCCCGGCAGGTGCGTGAGCTCGAGGTCAACTGCGCGGCCTTCGGCGTCGAGCTGTTGGGTCTGCGTCACGCCCGTCGCGGCATCGTGCACATCATCGGGCCGGAGCTCGGACTCACCCAGCCCGGGAAAACCGTCGTCTGCGGCGACAGCCACACGAGCACTCATGGGGCCCTCGGCGCGCTCGCGTTCGGCATCGGCACGACGGAGGTGGGCCATGTATTCGCCACGCAGTGCCTGCTGCAGAGAAAGCCGCGCACGCTCGCCATCAATGTCAGCGGCAAGCTCGCCGCCGGCGTGACCGCGAAGGATCTCATTCTCGCGATCATCGGCAGGATCGGAGTCGCGGGCGGCACCGGACACGTCATCGAGTATCGGGGGGAGACGATCCGCGCCCTCGACATGGACGAGCGCATGACGGTCTGCAACATGTCGATCGAGGCGGGCGCCCGCGCCGGCATGATCGCGCCCGATGAGACGACCTACGACTATCTTGCCCGGCGCCCGCGCGCCCCGCGGGGCGAGGCCTGGGAGAAGGCGCTCGCGCAGTGGCGGCAGCTGCCAACCGATCCCGGTGCGCACTTCGACAAGCAGGTGGACATCGATGCTTCGACTCTCGAGCCGATGGTCACCTACGGCACCAACCCGGGCATGGTCATTCCGATCTCGGGGACGATTCCGCGGCGCCCCGGCGATGCGGTGTTCGCGAAATCCCTCGCCTACATGGGGTTCGAGCCTGGCCGTCCCGTAGCCGAGCAACCGGTCAACGTGGTTTTTCTGGGCAGCTGTACCAACGGCCGGCTGTCGGACCTGCGTGATGCGGCGTCACTCCTGCGTGGGCGCAAGCTGGCTGCGGGCGTGCAGATGCTGGTGGTGCCGGGCTCGCAGGAGGTCAAGCGCGAGGCGGAGGCCGAAGGACTTCACCAGGTGTTTCTCGAGGCCGGCGCCGAGTGGCGGGAGTCCGGCTGCTCCATGTGCCTCGGCATGAATGGGGACCTGGTGCCGAAGGGCCATTATGCGGTCAGCACCAGTAATCGCAATTTCGAAGGCCGGCAAGGCGTGGGCGCGCGTACGCTGCTCGCAAGTCCGTTGACTGCGGCAGCCTCTGCCGTCCGTGGGCGCCTCACCGACCCAAGAGAGCTGATGTAGGAGCTGTCGCAGTGGAGCCGACCAAGACCTTGCGCTCGCGCACCGTGGTGTTGCCGGTGAGCGATGTCGATACCGACCAGATCATCCCGGCGCGATTCCTGACGACGACGGCGCGATCGGGGCTGGGCGCCCATCTCTTTGCGGACTGGCGCTATGGGAGCGATGGCGCGCCCAAAGCCGACTTCGTGCTGAACCGGCCGGAGGCGCAAGGCTGCACGATACTGGTCGCGGGCAACAACTTCGGCTGCGGATCGTCGCGCGAGCATGCGCCCTGGGCGCTCACGGACTATGGCTTTCGCGCGGTGGTGAGCACGCAGATTGCGGATATCTTTCGCAGCAACTCGCTGAAGAACGGGCTGCTGCCGTTGATCGTCGACAGTGGCACTCACGGCTGGCTCATGGAGCATCCGGGCGCGGATGTCACGATCGATCTCGAGAGTACGACACTCACGCTGCCAACCGGACAGGCGGTGCGCTTTCCGCTGGAGCCGCTCGCGAAGTACTGCCTGCTGAATGGGGTCGATGAGCTCGGGTTTTTGCTTGCTCGCCAGAAGGCGATCGATGCTTACGAGCAGCGGACGTTAGGCTCTAGGCGTTAGGTTCGGTCAGGCGGATGAAAGCCAAAATTGCTGTTCTGCCGGGGGATGGGATTGGGCCGGAAGTCATCGCCCAGGGGTTGCGGTGCCTGCGCGCCATCGCTGACGCTCATGGCCACGAGGTCACCCTGACTGAGCTGCCCTTTGGCGGAGCGGCCATTGACGTCTGTGGCAATCCGCTGCCCGAGACCACACTGCAGGCTTGTCTCGAGGCGGACGCCGTTCTGCTCGGCGCCATTGGCGGGCCGAAGTGGTCGGCGCCGGAGGCGCAGGTGCGGCCGGAGCAGGGGCTCCTCGGCCTGCGAAAGGCGCTCGGCGTTTATGCCAACCTGCGGCCGGTGAAGGTGCACCCCGCCCTCCTCTCTTCTTCCACCTTGAAGCCGGAGGTCATCGAGGGGGTAGACCTCGTGTTCGTACGCGAGCTGACCGGAGGAATTTACTTTGGCGAGAAGCGTCGCGATGCACATGGCGCTACGGATGTCTGCACTTACACGGTGGAGGAAGTCGAGCGGATAGTACGGGCGGCGGCGCGGCTCGCTCAGCAGCGGCGGCGCAAGCTGGTGTCGATCGACAAGTCGAATGTGCTCGAGACTTCACGCTTGTGGCGGGAGGTGACCACTCGAGTCCTCCGCGCGGAATTTCCCGATGTGTCGCTCGAGCACATGCTGGTCGACTCGGCGGCGATGCATCTCATCCGGCGGCCGCGCGACTTCGATGTGCTGGTGACGGAGAACATGTTCGGCGACATCCTCACCGATGAGGCATCGATGCTCGCGGGGTCGCTCGGACTCCTGCCCTCCGCCTCGCTCGGCGAGGGCAAGCGGGGACTCTACGAGCCGATCCACGGGTCGGCGCCCGACATTGCCGGCCAGGGTATCGCCAATCCCTGCGGAACGATCCTGAGCGTCGCCCTCCTCCTCAGACATTCGCTCGGCCTCGGGGTCGAAGCGGCGGCGCTGGAGCGTGCCGTGTCGGAGGCCATCGAGCGTGGCGCGCGCACTCCGGACATCGCCGTGGACCGCCACAAGACCTCCTCCACCCAACAGGCCGGGGACGCTGTGTTGAGCGGGATTCGCTAAAGGTCATCGCCCCGGGGGGCGTTCACAAAGGCGGCAGCTGCAGTGCAACGGTCTTGCCCCGGATCATCACGTAATGGGCAAGCGCGGGATCGAGGTCGACCGCCGTGTGAAGATCGCTCACCGCATTGGCGCGGTTACCCACGTTCGCGAAAGCGTCGGCGCGAAGAAAGTAGGCTGGAGCCAGCTTCGGCTCAAGTTGGATCGCCTGCGTTTCGTCCTTTATGGCACCTTGATAGTCGCGCTGGCGAATACACAGCGATCCGCGCTCGCCCCAGATTCGGGCGTTCTTCGGCTGCAAGCGGCTCAGCTGTGAGTAATCCGCGAGCGCGCCGCTGAAATTGCGCCGCGCGGCATAGAGCTTGGCGCGTAGGAGCAGTGCGGTGACGAGCTTGTCATCCAGACCAATGGCCGTATCGAGGTCCCGCAAGGCCGCATCGCCGTCCGACTGCGCCGCGAATACGACTCCACGATTGTAGTAGAGCTCCGCTTCGTGCGGGTCCAGTTTGATCGCCGCGTCGTAATCGGCGAGCGCATGCTTCGGATCGCCATTGGCGAAATACGCTTCGGCGCGGGCCGCGTATACATAATAGCGCTCGTCGGATGCCAGAAGCTCGTGTCCGAGCGTCTCCGTGCAGGCCTGAACCATCCTCGCTGGCGTTTCCCCGCGATCGGGATAAAGGCATTGCGCAATCACGGTATGCTCTTCCCACTGGCGTTGATGTTCACACACGCTCATTGGCATGACGAAGGCCATGATGCTGCCACTGCCGGGTTCCGGGAATCCGGCGGACATCCTGTAGCAGTTCATGAATTCATCCGGCGCCAGCTTTGGCAGGGGTCGCTCGCCCTGTAGCGGTTTGCCTTCGATGGTCACTCCCGGCTTCAGCGTTTCGGGCGCGGTCGGTGTGCCACTGGATTGCGGTGACGTCGCGCTGGTTGCGGGCGGGTTGTCCGAGGGCGCATCGTTCGGGTTCGGAACCTGAGCTGCCGCCGTCGTACCGGCCAGCAGGAGAAAAGCCGCTACTTGATAACTGGACAGACGCCGCATCGCTTGCATTCCCAGGGTCTCACGCGCTCCCGGATGTGAGCGAGGCTAATCATTCCGCCTCTGGACGGTCAAGCACGTTGATCTGCTGTTAATTTCCTGTTAATGGAGCCGCCCAATTTGTTGTAGCGTTTAACGGTCGAGCGCGGCATGATGACCGGACTACAAGCGCTGGAGGACTGAGCCGATGAGGGTCGTACGCACAGCCAGTGTGCTCGCCGCCTCCCTTGTGTTGCTGGGAGGATCGGCCTGGGAAACCGGCGCGCGCGCCGCGGCGGCCACGGTGCCGGCAAGCAGCCGGTGGCGAGCTGGCACCAACTACAAGGTGCTCTCCCCTGCCCAGCCGACCAACGCACCCCCGGGAAAGGTGCAGGTCATCGAATTCTTCTATCTGGCCTGCCCGTTCTGCCATGCCCTCGAGCCCCACATGCTCGCCTGGCGCAAGACCAAGCCGGCCTACGTTCAGTTCGTGCGCGTGCCGGTCACGTGGGCGCCCCTGCACCTGGATGATGCCCGGCTCTTCTACACGCTTGAGGCGCTGGGCCGGGACGATCTGGTCGAGACGGCGTTCAGCACCATCCACCGGCTCGAGGTCGCGGCGGGGGGCAACGAGAACGTCATGATCGGCGATACGCCGGCCAGGACGCTCGCGCTCCAGGAAGCGTTCGCCGAGCAACACGGCGTCTCCGGCAGCGCCTTTGTCAGCGCGTATAACTCATTCGGTGTTCAGGTCGAGTTGGACCAGGCGCGGCAGCTCTGGAAAAGCTATCAGGTCCTGAACACTCCCACGATCATAATCGACGGGCGCTTCAAGACGGGGCCGTCGTATTTCCCCCACCGCCCGGCGCTGGACAGCGGCGACAATCAGACCATCGAGCTGATCAACTTCCTCACCCGGTGGGTCCACCATCACCCGCAGGCGCGCTGAGCCGCCACTGCCGATGGGATGGCACGTTTCTCGCCGGTCGTTGCTTGGCGGCTGCGCGGCCGGTCTTGCGGAATTGCTGCTGACACGGCGGCTGCCGGCGGCGAGCGTTCGCAGCCCCCTGAGTGGAGCGCCTGGCGAGCTGGATCTTTCCCTGGCAGCGCTCTCGCCCGGCACCCTTCGCATCGCCGTCGCTCCGGTCAATGCGTGGCCACCCGAGGAGGAGCTCGGCGTGATCGCCCGGCCGGAGGCAGCCACGCTGCTGCGCAGGCCGAATCCGGTGACAACGGATTTGCCCTGGGGAAAGTATCGCATCGGGGTCGAGGAGGGGCCTCTTCGCCTCACGGTCTCGCGGGCGAATGGGGCTGTCTGCCAGCGCATCCAATTCGACACGGATACGGCGGCGGTTCGATTCATCCTCGGCAAGGCACCGGTCTTCGGTCTGGGAGAAGGCCTGCCGCGCTACGATCTGCGGGGCGCACGCTACCGGATGCAAAACGGAGAAGGCACTCCCAACCTCGGACTGGACGGCGCACGGCTGCCGATTCCCTGGCTCATCAGCGCAGCCGGATGGGGATTATTCGTCGGACAGCCTTCCGGATCCTTCGACTTGTCGGGATACGACGGCGTGTTCAGGCCGGTCGAGGCGTCCTCGACCCGCAACGTGTATCTGATCGTGGGTGACACGCCGCAGGAGATCCTGCGCGGCTATGCTGAACTCACCGGTTTTCCGCACCTGCCGCCGCTGTGGTCTTTCGGGTATCAGCAGTCGCATCGGACCCTCGCGAGCAGGAACGAGGTGATGGACGAGGCTCGCACCTTTCGCGAGAAGAAGCTGCCCTGCGACACGTTGATTTACCTCGGGACCGGTTTTTGCCCGTCGGGATGGAATACCGGACATGGGTCGTTCACTTTCAATGAGAATGTTTTCCCGGATCCGAAGGCACAGATTGCCGAACTGCATGATGAGCACTTCAAAGTCGTGCTCCACGTCGTGCCGCCGGGCGATTTTCACGGCGCGATTCATGACACCGGCACGGCCGTGAAAACAGCGGGCGATGCGGTGCCCTACTGGCAGCAACATATGCCCGTCGAAGACGCCGGCGTGGATGGCTGGTGGGCGGACGAGGGTGACGGGCTTCCCGTTGCTGCGCGCCTCCAGCGCAACCGGTTCTATTGGGATGGCCCTCTGAGCGCTCACCCGGACCGGCGTCCGTTTGCGCTGCATCGCAACGGATATGCGGGTATCCAGCGCTACGGATGGCTGTGGTCGGGAGACGTCGACTGCTCCTGGGATGCCCTCGCGGCTCAGGTGCGCAACGGAATCAACGTTGGCCTATGTGGAATTCCCTGGTGGGGCACCGATACCGGAGGTTTTGTTCCGACGCTCGAGCTGACACCGGAGCTTTACATACGGTGGTTCCAATTCAGCGCCTTCTGCCCGCTGTTTCGCTCGCATGGGCGCGCCTGGAAGCTGCGCCTTCCCTGGGGCTGGGATCGGGGAAGTCCCGGGCCGCTCGAGGGTGCCGAGAGCCTGGGTCCAAACTGGCCGCCGGAGCAGGAGTTGCACGATGCGCAGGTGGAGGAAATCTGTCGCGAGTATCTGAACCTGCGCTACCGGCTGCTCCCTTTTCTCTACTCAGCCGCGGCGCAGACCCATGCCACCGGCCTGCCCCTGATCCAACCCCTCTGGCTCGCTGACCCCGGGGATCAGGAGGCGCTGTCGCGGGATGATGAATTTCTGTTCGGCAACACCTTCCTGGTCGCACCGGTGCTGCAGCCAGGCGCAAGGCAACGGGCCATCTATCTGCCGGCCGGCAAATGGTGGGATTACTGGAGCGGCAAGACACTGGAAGGCGGCAGGGAAGCATCGCGCCTCGTGGATCTGAGGACGATGCCGTTGTACGTGAAGGCGGGCGCGATCGTGCCGTTTGGTCCTGTTCGCCAGTACGCGCGCGAGCCGGTGGACGAGCCTCTGACATTGCGCGTATATCCCGGTGCGGATGGACGCTTTGCCCTATACGAGGACGATGGGGAGAGCTTCCGGTATCAGCGGGGAGAATTTACCAGGGTGGTTTGCGAGTGGCGGGATCGAGAACGCACGCTGACCCTTCAAGTTGACCCGAAAGGCAGACCGGCCACCGGTCGCAAGATGCAGGTTTGCCTTGCAGGGAGCAGCGCGACGGCCGCGATTACTCTCACCGGAGCGGTGGCGGCGGTGAAACTTTGACATCCTCCCCGCCCTGAAGGCCGGAGATTCCTACGGCGCCGCATGAAGGGTCTCATGCGGATTCGCTTCGCTGGGTTCCTGGGCCGACGCCCCTCGGGCGCCGCGGCGCACGGCGATCGGGCGCTTGGGAGCGAACTCAGCCGTTGACTGTGAGCGGTCCTTGAAAGATCCTAGGGATTCATGGGACGAGCCCGGCACAGCATGGGTATCAGGCTGGCGTTTATAGCGCTTTTGGGATTCGCAAATTGGTGCGCGCGGTCCGCACTCGCACAAGACGCCTCGATACGGAACTCGCAGTTCGCCCCTGCGGCTTTGCCGACGCCGCAAGGTCTCGGTCCCTGCGCGAGCAATGACGCCGTAGTTTCCATAGAGAGGCGGTTGGCGCCCCGGCTTGGCGCCGAGTACATCGGTTGCTTCAAATCCAGGGAAACAACCACGCTTCCCGGCGATGCTGCGCAACAGCCTGTTCCAGTCGAATATGCAATTGCCTTGAGGATTTCGGGCGGACCGTTCACTCTCGCGGACATGGACTTGCTGCTCTCGAGAGTCCGGGAGCAATGGCAGAACTTCAAGCCGCTCAGCCGGGAACATGGCGAGTACGTCGCGCGGCTGAATGCGATGATCCGAGGTGTCGATTCCAAGGCCAGCCCGGCAGCAATCACCTCGATAAAGCCGGCGCTCATATCGATCGCGCGTCTGAGCCCGGAGGCATATCTGGTGCTCTCCGTGCGGCACTATGCGTCGGCGGGAAGCGCCGGGACGATCACATCGACGAAGGCAGACGGGACCGCCATGGTGCTCCAAGGTACCGCCCTCGTCCGACTGGAAATGCTCCGCGAACTACGCGCTCCGTCCGATGTCGATGCCGTTCGAAAGCAGATCACAGCGTGGGCCCGAGAAGTCGCTGCCGACGCCGGGGGCGGGCGGTGAGCGAATGCCACGCGGCTTCGTCAGTTGCTCCTCCCGCTATCGAATCGTTATCGGCGCGCGGTGGCCGCCGCTGACGCGATCGATCAATTCGTTGAAGGGGTCGATGCCCGCCTGGTAAGGCATGCCGCGCACCGTGAGCGTGAGGGTGCTATCGCCATCGCTCAGCGGATACTTGGCGAGATACAGCGGCGTCTCGTCCTGCTCCTCGCCATCCTTTGCTTTCGCAAATATGCCGATCTCGATCGGAACGTCGAGCTTGGTCCGGGTTTCCTTGCCCTTGCCGTCAGCGTAGTACTCCGCGGCATGAACTCGCAGGGTGACTCGATAACTTCCATCGGCCAGCTTGCTTGCCGTCGCCGACAACATCCGGTCGTCGAACAGCGTGATCCGATCGAAGAAATCCGTGATGAGATTCTGGTACCGGGGCCCCGCCTCGGCACGCAGATCGGCGATCAGGTCGCGAGTGTCCGTGTAGGGTGGCTGCTGGAATCGCACTTTGTCCAACCACATCCGCAACGCCGCGTCCACCTTGGCCTCGCCAATGTAATCCTGCAGCGCGTAGAGGATCATTGCGCCCTTCTCGTAGTCGATGTAGCCATGCTGTTGGTTATCAACGAGCGCCAGGGGCTCCTCCCTGACGCGCTCGCCGGCGCGCCCTGACAGGTATTGGTCCAACTGGTACTTCAGGAACTTGCGCATGGCAAGGGGCCCGTACAGCTGCTTCATGACCATCATCGACGAATACTGCGCCAGCGACTCGCTCAGCATGGTCGCGCCCTGCACATCGGCCCCGATCGCCTGGTGCGCCCACCAC
Organism: Steroidobacteraceae bacterium; assembly: GCA_050739095.1. GTDB lineage: Bacteria > Pseudomonadota > Gammaproteobacteria > Steroidobacterales > Steroidobacteraceae > 13-2-20CM-66-19. The sequence goes on along the minus strand of JBOIAR010000002.1, from coordinate 270,429 downwards.
TGGTGCGAGGTCTCATGCGCAGTGACGTAAGTGATGTAGTCGATGTCGGAGGGCTTGCGCAGGTCCTGCAGTACGAAGTCCTCGGAAAACGGTATCGTGTTCGGCAATGATTGGGCGAACCCGGCGTAATCCGGAAACTCGAGGATCCGCAGCTGCCTGAACTGGTAGGGCCCGAAGTGCTTCGTGTCGTACGCCAGCACAGCCTTCATGGCCGCCAGAATGCGCTCGACGTTTTCCGGCTGATGCCGGTCGTAGTAGACCTCGAGCGACACATTCTTCCAGTGATCGCGCGCGATCTGGTACCGCGCCGACTGAAAGGAGAAGAAATCCAATATCGGCGTATCCTGGACATAGCGGAAGTAGCGGCGGTTCCCCTGCGTCCACTGCGTTTGCAGATAGCCGGGCGCCACCGCGATCTGATCCGCGCTGGTCGAGAGCGTGGCCGCAAAATGCACCCAATCAGAGTCGCAGCTGATGTAGGTATTGGCGTGCGCCGCCCCGTCGGCGCGTTTCGGCATCCGCTGCGCGGGACCGAGGCCGTACTTGCGCCTTTGGTTGTTGTCAATCAGCTGACGGCCGGTGTCGTAACAGAACTGCGGAAACGCCTCATCACTGGTGAAGAATGTGCCGTTGCCTACGATCCGCCAGTCCGTCGGCGCATTGGCAAACCCCGGGTAGGCGACCTGCTCATGGAATCGGAACGCCATCGACGATCCGGGCGCCATGGGCTCGGCCAGCCTGTAGAGATAGAAGCCCTGTCTCGCATCCGCGATCTCGGCCGTATGTGCCGGAAAATTCAGCCCAACCTTGAACTCGCGCGTGTCCGGAACCGGCAACTGCACGAGTAATTCGTCAATTGGCTGAGCGTGCTCATTGACCAGGGTGTAACCACCATCGACATTCACGCGACGCTGTCGAGGAAATATCGCGACATTCACCTTCACGTCGGTGACGCGCGGTTGGGCCAGGCCCAGGTATTTCCGGTAGTCCTTCTCGTAATCCGCGGCGAGGCGCTGCCTTTCGTAGTGGCCTTGATAGCGATAGAGGCCGTGGGTGTTGTGGAAAATGAAGACCCCGATGGCGGCGAACCCCGCCAACGCCAGAGCCGCGAGCACGCGCCACGGCATGCGGAATCGCTGCCATGCGATCCCCGCACGCTCGCGCCAGCCGCTGGGATTGCCGCGCAGCCAGAACATCGCCGCCAGCACCAGCAGCGCGACGCCCAGGCAATACCAGTAGGCGCGAAACCACACCGCGCCGATCCAGAACGTGCCAAAGCCGTTCATGTCCGAATAGGGCGTCGACGGTGCACTGCCCGGCAGGTAAAGATGGTCCGAGAGATGGAATTGCGCGAGCGCGATCACGCCTACGATGTAGACCACGAATAGCGTGTAGCCGACGAACTTGCTGCCGGCCAGCGTCTGCAGCACGACGGCCAAGATGCCAACCCACACGAACCCGAGCATGTCGAGGCCCATGAATTGCAGATACAGCAGCGGCTGCAGGCGATGCAAGCCGTGCACCAGCTGGTAGCCCATGCAGTACAGCGATCCCGCCAATAGAAATGCCACGACCACGACGGTGAGCGCCGCGATCTTCGACATCAGCGGAATCCAGTCGGGCGATGGGAAGGCATCGATGACTTCGCTCACGCGCGCGCCGCGCTCGCGCCACACCAGCTCGCCGGCGTAGAAACCCAGCACGATCCACAGCAGCCACTGGTAAGTGCCGTGCATGGCTTGGGCCATCAGGTGCGTGACCGGATACACGGGGTGCCGAACATCTGCCCGGAGAACACGAGATAAGCGGTGAGATTCAATAGGCCCAACACGAGCAGCACCACAAACACGGTGCTCCGGAGCACGCCCACCGTGTCGAACCACGCCAGCCTGCCGAATTGGATGGCGCGGGCGGCGAAACCCGCTTGCAGGCTGACCCGCGGCAAGGCCAGCGGCACCGAGGCGGGCTTAGCCGCCGGCGGCGCATTCATCGGTGCGCGCCGGCGGCGGCGCCACCGCAAACCCTCGCGATCCGGCTTGAACGAAGCGAGGCTTGCGACCACCAGCGCGGCGGCCACGCCCAGCCATAGGAGACGGTTGGCCACCAACACGCCGGTCAGCGCGGGAACGCGGCTGTTCTGGTCTGCCGCAGTCCAGTACCGCGTCGCCAGGTGCAGCGCCCCGTTTGCGAACGGATCGGCCAGCGCGGCGGCCAGCTGGTGCGCGATGTTGCCGTTTCCGAGCGCGAGTTCCGCCACGATCCGCAGCACGAGGAATCCGATAACCCCGATGTAAGTGGCGAGCATCGAGCGGGTCAGGGTCGCGAGCAGCATCAGCAGCGCGGCCAGGAAGAAGAGATTGGGCAGCACCATCACACCGAACGCCCAGGCATACGCCGCCCATGGCGTCGGGCCCAATCGGGTCGGCTCCAGCCACGGCATCAGCGACCCCAGCCACATGCCGACGGCCACGGCGAGCAGCACCAGCACGCTGATTGACCAGCCCGCGGCGAGCCGGCCGCCGAGATAAGCGCAGCGCGTGACCGGTGTCGCGAGCACCATCTCCGCCGTGTTGGCGTCGAAGTCACGCAGCACCGCACCCGCGACGAAGATCGGGATCAGGAACAGCCCGATGACCGAAAACAGACCCAAGGTATTGATAACGACAAACGGCGCGTTTCGATGGATGTTGCTCATGCCGCCACCGATCGATACGGTGTCGGACGATGTCGCCGCGAAGGCCACCGCCGCAAAAATCAACGCAACCATCCAGAACAGCGGACTGCGGATCTGCTGGCGAAGCTCGAAACGGGTGATTTCGCCAACCATCTCAGGCCGCCTGCGAACCGGCAGCCTGCCGCAATTGTCCAAAGTAGACGTCTTCCAGATCAGGCGAGATGCTTTCGAATCCCTCCTCCGGACGGCTGTCGGCCAGCACGTGGATCAGGGTCACACCACCGGCGAGGCGGGTGGACAGGACCGTCATGCGCTGCCGGTATTCCTGTAGCGCACTCTTGTCGATCGCACGCCGCCAGACGCGTCCCTCCAGCGCACGGATCGTCTCGCGAGGCTCACCGGTCAAACGTACCCGTCCTTCGGCGATCACCGCCATGCGCGGGCACAACTCGGTGACATCCTCGACGATGTGGGTGGACAGGATCACCACGACGCGCTCGCCGATCTCGGCCAGCAGATTGAGGAAGCGCTGGCGTTCCTCGGGATCGAGACCGGCGGTTGGCTCATCCACGATCACCAGCTTGGGGGCGCCGATCAACGCCTGCGCAATCCCGAAACGCTGCCGCATGCCCCCCGAGAAGGCACCGAGCTTGAGCTTGCGTACTTCGTAGAGGTTCACCTGCCTCAGCAGCGCGGCGACGAGATCGCCTCGTTCCCGGCGACGAGTGACGCCCTTCAATACCGCCAGATGGTCCAGCATCTCCTCGGCGCTGACCTTGGGATACACCCCGAATTCCTGCGGCAGGTAGCCCAACACGCGACGGGTCGCAGCCTTATCTGCCAGCACATCAAGATCGCCCAGCTTGATGCTGCCGGCGTCCGGCTCCTGTAGGGTCGCGATCGTGCGCATCAGCGTGGACTTGCCGGCGCCGTTCGGCCCCAACAGCCCGAACATCCCATTGGGGATGTCCAGCGATACGCTATTCAGCGCACGAACACCATTCGGGTAGGTCTTGGATAGATCACGAATCGTCAGCATTAGAGCCCCCCCAACGTCGAGGGAGCGATGCTACTCCGAATCGGTATCTGCCCCTACTTCGGCACCAAGCTGGCTGTCAGCCGCGGTTGCAAGGCTCATTCAGCAGGCGGCCGCCAACGCTTCCCGCCGATACGGACGTGCATGGGCCGCACGCTCGAGGCCGGCGGCGAGATCGGCCTGAAGGTCTGCCAGCGCCTCGATACCGACGGAGAGACGGATGAGGCCATCCACGAGGCCCGCCTTCAGGCGCGCCGCCGGATCCATCGCGGCATGAGTCATGGTGGCCGGATGGGCCACGAGACTCTCGACCCCGCCGAGGGACTCCGCCAGCGAGAAGCAGGTCAGGTCGGCGCAGAATGCCCGCACCGCTTCGTGCCCTCCTTCGAGCTCCAGCGTCACGACGGCGCCGAAGCCGCGCTGCTGGCGGCGGGCGACTTCGTGGCCGGGGTGGCCCGGCAGGCCCGGGTAATAGACGCGCCTCACACCGGGTTGCGCCACGAGCCATTGCGCGAGCCCGGCGGCGTTGCGGCCGTGATGCTCCAGGCGCGCGTGCAGGGTGCGCAGACCTCTCAGCGTGAGATAGCTGTCGAAGGGAGCGCCGGTGATGCCGAGACAGTTGGCCCACCAGAGGAGCTGCTCGTGCAGCTCCTTGCTCCTGGCCGCCACGGCACCGCCGACCACGTCGCTGTGGCCGTTCAGGTACTTGGTCGTGGAGTGGACGACGAGGTCGGCGCCCAGGGTGAGCGGCTGTTGCCACGCGGGAGAGAGGAAGGTGTTATCGACCACGACGAGTGCGCCTGCCGCGTGACCTAGCGCTGCGAAATGCTCGATGTCCGTGATGCGCAGCAGCGGATTGCTCGGGGTCTCGATCCAGAGCAGCGCGGCGGGCTTGGCGAGAGCCGCCTCGACCGCGGCGAGGTCGCCGAAATCGACGAACTCGACGTCCCGCTCGCCGCGGCGCTGCCAGGCATCGAACAGCCGGTACGTGCCGCCGTAGCAGTCATGGGGCGCCACGATGCGCGCGCCTGCCGGGACGAGATAACCGCTCAGGGTGACGGCGGCCATGCCGGTGGCGGTCACCACGGCGCCAGTGCCCAACTCGAGCTCCGCGATCGCTTCGCCGAGCAGATCGCGCGTGGGATTTCCGGAGCGCGTGTAGTCGTAACGTCGCTTCTCGCCGAAGCCGCGGAAGGCGAAGGTCGAAGTCAGGTGGATCGGGGGCACCACGGCGCCGGTCGTATCGTCGGACTCGAGGCCCGCGCGCACCGTCCGTGTGACCTGATCGGCCGGGTGCAGGCGTGTCAGCTTGGTCATGGTCGGTTACTCCAAGGCTGCGGCGAAAAGGCCGCGCAGCTGCTGTGATTCCTTGAGGAAGGCATCGTGCCCGTAGAGGGAGGAGATCTCGTGAAAGCGGCCGGCGCCCAGGCGCGCCACCATGGCGCGCACATCCGCCGACGGCACGAGCTGGTCTTCGCGCACGCCGATCGCGACCGTCGGGGCGAAGATGCGGCTCGCATCGACCCGATGCAGGTCGATCGATTCGGACAGGCAAAGAAACGACTCCGGCTGGTAGCGCGCGGCGTAATCGCCGCCCCGGGCCATGAGGTAGCGCTCCACCGGGAAGAGGAAGCGATTCGACTCGAGCGCGGGTGGTCCGGCGAAGCGCGCGGCAAACTCCTCGCTGCTGCGATAGGTCGACATCGCCAACGCGCGCGCGAGCTTGAGCCCCTCGGCGGGGCGGCCACTCTCGGCCGCAAGACGCACGATGTCACGTTGCACGCTGCGCCAGGCGGTGGCGAGCGGATGCGGACGGTCCGACGCGCAGAGCACGATCAGGCACCCTGCCCGCTCCGGATAACGCTCGCCGAAGGCAAGCGCCACCATGCCACCGTAGGAGCCGCCCGCGATCGCGCGCAGGGCCTTGATGCCGAGGTGATTGAGAAGCCGTAGGAGCAGCTCCGCCTGGTCATAGCTCGAGATGCTCGGAAACGGCTCCGCAGGCTGCGGTCCGGTCGTATCGCCACCGCCGCCGAGGTAATCGAAGCTCAGGATCCGATAACGGTGGGTATCGAGCGCGCGGTTGGGCCCGGCGACATCGGACCACCAGCTGTTGCGTGGACTCTCGTGACTACGGGTCTCTGCGAAGCCACTGCGCTCGCTCTCGGTCAGGCAGACCCGCCGGCTCGCGGAAATGCCGCCCAGCGCACAGATCACCGGCGCGTTCGCGGGTCCCACCCAACGCCAGGCGATGCGCACGCCGCTCAACCGACCGCCATGGTAAAGCGCCATCTCGCCGGGGATTTCGAGCACCCCTTCGCGTATCGCCGGATCGGCTGCCGGCAGCACGGGCGCGAAAATCCGCTGCCCGGCGCACCCCCCGTCCTCGTACGGACGGGTCTCGTGAGGTCCGCAGACCGGGACCGGCTCGGCATTGGCGTTCATCGGAAGCTCCGCAGTCTTCTGGCTCGGTCTCACCGGCCCTCCTGCGGAGCGCCCACCAGGATTCTGGCGGGTTCGTCGCGTCCATCCCGGTCGCGCCAAAGTGACGGCGCGGCAAGGCTACGCGGACCGCTCATCTGTCGATCCGGGCTGCACCCGCCGAAGCGCGCGCGGCTCGAATCGCAGGAGTTGGCACCTTTTCAGGATGGTTAGTCCTGGCGGTTGCCCCGGCGTCCAAGGGCCTAATCCCTCAGCCGGTCTCGATGAGTGGAACTAGTTTATGGTGCGGATATGCAACACGTCAAGTGACCCGCGGCGGCCGCATCCGCCGTGTCGATTGCGCGACGCCGGTCCCCCCTCGTTCAAGCCTCGGCGGCCGCCGCCGCCCGTAGCACGCATGCTCACGCGCCCGTGCCGCAGTCCCCCAGGCTGCACTTCCTTGCGCAAAACGCCTGAGCTCCCGCGCCTGCCGCACATTGCCGCACATTGCCGCACATTGCCGCAGGGAGATATGTCATCTGCGGCATGGCGCGGTGCGATCGGCCTCACACTTCGTGGCGGCGCACCACTGCCGCAACGTCGTTTCAGACAACATACCGCGCCGTAGTTCCGCTCAGATTTCGCATCGCCGCACCACCGTTCCGATGTCATCCGTACACAGGCATATTGCCGTTGCGCTGGTCGCCCTGACGTTCGCGGTCGCCGTGAACTCGGCGGCTGGTGGATCGGAGGCCCCCCCCGATCCGGCAAGGATCCTTCACACGCAGCGCCTGCTCCGGGCCGGATATCAGGGGCAAGGCGTGCGGGTCGGGGTCATCTCCAACGGCGCCTCGAACTACGCGGAGCTCGCCGCACGGGGCGTGCTGCCAGCCGACGTCGCCTTCTTCGGCCGAGACCCCGATCGGGGGGACGAAGGCGACTGGATGATGCAGGTGGTCCACCAGATTGCACCGCAAGCTCGACTCGGCTTCTGTCCAGGAGGGCCCTCGCGACAAACCGTAGAGTGCGCCCGAGAGCTCGCCGACCGCTTCGACGCCGATTTCATCGTCGATGACATCAACCCCCAACCGGTATTCGACTTCCCGACTTCGAAGGCGGTCGGGCTCGCCGAGCTCGAGTATCGACATCCCGATCTCCTGTTCTTCACAGGAGCGGGCAACAACGGCGGCGGCTACTACCAGGGTCGATGGACACCCGTTCCTCTCATTGTCAACGGAACACGCTACCTCGCCCAGGATTTCGGCAGATCGCTGAACGGTCCGAGCAATCCCTACGAAAGCCTTATCGTGCCACCCGATCGCCGGGTATTGGTCATGTTGGGAACGAGCGCAAATCCCGATCACCAAGGGTTCCAATGCACAGCGGGCAACCCTGAAGTTACTTTGGTCCTGCTCGACGCGCGCGGCGACGTGCTGCGGTCGGTGAGCGGCAACTGCCCCATACAGCAAATAGCGTATCGGTCCGCGCCATTTTCATTGGCCACGCGGGAGATGCCGTTTCCGCGGCGCGCGCCGTTTCCGTTTCCCGCGCACCGGGCGTTTGGCTTTCGACCGCAGAGATTTAAGATCGCCGTGCTCGTGCCACCAAGCGAGCACCCGCGCGACTTCACGCTCAAGCTGATCGCCGCCCTGACGGACCACGGCGTCTCGCCGCTTGCGCTCAGTTACCGCACAGACGGCTCTGCCGGGAATTCAGCAACCGTGCGCGGTCTGATAGCCGTCGCGGCGGTTGACCCGAACAGCGGTTGGCGCGATCGCTATCTCTATGAGGGTTTTGCGAACTCAGGCCCGCAATGCTTGGATTATGCGCGGAACATCTCGGGCGGATGGACTCGTCTCCCCGGACCGCAGTGCGTGCAGCAACCGGCCTTCGTCGTGCCGGATAAGCTCATGGTCATCATGGTCGGGCGCGAGGACGATGCGCAGCAGCAATACCGGCCCTTTAGCGGCGATTCCGCTGCAGGACCGGCCGCCGCCGCCGTTGCTGCGCTGCTGCTCTGCGGACACGTTCCGCCCAGCCGGATCCTCGATCTGCTCGAGCAGACGGCGATTCCGCAGACCCGCGGTCGGGGTTGGGATTCTCACTATGGCTACGGACTGATCGATGCCGACGCTGCGGCGGTTGCAGCAGGCATTCTTCCAGAGCCAAGTTCCGCCGATTCACAGGCTTATCCGCAGCCCGAGCTCTTTCACCCCTCGCCTGCGTTTTCCCACGACCGAACCTTGTCCAGTCTGGCAAGCCAAGGCGACCCGCAGGCACTCAGCGTGCTCAGCGCCGCCGCGCAAGCGGGCGATGTCGATGCACAAACCTGGCTCGGCATGTACACACATGGCATCGGCGACGATGCGACGGGCGCCCGCTGGACTTTCTCCGCTGCCACGCGGGGCGAGCCTGTTGCGCAGAACTTTCTCGGCTCCATGTACAACCGCGGTTGGGGCGTGCGCATGGATCCGCGGGCGGCGCAGGCCTGGTGGTTGCGTGCCGCACGGGCAGGCGTCGCCAGCGCCATCTACAACATCGGCACCACTGTGTCACACGGACGCGGGGCTCCGGCCAATGCCGTGCTTGGATACGCCCTGATGCGGGCCGCGGAGCTGCGGGGGATGCATTACCCGCCGATGAAGGTCGAGATGGCCCAGGCTCGCGCCCGCCTGAACGCGCAGCAGATGAAGAGGGCTGAAAGCATGGCGGCTGGCTTTGCCGCCGGCCCCGCCTCCGTCCCTATCCCTTAGCCGCAGGCCGGACGCAACGACCTCCCGGCTCCGCGCTGGTCTTCCGTCCTCTACCTATGCTAACGTACTAGCACGCTATTACATTGGAATACCGATGAAGAGCCACCGCAGCCTCACGCCCCGCCAGGAAGCGCTCGCCGAGCGCAACCTCTACTGCGCCATTGCGAGCCTGCGGCGCGCGGAGGAAGTGCGCGCGTTCTTCCGTGACCTCTGTACGCCTGCGGAGCTGCAGGCGATGGCGGATCGCTGGGCGGTGGTCGACTACCTCGCCCGGGAGCTTCCCTACCGCGAGATCCACCGCCTCACCGGCGTCAGCGTCACCACGATCGGGCGCGTAGCGCGCTTCCTCGCGGCCGGCAGTGGCGGCTACGCGCTCGCGGCCTCGAGGCTCGACAAGAGCCGCCCGCAGCCGGGCGAGCCGCGAAGCGGCGAGCGGGCGGACAGGGCGAACCGCGAAGCGGTGAGCGGGCGGGCAGGAGCCCGCCCTGTGCCGAGCGCGGAGCAGGGGCAGCGCAGCGATCGGCCGCCCCGGACAGATCGCGGAGCAGGGAAAGCGCAGCGAGATGCGCCCCGCCATGGATGAGCTGCGATTGAAGCTCGCCATCCAGAAGTCGGGACGGCTGACGGAGCCCTCGCTCGACCTGCTCGGACGCTGCGGCCTCAAGGTCTCGCGCGGCAAGGATCAGCTGATGGCGTACGGCGAGAACATGCCCCTCGATGTGCTCTTCGTGCGCGATGACGACATCCCGGACCTCGTGCAGGAGGATGTCTGCGACCTCGGCCTCGTCGGCCGCAACGTCCTCGAGGAGAAGCGCCTCGAGCTCGCCGCGCGCGGCCATCGGGCGCGCTTTGAGCAGGTGCGCACGCTCGAATTCGGCCGCTGCCGGCTCGCGCTCGCCGTGCCGGAGGGCACGTCCTTCGAAGGGTGCCGGACGCTGCACGGCAAGCGCATCGCCACCACCTATCCGTACCTGCTCGAGAAGTACCTGCGCGAGCGTGACATCCGCGCCGACATCGTCACGCTTTCCGGCGCCGTCGAGATCGCGCCGCGCTTAGGTAGAGCCGATCTCATCTGCGATCTCGTCTCGACGGGCTCGACGCTGCAGGCCAACCACCTGCGCGAGGTGGAGACGGTGCTCGAGAGTCACGCGGTGCTCATCCGCACACCGCTCGAGCTGCCGCCGGCCAAGGACGAATGGGTGCAGCGGCTGCTCATGCGCATCGACGGCGTGCAACAGGTTCGCGAAAGCAAGTACATCATGCTCCACGCGCCGCGCGCGGCGCTCACCGAGATCCGCAAGCTCCTGCCGGGCAGCGAGTCCCCGACCATCATTCCACTCGAGGGCTTTCCCGACAGGGTAGCGATCCACGCCGTCTGCCGCGAGAACGTGTTCTGGGAGACGCTCGAGAGCCTGAAGAGGGTCGGCGCCAGCGCGCTCCTCGTGCTGCCGGTCGAGAAGATGCTGGCCTGAGTCATGCGCATCCTCGTTTGGGAATCGCTCTGCGACAGCGAGCGCGGCGCGGCGCTCGCACGTCCCGCGCAGGCCATCCGCGGCGACGTCGATGCAGTCGCGCGAGAGGTGATCGCCCGCGTGCGCGCGGGCGGCGATGAGGCGCTGCGCGCCTGCACCCGGCGTTTTGACGATGCGGAGCTCGAGAGCATCGCCGCCACCGAGGAGGAATTCTCGCAGGCGGAGCACGCGCTGACCGCGCAGCCGCGCGCGGCCCTGCAGCGTGCCATCGACAATGTCGAGGGGTTCCATCGCGCGCAAAGCCCTCATGGTCTGAGCCTCGAGACGATGCCCGGCGTCCGTTGCGAGCGGGTGATCCGCCCGATATCGGCCGTCGGTCTCTATGTGCCCGCCGGCTCCGCGCCGCTGCCGTCCGCCGTCGTGATGCTGGCCGTGCCCGCGCGCATCGCCGGATGTCCGCGCCGGGTGCTCTGTACACCGCCCGACCGCGATGGGCGCGCGCATCCCGCGGTGCTCCTCGCGGCAAGGCTCTGCGGCGTCAAATCCGTGTTCAAGGTGGGCGGGGCGCAGGCGATCGCCGCGATGGCATACGGCACCGCGACCATCCCCAAAGTCGACAAGATCTTCGGACCGGGCAATGCCTGGGTGACCGCCGCCAAGCAGTTGGTGGCAAGCGATCCGGGCGGCGCCGCCTGCGACATGCCGGCGGGTCCCTCGGAAGTGCTGGTGATCGCGGACGAGACTGCGCGCGCCGAGTTCGTCGCCGCCGACCTCCTCGCGCAGGCCGAGCACGATATCCACGCCCAGGCGATTCTGATCACACCGAGCCGCGCGCTCGCCCAAGCGGTGCACGCCGCGGTCGAGGCCGAAGCGCGCACCCTCCCCCGCCGCGCGATTCTCGAGCAATCGCTCGCGAGCAGCCGCTGCATCGTCGTGCGCGATCTTGACACCGCGCTCGAAGTTGCCAACGAGTACGCCCCCGAGCATCTGATTCTCGAGGTGCACGAGCCGCGCCGCTGGCTCGAGCGGGTCGCGAGCGCCGGCTCGGTGTTTCTCGGCGCCTGGTCGCCGGAGCCTATGGGCGACTACTGCTCGGGGACCAACCACGTGCTGCCGACGTATGGGTACGCGCGTGCCTACAGCGGGCTCTCGGTGCTCGATTTCGTCAAGCGGATCACCGTGCAGGAGCTCTCGCCCGCGGGGCTGCGCTCGCTCGGGCCAGTCGCGGTGTCGCTGGCGCAGCTCGAGGGCCTCGAGGCGCACGCCCGCGCCGTGACACGGCGGCTTGCGGTGCTGGCTTCCGAGAATCCCGCCACGAGCCAGGCGGGTGCCCCTTGAGCTGGGTTCAAGAGCTCGCGCGACCTGACATCCTGGCGCTCGAGCCCTACGAACACGCCTCCTGGGAGCCGAGCCTCGAGCGGCTGCATGCGAACGAGCTGCCGTGGCGGCCCGCCGAGGATGCCTCGCGCGCGGGACTCAACCGCTACCCGCAGCCGCAGCCACGGGCGCTGATCGAGCGCCTGGCGGATCTTTATGCGGTTGCGCCCTCCTCCGTACTCGTCGCACGCGGCAGCGATGAGGCGATCGATCTTCTGACACGAGCATTCTGCCGCGCCGGCCGTGACGCGGTGCTGGTGTGCCCGCCGACCTTCGGCATGTATTGCGTCTGCGCGCGGATCCAGGGCGCGCAGGTGCTGCAGGCGCCGCTCATCGCAGCGGACGGCTTCGCGCTGGATGAGCAAGCCCTGCTCGAGCGGTGCGCCGCGCGCGTCAAGCTGGTCTTCCTCTGCTCCCCCAACAACCCGACCGGAAACCTGCTCGATGAGGCAGCGATCCTGCGCATCGCGGTTCGCCTCACCGGACGTGCCCTGGTGATCGCCGATGAGGCTTACATCGAGTTCGCCGGGCGGCCGAGCCTCGCGCGGCTCGTGGCCGAGCAGCCCAACCTCGCGATTCTGCGCACGCTGTCCAAGGCCTACGGCCTCGCGGGGGCGCGCTGCGGTGCGCTCATCGCCGATCCGGAAATCATTGCTCTGCTGCGCAAGATCATTCCGCCCTACGCCATCCCGCAGCTGACGCTGGAAGCGGTTCTCGACCGCCTGACGCACGCGACGCTTGCACAATCCCGTGCGCGTGTGGACGTTCTGCTGGCCGAGCGCGCGCGCCTCTTGACGGCACTGCCGCGACTATCAGGTATCACGAGGGTCTGGCCGAGCGCCGCTAACTTCGTGCTCGCTGAGTTCAAAGACGCCGGTGCGGCCTTGGCGCGCTGCCGCGAGGCGCGCCTTCTGGTGCGCGATGCCCGCGGATACCCGGGACTCGGACGCGCCTTACGCATTACGGTTGGGACGCCAGAGCAGAACGGTCGATTGCTGGAGGCGTGGCGATGACCCGTCCCGCGGCGACACTCTTCATCGATCGCGACGGCACCCTGGTGGAGGAGCCGCCGGACGAGCAGGTCGATTCCCTGGAGAAAGTGCGGTTCATGCCGGGGGTTTTTGCGGCGCTCACGGACCTCAAGCGCCAGGGCTATCGCCTCGTCATGGTCACCAACCAGGACGGTCTCGGGACCGACTCGTTCCCGCAGCCGGCTTTCGAGCAGCCGCAACAATTCATTCTCGCGACCTTGCGGTCACAGGGGATCGATTTCGATGCGGTCTTCGTCTGCCCGCACTTCAAGACGGACGGCTGCGGCTGCCGCAAGCCCAACACGGGGCTGGTGGCAGACTATATCCGTGCGAGCGGCGTTGATCTCTCCTGCAGTGCGGTAGTCGGCGATCGCGATACGGACCTTGAGTTCGCAGCAAACCTCGGCGTGCGCGGCGTGCGGGTCCGGCATCAGGGGACGCCCGATGAGACCTGGGCAGAGGTGGTGCGGACGCTCAGCGCGCGTCGGGCGCAGGTGGGCCGCCGCACGCGGGAGACCGAAATCAACGTACAGGTGAATCTCGACAGCACCTCCCCCACCCGCGTGATCACCGGCATCGGCTTCTTCGATCACATGCTCGAGCAGCTCGCGAAGCACGGCGGGTTCGCCCTCGAGCTCACGTGCCAGGGTGACTTACGAGTCGACGAGCACCACACCGTGGAGGATTGCGCGCTGGCGCTCGGCGAAGCTCTGCGGCGCGCGCTCGGATCGAAAGTCGGCATAGCCCGCTACGGCTTCCTCCTGCCGATGGATGAGGCGCAGGCGCAGGTCGCGATCGATCTTTCGGGGCGAGCGTTCGCGCAGTTCTGCGGCCGCTTTAACCGCGAGTCGGTGGGTGGCCTGCCGACGGAGCTGGTGCCGCACTTCTTCCGCTCGCTCGCCGAGTCTTTGGGCGCGGCGGTGCACGTCAGCGTCACGGGTGAGAACAGTCATCACATGATCGAGGCGTGCTTCAAGGGAGTGGGCCGGGCGCTGCGTCAGGCGCTGCGCCGCGAGAGCGATGAGCTGCCGAGCACCAAGGGCGTGCTCTGATGGAAGCCCTGATCATCGACAGCGGCGGAGCCAACCTCGCCTCGCTGCAATTCGCATTCGAGCGGCTGGGAGCGCGCACGCGCGTGAGCTCCGATCTGCGTGAGATCGCCTCCGCGGCGAGAGTCGTGTTGCCGGGCGTGGGATCGGCATTGGATGCGATGCAGCGGCTCAGGCGCTCGGGGATCGCCGAGGTGCTGCCGACACTGCGCCAGCCGGTGCTCGGCATCTGCCTGGGGATGCAGCTTCTCTTCGAGCACTCGGCGGAGGGCGGGACGGACTGCCTGGGCGTGCTGCCAGGGACGGTGCGGCGGCTCGAGGTCGCTCGGGGGCGGCGGGTACCGCATATGGGGTGGAATCAACTCACCCCGATCCGGGAGGACCCGTTGCTCGAAGGACTGGAGGATGGGACGTACTTCTACTTCGTACACAGCTACGCCGTGGCGGTTCGCGAGGTGACGGTCGCGCAGGTGGAGTATGGAGAGCCACTGTCGGCGGTCGTGAGGCAGGGAAATTTCTGGGGCGCGCAGTTTCACCCGGAGCGATCCGCCGCCGCGGGAGCGCGGCTGCTCGGTAATTTTCTCCGATGCTCCTGATTCCTGCCATCGACCTGCGAGGCGGACGCTGCGTTCGCCTGTATCAGGGGGATTTCGCGGCGGAGACCCGGTACGAGTATTCGCCGCGAGAGCTCCTCGAGAGATATCGCGCGCTCGGAGCACCGTGGGTACACGTGGTGGACCTCGATGGGGCGCGCGATGGCGTGTCGGCCAACCGCGAGGTCATCGTCGAGCTCGCCGCGCAGCCTGGGCCGAGGCTCCAGGTGGGCGGCGGCATACGCTCGGCGGAGGTCATCGCGGATCTGCTCGCGAGTGGCATCGAGCGCGTGGTGATCGGCAGCGCAGCGGTGGAGCGGCCGGATGAGGTGATCGAGTGGGCAAGCCGGTTCGGGGCCGATCGCATCTGTCTCGCCCTCGATGTCCGCAACGACTCCCGGGGCGAGCCGCGAGTGAGGACGCGCGGCTGGAAATCCGGGACGGCGACCTCGCTCTTCGAGGCAATGGACCTCTACCCCACAACGGCGCTGCGTCACGTGCTCTGTACCGCAATCGAACGCGATGGGGCACTTACCGGTCCCGATCTCGATCTCTACCGCGCTGCGCTCGAGCGCTTTCCACGAATCGAGTGGCAGGCCTCGGGCGGGGTGCGGGATGCGGCTGATCTCGCGGCCCTGGCACGCATCGGCGTCGCCGCGGCGGTGAGCGGCAAGGCCCTGCTGGAAGAGCGCATCAAACCCGAGGAGCTGCGACCATTCTTGCGAAGCGCATCATTCCCTGCCTCGATGTCCGCGACGGCTGGGTCGTAAAGGGCGTCCGCTTCCGCGACCACCGGGTCGTGGGCGATATCATGGAGCTCGCCTGCCGCTACCGCGATGACGGCGCCGACGAGCTCGTCTTCTACGACATCACCGCGAGCCCCGAGCGCCGCTCGGTGGACCGCAGCTGGGTGCGGCGGGTGGCGCGAGTGTTGGATATACCGTTCTGCGTCGCGGGCGGCATCCGCTCGGTAGCCGATGCGGAGGAGGTCCTGAACGCCGGCGCGGAGAAGGTGTCGATCAACTCGCCGGCCCTGGCCAACCCGGAGCTCATCGGGGCGCTGAGCGAGCGCTTCGGCTCGCAATGTGTGGTGGTCGGCATCGACAGTCAGCTCACGAGCGATGGCTACCGCGCATACCAGTTGACCGGGGATCCGGGACGCGCCCGAGAGTCGGGTCGCGACGTGCTCGCCTGGGTGCGCGAAGTGCAGGAGCGCGGCGCGGGCGAGATCGTCCTCAACTGCATGGGGAGCGATGGCGTGCGCCGGGGATATGACATCGAGCAGCTCCAGCGGGTGCGGGCAGCCTGCGGCGTGCCGCTCGTCGCCTCGGGCGGCGCGGGTGCGATGGCGCACTTTGCCGCGGTGTTTCGCGAGGCCGACGTCGATGCCGCGCTCGCCGCCAGCGTGTTTCACACCAGTGCCATCGCCATTCCCGACCTCAAGCGCGCGCTGCGCGCCGCAGGCATCGAGGTGCGCCCGTGAACGCATCGACCACCCCCGGCGCCGCGCTCACCCTTGCGGACCTCGCCACGCTCGACTACGACAAGTCCGGCGGCCTGCTGCCTGCCATCGTCCAGCACGCGGAGAGCGCCGCCGTGCTGATGTTGGGCTACATGAATCGCGAGGCGCTGCGCGAGACGCTGACGCGGCGCCGGGTCGTCTTCTTCAGCCGCAGCCGCCGGTGTCTCTGGGAGAAAGGCGAGACGTCAGGTCATACCCTGCACCTCGTCGGTGTGCGCACCGATTGCGACCGCGACGCGCTGCTGGTCACCGCGTTGCCGGCAGGACCGGTCTGCCATACGGGCACCGCCGCCTGTTTCGGTGACGATGCGCCGACCGGCCGCCTCGCCTTCCTCGGCGCCCTCGAATCCATCATCGCACAACGCATTGCCGACCGCCCGGAGGGAAGCTACACGGCGCGGTTATATTCCCAAGGCCCCAAGCGCATCGCGCAGAAAGTCGGCGAGGAGGGCCTCGAAGTCGCGCTCGCCGCCGTCGCCGAGACGGATGACAAGCTCGTCGCGGAATCCGCCGATCTCCTCTATCACCTGCTGCTGCTGCTGAAGAGCCGCGGCCTGCGCCTCGAGCGCGTGGTGGCGGAGCTCGAGGCCCGGCAAGCCGCCCGCCGCCACTTCGCTCCAAGCAGAGACTGAGCTCCTTCGCAACACGGCCGAATCGTACAGCCGTGCTGTCAAGCTGCGGGCACAATTCTGGCGACCCTCCCCGCAGGCGCCGGACGCCTGCCGCCCGGGAGGAGAGACGCGAACATGCAACACCCGATGCGTTTTGTCGCACTGCTTCTTTGCTCCCTTGCCATCGGCGTCGGCGCCGCCCACGCACAGGGTGCCTCCTCGAGCGCAAGCAGTGCCGCCACGGAGGCGGACACCGGCCTCTACGTCGGCGGGGGCTCTGTCAGAGCGCAGGTGAACAATGTGTTTGGCACGACGGGTTACGGCTTCAAGATCGACGACAACGCCTGGAAGGCCATCCTCGGATTCAGGCCGATTCCTCCCTTTGCCGTGGAAGCCAACTACGTCAATCTCGGGCATCAGAGTGAGGGTCTTCTCGGCGGTTACGCGCCCCACGGCCATGCGGACGCCCGCGCGTTCGACATCTTCGGCGTGGGGCTTCTGCCGCTCGGTCCCGTGGATATCTTCGGCAAGGCCGGTGGTGCCCGCTGGACGCTGAGCGGTGACCTGCAGGGGCCCAACAGCACTCTGTTCGCGCTCAACCGCAGCGGCACGAGCTTCGCGTGGGGAGCCGGCATCCAGGCGCACTGGGGGCCGCTCGGCGGGCGGCTCGAGTACGAGCACTTCCAGATGCCCTACACGGATGGCGCGAGACTCTTCACGGCAGCGGTGACTTTCACGTTCTGACCGGCGGCAGCCGTGCGCCGAAATCCGCCTCCACAGGACGGAAGCGGGACCGCGACGCGGAATGAATCTTGGTGGCCAGCTCGGTGCCTCGTTTGAGGCGCCGTTGCGCTGCTGTCCGCCGCCGCCGATGTCCCGTATCGTCCTCCTTGCCGCCGCAATCGCCGTGCTCACGGGTTGTGCGCATGTTCCCGTCGTCAATGAGCGGCAGCTGCTCAAGGAAGCTTCCGGTACACAGACGATCCGCGTTTATGGGACGCGCGGCCCGCTGTCATCGCGCGAGGCGAGGAAGGTGCTCGCTCGCGTTGACGCTCAAGCGCCCGACGCCGACGCCCTGGACAGGCATCTGGCGGTGGAGCAGATCATCGCCCGAAACCACCCGCTTTACGTGGGCAACAGCGTGCGCGTTCTGCAGGACGGCGCGCAGACCTTTGCGGCAATGTTCGCCACCATGGAGCGGGCGCGCCGGTTCCTCTACCTCGAGTACTACACGCTCCAGAACGTGCAGAGCGGCGGACGCAAGCTGAGCGATGTCTTGGCGGCCAAAAGCCGCGCCGGAGTCCGCGTCAGCGTGATCTACGATGCGATCGGCTCGCTCGGCACCCCGGCGTCGTTCTTCACGGGGCTGCGCGCCGCGGGCGTGAAGTTCGTGGAATACAACCCGATCAGTAAGGCGCCCTTGGCGGTGAACGACCGCGACCACCGCAAGATTCTGATCGCCGACGACGAGGTGGCGATCGTCGGTGGCGTCAATCTGAGCACGACGTACGAGAGCGCGCCTGCCTTTGCTCACGCGCTCGGGGGCAACAAACAGCCGCCGCCTCAATCCGCCCATCCGATCTGGCACGATGTCGATCTGGAGATCCGGGGCCCCGTGGTGCCGGTGCTCGCGCGGCTCTTTCGCGCGCACTGGCGCGAGCAACAGGGCCCGCCGCTGGCACCCGAGCCCGTGGGCAAGGAGACGCCGCAAGGTAGAGAGATCGTGCGTGTCATCGGCAGCAGCCCCGCCATCGCCACGCGCTATTACACCTCAGTGCTGACGGCGATGCGCACAGCGCAGAGCAGCATCTGGATGACCGCCGCCTATTTCGTTCCGACGCACCAGGAGTTGCGCGCGCTGATAGCGGCGGCCCGCCGTGGCGTCGACGTGCGCATAGTGTTGCCCTCGCACAGCGATATCGGCGCCATCCTTGCGGTGCAACGCTCCTATTATCCCCGGCTGCTGGCGGCGGGGATCAAAGTCTACGAGCGCAGCGACGGCATCGTGCACTCGAAGTGCATGGTGGTCGACGATGTCTGGTCGATGGTGGGCTCTTCCAACTTCGACCAGCGAAGCATTCTTTTCAACGACGAAGTCGATGTCGTCGTGCTCGGCAACAAGACGGCGGACGAGCTTCGCCGCAACATGCTGGCCGACATCCGCCATGGCAAGCGCATCACCTGGCAGATCGTGCGCCGGCAAGGCGCCCTGCAGCGGATGAGGGGCTGGTTTTGGAGATTGTGGCAGCGGCTGTTATAAATTGGGCCAAAGGCTCCACCTAAAAACGAGTGAAGTCAGCAAGTGGGCGCGATGCGTGCCCATGCGAGGCGACGCGAGATCGACGCCATCGTCATCTGGCGCCTCGATCGCTGGAGCCACCCTTCTCTCCTGGAGCTGATTGCAATGGTCGCGAGTGTCGTGAAGCGACGGCGCCAGCCCGACTCTAGTCAATGAAGCTCCAGGTATCCGCGCCGTCGAAACGTCGAATTCGAACCTTGCCGACGTCCACGTCTTCGAACAGACGAGCATTGACACCCATGCGATCTCGCCCGTCCGGCTCCAGGCTCTCCCAGTGAGTCACGCAACCGCACGTGCCGCACCGGATGCTGGCTATCGTCCTGTCACCCCAGACGTACTGGTGAGTCGCACCCGGTTCCGCGATAACCCTGACGACGGAGGGATGATAGTAGGCCATGAGGGTTCCATACCGGCGACAGAGGGAGCAGTTGCAGGATGTCAGCGCCTCGGGGACCTTGTCATCGATCTCCAATCTGACCGCGCCGCAATGGCAGGAAGAGCGAATCATACTGTTCAGTATACAGCGCTTCCACAATCGGGCTCACCCGAGATTGAATCGTGACGCCGCCATCAACGTACGCATGTCGAAAGCCGCGACGTGTGAGCATCGCTACGATCTCTTCTGGGGACCCCGTCATTCTCTCTACAACTGCTCCCGTGGGAGGAGTCCTGAGCACCAGAGTTGGCCAGAGTTGGCCAGAGTACTTAGTCCCGCAGCCAGGCAGCAAAGAACGGGTCCTCGAGGCGCCAGCGGAAAGAATCCTTCCGCTCTTCCCGCCGCAGGATTTCCCGGCTCTCGAGGAACTTCAGGGTCTTGCTCATCGTGCTGGCCGAGACCCGATACTTTTGCGTCACCGAAGCCGAGGTCATCGCGACACCTCGCTCGTGGACCGCTGCCGCCAGCACACGCTGCTGAACGGTCGTGAGACCGTTCCAGAGGGTCAGGTAAAACGGCCCGTCGCGCTCCACCAGCAATTTGAGCGCCCGCCGAACCAGCTTCGGAGTCAGAGCATCTCCTTCTTCGTCGCCCAATAGCTCCCAGGCGACGCTCGATAGAGCTTGGACGTTGTACGGCACATCCTCCGCGAGATCGAGGATGTCCGTCACCGACGCGGCTTGGACACGGTACTTTCCTCCTTCAAAACCGCGCGCAATGAAATGGACGAATTCCTCCCGCGGCAACGGACCGAGAAAATGCCGGATACCAAGACGGTAAAATGGCCGCGCGGGATTCAGTGTCATATCGTTGAGGAGAGTCGTTTTCGAGCCCGCGAAGACGAAACCCAGCTCGGTGTGGCGTTGGATGGCTGCCCGGATCTGCGCCTCGGTGCTCTCACCCCCGCGTTCGACCACCTTCTGGAACTCGTCGATCACGATTGCCGTTGGCTGGCCGTTTTCCGCCGCCAAATCGGCAAGTCCGTTGATCGCATCGATGAACAGGGGCGTTTGATCGGCCTCGGCCGCCGACTGCGCGTTGAGGCTTCCGCTCCAGCTATTCTGCGCCGGGTCGTAGCTGATCACTGGCCGCAGACGGGCAAAGAGCCGCAAGATCTTCTCGCCGGTCCTGGTCACATCGCTCTTGAGCTTCCGCGCGCTCTCCAGCACGACGGCGCGCACCAGACCGTCCACCCCAGGGTATGCCTCCGCATCCAGCCGGATCACCACTGCGCCCTGTCGCTCCGCCGCTGCACTCGCCGCACGCAAAATTGCCGTCTTCCCGAAGCGCCGCGGGCCGAGGAGAAATACCCGCCCGTGCTCCAGAATGGCACGCGTCACATCGCGAATTTCGTCTTTCCGATTGACAATCTGACTGGGCTTGAGCTCGGCTCCATATTGGAACGGATTCCTCACGTTTCACCAATAGCACTGTCCAATTAGGACGGTCCCAATAGTATAATACTGACAGTGCATAGGCCCAAAGCCGGCTTTGACCGCTCACTCACTCGCTTTCGGCCGGCATTCCAGGTCACTGCGGCGAGAGACTGACCGCCTTCTCTTCGGCCACGTAAGCTTCGTCATTGCGTCCCTGCGCGCGCAGCGAGGCCGCGATCAGCTCCCACGCGGAGGGCTGCGCATGCGGGTCTCCGGTCGCCAGGTAAAGCGCCTTGCGCCCCATCCCATAGGCCTGCGCCGGTAGGTCGGGTCCGGGGCAGACACGACCGCGCCGGCGATCGTCGTTTTAGCATCGCGATCGCTAAAATCACTGAGCCTGGAGTAGCACGGCGAGATTCGCTTGGGTAGCCCGCAGGGCTGGTATGGCGGTGGCGCCGAGCGCGGCCAGACTCATCACGAGGGCCGCAAAGACGTAAGCCCATGCACTGGTTCCGTTCGCGCCGGCGATCATGCCTGAGAGGGCACGCGCCAGGAGAAACCCGGCGATCAGTCCCAAAGCAACGCCAAGCGCCGCGAGGATTGCGCCCTGGGCCAGCGCAAGCAAGCCAATACGGGTCTGCGTCGCGCCGACTGCCTGGCGTATGGCGAATTCACCGATCCGCAGGCGGAACAGATAGGCCACCGTGCCATAAGTGCCGGCTGCCGCGAGCACGAGCGCGAGCAAGCTGAACAGACTAAAGAGCACAGGCATGGCCTGATCGTCGTGATAGGCGCTTTGCTTAATGACCCGCATAGATTCCACGACGTCAAATGCCTGTTGCGGCGCGAGCTTGTGCAACAAAGTCACCAGCTCTCGCTGGAGCGTTGCTACCGGCAGGCTGCTGCGTACCGCAACGTCCATATCGGGGCCGGCGTAGAAGGCCGGATCCGCTGGCGCAACCGAGTAAGGCAGCCACATGGTGCCGGGGGTGGAGCTACTCAGATGGGCGCGCCACAGCAGGGGTGCGGTCACGCCGATCACGCGGTATGTGTGCGTCATTTTGATTTCGCGGCCGACGGCCCTGGCAGTGCCGAACAGGAACCGAGCGAGCCTGGCGTCTATCACTGCCACGGGCGCCTTGGCCCCGAGGTCGGCGGAATCAATCAGCCGGCCCTCGAGCAAGGCCGGCTGGAGTGCGCTCAGGGCGTGACCATCCACGAATTCAATTATGGACGTCGCGCTGCGGTCTCTGGTACCGCCGACACCAGCGACTCGATACCCATCAGACCCGCCGACGAACGGCAGCTCGCTCGCGACGCCCGCAGTTTCGATGCCCGGCAGGGAGCGTACCGATGAGCCAAACTCGCCGTAGAAGGCGAGCTGTGATTGCTGGTCGTGGAAGCCTGCTCCGATTGCTGCCGGCTGGAGCGAAAGCTGCCGGGTGGGGTTCGCACCCACTGAAAGACCGTGCCTTTGCACGGCGCACCAAGTAGCTGATTTGCATGCGCAACCAGGAGAATGCATGCGCCCTGAAGCTCAGGCGCATTCCCGTTATTGGGACAATATCTGACCGAAGTCGCTGAATTGGGACCGTACGCATCTGTTGAATGGCCAGGGATCGAAAGAGCCAGAGAAGCGAGCCAGAGCAGCCGGATGCGTTAGGTCGCAGAGCCTGCAGGCGATTTCGGGCGCCGCACTCGAGGGCTGGTCAACTTATCGCCATATTTGACGAGTTATAGAGTCCGCAAGCGTTCTAGTCGTCACATATGACGAATTGCACGAAATAAATTAATACGTTATTATTCGTCTTTGATGACGACTTGAAAGCTGAATTCGCCAGTACTCGCTATTAAAGGCGAATAATGCGCATCACGTCCGAGCTCACCGATGTTGCCATCGCCCAGGTTCTGGGGGAGCGGATCGAGCGCTATCGCATCGAAGCGGGCCTGACCCAGGCTGAGCTCGCCGAGCGAGCCGGCATCGGCAAGCGCACCCTCGAGCGAGTCGAAGCTGGCCGCGGCGCCGAACTCACTACTCTCGTTCGTGTACTGAGAACTCTGAACATCCTCGACGGCTTCGAAAGGCTCCTCCCCGAGCTGCCATCCAGCCCGATCGAGCAGCTCAGGCTTCGAGGAAAGCAGCGCCAGCGGGTTTCGCACCCTCGCGGCCGGCACGAAGCGACCGCGCGTTCAAACCAGATAAGGGAAGGAGCATCGACCATACCGTGGACCTGGGGCGTGTCGCCCACCAACAGCCCACCGCCCGCGAAGGGTTCGCGCTCCAGCAAACGGAAGAAGTGAGTCATGGCCACGATTGCCGAAGTAAGACTCTGGGGCCGACGCATCGCCGCCGTGTCACTCGAAGAGGCGACCGATGTGGCGGCATTCCAGTATGACCCTGAATTCGTGCAGAGCGGCATAGAAGTCTCGCCGATCGTCATGCCGCTTTCACGGCGTATCTACACCTTCCCGTCCTTACCGCGGATCTCCTTCCATGGCCTACCGGGGTTGCTCGCCGACTCGCTGCCCGATAGGTTCGGAAACGCACTCATCAACGCCTGGCTCGCTACACAGGGCCGCAGCCCCGAGAGCTTCAATCCCGTCGAGCGGCTCTCCTACATCGGAACGCGCGGCATGGGCGCCATTGAATTCGCGCCCGCCACCGGCCCGCAGCCTCGGCGCTCGACGAGGGTCAAGGTCAACGCACTCGTTGCGCTCGCATCCGACATCCTCACTCGCCGCAACGCGCTTCGGAGCTCTTTCACCCCGGCGCATCGCAACACCGCACTCCAGGAAATCCTCGGCGTCGGCACATCGGCTGGCGGGGCGCGTGCGAAAGCCATCGTTGCGTGGAACCCCGACACGAATGAAGTCCGCTCGGGCCAAGTGACGGCGCCCGAGGGCTTCGGGTACTGGCTGCTGAAGTTCGACGGGGTGAGCGGTAACCGTGACAAGGAACTGGAAGATCCCACGGGCTACACGGTCATCGAGTACGCCTACTCGCTCATGGCTCGCAGTGCCGGCATCGAGATGAACGAGTGTCGGCTTCTCGAGGAGGGCGAGCGTCGGCACTTCATGACCCGCCGCTTCGATCGCACGAACGACGGCGGGAAGATCCACATGCAGTCGCTTGCCGCGCTCGCGCACTTCGATTTCAACTCTGCCGGCGCGCATTCATACGAGCAGGCCTTTGACGTCATTCGGCGGCTGCGGCTCCCGCTGAAGTCCATCGAGCAGCAGTTCCGGCGCATGGTCTTCAATGTCGTTGCCCGCAACCAGGACGACCATGTCAAGAACATCGCCTTCCTGATGAGTCAGCAGGGTGATTGGTCGCTTGCGCCCGCCTTCGACCTCACTTATGCGCGCAACCCGGAAGGCCGCTGGACGAAGTCTCACCAAATGACGATCAACGGCAAGCAGGACGGGTTCACTCTCGAGGATTTCCGCGAGTGCGCCACGACCGCGGGTCTCAAGCGGGGTCGAGCCGAGGCAATTCTCGATGAGGTTCGCGCAGCAGTGGCGCGCTGGCCGGAGTACGCCCAACAGGCCGGCGTATCGCCGTCGCAACGCAAGCCGATTCGCTCGGCCTTCTGCCTCGACTTTCCCCGAAGCAACGCCAGGCATCGAGCCTGAGCTCATCCGCCACGATCAGGCGCCTTTCCTGCTGTGTACTACGACTTCATAAGGCGGCTTTGGGCCGCTCACTCACTTGCTTTCCGACGGCTTTCCAGATTACTGCGGCGAGAGACTGACCGCCTTCTCTTCGGCCAGGTAAGCTTCGTCGTTGCGTCCCTGCGCGCGCAGCGAGGCCGCGATCAGCTCCCACGCGGACGCCTGCGCATGCGGGTCTCCGGTCGCCAGGTAAAGCGCCTTGCGCCCCATCCCATAGGCCTGCGCCGGGTTGCCCGCCAGGATGTTCTCTCGGCCCAACGCGATCCAGACCAGCGGATCGTGTGGCTCGATGCTCAGCGCCCGCTCGAGCGTCTGCGCCGCCAGCCCGAAGTTGCGGCCCTGCTCCTGCGTTTGCGCCTCCGCCACCAGCGCTCCCGCCGCTGGCCCCAACGCAAACTCGCGCTGCTGTGCCGCCGCCGGCGGCTGCGCCGGTGCTGCCGCCGCCCCTGCGAGCGGCGCCGGTTGGGAAGCCGGCGACTGCGGCTGTGGAGCCTGCCGCTCCTGCGGCTGCGGATAGCTGGCCGTATTTTCGCTGGTCTGCGGCTGCGGCGGAGCCAACAAGGCGCAACCTGCCAACACTGCGCCCAGTATGAGCGCCCCGATCATCAGCTTCATGACTTCCAAACCTTCAGTGCACCAGCCGGTGTAACAGCTGACCCGCCCGCTGAAACAGCGTCCCCACCGTCGTCCCGGCGCCACACCCCGGCATCGCCGCCACCTGCGTGCCCACGGGCAGCGCCACCTGTACGGGCACCGCCCCGGCGCACCCCGGCTGCGCCCCGAGCCCGGTGAGGAAATCGATCCAGGTCTCCGTCACCCCCTCGGGCGGCGGCATGTCGAGCGGCTGCGCGCCGAGCGAGGCCATCAGATGCGCCCACACCGGCAGCGCCCCCTCGGAGCCCGTCAGTCCCGTCGGCTGGTAATGATCATAGCCCACCCACACCACCGTGAGATCACTCCCCGAGAATCCCGCAAACCAACTGTCGCGGTCCTGAGACGAGGTGCCCGACTTGCCCGCCGTTACCAGCCCCGGCGGCAGGATGCGCAGCGCCGGCACTCCGGTGCCGTATCTCATCACCTGCTCCATCATGCTCTCGATTTCATAAACGTCCGCTGAAGGGGCGACCTGGTTCACCCGCACCGGAAACGCCTTGAGGGGCTTCCCGTCCGCGCTCACCACGGCCTGAACAGCGCGCAGCGGCGTGCGAAATCCGCCGTCCGCGAGCCCGTTGTAAAGCTGTGCGACCTCGAGCGGTGAGATGTCGATGGCGCCCAGCAGCATCGCCGGCACTTCATCGGGAGCCTGTCCCAGCCCGAAGCGCTGCAGCGTGTTTGAGATCTTGTCGAGGCCGACGTCCATCCCCACCCCCACCGTCGCATCATTCAGCGACTCCGCGAGTGCGCGAACCACGGGCACCGGCCCATAATTGCGGCGTGTGAAGTTCTCCGGCCGCCAGTAGCGGCCGTTCGCGAGCTTGATGCTGACCGGCTGGTCCTGAATGATCGTGGCCGCGTTGTAGCGACCCGTCTCGAGCGCCGTCAGGTAGATGAAGGGCTTCACCAGCGAGCCGATGGAGCGGCGCGCATCGAGCGCGCGGTTGAATCCGTCGAAGTCGACCTGACGCCCGCCCACGATCGCGAGCACATCGCCGCTCTGGGGCGAGGTCACCACGACCGCCCCTTCCAGCTTCGCATCGCGGCGTGGATGGCGCTTGTCGAGCGAGCGCAGCTGCGCATCGAGCGCGCTCTGCGCGAGCTCCTGCGCGCGCGGCTCGAGACTCGTGTAGATCCGAAGGCCGGCTTCCGTCAGCTCCTGCTCCGGGTAATCCTGCTGGAGCGTGCGGCGCACGAGGTCGAGATAGGCCGGATAGTAGGCGCCCGAGGCGCCGCTCGTGACGCCGAGAGGCTGTCGCTGCGCAACCTCAGCCTGCTGCGGCTTGACGACGCCCTGGGCCGCGAGAATCTTCAGCACCAGATCGCGCCGCGCCAGCGTCCGCTGCGGATGCCGGCGGGGATCGTAGTAGGTCGGTCCGCGCACGATCGCGACCAGCGTTGCGATCTGCGACAGGTCGAGCTCCGCGAGCGGCTTGCCGAAGTAAAACTCGCTCGCGAGCCCGAAGCCGTGGATCGAGCGGTTGCCGTCCTGACCGAGGAAGATCTCATTGACGTAGGCGTTCATGAGATCCGCCTTGCTGAAGTGCGCGGCCAGCGAGACCGCCATGATGGCCTCGCGCACCTTGCGTCCGAGCGTCTGCCGATTGGAGAGAAAGTAGCTCTTGACGAGCTGCTGGGTCAGCGTGCTGCCCCCTTCCTCGATGCGGCGCGAGCGCAGGTCGACCCAGAGCGCCCGCAGGATCGCCGTCGGATCCACGCCTCGGTTGGTATCGAAGGTGCGGTCCTCCACCGCCTTCAGGGCGGCCGGCAGGAGCGGCGGTACCTCCTGCGGAGTCACCACGATCCGGTCCACGCCGTCACTCGGGAAGAGGCTACCGATGAGGAGCGGATCGAGACGCGTGACCGGTACCTCGCGGCCGCCGCCGTCACGCATGTCCTGGATGCCGGTCGGCCCGAAGAGGACCGACAGCTCCAACGCCGGCCGGCTGCCGTCGGCGAACTCTACCGGGCGCAGCGCGATGTCGATGCGATCGCCGGTCACGCGGTAGGAGCCGGCCTGCTCCAGGTCCGCCACGCGGTGGTAGGAAAGGCGCTGCAATTCGTGCTCGAGTTGCGCCGCGGAGAGATCGAGGCCCGCGTAGAGCTGAAGCGGCGCGGCGTAAACGTGCGCGGGCAGCGTCCAGCGCAGGCCCTCGAACCGCCGCGTGACCACCCGGTTGAGGTAATAGATGTAGGCGGCACACCCCAGCACGCCCACAGCCAGTACGCCCACGAGGAAACCGCGCAGACCCCAGCGGCGGGCGAGCCGCGAAGCGGCGAGCGACCGCGCAGGATGCGCGGGCCGGGTGCCCTGCCGCGAGGGACGGCTGCCAGTGGCACGGCCGCTGCGACCGGAATCTCGCTTAGCCCGACGCTTCAGAGGACGAGCTCCTCGGCCGGCTCGCGCGAGTTGTAACACGAGCTCATGCAGTGGCCGTACGCGCCCGCATTGGCGATCAGGATGACCTCGCCCTCCCGCGTCGGCGGCAGCAGCCGGTCGTGGCCGAGGACATCGGCGCTCTCGCAGATCGGGCCGACGATGTTCACGAGCTCGGTAGCTGGCTCCATCAGGCGAGTGAGATTGGCGATCTCATGATATGCACCATAGAGTGCCGGTCGGATCAGGGAGTTCATGCCGGTGGCGACGCCGACGTAGCGCACGTCCCCCTTGCTCTTCAGCTGCGTCACCCGCGCGAGCAGCACGCCGGCGGGGGCGACCAGATAGCGACCGGGCTCCAGCCAGAATTCGGTTTGCGGATGCTCGGCGCGCACCGCCGCGAGCAGCGTGTCGAGCTTCATGAGATCCAGGCCCGGTTGGTCACTGCGCTCCGGCACTCCGAGGCCACCGCCGAGATCGATCGCGCGCACCGCACCCAACCGCTGCGCGAGACCGGCCAGCTGCCGCGCGGTACGCTGCCAAGTCGTGACATCGAAGATGCCGCTGCCCACGTGCGCCTGCAGACCCACCACACGCGCGCCAGCCTTTCGCGCCTCCTGCACCAGCCTATCGAGGTCGGCGACCGGCACGCCAAACTTGGCGTGCGCACCCGCTGTGCGCACGTGATGATGATGCCCGACGCCCACGCCCGTGTCGACCCGGACAAAAATCTCGCGGTTGCGGAACAGGCTCCCCCACTCCGAGAGCACGTAGAGGTTGTCGACGGTGACCTGCACGCCGCGCTCGAGCGCCCAGGCATATTCCTCGCGCGAAGCGAAGTTGGGCGTGTAGAGCACGCGCCGCGGATCGAGCTGCGCGAAGAGCTCCAGTACGCGCTGCGCCTCGTCGCGCGCCACACACTCGAATTCGATGCCCTCCTCGCGCAGGACCCGCAGCAGCGCCGGATGCGGATTGGCCTTCATGGAGTAGTGCACTCGCGCGATCGAGCCCATCCCGCGCAGCGCGCGCGCGGCGGCCCGCACCGTATCGAGGTCGTAAACGTACGCCGCATCGCGCGCGCCGAGCACCGATAGAATCTGCGCGTGCTTCTCGCGCCACCAGGGCGCCGGAGTCGCCGCGCCGGCGTGGGGCTTCGCGAAAAGCTGCTCCCACGTCGGCCCGAGCACGCGGTCGCCCGGCACCGGCCGGATCAGCAGCTCGTGGAGCTGATCGACGAGGCGGTCGCCCTGGCGCTCATCGACGACGAAGGTGAAGTTGAGGTCGTTGGCCGCCTGGCTCACGAGATAGATCTTCTGCTCCTCGAAGAATTCGAACGCGCCGCCGAGCTGGTGGAGGATGGCCCGGATGTTGCGTCCCACGAGGCTCACGGAGGCGCAGGGACCTATCACCTGCACGCGGCAGAGGCGGGAGAGATCGCTCACGAGCCCGGCGAGCAGGCTCTCATCGAGCGTATTGGCGGCGGGGTCGAGTGACACGGTGACATTGGTCTCCGATGTCGAGACCAGATCCACCGACATGCCATGGCTCTTGAAGACCTGGAAGGCATCGGCTAGAAAGCCCACCTGATGCCACATCCCCGGGCTCTCGAGCGAGATCAGGGTGATGCCCTTCTTGGTGCACACCGCCTTCACCCGCGCGTTGCCGTCAGCACCTTCCGCGGTGAGCACCGTGCCCTCGAGGTCCGGCGCCTGCGTCGCATAAACATGTAGCGGAATCCGATACTGGCGCGCGGGCAGGATGCAGCGCGGGTGCAGGACCTTGGCGCCGCTCGTCGCAATCTCCTGCGCCTCATCGTAGTGTAGAGAGCGAAGGAGGCGCGCCGTCGGGGTCGAGCGCGGGTTGGCGCTGAACATGCCGGGGACGTCCGTCCAGATCTCGAGCCGCCGCGCGCGCAGCTTCGCGGCAAGATAGGCCGCGGAGGTATCGGAGCCGCCCCGGCCGAGCAGCACCGTGTTGCCTTCACCGTCGCTTGCGATGAAACCCTGGGTGACGACGATGGGGGCGAGCGCGGCGAGACGCTTCTCGAGCGCCGGGTCGGGCGCGAAGCCGCAGGTGGCGGAGAGAATGCTGGCCTTGGCGGAGGCGCTCGGACGCTCCTCGGCGAAGAGCATGGTGCGCACATCGGCCCAATCGACCTCGAGGCCCTGCTCGCGCAGAAAGCGCGCGCCGAGCTCGGTCGCCATGAGCTCGCCGCTCGACATGACACGGGCGCGGGTGCGATCGCTCACCTCATCGATGAGCGCGATGCCCGCGGCGATCTGCCGCAGCTCCGCGAGCTGACGCTCGCAGCCCTCCCCGAGCGGGATACCGAGCTCGGCAGCGAGCCGCCGGTGCCGCTCGTCGATGAGCTTGAGCTCCTCCTCCTGCGCCTCGCCCCGCGCGGCCGAGAGCAGCTTCTCCAGGCGATCGGTGATGCCGGTCAGGGCGGAGTGCACGATGAGCAGCCGGGCGCCCGCGGCGCGCCGTGCGGCGGCGACCTTGGCGATGTTGCGCCAGGTGGCGAGCGAAGAGACGCTGGTCCCCCCGAATTTGAGGACGATCCAGTCTGACGCGGTGCGAGTCACGAGAACATCCCGCAGGCAAGCGGCGGCGAGGGCGGCCGCCGTGTAGGCCCACGTGGGGCCCTCGAGTCGAGCAGTCCCCCAGGCGGCGCGCGGCGCTGGCGCGTCCGGCCGCCCTGCTCGGATTGAAGCGAGTTGTCCAATCGTCCGTGCGACCCGCGAAGCATAGGCACCAGGACGTGCCCCGCCGCCGTAGGTGGCGGGCTAAGGCTCTTCGTCGAAGTCGCGAAGGTCCTTCTCGAGCTTCTTGTCCGCGAGGACTTCTTCCAGACGGCTCCACGCGGCTTTGCCGCGCTTGACCTGGTTGCGGACGCGCTTATCCACCCGGTCGAGCAGCCGGTCGTAATCGGTGCTGTCCTCGGTGGCCCCGCTCAAGAATTCTTCATCGAGATCGAAGCTCTCGTTGTCTCGTTCCGACATCTAACGATGCAAATCCTGAGTTAAATCAAGGGGTAGTGCAGCATGGGCACGGAGCAAGGCAGCGAACTATAACGGATTCGCGCCCCAGAGCAATACCGCTTAGGGGCGAGGCTCTACTCCGTCCTGTCACGCACAATAACTGGGGCTCCACGGCTCAAACCCAAGCCCTCCGCCGCGCTCTGCTCCGCTCGAGCTATCTCCAGCACCCCGAAGGAATTGATCAGGGCGAGGTACTCCCCCGGCCGCGTGTCGCCATAGGTCCGAAGGAGCGGGACGGCGTGATTGCCCGCGTGCACCAGCGGCAGCCGGAATCGCTCAATCAGGGCCGCATCGATGTTGCTGATCAGATTGCCGAAATGATCGATGGTGATGATCACCCCGGAGACGCTCGCGTGCTCGACCGAGGGCTCATCGACCCAGGACGGTACCAGGGAGTCGGCGCTCGCGGCCTCGCCCAAGTCCGCGGGCGAGCAGCGGCCAGCGGCCAGCTCCGCCGCCACCGGGGCGAAGATGTCCCGCCCGTGAAAGGTGGCGCTCGCGTGGTGGACACCTAAGCGCGCAAGCCCCTGGGGGCGCAGGCGCACGATGGACGCCCGCGGATGGCGCGCCGCCAGAGGGGCGAGGAGCCCATTGTCCGGCGCCACGAACAGATGCTCTGCGGCGCTCACGATGATGATGTCCCGCGAGGTTCCCACCCCGGGGTCCACCACCGCCACGTGCACCGTCCCTGCGGGGAAGTACTCGAAGGCGCGCCCCAGCCAAAACCCGGCCTCGGCGGGCCAATGGACCACAATCTCGTGGGTGAGATCGATGAGCCTTGCCGTCGGGAAGCGGCTCAGAATGCGCCCCTTCATGACGCCGACGAACGGCCCCTGGTGGCCGAAGTCCGTCGTGATCGTGATGACGCCGCAAGAATGCATCGCGCTCAGCCCTTGCGAGGAGGGGACCTGAGCGGCCCCCGCGTGGCTTCGGCGCAGGTGCGGCAGCGGTCGGTGTACGGCACGGCTTGCAGCCTCTCCTCCTCGATCGGCTCGCCGCAGACAGCGCACGTGGTGTAGCGTCCCTCCTCGAGCCGCCGCAGCGCCGCCTGCAGCAGGCGCAACTCCTGCTGCGCCGACTCGGAGATGGCCCCGAGGACATCATCAGACTCGCGCTGAGTCACCTGCTCGGCGAAATCCGCGCTCAGGGGATCGGACTCGTGTCTCAAGTCCGCGCTGGCTCTGCTCGCCCGCGTCTGGAGCTCCTCCCGACGCCTCAGCAGGTGCGCGCGCACTGCTTGTATGTCCACTGCAGCCTCCCGGCAAATGCAGGAGCAATCGTTCTGCGGCATATTACGCCTCGATGATCGTGATGACCGTCAACACCGGCAGCACCTCGGTAAAGCTGGCCGCTTTTCAGACTGCTGGCGATGCCGCAGCCCAAACGGCACCGCGGCGGCTCGGGGTGCAGCACCTCACCGGCGCGCCTCTCGAGCCGGCCGCGGCGCTGCGCCGCTTTCTCGGCCAACTCGAGGAGCCCCCTGCGACGGTAGCGCATCGGGTCGTCCACGGCGGTACGCGCTTTGCGGTCCCGGCGCTCATCGATGAGAGCGCACGCCAGGCGATCGAGGGGCTTTCGCAGCTCGCGCCCCTTCACAATCCCGTGGCGCTGCGTTGGATCGATGCCGCCCGCGAGGTGTGCGGCCCGGGCGTCGCGCAGGTGGCGGCCTTCGATACCTCTTTTTTCTCCGCGCTGCCGCGCGTGGCCGCGGAATACGCGCTCCCGCCGCAGATCGGCGTCCAGCTTGGCATACGCCGATATGGATTTCACGGGCTGGCGCACGAGGCGATGTGGCGCCGCTGGCTCGAGCTCGAGCCCGCGCTCCCGGGGGGCGGCAGGCTCATCACCTTGCAGCTCGGCGGCGGCTGCTCCATCGCGGCTCTCGCAGCGGGCCGCCCCCTCGATACGTCGATGGGATTCTCGCCGCTCGAGGGGTTGGTGATGGCCACCCGCTCGGGTGACGTCGATGCCGCCATTGTGCCCTACCTCGAGCGGCAGCTCGGCGCAAGCGCTGAGCAGGTCCTGGAGATGTTGAACGAGCGAGCGGGGCTTGCCGGCGTCGCCGGCAGCGGTGGCGATCCACAGGCGCTGCTCGATGAAGGCTCCGAGCGGGGACGGCTCGCGGTCGAGCTCTACTGTTACCGCGCGCGGAAGTACCTCGGCGCCTACCTTGCCGTGCTCGGCGGCTGCGACGGTATTGTCTTTGGCGGCGGCGTGGGCGAGCACGTGCCGGAGGTGCGGGCGAGGATCCTCTCGAGCCTCGAATGGGCCGGCATCGCGCTTGATCGCGCGGCCAACGAGGGAGCCAAAGGCCGCGAGTTGCGCATCAGCAAGGCCGACAGTTCCGTGGCCGTGTGGGTGATCCCGGTCGACGAAGAGCTGCTCTTGGTGCGTGCGGCGCTGACCGTGGCTAAACTGGCTCGAAACCCCATGCCGAGGACGTGAGCCATGAGCCCAACGTTCGATGCCGGAAAGCTCGCAGAGGACATCAAGACGCTGGTGAGGGACGCCGAAGCGCTGTTGCGGGCGAGCGCCGAGAACGCAGAGGACCTGACCGACGAGGCGCGCCAACGCGCCGAGGAGTCCCTGCACGCCCTGCGCCGCCAGCTCACTGATATCGAGCACGACCTGAAGGGTCGCGCCGAGGTGCTCGATGGCTACGTGCGCGACAATCCCTGGACCGCCGTGGCAATAGCCGGGGGAGTGGCGTTGCTCGTGGGCCTCCTCATGGGCCGCGCTCGATGAGCGAGGCGCGCGGCGGACCGGATGCCGTGGCGCCCGGGATGGCCGGCGGCACCGCCGGGGGCGACGGCTATGATGAGGAGCCCCAACCCCAACCCCGCGCTCCCGGGCTCATTCGCGGGCTTCTCGCTGCGATTCTGGATTCCTTCAGGACGCGGCTCGATCTTGCCGCGGTCGAGGCGGAGATCTACCTCGTCTATGTCGCGCAAGTCCTCCTCTGGGGGTTTGCGGCCATCGCCTGCGCGCTGCTCGCGATCGTGTTCGCGCTCACGGCGGTGGTGATCGCGGTCTGGCAGACGCACCCCATGGTGGGCCTGCTCGGCAGCATGGTGGTCCTCCTCATCCTGGCCGTCATCTGCGGCTTCGTGGGGGCCCGCATCTTTCGGGCGCGCCCGCCGCTCCTCGCCGGGACACTCGCACAGTTCGAGCACGACCAGCGCCGCGTGGGCGGCTCCGACGGGGTGGACCCATGAGGCGGCTGCGTGAGCTCGAGGCGCGCCGGCTGAAGCTCATCGCCCGCTGCGAGCAGCAGCGGCTCGAGATCGCCTATCGCATTACGCAGATGAGTCCGGCGGCGCAGCTCTCCCACTGGACCCGCCGGGCGCCGCAATCAGCCGCGAGTCATCCCTTTGCCTGGCTGGTATCGCTCGCGACACTCTTCGTCATGATGCGCGAGCGCCGCCTGGTTGGTTGGATTGGCCGGGCGAGCGCCGCCGTGGCGCTCCTCTCGCGTACGGCGGCGATCGTCAGGTTGCTCCGTCAGCTCCGCTCGCTGAGTGCCGCTGTCCGCTGAGCGTGGTGGTCGTCTCCTGACTCGGCTGCGCCTGCGCGGGAGGGTTGTAGTTGGCCTCCACACCGACGAGTTGCGGGATGCCATTCGCCTGGGTCGCCACCTGGCGCACCTGATCCCAGTCGATGGCCACCATGCTCTTGCCGATCGCCGCATCGATGATCTGCGAGATCTGCCCGTAGTCCGGCGGCACCGGCTTGTGATCGCTGCTGGTCGGGGGATGGACCTCGAGGTAGAGCTGCCCGTCCTGCAGGCTCGCCAGCACCGGCTGGTTGACGATGGTCACCGCGGTGCCGACCGGCACAATGGGATAAAGGGCCGCGATGTCTTCCGGGTAGAGGCGCACGCAGCCGTGCGTGACGGCCATGCCAATCGCCATCGGGTTGTTGGTGCCGTGGATGTAGATCTCGCCGTGGCTCAGGGTCGTCTCGAGCGCCCACAAGCCCATCGGATTGTCGGGTCCGGCCGGCCAGACCTTCGGGATCGGGTCGCCCTCTTGCTCGTGCGCCTCGAGGATATGGGCGGTCGGGATCCAGACCGGATGCGGCACCTTGCGAATGACGCGGGTCACGCCGACGGGCGTCGGGAAGTTACCCTCGCCCGGGCTCACCGGGTAGGTGATCACGATCGGCTGGTCGTGCCGCCGCCGCTTCGGGAAATAGAAGAGCCGGTGCTGCGGCAGGTTGATGACGATGCCCTTGTGCGTGACGGGCGGCACGATGAATCGGCCGGGAACGGTGATGTTGGTACCCTGCCCCGGCAGCCACATGTCGACCTTCGGGTTGGCCTCCTGGATCTCCCAGTAGCCCACGCTGTACTTGCGCGCGAGGCCCAGCAGCGTGTCGGAAGCCTGCGACTGGATCTGCTGATTCTGTCCGATGAGAGAGCCACCCCCGGGCGGCAGAGTGAAAACCTCCGCACCGCACTGCGTGGCCAGCACCAGGCCCGCCAACAGTATGCTGGCAGCCGCCCAGCCCAAGCTCGAGCTTCTCCGGATCAGTCGTCGCATCAGTCTGATTCCCGCAAACCACTTGGCCCGGTCGGGCCCGCCCGTTATTGTAACACGCATACGCCATGCCGCAGGCACGGAAAATAACCCGAGCGTTTTACGCCCGGGACACGCTCACCGTCGCCCGCGAGCTGATCGGCATGTATCTGGTGCATGCGCACGGCGATCGACGACGCGCGGGCCGGATAGTCGAGACCGAGGCTTACCAGGGCCCCGAGGACCTGGCGGCGCATTCCTCCCGGGGCCGTACGGCGCGCACCGAGGTCATGTTCGGGCCCCCCGGGCATGCCTACGTGTATTTCATTTACGGGTTCTGGAATTGTCTTAATGTCGTGACGGAGGCGGAGGGCGTGCCGCACGCCGTGCTGCTGCGAGCGCTCGAGCCCGTGGCCGGGATCGAGGACAGGACCTCGGGACCCGGCCTTCTCTGCCGGGCGATGCACATCGACAAGCGGTTGAACGGCGCGGACCTCTGCGGCGATGTCATCTGGCTCGAGCGGCCGCCGGTCTCCGCCCGGCGGGCTGCGCGCATCGCCCACAGCGCGCGCATCGGAGTCGACTACGCCGGTGAGTGGGCGCACCGTCCGTGGCGTTTCTACGATCGCGACTCGGCCCATGTCAGCGCTCCCAGACCGAAGGACTGACCTGAAACGGAAACTAACTCGCGCTGTCGCCTGCCCGCGACAGGGCGAGCAGCTCGCTGCCTTCCGGCACGCGGTCCCCGCGGGCAAAGTAGATCGCGCGCACCACGCCGTCGTAGGGAGCGGTGATGCTGTGCTCCATCTTCATCGCCTCGACGACCATCAACACCTCGCCGGCGGCGACGGCCTGCCCCTCCTGCACGGCTACCGCGGCTACGACGCCGGGCAGCGGTGTCGTGAGTCCGCCGGTCGAAGCGCTCGCGGTGAACTCCCGCGTGTGCGGATCCTCGATGAGCAATTCGTGATGCGTGTCACAAATCCACACATGAAGTTGCGGGCCTCGCCGAAACCAGCGGGCGCTGTGCCGCTCATCATCCAGCACCACGCTGACCGTGTTCTCGGTGAGTGCTACGCCCGCGAGCTCGAGGCGCGGGCCGCCCTCCTGCCGCGTCGCTTTG
Source organism: Steroidobacteraceae bacterium (assembly GCA_050739095.1). Classification (GTDB taxonomy): domain Bacteria; phylum Pseudomonadota; class Gammaproteobacteria; order Steroidobacterales; family Steroidobacteraceae; genus 13-2-20CM-66-19. The sequence continues at coordinate 234,395 of JBOIAR010000002.1, read as the reverse complement.
TCCGCGGGCGCGAGCACCTGCGCCTCGCGCGGCTGGCCACCCTCGAGCGTCAGTTGTACCCGATGCGGCCGCCCGCCCGAGGACAATGTCATCTCGATGCGGGCCGGCAGGTTGGGTTGGAAGGCATCGCCGAGCTCCCAGGGACTCACTGCCGGGCTCGACGCCTTCGAGCCCTCGCCGTGCGCAGCGGCCTCGCGGGCCGCGAGCGCCGCCAGCGTGAGTGCGGCCGGGGTGGTTTCGATCGGCGCCGAGAATTGCGCCGCGCTCCGATCGAGCAGCGCCACGCTGTGGCGTACCTCGAGGAACACCTTCGAGCGCAGGATGCGGCCGAGCCATCGCTCGTTGGTATGGATGCCGGCGAGATACGTGTGCGCAAGCGCATCCGCCAATTGCAGCGCCGCCTGCTCGCGCTCCGGCCCCCAGGCGATGACCTTGGCGAGCAGGGAGTCGTACACCGAGGGCACGGCATCGCCGCTCGCGAAGCCGGCATCGACCCGCAGCGACTCGCCCTGCGGCCAGTCCGCCAGCTGCAGCGAGCCGGCGCTCGGCAGGAAGTCGCGCCACGGATCCTCCGCGCAGACCCGCGCCTCGATGGCATGGCCGCTGAGACGGATCTGCGATTGCGCGAGCGGCAGCGGCTCGCCCGCGGCCACGCGCAACTGCCACTCGACGAGATCGAGCCCGGTGACCGCCTCCGTGACGGTGTGCTCCACCTGAAGCCGCGTATTCATCTCGAGGAAATAGAACTCGCGCCCGTCGAAGAGAAACTCCACGGTGCCGGCGCTCTGATAGCCGATGTTGCGCGCCACCGTCACCGCCGCGGCGCGCAGCGCCTCGCGCACGGGCGGCGGCAGGTTCGGCGCCGGAGCCTCCTCGATCAGCTTCTGATGCCGGCGCTGCACCGAGCAGTCGCGGTCGCCGAGATGCACGCAGTCGCCGTGGCCGTCGGCAAATACCTGCACCTCGATATGCCGCGGCTCGGTCAGAAATCGCTCGATGAGGAGCGTGCCGTCTCCGAAAGCGCTCTCGGCCAGGCGGCGCGCGGCGGTCAGCGCCTCGCGCAACTCCTCCTTCGCATGCACCACACGCATGCCCTTGCCGCCGCCGCCGGCGGCGGGCTTGACGATAAGAGGCAGCCCCGCCTCGAGCGCGCGCGCCTCGAGATATTGCACCTCCTGCCGCTCGCCCTCATAGCCGGGCAACACCGGCACGCCGGCCGCCCGAACGCGGGCCTTCGCCAGACTCTTCGATCCCATCGCGGCGATCGCCGCAGCGGGCGGACCCACGAAGGTGAGCCCGGCATCGAGGCAGGCCTGGGCGAACTGCGCGTTCTCCGACAGAAATCCGTATCCCGGATGAACGGCATCGGCGCTCGCCGCGTGGGCGGCGCGAATGACGGCTTCGATGGCGAGATAGCTCTCCGCTGCGGGCGGCGGCCCGATGCGGATCGCCTCGTCAGCCTCGCGCACGTGGCGCGCGCCGGCGTCCGCGTCCGAGTACACGGCGATCGTGCGGATGCCCATTCTGCGGGCGGTGCGAAAGATGCGGCAGGCGATCTCGCCGCGGTTGGCCACGAGGAGGCTGCGGAGCATTTTTGCCATGGTCGTCGCTTTGAGTGCGTGGCCGTTACATGCGAAAGAGCCCGAAGCGCGTCTCCTCCTCCGGCGCGTTGCGCACGGCGGCAAGACAGAGCCCGAGAATCCGGCGGGTCTCGAGCGGATCGATCACCCCATCGTCCCAGAGCCGTGCCGAGGCGTAATAGGGATGGCCCTGGCGCTCGTACTGCGCGCGGATCGGCTGCTTGAACGCTTCCTCCTCCTCGGCCGGCCAACTGCCGCCGGAGGCCTCGAGCTGTCCGCGCTTGACGGCGGCGAGCACGCTCGCAGCCTGCTCTCCGCCCATCACCGAGATGCGCGCATTGGGCCATTGAAAGAGGAATCGCGGCGAGTACGCGCGCCCGCACATCGCGTAGTTGCCGGCGCCGTAGCTGCCACCGATGATGACCGTGAGCTTCGGCACCTGCGCGCAGGCCACGGCGGTGACAAGCTTGGCGCCGTCCTTGGCGATGCCCCCGGCCTCGGCGCGGCGGCCGACCATGAAGCCGGTGATGTTCTGCAGGAATAGGAGCGGGATGCGCTCGCGCGCGCAGAGCTCGATGAAGTGCGCGCCCTTGAGCGAGCTCTCGGAGAAGAGAATGCCGTTGTTGGCGAGGATGCCCACGGGAAAGCCCGCAAGATGCGCGAAGCCGCAGACCAGCGTCGTCCCATAAAGCTGCTTGAACTCCTCGAGCTCCGAGCCGTCCACCAATCGCGCGATCACCTCGCGCACGTCATACGGTCGGCGCAGACTCGCAGGCACCGAGCCATAGAGCTCCCGCGGATCGTAGTGAGGATCGCGCGCCGCCTGCGGCGGGGACGTGGAGGGCGGCGGTCGCAAGCGCGCGACGATGCGCCGGGCCACACTCAGCGCATGAGTGTCGTTCTCCGCGTAGTGGTCGCATACACCTGACTCGCGGCAATGGACTTCGGCGCCACCCAGCGACTCCGCGTCGATGTCCTCGCCGGTCGCGGCCTTGACGAGCGGCGGTCCGCCGAGGAATACCCTGCCCTGCCCACGCACGATGACGTTCTCATCCGACATGGCAGGCACGTAGGCGCCGCCCGCGGTACAGGAGCCATGAACAACCGCGATCTGCGCCACGCCAGCGGCCGAGAGCGTCGCCTGGTTGTAGAAGATGCGGCCGAAATGCTCCCGGTCGGGAAAGACCTCATCCTGCGCCGGCAGAAAGGCGCCGCCGCTCTCAACCAGGTAGACACACGGAAGCCGGTTCTCGCGCGCGATCTCCTGCGCCCGCAGGTGCTTCTTGAGGGTGATCGGATAGTAGGTGCCGGCTTTGACGGTGGGGTCGTTGACCACGAGCACGCATTCCCGACCGCTCACCCGGCCGACCCCGGTAACGATGCCAGCGCAGGCGATGCCGCCCCCGTACATGCCGTGGGCGGCGAGCTGCGAGAGCTCGAGGAAGGGGCTGCCCGTGTCGAGCAGCACCTGGATGCGCTCCCGCGCCGTGAGCTTGCCCGCGGCCCGGTGGCGGTTGACGGCCTGCGCGGAGCCGCCCGCGGCCGCGCGGGTGACCTCGGCCTTGAGCGCAGCGACCAGATCGCGCATCGAGGCCTCGTTATCGCGAAATTCCTGCGAGCGGGGGTCGAGCCGGGAGGCAATGCGGGGCATGGGCTTGTCACGATGGCCGGATTGTCGGACAATCATACGATCCCGACCCGACGGATGACAAGCTCATGTCCGCGAACTCAGCCGTAGACAGCGATTTCGGCCTCGGCGAGGGCATCGAGGAGATCCGCCAGCAGGTGCGGCGCTTCGCGACGGAGCGCATCGCCCCGCGCGCCGACGACATCGACCGCAGCAATCAGTTTCCGCGCGACCTCTGGCCGGCGCTCGGCGAGCTGGGCCTGCTCGGCATCACCGTGCCGGAGCGCTGGGGCGGCGCCGGCCTGGGCTACCTCGCCCACGCCGTCGCCATGGAGGAGATCTCCCGCGCCTCGGGCGCCGTCGGGCTCTCCTACGGCGCGCACTCCAACCTCTGCGTCAATCAGCTGCGCTTGAACGGCACGGACGCGCAGCGCGACCGGTATCTGCCGAAGCTCGTCAGCGGCGAGCATGTCGGCGCGCTCGCCATGTCGGAGCCGCAGGCGGGCTCGGATGTGGTCTCGATGCAGCTGCGGGCGAAGCGGCGCGGGGAGAGTTACGTGCTCAACGGGCGCAAGATGTGGATCACCAATGGACCGGACGCGGACGTTCTCGTCGTCTACGCCAAAACCGATCCCGCGGCGGCCGCCCGCGGCATCACGGCCTTCATCGTCGAGCGCGGCACGAGCGGCTTCACCACCGCGCAGAAGCTCGACAAGCTCGGCATGCGAGGTTCCAGCACCTGCGAGCTCGTGTTCGATGACTGCGCCGTGCCCGCGGAGAACCGGCTCGGGCCGGAGAACGGCGGCGCACGGGTGTTGATGAGCGGCCTTGACTACGAGCGGGTGGTGCTGGCCGGCGGGCCGCTCGGCCTCATGGCCGCGGCGCTCGATCTCGTGCTGCCCTACGTGCGTGAGCGCAAGCAGTTCGGCCAGCCGATCGGCACCTTCGAGCTGATGCAGGCGAAGATCGCCGACATGTACACTGCCCTCAGCGCCTCCCGCGCCTACGTCTACGCCGTGGCGAGCGCGTGCGATGCCGGGCGGGTGAGGCGCCAGGATGCGGCGGCCTGCATCCTGTTCGCGGCGGAGAACGCGACTCGCGTCGCGCTCGAGGCCATCCAGGCGCTCGGCGGCAACGGCTACATCAACGACTTCCCCGCGGGGAGGCTCCTGCGTGACGCGAAACTCTACGAGATCGGCGCCGGCACGCAGGAGATCCGCCGCATGCTCATTGGGCGGGAGCTCTACGAGAGCGCGGCATGAGCGTCGAGTTCGATCAGATCCTGCTCGTGCCGGGCTACCGCAAGGTGGCCGCCGCGATCACCGAGCGGATTCTCAGCCGCGAGCTGCGCGAGGGCGAGCGGCTGCCCTCCGAGACCGAGCTCGCCCGTCAGTTGGGTGTGAATCGCTCGACGGTGCGCGAGGCGCTGCGAGAGCTCGAGAGTGGTGGCTTGCTGCAGCGCCGACCCGGCTCGAAGCTCATGACTGTCAGCCGGCCGCAGCACCGCGCCGTCGCGAAGGATGTCAGCCGCGCCCTCGCCCTGCACGATGTCACATTTTTCGAGGTTTGGGAGGCGCTGACGCAACTCGAGCCGCCGATGGCGGAGATTGCGGCCCATAACCGCACGCCGGCCGACCTCGACGGCATCGCGGCGGCGTGTCAGCGATTTGCCGAGGAAAATGCGCAGACGGAGAAGGCGGTGCATCACGCGGCCGAGTTCTTCCGCTGCGTCGGGCGGGCGACGCACAACCAGGTGCTGGGGCTCGCGCAGGAGCCGTTGCTCCATCTGCTCGAGCCCTCGCTGCGCGTCATGATCGACAAGGTAGCGCAGGCACGCTCGCGAATCGCCGCGGCTCAGCGCCGGATCCTCGAGGCGACGGCCAAGCGCGACGCGGACGCGGCGCGCGGCTGGATGGCCAGGCACATCCGCGACTTCCGCAAAGGCTACGAGCTGGCCGACATCACATTGGACTGTCGGATCGCCTGACCTCCAGAAAGAATTGCCGGTGGCGCCGGAGGGGGTGCCGGCGCCACCGGCAACTGACACACGGCGGCGAACGAGGGGGTTGTCGCGGCCGTGAGCGAGCCTGCAACCACGGCGGGGCCGAAGTCCCCGTGAAGTGAGTGCAGCGTCTCGCCGAAGTGGTCAAAGCAATCGGCATGCCAGCGCCTGCGGGCTCGCAAACCGGGGGTGAATCGCTTCTCGCGCGTGATCGGGGCGCATCGGCGGCATGACATGCACGCCGCGCGAGCATCTCTAGGGCTCGCCCCAGCGCTTTCCCGTCACCGGATGGGCATAGTGGAAAGGCACCACGGGCGTCTCCGGCCAGGCCGCGGGGGCTTCGGCGAGGAGCTCGTCGGGACCGTTGGGGTCGTCCGGGTAGACGCGTGAGATGGGTGTCAGATGGATGACGCTATGGGCCCAGCCCTGGTTGTGGTCGGCCCGCCAGAGCATGTTGTAGTGGAGGCACTGGATCTTCCAGACCCCATCCTCCTTGACGTAGGTGTTCTCGTAGATGCCGGCCTCCCAGAACTGGCGCGGAAAGTTCGGGATGGGCTCGGGCATGCTCTCGTGGCAGCCGCCCTGCAGCAGGCAGCGGAACCTGCCCTTGGCGGTGAGTCCGTCGTCGGCGACATCGACGATGTCCTGCAGCAACAGGTGATCGAGCAAGAGGCCGCGCAGCGGCCCGTTCACGCCGCCGGTGAAGTACTTGCGAAACCAGTTGCAATACAGTCGGCGGATGCCGCTCCTGCCGCGGTAGACGCCATTGAGGAACCGGACCTCGCCGCTCTCGGCGAACAGCGTCACCGCCTCGTCGTAGAGGCACTTGTCGATGTAGTAGCCGTACTTGTACTGCAGGCATTTGACGGCATGGGTGTCTTCGAGGCGCGTCACCTGGCGCGTAAGCTCGGTGACGCGCTTCTCGAGCGCCGCGAGCGCTTCCGGATCGGCCATGAACTCCTCCCCCCTCAGGCTCTTTGATAACCCAAGCTTATGATGGCATAGCCCATCGGCGCCACGGCGGTCCGTGAGCCCGGTAAGATACGCATGGCGCAATACCCGGCCGGAACAGCCGAAAAGGCAGGTGATCCTCTTGGCGGCGATAGGCAACGAGCGCGTTCTCTCGGTCCGGCACTGGACCGATACACAGTTCACTTTCACGACCACACGCGACTTCGGGCTGCGCTTCGAGAACGGGCAGTTCGTCATGGTCGGCCTGCACATCGACAGCCGGCCGCTGCTGCGCGCTTACAGCATCGCCAGCGCCAATCACGAGGAGCACCTCGAGTTCCTGAGCATCAAGGTGCCGGATGGCCCCCTCACCTCACGGCTGCAGCACCTCCGCGAGGGAGATGAGGTCCTGGTGAGCCGCAAGCCCACCGGTACGCTGGTGCTGCACGATCTCAAGCCCGGCAAACGGCTGTACCTGCTCTCGACCGGCACCGGGGCCGCCCCCTTCATGAGCGTCATCAAGGACCCGGAGGTCTACGAGCGCTTCGAGCACGTCGTGTTCGTGCACGGCGTGCGCTGGGCCCGGGAAACGGCCGTGGTCAAGCATCGTATCGAGAGCCTGAAGGCGCATGAGCTGCTCGGCGAGTGGGTACGGGAGAAGCTGCACTACTACCCGACGGTCAGCCGCGAGCCTCACGCCAACCGCGGGCGGCTGACGACCCTCATTCAGTCCGGACGGCTCTCCTACGACCTCGGGCTGCCGCCACTCGATGCGGCGAGCGACCGCGTGATGGTGTGCGGAAGTCCGGCGATGCTCACCGACACCTGCGCGCTGCTCGATGCACACGGCTTCGAGATCTCCAGCGGAATCGGCGAGCCCGGCGACTACGTGATCGAGCGGGCGTTCGTCTGTAGATAGACTGGGTAAAAGTCGGCTTCGCCGCTTTTACCGAGCATCCCCTGCACCCATTCGACCTCGCGGGCGCAGGGCGGGTTGCTCGGCCCATCCTGGGCCTCGCCCCTTCGGGGCCGGCGCTCGCGCCGTCCAAAATCGCTCCCGGCGATTTTGTGTCGCCCGCTTACCGCAAGCTTGTTTGCCGGATGCGCCACTAAGTAGTCGCGGCGCGGCCGGCCCGCGCGGCCACGAACCACAGCACCGCGCTGATCGCCACGGCCACCGGCACGATCATCACCGCCGCCCCGAGCGAATACAGATCCGACAGCTTCCCGATGATGGAGGGTGAGAGGACGTCGCCGAGGAGATGGATGGTGAGGATGCTCAGCGCCACCGCCGAAGCCCGCTCCGTCGGGCTCACCAGATTGACGATGGCCGTGTTGACGGGTCCGGTGGACATGAAAAGGAGCAGCTCCGCGACGATGAGCGCCGGATAGAAAATCGCGGGCGCGCCCGCCGCGAGCGCCAGGTACGCCGCCGGCACCGCGAGCAGAGTGACCCAACCCGACATCCACAGGTACGCCTGCTGGGAGTATCGCAGCCAGTAGTCCCCGAGCCAGCCGCCCACGAACGTGCCCACGAATCCCGTCAGGACCACGATCTCCCCGAAGCCTGCCGAGGCCTGCACGGCGGATATCCCACGCACGCGCTCGAGAAAGGACGGCATCCAGAACGCCAGGCCGCCGAGCGCGAACGTGTAGGCGGCGTAGCCGAGCACGGTGAGCATGTAGGGTGTCTGCCGCAGCAGACGCAGGTACACCGCCCAGGAGCCGGCCTGCAGGCCGGGCATCGTGCGCGGTCGCTCATCGCTGTGCGGCTCGGCCGCGCCCTCGTTCTCCTCGTTCGCTCCCCGTGGCGGATCGGGCAGCCGCAGAATCCATAGCGCGAGAAAGACACCCGGTATGCCGGCGACATAGAAAGCCGCATGCCAACTGAAGCGCTGGCGCATGACACCGCCCACGATGTAGCCGAGCGCTGCGCCCACCGGGATGGCCATGTTGAAGACGGCGAAGGCCCGCCCGCGCGTGCGCCTCTGGAAGAAATCCGCGAGCAGCGAGGGAGCGATGGTGCCGTAGGCGGCCTCGCCGATCCCGACGATGGCGCGCGCGGCGAGCAGCTGCAGGTAATTGCGCGCGAGTCCCGAGAGACCGGTGGCGAGGCTCCAGATGAAAACGCCGATCGCGATTGGCTTCGGGCGCGAGCCGCGGTCGCCCCACCGTCCAAAGAGCGGCGCGGTGAGCATGTAGACGATGAGAAAGCCGCTCATCAGCGTGCCGAGCTCGAAGTCGCTGAGGTGCAGGGGTGCGCGCTTCAGATCCGGCAGCACCGCGGCCACCACGTAGCGGTCGAGGTAGTTGAGCAGATTGATGCCGGCGAGAATGGCGAGCGCCAGAATGCCGGTGCGCTTGCCGCGCTCGTGCGCGCGGCTCTCGCGGCTGATGCGCAACATGGGCTACGACTGTAGTGTCTTTTCGGCCGGCTGCAAAGGGGCGGCGGCATTTAAACGCAGTCGCCGCTACCAGCGTCGAAATGGATGTACTCGCTGGAGCCAACATTCGACAGGAGACATCACCATGAACCGCCTCGTCCCGGACACCCCCCGCCCGCGCACCCTCGCCGCCCTCGCCGCGCTTGCCGCCCTCGCGGCCGGTGCCTTGCTCGCATCGCCCACGGTCGCCTCGGCTGCACAGCCGTATGGAACGACCATGGTGTATTACAACTCGAGCGACCTCTGGACAGACCCGGGAGCGCGCGCGATCTATCGGCGTATCGTGAACGCCGCCGAGCAGGTCTGCCCCTCGGAGGACTCGGTCAATCTCACGGAGAGAGCCACGAGCCAGGAATGCCAGCGGCAGGCGATCGCGGGCGCCGTCGCGAAGATCGGCAGTGCCCGGCTCGCCGCCGTGTATGCGCGCGACCGCGCGCGGCATGGGTGAGCCGACTCAGGAGGCGAGCGCCCGGCCAGGGTTCGTCGCGAAGCGACGGACGGGCGGACATGGAGTCCGCCCCGGGCTTTCGCGCAGCAGGGACAGCGCAGCCGAAATGGCCGGGCCGGGGGCGCTGCCGCCAAGGAAGGCCAGTGGCACGGCTCATCTCGCGCCCGGCGCACTCCGATCCGGCGCCTCCCCCCGATCGCATTTCCTGCACTCGAGCACCGTGCCCAGCATGCGCTCACGCCCGTCGGCCGTCGTGACCCACGGCCGGCTGACCCAGGGCGGGTTGTGGCGCACGTGTTGATTGTGGCCGCAGTCGAGCTCGGCTACCCAGTGCTGCTCGTCATCGAGATGATAACCGGTGATTCTGCGCTGCACCGCCGGACCCTCTGAGACTCCCTCCAAGACTACCATTGCCGCGGCCGCCTCTGTACATTGCCGCGGATGGACATCTTCAAGGAATTCCGCATCGAGGCGGCGCACCGGCTGCCCAACGTTGCACCCGGCCACAAATGCGCGCGGCTACATGGACATTCTTTCCGGGTGGCCGTGCACGTCACCGGCCCGCTCGAGCCGCGCCTCGGCTGGGTGTGCGATTTCGCCGATCTCTCGGCCGCCTTCGCGCCGCTCCATGAAGCGCTCGATCATCGCTATCTCAACGAGATTCCCGGTCTCGAGAACCCGACGAGCGAGCAGCTTGCAGCGTGGCTCTGGGAGCGACTTGCGCCGCGCCTGCCGGGCCTGAGCCGGATCGTCATACACGAGACCTGCACCAGCGGCTGCGAGTATCGTGGACCGGGGACGCGAACATGAGCATGCGCGCGCCCGTAGCCTCGCTGCCGGCTCTCGCCTCGGCGGCTCTCCTTCTCTTATCCTGCGTGGCCTCCGCCGCGCCGGTGGCCGCCCGAGAGTGCGACGGTGTCTCGTTCCCGGAGCGCATCGAGGCCCATGGCGAAACGCTGACACTCAACGGCCTCGGCCTGCGCAAGGCAACGATCTTCGGCATCAAAGTCTACGTGGGCGCGCTCTACGTGCCGCACCCCACGGCGGATGCCCAGGCGATCCTGACCTCCAGAGGGCCGGTCGAGGTCGAGCTGCGCTTCGTCTTTCACGTGACCGCGAGTCAGTTGCGCAAGGCCTGGCAAGAGGGCTTCGAGAAGAGCGCGCCCCAGGAGCTGCCACGGCTGCAAAGGCGCATCGCGCAGCTCAACGGTTGGATGACGGGTGTCGGCTCCGGCCAGCAGATGACGTTTCTTCGCATCCCCGGAGTTGGCATCCAGTACACTCTCGACGGCGCCGTCCAGGGCACGATCCCCGGCGACGACTTCGCAACGGCCTTCCTCGCGATCTGGCTCGGCCCCTCGCCCCCCAGCGCGGCGTTGCGGGCGGGGATCCTCGGCGGACCCTGCACGTAAGCGGCGAGCGGCCGCGGCCTAGGTCAAGCGCCGAGCGCGAGAAAGTGCTCGGGCCGCCCTGGGCCTCGCCCCCTCGGGGCCGACGCTGCGCGTCGTCCAACATCGCTCCCGGCGATGTTGTCAACTCAGATTGGGCGGCGCGGGTGTTGGTTTGGGCGGCGCCTTGCTCGCGGGCACCGTTGCGGCGGCACGTCGGACGCTGGCGCGCTCCGCCTCTTGTGGAGTGGGTGGCAGCTCGCGTGTATCGACGGACGCCAGGTTGACGACATTGGGGTCATCGCGCAGCTTCACGAAGAGTTGCCCGTCCTTTGGGTGCGGTACGGGCAACGCATAGCCCGGAAAGCCATCGGGGACCTGCACGGGATGACCGAAGCCCGGATCGGTGGAGATCGAGTCCACGAGGAAGAGATCGCTCCCCGAGAGCTTGCAGGCCAGCTCCGGCATCGCGGGACACACGAGCTCGCGCAGCCTCGGCAGGCGCACCAGCGTCGCAAGCGGCTGCCAGTCACCGGTGACGCCCCCCGAGACCACGCGAAACTGCAGCGGCCCAAAAGCCGAGGGCCCGAACGCCTGGGCCGGATCGAGAGTGGCAATCGCGACCGAGCGGTTCTCGAGCGTGACGCCGCCGTTGGCGAGGCTGAGCGTGGTCGAGTACGAGCCATCCGCGGTGGCGATCTCTATCATCTCGTCGCGGCCGAAGGCCGCCGGCGATTTCGCTCGGACCGAGAACGTGAGACGGGCGCGCTGCGGCAGCTCGTCATCGTTCGCCAGTTGAATGTGGCTGCCGGTATTCGACGATGAAGGCTGCACGCTCTTGCCGATGAGCACGACGCTCGGGCGAGGCGGGCCGATCAGCGCCTCGAGGTCGAGCACCCTGCCGTCCTTCAATCTGACTTTTGCAAGCCCCGCATCGCCCGGCTTCAGAGCCGCCGCCGCCGTGACGTCCTGCGCCGTCATGGTGAGCTGGTCGACTCCCTGGCTGGTCGCGAGCGCGCCCGGAGCGAACGCCTCGCCGGCGAGCGCCAGCCCCGCCACCTCATCGAGACGACTGCCCGTAAGCACGCCCTGACTGTCGCCGGAATGCAGCGTGAAGCTGTCGAGGTGAGCAGCCTCCGCGAACGCCTGCAGCGGCACCGGCTGGGCCACACTCACGCCGTACTGCTTCACGAGCAGAGTCAACTGTCCGGGCGGCGCCGCCTGCAGCGGTAACGTCACCGCCACCTCATCGGGATGGACCGACTTCCACTCGGCGGCGAGCTCCTTGCCGGCCGGATCGCGCACCATGATGTGATCGATGCAGCTCACACTGCTCGCCTGGAGGTGAATGGTGTCCTCGCGGCCGACGATCGCCGCACTCTCATCGGCCGCCAGCCGCCAGTTCTCTTCGCGGGCGTTGACCAGCTGGAAGCCCGGCCCTCGGAAGGGCTCGAAGCCCCAGTATCCCTCGAGTGCGCCGTGCACCGCGTTGCCGAGACTCGCTTTACCCAATCCCGACGTGTCGATCACGAAGCCGCCCTGCGCCGCGTCCGCATGCGCCGGCAGGTCGATCGTCTTGCCGTTGCTGCCCGTCAGGCTGAGGCGCATCTCGTGCGCGTACCCCGTGGAGAACACGAGGGGCGCTCCCTCCACCGGCAGGACGAGAGAGCTCCTTCGCGCGCAGTAAATCTCCTTGGGATCGACCGCATGCAGCGGCGGCGGCTGCGGCGCCTCGACGGCCGGCAGCGCGGTCACAAGCACCGACTTCGGGTCGTGGAAGGACGGCGGGGTATTGAGGGTGAGCGCGAGCACCTCCCCTCGCTGGGTCGCGAGCGCGGGAATGTACTGATAATTCGCCGTGGTGAAGGAGCCGAAGATCCGCGCGATGTCTATCACGGAGGCGATGTAGGGACTGTAGTAGCCGTAACTCAACTGCGGCGTATAGCTCGCCTCCATCGCCAGATCGCTCGCCGGCCCCGAGGTCAGTGCCTCGACGATCGAAGTGCTGTGGCCGTCGTTCAGGATGAGTGAATCCTGGCCCTGCATGAGACAGGGCGCCTGCAGCTGCGGAATGCGATCGAGACAGCTCGCCTTCACCTTGATCGCGAGGCTGCGCCCGAGAAGCGGCGCCACCTCCTTGAGCTTGCCGGGGTCGCTCTCATCGAGCGCGTGAACGGCCCTGAGGTAGGCGTCGAGCCGCGAGCTGTCGAGCGTCGCCTGGTCGAGGTCCTGGGAGGTGCGCACGAAGGCGCCCGGCCGCCCTTGCACGGCGCCGACCAGTGTTCTGAAGTCCCCGGACGACTGTGGCGCGAGGAAGACGAGCACCTGCTGGGCGCCGTTGGGCACCGTGAGCTTCAGCCCGCCTGCGGCGCAACGGCGCTTCCAGGTCTCGCAGTCGCGAAACCAGTTGCGCGGCGGCGGGTTGGTGGCGCCGCGCAGGAAGCCGATGACGAGCAGGTAGTGCTCCGACTGGGTCGACGGCAGATCGGCACGCACCCACAGGTGGTCGCCCACGGCGAGATTGGGCACTTCGGCGATGGGCAGCGTCTCGTGTCCGCGGCCTACGGTCACCTGAAGATTGGGTCCCATGAGATCGAAGGGCGCCACATCCGCGGCCGCGGGCAGCGCGAGCAATGCGGGCAGCAGGGCGGCAAGCGCCGTCAGTCGGAGGAATCGCATCTCTTTAGTTTACGACCTCAGGCGGACAAGGAAACGGTCGATCGCCGCGAGGGCCTCCGGCTCATCGAGCAGCGGCACATGTCCCCGATTGCCGACAGTAATGCGCTCGAGATCCGGTTTCTCGCGCTGCATGCGCTCCAGCGTGCGGACACTCAGGATGTCCGAGAGCGCACCGTGAATCACCAACATCGGAACGGGCCCCAAACGCTCAAAGATCGGCCACAAGCCCGTAGGTTCCGCGGGCGCCGCGGCGCGCAGCGCATCGCCGATGCGCGGATCGCAGTCGAGCACCGGCCTCCCGGACGCATCCGCGCGATAGCTGCGGCGCACGAGCGTCGACCACGTCTCATCGGAAAGGCCGGGCCAGGCGCCTTCGTAGACGGCGCGAAGTTGCGTCACAGCCTCATCCCAGGTGAGCACGGGAGGCAGCATCCCGGTGTAGCTCTTGATCCGATCGACACCCTGCGGCTCGATCTGCGGTCCGATGTCGTTCAGCACGATGCCCGCGACCCGCTCCGGCGCGGTCGCGCCGAGCATCATTGCGAGCAGTCCCCCGAGCGAAGTGCCGACGATGGCCACGCGCCGTAGCTCGAGCGCCTGCATTAGGCGCTGCAGGTCCGCGAGGTAGGTCGCCGGATGATAGTTCCGCCACTGCGGATCGCGCCCCGAGAGCCCGCGGCCCCTGAGGTCGGGGCAGACCACGCGATGGCGCGCCGCCAGGTGCGGCGCGAGCGCCTCGAAATCCCGGCAGTTGCGAGTCAGGCCCGGCAGGCACAACACCGTGAGACCCTGCGGCGCGCCCGCACCGTAAACCCTACAGTAGAGCTCGAGGCCGTCGGCGGAGGTGCAGCGCTGCTCTCGGAACACCGGTGCGGTCATGGCTTGGGGCTCCTGCGAGCCGTAGTCGGCAACCGGCCGCCATCATAGACCGGGGCAGGGCCGCGCATGCTCGCGACCACCAACAGCCAGACGATGGCGCGCAGCTCGTGCTTTTCCATGATCGCCCGCGAGCTTACTGGGTCGGCGCTCGATTCGCCATGCGCACTGCCCGCAGCTCGCGGCGCCAGCTTCTCCTTAGGCGCAGTACACTGCGGGCATGCAGGGCAAGACTGTCGTCATCAGCGGCGCAACCTCCGGCATCGGGGCCGTGGCGGCCCGGCACCTCGCCGAACAGGGCGCGCGCATCGTGCTCGTGGCGCGAGACGCGCGGCGCGCGGAGGCAACGCTGCGCGCGTTGCGTGCGGCCAATCCCGCGGCGGGGCACAGCGCTCATCTTGCCGACCTCTCCCGGCTGCGCGAGATGAAACGGGTGGGGGCGGAGATCGCTGCCGCGGAACCGAGAATCGATGTGCTCATGAACAACGCGGGCATGCTCGTATCGCGCAATGAGCGCACCGAAGACGGTCTCGAGGTGATGTTCGCGACCAATCACATGTCATATTTCGTGATCACGAATCTCCTGCTCGAGCGGCTGCGCGCGGCCGGCGGCGCGCGCATCGTGTCGACCGCCTCGGCAGCGCACCACCGGGGGCGGCTCGACTTCGAGCACGTGCAGGAGCAGAAAGGCGCGGCGGGTTATGGGACCACCAAGCTCTGCAACATCCTCTTCACGCGGGAGCTCGCGCGGCGCATCGCCGGCACGGGGGTCACGGCCAACTGCCTGCATCCGGGCTTCGTCGCCACCCGCTTCGGCGACAACGCCGGCGGCCCGCTTCGCGCCGGGCTCGCCATCGCGAAGCGGCTCTTCGCCCTCTCGCCCGAGGAGGGGGCGAAGACCCTGGTGTACCTCGCGAGCTCACCCGAGGCGGCCGGCCGCAGCGGCGGCTACTACAGCCAGTGCGCCCCGGCCGTGCCGTCCGCGGCGGCGCAGAGCGATGCGACGGCCAGGCGGCTATGGGAGCTGTCGGCACGGATCGCCGGAATCTGCGGTTGAGTCACACGCTGAGGATGGCACGCCTGTCCGGACTCCGGTATCTTGCGTGCGGGCAGCGACGCCTTGAGGGAGGCGCAAAATGACCAGAGCGACCAAGACCCTGCTCGTCATCGTCGGCATCATCGTGTTGTCGTACCCGGGTCTCGCCTGGCTAACAGGCATCGCGATCGAGAGCCGGATGCAACACAGCCAGCAGCAGGTGCTCGATCAGGTGCCGTACCTGACACTGGTGAGCCGCACCTATCACCGGGGCGTGTATCGATCCACCGAGATCGCCACCTACGATTTCCACATTCCGCTCCCACCGCTCATGAAGGCCGGCGCCGCCGCCATTCCCCGGGGCGCGACGCTCACGGTCGAAAGCACCATAGAGCACGGTCCTTTGCCTGGACTGCGCACGGTGGCGCTCGCCACCATCGATTCAACAGTGCTCGCGCCGCCCGCGGTGCAGAAGGCGTTGGCCGGCGTGCTGGGCTCCAGTCCGATCCTCAAGACCCATACGACGGTGGGGCTCTTCGGCGGCGCGACCATCGACCTGACGAGTCCGGCCTTCAACCTGGGGCTGCCCGGCGGCTTCAACCTCACGTGGGGAGGGCTGACGGGCATCGTCACGGCCACCCGGAGCCAAGCGCACTGGACCGCTCAGCTCACCGCGCCGCATCTGGCTCTGCAAGGCCCCAAAGGCGGGCTGGAGCTCGTGAGCATGGAATACTCCGGCTCGCACCAGAAGGCGTTCGACAGTCTCTATCTCGGAACCGGAACCTTCACCATCGAGCAAGTGGACGGCAGCACGCCCTCCGGCGGTAAGTACTCCCTGCAGCGGATTTCGCTCTCCAGCGTCTCCAAGGCTCACGGCCAGTTCTTCGATGTACGCGTCGACGTCGCGATGGATGCCGCCCAGGTGGCTGCGGTGCAGCTCAAAAACGTCATGTACTCGGAGGCCGTCGAGCACCTGCACGGGCCGTCACTCGCCTCGATGGTGCAGGCGATGCGGGTGGCGGAGCGCCAGGCGCACGGCAACCGGGCACAGTTTCAGGCCGGGATGCAGGATGCCTTTCGCCAGTATGGCGTCGAGGTCCTGGTGAATGATCCGGTCCTCGACATCCGACAGGTCAGCTTCGCCATGCCCGAGGGGAGCTTTCTCCTCTCGGCCAAGATCAGCGCGCCAGGACTCGCGCGCGCGGAGCTGCTGCAGTGGCCGGCGGCCATCGTGGCGCTGAAGAACCACGCCGAGGTCACGGTGGACCTGCGGGTCGACAACGGGCTGATGCAGAAGCTCCTCGCCATGGGCGGCTCCAATCCCAAGATCGCCGCGCAACTCGCCTCCTTCGAGCAGATGGGTTACCTCACGGCAGGACCCGGCGCCGTCACGACGCACGTTGGCTACGCGGGAGGACAACTCACCCTGAACGGCCATCCCTTTCCGCCGACGGCGCCGGTCAAGTGACCTGCGCCACCGATCGGGAGGTTCTGGCGCACCAGTCTGGCACCGGCCCGCCCGGCCGCCCGCCCGCCCGGCATCTCAGCGCTGCAGCGCCCGGCGAGTGGCAGTCACGAGAGCCTCGACGGGAAGCGCGGCATCGAGGGTGATGACGTCGGGATCGGTCGACGCGGGGGGCTCCAGCGCAGCAAACTGGCTCGCCTCAAGCGCAGGAGGCATGAAGTGATGTCGCCGCGCAGCCATGCGTGAGGTGATCAACTCCGGGCTGGCATCCAGAAACACGAACGTCACCGCATCCGATGCAGCCCGCAGCTCATCGCGATAGCTGGCCTTGAGCGCCGAGCACGCGATCACCACACCTCGGGGATAGCGGGCCTCATCACCGAGGAGCGAGGCAATGGCCTCGAGCCAGGGCGCGCGGTCCTCATCCGTCAGTGGCTCGCCGCGGCTCATCTTCTCGATGTTGTGGCGGCTGTGAAGCTCATCGCCTTCCACGAAAGGCAGCGAGAGCGCGCGGGCGAGCGCGCCGCCGACCGTCGACTTGCCGCTTGCCGACACGCCCATGATGACAACAGCCATGCGCGGGTGCGTGCTCACGCCAGCGCTGTCAGCATCAAAGAGGCCAGGCCAGGCTGGCGCTCGTCAGCAGTCGCTGTCACTTACCTTTAATTATCAATACCTTGAAAATTCTTTATAAGTAAATACATTAACTAAATGCCGACGCGTGATACCCTGGGTCCCCAGCCCCACCCCGCAGCGGATTACCGATGCCTACCGCTCACACTCACGCTCCGGCGGATCACTTCAACCCGGACCGGGCGCGACTCACCGATCTCAATGTCAGTCTCGTAAACCTCCGGCTCGCCCTTCCTCTTCTGCGCCGCAGCGCCGGCGGTGCGCATCTCGGAGCGATCTCGGCCTGCGCCGCGCTCATCGCGTTCGTCCCGGCACACGCGATCGGGCTCAAGGAGAGCTTCTGGAGCGCCATCACGGCCATCTCGGTCACGCAGACGGAATTCCGGGCGACCCAGACAACTGCGCGCGATCAATTCCTCGGAGCCGCCGTCGGTGGCCTCGCCGGGCTGTGTACGTTCCTGGCGCTCGGGCAGAGCCTCATCGTGTATGCGCTCGCCGTCGTTCTCGCGATGTTGGTTTGCTGGGTGCTGAACATCGCCTCGGCCAGCCGGCTTGCCGGCATCACCGCGACCATCATCCTGCTCGTGCCGCGCGCCGGCTCGGCGGAGAGCATGTTCGCATCGCGACTCGTGGAGGTGGGCTGGGGTGTTTGCGCGGCAGTCGCCACGGTGTGGCTGGCGGGCCGCCTGCCCGCGGCGCATCCCCTGCCGGGCGCCAAACCGCCCGAGAGCCACTGACGGAACGTCCGCGGCGACTCTCAGCCCCTTCCGTAGACCGGCACCAGCGCCCCCGTTACCGCGGACGCCTGCTCCGAGGCGAGAAACGCGATCACCGCTGCGATGGCCTCGGGCTGCACCCAGCGTGAGAAATCCGCCTTCGGCATGTCGGCTCGATTCTGCGGCGTGTCGATGGTGCCGGGCAGCACCGCGTTGACATTGATTCCGCGGTCCTTGAGCTCCTCCGCCAGGCTCTCCGTGAGCTTGTGCACGCCGGCTTTGGAGGCCGTGTAGGCGCCCATGCCGGCTCCCGACGCCCGGGCCGCCGCGCCTGCACCCACATTGATGATGCGCCCGGCCGGGCTCGCGAGCAGCTGAGGCAGCGCCGCCTTGGTGCTCACGACGGCACTCTTGAGGTTCATGGCGAACATCGCATCCCAGCCCTCGACATCGCCCTGCTCCACGGTCTGCCAGCGGAAGCCGCCGGCGATGTTGACCAGGACATCGATCGAGCCCAAGGTCGCGCGCACCGTCTCCATCGCGATACCTGCGCCGGCCGCACGCGTCAGATCGATGCCTCCCAACACGCAGTGGGGCGGCGGGAATTCCGCGCCGATCCGCGGCGGCGGTTGCGTGTGATCCAGGAGAGCAACCACCGCGCCCTGCTCGCGGAAGCTGCGCGCGACTGCGATTCCGAGATTACCGAAGGCGCCCGTCACGACGACGGCGCGCCGGCGAGAGGAGCTCGAGGCCATGGGTGCGTTACTCCAGCAGAGAAGGTAGCCGCCGCCGGATGATATCCCTCGCCTCCTCAACGATGCGATGGATGAGCTCCGCCGCGGTGGGAATGTCGTGGATGAGCCCCTGGACCTGCCCGGCCCAGACCAGGCCCGCGTCCAGATCGCCGCTCTCGAGCAGGACCCGCCCCTGCGAGCCGCGCACGAGCTGCGCCACATCCTCGAACTTGGCCTCAGGGCGCTTCAGGATCTCGACGACCTTGTCGGAGACGCTGTTGCGGCCCACGCGCGCAGTGTTGTGCAACGATTTGAAGATCACGTGAGTCGCGCGCTCGTCGTTCTCGACCAGCAACTGCTTCACCCGCGGGTGGATCGGCGCCTCGACGGTGGCGCAGAAGCGCGTCCCCATGTTGATGCCATCGGCACCGAGACAGAGTGCCGCCGCAAGTCCACGGCCGTCACCGAAGCCGCCGGAAGCGATCATGGGGATTCGCACTTTGTCCACGGCCGCGGGAATCAGCACGAGCCCCGGCACGTCGTCCTCGCCCGGATGACCGGCGCACTCGAAGCCGTCGATCGAGATGACATCGACGCCCATGCGCTGCGCCGAGAGCGCATGGCGCACGGAGGTGCACTTGTGGATCACCTTGATGTCGTGCGCCTTGAAGTCATCGACGTGTTCCTTGGGATTGCGGCCCGCGGTCTTGACGATCTGCACGCCGCTCTCGATGATGGCGCGGCGATACTCCGCGTAGGGCGGCGCGCCCATGGAGGGCAGAATCGTCAGATTTACGGCGAACGGTTTGGCGGTCAACGAGCGGCAGCGCTCGATCTCCGCCCGCAGCGCATCCGGCGTCGGCTGTGTGAGCGCCGTGAGGATCCCGAGCCCGCCCGCGTTGGAAACGGCAGCGGCCAGCTCCGCACGCCCCACCCACATCATGCCGCCCTGGACGATGGGGTATTCGATGCCGACCAGCTCGGTGAAGCGAGTCTTCAGGCTGAGTTACGCGAAAGCACGTGGATTGCAGCGAGTATACGCATTCGCTACCGGGGACTGAAGCCCTTCGCGAACGTCTCGCGCAGGTGATCGATGACGCACTGCACGGCACGCGGCGTTCGGGGCGACCACGGCCGGATCGTCTGCAGCCGCTCGCCGAAGAACCCCACCGAGCGCCACTGCGGCAGCACCGGCACGAGCTCGCGCGAGCCCGCGCCGCTCCAGACGGTGAAATCAGGCAGCAGGCCCACCCCCATGCCGGCGGCTGCCGCCTCGCGCAGCACCTCGCTATTGTTGGCCCGCAGCGGCCCCCGCACGGGCACGCTCACCCGCTCGGGCGCCTTGGCGCGCCGGACGCTGCGCTCGAACGACCAGCTCGGCGAGCCGCCGTCGCGCAGATAAAGGAGGCAGTCGTGCCGCGTCAGCTCGCCCGGATGCTCGGGCACACCGCGCCGCGCCAGATACTTCGGGCTCGCGAGCAGCACGGAGCGGGTCTCACACAACACGGTGGCCACATGAGATTCCGGCACACGGTTGGCGTGGCGCACGGCGAGGTCGAATCCCTCCTGGGTCAGGTTGACGAACCGGTCGCTGAGATCGAGCTCGAGGCGCAGGTCCGGATAGCGCTCGAGGAGCTTCGGAAGCGCAGGCGCGATGTGCTGACGGCCCAAAGCCACGGGCGCCGTCATGCGCACGAGCCCGCGGGGCGCGGCGGCGAGATCCTTCACGCGCGCGATCCCGCCCTCGATATGCACCAGCGATGCCCGCGTTTCCTCGACCAGTTGCTGTCCCGCCGAAGTCAGCGTGATCGAGCGTGTGGTGCGGCGCACGAGCGGCATGCCGATCGTGCGCTCCAGATCCTTGAGACGGATGCTGACGGATGACTTCGCGACTCCGAGGCGGCGCGCGGTCTGCGTGAGACTGCGCGTCTCGGCGATCACCGTCAGCATGTGAAGATCCGGCAGCGCCGCTTCGAAGTCCCGGGTGCCCACAGCATTCTCCGTCCGGATTGTTCAATTTATTGAACAGTGTAATCGCCGAAAGACGGATTCTCAACCACCGCCGCCGCTCCTACACTGCGGACCAGGCTCCTTCGGACGCTTACCCATGGCAACCGCACCCCTCCCCTTCGCCGCCGCCTCCGGCAGCGCGCTCGTCGGCCACTGGATCGGCGGTCAGCCGGTGCCGGGCGACACCGCCCGCGCCCAGGACGTCTTCAACCCGGCCACCGGCAAAGTCGCGCGCCGCGTAGCCCTGGCGGAAGCCACCCTCGTCCACCGCGCGGTCTCGAGCGCGGCAGCCGCCTGGCAGGCCTGGGCAGACACACCGCCCATCCGCCGCGCGCGCATCCTCAACGGGTTTCTCGGGCTCCTCAACCGGCGTCGCGACGAGCTCGCCGCGCTCATCACTGCGGAGCACGGCAAGGTGTTTGCCGACGCGCAGGGCGAAGTCATGCGCGCCATCGACGTGGTGGAATTCGCCTGCGGCATTCCCCAGCTCCTCAAGGGCGATTTCACCGACCAGGTCTCCACCGGCATGGACAACTGGACGTTGCGCCAGCCCCTCGGGGTGGTCGCGGGCGTCACTCCCTTCAACTTCCCCTGCATGGTGCCCTGTTGGATGTTTCCGATCGCGATCGCGGCGGGGAACACCTTCGTGCTCAAGCCGAGCGAGCGCGACCCCTCCGCCTCGCTCGTCATGGCGGCGCTACTCAAGGAGGCCGGCCTGCCGGATGGTGTCTTCAACGTCGTGCAGGGTGACAAGATCGCCGTCGATGCGCTGCTCGAGCACAGCCAAGTGAAAGCCCTCAGCTTCGTCGGCTCGACGCCCATCGCGCGGGGGCTCTACACGCGCGGCGCACAGCTCGGCAAGCGCGTGCAGGCACTCGGCGGCGCCAAGAATCACCTGGTCGTCATGCCGGACGCCGCCCTCGACCAGGCGGTCGACGGGCTGATCGGCGCGGCCTACGGCTCGGCCGGCGAGCGTTGCATGGCGATCAGCGTCGCCGTGCTGGTGGGGGATGTCGCGGAGCGGATCGTTCCCAGGCTCGCGCAGCGGGCCAAGGCGCTGCGTGTCGGCAATGGCATGGATCCGGGAGTGGAAATGGGCCCGGTCGTGACCGGCCAGGCGCTCGAGCGCATCTCGAGCTACATCGATGCGGGGCTACGCGAAGGGGCGCAGCTGGTGACGGACGGCCGCACCCTGAAGGTACCCGGACACGAAAGCGGCTTCTTCCTCGGCGGCACCCTCTTCGACCATGTCAGGCCCGAGATGACCATCTACAAGGAGGAGATCTTCGGTCCGGTGCTGAGCTGCGTGCGCGTCAAGGACCTCGGCGAGGCTCTTCGCCTGGTCAACAGCCACGAGCTCGCCAACGGCGTCGCCTGCTACACGCGCGACGGCGGAGTGGCGCGTGAATTCACCAGACGCATCGAGGCGGGTATGGTCGGCATCAACGTCCCCATCCCCGTTCCGATGGCCTGGCATGGCTTTGGCGGCTGGAAGAGCAGCCTCTTCGGGGACATGCACGCCTACGGCGAGGAAGGGGTCCGCTTCTACACGCGCCAGAAGTCGGTGATGCAGCGCTGGCCCTCGACCACGCGCGAAGGCTCCGAGTTTGCCATGCCGACGGCGCGCTGACGGTCAGCGGGCGGCGGCTGGAGCCTCGTGC
The DNA here is from genome assembly GCA_050739095.1 of Steroidobacteraceae bacterium. Lineage (GTDB taxonomy): Bacteria > Pseudomonadota > Gammaproteobacteria > Steroidobacterales > Steroidobacteraceae > 13-2-20CM-66-19. The sequence continues at coordinate 212,145 of JBOIAR010000002.1, read as the reverse complement.
GGTTTCCGCTTGATGAGGGCGGAGCGCAGGCACTGGCAGACGACCTCCTCCCTCTGGTTGATCGCCCGGTGCTGAAACGTGACGATCCCTGCGTTGGGACGTGAGCGGCTCTCCCTCAGGCTCATCACCTCGGTGTCGACGCGGATCGTGTCGCCGATGAAAACCGGCTTTGGCATCACCACTTTGTCATAGCCGAGGTTGGCGACAAGCGTACCGAGCGTCGTGTCACCTACGCTGAGGCCGATCATCAGCGCGAAGGTGAATGTGCCGTTGACCAGTATGCGACCGAACTCGCTCGCCTTCGCGGCCTCGAGATCGATGTGCAGCGGCTGCGGATTGTGCGTCATCGTGGAGAAGAGGAGATTGTCGGTCTCCGTCACCGTTCGCCGAATCTCATGCGCGATTCGGTCGCCCACCTGCCATTCATCAAACCAGCGACCAGCCATTCAATCCCCCTTTTCAGCGCGAGGCGCGTGCGGCGAGCCGCAGCAGGGCTTGCGCGCGCGCAAGATGCGGACGATCGAGCATCACCCCCTTGTGGCCGAGCGTGCCGACGCCGGGGTTGGCGGCGAAGAGGTCGACGATTTCCTGAGCCGCCCGCAGCTCCTCGGCACTCGGCGTGAACGCCTCATTGATGACTGCCACCTGCGCCGGATGGATCGCGAGCATGCCGCGAAATCCGCCGCGCCGCGCCTGCTGCGCCCGCTTGCGAAGGCCGGCCTCGTCGCGGAAATCTACATGAATCGTCTCGATGGCGGCGACGCCGGCCGCCGCCGCGCCGAGCAGACAGAAGCTGCGCGCCATTTCATACATGAAATGATAACTGCCGTCCGCATTGCGGTTTTCACTGGCACCCACGGAGTCAGCGAGATCCTCGGCGCCCCACGTCATGGCAACGAGTCGCGGCGCGCCTGCGTAGCTTCCCGTCGTGAACATGCTTGCCGCCGTCTCGGTGACGAGCGCGATCACCCGTGTCGAGCCCGGCGCGATGCCCGCAGAGACTTCCAGGTCAGACAGTTGACGGTCGAGCGATTCGACATCCGCCCGGCCCCGGGACTTGGGCAGCATGATTCCGCCGGGGCGTCCGGGCATCACCGCCGCGAGGTCGGCCAGCGCGTGCGCTCCCTGCAGCGGGTTGATGCGCACCCAGAGCCGCGAGCGGTCCTGCGGCTGCGCGGCGAGAAACGCGCCCAGCTGCAATCGCGCCCTCGCCTTTTCCGTCTCGGCCACCGCATCCTCCAGGTCAAAGAGGACGACGTCGGCGGGACCCGCGCTCGCCTTCTCCATCTTGCGCTCGCTGTCGCCCGGAGCGAAGAGCCAGGAGCGGGCACTCGAGCTTTCTGTGATGGCCGCCATGCTATACGCTGATCACCTTGAGGATGCGCTTCAAGGCCTCAAAGTCCACGGGGTTTCGCGTATAGAGCGGCAGTCCATTGGCCGCAGCTGTTGAGGCCATAAGCAAGTCAGCCAAGCGTGCGCGACTTTTTTGTCCGGAAGCTCGAGCCGCGGCGAACATCCGCCCGTACATACGCGCCGATTCCGCGTCAAACGGCAACGGCTCCCACGTTGCAGTCGCCCACTGCAATCGGTCCTGGCGGCGAGCACGTTCTTCCTTGTTCTCAGTGGCATGGGGACCTGCGGCCAGCTCAGCGAGCGTCACCGCGGATATGGCCGACTCATCGGGCAGCAGCGCGGAGTCGACCACGTCGTGGTCGATGACTACAGAAGTGTCAAGTAGGCCACGCGTCGGTTCAGTCATTGATGTGCGGCTCGATCACCGCATCCAAATCTGCGCGAAAGCGCTCAGCGTCTATGCGCGGTGCACGGGCTGCGGCCTCCGCGATCGTGGCGCGAGGCACGAAGCGGCGTCGGCGAATCGGCCGCAATTCTCCGACCGGTGTGCCGTTGCGCGTCACAACAATCGTTCGTCCGGCCTCAACTTCCCGAAGCACGGCCCCCGATTGGTTGCGAAGCTCCCGCTGGGTGATCGTTCGGCTCTTCATGATACCCATCGTAGCATTTGTAGCACATTGTAGCAAGTGATGCGACGGCGGCATCGAATCAAATGAGCCGCAACGGATCAGGAGGCGGCCCAGGCGTAGCGCAGGGCCGCACGCGACTCACCTGCCGGCAGATTTGGAAAATCTCCAAGACATGCTGCGAAGCGGTGTGCTCGGCCTGGCACATTGCGGACAGCTCCCGAGGCGCTGTGTCTCGAGGCGCTGCGGGGCTTTCATCTAGCGGCACCGATCGCTACATCTCTATCATCGCAACTGGGTGAACCCATCCCTACTCCAATCTTCGCTGCCGACTCCGTTATGCCCGAAGAAGAGGCCCGTCGGATCGCATTTGGCCTTCACCGCCTGAAGCCGGCGATAATTCCCGCCCCAGTAAGCGGCCTGCCAGCGCGGATTGAAGTAATTGCTCTCGGAGACATAGGAGCCGGCATCAGGCACCAGCTTACGCAGCGCCGCTGTTGCCACCCTCAAAGTGACGAGCGGCGCCGCCGCGGGACGAACGGGACCCTGAGCGCGATCGGTATTATTGGAACATGTGCTCGAGGCGACTGCGATAGCGGCGGCTTCGGCGCTGCCACAATCTGCCAGGATGCATCGCGGCAATGTCACAGTGCCGGTGTTGAATAGGAACCCTGCCAACCTCGAGTGGCCGCTCACCGTGGGTCACGGGTCATGGCGCTGCGAAGGGACACGTCGATGCACGGTCCTGCGGGTCGCATCCTCCGGCGGGCGGTTCTGGGCACGACCAGCCCGACATCACTGCTGCGCGCGCAGTGGCAGCGCGAGCAACGCCCGCCGGCGCAGCCAGAGGCTCGGGCGATAGCGATCGGAGCCGGTGATCTCCTGCATCTGTCGCAACATGTCATGAATCCGCCGCACCCCGAGCCGCTCGCCCCATTCGAAGGGACCGCGCGGATAGTTCTGCGCGAGGCGCATCGCGACGTCGATGTCCTCCGGTGCGCCGATTCCCATCTGCGCGACCTCGCAGGCGAGGTTCACGACCGTCGCGAGAATCCGCGGCGCCACGAAACCGGGAGAATCGTCGACCACGGCCACCGAGAGGCCTCTGCCGCGCAGGACCGCGGCGAGCTGCTGCGCTGCGCCGCGACCGCCCACGGGGGCCATCAGCGTCAGAAAATCCTTCTCCCTTCCGAGGAAGTCCACCGCGACGACTCGCGCCGGATCGAGCCGCAGTCTCGCGGCGATGGTGGCCGCGTCCTCGCCGCTCGGGCTCACGAGAATCACCTCGGCCTGGCTCGCGGCAACGAGCCTGACGCCACGCTCGGCGAGCAGCTCGAAACCCGGAGCCTCCTCGGCGATCCAGGCAGCCACAGCCGCTCCTCCCGAGGGCGCGGCGTCTGAACCGTCGCTCTCGGCCGCGGCCGCGCCAGCCGCCCCCTCCCGATAATCGTAGAACCCTCGGCCGGTCTTGCGTCCGAGCTGGCCCGCCATGAAAAGCGACTCGTGCAGCACGGTGCTCTTCAAGCGCGGGTCGTGCTGGAAGCCTTCATACACGGCCCGCGTCGCCGGGAAGTTGACGTCGATGCCCGTCAGGTCCATCAGCTCGAAAGGGCCCATGCGAAAGCCTGCGGCCTCGCGCATGATCTTGTCGATGGTCGCCACCGGAGCCACGCCTTCGTGCTGGATGTGCAACGCCTCGGTGAGGTAGGCACGCCCGAGAAGATTCACGAGGAACCCCGGCACGTCCTTCACCCGTACCGCCGTCTTGCCGAGACGCTCCGCCAGCGCGAGCGCGCGCTCCAGGGTGCGCTCGGATGTGTCGGCCGCCCGAATCACCTCGACGAGCCGCATGAGCGGTACGGGATTAAAGAAGTGAAGTCCGCAAACGCGCTCGCGCTGCCGGCAGACGCGCGCGATGGCGGCGACCGGAAGCGATGAGGTGTTGGTGGCGAGCACGGTGTCGGCGGGCACGATGTCCTCGAGGGCGGCGAACAGCCGCTGCTTCGCCTCGAGCTGCTCGACGATGGCTTCGATCACGATCTGGGCCGGTGCGAGCTCCTCGAGGCGCTCAGCGAGCGTGAGCCGCCGGTCGGCGTCGGCGACCGCATCGGCCCTGATCTGGCCCTTCTCTGCGAGCCGCGCTATCCGCGCATGCACCTCGCTGCGCGCCTTGGCGAGTGCGGCGCCGCTCGAGTCATGCAGGATGACCTTCAGTCCCGCCGTCAATGCGGATTGGGCGATCCCGGCGCCCATCGCGCCCGCGCCGATGACGCCCAGGGTATCGAGCGGCTCCCGATGCTCTGACATCTAACGGCCCTTTAACTGGGGCTTGCGCGGCTCGAGAAACGCGCGCATGCCTTCGCCCGGCCGCTCCAGCAGAACTACCGGCATCAGGTTTCCTTCCCGATCCCGATCAGCCTGAGCCCCGCGTGCTCCGCGCCGTAGTGCTTGTTCACGAAGATCAGCACGGAAGTGAGCGCTTCGGTGGCGGCGGAATTCGCCAGCGATCCGCCGTGAAATGCCGCCAGGTCCATCTGCGCAAGCAGCGCCACCACGACCTCGCGGCTGGGCTTGTCATCGCCGAATACCAGGATGTCTCCAATCTCTCGGGCAGAGGCATCAGAGCCCAATCGCGCCGCGGCAATGGTGTGGAACGCCGATACCACCCGGACGTCGGACCCGAGCTCATTCTGCGCGCGCACGGCGGCGCAACCTTCGGGCGGCAGCTGCACGCGCGCTACGCGCGGTGGGACGAGCGGCACGGTGGCGTCGATCACGATCTTGCCCTTTGCCGCCTCGCGGATCGTGCGCAGCGTCTCCAGTTGGCTGGCGAACGGCACCGTGACTGCGATCAACTCGCCCGCGGCCGCCGCCGCGGCATTGGAGGCCCCACTCACATCGGCGCCGGCGATCTCACGCCGCAGTTCCGCCGCCACCCCTTCGGCGCGCTCGGCGGCGCGCGAGCCGATGCATACCCGCATGCCGTGCCGCAGGGCGCGGACCGCGAGGCCCCGACCCAGCGCACCCGTTCCGCCGATGACGGCCAGAGACTTGGATTGCATTGCCCCTACCCGCCGGTGATATGGCGGTACTGCGCTTCACTGAGCGGCACCACGCTCAGGCGTCCCTGGCGCACCAGCGGTGAATCGGCGAAAAGCTTGTTTGCCTTGATCTGCGAGAGCGGCACCGCTTTGGGCAAGAGGCTCGCGACTTTGATTTTGACCCGCGGCTCTTTTTCTTCCGACCCCTGCACCGACAGGACTCGCGCTGCGCCCACCGCGCTCTTCACATCGCCGGTCTCGTAAATCACCAGCAGATCGCCGGCATTCATGCCGCGCAGGTTCCTCAGCGCCACCGGATTCGACACTCCATCCCAGACCGTCTCCTTGTCACGTGACAGATCGGCAAACGAATACTCCGAGGGTTCTGTCTTCAGCAGATAATGGGCGGTCACGTTACCTCCTTCTCGGCATCCCATGCGCCGCGGCGGTGTGATCGAACGTCGATTGCGACCATTGTACCTCGACGGCTGCTCACGGGCAGCGACATACTGGCTATGGCTGCGGTTACTTCCTCTTCGCATGATACTTGCGCCGAAGGCGGTCAAAGTCCACCGTGGGCTTTGGGTACTTCAATCCCAGGCGCTCGAGACGCTCAACGACGATGCGCGCCACAGCGAGGTTGCGAAACCACTTGTGGTTCGCCGGGATGACGAACCACGGAGCGTGCTTGGTACTGCAGCGCGAGAGCGCCTTCTCATAGGCGGCCATGTACTCGCCCCAGTATTTGCGCTCCGCGTAATCGGCCTCTTCGATCTTCCACCGCTTGGTCGGATCATCGAGTCGCGCCTGGAACCGCGCGAGCTGCTCATCCTTGGAGATGTAAAGATAGAACTTCAATATCTCCGTGCCGTTGGCAACGAGCAGCCGCTCGAAGTCGTTGATCTGCTCATAACGTGCGGACCATACGTCCTTCGGCACGAGGTCGTGAACCCTCGCGATGAGCACGTCCTCGTAATGCGAGCGGTTGAAGATAACCACCTCCCCGCGAGCTGGCGCCACGCGATGCGCCCGCCAGAGAAATTCGTGCGACGTCTCTTGCGCGGACGGCTGGCGGAAATGCGCGACCCGGCAGCCCTGCGGGTTCATCGCGCCCAGGACGTGATTGATGATTCCGTCCTTGCCCCCGGCGTCCATGGCCTGAAGGCAGATCAGCAGTGAGCGCTGCCGCTCCACGTAGAGCAACTCCTGTAGCTCCCACAGCCGTTTGCGGTACTGCTCAATCTCCTCGGCGGCGTCCTCGCCGCTCTCATAGCGATCCGTGAATTCAGGGTCGATCTCGGCCAGCTTCAACCTGGAGCCGGGCCGTACCTTGAATTTCTTGAGATAGCTCAACGTTACACTTCCATCAGCTCCGTTGGAGCGACGTGCGGTGTGACCAGGCGCGCGCCCACATGCGCGTTTCTACTTGATGAGCCCTTCCGCTCGCATCGCGGCCTTCACTGCCGGGCGCGCGCCGATGCGCTCCTGGAAGGCCATGACCTTGGGGAACGGTGACAGGTCGAACTTCACGGTGCTCGCCCAATTGCCGACCGTGAAAAGATAGGCGTCGGCCACCGTGAAGCGATCCCCGAGCAGATACGAACGACCCTCGAGATGCTTTTCGACCACGGCGTAACGCTTACGCAGATACGCCTGGCGCTCGACGCGTGTCTCCGCGGCGGTGTCGGGGCGAAACAGGAGTGAGTACGTCTTGTGCAGCTCCGAGTTGGTGAAGCCGAGCCACTCCTGAAGGCGATAACGCGCCAGCGTGCCCGCGGGCGGCGCCAGGCCCGTTTCGGGCTTGAGGTCGGCCAGATACTGGACGATCGTGGGACCCTCGGTGAGTATCTCGCCGCTGTCCAGCTGCAATGCCGGAACGTAGCCTTTGGGATTGATGGCCAGGTAGTCGCCTTCGGAATCGACTGTCTTCGTCTTCAGATCCACCTTCTGCGGGCGCAGCACGATGCCTGCCTCGTGGACAACGATATGGGGCGACAGTGAGCAGGACCCGGTCGCATAGAACAGTTTCATAGTTTGCGCCTCAGCCGCTACCCGAAACGGTAGCTGGAAAGGGTGATTCTGCCCAGGAAGTCCTCCTGATGATAGACGCTCCGCGCCGGCTCCTCCTCTGCCGCGCCCACGGCGACGTGAAGCGGCAGGAGGTGGTCCTCCCGCGGATGCGCCTCCCGTGCAGCCGGCGCGCGCTCCCACTCCCGCAGCCGCTGCGAGCGCCGGGCCGGCGCAGACTCGAGCAGTGTCTCCCGCAGCCAGGCATCGAACTCGACCGAGTCCTCGCGGCGACCGGGGGCGCCGAAGAAACGACGAAGATTATGATAGCTGCTGCCGCTGCCGATGATGAGAACCCCTTCGTCCCGGAGCGGAGCCAATGCCCGCCCAAGCCTCAAGTGAGCTTCCGGATCGTAATCGGCCCGAAGCGAAACCTGGAACACCGGCACGTCCGCCTGCGGATGAGTAACTGCGAGGATCGCATAGGTCCCATGATCGAAACCCCGCTCCGCATCGAGCCGCGCAGGCAGCCTCGCCTGTTGGATCAGGGAGTGCGCCCGCTCTGCCAGCCGCGGGGAGCCGGCCGCCGGGTAGCGGATGTGATACAACTCCTGCGGAAAGCCGCCGTAGTCGTAAATCATGGGCGGCGTCGCGCCCGTCGTGACGGCAAAGTCACTCGCTTCCCAGTGGCCCGAGACGACGAGAATCGCCTCCGGCTTCTGCGGCAGCTGCCCCGGGAGCTCCCGCAGAGACTCTTCCAGCCTGGCATAAGGGCGGCGCGCCTCCTCTTTCATGTAGGGCCAGGGCCCGCCGCCGTGGCTCAGATAGAACGTCGGAAATCGGCTGCTCACGACTGCCACCTCGCGTCAGGGGCGCGACTCAACGCGCCCGGCGATGATCGAGACTCAACCGACCCGCCCCGTTGGCCACCAACATCAGGAAGGCGCCCGCGATCGACACGTCCTTGAGAAACATGATCATCTGAACCTGGTCGGCGAAGTGGTTGTGGAAAATACCCCCGGCGAGCAGCGTGAAACCGGCGAGCAGGAAAGCGGCGATGCGGGTATGCCAGCCGATGATGATGGCTATGGATCCCAACACCTCGGTCGCGATGACGATCGGCAGGAGTGCGGAAGATACACCCATGCTGGCCATGTAGGCGCCCATCGCGCCATAAGCGGACATCTTCGTCAACCCGGAGAGAAGAAAGAGCGAGGCCAGTAGGATACGGCCGGTCAGCTCGAAAAGCTTGTTGCACGAAGAGGTATCGATCGCCGCCCGGTGGCGGAGGGACGGGGTCACGGCAGTGTTCATCAATGGCTCCTCGGCGCGAACGTTACGGGACTACGGGAGGGACTCTAGGCACTCGCGTCGTTGTCCACTAGACGGTAAAATATGAAATTACTGTCCAATTCAATAGACAATCATGAACCTGGATGCCGTTGCGGTTTTCGTGCGAGTCGTCGAGAGCGGCAGCTTTTCGGCCGCCGCGAGGCGCTTGGGGATGCCGAAGGCGACCGTCAGCGCCAAGGTGGCAAGGCTCGAGAAAAGCCTCGGGATCAGCCTGATTCAGCGGACCACCCGCAAACTGCGCGTGACCGAAGCCGGCGAGCAATATTTCCGCCATTGTGCCGAGGCCATTCGCGAAGTCGAGCTGGCGGAGGCAGCGCTTCAGTCGAGCAAGGGCAAGCCGGCCGGTGTGCTCAAGGTCACCGCGCCTGTAGACCTCGGGCATACGCTCCTGCCGCGGATCGTTCACGCCTATGTCGCGAAGTATCCGGATGTCTCGATCGAGCTCCTCGTCACGAACCGGGTCATCGATCTGGTGGGGGAAGGTATCGATCTCGCAATTCGCCCCGCGCAGGTCATGAAGGACTCGTCACTGATCGCCCAGCGCTTCTTCGAGATCGGCTCGAATCTCTGGGCTTCACCCCATTATCTGAAGCAGCTCGGCGCGCCCGCTCATCCACGCGATCTGAAGAGCGCGGCATTCGTGGGGTTCCCGCCGCAGAGCTCGGTTGTGCTCACGAACGGGAAATCAGAGCTCGAGGTCTCGACGGCTGGGCGCATTCGCGCCGATGACTTCGAGACGATCAAGGCCCTTCTGCTCTCGGGAGCAGGAATCGCCCGATTGCCCGACTTCGTGGCTGAAGAAGCCGCGGCCGCCGGCACGCTCGTCCCGGTCCTGCCGCAGTGGCGGCCGAAGGAGTGGGGAGCCTTCTACTTCGTGTACGTCGGCCGCAGATACGGCCTGCCGAAAGTGCAGGCGTTCATCCAGACCGCGCTCGAGCTGGCGCCCGTCAAACGCTGATACTGCCGGCACTCCCGAGCGCATCCAACAGCAGCCGCGCGAACTGCGGGCCCTTGCCGGCCTCCTCGTGTTTGAAATACACGAAGACCTCGCGGCAGCGCGCGGTCTTCTCCCGGATCGTCCGCGCCCATCGCTCGATGTCCTGCGGCGTATAGCCCTCGTCGCGCAGCCTGAAGTATCCGTGATCGGCGGTCACCTCCACCGGAGTGGACATCTTCTCGCTGTCGGCGATGCAGAGTGTGAGATTCCTCGCCCTGAGACGCTCGAACACCTCGTCGCTGAGCCACGAGGAGTGCCGGAACTCGAAGGCGGCGCGGATCTGCGGCGGGAAGGTCTCGAGAAAGGCATCGAGCACCGCCAGGTCCTTTCTGAAGAAAGGCGGCAGCTGGAAGAGCAGCATGCCCAGCTTCGGTCCGAGCGTCGCGGCCGTGTCGAGGAAGTACTTCAAGGGCTGCGCGCAATCGCGCAGGCGCGCATCGTGCGTGATCCGCTTGGGCGCCTTCAGGGTGAGCTTGAAATGCGCCGGAGTCTGCCGGCTCCAGCCCGCGAGGATCGAGGGATTGGGGGAGCGATAGAACGTGTAGTTGATCTCGACGGTCGCGAGGCGCTCCGCGTAGAAAGGCAGCATCTTCGCCGTCGCGAGCTTCTCCGGGTAGAAGCTGCCCCGCCACTCGGGGTAGTTGTATCCGGACGTTCCGACCCAGATGGCCACGGCGGCGGCCTCTCGCGGCTCAATGATCGTGCCGCGTCACCAGCCGCCGGTATTGTCCGAGATGGCGGATGGCATGCTGGGTCTTTCCCGCCGACTCGTACAGCCGCGCGAGGTTGTAATGGCAGTCGGCGAGATTCGGATCTTCCGAGATGGCGCCGTTGTAGGCATCGAGAGCCGCCGCCTTCTCTCCCAGATCCTCGAGCGCGACGCCGAGATTGAACAGCAGCAGCGAATCGGCCCCGCATTCCTCGAGGGCGCGTCGATACACCGTCGCCGCGGCGCGGGTGTTACCCCTCTCGTGCAGCAGCCTTCCCCAGTTGATCCACGCCGCCGAATTGCCGGGATCGGCTTGCGCGGCCCGGGCGTAGGCGTCGATCGCCGCACGGGGATCGGTGCTCTCGAGGCTGAGCGCTGCGGAGAACCATTCATGCGCCGCGGCCGCTGCGCTGAACGCCGCTTCGATGGCCGCAGGCCTCGTGGCGGGGCGCTGTTTGCGCTCCATCACCCGCAGAATCCCGTTCTGCACGCTGACATCGAGCCCGAGCAGGTACTGACCGTCATCCGCCTGCCAGTGACTGGCTCCCTCGCGCACCACGACACGGTCGCCCACCGCGCAGATGGCGAGACCCGAGAGTGGCACCGACTCCGGCAGCCGCTCGCGCAGCTGTCCGAGCGAGCGACGAATCCGCCTGCGCGGGATGTTGGCCTGCAGGAGCGCGCGGGCGGTGCGCAGGATGATGAGATCCTGAAAGGAAAAGAGGTACTGGCGTCGTGCTCCGCGGGTGGGCCGGACGAAGCCGAGCCTCACGAGGCCCTGCAGAGTGCTGCGCGGCAGCTGCAGGACCCGCTCCACGTCCCGCATGCTGTAAGTTTGCATCGAGCGCCCCTCCTCTGAGACCCGCTCCTGAGAGCAACGCTAGCGCTTGCCCGCCTTGCGCGAGGGCTTGGCCGGCTGCGGCCGCTCGGCGCGCTTCGGCGCCATGCGCGGACCCAACTGAGCAGTCGATGCGCGCGCCGCATCCGCCTTCTCGAGACTCGCGCGCAGCGCCTCCATGAGGTCGATGACCTTGCCGCCGCCTTCGGCCGGGAAGTCGGCTACGGAGATCTGATGGCCCTCGACCTTCTTCTCGATCGCCGCCTGGATGCGCGCTCGCAGCTCGTCGGTGTAGGCCGCCGGATCGAATTTCTCCGCCGCCTGTTGGTTGATGAGCTGCTGCGCCAGGGTGAGCTCCGCGGCCTTCACGTCCTGCTTCGGGACCTCGATCTCGCTCGCCGGACGGACGTCGGCGGCGAAGTGCAGCTGCTGCATGGTCAGCCGGTCGCCGACCGGGCGCAGCATGACGAGGTAGGCTTTGCCGCGCGCCGCCCAGCGGCCGACCGCGCATCGCTTCGCCTGCTTCAGGGCCTCGGTGAGCAGCGCATAGGGCTTCGCGCCCCCCTTGTCGGGCGCGAGGTAATAGGTCTTGTCGAAGTAGACCGGATCGACCGACTCGATGGGGACGAATTCCGCGATCTCGATCGCGTGCGTGCCCGCTTCCTCCAGCGCCTTGATCTCCTCCGGCTCGAAGGTGACGTACTGATCCTTGGCGAACTCGTAACCCTTCACCATGTCGTCGCGCTCGACGATGGAGCCGTCTTTCTGACAGACGTACTGCTGCCGCAGCCGTGATCCGCAGCCCTTGTGCAGCAGGTTGAAGGAGATGGCATTCGCCGACTGCGTCGCGCTGTAGAGCTTGACGGGTATCGCGACGAGCCCGAACGAGATGGTAACGGACCCAATCGACCGTGCGGCCATGATTGCCTCCGGGACTACGGCCCCGCCTACGGGGCGTTAGAGCTCAAGATTCGTGCCAGATTCTGCTTGGTCGAATGCCAATCATGCCACCGGTCGCCGGTTCTTTCCAAGCGGGCGATCACGCTGCCCAGGGTAAAGTCCTCCGGGCCGGCCCTTTCGAGCTCATCCCAGGTCAGGGGCATGGAAACGGGCGCCCCGGGGCTGCCGCGCGGGGAGTAGGCGGCGGCCAGGGTCTTGCCGCGCACGTTCATGTTGTAATCGATGAAGATCTTGCCGGTGCGCTTGCCCACCGACCACTCCACGGTAACCTCCTTCGGATGCTCCTGGACGACGTGGCGGCCGACCGTCTCGCAGATCTGGCGCACGGTATCGAAGGTCACGCTGCGCTCGATGGGCACGAAGACGTGCAGGCCGGTCTTTCCCGAGGTCTTCACGATCGCGCGCAGACCCATCTGCGCAAGCAGCGCGCGCAGCCAGAAGGCGACCTTCTTTCCGGTCGCAAAGCCCTGCTCGTTGAGCTCGGGCTCCGCCCCCTTGGCCTCCTTGCCCGAGTAGATGTAGGGATCGATATCGAACACCAGAAAGTCAGGATAGTTGAGCGCCGAGCCCTCGAGGGCTTCCAGGGAGCTCGCGTAATCGCCGCCGGCGTCGGCCGCGTCCGCCTCCACGTTGGCGCGCGAGTGCCAAACGTGCAACTCCAGGGTGCCGTTCTGACCCAGCCAGAGAAGCGTCGGCAGGTTGTTGACGAGAATATAGCGGTCGCTTCCGGCCCGGTGCTCCGAGAAGATGGCAACCGTCTCGACGAACTCCGGCAGCGCCTGCTCCCAGTGCTTCTGATAGAAGCGCTCGCCGTCGATGCCCTCGGGCATGCGGATCATGGTGAGCGGCCGGTCCTCGAGGTGCGGCAACATGAAGCGCGACACGGCGGCAAGATAACGGATGAAATCCCGCTTGGTGATCGCCGGGTGCCCGCCGGGAGCCTCCGGCCAGTACACCCGATCGAGATTCGTGAGCCGCAGCCGCTCGCCCCCCACGGTGAGATCGAGACGCGAGGCGCCGCCTGCGGCCAGCTGTTGCAATACGGCATCGGCCTCATCGGGGGTTGCAGGCTCGCCCGCAGCGCCGCCCGGCGTGGCCGCGCCCGGCTTGCCGACCGACTGCGCCGCCACATCGTGCCGCAACCGCGCGAACACCGGCGCACGCAGCAGCCCCGCCGGTGTCCAATCGGCGAAATTGACCTCGGCGACGAGCCGCGGCTCGAGCCAGGTCGTCGGCCGATGCAGCGGCGGCTTCGCGGCGAAGGGCGGGCGCTTGCGCGTCAGCTCCCGAGCGCGTTCCATGAGCTCCGCGACGGCGGCGTCATCGAGCCCGGAGCCGACGTGACCTGCATACTTGAGCGCGCCGCCCTCCCAGTATCCGAGGAGCAACGCACCCAAGGGCTCGCGGGCGCCTTTGCCCCGGGTCCATCCGCCGATGACGAATTCCGCCGAGTGAACCGGTTTCACCTTCAGCCACGCGGCAACGCGCTGCCCCGGCTGATAGATGCTGTCGCGACGCTTGGCGACGACGCCTTCGTAACCGCTCGCGATGGCCGCTGCATAGAGCGCCTCGCCGTCCTTGCCGGCATGAATGAGTTGGATATGAGCGCAAGGCAGGACACATTGTGACAGATAGCGGCGCCGCTCTTCATAGGGAGCAGACCTCAGGTTGATGCCGGCGAAATGCAAGAGGTCGAAGCACACCAGAACCGCGGGCGCTTCGCGCTGCGCCTGCGCAACGTCCTGCGCGCCGCGGCGCTGGGCCCGATTCTGCAGCGCGTTGAACGACGGTCGGCCGCCCGGACCCAACGCGATGATCTCACCGTCGAGGATCATGCGATCTGCGCCGAGGGCGGCGAGCTCCGGGACGATCTCGGGAAACTGCTCGGTGAGGTCGATGCCCCGCCGGGAGCGCAGGCGCACTGCCGTGCCCGCGACGAAAGCGATCACACGGTAGCCATCGAGCTTGGGCTCGAACAGCCAGTCCGGGCCCGAGCGGGCAGCCTCGCCCGTCATGGCGAGCATGGGGGCGAGCTTCTCGGGCATCGCCTCCGCCGGGCCGCTCGGCACCAGCCGCGCCGCATCCCGCCGCGGCGGCGATGCGCCGGTCGAGAGATCATCGAGCGACACACCCGAAAGGACGGAGCGGTCCTCGAGGAGGATGTCCGCTTCGCTTGCAAACGGGTCCTTGTGCTTGATCAGCAGCCACTGCGCCGTCGTCGCGGTCCTCACCAGCGCGAACGAGCCCTTGAGCTTCTCACCCCGCAGAAAGAAACTGAGCTTGCCCGCCTCGAGCCCGGAGCGGACCCGCCGCTGCGCCTCCCGGCGGTCATCGAAGGAGTACTCCCGATCCCCGTCCGGCGAATAGACGCCGCAATCCCACACGATCACGCGTCCGGCGCCGTATTCCTTCGGCGGGATCACGCCCTCGAAGGAGCCATAGTCGAACGGATGATCCTCCACCGCGACGGCCATCCGCTTGTCGCCAGGATCGAGCGAAGGGCCCTTCGGCACCGCCCAGGACTTGAGGACGCCATCCAGCTCGAGCCGAAAATCGTAGTGCAAGCGCCGCGCCGCGTGCTTCTGCACGACGAAGAGCAGCGGACCGCCGCGCTTGGCAGCGACCGCGGGAGCCGGCTCCGGTGTGCGCGCGAAGGCGCGCTTGGCTGCGTAAGGCTCGAGTGGCTGATCCGCCTTCTTTCCGGGCGGTGCGCGGCGGCTCTTCGGACCGCGACTGACCACCTTGGCCCGGGCCCCCTCAGCGGCGGGGTCGCACGGGCGTTTCCACCAACATGATCACCGAGGTGGGGGGGACGTCGAGCGTCAGGCTGCGCGTCGCCACCGGCAGGTTCTTGTGCCGCCAAAGATCCCGGAACCTGAGCGGAAGATAACCCGGCAGATCGAGCGCCGACCAGTCGAGCCGAATGCTCAGAGGCTGCTCGCCCCGGTTGAGAAGCACGACAGCTTCCCTGCCGCCCGTCAGCGGCCTGGCCCAGATCTCCGCATCGCCGTCCTTCCAAACTCTCCGACCCTCGACCCCGAGCGCATCCTGATCGACCGCGATGACCTCGCGGTTGGTGAGGATCGTGCGGGTCGCCGCGCTCATCTGGCGGAGGTCGTTGCCGGCGATGAGCGGCGCGGCCAGAATCGCCCACAGACTGAACTGCGCGCGGTACTGCGCATCGCTCATCCCGCCATTGCCGATCTCGAGCATGTCAGGATCGTTCCAGTGACCGGGTCCCGCGTACCCCGCCAGACCCACCTGCTCATCGAGAATGTCGAGTACGCCCAGAGAGAAGCCGCGCGTACCCGACCAGTGGTCCCAGATATCCTGCGTGCTGCGCCAGAGATTGCCGCCCGCCTGCGCGCCCCAGAGCCAGGGCTGGTCACGCCCCCAGTTGCAGATACTGAAGACGATCGGCCGTCCCGTCGCGCGCAGCGCATCGCTCATGGTCGCGTAGGCGGAGCGGGCGTTGAGTCCACCGGTATTGCACCAGTCGTATTTCAGGTAGTCGACGCCCCAGCGCGCATATTGCAGCGCGTCCTGGTACTCGTGCCCGCGGCTGCCCGGCCGCCCCTGACAGGTATGGTCGCCGACGTCGGAGTAGATACCGAACTTGAGGCCCTTGGAGTGCACGTAGTCCGCCACCGCCTTCATCCCCTGCGGAAACCGTTTCGGGTCCGGCAGGATATTGCCGTTCTTGTCGCGGGCAACCTGCCAGCAATCATCGATGACCACGTAGCGGTAGCCGGCCGCCTTCATTCCCGAGGCAACCATGGCATCCGCCTCGCCCTCGATCAACGAGGCGCTGACGTTGCAGCCGAAATGATTCCAGCTGTTCCAGCCCATGGGAGGGGTCAGGGCGAGTCCATTGGCCGGCCGCGCGAAGAAATGCAGGGGCTCGGCGTGCGCCGCCGGCATGCTGGCGAAGGCCAGGGCAATCAGAGCAAAAAGAAAGTGCTGAATACGATGCATGATGCGCTCCGCGGCTGCGACCGCCCCCAATCAGCAGGCGGCCCGGGGGACGGGCCGCCTCATGGGGCACGGTCGGCCAATGTTAGCCTCCGAAGTCCTGCCCGAACTCCACGCCGAAAGTGCGCGGCTGCGCCGGCACCATGTACACCTGACTGTCGGTGCTCGGGTTGCTCTCCGTGTAGCGCGAGAACTCGGCCCGGCGATTCATGAGGTTGCTGATGAACAGATCCGCGTGCATGCCGTTGGCGCTGTCGGCGCCGAGCTTCAGATTGAAGAGCGCATACGCCGGCATGTTGCCATACACCTGATCCTGTGCCGTGAGCAGCACGGGAGAGGTCTGGCTCTGGTACATCCCGGAAACCTGAGCATACGGTTGCCAGTTGCCATTGAGCGCCAGCGAGTAGCGGGCAAT
The DNA here is from genome assembly GCA_050739095.1 of Steroidobacteraceae bacterium. Lineage (GTDB taxonomy): Bacteria > Pseudomonadota > Gammaproteobacteria > Steroidobacterales > Steroidobacteraceae > 13-2-20CM-66-19. The sequence goes on along the minus strand of JBOIAR010000002.1, from coordinate 195,874 downwards.
GAGGTTGCCCTTGAACTTCGGCGTGACTGGGAGGTTCGTTCCCGCCGGAGCTTCCGGGGCCGGCAGCGGCGTCGGACAGCTGACGCCCGGAATGCAGCCATAGTAGTTCTGCGTCAGAATCGGGTTCATCAGCGTGAAGTTGGCGCTGAGCAGCAGACTGCTCACCGGCAGCCAGTCGACGCTCGTCTCGATGCCCTTGATGCGCGCGTTGCCGCCGTTCCTGATGATCGTGACACTGTTCTCGCCGAGGAAGGAGAACTGGAAGTTGTTCCAGTTCTCCCAGAAGAGCGCACCGTTCCAGCGCAGCGTGTTACCGAGCCACTGTGTCTTCCAGCCTACCTCGTAGTTCTTGAGGAAGTCCGCCTGATACGGTATGTCGCCCCCGACCCGGTTGACACCGCCCGGCCTGAAGCCCTCCGAATAGGTTGCATAGACCATCTTATCGGGAGTGATCTTGTAGGTTACGTTGACCCTGGGAACGTTGCCGGTATCGCTGGTGCGGGCATCGAGGTCGTTGCAGGGCGCGAACTTGACGGTAGCCGGCTCGAAGCACGACGGCGTACCGGTGCTTGAGTAGCTGGGATAATTGAACCCGTAGAACCCGGTCAGCGAATTATCGTATTTGTAGAAGCGCACGCCGCCGGTGAGCGACAGCTGATGGGTGACATCCCACGTAGCCTGGGCGAACGCCGCCCGGTCGCGGTCGACTCGCTGCTCGTCCGTGAGCCAGATGGCGTTGGGAAATCCGGGAATCGAGTCGGCAGTGGCGAGACCGTTGGGATTGCCGCCATAGACACTGGTCCAGCCGTAGCCCGGCTGGGTGTAGAGCTGCCAGATGTTGTGCATCTGGCGCTGCAAAAACACTCCAGCCGTCGCGTGCACGGGCAGATCGAGCGGCGTCGTGACGCGAAACTCCTGGCTCCACATCTCGAAATTCCCGCCGCCGATCACGAACTGCTGCGGCATGATCGGCTTACCGTTGTTGCCGACGTAGTAGGCGCCGTAACTGGTCATCTTGTCGTAGAATTCCCCGTAGTCGGCGTAGTCGGTGACCGAGTGCTGGTCACGCTTGACGTAACCGCCGGCGTAGACGATGTCGAAGTCGTGGACCTTGCCCTCGATCGTGAGGGTGGTCTGCGTCCAGTCGTCGGTGGTGGTGTCCGGCCCGAATTGCACGGTCTGAAGGTCGCCCACGTTGGGGTCATAGCCGAAGGGGCCTCCGGTCCGTTCCGATTGTCCCTGGAAAGTAGGTGTGACCGTCCAATTGTCGCCCAGGTCGAACCTGAGCTCGGCGCGCCCGCCGTCGGTATTGACGGTGTTGTAGTCGTTCTTGCGCCAGGGCGCGTTGGTGATGGCGCCGGCACCGATCGGAGCGGAGGGGGTGCACTTGCCGGTACCGCCGCCGGGGCCCACGCCGCTTGCGGAAAGCGCCCAGCTGGGAAAGGTCCGCACGCCGTTGGTGATGCAGCCGTTCGCATCCGTACCGGCGACGTTGCTGATGTAGCCGGCGTCGCGCTCCTGCCAAGCCACGAGGCGGATGGCCGCCTTGTCCGTGATCGGCAGGTTGACATAGCCTTCCACCGTGTCGCCCAGCCCGCCGCCTTCGACCTTGTTACCCTGGATGTTGTAACCGGCGGCGAATTTCGACGGGTCCGGCTTGTTGGTGATCATGCGGACCGTGCCGGCCTCGGAGCTCGCGCCGAAAAGCGTCCCCTGGGGACCCTCGAGCACCTCGACACGGTTGATGTCGTAGAGAACCAGCGGCAGGGCACCCGTGATGGTCGTCACCGGCTGCTCATCGAGATAAACGCCGACACTCGGCTCGGAGCCGGAGTGGTTGCCGTCGCCGCCGCTCACCACCCCGCGGATATAGATGAGCGATTCGCCCGGCTCGCCGTTGCCGCCTTCGCCCTGGCTGCGCACGTAGGAGATGGCCGGCGCGAACTCGACATAGTCGTCGAGATTCACGATGTTGAGCTGCCGCAGCTTCTTGCTGTCGAACACCTCGACGCTGATCGGCACGCTCTGCAGATTCTGCTGGATCTTCTGCGCCGTGACCACGATGGTCTGCAGAGTGTCGGCGCCGCCCGGGGCCTGCTGCGCCCGCGCGGCGGGGATGGCGGCGATGATCGCCGAGGCCAGAGGCACGCCGCGGCGGACAAGGGTGGCGAGCGTTTTTTTGGCCCGCTTGCGTGACAGCTTTCTACGTCGACTACGCGTCATGGTGGACTCCCCGTACCGCGAACTGTTGATCAGCCAAGATCAGCTAGGACAAGTCGGCTCCGGCCACTCGAAGGCCGGAACCCTCGGATATTCGGTCAGAACATCGTCCAAAGCACGCTCGAGAGGCCCGAGCCAGGGCTCATAATGACGCCACTGGTCGACCCCCTCGCGGAAAATCGGCTGGCGGACCTGCTCGGAGCTGGCGGTGCGCACGGCCCGGTCGTTCTCATGGAACCGCAGGCACTTGGGATCGAACGGCAGCCGGCAGGCTTCGAGGAGCCGGCGCACCTCGGTCTCGGTGTCCTCGACGAGATTTTCGTAGAACACGCGGGTGATCCTGCCCGGCAGAACTTCGTCGAAATGCGCCATCAGCTCGATGTAATCGCGATAGTAGCGTCCGAGGTCCTCGAGCCCGTAGCTGAACCACTGGCCGCGCGCGAAGTGCTGCTTGAAGCAGGAGAAGCAGCAGCCGAGGGGGTGACGCCGCGCATCGATGATGACGGCATTGGGAAGAATGAGATGGATGAGACCGACATACATGAAGTTGTTCGGCATCTTGTCGATGAAGAACGGCGCCTGGGTCTTGCGCATGATGCGGGTCTCGGCGAGATACCCCTCGCCGAGGGCTCGCAGCTCATCGAGGGTGAGCGAAGCGAGCTTTTTCAGAAAGGTCCCCCCCTCCTCCTGCTTTGGGCCGGCAAGCTTGCGCGCGATGTTCGGCAGCTGCGGCAGCTCCATCGTTCCCTCGGCGAGGATATGGCTCCCGAGGATCTGCTCGATGAGCGTCGAGCCCGCGCGCGGCAGGCCCACGATGAAGATCGGATCGCGTGCTTCGGCGCCCGCGCCCGCCCGCTCGGCGAAGAACTCTCTCGTGAAGAGCTGCTTCGAGCGGCGCACGAAGCGCGACATTTCCTCGCGATCGTGACCGTGCTGCCTGCGGCGCAGTGCGTTACCCGCTGCGTAGTGAGTGAACGAGTCCTGGTGGGACGCCGCATCCTCGAGCGCCTTGCCGAGCGCGAACTCGAAGTGCAGCCGATCCTCGTCGGTCAGCTCGGCGCGCGTGAGCGCCTGGCGCATGGCAAGCACGTCGGCGTCGCTGAAACGGAAAGTCTTGAGATTCGCCAGGCTCCACCAAGCTTCACCTAAAGTCGGCTCCATGGACAATGCGCGACGATAGGCTGAAATGCTCTGCGGCACTTTTCCGCTGGTGCGCAGCGCGTGGCCGTAGCTCATCCACAGCTTCGGTTGCTGCGGGTAGTCCTTCAACACCGACTCGTACGCCGCGATGCAGTCCGCGTAGTCGCCGAGATTGGCCGAGGTGGCCGCCTGCAAGCTGCGGTAACTGGGATTATGCGGGTCCTTCGCCAAGAGCCGTGCGCACTGTTTGAGAGCCTCGACGCTCCTGCCCTGCCGGTTGAGCACGGTGGCGTAGTTGTGCCGGGCCGCATCGAAGCTCGGCGCGAGCTCGAGACAGCGCTCGAGGAGCCGCTGCGCATCCGAGTAGCGCAGGAGCCGCGCCGCCACCTCCGCGAGCATGCGCAGTGCTGCCACATCGTTGGGGTGCTGCGCGAGGTGCGCCCGCAACAGGGCTTCCGCCTCCGGTATGCGGTTATCGCACAGCGCCGCGGCGGGCACCTGAAGTCGCGGGTCGCGCGTGGCTGCCTTGATGTAGCGTGCGTACGCTCTGTCGGCGCTCGGCGCGTCACCGCGCGCGCGCAGTTGGTCCGCCAGGGTGAGCCACGCGTCAGGCAGGTCAGGCCGCAGCGATACCGCGCGAGTCAGAGCGTCTATTGAACCCTCGACATCCCCTATCGCGGCGCGCGCCAACCCCAGGATCAGCATGGCCTGCGGCTGCCGCGGGATGACTTTCAGTATCTCGTATGCTTGCTCGGCCGCTGCCGCCGGTTTCACAGCGAGCAGGCGGGAGGCGTGCGTCAATGCGACGTCGAGTGTCCCGACAGGCTCTGCGGGGGTGCTCAAAGTGCGCCTAATGTGCCCTAAGTGGCCTTCTTTTTAAAGGTGATCCCGGACGAATCTCGCCCACCCGCGGCGTGAGCGCAATCAGGCCGCTCGATGCAGGCGCCGGCGACGGAAGTCCGCGAGGATCTCCCGCGCCGCATTGTGGCCCGGGGCGCCCGTGACGCCGCCGCCGGGGTGCGTGCCCGAGCCGCACATGTAAAGACCTGGCAGCGGGCCGCGGTAGTTGCCATATCCGAGCATCGGTCTCGCGGACAACATCTGATCGAGCTGCAGCTTGCCGTGAAAAATGTCCCCGCCCACGAGCCCGAAGGTCCGCTCCAGGTCGAGCGGGCTCATGATCTGACGTCCGAGCACGGACGCCTTGAAGTTGGGCGCAAAGCGGTTGACCGTGTCGATCATGAGATCGGCGACGCTCTCGCGGTGCGCGTCCCAGGACTCCCCGTTGGGAAGCTGCGGCGCGACGTGCTGACAGAAGAGGCTCGCCACGTGCCTTCCGGGCGGTGCCAGGCTGTCATCGAGGGTGGACGGGATGACCATCTCCACGATCGGCTGCCGCGACCAGCCGTGGGCGCGGGCATCGAAGTAGGCGCGCTCCATATAGGCCAGAGTCGGCGCGAGGATGATGCCCGCGGTGTGATGATCGGCCGGCGCCCGGCCCGGGAGACAGGTGAAGTCCGGCAGCTCCGCGAGCGCGACGTTCATCCGGAAGGTACCGGAGCCGCAGCGCCACTGCGCGATGCGCTCCCGGAATTCCTGCGGCAGCGCGGCCGGGTCGATGAGCTTCAGATAGAGCAGTTTCGGATTGAGATTGGAGACGACGGCGGACGCCCGCAGCGTCTCGCCAGCCTCGGTGAGCACTCCTACGGCGCGTCCGCGCTCGATGAGGACCTCGCGCACCCCGTGGCCCACGCGAATATCGGCTCCGCGCGCCGCGGCCGATCTCGCCATGGACTGGGTGATCGCGCCCATGCCGCCGATCGCGTGGCCCCATGCACCCTTCTTGCCGTTCACCTCGCCGAAGCAGTGGTGGAGCAGGACATACGCAGTCCCCGGACTGAAAGGACTGGCATAGTGGCCGACGATGCCATCGAACCCATAGAGCGCCTTGATCGGATCGCTCTCGAACCATTCGTCGAGATAATCGCCCGCCGAGGCGGCGAACAGCTTGAGCAACTCCCGGCGCAGACTCATGTCGAGCCTGCCGAGCCGCGTTCCGAGGCGTCCGGCGCGCAGCAGCTCCGGGAGTGCCGCGGACCAGCTCCCCTCCACGACATTCGGGGGTGTCTCGAGCACCAGAGAGCGCAGGACGTCCGCGATAGCCTCGAGTCGCTCGCCGTAGCGAGCCAAACGCTCGGCGTCCACGGTCGAGAACTTCGCGACCTCCGAGTGAGTGCGGCCGGCTCCGGTCGCGAGATAACGGCCGTCCTCCGTCGGCAGGAAGTTCGCGAGCTTGCGCTCGACGATGCGCAGTCCGTGCGCCGCAAGCTCGAGGTCGCGAATCACCTTGGGATTGAGGAGCGAGACCGTGTAGGCGGCGACCGAGTTGCGGAATCCCGGATGAAACTCCTCGGTCACGGCCGCGCCGCCCACGACCCCACGGCGCTCGAGCACGGTCACCTTAAGTCCCGCCCCGGCAAGATACGCGGCGCACACCAGTCCGTTGTGTCCGCCCCCGATGACGAGTACGTCGCGCGCGTCAGTGCTCATGGCGCTCGAGACTCCAGCCTCTGGCCGGCGCGCGCGGCGCGCGGCTCGCGGGGATCAGCGCTCGCATGCGTCGCGCGAAGCTTCGCAGGCACACCTCGCTCTTGCCCAACGGCCCGACGGTGTAGGCATCGGAGGCCATGCCGGCCTGCACGCGCTCGATCAGCCTGCGGTCCTCGATACTCACCTGACGGTTGATACGCCAGTTGAGATAGCGCGCCGCGCGCATTTCCCGCCGCGCATCGGGATGGACGTAAGCGATCTCCCGGATCAGGGTCTCCGTGGGGGAGATCGGCAGGAACTGCATGAAATCGATCTGGTCCGGATAGATGTCGAACGCCACGTTCGGCCAGAGCTTGAAGTAGGTCCAGAGGCGCTGTCGCTCCGCGGTCAGTTGCGGCACCGGGGGCAACAGCGCCTGGTACAGGCGCTCGGACCAGTTGGCCGAAGGAATGTCGCGCAGCCGTCCCCACATCTTGTCGATCCACGATCGCGCCTCGATACCGTAGCTCGTGCCAAAGAGGCGCGTCAGGCCTGGATGAGCGACCGGGATGTGCAGCCCGTCGGAATAGTTGTCGCCGACGTTCTTCCAATTCACGCTCCGCGGGCGAAACGTCACCCTGCCCTGGGGCACGAGCTCCTCGAGCCGGTAGGCCGCGAGCTCATCCAGATAGGGCGCGAGCATCTCGCGCACGCTCGGCAGCCGTGCCTCGCTCCCCGGCGCGGCGGGCGCCAGGCGCACGAAGATGAAGCCCATGAAGATTTCCTGCTCGAGCCTCACCAGCCCGAACCGCTCCCGATCGAGACCCTCGAAGTCATTGCGCTGCGGCACCGTGAGAAGCCGCCCATCGAGCCCGTACGTCCAGGCGTGATACGGGCAGGTGATCCGCCGCCCGCAATGTCCCTGCGACTCATCGAGGAGGCGGGCGGCGCGGTGGCGGCAGGCATTGTGAAAGCTGCGCACCTGTCCGTCCTCGCCGCGCAGCACGATGATGTTCTGGCCGAGGAACTCGAGCGAGTGGTAATCGCCCGCGCGCGGCACATCGCTCAGGTGGCAGACGACCTGCCAGCTCGGGCGGAAGATCAGCTCCTTCTCGAGCTCGAAGAACTCGGGGTCGCGGTAGATCCACGCCGGCAGGCTGACGGCGTCGTCGTTCATCCCGGGATTGATGTCGATGGCACGAGCGCTCATGGCGGGCCCCACTGCTATTGTACAACCGTATAGCAGCGTACCCGGACGCGGTCAAGAGGGACGGCAAATACGCTATGATCGCGGCGGATGACCAGAGAGCGTCAGACGCCGAAGTTCCGCCGCACGTCGCCCGCCGTTCGCCGCGAGGCGCTCATCGAGGCGACCCTCGCCTGTCTGCGCAAGCGCGGCCATGAAGGAGTGTCGGCGCGGCGCATCGCCGCCGAGGCGGGTGTTTCGGCCGGCCTCATCAACCATCATTTTCCGAGCGTCTCGGCCCTCGTCGCCGCCTGCTACGAGAGCCTCGCGATGTCGCTCCTGCGCTCGATCCACCAACACGCGCGCGAGATCGACGCAACGCCGCGCGAACGCCTGCGGCGTTTCTTCCAGGCCTCCTTCGCCCCAGCGCTGCTCGAGCCCGGTCTTTTCAACGCATGGCTCGTCTTCTGGAGCATGGTCGCACACGATGCCGGCGTTCGCGCAGTACAGGACCGCACCTACGGCGCGTATCGGGCGGCGCTCGAGTCTCTCCTCGGGCAGCTGCAACGCAGCAAGGGCGTGCCGGCATTCCGCTTGCGGCCGGCCGGGATCGCGCTCGCCTCGCTCCTCGACGGGCTGTGGATCGAGGCGAGCATGAACCCCGGCGCGTTCAAGCCCGCCGAGGCAGTGGCGCTCTGCGAGGACTGGACCAACGCGCTCTGCGCCGGGGCCTTTCCGAGCCTGCTCGCCGAGCGCCGAACATCGCCGCGACGCGGGCGCAAGCGGCCGACCTTGGCCTGACGAGGCGCAGGCGCCGAGGCGGTGGAACTTACCCGCGGGCGCCACGTTCGACCGCAGAGCCCCGAGTCGATTCGGGCGGATTCTGCCACGTGACCATTGCCTGCCCAGATTGCGGTACCTTGCTGGGCATTCCTTCCCTGCCCCGACACAGCAGCGCCTTCTGCGTGCGCTGCCGGGGCAGTCTCCAGAACACGAGCGGGCGTAGCGTCAATGCCGCGCTCGCGTGCTCGCTGGCGACGCTGATCCTGCTGCTGCCCGTCAACAGTATGCCGCTGTTCGAAGCCGGGCTGCTGCGGGCACGCTCCGAGGTAACCATCATCACGGGATTCGCAGCGCTCTGGCACCAGGGATGGGTGCTGCTCGCGGGCCTCTCGATCCTGTTCGTGATCGCGCTGCCGATCGTGCACTTCAGCCTGCTGACGGTGGCGCTCGGCGCGCTGCGGCTGAACCGCCGCCCCTCCTGGCTGGGTAGCGCGTTTCGGTGGGCGCTATGGCTCGATCGCTGGGCCATGGTGGACGTGTTCCTGGTCGCCGTGGCCGTCGGTTATTTCTACCTCACCGCCATCGAGCACCTGGCAGTGACCATCGAAGGTGGAAGTGAATGTCTCGTGGCGGCTGGCTTCATGTCGATGCTGTCACGAGCCACCTTGGATCGGCGGACTGTGTGGCGCGCCATCGCCGGGGAAGCCGATGCGGCCCGCGGCGAGCCAACGATGGGCTGCAGAACCTGCGGTCTCATTCAGCCACTCTCGTGCGAGGGCGCGCGCTGTCCGCGCTGTGCTGTCCCGCTGCTCGTACGCAAGCCGGATTCGCTCGCCTGGACGGCGGCGCTGCTCGCCGCAGCGCTCATCGTGCTCTTCCCGGCCGAGATCTACCCGATGACGTTGACCAACCTGCTGCGGGTGCACGCCGGATACACCAATTTCGGTTACGTCGAGCAGCTCTGGCACCGCGGCATGTGGCCAGTGGCGGTGGTGGCATTCTGGACCGGCATCCTGACCCCGGCCATCATGATATTTGCCTTGGGCTGGTGCGCGTATTCGGTGTGGCGGCGCTCGAGCCGTCGGTTGGTGCGCAAGACGACGCTCTATCGAATGGTCGTCGAGTCCGGGCGTTGGTCGATGACCGGTCCGCTCTCGGTCGCGTTCTTCGTTCCGCTGCTCGATTTCGGGCCGCTCGGCTCGGAAGCGGCAAGCTGGGGAGCGACGGCATTCATCGTCATGACCGTGCTCCTGATGGCGGCTTCGTTCGCCTTCGATCCGCGATTGATGTGGGATGCGGCGAGTACGCGACTTGCTCGCGCGCCAGCCGTGCCACAATGAGGGCGTGAGGTGCGACCCGGCCGTGCTCAGGCTCGCTAAGGCAACCGCCGTGATGCCCGTGTCAGGGCCGCAACGATACCTGTGCGCGAGCTGGCGCCGCGCTCCTCCAGGATTTCCCGCAGCCGCTCGACCGGCTGCGGCGAGCAGCAGTAGTACCCCTGCCACTGATCGCAATCGAGCGCGCGGACGCGCTCGAGCTGCTCGGCGGTCTCGACGCCCTCCGCCACCACCTGCAGCCCGACGCTGTGCGCGAGCGAAACGATCGCCCGAATGATCGACTCGTCGGTGTCGCTGCCGGCGAGATCGCGCACGAAGCTGCGGTCGATCTTCAGCTTGTCGATCGGCAGGCGCCGCAGATAGCTCAAGCTGGAATACCCGGTGCCGAAGTCATCGATCGCGATGCTGGCGCCGAGCGAGCGCAGCTCCTTCAGCGCGGTGCCCGACCGCTCCGGATCGAGCATCAGGGTGCTCTCGGTCAGCTCGAGCTCCAGGACGCTCGCATCGAGGCCGGTGCCATCCAACGCCGAGAGAATCGTGTCGAGGATGCTCTGGTGGCGAAACTGCATCGCCGATATGTTGACCGCGATGCGCACATCCGACCCTGAGTCGGGCAGCCACGATCGTGCCTGCCGGCAGACCTCGTGCAGCACCCACTCTCCGAGCGGGATGATGAGTCCGGTCTGTTCCGCGAGCGGCACGAAGGAGCTCGGGGTGATGAGCCCCTTGAGCGGATGTCGCCAGCGCAGCAGCGCCTCGACCGCCACGACTCTGCCGCTGCGCAGCGAGAGCTCAGGCTGATAGTGGATCTCGAACTCCCTGGCGGCCAGAGCGCGCCGCAAGTCGTTCTCGAGCGCGAGACGCTCCTGCATGGAATCGGACATGCTCGGCTCGAAGAACAACGCCTGGCCGCCGCCGTTGCGCTTCGCGGCCACCATGGCGGCCTCCGCATGAGCGAGCAGGTCGTCGCCGCGCTTGGCGTCATCCGGCAGGATACTCACGCCGATGCTGAGCCGCGCGCGAATCTCCTCGCCGTTCACCGTCAGAGGCTGCTCCAGCGCCGTGAGCATTGCGGAAGTCACCGCGTGCGCTTCCATGCGCGCGCACACGCTCTCGACGAGTAGCGCGAAGGAATCCCCACCCACGCGCGCCAGCATGTGCGTGTGCCAAAGGGTCGACTCCAGCCTGTGGGCGATCTCGGCGAGCACACCGTCACCGACTCCGTGGCCGAAAGAATGATTGACGGCGCTGAAGTGGTCGAGGTCGAGCGCGGCGAGCGCGATCGTGCCGCCGGCGTGTTGGCCGCTCGAGAGCGTATGGGCCAGCCGCTCCTTGAGGAGGTTGCGGTTCGGCAATCCGGTGAGCGGATCGTGGGTGGCGATATGATGCAGCCGCGCATGCGCCTCCTCCAGATCCTGACGGCTTCGTTTCGCGTACTCGCGAAGCTTGCGGCAACCGACCCAGCGGCCGATGGCGAAACCGACACCGGCGGGCAGCAGCGCCGCGCCGAGCGCTACCAACGACAGATCGGCAAGGGGGGCGGACATTGCGGAGGCCAAGGGGCGGAAACTCGAATCGAGCACGGCACTTTAGCGGCCGCGGCAGCCCGCCGGCATCCGGGAGATCAGGTACCCGGAGTAGGGAAATCCCGTAGAGGCGTGCGCCGCGACCGCCGGCGCCCCGACCTACGCCTCGATGATCCCGTTCCTGACGGCGTAGCGCACCAGCTCCGCGAGGGAGCGGAACCCGGTCTTGCGCATGATGTTGCTGCGGTGAGTCTCCACCGTCTTGACGCTGATTCCGAGCGCTTTTGCCACACCCTTGTTGCCCTTCCCCTCGGCCAGGAGCTGCACGATCTCGAGCTCGCGCGCCGACAGTACAAGCGTAGCGGCCGTCTCGGCGGGCGGGCCGCGCAGATAGCCATCGAGCACGGTCCGCGCCACTTTGGAGGTGAAGAAGGGCCGGCCGTCGAGCAGGGCCTCCAATGCCGCAATCAGCGTGCGTCCCGCGTCGGACTTGAGAACGTAGCCCTGCACGCCGGCGGCGAGGACCTCGCGAACGAGCTGTTGGGACTCGTGCACGGTCAGGATGAGGATGCGCGCGGCGGGATCCGCGGCCAGGATCCTGCGCGCCGCCGACAGACCGTTGAGCTCGGGCATGGTGAGATCGAGCACGATCAGATCGGGCTTGAGGCGCAATGCCTGCTCCACGGCCTCGCGTCCGTTGGCGGCTTCCGCCGCGACGGTCCAGGCGGGGTTGTGGGAAAGCTGCGCCGCGAGCCCCCGCCTGATGAGCTCGTGATCGTCCGCAATGAGTATCCGCGCGGGCTTCACGACTCGGCGGCGAGCGCGGAATCCGGACCCGAAACCGGATCCCGCTCGTGGGTTAGAGGAAGAGACGCGCGGATCAGCGTGCCACTCGATGTCGACTCGATGGTAAAGACACCTCTGAGCTCGCGAATACGCTCACGCATGCCCATCATGCCAACTCCAAGGCCGGGGCCGTCATGACCCACCGGGCTCGAGCGCTCGATTCCCTGTCCCCCGTCCTCGACCTCGAGGACGAGCTCTCCCGTCCGCGCTCTCAGTCGAAGCGCGACCCAGGGGCTCGATGCGTGCCGATGCACGTTGGTGAGCGCCTCCTGCGCCACCCTGAAGAGCGCAAGCTCCTCCTCCGCGCGCAGGCGCTGCAGATCCTCCGGCAGCTCGAGCCGCAGCTCGAGGCCGCTGCGCGCCCGCAGCCCATCGGCGAGCCAGCGCAGCGCGCTCACGAGCCCGAGCTCATCGAGCAGGGGCGGATGCAGCAGGTAGGAGGCGGTTCGGATCTCGGCGGAGCACCGGCCGGCGAGCCGGATGCACTCCTCGAGCTGCTGTCGGTTGCCTGCCGGGAGGTTGGCGGCCTGCCGGACGAGCTCGGACAATCCGATCTCGAGCGCCGCCAGCGATTGACCGGTCGAATCGTGCAGGTCGCGCCCGATCCGCCGGCGCTCCTCATCCTGCAATCGCATCAGCTCCGCGGAGAGATGCCGCAGGTCCTCCTCGGCGCGCTTGCGCACGGTCACATCGTGCACCACCGCCAGAGCGAGTGTCGTGTTGCCGGTGCTGAGACTCGATAGGTCCACCTCGGCCGGGAAGGTCTGGCCGGTATCGATGCGCTGGTGGAGCCACTCGAATGTGCTGCTACCCTCGCGCAGGGCGGTCGCGATGCGCTCGACCGCCAACTCCCTGGAGGGCCGTCCGTCGGGCTGCCGTTGCGGCGAGAGCTGCCAGGGCGCAAGCCCGATCGCCTCCTGCTCGCTCGGCAGCCCAAACATCGAAGCCACCGTGCGATTGGCGTCGACGAACCGCTCCCCCTCGAGGAGAAACACGCCGAACTGCGCATTGTTGAAGAGGGTACGGTAGTCGCGCTCGCGGGCGCGCAGGGCGCGGACGTAGTGAGCGAGAACCCCCGTCATGACGAGCACGAGCACACTGAATGCAACGGCCGCCCCGACGTCGACCCTGCGCCTGCGACGCCAGCCGGCGAGGGCGGAATCGCGATCCTCCCCGGCGATGGCATAGATCGGAAACCCGATCACCGGATCATAAGCGTAGATCATCCGCCTCCTGGTGAACTCGCCGTAACCCTCGGCGATGCCGCCGCGACCCGATTCGATCGACCGGCGGAACAGCGAGTTGTGCGCAACGCTACGCCCGACGTACGCGTTGCTGGAATCGTTCCACACGGTCGTCAGCACCGTCCCATCGGCCGCAACCAAGCCAACGCCGCTCCAGCGACCTCGAGGCCGAGGGAAGGTTTGCTCGAATTCCGTGAGGCTGATGAGCGCCCCCGCCCAGCCGGTCGCATGTCGGCCGACGCTCGTTCGGCGCGCCACCGGAATCACCTTTCGGCCAGGAATTTCCGGGTCGGCAATGGGCGCACCCACCCAGGTGTCCGTGGCGGCGGTAGTCCGGGTGAGCCAGGGCGGCGCGGCCGCCGAATCGAGAGCTCGCGTGCGATTCGCCATCACGAAGCGCCCGCGATCAGCGAGAAAGAGCGCGCGCACGTACGTGCCACCGGTGAGCTCGCGCTGCAGCGTTTGGGCGACGGCCGAAGCCGGGAGCCGGTCGAGCTCTCCTGCGGCACGTACCGCTCGCGCTGCGGCGAGGGCCGAGCCGACTCCATCATCCAGAACAGCGAGCGCCCCGTTTTGGAGCGCAGAAGTCACGCCCCGCAGACTCTCACGCTCTTGCTGCAGGGTCTGGATGTAGTCCTCGTGGATTCTGAGCGCGGCAAACCCGCTGCCCGCCGCAACCGCGAAAATGGCGTACGCGAGGAGCACCCAGTCCAGAGCCTCCGGGACGCCAAGGCGCATGAATCCACCGCGCGCCTGCGCCCGCGGCTGTGACCCCCTGGATGCTCGCAGCGGCATGGACCCCCCTCGCCTGGCGACGAGGACCTGCTCAGCTTCGCCTATTCTCCCCCAATATCCGCCTTCAGCAAGCCGGTCATGACTTTGTAGCCCGCCTCGTTGGGATGAACACCATCATTGGAGAGGTCGGGTCGGAACGCGCCGGCGGGCGTCGCAAGATGCGCGTAGTAGTCGATGAAGGCGACGCCACTCGCCCGGGCATAGCGGCGCAGCCAGTCGTTCAGCCGGCGGATCTCCTGTGCCGGGCGGTACCGGGGCGAGGCCCACCAGAATGAGGCCGCAGGCGGAATCGAGCCCAGGAGCACGCGGATGTGGTGCGCCTGCGCGAGCTCGACCATCGTCATGATGTCGTCCTTGAAATACTGCTCCGTGGTCGGGCCGGTGTTGCCCGCGATATCGTTGGTGCCGGCGAGAATCTGCACCACGCGGGGATGCAAGGCGATCACATCCGGCCAGAAGCGCACCAGCATCTGGGGGCTCGTCTGGCCGCTGATGCCGCGATCCACGACGGCGCCGTTCTCGAACAGTGCCGGGTCGCCCTGACGCCAGAAGTCCGTGATGGAATCCCCCATGAGAACGACATGCGGCCGGCGGATCAACGCGGCGTCAGCGGCGCGATACCGACAGAGATCCGCCCAGTCCTTCGCCCGCTGTTCCGCGGCTGCCCGCCGGGCCTCCTCTTTCTGCCGTGGGGTCTGAGCCGGCCGTACGAATCGCGCCCCCGGCGTGAGCAGCATGTGGAGAAACGCTGAGCCGACGGCACCGCCCGACTCAGGTTGCGGGCACGGATTGCCACTCATCGCTGTAGGCGCGCCGCGCGTCCCGGCGGTTGCGGTCAGCACGGGCAACAAGACAGCGGCCGCCGCGGCCGTGAGGATCATCGTCGACTTGCGCATATTGGGGGTAACGATATCAACCCGATTCGCAGCGGGTCAACTCCCGCACCGTTCAAGCTCAAGGCCAGCAGCCAACCCGCCACACACCAGGGCTCGACCCTTTCGGCCAAGTAAATGATACTTTCGTCCAATGGTTCGCTCCCCTGGGAGGAGGAACTTTGATGTCGGACCGGCGTTGATGCGGTCCAGCCGGGCACGGCCGCCTTGACGTGCCGGAGGAGGTGCCATCGAACACCGCAAAAAAAATAGCTCGGCTATAGCTGCTCATGTCGGCTTTGTGCTCGCGGCGCTCCTCGTCCTCGGCGAGCTCGCCGGTTGCGGCCACGCACAGCTGCAACCCGCAGGCCCCATCAGCGACGCGGAACGCAAGATCCTGCTCGACTCCGTCGTGATCATGCTCGCGATCGTCGTTCCCACGATCATCGCGACGCTGGCCGTTGCGTGGTGGTATCGCTCCTCGAACAGCAGGGCGCGCCGGCAGCCGGAGTTCGTGTATTCGGGGGCCGTCGAGATCCTCGTCTGGGGAATTCCGGCGCTGGTCGTCATCTTCCTCGGCGGTATCGCCTGGATCAGCTCCCACGATCTCGATCCGGCGCAGCCTCTGCCCTCGAAAGCCGCGCCGGTCGATATCCAGGTGGTCTCCCTCGATTGGAAGTGGCTGTTCATTTATCCGAAGCTCGGCATCGCGAGTGTCAACAGCCTCGTGGTTCCCGCCGGCGTGCCGCTGCATCTCATGGTGACCTCGGCGTCGGTGTGGAACGTGTTCTGGGTTCCGCAGCTCGGCAGCATGCTCTATTGCATGAACGGCATGGCCGGGAACCTCTATCTCGAGGCCGATCGCCCCGGCATCTATCGCGGCGAATCGGCGATGATCAGCGGTGACGGCTTCGCTGACATGCACTTCGATACCGATGCGGTGTCCCAGGACCAATTCGACGCGTGGGTCACATCGACGCGCAGCGCCGGTCCCGCGTTGGATGACGCGGCCTACCGCGAGCTGCTGAAGCAGAGCGTGCCGCCGCACCCCTACACCTATCGGTCGGTGCGGCCGGGCCTCTTCGCGGATATCGTGATGCAGCGGCTGCCGCCGGGCTACGGCCCGGCAGGCAGCGTGCCCAACGTCCACCCGGTGGGACTCAAGTGACCTTCCTCGGCAAGCTCTCCTTGCAGGCGATTCCGTTGCATGAGCCGTTGCCGCTCTTTGCCGGCGGCGGCGCCTTCCTGATCGTGCTCGTAATCCTGATCTGGATCGTCGCCAAAGGATACGTGCCCTATCTCTGGCGCGAGTGGATCACGAGCGTCGATCACAAACGCATCGGCGTCATGTACTGCATCCTCGCCGGAGTGATGCTGCTGCGCGGATTCATCGACGCGATCATGCTGCGCACCCAGCAGGCGATGGCGTTCAACGCGCCGGGGTACCTGCCGCCGGCTCATTTCGACCAGATATTCTCCTCGCACGGCACGATCATGATCTTCTTCGTCGCCATGCCGTTCGTGATCGGGCTCATGAACCTCGTCGTACCGCTGCAGCTCGGCGTGCGCGATGTGGCCTTCCCCACACTCAACTCGGTGAGCTTCTGGCTCACGGCCGCGGGGGCGCTGCTCATCAATCTGTCGCTCATCGTCGGGAATTTCGACCGCACCGGCTGGCTCCCCTACCCACCGCTGTCTGAATTGCGGTACTCACCAGGGGTCGGGGTGGATTACTACTGCTGGTCGCTGCAGCTATCGGGCATCGGCACGCTCATGACCGGGATCAACTTCGTCACCACCATACTCAAGTTGCGCGCTCCCGGCATGCACTACACCCGCATGCCGATGTTCTGCTGGACGGCGCTCGCCTCCAACCTCCTCATTGTCGCGGCCTTCCCGGTCCTCACCGCGACGCTGGCCATGCTGCTCCTCGACCGTTACGTCGGCTTCCACTTCTTCACCGACACGGGCGGGGGCAACTCGATGATGTTCATGAACCTCATCTGGGCCTGGGGACACCCCGAGGTCTACATCCTGGCTCTGCCCGCCTTCGGCATCTATTCCGAGGTCATCTCGACCTTCTCGAGCAAGCCGCTGTTCGGCTACCGCTCGATGATCTACGCCACCATGGCGATCTGCATCATCGCCTTCATGGTGTGGCTGCATCATTTCTTCACCATGGGCGCGGGGGCGGACGTGAACAGCATCTTCGGCATCGCCTCGATGATCATCGCCGTGCCGACGGGGGTGAAGATCTTCAACTGGCTCTTCACCATGTATGGCGGCACGGTGCGCTTTCGTACGCCGATGCTCTGGTCCATCGGGTTCATCGTGACCTTCGCGATCGGCGGCATGACGGGGGTGCTCTTGGCCGTGCCCCCCGCGGACTTTCAACTGCACAACAGCCTCTTCCTGGTCGCGCACTTCCACAACGTCATCATCGGAGCCGTGCTGTTCGGGGTGTTCGCCGGGTACATCTATTGGTTTCCCAAGGCATTCGGCTTCACGCTCGATGAGCGGCTCGGCAAGTGGGCCTTCTGGCTGTGGCTGATCGGCTTCTGGGTCGCCTGGGGTCCCGGGTACGTCCTGGGTCTCGAGGGCATGACGCGGCGGCTTCAGCACTACGACGTCGCGGAGTGGCACCCCTGGCTCGTCGTCGCTGAGGTAGGCGTCTTCATCATCCTCCTCGGCATCATCGCCCAGATCGCGCAGATCGTCGTCTCGATCCGCACTCGTGAGCAACGGCGCGACGTGACAGGCGACCCCTGGGACGGGCGCAACCTCGAGTGGTCGACCGCCTCCCCGCCGCCGCCTTTCAACTTCGCGGTGTTGCCCGACGTCACCGACCAGGAGCCTTACTGGGACATGAAGGAGCGCGCGCGCGAGATCGGAGGGCTCACGAGGCCGGAACCGCAGTACGAGCCCATCCCGATGCCGCGCAACAGCCCGACGGGAGTCGTGACCGCTTTCCTCGCCACGGTCACGGGATTCGCGCTCATCTGGCATATCTGGTGGCTGGTGCTGCTCGGGCTCGCCGGCGCCTACGCCACCTTCGTCGGGTTCGCCTGGCGCGATCATGACGAAGTGCTGATTCCCGTCGAGGAAGTGGCCCGCCTCGATCGCGCCAACCGCGCCGCGCGCAGCGCAGCTCTGGCGCACCGGCAGTTACGCCGGGAGTCACAGCGGGAGTCCGCCGAATGAGCGCGCCCAGCGGCGCACTGCGCGCCGGCCGCGATCCTTACCACATCGGGCACGCGCCCGCTGCGGGCGTGCCGGAGTACGCCGGCCATGGCGCCGGCGGCCCTTCGCCGAAGCGCATCGTCGTCGGCTACGGATTCTGGATCTTCATCCTCTCCGATGTCATCCTCTTCTCCTGCTTCTTCGCCACCTATACGGTGCTGATAGATGCCCGCAACGGTGGCCCCGGACCGCGCGAGCTCTTCGATCTGCACAACACGGCGGCGGAGACCGCTTGCCTGCTGCTATCGAGCTTCGCCTGCGGGCTGACGAGCCTCGCCGTCGCGCGGCACAACCTCCTCTGGTCGGAGATCTTCCTCGGCGTCACCGGCCTCCTCGGCCTGACCTTCCTCGCGCTCGAGGCCCATGAGTTTCTCGGATTCATCGCCCGCGGCGCAGGCCCCACGCGCAGCGCCTTCCTGTCCTCCTTCTTCGCGCTGGTGGGTTGCCACGGAGTGCACGTGACCGCCGGGCTCCTCTGGCTCGGGACCATGATGGCGCAGTTCCCCGCCAAGGGCTTCAAGGCGAGCATTCGCCACCGGTATCTGTGCTTCTCGCTCTTCTGGCACGCGCTCGACATCATCTGGATCGGGATTTTCACTGTCGTCTATCTCATCGGGAGGGTCACCCCATGAGCTCGAACCCGGAAAGATTCGAAGAATTCGATCTCGGCTCGCACGTCGGTGAAGACCGCGTCGTCGGCGGCCCGCCGGCGGAGCACCCCACCCTGCGCTCGGAGCTGCGCGCATATCTCATTGGGCTTGCGCTCGCCGCCCTCCTCACCGCGGCGTCATTCTGGGCGCTCGACGAGCACGTCATCTACGGACCCGGCATCGTCATGGCGCTCATCGTGTTCGGGCTGGCGCAGGTGGGCGTGCACCTCGTCTTCTTCCTGCACCTCACGACCTCTCCCGACAACACCAACAATGCGCTCGCCCTCGCCTTCGGCGTGCTGATCGTCTCGCTCATCTTCTTCGGCTCGGTATGGGTCATGTTCCACATGAACCACAACATGATCCCGACGCAGGCCCTGATCAAGATGCGCGGCGGCTGATTCAGGCTTCAGGATCGAGCGCGAGCAGCGCGAAGCTGGCGAGCCAGTGCTCGCCCATGTAATCGCCCGCGACATGCCCGAGGGCGCTCGTCAGATGCGCATCGATCGCCGCTTGCGCCCGCACCCGTAGCGGATCCGAAGGCGGGAGGTCCGTCACGATCCGCCGCCAGCACCAGGCGCGCGAGAGATTCAGGCCATCGAGATGGGCGATCTTGCCGTCGCTGCGGTCGCTCACCGTGGCGGGCGTAAAGAGGGTTGCCGGCTCCCCGCGCGCCGCCTTCGGCAGGAATCCTGCGAGCCACTCGGCGAAGTCCTCCTTCGGCATGACATCGGCCACCAGCGCCGCCTCAATCAGCGCCGGCGACAGAAAATCATCCTGCGACGGCTCCCACCCCGTGCAACCCCGATCGGCCCGGTACCAGCGAAGCGCCGCATCGGCGCAGAGACCGGCGAAGCCGGAGTTGCGCGCCGCGACCGCATAGTCGCGTGCGAGCAGGAGCGCGAACGCGGTGTTCGAATGCACGCCTGCGCGCACGGGGTAAGTCGCGAGCGGCAGATACGCCTCGAAGCGGCGGACGAACTCCTTCGCGAGCGGCGTGAGCGTCGATGCCCAGCGCCGGCCTTCGCCGCTCTCGTGGCGCAGCAACTCCGCCTGCAGCGCGAGCGCCCACGCCCAGCCGTAGGGCCGCTCGAAGCCGCGCGTCGCGGGTTGCTCGAGATAATGCAGCTCGCCGGCTACTTTCTCGGCCGTGAACTGTGCATCGAGCAGCGCGCGGATCGCGGCCGCCTCCGGCAGTTGCGGCAAGCGGCGGTAGAGCCGGGCGAGGAGCCAATGACCATGCACGCAGGAGTGCCAGTCGAAGCTGCCGCAGAAGATGGGGTGCAGGGCACGGGGCGCCCTGACGTCCTGCGGGCCCGTGAGCACGTGATCGAGCTTGTTGGGATACTCGCGCGTCACGTGACCGAGCGCGAGGGCCGCGAAGCGGCCGGCGATTTCCGCGGTGAGCGTCTGCGACACGGGTCACCTCCATCTAAAATCGAAACACGAGCGCGTACATCAGGACGATATTGCAGAGCAGCAGCGGAATTGCCGTCGGGATCTGCACCCGGATCACCCCATTGCGATCGGGCAGCTCGAGCAGCGCCGCCGGCACGATGTTGTAGTTCGCGGCCATCGGCGTCGCAAGTGTCCCGCAGTATCCCGCGAGCATGCCGACGGACCCCATGATCGCAGGATCGCCGCCGAAGCGATGCACGATCAGCGGCACTCCGATCGCCGCGGTCATCACCGGGAAAGCGGCGAAAGCGTTGCCCATCACCACCGTGAAGAGTGCCATTCCGACGCAATACGCGGCAACCGCCGCGAACGGGTGCCCGAGCGGCAGCCACGTGGTCGCGATCCGCCCCACCGCGCCGCCGACGCCCGAGATCGCAAACACCGCGCCGAGCGATGCCAGGAGCTGCGGCAGGATGATTGTCCAGCCGATGGCATCGCACAGACGCCGGCCCTCCTCCACGGTCGCGAGCGCCGGCGGTCTGAACCGAAGCAGGGCGGCGACCAGCGCGACGAGGATGCCGAGGGCGAGCGCAATCAGCGTCACCTGCTTCGGGTCCGCGAGCGGCGTGCCGTGAATGCTCAGCTTACCCAGCGTCAGCGTACCGGCGATGGTAATCGCGGGGATGAGGAGCGCGGGCATGAAGATGGCGTTGCCCTTCACCCGGGCGCTCACCTCGCGCTCCGCGACCGAAGTCGTCTTCGGCGACCCCAGCCCCATGGCGCCCGCGCCCAGCGCCGCGAGTGCGAGCACGAGTATCCCGTTGGCGAGATCTCCCAACTCCGAGCCGAAGAGAAAGCTCACGGCGAGCAGGCCCCAGAAGCCGGCGTTGCCGAAACGCCTGCGGTTGGTGCGATCACCGACGCTGCGCACCGCGATGGCAGCGAACATGGCGCCCGCGAGCCAGTAGACCTGCTCCAGCCCGATCAAAGTGGCTTATCCCCCGCCATGCGCTTGAGACGCGCATCGAGCCGCCAGAGACGCACGCCGTGGATCGTGAACGCCATCAAGGCGGTCGGTATGGCCCACATCGACAGGCGAAGCGGCGGGATGTCGAAGCCGCTTTGCTGGAGGAACCCCTTGATGAGGAGGATGGAGCTGATCGCGATGAAAATATCCTCACCGAAGAAGGCGCCCATGTTGTCGGCGGAGGCCGCGTAGGCCCGGATGAGATAGCGGACACGGTCGGAAATCGGCCCCAGCTTCACTTCCGCAGCGGCCTCGGCCATGGGCGCAATCAGCGGCCGAACGGTCTGTGCCTGCCCGCAGAGCGAGGTCAGTCCCAACGCCGCGGTGATCTGGCGCAACGCCAGGTAGGCAATCAGCAGGCGTCCGACCGTTGCGGCGCGCACGCGCGCGATCAACATGCGGGCGCGCTCCTGCAAGCCTTCGCGCTCGAGCAAGCCGATCACCGGCAGTATCAGCCAGATGATCGATACGTAGCGGCTGTCGTTATACGCCTTGCCGAGCGCGGCGATGATATGAAGAGGCGAGAGGCCGGCGGCAACTCCCGTCGTGAGCGCCCCGGCGACAATGACGATGAGCGGGTTGAGCCCGGCGGCAAAGCCGATCACGAGGACGGCAATCCCGAGCAGCGGCCAGAGGCTCATGGCCGCACGCCGCGTCGCTCGAGTAGCTGCCCGTCCTCGCGATTCACCGGCTGATTCGACTCCGGCTACGGCGTCAGAGTTGCGCCGGCGACGACGCCTGTGAGATGGCGGCCGGCCATCGCCTGATTGAAGCTGGCCACACGGCTGGCGAGATAATCGTCATAGGCCTGGATGGCGGCCCGGTACTCGGAATCGAGCAGTGCCTTCTGCTCGAGGATTGCCGCGGTCGGCGCATCATCCTCGCCTTCGAGCAACGAGTCGAGCGCGAGCAGGTGCTCGTGAATCATATCCGGCACGCGCAGGCCCGATTCCTCGGCCCCGGCGTTGCTTGTGATTTTCGCCTCGGTCGCGTGGCTCGCCTGCATGAGCGACTTCACTGCGCTCGCGACGGCCTGCTCATCGGGCGAGCCCTTCACCGCCGCCTGCAGCGCCTTAAGCTGCCCGTCGATCGCATGCAGGCGATTCAACGCCACATCGAGCTGCGAGATCTCGTGCAGCACGGCCTCGGTCACCTGGTAGCGGTCCTGCATCTCCTGCCTGCTCGCATGCGAGGCTGGATCAGCGAGCACGGTGAAGGTCTGCGAGGTCGTGTGGCCGCCGAGTTTGAGCGTCGCCGTGTAGTTGCCCGGCGGCACGAGCGCACCTGACTCCGGTCCCTGCAGGAACTTCAGCGCCGACCGCCAGCGCACCGGGCCGTCGGCGCGCAGATCCCAGTAGATGCGGTGCAGGCCCGCCTGCCCCGGCACTCGGGGCTTGTCATGCGCCGGCTGGGGGCCCTGCGTGGCCGTTGCATGCAGCCCCTTCAGCGTCCGCACCACCTTGCCGGAGGAATCGGTGATGACGAGCTCACCCGGACCCTTCACCGCCTGCGACAGATAGTAGCTGAGCGCGACCCCGTAGGTGGGATTCTGGCCGTAGAACGCCTGGTCTCCGAGCCACTCGATCGGCGAGAAGGGCCAGAAGCGCAGCGCCTGCGCGGGATGGAACAGCGTGAGCGGCGAATCGGCGACCTGCGACCCGAACTCCTGGAAAGGTGTCAGGTCGTCCAAGACCCAGAGCGCCCGCCCGTGGGTTGCCACCACGAGATCGTTGTCGTGCGCATCGAGCGCGAGATCGTAGACGGCGGCATCGGGGAGGCCGAGACCAAAGAGGTACCATTTCCTGCCGGCGTCCCATGACACGTAGAGGCCGTTCTCCAAGCCCGCGTAGTAGAGATCGGGATTGTGCAAATCACGCCGCACCACATGGGCGTAGACGCCGGCGGGCAGGTTGCCGCTGATCGAGGCCCAGTGCGCACCATAGTCGCGGGTGCGAAAGAGATACGGCTTGAAGTCCCCGCTGAAGTGGCGGTCGATGGCAATCAGGGCATCGCCCGGATCATTCGCCGAGACATCGATCGATTCCACGCGCCCCCAGGCGGGGAGCTCGGGGATGTGCGCGCTGACATTGGTCCAGCTCGCGCCGTCATCGTGAGTCACCTGCACCTCGCCATCGTCGGTGCCCACCCAGACCACGTTGGGATCGGAGGGCGCGACGGCGATGGTGATGATGGCGTCGTAAACCTCGGCGCCGGAGTTGTCCTTGATCACCGGCCCGCCGGAGGAGCCCTGCTTCGACTTGTCGTTGCGGGTGAGATCGGGACTGATCGGCTTCCAGGTGCGGCCCCGATCCTCGCTCTTGAAGAGGACGTTTGCGCCCGCGTAGAGAACCTTCGGATCGGCCGGCGAGACCGCGAACCCCGCCTCCCATGCGAAGCGATAGGGAAGCCTTGCGACCCCGCCACCGGCGAAGTCGCGCGGATAGGGCTCGATGTCATGCACCTGCTGGGTGGCGCGATCGAAGAGCATGAAGACGCCGTTCTGGGTGCTGTCATAGATGAGATTCGGGTTGTCGGCTGCGGGGATGCCATAGATGCCGTCCCCGCCATTCAAGGCGATCCAGGTCCGATCGAGAATGCCGGTCGGATTCTTGTCCTGACTCGGGCCGCACCAGGAGCTGTTGTCCTGCAAGCCGCCGCAGACCTCATAGAGCGGGCCCCTGCCCACGGCAACATGATAGAACTGGCCGATCGGCAGGTCATGAATGAAGCTCCAATCCTTGCCGTTATCGAGCGACAGGGCCACCCCGCCGTCGTTGCCGTCGATGATGCGGCCGCTACCCGCGGGATCGATCCACATGGCGTGATAGTCGACGTGGATTTTCTTGGCGATCGTCGTGAAGTTGTGGCCGCCGTCGGTCGACTCGAGAAGATCGTTCGAGATCGCGAAGACGTGATTCGAATTCCGCGGATCGACCTCGATATGCGAGAAATAGAAGGGCCGCGCGTCGACCTCCTGGTTCTTGCTGACGAGCGTCCAGTGCTCACCATCATCGTCGGAGCGCCAGAGCACTCCCTCGTTCGAGCCCATCACCGCATAGACGACATTCGGCGCGCTCGCGGCGATCGCAAGCCCGATGCGCGAGACCGGCTGGGTGGGTAGTCCGTTGCCGCTCAAGCGCTTCCAGGTGACGCCGCCGTCGATCGACTGGTAGATGGCATCCTCCGCACCGCCACCGGAATAGCTCCAGGGCGTGCGGCGATAGCGATAAGTCGCCGCAAAAGCGATCTCGGGGTTCTGCGGGTCGATCGCGAGGTCGGAGATGCCGACACTCGGACCGGTGTAGAGAACCTTCTGCCACGTCGCACCACCATCCGTGGTGCGGTAGACGCCGCGGTCGGGGTTGTCCTGCCAGGGGCTGCCCATCGCTGCGACCAACACCGTATCCGGATGTAAGGGATCGATGGCGATACGCGCGATCTGGAACGTGTGATCGAGCCCGAGATGTTTCCAGTGTTGGCCCGCATCGGTCGACTTGTAGATGCCGTCGCCGTAGGAAACGTCGTTGCGGACGTTGGCCTCACCGGTGCCCGCCCAGATCACCGCCGGGTTCTGCGGATCGATCGCGAGCGCGCCAATAGAGGCGACCGGTTGATGCTGGAAGAGCGCCTTCCACGTGAGCCCACCGTCCTCGGTGCGGAAGATGCCGCCGTCCGCCGCGCCCACGTAGTAGATGTCGGGCTTCCCCGCGACGCCCGCCACCGCCGTGACCCGTCCGCCGGCAATGGCCGGGCCGATCTGCCGGAAGTGAATGCTTGCGCTCACCTTCATCGGCAGCTCGGTGCGCCCGTGGGCGTCCTCCTGCTGTGGGCCGGCCTGGGCGGCGGCGAGCGCCGCCACCGGCAGTCCGACAGAAAGGCAAAAAACCGCAGCGATGCGGACGGTGGATAGGCAGGCAATCTTGATCATGGAGGCCTCACTCGAGGCGTGCCGGCAGGCAGGCATGCTCCCCCGGCGCCGCCCAAGTCCAAACCGCGAAGGTACCGGTCGCGAGCGATTCTGGCCAGCCGCGCGATCGCCCGCTCGTCTCAGGCGCGTCTCGGCCTGCCCTGGTATGAAGCGCTGGATCGGGGCTCCTGCCCCGCCCAGTGCCGTCTCGGGCAAAAAGCGTGGTTTTTGCCCGAGACTCGCTCGGCGGGCGAAGCGTTGCTTCGCTAAAGGACACCGCCTCGCCCTGCGGCGGCCGGGCACATCCCTATGCCTGAATCGGTGTGTCGTATCCGCTTCATGGCTGGACCGGCAGGATGGGCCGCGTCAGCGCCTCGTTCGGGATGAACCGGCTACCGTGCACGAGGGTCGCAAGAACCTCCTCCGAGCGCTCGAGCCACGCGTCCTGCTTGTCCGGAGTGATGTTGTTGTGATCGGACTCGATCATCGGCACCGCCTCCTTGGGCGCGGGGATCTCATCGAGCGCGGTCCAGATGCCGGCGGGAGGCGCCGTCGTATCGATGAAGCCCATCGCGATCAGCGTCGGCGCCGTGATGTGCGGTGCGAAGTTGACCGTGTCGAAATAGAGCGCCGTCCTCATGACCCGAGGGTCGCTCGAGTCCCAGTTGGGGTAACCGGCCCGCCTGCCGTGCAGATCACCGTTCGAGTCCGCGCCGGAGGGCTCGTTGACCAGCACTGCGGTGATCTTGCCCGGGTTCAAGCCGGCCGTCACCAGGCTCTGCTGGCCGCCCATGCTGGTCCCGGTAAGGACCAGCGTCCTGCCGTTCCAACGGGGAAAGCTGCGGAGGTATTCGAGCGCGCGCGTATCCCGCAGATACATGTCGAGAAAGTACGAGGTGTCGCGGCTGCGATCGCCGATCGCCTGATAGTCGATCGGCACGCCCGTGCCCCGATCCGGCGGCAGGTCGTGGGAGTCGACGTCCAGTGTCAGCCAGCCCTCTGCCGCCCGGTTCGTGGCCCAGGCAGTGTCGAGCGGGTAGACGCCCGCCCACTGATAGATGATGAGCGCCGGGAACTTCCCGCGTCGGTCCGGCATCGCGAGGTAACCGCGCACGTGCGAGCCCACACTGTCGAGCCGCACCCGAAAGAGCTTGACGCCGGGCTGGCGGGTCGGCATCGGCGTGAGCAGCGGGTCGGTCGGAACGTGGCGGAGCTTCGCGAGCTCCGCCGCCCAGAACGAATCGAAGTCGGCCGGCGCCGGGACGGCAGGCTTGAGCAGCGTAGGAGCCACCGCCGCACCGAGCGTAGCCACGCGATTCTCCGCGAACGCGCCGAAGGGAAACTCCGGGTGCAGGAGCTCATAAGCGGGATATTTCGCGAGCAGCGCCTTGAGCGCCGGATCGCTCTTCTCGAGCAGCGCCTTCAGATCGCGGTTCACTTCGGCGTATTGGCCAGGAGAGAGCGATGACGGCAGGCCAGCCTGGTAGTCGACCACCACATACAACATGGCGGGCTGATCGAACGGGGTCTCGATGGTCGCCGTGCCGGAAGCGAGATCGAAGCTGCCGGTCTTCACCACATCGAGGTTGTTGCTCTTGATGGTGTAGCTGAAGCGCCCCTTGGGCGCCACGGTGCCCGGTGCGGGCGTCACGGTCCATCCGACCCTCTCGCCGAGCGCATAGATTCCGTCGGCGTGGAAGGGCGTGAAGACGAGCTGCGGCTCGTCGGCTGCGCGCGCAGTTGCAAACGGCAGGGCGGTGCACGCGAGCAGCGCAGCCCAGAGGAGGTTCCGGATACTCATTTTACAGGAGACTCCCGCGGCGGGTACTGAATGAACCGGTCCACCCAGGCGATGAAGTACTTCATGTTGGGCGCATCCGTATGGCCCCCGTCGTCCTGCCGCCAGGCAAGCTGACCGTCGAGCAGGCCCTGGTTGACGGGTGGCATCTGCGCCGTAAGGTAACTCCCCGTCACACCCAACCCCTTCGCTCCGAGCAGCCGATACACGGGACTCGCGGCGACCGCCGCCATGAAGGCACCGCGCTGGTCGACCCATTTCGCATCTCCCATCTCGGGCAGCCCGTAGCTCACGAAGACCAGCCGCGGCGCGCACAGGGCGATCAGCTCGTGGGAGTCCGCCGGCAGATCACCCGGATTGCGCGGACCGAACGCAGCCTTCGCCGCGCCATATTTCAGGAAGTTGCCCGCCATCCAGTGATACTCGCCGCTGCCGGTGAGGTTCTCGAGCTTTTCACCGTAATTTCGTCGCAGCAGCGACGCACCACCCCTGCCGGAGGAGCCGATGAGTCCCATCGCAAACCGTTGATCGAAGGCCATCGCAACGAGTGCCGCCTTCCCATAGCGCGACACGCCTTCGATTCCCACGTGGCGGCCGTCGACGGCCGGATCGGTCTCGAGGTAATCCAGAATGCGGCTCGCGGCCCAGCCCCACGCGCGCAGCGCACCCCACTGCTTGGGCGTGCGCGGTTGCCCCTTGTTGGTGAGGCCAATGATGCCGCGAGTCAGCCCCGCGCCGCTGTCCGCCTGTACGGCCGTCGGATCGAGCACGGCAAATCCCCACCCCGCAGCAATCAACTCCACGATGGACGGCGGGCCGCCGTCGACATTGCGCTTAAGCGGCGAGAACGGCGAGCGTGCTAGGAGGGCGATGCCCGGATGGTCGCGAAATACCGCCGTCAGCGACGGATCCTTGCGCTCGAGAGCCGAGCGCAGCGCGGCGTTGATCCGCCCGAGCTCGCGATCGCTCGGCTCCGTGGGCGGCACCGGCGTGGGCCCGAACCAGAACATGATGAGAACGGGTACTCTCCCCTTCACCGCCGCGGGGAGCACGAGGGTCACTGGAATATCGACACTGATGAGGGGGTAGGCGCTGTTGTCGATGCGACCGACGAGACGTTTGTAGAGAATCGGATAACCGCCGAGCGTGCCTTTCCCGCGCGCAGCCACGCGCCACGTCACCTTGGGCACGTCTTGGGGAATGCGCCCGTAGACATCATTCTCCAGAGCCGAGACGATCTGCGGCCGGCGCTGCCGCCACCACGCGCTCGCGGTCGTGACCTTCTCGCCGTCGTCGAGTGTCAGCGGGTCCGGCAGTGTCGGGTACGGATTGGCAAGCAACTCGTCATAGTTGGCACGGTCCGGGTCGTTCTCATCGCCGCTCGCGCCGGGGCGCAGTGCCTCGATGCCGAGCTGCTCCATCATGTTGCGGTGATCCTGCTGCGCCGTGAAAGTGACTGGCGGCGATGATGCCTGGTCGCCAGCCAGCGCGGCGCGAGCCGTGAGCGCAAGAGCACCGACGAGGACCGGCACAAGCGCGGCCGCTGCGGCCGCCGCTGCCGTTGCCGCCCTCATCTGCGGGTCCGTGCGCGGGCCGTGAAAAGGCTGAGCGGAATGGCCGCTGCCATCGCCCGATAGCCCGCAGGTGAGGGATGCAGATGGTCGCCTGAGTCGTAGGCCGGCAGCAGTCGGTCGGGATGCCTGGGGTCCCGCACCACGCGATCGAAGTCGACCACGGCATCGAAATGTCCCGGCTGCCGGATCCAGGCGTTGATCGCCTGCCGGTCGGCCTCGTTCGCGGCCGAGGGATGAAAGTAGTGGGACCCCATGTCGGGCGTGATCGTTCCGCCGATGACGGTAATGCCATGCGCATGTGCGCGCAGAATGATCTGCTCGTAGGCCCCGATGATCCGGTGAACGAGCGCGGTGTGCTGCGCCGCGGAAATGGGCGCCAGCCGCGTTGCGGTGCCCAGATCGTTGATGCCTTCCAGCACAATCAGATAACGCACGCCGGGCTGCGCCAGCACATCGCGATCGAAGCGCGCCAGGGCGTCGGGGCCGAGCGCATCGAGCAGCAGCCGATTGCCTCCCGTGCCGACGTTGAGCACACTCAGCCGGCGCGTCGCGGGCGAGGACTCGAGCCGGCGCGCGAGATCATCCGGCCAGCGGGTATCGCTGTTGTCAGCCGTGGCATGCCCGTCGGTGAGCGAATCGCCCAGCGTGACGATCGCAGCGCCAGCGGCACTCTCTTTGACGTCAACTCCCGAGATGAAGAACCAGTGACTGAAGGTGCTCGCACCCTGCAGCGTCGCGTCCGCGACATGATTGCCATGCACCAGGAAAGAGGTCTCGCGCGAGCCTGGATGGCTCGTCTCCCGCTGTGGCGGCGCGGCGAGATAGAGCGTAATGGCGAGATCCGAGAGCGCCGGCGCGTCGAAGACGACCGGATCCGAGTAGTAATCGGCACCCGCGGGGATCGTTACCGAGGGGCTGCCGGCGAATGTCAGTGCTCTATCGGTTGTCGCATCGATGCTGCCCGTCTCCTTTGAGACAGGCCGCGCAACGTGAACGGCAAGGACCGTAAGCGGCGCCGTGCCGAAGGCGTTCGACAGCCGAACGCGCAGCTCCCTGCCCCCGACCGTCAGATACACGATCTGCCGCAGCGTGGCATTTCGCAGCGCCTCCGGCGGCAAAGCGTTCTGCGGCTCCGGAATCTGCTGCGAGGACGCCCACGACCCGACCCAACTCGCCGGCGGCTCGGCGGAAGCCCCCTTCACCGAAAGACCCGCCATCAAAGCAGCGCAGAGCACCACCCACGTCAATCGACGTCGCCCCATCGGCGCTTCCCCTCGATTTTCGCGACCACTTTGCGCGCCATGCCCGATGAACTCGAGCAGGCCGGCGCCGCATGGTAGCGCTATCATCAGCGCCACACAACCTGTGTTATTCTGCGGCCATGGCAAGGCCACCGAGGCGGCCTGCACTACGCGCTGCGAGTATCCGCGCGCTTGCGTGGCCATTGGTCTGCATTTTCGCGTGCGGATGTGTCGACATGCCTCCCGTGCCACCGACCGCGCCGCCGCCATCATTGCGCCCCCCCCGCGAGGCGCAGCCGCCGCTCGCAATCGGCGTACTCATTGCCGGCTGGCACTCCGGGCTCGTTCTGTCCGCCCGTGACCTTCGCCCACGGAGCCCGCTCCTCGAGACGAACCCGCAAGCGAAGTACTTCAGCGTCGGCTGGGGCAACCGGCGTTTCTACATGGCCCCGCACCCGAGCTGGGGCGATGCGGTGGCCGCGCTATTTCGCTCGCCCAGCGCGCTCTTCCTGCAAGGGGCGTCCGCGCCCGCGGACCTGTCGGAAGCGGAACCGGAGGCGCAGATTCACTGGGTGTGCGCCGATCGCGCGGCGCTCTGGCGTGTCGAGAGTTACATCGAAGAGTACCTGTCGCGACCGCGCGGAAGGCCCGTCGACCTTGGTAGCGGACCTCTGCCCGGCAGTCACTTCTACGCCTCGACCGGACACTACAGCCTGGCCCACACCTGCAACACCTGGACGGTTGCGGCGCTGCAGTTCGCGGGGCTGCCCGTGCGCGCCGGCGGGGTGATCTTCTCGAGCCAGGTCGCTAGGCGAATTCAGTCGCTGCGCGCCTGCCCCGCGCCCTGAGTTCGCGAACCACGCTGGAACAGGGCTTTATGCCCCGCCGCGCAGCAGCTCCGCGTAGCGCGCCAGATCGATGTTGCCGCCGCTGATCACGATTCCGACGCGCTCGCCGGGCTTATGAAAGCGCTTCGACAGCGCCGCCGCGGCCCCGAGGCAGCCGGTCGGCTCGACGACGATCTTCATGCGCTCGGCGAAGAATTTCATCGCGTCAATCAACATCTGATCGCTCACCGTGACGACGTCATGGACCAGCGCGCGGATAATCGGGAAGTTGTTTGCGCCGACGAACGTGGTGAGCGCTCCATCGGCAATGGAGCGGGGCACCGGGATGCGGATCACCCGTCCCGCCCGGAAGGATTGCTGGCCGTCGTTGCCGGCT
The DNA here is from genome assembly GCA_050739095.1 of Steroidobacteraceae bacterium. Taxonomy (GTDB): domain Bacteria; phylum Pseudomonadota; class Gammaproteobacteria; order Steroidobacterales; family Steroidobacteraceae; genus 13-2-20CM-66-19. Next base: position 165,337 of record JBOIAR010000002.1, on the reverse strand, counting down.
TCCGGCTCGACGCCGATGACTCGACAGCCGGGACTCAGTGCCTTCGCGGTAAGTGCGCTGCCTGCGAGCAAGCCCCCTCCTCCAAGGCTCACCAGGAGCACATCGAGCCTACCGGTGGTCTCGAAGAGCTCGCAGGCGGCCGTCCCCTGTCCAGCGATGATGTCGGGAAGATCGTAAGGCGGAACTATCGACAGCCCCCGCTCCCTGGCGAGCCCCGCGCATATCTCCTCGCGACTTTCGGTGTAACGATCATACAAAACGATCTCACCACCGTACTCCCGGGTCGCGCTCACCTTCGCTGCCGGCGCATCCTTCGGCATCACGATCGTGGTCGCGACGCCTTGCAGCCGACCCGCGAGCGCCACCGCCTGCGCGTGATTGCCGGACGAGTAGGCAATCACTCCATGCCGGCGCTGCTCCTCGCTCAGGGTCGCAATGGCGTTGTATGCCCCGCGAAACTTGAACGCGCCACCGCGCTGCAGATTCTCGCACTTGAAGAACAGCTTCCCATCCGCCCGCGTATCCGCAGTCCTCGAGGTCATCACCGGCGTACGGTGCGCGACACCCTTGAGCCGCGCCGCCGCCGCTTCGACATCGGCGAATGTCACCGGCAATGTTTCCGGCATGGCAACCCTCGAGGTGTTGATCGAATCGACCATGGAATCGGCACAATATAGCAGACGTTGCCGCGCTCTCAGACCCTCTCCATCGCGAGCGCGATGCCCTGGCCGACTCCGATGCACATGGTGCAGAGCGCGCGCCGGCCGCCGGCGCGCTGCAGCTGATACATTGCGGTCGTAGCGAGGCGCGCGCCGCTCATGCCGAGCGGATGGCCGAGCGCGATGGCGCCGCCTTGCGGGTTGACGTGTGGGGCATCGTCCGCGATCCCAAGCTGCCGCAGGACCGCGAGCGCCTGGGCGGCGAAGGCCTCGTTGAGCTCGATCAGATCGAAGTCGGTGATGGCCAGCTTGAGTCGCTCGAGCAGCCGCCGTGTCGCCGGAATGGGCCCGAGCCCCATGACACGGGGCGCGACGCCGGCCACGGCAGAGCCTACAACACGTGCGCGGGGCGTAAGGCCATACCGAGACGCCGCTGCCTCGCTGGCCAGCAGCAATGCGCACGCGCCGTCATTGACGCCCGAGGCATTGCCCGCCGTCACGGTACCCCCACGACGAAATGGCGTGCCGAGCTTGGCGAGCGCTTCCAGGCTCGTGGCACGCGGGTGCTCGTCGCGATCGATGACCACAGGGTTACCCTTTTTCACGGGTATGGAGACCGGCACCAGCTCCTGTGCCAGATTGCCGTTGGCCTGAGCCGCCGCGGCGCGCTGCTGGCTGCGCAGCGCCAACGCGTCCTGATCCGCGCGGCTGACCCGACACTCCTCGGCGACGTTCTCCGCCGTCTCCGGCATGGAGTCGATGCCGTACTGCTCCTTGAGAACCGCGTTGACGAAGCGCCACCCGATCGTGGTGTCGTGGAATTCCATGTCACGAGCGAAGGGTGTCTGCGCCTTGGAGACCACGAACGGCGCGCGGCTCATGCTCTCGACGCCGCCTGCGATCATCAGGTCCGCTTCGCCGGCCGCGATCGCGCGAGCCGCGATCGCAACGGCATCGAGGCCCGACCCGCACAGTCGATTCACGGTCGCCCCCGGCACCTCCTGCGGCAGCCCGGCGAGCAGCAGCGCCATCCTTGCGACATTGCGATTGTCCTCGCCCGCCTGATTGGCGCATCCGTAGATCACATCATCGAGCGCACCCCAATCGACCTTAGGCTGCCGCGAAAGCAGCGCACGGATGGGAACGGCGGCCAGGTCATCCGTCCGCACCGCGGACAGAGCGCCGCCGTAGCGGCCGATAGGCGTGCGCACGGCATCGCAGAGATAAGCGCTTTTCATGAGACCCAATCTGACACACGCTTACCCTTCACGCAATGCTAAGATTGCCTCGGCAAGTTCGTGGAGAAAGACGGTGCCGACATACGAATATCGCTGCGAAGTCAATGGCCGGCTGGTCGAAGTCCGGCACAACATGTAGCGGCCGCTGCGGCGGTCGAAGCCACGCGCGGATCGCCCCGGCCCGATGAGGTCGAAAGCGCGCTTGCCAGCCCCACTGCCTGCGTGGATGCAATTGGCACGCAGGGGCGCTGCGCGGCTTCTGCGCGCGCGCGCGTGGTTCCCCCACGTGCCCCTCGCCATTCTCGTCGGTGCGGCGGGAGTGCTCCAGATCCTCCTGACCTCGGGGTCCTTGAAGCGCCTGCTCGCCAGCGGGGGACATTCCATCGTCTCGCTCGCGGGCGGGCTCGGCGTCCCCGAGATCCGCGGCGCGCCGCAGGAAGCCATCGGCGGACTCCTCATCCTCGTCGGTATCGGCCTGCTCGGGCGATCCCGGCTCGCGTGGGTGATCGCCTTGCTGCTCGCGCTCGCGACCGTAGCGCTCGAGCTCTCTCCCCTCTCGACGGCCTCGAGGTCGCTCGAGATTTTCAGTGTGGTACTGCTGCTCCTTCTGCTCGTCTCCCGCAGAAGCTTCACCCGAGTGACCCTCGCCACCGCGACGCTCTTTGCCTTGATGGGCGTCCTGGTGACGTTGGGTTACGGCGTGATCGGCTCCTACGTGCTCGGCAGCGGCTTCACCCCGAAGATCACCAACTTCATCGAGGCCGTCTATTTCACGGTCGTCACCATGGCGACGGTTGGCTACGGCGACATCACCCCGCGCGCGGCCGACGCGCGTATCTTCACGATCTCGCTCATCGTGCTGGGCCTCGCGGTCTTCGCCACGTCGCTCCCCGCCATCGTCGCGCCGTTGATCGACAAGCGGATGATGAATCTCCTGCAGCCCAGGAGGAGAAAGATGAAACGCGACTCTCATGTGATCGTGGTCGGTGACGGCCCCCTGGCCCAGGACGCAGCCAGGGCGCTCGCAGCGCGGGGGCTGCAGGTCACTGCGATACTGTCGCAGAAGCCCGAGACGGAAGCGGATCAGCCGGAAGACTTCGTTGTCGGGGACGGGAGTGACACGGAGACCCTGCGCGGCGTCAATATCGCCGAAGCGCGCGCTATGCTGGCGCTGAGCCAGGACGATTCCTACAACGCCTTCGCGGTCCTGGCCGCCAAGGAATTGAACCCCAACCTCCGCACCGTTGCGGCAGTGAGCGACACCCGCAACACCGGCCGCGTCGCGCGCACCCGCCCCGATGTGTTGCTGGCACTGCCGCAACTCGGCGGTGAGCTGCTCGCAATGGCCTTGAGCGGCGAGGAGATCAAGGCCGACGCGCTCATCAGCCAGCTGCTGAAGCTCGGCTAGGCGGAGGAAGTGCCCGCGGGCTCTCAGCCTCTAAGGTGCGAGGGGCCGCGTGTGCCGAGGCCGACTGCCAAACTGCCCGACAAGTCCAACGCCGCCTCGAGCGCCCTATCCAGCTCGGCCACCTTGGCGGCCGACAACTGACTCACGTAATCGGTCAGTCTGCCTTTCTCGATACTCACGAGGCCGTCGCAGTGTACGGCACTGTCGTGCTTCAGGCCTTCAGCCGCTCCGACAGGAACCTGCGTCGGCAGACCATGCCTTTCGCTGAACACGGGCGCGCAGACTACGGTGCTATAGGCGGAGTCGATCAGGGCTTGGCGGCTGACCACCACAAAAGTGCGCGCCGGCTTGGTGTCGCCCGGCGGGCGACGGACGCGGTACAGGTCTGCGCGCTTCACTCGTCTGCGGCTGCGGCCTGAAACGACAGTGCATCGCTCATCTCTGCGTTAAGCGCAGATATGTGGCGATTGATTGCCGCAACCTCACGTGCTCTGCGTCGTGCCTGTGCGCGACGCTCTACATACTCGCGCAGGATGTGCTCAATGAATGACGAGCGGGAAACCTTGGGCCCCGCCATCCGGTCGAGGGCCGAGAGAAGGTCCTCGGAAAGGGTGAGAGAAGTCTTCGCTTTCATGCTACTAAGATACTACCTTGGTAGTACTGGAGCAAGACATGCCGGTCAGGCCTCTGCCATTGGAAACGCACCCGCCTCGGCAGTGCGGTGCAACCTCAGCCGTGGCCCTCCCGCAGAATCTTTGCGGCCGACTCGCGGGCGCCCTGGAACTCGACCATCCAGCCCGGATACTCGGGCGGCAGCGCGCTCACCTCATCGAGCTTCGCCATCTCTTCCGCTGTGAGGTTCACGGCGCTCGCTGCAAGGTTGTCATCGAGTTGCTTGATACTCTTGGCGCCGATGATCACCGTCGTGACGAAGGGCTTTGCGAGCACGTATGCAAGCGCCACGCGTGCGACCGAGATGCCGCGCTCCTCCGCGATCGAACGCATGGCATCCACGCAGTCAAAGACGCGCTGCCGATTTACGGGCGGGAAATCGAATGCCGTGCGCCGCGCATCCCCGGGGCCTCGCCCTTCGCGCGTGAATTTGCCCGTGAGCAAGCCGCCCGCGAGCGGACTCCAGACCATCAGGCCGACCTTCTCCGCCTGCATGAGCGGCACGAGCTCCCGCTCGAGATCGCGCCCGGCGATCGTGTAATAAGCCTGCAGGGTGACGGGCCGGCTCCAGCCGAACCGGTCCGCGAGCCCCAGTGCCTTCATGAGGTGCCAGGCCGGCCAGTTGGACATCCCAACGTAGCGGATCCAGCCCTGGCGCACGAGGTCATCGAGCGCGCGCAGCGTCTCCTCCACCGGGGTGACCTGATCGAACGCATGGATCTGGTAGAGATCGATGTAGTCCGTGCCGAGACGCTTCAGGCTCGCCTTGACGCCATTCATGATGTGGCCGCGCGAGGCGCCGCGATCGTTGACGCCCGGGCCGGTGGGCCCGAAGACCTTCGTGGCGAGCACCACATCCGTGCGGGGCCGTCCCGAATTCCTGATCGCCCGCCCGCTGATCTCCTCCGACTGACCTTCCGAATAGACATCGGCCGTGTCGATGAAGTTGACACCCGCCTCGAGCGAGCGACGCACGATATCGTCCGCCGCCGATTGCTCGACACCGCCAATCGTCGCCCACACCCCCCCGTGACCGCCGAAGGTCATGGTGCCGAGGCAGATCTGCGAGACGAGCAGGCCCGTATTGCCGAGTGTCCGATAGCGCATGGGGGGTCCTCGCGAAAGCTGGGGGTGATCCGGCAAGGTGATTTTACATGGATCGAGCGAGGTCAGCGCGCTCCAGCCGCGGCGTGGGCGCACCAACCGCCGTGCTAACATCGCGGCCATGACCGAGACGCAAGCCAAACGGATCGACACGCCTCGCGATCCTGGCATTCAGCCCGGCGTTTCCATCCGCCTCTCGAGCCGCGTGCGTCGCATCACCGCGCGCAATCCCGGCGTGATGACCGGTCCGGGCACCAACAGCTATCTCGTGGGCACGGGAAATGACTGCGCCGTCATCGATCCCGGCCCGGCGGATGACCGCCACCTCCAGGCTCTGGTTGACGCCGCCTCCGGCGCCATCCGTTACATCCTGGTCACGCACACGCACCAGGACCACTCCCCGGGCGCCGCAGCGCTGAAGTCCGCCACCGGAGCGCTCCTCCTCGGCCGAACTACCCCCCATCGCCACTGGCAGGATCCTACGTTCGCCGCCGACCGCGAGCTGCGCCACGACGATCGCCTGACACTCGCCGCCGGTGCCACGCTGCGCGTCATCCATACCCCCGGCCACGCCAGCAACCACCTCTGCTTCCTGCTCGAGGAAGAGCACATCCTCTTCACCGGCGACCACATCATCCAGGGCTCGACGGTAGTCATCGACCCGCCCGACGGCGACATGGCCGCCTACATCGGCTCCCTCGAGTCCCTGCTGCGCGAGCCTCTGGACTACCTCGCGCCCGGCCACGGTACCCTGATCCCTGATCCCCATGCGGCCATCCAAGCGCTCATCCAACACCGCCTCGGTCGCGAAGCGAAGGTGCTGGCCGCCTTAGCACCCGCAGAGCCGGCCGGCATTCCCTTCCTGGTCCGACGCGTCTACGACGACGTACCGCCGCAACTGCATCCTCTGGCAGAGCGCTCCCTCCTCGCTCACCTTCTGAAGCTCGAAGCCGAAGGCCGCGCCCGCCGTGTTGCCGATAGTTGGATAGCTCCGCACCACAAGGGGGAGTGACTCACGAAAGTGACTCTGGCCGCAAGCTGATCGCCAGGACGGCGAACGGCCACTAAGTCATCCACCGCCAGGACAGGATCTCCGGCATGTCCTCCCCCGCCTCCCGAATGTACTGCCGGTGCTCGATCAGCTTCTCGCGCATCGCCTGCTTGATGTAACCCGCCCGCGAAGCCAGCTGCGGCAGGCGATCGATGGTGTCCGAGACCAGATGGAACCGGTCGAGGTCGTTGAGCACCGCCATGTCGAACGGCGTCGTGATCGTCCCCTCCTCCTTGTAGCCGCGAACATGGAAGTTGTCGTGATTCGCGCGCCGATACGCCAGCCGGTGAATCAGCCACGGATAGCCGTGAAATGCGAAAATGACCGGCTTGTCGCGCGTGAAGAGCGCGTCGAAATCCGTGTCCGTCAGCCCATGCGGGTGCTCCGTGTCCGGCACGAGCTTCATCAGGTCGACGATGTTGATCGTGCGGATCTTGAGCTCCGGCGCGAGCCCCCGCAGCAGTTTCACCGCAGCCAGCGTCTCGAGCGTCGGCACATCTCCGGCACACGCCATGACGACATCCGGCTCACTGCCTCGGTCCGTGCTCGCCCACTCCCAGATGCCGATCCCGGTCGTGCAATGCTTGACCGCCTGGTCCATGGTGAGCCACTGCGGCGCCGGATGCTTGCCTGCGACCACCACGTTGACATAGTGGCGGCTGCGCAGGCAGTGATCCATCACCGACAGCAGGCAATTGGCATCCGCAGGCAGGTAGACCCGGATGACATCGGCTTTCTTGTTCACCACCAGATCGATGAACCCCGGGTCCTGGTGCGTGAAGCCGTTGTGATCCTGCCGCCACACGTGTGAGGAGAGCAGGTAGTTGAGCGAGGCGATCGGCCGCCGCCAGGGGATCTCCCGCGTCACCTTCAGCCACTTGGCGTGCTGATTGAACATCGAGTCCACGATGTGCACGAACGCCTCGTAGGAGTTGAACAGCCCATGGCGGCCGGTGAGCAGGTAGCCCTCGAGCCAGCCCTGACACTGGTGCTCGCTCAACACTTCCATGACGCTTCCCACGGGCGCCAGGTGATCGTCACCCGGGATGCGCTCCGCCATCCATTGCCGCTCCGTCGCCTCGAACACCGCACCCAGACGGTTGGAGTTGGTCTCGTCCGGTCCGAAGAGCCTGAATATGCGCGGCTGCTGATTGAGCTTCACCACATCCCGCAGGAAGCGTCCAAGCACGCGCGTGTCCTCGGCGTCAACGTCACCGGGTCGCGGCACCTCGACGGCGTACCGGCGGAAATCGGGAAGCGCAAGGTCCTTGAGGAGCAGCCCGCCATTGGCCTGCGGGCTTGCCCCCATCCGCCGCTCGCCTTCAGGCGCAAGCTCGGCGAGCTCCGGGCGCAGGGCGCCGCCGGCATCGAACAGCTCTTCCGGGCGATAGCTTCGCATCCACTGCTCGAGGAGCCGCAGGTGCAGCGGGTTGGTGCGTACCTCGGCCAGCGGCACCTGGTGGGCGCGGAACGTGCCCTCCACCTGCTCGCCGTCGACGACCTTGGGCCCCGTCCAGCCTTTGGGCGTGCGCAGCACGATCATCGGCCAGCGCGGCCGCTCGCCGCTGCCTGCAGAGCGGGCGGTAGCCTGGATGCGGCGGATCTCCCCGATCACCGTATCGAGGGTCGCCGCCATGAGCTGATGCATGCGCGGCGGGTCGTCGCCCTCAACGAAGTGCGGCTCGTAGCCGCAGCCGCGCAGGTATGCGGTCAGCTCCTCGTTGCCGATACGCGCGAACAGCGTGGGGTTGGCGATCTTGTAGCCGTTCAGGTGCAGGATCGGCAGAACCGCCCCGTCGGTTGCGGGATTCAGGAACTTGTTGCCGTGCCAACCGGCCGCGAGCGGCCCGGTCTCCGCTTCGCCGTCACCGATGACGCAGGCGACGGTGAGCCCGGGGTTGTCGAACACCGCTCCGAACGCATGGCTCAGCGAGTAGCCGAGCTCCCCGCCCTCGTGAATGGAGCCCGGCGTCTCCGGCGCTACGTGGCTCGGAATTCCGCCCGGGAAGGAGAACTGCTTGAAGAGCTTGCGCAGGCCCTCCTCATCCCGGCTGATGTTGGGATAGCGCTCGGTGTAGCTGCCCTCGAGGTAGGTGTTGCCGACCAGCGCGGGGCCGCCGTGGCCGGGGCCCGCGATGTAGATCATCTCCAGGCCGTACTGGCGGATGACCCGATTGAGATGTACGTAGATGAAGTTCTGCCCGGGCGTCGTGCCCCAGTGCCCGAGGAGGCGCGGCTTGATGTGTCGCGGCTCGAGCGGCTGGTGGAGCAGCGGGTTGTCGTAAAGGTAGATCTGGCCGACGGACACGTAGTTGGCCGCCCGCCAGTACGCATCCATGCGCCGCAGCAGATCGGGAGAAAGGACCGCCCCCATCGCACACCTCCAGGACAGCTATGACGAGGCTACCGGCGCCGACTGCTGGCGCGCCAGCACGGAGTATACGTATTGACCTCGAACGCGGGCCGGAGACCGGCCCGGCGCATCAGCTGACGCTCGATCGCGCCGCAGGCTGCCTTTCGAGCTTCGGCGGCGCCTCGGCGGGGGGCCTGGGACCGAGAATGCGCGCCAGCTGCGCCTCGCCCATCGTCTCCTCCTTGAGCAGCGCCTCGACGAGTGCATCCAACCGCTCACGGGCCGAGGTCAGGAGGCGCAGCACGACGTTCTGGCGCTCAGCCAGCAGGGCCTCCACCTCCCGATCCACGCGCGCGGCCGTGGCCTCGCTGTAATCGCGCGCCTGGCCGATGTGGTACCCGAGAAACGGCTGCTCATCCTGCGCATCGAACGCCACCGGTCCGAGCGTGCCCATCCCCCAGCGCGTGATCATGCGGCGGGCGAGCCGTGTCGCCTGCACCAGGTCGTTTTCCGCCCCGGTCGTGATCTCACCGATCACCAGGCTCTCCGATGTGCGGCCGCCCAACATGACGTCCAGTCGCGCCAGCAGGTCGGTCTTGCTCATGTTGTAGCGCTCCTCCAGGGGGAGCTGCTCGGTGACCCCGAGCGCGAGCCCGTGCGGCACGATACTGACCTTGCGCACGGAATCGGCCGCCGGAGTGAGCCACGCAACCACTACATGCCCGCTCTCGTGGTAAGCGGTGACGCGTCTGTCCTTGGCCGTCATCACCACGCGTCGCTCGGCGCCGAGCACGATCTTGTCCCACGCCCGCTCGAAGTCCTCCATCCCGACCTGCTTGCGGTCATCGCGTGCCGCCATCAGCGCCGCCTCGTTGCAGAGGTTGGCGAGCTCCGCGCCGGAAAGGCCGGTCGCCGTGCGCGCGAGGCGCTCGAAACTGACATCCGGCGCAAGCTGCAGGTGGCGCGTGTGGATGCGCAGAATCCCCTCGCGGCCGCGCCAGTCGGGCAACGGCACCACCACCTGCCGGTCGAATCGGCCGGGTCGCAGCAGCGCGGGATCGAGCACATCCGGGCGATTGGTGGCGGCGAGGAGAATGATCTGCTGGCGCTGATCGAAGCCGTCCATCTCCACCAGCAGCTGGTTCAGCGTCTGCTCGCGCTCGTCGTTCACCGTCCCGACACCCGCGCCGCGTCGCCGGCCTACGGCATCCAGCTCGTCCACGAAGACGATCGCGGGCTGCGCGGCCTTCGCCTGCGCGAAAAGATCGCGCACCCGGCTCGCCCCGACACCGACGAACATCTCCACGAACTCCGAGCCGCTGATGTGGAAGAAAGGAACCTCGGCCTCCCCAGCGACCGCGCGGGCGAGCAGTGTCTTGCCCGTACCCGGGGGACCCACGAGCAGGACGCCGCGCGGAATGCGTGCGCCGATCGCCAGGTACTTCGACGGGTGGCTCAGGAAATCGACGACCTCTGTCAGGTCCTGCTTGGCCTCATCCGCTCCGGCGATATCGGCGAAGGTGATCCTGGGACGATCCTCGGTATAGCGCCGCGCCCGGTTGCGCCCGAAGCCGAACATTCCCGACTGCGAGCGGGTCGCCTGCCGCCCCATCCAAAAGAGCACCGCCAGTATGAGAACGATCGGCAAGCCATCGGTGAGGAGCAGCTCGAGCCATGGCGGGGACGGCGACTGCACGTTGATCGTGACGTGATGCGCGCGCAGGAGCGGCATGAGCGTTGGATCGCCGATATCCGTCGGGTACGTGGCGCTGAACCGGGAGTAGCGCTGTGACGCGGCTGCGGGCGCCATCGGGCTGACGGGTACGCCCGGGTTAGCCCGCGTAGACGGCTTGGGCTGCGCGGTCGGCTTGGGCTGCGCGGTCGGCTTGCGTTGGGTGGCCGCCTTGGGTTGCTTTGCGGGCGGCGCCGGCCACGTGAGCGGATGCGCGAGGCGTCCCCTGATGGCCGAGCCAACGATGCTGACAGCCGTCACGTTGCCGCTCGCGACCTGCGCGATGAACTCGCTGTACGGCAGCGGCACCGCGACATTCCCGTGAGGCATGAATGCCCAGGCGTTCCAGACGATGAGCAGCGCCAGAATCAGCCAGGACAGCGGACCGAACCGGAACCGTTGCGGGCCGCCCGGACCCGCCGGCCTGACTTCCCGAGGCAAGCGCGGCCCTAATGGGTTGCGCTCGGGGCGCCGCGGGTCCTGCGACCGGTGTGACGCGTCGGCCATGCCGAGCGTGCGGCAAGCAACGCTCCTGCGATTTCGCTAGTGCCTGGCGGCGCTTCTGCGCAGCGATTCGGCGAGCTCCAGCGGGAACACGCCGGTGACCAGCATGCGGTACTGCGCAGCGTCCATGATCTCGAGGCGGTTACGCCCCTTCGACTTGGCCCGGTACAGCGCTTTGTCCGCGAGCTGCAGCGCGCCGCTCGGGCTGCGCTTGGTCTCGGGCTCGATCACGGCAACGCCTATGCTGATCGTCAGGACGGGGCCGGCGCGCGATCCCCGGTGCTCGATCGCCAGCTCCTCGATGGACTTGCGGATGCGCTCCGCGGTGCTCGCGGCGCGAGCGCCATCCGTGTCATAGAGAATGGCCGTGAACTCCTCGCCGCCGTAGCGGGCGACGAGGTCGAGCGGCCGGCGCACGCAGGACTGGATCGCGTGCGCCACCTTGCGCAGCGCCGCATCGCCTGCCTGATGTCCATAGCGGTCGTTGTAGGGTTTGAAGTGATCGACGTCGATCAGCAGGATCGCGAGCGTGCGCCCGTCCTCGGCGGCCTGGCGCCAGAGCCGCGGCAGGTACTCATCGAAGACACGCCGGTTCTTGGTCCAGGTGAGCACGTCGTGCTGCGCGAGCTCGGCGACCAGGCGGCTTTCGAGGAAGGCCCGCCGCGTGCGCTTCTCGATCTGTTGGGCGGCGATGGCGAAGGTGCCCACCGCAACCAGGGTGAACGCTCCGCTGTGAAAGGCGATGAGCGCGGACAGGTGGAGGGCAACGGCCGCACCGGACATGCAGGCGAAGGTGAGGGAAACGATGAGCAGCGCCGTCCGATACCGCAGCCCCATGAAATAGAACGGGCCGATGAGCAGCAGCGGCAGCAGCATCATTACATCGAGCTGCCCATGCGCGACCACCCGCACGAGCTGCACCGCGATCAGGCTGTTTCTCGCCGGCAGGAGGATCTGCGCCCACGGCAGGTAGTACCGCTCGTAGTTGCGGCTCCACGCGAGCCACACGAGGGCGACGGAGGCGGCGCTCACCGCGAGGAAAACGCCGACCGATGACTGTTGGCCCGTGCCGCCGATGAGGTTTTCGAGACCGCGCAGCGCGATGAGCAGCACCGCGAGTGTGCAGGAGAGCCGCACCAGGGTGCGATTGTCACGCAGAAAGCTGCGGACGTAGTCGGCTTCCATCGCCGGCGCAAAGCACGCCGCCGGACGCACCCTGCGCAGCTCCGCCGCGTAGGGCGAGTCGTGAAGCCCTTCGAGGCTCGGCGGCGACATCATCATGCCGGGACAATATGCCCGTTCGAGCCTGCCCGGACTGTGACTCGCTCCAAGGTTATGAGCGCGACGAAGCGCGCGCAGCCGATACCCCTACCGGGTACTTTGGCCCAGTAATATCAATGTGTTGAGATATATTTATGCTCTAAGGCTTTAGCTGCCCGCGGATCTCGCCGCCCGGATGGGCCGCACTGTGCACATTGACGTAGAGGTCTCCCGCCAGGAATTCCTTGTATTGGTGCGCGGACAGCTTGGAGCCGGCGGGCACTACCCATGTTCCATGCGGCCCTCGAGTCAGCGGGATGATGATCGGCCCGTTCTCGCCCCGCGCCGCCATATGAATGTGGGCCATCGTGGCCCTGATGCCGCGCGTGGTGACCTTGCCGCTCACCGCGCCATCGGCAGCAATCTCGATCACGCCGTAGCCACGGGCCATGGTCTTTACGGCCGGCACCTCGCGGCTGCCCAGCAACCTGACATGAATCGTCGTCGCGCTCGCCAGTCCGACGCCCGCCGCAAGCAACACGACCGTAGCGATACCCGCTGCGCGTTTGAAAGTAGAGCTCATGGTCCCGCTCCTGTTGGTGATTCTTCCCTCCAAACATAGCACCGCGGGCGAAACGAGTCATCCACGTGTGAGTCCCACCACCACCGGCATCGCGAGCAGCACGAGCGGCAGCTGGACCAGGGCGCCCGCGATGATGGCGATGGCGAGCGGCTGCAGCATCTGATCGCCCGAGCCGCTGATCGCCGCCGCGAGCGGCACGAGCGCAAGAATCATGGCGAGGGTGCTCATGGTGATGGGCCGCAGGCGGTTGCGCGCGGCCTCGTAGAGCGCCTGCCTGGGCGGCAGGGTCTGCTCGAGCTCGCGGTATTCCGAGATGAGGAAGATCGCCATCTCCGTGGAGATGCCGATGATCATCACCATACCCATCATCGCCGTGATGTTGAGCTCGACGCCCGTCAGCCAGAGGCCGATGAACACCGCGCCCGTCGAGATGAGCGAGCTCACGATGATGATGACCGGCAGCCAGAAGCGCTCGTAGAGAAACAGGAGCAGGATGAACTCGGCGACGAGCGCAGCGCCAAACACCCGGATCATGCCCCGCACCGCCTCCTGCTGCTGCTTGTATTGGCCGCCGAGCGTGTAGTAGACGCCTTTCGGCAGCAGCCCCGGCCGCTCGAGCACCTTCGTCACGTCGGTGATGGTCGAGCCGAGGTCGCGCGTGCCGCTGATCTCGGCCGTCACCGGCACGATCTGCGCGAGGTTTTCGCGAGTGAGCTCGGGCTGCCCGGCTACGAACGTCACCTTCGCCACGGTCGCGAGCCGGAGGACCCTGCCGTTCGGCGAGCGGATGGGCAGATTGCCGAGCTCATCCCGGTAGATCCTGCTCTGCGGCGGATCGAGCCAGAGGCGCACGCCAACATCCTGTACCGTGCCGAGATACTGAGTGACGACCGAGCCATAGAGATACTGATTGACCTGGCTCGCGACGTCCGAAGCCGTCAGGCCCTCCATTCCCGCAGCGGCGGGATTGACGCGGATCTCGAGCGCATCGCCCGCGGGCACGACACCGTTATTGACCGACGAGGGCTCGATGCCGGGCACTTTCGAGACGGCATCCGCGACCTTGCTCGCCACGGCGCCGAGCACCGCGGGGTCCTTGGCGCTCAGCGATATGACGACTGGCTGCGGGCGCCCCACCATATCGCCGATCATGTCGCTCATCAGCTGATGGGTGTCGATGTTGATTCCGGGCACCTGCGCCGACACCTCGTTGTTGATGTCATCCATCACCTTCCAGATCGTCGGTCGTCTCGAGGGATCGATCAGGCGGATGAAGAAATCTCCCTGATACGCCTCGTTGAGGTCGCCGCCGAGCCCGGCGCCGGTACGGCGCGAGAAGGTATAGACATAGGGATCCTTCTTCAGTATGCCCTCGACCTCCTCGAGCTCCCGGTTGGTTTCCGCGAGGGAGGTGCCGGGCGCGGTGTAGTAGTCGAGCACGAACCCGCCCTCGTCCATTTTCGGAAGGAATCCGCTGCCGACGTGCATGTAGGCGAGATAGCCGACGACGGCGAGAACGGCCAGGCCGGGCAGGATGAGCAGTGGCCGCTCGAAGAGCCTCCCCAGCAGGCGTCCGTGCGTGCGCTTGAGCCACGTCTCCTTGCCGTGCGCGGGATCCTCGAACTTGTCGAAGTCGATGATGCCCCGTGCGAGCAGCGGCACCGTGAAGGCCGTGAGGATGAAGGAAATGATGAGCGCCGAGGCCATGGTCAGCGAGAGGAACTTGAAGAAGGCCCCGGTCAGACCCGAGAGAAACGCGAGCGGGATGAAGATGATGGTCGTGGCGAGACTGGAGCCGAAGAGCGGACTCAGGAACTCCCTTGCCGCGTGCAGCACCGTCTCGTGCGGATTCTCGATCCCGGGGACGCCGGTCCGGCGGGCGATGTGCTCGATCATGACGATCACATCATCGATGAGGAGCCCGATGGCCGCCGCGATGCCGCCGAGGGTCATGATGTTGAGGGTCATGCCGAGGACGAACAGCACCAGCACCGTGACCAGCACCGAGAGCGGCACCACCATCATCGCGACCAACGTCACCCGCCAGTTGCGCAGAAAGGCGAGCAGCACCAGCGCCGCGAACACCAGCCCGATCAGGATCGCCTCCTCCAGAGCGGAGATCGAGGAGCTGACGAGCTGCGTCTGGTCGTACCACTTGTAGATGTGGATCGAGACCGGCTGCGTCTTCATGAAGGCATCGAGCCGCTGCTGCACTTCCTTCGCGAGGGTGAGCGAGTCGGCGCTGTCCTGCTGGTAGACATCGAGAGTCACGGCCGGCTTGCCGTTGTCGTCCACCAGCATCCACTGCGGTACGGTGCCCATCGTGACCCTGGCGATGTCGCCAAGCCGCACGATCCCGTCGGAGCCCGTGTGCAGCGCGACGTTGCGCACCGAGTTGATCGAGGTGAAAGCGTTATTGTCGATCGCCAGATACAGCAGGTCGTTGTCTTCGAGCCTGCCTACCGCCTGGATGCGGTTGGTGTCTGCGAGCGCATTCGAGACGTCGGACAGCGTGAGACCGTAGGCGCGCAGCCTGTTCGGGTCCACGGAAACTTCCACCTCCGCCGTCCGGCCGCCGAGGATCCCTACCCTGCGCACGCCCGAAATGCCCGTGAGCAGGGGTACGATTTGATACTGCGCGAGCTGCTTCAGATCCGACGGCGAGATCGAATTCGAGGTGAGCGCGTAGGAGACGAACGGCATGATGACGTTCGGGTTCATCTGGATGATGTCGTAGCTCGTGCCCCGGGGCAGGGAAGGCAACTCCTGGGCGAAGGCGGCATCCAACGCGAGCAGCGCCTGGCTCATGTCGTAGCCCCAGGGGAAGTCGACGAAGATCTCCGCCGATCCGCGCGAGGTCGTCGAGGTGACGTCCTGCGCCGCCGGCACCGCGCGCGCCACCCGCTCGAGCGGCTCGGTCACATCCACGAGCATCTGCCGCGCCGGCATGCTGCCGGCGTCGACCTCGATGCGAATGCGTGGGAAGCTCGTGACCGGAAAGAGCCCGACCGGCAGCGAGATCGCCGCGAAGATGCCGGCAACGCCCAGCGCGAAGGCGACGCTGAGGAGCGAGCGGCGGTGGCGCTCGATCCAGGCGGGGAAGCTCACTTGGCGCGGCTCTGCTTCTGTCGTGGATCGGCGAGCCGGATCCTCATCCCCTCTTCGAGCTGATAGTTGCCGGTCAGCACGAGCGGAGCGCGCGCATTCAGAGCACCCGCGATGAGGTCCTGGTCGCCATGCGCATCCAACACTTGGACGGAAACCTTGTGAGCAACTCCGTTGACGGCCTGCACGACATATGGGTGCCCACTGTCGTTCACCAGGATCGCACCGTGCGGCACCACGTAACCGCGCCGCACGCCCGTCGTGATGGCCGCCGCGGCCATCTCGCCCGGCAGGAACTTTCCGGGCGGCAGCGCGACTTCCACCGGCACGAGGCCCGTATCGGATTCGGCCACCGCGCCGCGCAGCAGCACACTGGCCGCCACGGGCTGCTCGGCGCCGACCAGGGTGACCTCCGCCTTGTCGCCGGGATGGATCCCACCCGCCTGGGCGGGTACCACTCCTACCGTGAGCACGAGGCGGCCGGGAGCGGCAAGATCCGCGAGCGGGGCTCCCTCCGCGACGATTGCGCCGGAGGTAGCGGTGAGGGCGGTGACGATGGCGGGGAACGGGGCGCGAACGACCTTGGGTCCCCCCGCGCCTACCGTGTCGAGCGCGTTCAACTGTGAGCGGGCGTCGGATTCGGCCTTTTTGGCGTCCGCAACCTGCTGCGCGGTGGCCAGGTGGAGCGATGCGAGCCGCTCGGTGCTCGCCACGAGCTGCTGAGCGACCGTCAGAGCGGATTTGGCCTGCATGTAGGAGGCGGCCGAAGCCGGACTCGGCGCGAGCTCGAGGAGCGGCGCGCCCGCGGGGACTTGCTCGCCCAGGCGCACGAAGGTCTGACCGACCACGGCCGATTCCGGCGCCATGATGGTCTTGCGGCCCGAGTTGGCGGCGCCCACCGTGCCGTAGCCGATGATCACCTGCGGCAGACTTCCCTCCTTCAGTTGCGAGAGAGTGACCAACACGCTCTGCTTGGAGTTGGAATCGTCGCCGTCGTCGGCGCGGGCGAGGGTCAGCGTCACGACGACGCTCAACGCAAGACAGGCGACCCCGGCGATCGATCTGCGACTCATAGCCTCCTCGAGCTCTCAGGCGTGGCGATCCGGGTCCGCGGCAGCCCCAGCCCTAGATCGACGGTCAAAGTGATGCGCGCCTCAGCGAGCGAGCGCTCGAGCGTAAAGGCCTCGATGCGCCGCTGCAGCGCCGTGGTCTCGAAATCGGCGAGCGAGCGCTGATCCAGGTTGTCCTGCGCGTACGCCCGTTGCGCGGATTTCGACTGTGCCTCGGCGGCCTCGGCCGCGCGCTCGGCTTGCTGCGCATCGCCCGTCAGCCGTTGGATCTGGCTCACGAGCCCTTTAGCGGCGCCGACCGCCTGGTCGAGCCGCGACTCATATTGCTCGTGCAACAGCAGGCGGCTCGCGCGCGCCTGGGCTACTTGCCCCTGATTGCGATCGAAGATCGGCAAGTCGAAGGTCGCCGTGGGCCCCGCATTGCGTACGTTGCCATTGTCGTCCTCCCAGATGCCGCCCAGCGCGAAGGCGGGGAACTGGCCGATGATCGCGCTGCGGACGGTCTCGTCGGCGGAGCGGTAGCCGAGCCGCAGCGCGACGAGGTCCGGCCGGCGCGTCGGCAACTGCGCCATGAGCGCGTCCAAGTCGGGCGGCAGCGGCTCGAGCTGCGGCGGCGCAATCGCAAAGCGCACGTCTGGTTGCAATCCGAGCAGCGCATCGAGCTGCTGCCAACCCTGAAGCTGCGCGAGATCGAGCGAGGCGGCGGCTTGAGCGGCGCTCGCCTTGGCGGCGAGGAGCGGGGCGAGCGCGGTGAGATCGAGCGCGCCCGACTGCGTGGCGGCCTGCACTGCCTGCACCTCGTGATCAAGGAGCGCGAGCTGGCGCTGGGCAAGTGAGACCGCAAGCCCTCCCCAGTAGAGATCCACCGCAAGTATCCTTGCCTGCTGGGCCGCCTGCCACTCCTGCCAGAGGAGGTCCGCGTTCACCTCGCCGAGCTCAAAGCGCGCCGACTTCTTGCGCGTGTGATAGGTCAGGATCGACCTGACGTCCTCCGTGAGCGAGGCCGCCCAGCCAGAGGTGCCGACCCCGCCGATCAGCGCCTCGTAGCTCAGGTTGGCGGAGGGGTTTGGCAGCAGCGCGGCCTGCAGCAGCCCCGCCCGGGCAGAATCCAGGGTGCCGCGCTCGGCCCGCAGATCCGGATCGTTGAGCACCGCGAGCATCCCGACATCGTCGATCGCGAGCGGCTCGTCGGTCGCGATGGTCCGCTGCGCTTCACCGGGGACGGCGGGTATGCTGCTGCGCAGCTGACTGAGTTGCCCGACCAGATCCGGACGCTTCGGGAGGGGCAAGCCATGGTAGAGCGCGCAGCCGCCAAGCAGCGCCGCGCCGGCCACCGCGAGCCCGAGTGCCGCCAGGCGCACAGATCCGCCCGGCCGGACACGGCGATCCGCCCGGTCGGAAACCGGTTGTCTCTCGACTTCTCGGGTCTCGGATCGCACGAATTAAGCTCCCCTGAGAATATTGCCCGCATCATGAGCGTGGATACTGACGATGTCCTGACGTAGTAACGTCAGCACTTGGTCAGGGTTGCAGCGATAATATGCCATCCGGCGCACCATGGGCGCCGGAGTCTAACCGAATGCGGGTGTTGCTCGTCGAAGATCACGAGGCGATGCGGGAGATGATCGCGGATCATCTCAAGGAGCGCGGTTTTGCCGTAGATGCCGTCGGCCGCGGCGACCACGCCATCGCCGCCGCCGGGGTCGCGCACCTGGACGCCGTGATTCTCGATCTCGGCTTGCCCGACATGGACGGCATGGAAGTGCTGGCGGCGCTGCGCGCCTCGGATCCGGAGCTGCCGGCGATCATCCTGACGGCGCGTGACAGCGTGGATGATCGGCTCCTCGGCTTGAACTCCGGCGCCGACGACTACATCGTCAAACCCTTCAACCTCCTCGAGCTCGAGGCACGCCTGCGTGCCGTGCTGCGCCGCAGCGGCACTCCCCGCGGGACGGCCTACTCCTTCGGCGGCGTCACCTTCGATACCGTTACGCGCGAAGCAGCGGCGTTCGGCAAGTCGCTCGAGCTCACGCGACGCGAGGCGGCGCTGCTCGAGGAGTTGCTACGAGTCCCCGGACAGGTGATCACCAAGGACCGCCTCGAGGACCGGCTCTATTCGCTCGAGGATTCCGGCAGCGCGAACGCGCTCGAGGCGGCCGTATCGCGCCTGCGGCGCAAACTCGCAGCGGCGCGCGCGGGCGTGCAGATCGAGACCAAATGGGGCATCGGCTATCGTTTGATCGCCGACCCCGCCGAAGGCGGCCCGGATTGAGCCGCCCCCACAGCCTCAGGCTCCGGCTGCTCGGGGCCATGGTGGCGGTCTTCGTCCTCGGCCTCGGGGCGTCGCTTCTCGCCTACCGCACCGAGGTCAACAACATCACAAGCGACCTGCGCAGCCGCACGCTCGAGAATCAGGCGCGCGAGCTGTTGGATGTCGTGCGCGTCGATTCGGACGGCAAACTCCAAGTGCGCACGCCTTCTGACTGGCAACAGGTCTACCAGAGTCGGTCGCGCCGATTCGTCTACACGGTGTTCGACGCCGCACGCCACCCGATCGCCTGGTCGCCCAACCTTGACTCGCCGTTGCCCTACATCCCGGTGGATTCGCGCGGCAGCCTCGGGCCGGTGGAATTCATCGGCGCGGGGTCGGCGCGCCGGGCCATAGTGGCCGCGCGCGGACCCGCAGGGGCAACCGTGCTCGTCGGCCGCGGTGACCGGGATCGCGACGAGCTGGTCGACAGCCTCTTCGAGGAGGGCTCCGAGCAGCTCACGGTCATCGTGCCGTTCGCGCTCCTCGGGCTCGCCCTCATCTGGCTCATCAGCTGGTGGAGCCTGCGGCCGATCGCACGCGCCTCGCGCGAGGCGGCGCGGGTCGGCCCGCAGCATCCTGACATGCGCATCTTCGCCGGCCGCTTGCCCCGTGAGATCCAACCGCTGGTCGAGGCGGTCAACGGCGCCCTCGATCGCCTCTCGCGCGCGTATGCGACCGAGCGGCGGCTCACGACCGATGCGGCGCACGAGCTGCGTACGCCGCTCGCGGTGCTCAACCTGCGCCTGCAGCGCGCCCGCCTCACCGGCAACACGGACTGGACCGCCGTCGAGGGCGAGCTCGCCCAGATGGGCCGGCTGGTCGATCAACTGCTCGATCTCGCCCGCAAGGAATCACTGTCGCGGGAGCGGCGCGCCGAGGAGCATCCGGCAATCAATCTGTCGCGCGTGGTGCGCGAAGCCGCGGCCGCGGTGCTGCCCCTGATGGAGGCACGCGGCCGCGAGCTCGACGTCGACGTCCCCGACTCCGTCCAAGTCCACGGCGACAGTGATGACCTGCGTGACATGGTGCGCAATCTCCTCGAGAACGCCATCGTGCACGGCCGCGGCAAGGTGACCGCCCGCATCGCGAGGCCCGAGAAAGAGCCCGAGCTCGTCGCCGTCGAGGTGTCGGACGAGGGCCCGGGGGTGCCGGCCGGTCAGGAGGAGTCCGTGTTTCAGCGCTTCCGCCGGCTCAATGTCGCAAGCCCGGGGTCGGGCCTCGGGCTTGCCATCGTCCGCCACGTCGCCCGCAGCCACGGCGGCGATGCGCACTTCAGGCCCGGCATCGGCTGCGTCGTAGTACATCTTCCGACACTCGCGGACTGATCGGCCGCGTACGGAACTTGCTTCGACGCGACGCCTCCAGCACATATTGCCCGGAGGAGTCCCATGAAGCCTTTCGCCATCGATCGCCACGGCCGCCTCGCCCTGCCGTGCCACTTCTCTCCGCCCATCGACTTCTCCGCGCTCGACTCGGTCGAGCAGCTCACCGCGGTGATGCAACGTGATTTCGACTCCAAGGACCCGAGCGGCGCGGAGCTCCTGCGGCGCCTCGACTCGGGCGCCTACCGCAACCGCTACGAGCTGCTGCGCGATCTCGCCTTGCATCTTTTCTGGGTGAACCGGTTCTGGCTGATCTCTTTCGCAACCGGCGCTTCCAGGCCACGGAGCTCTCCCCGCTGCTGCCGACGGTCGCGGAATTCCTGCAGACGCCGGACGCGCTCACCCTGCAGATCGCGCTCTACGATCCGGATTTCAGCACGTTTTCCTCCGAGGAGATCATCGACTGCCGTGAGCAGGTGCCGCAGCTCGAGGCGCTGATGCGCTGGACGATGATCCTCTACAACTTATCTCCCTGGGCACCGCGAGCACACGCGCCTCATCGAGGCGGCCAGGATCCGCGATGATGATGTGGTGACGCTGCTCAGGCCGCGAACCCCCGCTGCGCTCGAGTTCATCCACCGCGCGAGAGTCGGCGCCCGCCGGTCCGCGCCCGCGACCGTGCCTACGCCGTCGCGCGCCCGGCCGCGACTCGCCCCCACCGTGAGCGTGCGCCGGCACTTGCGCATCCGTCCGCGATTCGAGGCGCTCGCGGCGGTGAAGGGCGAGATTGCCTGCACCAACCTCGATCTCGTCCGCAACGCGGCCTACACCTGGTCGCCGATGTCGGCCGAAGACATCCTGCTGAAGACCGGCATCGAATCGCGCTGCTACACCGCCCGGTCACTCGATGAGATGTCCCTCGAGGCGGCGCGCCTCGCGCTCGCGCACGCGGAGCGCACGGCCGATGAGATCGGAGCCGTGGTTTTCTGCACCTGCACGAGCGCGCGCCTGATGCCCGCCACGGCCGCGTGGATCGCCGCTCGGCTCGGCATCCAGCAGACGCACGCGACTTTCGATCTCGTGGCCGCCTGCGCCGGCATGATCTACGGCCTCGCCACATGCCTGCGCCTGCTCCAGGAGGTCAACCGGCCGGTGCTGCTCGTCTGCGGCGAGAAATTCTCCGACAAGATCGGCGCCGTTCGTCCCTCACGCATGCTCTTCGGCGATGGCGCCGCGGCCCTCGTGATCAGCCCTGCTCCGGCCGACGTTCCAACCGACGTGGAAATACTGCAGACCTACGGCGGCGGCCCGCTCAACGAAGTGGATTCGATCGTGTGGCCGAATCCCCGGTTCGACAACGGTGTCACGGTCTACGGACCGGACGTGCAGGCGCTGGTCCGGCGCTACCTGGGGCAGATGCTCGCGGAGCTCGCTGCCGAGCGCGACCCCGACGATAGCGCTCGCTCGCTGCTCGAGGCGGTCGATCTCGTCGTGCCTCATCAGGCGAACCGCACCATGATCACACGGCTCGCCGCCGAGGCCGGGCTCGCCCTGGAGAAGCTCTATTTCAACATTCAGCGGGTCGGTAATCTCTCCGCCGCCAGCGTGCCCGTCGCCATGGCGGATGCCGTCGGCGAAGCGGTGATCCGCCGCCCGGCGCGAGTTTTCACGCCCTGCTTTGGTGCAGGGGCCGTCGCCGGCTACGCGTTGATGCGCCTCGATCCGCGCATCGTGGCGATGCGAGGACGAACTTCCGCGTGGCCAACGCCGCAGCTGCAGGCGTCGACTCAGGTGTCGCAATAATTCGACTTGCTTTGATGCAGCGCACTCGACTAGTGTCGAGCGACTGGAACCAGAGACCACCGCGCCGCAAGATGTTGGATCGTCGGCGCGCACACACCGGAGGTAACGACATGCAGTGGCAGACGGGTACGCCGGAGAACTCATCCGTGACGGCGAAGGGCCTACAGGACTTGGGGCTCGCGCGCACGATTCCGCTTGCCGAAATCAACAGGCTGGTCCGCTCCACGCTCGCACCGGGGCCGGTGCCGCGCTCGGCGCCGTGCCTGCCGCTGGCGGGCGAGCCGACGGCGCCGCTGCCGGAGGCGATCGATCGCTGGGACCTCATCGAGCGCTGCTATCGTGAGCACGTGGCGCGCCGCGCGCTCGAAGAGTTGTTTGCGGCGGGAGAGATGGGACCTTTCGGCGAGTGAGGGCGCTCAGCGCGCCGCGAGCCAGGCGCTCACTGCGCCCGGCACGTCGACTCCGGTGCGCTCGCTGACGAAGACTCCGATGTGCCCGCCCGCGACCGGCAGCTCCGCGTAGTCGCGGCTGCGCACCCGTCCGCGCAGCGCCACTGATGCCGCGGGCGGCACGATGCGGTCTTTCGTGGCGTAGACGTTGAGCACGGGCTGACGGATGCGCCGCAGGCGGACCCGCACGCCGCCGAGTGCGAGCTTGCCCGCGAGCAGCCGGTTCTCCTGATAGAACCATTGCAGGAACTGCGCGAACGCCGTCGCCGGCTGATCCGGGCTGTCGAAAATCCAGCGCTCGAGCCGCAGGAAGCGCTCCAGCTCCGCGGCATCCGGACGCCTTGCCAGCAGATGCACATATTTCTGCTGCAGCAGCCGAAACGGCGCCAGCGCGAGGAACGCGGCGCCGAGCGCGGCGCCGGGCACATTGCCGGCCCGCCGGATGAGCCGCGGATCGAGGCCGCGCGCCCACCTCGAGAGCAGATCCGCCGGCGTCTGAAAATCCACCGGCGTCACCATGAGCACGAGGTTGGCGACGCTCTCGGGATGCAGGGCCGTGTGGCACAGGCTGAAAGTTCCCCCCTGGCAGACGCCGACGAGATCGAGCCTCGAGACCCCCTCGCGACCGAGAATGTGGCCGATGCAGCCCCCCAGGTGCCGCTCCAGATACTCCTCGAGCGGGGTGTGACTGTCGGCGCCGTCCGGGTAGCCCCAGTCGATGAGATACACGGTGAACCCGCACGCCGTCAGGCGGCGGACGAGGGAGCGCTGCGGCTCGAGGTCGAGCACGTAGGGCCTATTGACCTGCGCGTAGCAGATCAACACCGGCCGTGGGCGCGCGCAGCTCACGAAAGGCAGCGCACGATACCGGTACAGCACCGTCCTGCGCCGCCGCCAGACCGCGTCGCGCAGCGAGCAACCCGCGGACCCGGCCGCATCGGTACCCGCCCGGCGCCCCTCGATGGCGAGCGCGCACAACGAGTTGACGAGCCGTGCCTGCGAGCGGCAGAACGCCTCGCTCCAGGCGTGCCGGGCATAAGCCTGCTCGGCCCAGTCGACCCATTCGTCGTAGGCCTGCAGCCGATCCGCCGGCCGGAAGGCGGCGGTGAGTGGGGCGCGGACCGCCCGCATCAAGGGATGCGCCGCATGATTGATCTTCTCTCGCGATCCGGCTCGAGTTTACGGCCGGCGAAAAACACATGTAAAAACAGCATATTGCTTAGGGGCCGCATGCCCCGCGGAAGCCGCCTCGAAAATGGTGCAGTGCATACTTTTCGGCTATCATGCGCGCTTCGAGACTTTATCGCCGCGGACGCGGCGGGGACTGTGCCGGCTCTCATGCCCGAAGAGCGCCTCATCCGCAAATACGCCAACCGTCGCTTCTACGATGCGACCGGCAGCCGCCACGTCACGCTTGATGACATCCGCAAGATGATCGGCGGCGGCGAGCGGGTCAAGGTCATCGACGATCGCAGCGGCGAGGATCTGACGCGACCGGTGCTGCTGCAGATCATCGCCAACCAGGAGCAATTCGGGACCCCGGCCCTCAGCACCCCGCTGCTCGAGGCGCTGGTGCGCTTCTACGGCAACCCGGTGCAGGAGCTGCTGAGCCGCTATCTCGAGCAGAGCATCGGCGGACTGCTGCGCCAGCAGCAACTCATGCGCGCCGAGATGGCGAAGGCGCTCGAGTCGCCGATGGCGCCGCTCGCGGATCTCGCACGGCGAAACATGGAGCTCTGGGCCAAGATGCAGGCCTCGATGCTGTCGGCGTTCCAGACGCCCCCGGCCTCGCCGGCGCAGGACGCGGATAGCGCCAACATACCGTCCCGGCCGAAGCCGCGGGCAGGACGCGTGCAGCCGGGACCGGTTCGGGTGCGATCCCGCCCGCGCCACCGCTGAAGGTTCCGGGCCGACTTCAGGAGGTACGCATTGGAAATTCGTGACAAGGCTATCGTGATCACCGGCGCAGGACGCGGGATCGGCAGAGCGCTCGCGCTGCACTTTGCGCGCGCCGGTGCGAAGCTCGCCCTGCTCGACCTCAATGCCACCGATCTCAGGGAGACCGAGACCCTCCTCAAGCACGAGCATGCGGCGGCGCGCTCATACGTGGCCAACACCGCCGATGAGCCTGCCGTCATTGCGGCGATGGATCAGGTCGTGGCCGACTTCGGCCGGCTCGACGGGATCGTCAACAACGCCGGGATCACCCGAGATGCGCTGCTCGTCAAGGTGAAGGATGGCGAGGTGGCCGGCAAAATGAGCCTGGCGCAGTGGCAGGCCGTGATCGATGTGAACCTCACCGGAGTTTTCCTCTGCGCGCGCGAGGCGGCGGAGCGCATGATCCGGCTGCGCAACGGCGGGGTCATCGTCAATATCTCGAGCATCTCCCGCGCGGGCAACGTCGGGCAGACCAACTACAGCGCCGCCAAGGCCGGCGTCGTCGCCATGACCATCGCCTGGGGCAAGGAGCTCGCCCGCTATGGCATCCGCGTCGGCGCGGTCGCACCAGGATTCATCCGCACCCCCATGGTGGCCGCGATGAAGCCAGAGGCGCTGGCGAAGGTCACCGCCCCCGTCCCCCTCGGGCGGCTCGGGGAGCCGGAGGAGATCGCCGCCGCGGTCGATTTCATCTGCCGCAACGAGTTCTTCACCGGCCGCTGTCTCGAGCTCGATGGCGGGCTCCGGCTCTAGCCGGCCGCTGTATGCATCGCATGAGGACGCTGCTGCCGTCGCGGCAGGTCCGCCGAGCCTCAGCCGGAGATTTCTCGGCTAAACTCACCGCCGCCTGTCGGCCGATGCCGCGCCCACGACCATATTGCACTGCATACAAACACGGCTATAATTGGGACTCCACCCCCACTTGCACAGGAGTCCCCCCCAATGGTCGAACGCGCTTATGATCCGAACGCGTGGATGGACGCTTACCGCGAAAGCTTCGCGCCCGTGTACAAGGCGCAGCAGGAAGGGCTGAAGACCCTCGAGCGCTTCGCGCGCTTCCAGCACGCCGTGCTCGGCGATTACATCGACGCTGGAATCTGCCACGCGCAGGCAGCCCTCACCGCAAAGAACCCCCTCGATCTGATGGTGAAGCAGGTCGAGCTCGGCAGCCACTTGGGCGACAAGCTGCGCAACCGCGCGCAGGAGTTCTCGAGCCTCGCGAGCGAAGCGCAGGGCACGGTCGCCACCTTTGCCAACGAAACGGCGAGCCGGATGCGCGCTGCGGAGGCAAAAACCGAAGCCGCCGCCAAAAGGCAGGCAGCCTGAAGTCTCGCATCGGCGGCGATGAAGGGCGGCCTCTCACGGCCGCCCTTTTTTATGTCCGCAAACTCACAATCCATAGGCCACTGAGAGGCTCGCCGGATGAAAACGGAAACGAATAAAAAGGGTGGGAATGGCGACGCCGCGATGATGCCGGGGCTGAGCGATGCGGAGCGCGCGGCGCAGCTGCGGCTTGCCGCGCTGACGGGCGGGCTCGCGCCGGACGATTACCTCGAGGCCTGGCTCACCTGGTGGGCGGGCATCGCGGGCCAATCGGACAAGCAGGTCGAGCTCGTGCAGAGCGCGCTCGACAAGGCGATCGACACGTGGAAATTCGTGCTGAGTGCGGCGATGGGCGCCCCCCTGCCGCCGGCGAGCAGCGCGCAGGGATTCACCGACCCTGCCTGGCGGCTCTGGCCCTTCAATGTCGTCGCGCACGCCTACGCGAATTGGGCGTCCTGGATGCAACACGCGCTCGCGCTTGGGGCGCAACCGCGAGACGCAGCGGCGGAGGCGCCGCCCAGCCTCGACCCTTGTGGGCTGGCGCTCGACCCCGCGGAGGCGGACCGCAAGCTCGCGAGGCTTCGCTTCGCGACTCAGCTGCTCCTCGACGCCACCTCTCCGGCCAACTTCCTCTACATGAATCCCGAGCTCGTCCGCACGACCCTGGCGGAGTCCGGCCAGAACCTCGTGCGAGGCCTCAAGAACTGGGTCGAGGACGCCGCCGGCCTGTTGAGCGGGGCACCCCCGCGCGGCACGGAGCGCTTCAAGGTCGGCCGCGACGTCGCCGTCACTCCCGGCAAGGTCGTCTTCCGCAACCGTCTGATCGAGTTGCTGCAGTATTCGCCCCGCACCGCCGCCGTGCACGCGCAGCCGATTCTCATCACGCCGGCGTGGATCATGAAGTACTACATCCTCGACCTGTCGCCGCACAACTCGATGGTGCGGTACCTCGTCGAGAAGGGACACACCGTCTTCATGATCTCCTGGAAGAATCCGACTCGCGAGGATCGCGAGCTCGGCATGGACGACTACCTGCGGCTCGGGTTCGAGGAAGCCCTCGACACCGTCAACCGCATCGTGCCCGACCGCAAGGTGCACGCGGTCGGCTACTGCATCGGCGGCACCCTGTTGTCGATCGCGGCGGCACTGCTCGCGGCCAGGGGCGACACCCGGCTCGCCTCGGTGACGCTGCTCGCGGCGCTCGCCGATTTCAGCGAGCCCGGTGAGCTCTCCGTGTTCATCACGCCGGCTCAGCTCGCCATGCTCGAGGCCCTGATGCACAAAGCAGGCGTGCTCGAGAGCCTGCGCATGGGCGGCGCCTTCGCGATGCTGCGCTCGCGGGAGCTGCTGTGGAAACCGGCGGTGGACAGCTATCTGCGCGGCGAGCGGCCGCAGCCGAACGACCTCATGGCCTGGAACGCCGACGGCACGCGCATGCCCTGGCGGATGCACAGCGAGTACCTCTACAGGCTCTATCTCAAGAACGAGCTGGCGCAGGGGCAACTCACCGTCTGCGGCCACAGGCTCAGCCTGGCCGACATCCGCGTGCCGATGTTCGTCGTCGGCACCGAGACCGATCATGTCGCCCCTTGGCGCGCCGTCTTCAGCGTGCGGGAGCTTACGCGCTCGCCGGATTACACGTTCCTGCTCACGAGCGGAGGCCACAACGGTGGCATTGTGAGCGGGCCATCCCATCCGAAGCGTCGCTACCGCACGCTCACGTGGCCGAACGCGACGCAGACGCTCACGCCGGACGACTGGCTGAAGTCAGCCGCGCAGCACGCCGGCTCCTGGTGGCCCGAATGGCAGCGATGGCTTGCGCACCATTCCGGCGCGCGCGAGCCCGCGCGGCCGATCGCGGGCGCGACGGGGACCGAGCGCGCTGCGCTCGAGGATGCGCCCGGCGCGTATGTGCTCGGCTGAGCGCGGGAGATAGCCGATTCGTATGACTTACGCCATGCGCCCGTAGACGACCAACACCGGATGGAGTAAACCACCACTTCCCCGATCTCAATCACCAACACCGGACGGAGGCGCTATGGCGGAGGCTGCACAGCGACGGATCGCTTATGTGACTGGCGGCATGGGCGGGCTCGGCACGGCGATCTGCAGGCGGCTTTGCCGCGGACACTACATCGTGGTGGCCGGATGCCGGCCGGGCTCGCCGCGCAGGGAGCGCTGGGTCAGGCTGATGGCCGATGAAGGCGCGAGCGTCGCCGCATCGGAGGCCGACGTGTGCGACTACGAGTCAACCCGGCGCGCGCTCGAGAGCGTTCGCCGGGAAGTCGGGCCCGTGGACATCCTGATCAACAACGCCGGGATCACGCGCGATGCGCTCTTTCGGCAGATGGGCCCGGAGGAGTGGCGCACGGTGCTCGATACCAACCTGAGCTCGCTCTTCAACGTCACCCGCCAAGTGCTCGATGGGATGCTCGAGCGCGGCTGGGGCCGCATCGTCAACATCTCCTCCGTCAACGGCCAGCGGGGCCAGTTCGGCCAGACCAACTACTCGAGCGCCAAGGCGGGTATCCACGGCTTCACGATGGCGCTCGCGCAAGAGGTCGCCGCGCGCGGCGTGACGGTCAACACGGTCTCACCCGGCTATCTCGCCACCGACATGGTGAAGGCGGTCAAGCCCGATCGCCTGGAGAAGATCGTGAGCACGATCCCGATACGGCGCCTCGGCGAGCCCGCGGAGATCGCCTCACTCGTCGCTTGGCTGGTCTCCGAGGAATCCGCCTACGCCACCGGCGCGGATTTCTCGGTCAACGGCGGGATGTACATGGCCTAGGCGACTTCGGGCCAACATCACATCGGCGGTCTGCCGCGGCCCGCCTTGAGCAGCGCGTCGACTTCGGTCTCCGCCGCCAGCCAGTCCTCGACCTCGTCCCCCGGGGCGAAGCCGCGCCGCTCGGCCCGCAAGTAGGCGGACTGCTCGATCATCGCCCGGCGGGCGCTCTCCGATACGCTGACTCCGCTGGCGGCCGCGGACGTGGCGGCGGGCTTGATGGGCGCGGGGCGGCGCTGGGCGGCTTTCTCGGAAGCTTGCGCGGATTCGGGGGTACGAACGGGTTCCGTGGTGCGACGAGTGGCCATTAAAAGCTCCTGATCTTGGTGCGCGACGCATCGCCCGCGGGACCTGCGCATCGCAAGTCCTATCCTCTCGCGCACGATGCTTGAAGCGCCGAAGCTTGCAGGCTGCCCGCAGACCGTGCAAGCCAGGCCAGAAGCGCGACCACGAGTGTCGGCCCATCCTGGGCCGTTTCCCAGGGCACTTCGGCTTTTGTGAGCGGCGCTCAGAGAGCCGGGGGGGCCCGGCGCTTCGCGCCGTCCACTAAATTGCATTGAGCAATTTGAACGCCGGGCGCAAGCCCGGCGGGCCGGAGGCCGAGGCGCAGGGATGCGCCGAGTAAAATCGCTCCAGGCGATTTTGTCCGCGCGAGTGTCCGCTGTCCGGCAGACGGACGCGCGCGCGCCCCTACATCGCAGCTCCAGAAGGGCAAAATCACCGTCAGTTTCAAGCGCTTGCGCCCGTGTCCGCCGGTTGGCACACGGCGTGCAAAAGATCGCTCGAGCCGCGTTATGAGCATCACCAATCTCAAGTCTCCGTCCTCTCCGTCCTCCTCCACGAGCCCCGTGGCCGCACCGATGCGCGACACGGCCGCGCAGGACGTCTCGCTTCAGGAGTCCCCACGGGCGTGGTATCGGCGCAGGCCGGTTTACCTCACTGCCGGCGCCCTCATCGGAACGGCTCTGATTCTCTTCTGGCTCGCGCACAGTTGGGCGCAGTCCGGACATGTTGTCTCCAGCCAGAGCCTCGAGATCGCCACCGTGACCCGGGGCAATTTCATGCACGACGTGGCCGCGCGCGGCACGGTCATCGCGGCCGTGAGTCCCACGCTCTCGTCCACCGCCCCTGGCACGGTCACCTACCTCGTGCACGCCGGCGACCGGGTCTCCAAGGGAGAGGTCCTCGCGCGCCTCACGAGTCCCGAGCTCGAGAATGAATACGAGCGTGAGCACGCCACCCTCGAGAGCATGAATGCCGCCCTCGCGCAGCAGCGGATCGAGCTCCAGCAGCAGCTGTTCGCCAATCGCCAGCAGGCGGACCTCGCGGCGGTCACCATGAGCCAGCAGCTTCGCGAGCTCCAGCGGCTGCAGGCCGCATGGAAAGTGCACGTCATCCCCGAGTACCAGTACGAGGCCGCCTACGACACCTATTCCATCGCGCGCCTCAACTACGAGAACGCGAAGCAGAACGCGCGCCTCGAGCGCGAGCGAATCCTGCTCGAGCTGCGCACGGGCTCGCTCGCCCGCGATGCCCAGTCTCTTCTCGTCCAGGGTCTTCAGGGCCGGCTCGACGCGCTGACCGTCCGCTCTCCGGTCGATGGGATGGTCGCCGACCTGGCGCAGCCCGATCAGTCGCACGTCGGCGCCAGCATGCCGCTCGTCACGGTGATCGATCTCTCGGCGCTCGCCATTCAGTTCCAGGTCGCGGAGTCCTTCGCGGACGGCATCGCGCCCGGCCTGCCCACGGACATCACCTTGGATGGGCAGGCCGTCCATGGCGTGGTGACCGAGGTATCGCCGGACGTGCGCGACGGCTGGGTGACCGGCCGCGCGAAATTCGTCGGCAGCCAGCCCGCGGACCTGCGTCAGAACGAGCAGGCGGCCGTACGCATCATTCTCGGCAGGCACAACAATGTGCTGATGGTCGAGCGCGGCGCCTTCCTCGATCCGGCCACTCGCTTCGTGTACGTCATCCACGGCGATCAGGCGACCCGAGTGCCGGTGGCGCTCGGAGCGGCGTCCATATCCGAAATCCAGGTGCTCAGCGGGCTCGCCGCGGGCGATCGGGTGGTGATCTCCGACACCCAGGACTTCAATGACGCGCGCACCCTGCGGGTCGCCCGCTGACCGCGCCCGAAACAACACCGCCAAGGGGCTCACCAATGCTCAAGATGCAAGATGTCAGTAAGGTCTATCGCACCGACCTCATCGAGACGCACGCGCTGCGCAACTTCTCGGTGGAGGTGAAGTCCGGCCAGTTCGTCGCCGTGAGCGGACCCTCCGGCTCCGGCAAGACCACCTTCCTCAACGTCGCGGGTCTGCTCGAGACGTTCGATACCGGCGTCTACCAGCTCGACGGCAAGGACGTAAGCCGCCTCTCGGACGATGCGCGCTCGCGCATGCGCAACGAGAAGATCGGCTTCATCTTCCAGAGCTTCAACCTCATTCCCGACCTCGATATCTACGACAACGTCGATGTGCCGTTACGTTATCGGCGCATGAAGGGCGCCGAGCGCAACACGCGCATCAGCAAGGCCCTCGAGCTCGTCGGCCTCGCCTCGCGCATGAAGCACATGCCCTCCCAGCTCTCGGGCGGCCAGCAGCAGCGGGTCGCCATCGCGCGCGCCATCGCGGGCGACCCGGCCCTGATCCTCGCCGACGAGCCCACGGGTAATCTCGACTCACTCATGGCCCGTCAGGTCATGGACCTCCTCGAGCAGATCAATGAGATGGGCACGACCATCGTGCTCGTGACTCACGACCCCGAGCTCGCCAGGCGTGCGCAGCGGAACATTCATATCGTGGACGGCGTGGTGCTCGACTCCGCGCCCTATGAGCGGCGCAGGCCCGCCGACGAGGCGAGCGCCGGCGGTGCGGCGGCCGGTTGAAGCGCAGGGAGAGCCTGCCGTGCTTTCGTACTACCTGCGCCTCGCCGCGACCAGCTTCAGGCGCACACCGGGACTCACCGCGCTCATGATCTGCGCGATTGCGCTCGGCATCGGCTCCTGCATCGTGACGCTCACCGTCTACCACGCCATGTCGGGCAACCCGATCTGGTGGAAGAACAACGTGCTTTATGCGGTGACCATGGATTCCTGGGACCCGGCACAGCCCGCCGACCCCGAGCACCCCACCCTGCCGCCTTCCCAACTCACCTATCGGGACGCCACATACCTCATGACCTCGAGCATCCCGAAGTACAAGGCGATCATGACCGAGCTCCTGGGCATGTTGAGCGGCGCGCCTGGTGAGAAGGCGCCGCTGCCGGTCATCACTCGCGCGACGAGCGGCGATTTCTTTGCCCTGTTCGACGTCCCCTTCGAATACGGGGGCGGCTGGGACGCGGCCGCGGACCGGGGACCGGAGCCCGTGATCGTGCTGAGCCATGAGGCCAACGAGCGCCTCTTCGGCGATCGGGACAGCATTGGACAGACGATCCTGTGGAACGGCCGCCAGTTTCGAGTCATCGGCGTCCTCAAGGAGTGGCAGCCGGCGCCGAAATTCTATGACCTCAACGAGGGCGCCTTCACCCAGGCGGACGGTGCGTACGTGCCGTTCAACTGGGCGCCCACCCTGCAAGAGCTTCCCGCCGGGCACAGCAGCGACTGGGAAGCGAGCCAGCCGAGCGGCTATTCCGCATACCTCGCCTCCGAAGCCGTCTGGATCGAGATGTGGGTCGAGCTGCCGACGGCCGCGAGCCGCGAGCGCATGCTGACGTTCATGAATTCCTACTGGGCGGCGCAACGCAAGGTCGGGCGCTTCCAGCGCCCGCTCAATAATCATCTCACCAATGTCGGGGACTGGCTGAAAGTCAACGGTGTCGTCTCCAGCGACACCAGCATACTTCTGCGGCTCGCCTTCGCGTTCCTCGCGGTGTGCCTGATCAACACCATCGGCATCCTGCTCGCCAAGTTCCTCAGGCGCTCGAGCGTCACCGGGTTGCTGCGGGCACTCGGGGCGAGTCGGCGCCAGATCTTCTGGCAACACCTGGTGGAGGTGGCAGCGATCGCCACCGTCGGCGCCGCGGCCGGCGTCGTCGTTGGCGCCATCGGGCTGAAGGCCGTACAGACACTCTATGCGGCCGCGAGCTCCATGGACGTGGGCAGCAGCAACTACGCCGCCCTCGCCCACTTCGATCTGGTCGGCATCGGCTGGGCGCTCGCCCTCGCCGCCCTGTCGACCGTCGCGGCCGGCCTCTATCCGGCGTGGGCCATCGGCCGGCTGCCGCCCTCGCGCTACCTCAAGAACCAGTGACGAGCAGGAGACTGTCGATGTCCCTCGGTGTACGACCTCTGCTCTCGAGCCTGCTGCGCAGCCGCACCGGCGCGATCCTCGTAGCCCTGCAGATCACGATCGCGCTTGCGGTGATGGTGAACGCCGTCTGGATCGTGAGCCAGCGCATCACCGATATCGAACAGCCCACCGGCATCGACGATCACGACATGTTCGTCGTCGCGATCGCCGGGCTCACCAGCCGTTTCGACCTCTCGAGCGCGCTGCCGCAGGACCTGGCGTATCTGCGCAGCCTGCCGGGCGTGGTCGCCGCCACCGCGACCGAGTCGGTGCCTCTGACCGGCGACGGCCAAGGCACCGAGCTCTGGCTGCAGCCGGGGCAACGCGGCCGCTCGGTCGTCGCGGGCGAGCTGCAGATGGATACCCAGGGGTTGAAGACCCTGGGGACGTCGCTCCTCTCCGGGCGCAACTTCCGTCCGGAAGAGATCCAGGCTTTCACCAAGGCGAACCTCGATCTGACGCCGGCGGACATCATCGTGACCCGCACGCTCGCCAACTCGCTTTTTCCCGGCGACAACGCCCTTGGCAAGCTTGTGTACGACGGCGCCGGAAAGCCGATCACTATCGTTGGGATCACCCGCGATTTCATGGGCGCGATCGGGCTCGGCAACGCCCCCTACGAGTATGCAATCTACCCGCAGATCCCGGGCGCCTACGGCGCCTATTTCTGCCTCGTGCGCACTCTGCCGGGCAGGCTCGAGGCCACCATGCGGGTGGCCGCGCAGCACCTGGCCGGCTCCAATCCCAACCGGGTCCTCTTTTTCGCCCATCCGCTCACTTACTACCACCAGCGCATGATCGCGCAGAATCGCAACATGGCGATTTTCCTGAGCACCGTCACCGCGCTGATCCTCGGCGTCACCTGCCTCGGTATCTTCGGCCTCGCCACCTACAACGTGAGCACCCGCACGAAGCAGATCGGCACGCGCCGCGCGGTCGGCGCCCGCAAGCGCGACATCATCGCCTACTTCATGGTGGAGAATGCCTTCATCCTGTCCGCCGGCGTCGTAGCCGGCTGTGCGCTCGCTCTGGCCGTCGGCTATTGGCTCTCCGCTCAATACGCCCTGCCTCGCCTCGACCTCTACTACCTCGTGGCCGGTGTGCTCTTCCTCTGGGTCATCGGGCTGCTCGCGGCCTGGCAGCCGGCGCGGCGGGCGGCATCCGTATCGCCCGCGGTCGCGACGCGAACAGTCTGAGAGGATCCCCGTGCTCAATTACTACCTTCGCCTCGCCCTCAGGAGCCTGCGGCGCACTCCCGGCCTGACCGCGCTCATGGTAGGCGCGATCGCGGTCGGTATCGCCGCGTGCATCGTCACGCTCACCGTGTATCACGCCATGTCGGGTAATCCGATCTGGTGGAAGAACAACGTCCTGTATGCCGTGACGATTGATTCGTGGGGTGCGAACGCGCCGTTCGACCCGCGGCACCCGACACTGCCGCCTCCGCAGCTTACCTACACGGATGCAACTTCCCTCCTCCGGTCGGACATCCCGAAACGCAAGGTGATCATGAGTCAGTTGGTGGGAATGCTGAGCGGCGCTCCCGGTCAGACCGTGCCGTTGCACGTGGTGACGCGGGCCACGACCAAGGATTTCTTCGCCATGTTCGACGTTCCCTTCCAGTACGGTGGCGCGTGGCGCGGAAACGATCTCGATGCGTTGCCCGAGATAGTCCTCACCCAAGGGGTGAACGATACGCTCTTTGGCGGTGCCGACAGCGTCGGGCGGTCCGTCCTCTGGAACGGAAACCGATTTCGCGTGGTGGGCGTCCTGCGCAAGTGGCAGCCCCTGCCGAGGTTCTACGATGTGATCGACGGTGCCTTCCCGGCGCCGCAGGATAGGGCGCAGGCGTTCGTTCCATTTTCCTGGGTGACCACCCTGCAGGCACAGCCGATGGGCGATACGGACTGTCACCTGACGACACCGATTCAAAGCTACCAGGAGTTCCTCGCTTCGAACTGCGTCTGGATCCAGATGTGGGTGGAGCTGCCGAGCGCCGCCCGGCGCGCGCGCTTCCAGGCTTACCTGGACGCCTATTGGGCGGCGCAGCACCGGGCGGGACGTTTCCCTCGTCCGCTCAACAATCACCTGACCAACGTCAGCCAGTGGCTCAAGGTCAACGGTGTCGTGAGCGGTGACACCCGGATCCTGCTGCGGGTGGCATTCGCCTTTCTCGCGATCTGTCTGATCAACACGGTCGGCATCCTGTTGACGAAATTCCTGCGAGGCGCACCGATGGTCGGCGTCCGGCGCGCTCTCGGAGCGAGCCGCCGGCAGATCTTTCTGCAGCACCTCGTCGAGGTCGCGCTGGTCTCGGTCAGCGGGGGACTCCTGGGACTCGCGCTCGGCGCGGCCGGGCTCGGCGGAGTCCAGGCGATCTACGCGGAAAACAACTCCTACGGCATGCTGGCCCACTTCGATCCCCTGGGGGTGGCATGGGCGCTGGGGCTCGCAGCGCTGTCGACGCTCGCGGCGGGCCTCTATCCTGCCTGGACCGTCGGCCGACTGCCGCCGGCCGTGTACCTGAAGAGCGGCTGAGCGCTCGCCGACCTCGCCTCACCGGAGCTGAGAACATGATGAGCCTGAATGTCCGCCCCGTGGTCTCGGCACTGTCTCGCAACCGCACGGGTGCCATCCTGGTGGCCCTGGAGATTGCGGTCGCGCTGGCCGTGATGGTGAATGCCGCCTGGATCGTCGCCCAGCGCTTCCAGCAGATCGAGGCGCCGACTGGACTGGACGTACGCCACATCTTCGTCATCGGCGTCGCGGCTCTCACGAGTCATTCCGACCTCGCGGCGGCGCAGCGCGAGGATCTCACCTACCTGCGCAGCCTCCCGGGGGTCGTCGCCGCGACGGCGACTTCCTCGGTCCCGCTGAGTCCATATGGGCAGGGGGACGCCTATTCGCGCGATCCCGGCCCGCGCGCCCCTTCGATCACGGTACGCTCGATGCAGATGGATGAGCAAGGACTGAAGACCCTCGGCGCGCACATCATCACCGGCCGCGATTTCAGCGCCGCGGACATCCAGCCGCTCACCAAGACCTATACCCAGCGGTACCCGGAGGTCCTCATCACCCAGGCGCTCGCCCACCGGCTCTTTCCGGGCGGCAACGCGCTCGGCAAGCCCATTTACGGCGGCGGCGACGACAGCCCGATGACGGTCGTCGGCATTACCAGCAACTTCATCCCTTCCGTCTATACCACGACTTCCTACAATGCAGTGCTCTATCCGCAGACTCCCGGAAACTATGGAATGTATTTCTGTCTGGTGCGCACGCAGCCCGGCAAGACCCAGGCGCTGATGCAGACCGCGCTCAAGCACCTTGCGCCCTCGAATCCCGACCGGGTCGTCTTCCTGGCGAATACGCTCGGGTACTATCAGCAGCTTCTCGATGCCAACAACCGCCAGGTGGTGATCTTCCTGACGCTGGTCACGGCGCTCATTCTGTCGGTCACCTGCCTCGGGATCTTCGGCCTCACCTCGTTCAACGTCAGCACGCGCACGAAGCAGATCGGAACCCTGCGCGCCGTCGGCGCTCGCAAGCGCGACGTCGTCGCGCACTTCCTGGTCGAGAACGCGATCGTTCTCATCGTCGGCGTGCTGGTCGGCTGCACGCTCGCGCTCGGGGTGGGCAATTGGCTCACCGACCAGTACCAGCTGCCGCGCCTTGATCCTCACTACCTCGTCGTCGGAGTCATCGGCCTCGCCGTCATCGGCCAGCTCGCCGCCTGGCAGCCGGCGCGGCGCGCGGCGTCGGTGCCGCCGTCGGTGGCGACGCGAACGATTTGAGACGCCTTTTCCGGGGGTCACTTGCTCAGCTACCACCTCCGCCTCGCACTGATGAGCCTGCGCCACACGCCCGCGCTGACGGCGCTCATGATCGGCGCCATTGGTCTTGGAATCTCCACGTGCATCGTGACGCTCACCGTTTATCACGCCATGTCGGGCAATCCCATCTGGTGGAAGAACAACGTGCTCTACGCCGTCACCATGGACTCCCGCCCGCCACAGCAGCCCGGCAACTCACCCGGTACCGCCGACGGCCCGCCGGATCAATTGTCGTATGGGGATGCGACTTACCTCTACGGCTCGAGCATCCCCCGACGCAAGGCCATCATGGTAACCGTGGGCGGCTGGGTGAGTGGAGTGGCGGGCCAAGCCGGACCGGCGCTCATCCACGCACGTGCGACATCCGGTGATTTCTTCCGCATGTTCGACGTGCCGTTCGAGTACGGGGGATCGTGGAATGCGGCCGCCGATCAGGGGCCCGAGCCCGTGATCGTGCTCAGCCGGCGGGAGAATGACAAGCTGTTCGGCGGCGCCGACAGCGTCGGCCGGACGATCCTGTTCAACGACCATCCTTTTCGCATCGTCGGCGTGCTCGACAGTTGGAACCCGCAGCCTCGCTTCTATGACATGACGGTCTACACATTCACCGATTCCGATGCCGCCTACATTCCCTTCGGGATGGACGCGCAGCTGGGTATGTGGCCGAACGGTCACATGTCGTGCTGGGACTCGACCCCCCTCAACACCTTCCAGCAGTTGACCGGCTCGAGCTGCACGTGGATTCTGCTGTGGGTGGAGCTGCCGAGCGCGGCGAGCCGCGAGCGCTTCCAGGCCTTCATGGACGCCTACTGGGCGGCGCAGCGCAGGATGGGACGCTTCCAACGTCCACGCGACAATCGCCTGTGGCGGGTGAGTGAATGGCTGACCCTGCATCAGGTCGTGACCGACCAGAGCCGGTTGCTGCTGCGGCTGGCGTTCGCGTTCCTCGCGGTCTGCCTCATAAACACCATCGGCATCGAGCTCACCAAGTTCCTGCGCGCTGCGCCTTTGACGGGCATCCGGCGCGCGCTGGGCGCGACTCGGCGCCATATCTTCCAACAGCATCTCGTGGAGACCGCGCTGATCGCGCTCGCAGGCTCTGTGCTCGGCCTGGCGCTGAGTTGGGTGGAGCTCGACGCCGTGCATTCGCTCTACGCCGGCAGCAACGATGCCTATGGTCGCCTCGCTCACTTCGATCCGCTCGGGGTGCTCTGGGCGCTCGGTCTGGCCGCGCTCGCGACGATCGTCGCCGGTCTCTACCCGGCGTGGCGCATCGGACGCGAGCCTCCTGTCCTTTATCTCAAAAGCCAATGAGCACATGGGGAGCGCTATGCGCGTGAACGTCCCGCCGCTGTTTGCGGCCCTGCGGCGCAACCGCACGGGAGCGGTTCTCGTCGTCGTCCAGATCGCCATCACGCTTGCGGTGCTGTGCAATGCGGCCTCCATCGTCGCGCACGCGATCGCGCAGATCGACCGGCCGGCCGGCTTCGACACCCGTGATACCTTTGTGCTCACCGTCGCCGGCCTGTCGAAGCAGTTCAACGTGGCGAGCGCCGAGCGCGCAGACCTCACGTACCTGCGCGGCCTGCCCGATGTGGCGGCCGCCACCGTTACCAACGGAGAGCCGCTGACCGATGACGGCACCGGAACGGAACTGGGACTCGAGCCCGAGACCAGCGGGGTGCGGGTGCGCACCAGCA
Organism: Steroidobacteraceae bacterium; assembly: GCA_050739095.1. Lineage (GTDB taxonomy): Bacteria > Pseudomonadota > Gammaproteobacteria > Steroidobacterales > Steroidobacteraceae > 13-2-20CM-66-19. The sequence goes on along the minus strand of JBOIAR010000002.1, from coordinate 126,839 downwards.
TGATGCCGGTCGACGAGCAGGGGCTGCGCGCACTCGGCGTGCCGCTGGTGGCGGGACGCGATTTCCGCGCCGATGAGGTCACTGCGGAATCCCCGAATGGCGCGTCGCAGCGTAGCGGCGAGATCATCATCACCGAGTCGCTGGCGCGTGCGCTCTTTCCTCGGGGCCACGCGCTCGGCGGCACCGTGTACGAGTTCAAGGACGATCCGCTCACCATCATCGGCATTGCGCGCGATTTCATGGGACCGCAGATGGGCGACCCGGCGTATCACGTCTTCGTGGAGCCCAGTACGACCGGCCAATATGACTTTTACGAGCTGTTGGTGCGCGCGCGCCCCGGGCGGCGGGATGCGGTTCTGCGCGCCGCCACGAAATACATCGCCGCGGCACACCCTGATGGCGCCGTGGCGCACTCACAGACACTCGCCGAGGCGCAGCGGGATTTCAATGCCGGTAACCGCAACATGGCGATTTTCCTCGCCGCCGTCACCGCGCTGATGCTCGCGATCTGCTGCCTGGGGCTGTTCGGGCTGGCGGCGTTCAACGTGAGCAGTCGCACCAAGCAAATCGGAGTTCGCCGCGCCGTCGGGGCGCGCAAGCGTGACATCGTCGTGCACTTCGTTGCCGAGAGTGCGCTCATCCTCGGCGCGGGTGTGGTGCTCGGCGGCGTGCTCGCGCTTACCGTGGGGCAGTGGCTCACAAATCACTACGGCGAGCCGCGGCTCGATCTCGCTTACGTTGTGGCGTGCATCGCCGCAATATCGGCCATCGGCCAGCTCGCTGCCTGGCAGCCGGCGCGCCGGGCGGCCTCGGTGCCGCCCTCGGTCGCGACCCGTACGGTCTGATGGCTATTTCGGTAACATCGCGGCCATGACCGGCACTTCTTCCAAGTCTGCGCGCTCGAGCCTGACTGACAGCCTCATTCTCGTCATCGACGACAACGAGGCGGTGCGAACGGCATTCGACGTACTGATGTCGCTCCATGGCGCGCGTGTCATGGGTGTTGCATCGCCGATGGAAGGGCTGGCCGTGCTCGAGAAGGAGCCGGTGGACCTCGTCATCCAGGACATGAACTTCCGTCGTGAGGCCACGAGCGGCGAGGAAGGCGTGCAACTCTTTCACGAGACCCGGCACCGACATCCGGACGTGCCCATCATCCTTCTGACGGCGTGGACGCATCTCGAGACAGCCGTGGAGCTCGTCAGGTCGGGCGCGGCAGATTACATCGCCAAGCCCTGGGACGACGCACGCCTGCTCACCACCGTCCGCAACCTCCTCGATCTGCGCAAAGCGCGCGCGGAAAGCACCAGGCTACAGGCGCAGCGGCGCGAGGCGCGACGGGCGCTCGCCGAACGGTTCGACCTTCGCGGGGTGATATACGAAAGCGACGCGATGCACACTCTGGTCGCCATGGCGACCCAGGTGGCGCACGCCGATGTGCCCGTGCTCATCACGGGACCGAATGGCGCGGGCAAGGAAGTGCTCGCCGACATCATCCATGCGAACTCCTCCGTCCGCACGGGCCCCTACCTCAAAGTCAACCTCGGCGCGCTGCCCCAGGAGCTCATCGAGGCGGAGCTCTTCGGCACGGAGGCAGGCGCGTTCACCGGCGCGCGCGCCCGCGTGGGACGGTTCGAAGCGGCCAACGGCGGCACGCTCTTTCTCGACGAGCTCGGCAACCTCGCACCCGCGGGACAGGCCAAGCTGCTGCGCGTATTGCAGACCGGGGAGTTGGAGAGGCTGGGCTCGAACGTCACCCGCCGCACGCACGTGCGGATGATCGCGGCGACCAACACGGACCTGCGCGCCGCGATCCGCGAAGGGCGGTTCCGGGAAGACCTGTACTACCGGCTCAACGTCATCGAGCTCGAGCTGCCGCCGCTCGCTCGCCGCCGCGAGGACATCCTGCCTCTCGCCCGGCATTTTCTCGCCGGCGGCCGCGAGCTCGCGCCGGAAGCGGAGCGGGCATTCATGAGGCATTCATGGCCCGGCAATGTGCGTGAGCTGCAGAACGTCATCCGGCGCGCCTGCCTGCTCTCTTCCACCCCCGTGATTGGCCCGGACGCTCTGGGACTTTCCGCCGCCGAGCAGGCGGTCCCAAGCGGGGAGCCTGCCGTCGACCGCTCGACGATCGACCGGGCGCTGCAACGGGCGCAAGGGGTGGTCGCGCATGCCGCGCGTGACCTCGGCCTCTCGCGTCAGGCACTCTATCGCCGGATGGAAAAGCTCGGCATCAAACCCGACTGAATGCGTCCCAGGTCCATCTCGGGGAGGGTAGCGGCAGCCGTTGCGCTCGCGGCAGCCATCGCCTCAGCCCTCGGAGCGCTCGCGACCCATTGGCTGCGATCCGTTCCGCTGGGTTTCCTCGTCGGCTTGCTGCTGACGGCGCCCGTCATCGCCTGGCTGGCGAGACGCATCACCAGACCCTGGATTCACGTGCTGGATGCGGTCAGCAGCGGCATCGGCGGTTTACGGGATCGGGACTTCAGCGTGAGCATCACGCCGCGGGGCAGTCAGGAGCTGGTCGAGCTCGTGAGCGCCTACAACGCCCTGGGGGATCTGCTGCGCCGCGAACGGATCAACATCTACCAACGCGAGCTCCTCCTCGACACCGTGTTGCAGACGACGCCGCTCGCCCTCACGCTGACCAACGCCTTAGGAAGGATCGTCTATGGCAACATCGCCGCGCGGCAGCTCCTGCGCGGCGGGCGCAAGCTCGAAGGACTCGCGCTCGCGGCTCTTCTCGAGGAGTCCCCGGCCCCGCTGCGCGAGGCGCTGAAGGGCGACGGCGACCGGCTGTTCACCATGGAGATCGAGGGGGAGTCCGAGGTCTACCATCTCTCGCGGCGCAGCTTCGTCTTGAACGGCCAGCCGCACGAGCTGCTGCTGCTGAAGCAGCTGACGCGCGAGCTCGCTGCCCAGGAAGTGATCGTGTGGAAGAAGGTCATCCGCGTCATCGCGCACGAGCTCAACAACTCACTCGCGCCCATCCGCTCGCTCGCCCACTCGGGAACGCTGCTCGCAATCGGCGCCGAGAGCGCGGAGCTCGAGCGGGTGTTCGCGACCATCGGCAACCGCGCCTCGCATCTCGCCACCTTCATCGAAGGCTATGCGAAGTTCGCCAAGCTGCCAAAGCCCAGGCCCGCCCCCGTCGCCTGGGCGCCCTTCCTCGCGCGCATCGCGGCTGCCCAGCCCTGCAGAATCGAGGGCGCCGTGCCGCAGCGCGAGGCGAGTTTCGATGTCGGCCAGCTCGAGCAGGTCATGATCAACCTGCTGAAGAACGCCGCCGAGTCAGGCTCCGTGCCCGAGGCCATCACGGTCAGCGTCCATCCCCGCGCGCAGGGCTTCGTGATCGAAGTCGCCGACCGCGGCAGCGGCCTGTCCGAGCAGGTCCTGCGCGATGCGCTGCTGCCCTTCTTCTCCACCAAGCCCTCCGGCACCGGCCTCGGACTCACGCTCTGCCGGGAGATCGTCGAGGCCCACGGCGGCCGTCTCGCGCTCGCCAATCGCCCGGGCGGCGGGGCGATGGTCTCGATTCATTTGCCATAGTCGGGTCGTTGTGGGCCAGCTTGCGCGGGCCCGTTCCAATCGACTAAACTAAGTTTAGTCTAGCAAGCCAACGGCCATGCCCAAGGTAGTCAATATCCACGAAGCCAAGACCCACCTTTCGCGCATCGTCGACGAGGTCGCGGCCGGAGCTGAGGTGATAATCGCCAAGGCGGGCAAGCCCATGGCGCGATTGAGCCCCATGAGCACGGCCGTGAAGACGAAGAAATTGGGCCTTCTCAAAGGCAAGATCAAGGTACGGGACGACTTCAACTCGCCCCTGCCCGATGACGTCCTGGCTTCGTTTGAGGGGCGCTGAGTCTTGAGGGTGCTGCTCGATACGCACCTGCTCCTCTGGGCGCTCGCATCTCCGCGCAGGCTCTCATCGAAGAGCCGGCAGCAGATCGAATCGAGCGAAGTGTTTGCAAGCGCAGCGTCGATCTGGGAGATCAGCATCAAAGCTGCGCTAGGGAAGCTTCACGCAAACCCGGCCGAGGTGCTGTCGGGCATCGAGCCGGCCGGATTCGACCACCTGCATATCACCGGGGAGCATGCGGTCGAGGTTATGAATCTGCCGCACCTGCACAAGGATCCGTTCGACAGGCTGCTGGTCGCGCAGGCGCGCGTGGAAAGGATGATTCTGCTCACCGACGATGACACGCTCGGCGGCTACGGAGAGTTCGTGCAAGTTGTCTAGCCGCTCGCCCTCGCGAAGCCGCTAGATCGCGGCTCGCGGCCTGCGTCTAGGGGCCGCCCCGGAAGCGTGCGTACGCGCATCGCTGCCGTTGGTCGCGCGAGCGTTGCCTCGTTGTGAGCCGTGCCACTGGCCGTCCTTGGCGGCCGGGCCCGTTTCCCGGGGCTTTTGCGGCTTCGCGGATGCGTCTCTCAGAGAGGCCCGCGCTTCCCGCGCGGGCGCTCGCCGCTTCGCGGCTCGCCCACCCGCGTCCGCTTCGGGCGCGCTGACGTCGAGGCCCCTGATGTACCGGCGAAACTCCTTGCCCAGAGCCGGATGCCCGAGCGCATACTCCACCGTCGCCTGCAGGTACCCGAGCTTGCTGCCGCAGTCATAACGCTTGCCGGTGAAGCGGTGGGCGTATACGGCCTCCTCGGTCATCAACGCCGCAATGCCGTCGGTCAGCTGGATCTCCCCGCCCGCACCCTGACCGAGCCGCTCCAGATGCTCGAAGATCGCCGGCGCCAGCACATAGCGTCCCACCACCGCGAGGTTGGAGGGAGCCGCGGCGGGCTTCGGCTTCTCGATGATGCTGCGCACCCGGCTGGTGTTGGATTTGTCCGCCTCCACGGCGACGATGCCGTACTTGTCCGTGTCCTGGCGGGGCACCACCTGCACCCCGAGGATGCTCGCGCGCTTGGACTCGTAGACTTCGGCCATCTGCGCGAGGCAGGCCACCTCGCTCTTGATCAGGTCGTCCGCGAGGTGCACGAAGAAGGGCTCCGCACCCACCGCCGGCTGCGCGCAGAGCACCGCGTGCCCGAGGCCCAACGGCGCCGGCTGGCGGATGTAGATACAGGAGGCGTAGGAAGGCAGCACGCTGCGCAGCTGGTTGAGAAGATCGCTCTTGCCCTGTCGCTCGAGGAGCTGCTCGAGCTCCTGGTCGGAATCGAAATGATCTTCGATCGCGCGCTTGGAAGCGCCGGTGATGAACACCAGCCGCGTCGCGCCCGCGGCCAACGCCTCCTCTACCGCGTACTGGATGAGCGGCTTGTCGACGACGGGCAGCATCTCCTTGGGGCTCGCCTTGGTGGCGGGCAGGAAGCGGGTGCCGCGTCCGGCCACCGGAAACACGGCGGTGCGGATCACGGACTTCGGTGTCATCCTCATCGGCTCTCTCCCGGAAAAACTCGGCTTGTGAGCAAGTGTACCCTGGATGGGTCTCGCAACCGGCATGCCGCGGGTCACGGCAGCGCTCTTTCCTCGCTCCTCTCCGCCCATTTGAAGACCGCCGGCCGCATGCTGTCCCAGGAGCGGCACTTGGGGCAGCGCCAGTACCAGCCCACGCTGAGCAGGCCGCAGTCCTCGCACTGGTAGCGACCGCCGGTGTCCCCGATCCGCGTCAGCAAGGCCCCGAGCGAGCGGGCATCCGCCGCCGATTCCGTCTCCGAGCCCGGCTCGCCGGCGATGTCGGGGAGCCGCCGCACCTCCTGCGGCGGCAGGGCCGTCGCGAGCAGCCAGGCGAGTTGCCTCGAGCTGATCGTGCCGTTGCGGCGCAGCCTGAGCGCGATCTCCGAAAGCAGGTCGGCGCCCCGGGTCTGGCTCCAAAGTCCCAGCACCGACGGAATGATCTCGAGCGCCAGCCCCGGCGATTCCTCCAGCGCCTTGAGGTAAAGCGTCAGCGCCCCGGCCGAATCCCCCGCGAGCTCCGCGATGCGCGCCGTCAGCACATCCGCGCGCGGCAAATCGGGCTGATGCGTGCGTGCCTGCCGCAGGAGCGTCCGCGCCCGCTCCGCGTCGCCCTGCACCAACGCCTGCTCCGCGAGCTCGCAGAGGTAATGCGCCGCCACCCGCCGCCGCTCGAGCTGCACCGCCTGCGGCAGCGCATGAAAGATCTTCAGCGCATTGGCCCAGTCCCCCTGTGCCTCGTAAATGCGCACCAGATGATCGAGCGCCGCCCGCCGATATTCCCGCGACGCCGACAGCTCCTCGAGCAGTTGCTCCGCGCGGTCCATCAGCCCGGCGCTCAGATAATCCAGCGCCAGCGCGAATCCCGCCTTGTCCTGCAGCGACGCGCCCCCCTGCTCCCGCAGCCGCGAATGGATTGCGATCGCCCGGTCCACCTCACCGCGGCGGCGAAAGAGGCTGCCCAGCGCGAATTGAATCTCCGCCGCATCGCCGTCCGCCTCCGCCATGCGCGCGAAGATCTCGACCGCGTGATCGAACCGGTCGTTGATGAGGTGATCGAGGCCAACGTAGTAGTCGCGCGGCAACCTCACCGTGCGGCCCGGGCCCGTCCGCCGTCCGAGAAACCAAGCGGCGACGCCAACGGCGACAAAGGCCAGCGCAAGCAGCAGAGCAGGCAGCTCGATCACGCCGGTATCTTACATTGGCCCGAAGTCGCCTGGCGGCGGTTGCTCGGCGCCTCCTGCGCCGAGCCCTGCGGGCCGGCTTCGCCGTCCAAAATCGCTCCAGGCGATTTTGTCGGGCAGCCAGCCCCTTTGCCTTTTCGACCTCGCGGCCTCTCTGAGACCCGCCACCGCAAGCGGATGCGCCCCGGGAAACGGAGCGGCCCTGGGCCGCTTAGTGGCCTGCTTTCGCACTAATCCCGGATGGGCTTGTCGGCGCCGTCGTTGACCCGCTCGCGCAGGTCCTTCCCCGGCTTGAAATGCGGCACGTACTTCCCGGAAAGCGCCACCGCCTCGCCGGTCTTGGGGTTACGTCCCTGCCGCGGCGGCCGGAAATGCAGGCAGAAGCTGCCGAACCCGCGGATCTCGATCCGATCGCCCTGCGACAGCGAATCGCTCATGATCTCCAGGATCTGTTTGAGCGCCAGCTCGACGTCCTTCGAGGGCAGATGTTTCTGCTTCGCCGTGATGATCTCGATGAGCTCGGACTTCGTCATGTTTGAATCAACGCGGTTTCTCAACAGGGCCGCCTCACGGCGGTCCTGGCGCAAGATTTGTCGGTTCTGCTTCAGCTGCGGTCCCCGATGTGCTCCTTCAGCAGATCCCCCAGGCTCGTGCCCGTGGGCGCCGCCTCCGAGGAGCGGTAGCTCTGCACCGCCTCCGCCTCCTCGTGCGCCTCCTTCGCCTTGATCGAGAGCGAGATCGTGCGCGACTTGCGGTCGACGCCCGTGAACTTCGCCTCGACCTCATCGCCGACCTTGAGCACCGTGCGCGCATCCTCCACGCGATCCCGCCCGAGCTCCGAGGCGCGCAACTGCCCCTCGACGCCGTTGCCGAGATCGATGACCGCGCCGCGGGCATCCACCTCGCGCACCACGCCCTTGACGATCGTGCCCTTCGGGTTGTCCGCGATGTAGCTCGAGAAGGGATCCTTGGCGAGCTGCTTTATCCCTAAGCTGATGCGCTCGCGCTCCGGATCGATGGTGAGCACCATCGCCTCGAGCGGCTGGCCCTTCTGATAGTTGCGCACCGCCTCCTCGCCCGGGACGTCCCAGGAGATGTCGGAGAGATGCACCAGGCCGTCGATGCTGCCCGACAGCCCGATGAAGATGCCGAAGTCGGTGATCGACTTGATCTGGCCGGTGACCCGGTCGCCCCGGTTGTAGTTCTCCGCGAACTCCTTCCACGGGTTGGCCTTGCATTGCTTCAGGCCGAGGGAAATGCGGCGGCGGTCCTCGTCGACATCGAGCACCATCACCTCGACCTCCTGGCCGGTGTGCACGACTTTCGCCGGGTTGACGTTCTTGTTGGTCCAGTCCATCTCCGACACGTGGACCAGGCCCTCGACGCCGTCCTCGATCTCGACGAAGGCGCCGTAGTCGGCGATGTTGGTGACCTTGCCGAAAACGCGCGTATGCGGCGGGTAGCGGCGTGCGATGTTCTCCCACGGATCGGCGCCCAACTGCTTGAGACCCAGGCTCACCCGCGAGCGCTCGCGGTCGAACTTCAGGATCCGCACGTCGATCTCATCGCCCACCTTCACGACCTCGGAGGGATGCTTGACGCGCTTCCACGCCATGTCGGTGATGTGCAGCAGGCCGTCGATGCCACCGAGGTCGACGAAGGCGCCATAGTCGGTGAGGTTCTTGACCGTGCCGTGCACGACCGAGCCTTCCTGCAGGTTCTCGAGCAGCGCGCTGCGCTCCGCGGAGAACTCTTGCTCGACCACCGCGCGGCGCGAGACCACCACGTTGTTGCGCTTCTGGTCGAGCTTGATGACCTTGAACTCGAGCGGCTTGCCCTCGAGGTAGGAGGTATCGCGCACCGGGCGCACATCGACCAGCGACCCGGGGAGGAAGGCCCGGACGTTGTCGAGCTCCACCGTGAAGCCGCCCTTGACGCGGCCGGTGATGATGCCGGTGACGATCTCCGATTTGTTGAAGGCCTCCTCGAGCCGCGTCCAGGTGCGGGCGCGCTTCGCCTTCTCCCGTGAGAGACGCGTCTCGCCCGTACCGTCCTCGACCGAGTCGAGGGCGACCTCCACTTCATCGCCGGACTTGACTTCGATCTCCCCGCGCTCGTTCTTGAACTGCTCGACGGGGATGACGGCCTCGGATTTCAGGCCCACATTGACTACGACAACGTCTGGGGTGACGTCGACCACCAGACCGGTGAGGATCATCCCCGGCCGGATGCGTTGATTGGCGAGACTCTGCTCGAATAGCTGCGCAAAACTTTCTGTCATACCTTCTGTCGTAACTCTGAACGGCACGGCCGGCAAAGGTCCGTACACGTCACTTAACTGGCGCCTTCCTGTCCCTACGGCCCAGGCAGATGCAAACACGGCGCGCGCCTCATGTCGCGCACCGACCAGGAAAAACTCTCGCGAGAGCGGGACTCAGGGTTCACGCCCGCGGCGGCCACAACGACCGCCCGGCTCCGAGCTCCAGCACGCGGCCGACGACCTCCTCGATCGTAAGGCCCGTCGAGTCGATCACCTCCGCGTCCGGGGCGGGGATCAGGGGGGCCACCGCCCGGGCCGAATCCCTCGCATCACGCTCGGTGATCTCGCGCGAAAGGCCGGAGAGGCTAACACCGGACCCCTTGTCTTTCAACTGCTTATAGCGCCGCAGCGCCCGCTCCTCGGCGCTCGCCGTGAGGTAGACCTTGAGGCGGGCCCCCGGAAAGACGACCGTCCCCATATCCCTGCCGTCGGCTACGAGCCCCGGCGGACGGGCGAAAGCGCGCTGGCGCGCCAGGAGCGCCGTACGAACCGCCGGCCAGGCGGCCACCCGGGAAGCCCCCTGGCCGGCCGTCTCGGTACGGATGGCCTGGGTGACGTCCCGCCCCTCGAGCGTGACCCGCTCACCGCCGTCCAGGCCCACCCCGAAGTCCACCTGCATGGCGGCCGCCAGGCGGGCGTGGCCGTCGATATCCGCGGGGTCCAGCCCGTGGCCGACCCCGGCGTGAGCCACCAGCCGGTAGAGCGCGCCGCTGTCGAGGAGGTGCCAGCCCGCCCGCTGGGCCACCGCCCGGCTGATCGTCCCTTTGCCGGAGCCGCTCGGCCCGTCGACGGTGACGACAGGCGTCTCGCTCATCAGCTTGGCCGCTCGCCGGGCATCTCGATCCGCAGGCCCGCAGAGCGGGCGATTTCCAGGAAACCGGGAAAGGAGGTCGCTACGTTCGCGACGTCGCGGATTTCGATGGCGGAGCGCGTCACGAGCCCCGCCACGGCAAAGGCCATGGCGATGCGGTGATCGCCGTGGCTTTCGATGACGCCGCCGCCGAGGCCCGCCCCGCCGCGGATCCAGAGCCCATCCTCGAGCAGCTGGTTCTCCACCCCGAGCACGGTGAGGCCCTGCGCCATGGCGGCCAGGCGGTCGCTCTCCTTGACGCGCAGCTCCAGCGCTCCGCGCACCAGGGTTTCCCCTGCAGCCATGGCTGCCGCAATGAAGAACACCGGAAACTCATCGATCGACAGCGGCACCAGCGATTCCGGCACCCGGATGCCTTTGAGCCGGCTCTTGCGCACCTCGATGTCGGCGCTGGGCTCGCCGCCCGCCCGCGCGCCCTGCCGGCGCATATGCACGTGAATCTCCGCTCCCATGAGCCGCAGGAGCTCGAGCAGCCCCGTACGCGTCGGGTTGACGCCGACGTTGCGCAGCAAGAGGCCGCTCTCCGCCGCGAGGCACCCCGCGACGAGGAAAAAGGCAGCGGACGAGAAATCCGCCGGCACCGCCACCGTCGTGCCCGTGAGCCGCTGGCCCCCTTCGACCGCCACGGAGGCGCCGTCCCGCAGCACTTCGACGCCAAAGGCAGTCAGCATCCGCTCAGTGTGATCGCGCGCCGGCGCCGGCTCCGTGACCCGCGTGCGGCCGAACGCCCTGAGGCCCGCGAGCAGCACGGCCGACTTCACCTGCGCGCTGGCGACCGGCAGGGCGTAGTCGATCGCGCGCAGTTGCGAAGTGCCGTGAATCTCGACCGGCGGTCGCCCGTCGTGCGTATGGATATTCGCGCCCATGAGGCGCAGCGGCGCCGCCACGCGCTCCATCGGCCGGCGCATGAGCGAGGCGTCGCCCACCAGGGTGGAATCGAAGGCCTGCGGCGCGAGGAGCCCCATGAAAAGCCGCATCGCGGTACCCGCGTTGCCCATGTCGAGTGAAGTCGAGGCCGCCCTCAGGCCCTCGATGCCGCGGCCGCTGACATGCACCCTGTCCGGCTCCGGGCGCTCGATGCTCACGCCGAGCGCCTGCAACGCGCGCAAGCTGGCGAGGCAGTCCTCGCCGGCGAGAAAACCCGTGATCTGCGTGTCACCGTCCGCGAGTCCGCCGAGCATCAGCGCCCGGTGAGAGATCGACTTGTCACCGGGCACGGTGAGCTCGCCCGCGACCTGACCGCCGGGCTCGACCCGATAGCGTGCGTCTGTGCCGGTGGCCGTCATCGGCGACACTCTACAGCACGGCGCGCGGGTAGGAGCCGAGTACGCGAAAGAGCGAGGAGCGGCGCTTCAGCGCCTCGAGCGCGCGGGCCACGTGCGAGTCCTCGGCATGCCCGTCGATGTCGATGAAGAATATGTAGTCCCACTTGCGGCGGTGGGAGGGGCGAGACTCGATGCGCGTCATGCTGACACGGTGGCGCGCCAGAGGCTCGAGCAGGCGATGGAGCGCGCCCGGGGAATCGGTGTGCGATACCGAGACGAGGAGCGTCGTGCGGTCGTGGCCGCTCGCGGCGAGGAGCTTGCGGCCGAGCACGAGGAAGCGCGTGGTGTTGTCGGCCCGGTCCTCGATCTGCGCCGCCAGCACCTTCAGGCCGTAGACCTCCGCCGCGGTCTCCCCGGCGATGGCGGCCGTGCCGCGCTCGTCGCGCGCGCGGCGCGCAGCCTCGCCGTTGCTCGATGCGGAAACGAGCTCGACGCTCGGCAGGTGCTCCTGAAGCCAGCCGCGACACTGCGCGAGCGACTGCGGGTGCGAGGCGACGCGCACGATCCGACCCAGAGCGCTCATGTTGCCCATGAGGTAGTGACGGATGCGCAGCTCCACCTCGCCGCAGATCCTGAGCGGCGAGCCGACGAGCCGGTCGAGCGTGTGATTGACCGTGCCCTCGGTGGAGTTCTCGATCGGCACCACGCCGAAGTCCGCCGCCGCGGACTCGACCTCGTGGAAGACCTCATCGATCGAGCCCAAGGGCAGCGCACGCACCGAGTGCCCGAAGTGCGTGAGCACCGCGGTCTGGCTGAAGGTCGCCTCGGGACCCAGGTATGCGACCTTGAGCGGCTCCTGCTGCGCGAGGCAGGCCGACATGATCTCGCGGAAGAGGCGCACGACCTCCTCGTCCTTGAGCGGCCCGCGGTTGCGCTCCCGCGCCTTGCGCAGCACCTGCGCCTCGCGCTCCGGGCGGTAGAAATCGACGGTGTGCCCGTCGCGGCTCTTGGAGATGCCGACCAGTTGCGCCAGCTTCGCGCGCTGGTTGATCAGGCGGTGGATCTGCTCATCGAGGCCGTCGATCCGCGCGCGCACGGCCTCGAGCTTCGTGGTGTTGGGCAGCGCCGGCCCGGCGCGTTTTTTGCCCATCGTGTCAGACGAGCCGCGCGGAAAGGACGCCGCGGATGCCCCGGATCCCCGCCAGCGGCTCCTCGCCGACGGCTCCATCGACATCGATCAGCGTGTAGGCGTACTCGCCCCGCGATTTGTTGAGCAGGTCGGCGATGTTGATCTTCGCACCGGCGAGACAGGTCGAGATCTGCCCGACCATGTTGGGGACGTTGCTGTTGGCGATCGCGAGCCGCGTCGTGCCGGGAACGCGGGCCAGCACCGCCCCCGGGTAGTTGACGCTGTTGCGGATGTTGCCGTTCTCGAGGAAGTCGCGCACCTGGTCCGCCACCATGATGGCGCAGTTCTCCTCCGCCTCGCTGGTCGAGGCGCCGAGGTGCGGCAGGGTGATGACCTTCGGATGGTCCTTGAGGAGGTTGGTCGGGAAATCGCAGACATAACCGTGCAGGCGTCCGGCATCGAGCGCCGCGACGACCGCCGGATCGTCCACGATCCCGGAGCGCGAGAAGTTGAGGAGAACCCCGCCCTGCTTCATGAGGCGCAGGCGCGGCTCGTTGACCAGCCGCCGGGTCTGGTCGTTGAGCGGCACGTGCACGGTGACGGCATCGGAGCGGGCGAAGAGGTCATCGAGCGAGAGCGCCTGCTCGACGCTGGAGGAAAGCTGCCAGGCGCGCTGCACGGTGATCTGCGGGTCGTAGCCGAGGACGCTCATGCCGAGCGCCTCGGCGGAGTTGGCCACCTCGACGCCGATCGCCCCGAGGCCCACCACCCCGAGCGTGCGCCCGGGAAGCTCGAAGCCGACGAAGCTCTTCTTGCCTGTCTCGACCGCCTCGTCGATCGCCGCATCATCGCCGCTCACGGAGCGGGCGAAGGCCCAGGCCTGGCAGACGTTGCGCGCCGCGAGCAGGAGGCTGGCGAGCACGAGCTCCTTGACCGCGTTGGCGTTGGCGCCCGGGGCATTGAAGACGGGAATGCCGCGGCGGCTCAGGTCCGCGACCGGGATGTTGTTGACGCCCGCGCCCGCGCGGCCGACCGCGCGCACGGTGTCGGGGACGGGCAAGCCGTGCAGGTCGGCCGAGCGCACCAGAATGGCATCCGGACGCTCCAGGCCCGGGGCGACCTCGTAGCGGTCGCGCGGCAGGCGCTCGAGCCCGCGCGCGCTGATGTTGTTGAGAGTCAGGATTCGATACTTCATGGTTGCCCATCGTCGTGTGCCACCCCAACAGCCCAGGCACAGGGACGTGCTTCGTACAATAATCAGCCCTGGCGGCGCTGGAACTCCTGCATGAAGGCGGCGAGCGCCTGCACACCCTCGAGCGGCATGGCGTTGTAGATGCTCGCGCGCATGCCGCCCACCAGGCGGTGGCCCGCGAGGTTCACCAGGCCCGCGGCCTTCGCCTCGGTGAGGAAGAGCTGATCGAGCTCCGGCCGGGCCAGAGTGAAGGGCACGTTCATCCACGAGCGGCAGGCCTTCGCCACCGGATTGCGGTAGAACCCGGACTCGTCGATGGCACGGTAGAGGACCTCGGCCTTCGCGCGGTTGCGCGCGGCCATCGCCTCGAGCCCGCCCTGGGCCCGCACCCACTTGAGCACGAGGCCGGCGATGTACCAGCCGAAGGTGGGCGGGGTGTTGAGCATCGACCCCTCGGCGGCCATGGCTTGGTAATTCCATACCGACGGCGTACCCGGACGGTCCTTACCCAAGAGGTCCTCACGGACGATCACCACGCAAAGACCCGACGGACCGATGTTCTTTTGTGCGCCCGCGTAAATGAGCCCGAAGCGCGATACATCGATCGGTCGTGAGAGGATGGTGGAAGACATGTCCGCGACGAGCGGTACGGCCCCCGTCTGCGGCACGTATGGAAACTCCACACCGCCGATAGTCTCGTTGGGCGTGTAGTGTACGTACGCGGCGCCCGGAGTCAGCTTCAACGCGCTCTGCTCCGGCACGGTGGTGTAGCTCGATGCGGCCTCATCGCCGGCGACGTTGACCTTCACCTCCAGACGCTTCGCCTCGCCGATCGCCTTCTTCGACCAGGAGCCGGTGTTCACGTAATCGGCCGTGGCGCCGGCGGCGGTAAGATTCATCGGGACGGCGGCGAACTGGCCGGTGGCGCCCCCCTGAAGGAACAGCACCTTGTACCCGGCGGGCACCACCAGCAGCGAGCGCAGCAGGCTCTCCGCCTCCTCGGCCACGGCCATGAACGGCTTGCTGCGATGGCTGACTTCCATCACCGAGGTGCCGCTGCCGCGCCAGTCGAGCAACTCCTCGCGAGCCTGCTCGAGAACTTCCAGCGGCAGCGTCGCAGGTCCGGCGGCGAAATTGAATACGCGCATGATGCTGCTCCTCAATAAAGCGGCTCGCCTTCGCTGGGTCCGCTCTCCGCGGCGGACTCGCCCTCCAGGGTCTCGATGCGCTCGATCCCGACCAGGCGCTCGCCCTCGGAGAGACGGATGAGCCGCACGCCCTGGGTGTTGCGACCGAGCAGCGAGACCTCATCGACGCCCGTGCGCACCAGCGTGCCGGTCGAGCTGATCAGCATGATCTCCTGCCCGGGCAGGACCTGGAGCGCCGCCACGGTCGTGCCGTTGCGGTCCGAGGTCTGCATGGCGATGACGCCCTGGCCGCCGCGCCCGTGCACCGGGAAGTCCTCCACGGGCGTGCGTTTGCCGTACCCGGAAGCGGAGGCCGTGAGCACGCTGCCGCGGCTCTCGCCAGTGCCCTCGCCTTGGCCCACCACGATGAGGGCGATGACCTCCTGCCCCACCCCGAGCTTGATGCCGCGCACGCCCGCGGCCTCCCGGCCCATCGGCCGGACCTCGCTCTCGAGGAAGCGGATGGCCTTGCCGCCGCTCGAAACCAAAACGATCGCGCGCTCGCCGTCCGTGATCGCGACACCGACGAGCCGGTCCTCATCGTGCAGGTCGACGGCGATGATGCCGCTCGGGCGCGGACGCGAGAAGGAGCTCAGCGGCGTCTTCTTCACCGTGCCCTGGCTGGTCGCCATGAAGATGTAGCGCTGCTCGTCGTATTGCTTCACCGGCAGCAGCGCGTTGATCTTCTCTCCCGACTCGAGCGGCAGCAGATTCACCATCGGCTTGCCGAGGGAGCTGCGGCCCGCCTGGGGCAGCTCGTAGACCTTGAGCCAATAAACCTTGCCGCGGCTCGAGAAGCAGAGCACCGTGTCGTGGGTGTGGGCGACGAAGAGCTTCTCGACGAAGTCCTCGTCCTTGACGGCGGTGGCAGCCTTGCCGCGCCCGCCGCGGCGCTGCGTCTGGTATTCCGAGAGCGGCTGGGACTTCGCGTACCCCGCATGCGAGAGCGTCACGACCACATCCTGCGGCTCGATGAGATCCTCGGTGCTGAGGTCGAGGTGCTCGCGGTTGATCTCCGTGCGCCGGGCGTCGCCGTACGCGTCCCGGATCTGGAGAAGCTCCCCGCGGATCACCTCGGTGAGCCGCTCCGGGCGCGCCAGGATGTCACCCAAGTCCGCGATGCGCACGAGCAGCTCCCGGTACTCGACGGTGATCTTGTCCTGCTCGAGGCCGGTGAGGCGGTTCAGGCGCATGTCGAGAATGGCCTGGGCCTGGGCCTCCGACAGCCGGTATTGTCCATTGGGGCCGTTCGCGAGGCCCACGCCCGCAGCGAGCCCGTTGGGTCGGGTCGACACCTCGCCCGCGTGCTCGAGGAGCGAGGTGACGACTCCCGGAAGCCAGCCGCGGCCCATGAGGGCCGTGCGCGCCTCGGCGGGCGCGGGAGCCGCCTTGATGAGCGCGATCACCTCGTCGATGTTGGCGAGCGCCACCGCGAGTCCCTCGAGGATGTGCGCGCGCTCGCGGGCCTTGGCGAGATCGAAGATGGTGCGCCGCGTGACCACCTCGCGCCGGTGGCGGATGAACGCCTCCAGCATGTCTTTCAGTGACATCAGCTTCGGCTGCCCGTCCTGCAGCGCCACCATGTTGATCCCAAACACCGTCTCCATCGGCGTCTGCGCATAGAGGTTGTTGAGGACGATCTCGCTCACCTCGCCGCGCTTCAACTCGATGACGACGCGCATGCCGTCCTTGTCCGTTTCATCGCGCAGGCCGTCGCTCGCTATGCCATCGATCAGCTTCTCGCGCACGAGCTGCGCGATGCGCTCGATGAGGCGCGCCTTGTTGACCTGATACGGAAGCTCCCTGATGACGATCGCCTGGCGGTCGGCCTTGCCGACCTCCTCGATGTTGACCCGGGCGCGCACCGAGAGCCGGCCGCGGCCGGTGCGGTAGGCGGTCGCGATCTCCTGCGCGCCGTTGATGATGCCGCCCGTCGGGAAGTCCGGCCCCGGCACGTGCTGCATGATCGCGGCGAGCGGCAGCGCCGGATCGTCGAGGAGCGCGAGGCAGGCGTTGACGATCTCCGTCAGGTTGTGCGGCGGGATGTTGGTCGCCATGCCGACCGCGATGCCGGTCTGGCCGTTGACGAGCAGGTGCGGAATCCTCGTCGGCAGGACCGAGGGCTCGAGCTCCGACTCGTCGTAGTTGGGCGTGAAGTCGACCGTCTCCTTGTCGATGTCGGCGAGGAGCTCGTGTGCGATGCGCGACATGCGCACTTCGGTGTAGCGCATGGCCGCGGGCATGTCACCGTCCACCGAGCCGAAATTGCCCTGGCCGTCGACGAGCAGATAGCGCATCGAGAACGGCTGCGCCATGCGCACGATGGTGTCGTACACCGCCGTGTCGCCGTGCGGGTGGTACTTGCCGATCACATCGCCCACCACGCGCGCGGACTTCTTGTAGGGCTTGTGCCAGTCGTTGCCGAGCTCGCGCATGGCGTAGAGCACGCGCCGATGCACGGGCTTCAGGCCGTCGCGGACGTCGGGCAGCGCGCGCCCGACGATGACGCTCATGGCATAGTCGAGGTAGGACTGCCGCATCTCATCTTCGAGGCTGACCGGCAGGATTTCTCGGGCGATCTCGGACATCCGGGAATGTTAGCATATGGGGGTCATGCGCATGCCCATGGACCTTCCGCCCAATGCCGATCGCGGCGAGCTGTCGAAATTCGACGCGCTGGCGCACCGGTTCTGGGACCCGCACGGGGAGTTCCGGCCGCTGCACCTGCTGAACCCCGTGCGGCTCGGGTTCGTCGCCGAGCACGCGCGCATCGCGGGCGCGCTCGCGCTCGATGTCGGTTGCGGCGGGGGACTGCTCAGCGAGGCTCTGGCGCGCAAAGGCGCCAGGGTCACGGGAGTCGACCTCGCGCCCGGCATGGTCGAAGTGGCGCGACTGCATGCGGCCGAGGAAGGTCTCGACATCGAGTATCGCGTGGCGGGTGCCGAGGCGCTCGCCGCGGACCTCGCGCAGAGCTTCGAGGTCATCACCTGCATGGAAATGCTGGAGCACGTGCCACAGCCCGCGCAGATGCTCGCGAGCCTGGCCGCGCTCGTGCGCCCGGGCGGCTCGCTGTTCGTGTCGACGCTCAACCGCAACCTCAAGGCGTTCCTCCTCGCCATCGTCGGCGCCGAGTACGTGCTCAAGCTCCTGCCCCGCGGCACGCACGAGTACGACCGGCTCATCCGCCCGGCGGAGCTTGCGCGCTGGGCGCGCGGTGCCGGCCTCGTGCCGCGCGCCATCGCCGGAGTCGAGCTCAATCCCTACACCGAGAGCTGCCGCCTGACACGCGATCCTTCCGTCAACTATCTCGTGCACCTCGAGCGGGTGCGGGGTTAGCCGACCGATGCTGCTCGTACTGATTGCGGCCGCCTCGCTCATCGTCGGCGCGGCGCTCGGATTCCTCCTCGGGCAGCTGCGCTCGCAGCACACGGATACGCGCCTGCGGGCCTCGTTCGACTCGCTCGCCGGGGAGACGCTGCGTGCCAACAGCGAGCTCTTCCTCCGCCTCGCGCGCGAGGCGCTCGGGCGCGACCAGGCGCTCGCGCAGAGCAGTCTCAAGGAGCGCGAGGCCGCCATCGCGCAGCTCATCGAGCCGCTGCGCACGGCGCTCGCGCGGACGGAGCAGCAGGCGCATGCGCTCGAGCGCGAGAGGCACGAGGCGTACACGGCGCTGCGCACGCAGATCGAGTCGCTCGCGAGCGGTCAGAGCCAGCTGCAGCGGGAAACGCGCAACCTCGTCACCGCGCTGCGGCGCCCGGAAGTGCGCGGGCGCTGGGGCGAGCTCACGCTGCGCCGGCTGGTCGAGCTCGCCGGACTCAGCGAGCACTGCGATTTCACGGAGCAGCTGCACCTTTTCGGCCAGGAGGGAGCGCTGCGCCCGGACCTCGTCGTGCACATGCCGGATGCCCGCGATCTCGTCGTCGACGTGAAGACGCCCCTCGATGCGTATCTCGAGGCGCTCGAGGCGCCGACCGACGAAGAAAGGCAACAGGCCCTGAAGAAGCATGCTCAGCAGGTCGAGGCGCGCGTACGGCAGCTCGCCTCCAAGGCCTACTGGGCGCAGTTCAAGCACAGCCCGGAGTTCGCGGTGCTCTTCCTGCCGGGCGATCAGTTTCTATCGGCGGCGCTCGCGGAGCGGCCGGAGCTGCTCGAGGGCGCGCTCAAGCAGGGCGTGATCATCGCCACTCCCTCCACGCTCATCGCGCTGCTGAAGACCGTCGCCTACGGCTGGCGCCAGACGGCCGTGGCGGAGAACGCCGCGTTGATCCGCGAGCTCGGACAGGAGCTTTATCGCAGGCTCGGGGCCTTCACCGGGCATCTCGAGCGGCTCGGCTCGCGCCTCGGAGCCGCGGTGGATGCCTACAACTCGGCGGTGGGCTCGCTCGAGCGGCAGGTGCTGCCGCAGGCGCGGCGCTTCCCGGATCTCGGCGTCACCGCCGATGCGGCGCTGCCGGAGCTCGGGGCCATCGAGCAGCCGGTGCGCCCGCTCGCCCCTGCCGAGCCCAACGATGTCCGAGAAGCCTGAGGCCAACACTCCGCGCTTTCTCGCCTGGCTCTACTCGACGCCCGCCCAACAGCCGGTGCTGGCCGCGCTGTGCGCGCTCGAGCGCGAGATCGGCGCGAGCCTGCGGCCCGGAATCGATCACCACGTCGCTCACACGCGTCTCGCCTGGTGGCGTGAGGAGTGCGGGCGGTGCGCCACCGGCAATCCCGTTCACCCGCTGACACGGGAGCTTCGAACCCACTTGGAACGACTCGCGCCCGAGGCGCGAGCCAACACCATGCTCGCGGGGCTCTCGGGGCTGGTGGACGCGGCCG
Source organism: Steroidobacteraceae bacterium (assembly GCA_050739095.1). GTDB lineage: Bacteria > Pseudomonadota > Gammaproteobacteria > Steroidobacterales > Steroidobacteraceae > 13-2-20CM-66-19. Next base: position 107,466 of record JBOIAR010000002.1, on the reverse strand, counting down.
GCTGGGATCTCGCCGCCGCCACTTTCGAGCGGCGCAAGGAGTTGACGGCTTACTGCCGGCGCTGGGCGGCGGCGATGATCACTCCATTTGCGGTTGCGGCAGGCGAGCGCAGCGAGCTGGGCGCGGCGCTGCGCGAAATCGAGTTGCTCTGCGATCTCGCCCGGGATGCCCGCTCGGGCCGCCTTCGCCTGCCGCTCGATGAGCTCGAGCAGGCGCGGGTAGCGCCCGAGGCGCTCGCCACACCACCGTGGCCGGAGGCACTCGCGGCGATCCTGCGCCAACGCCATGAGGCGCTGCGGGGCAAGCTCGCCGCGGCCGTCGCGGGCGTTGCGCCCGAATCCCAAACGCGCCTGCGCGGGCTGCTCGTCTGGTCCGCGCTCTCCTGGCAGCTGTCGCTGCGCGCGCAGCGCGCACTGCCGCACGCGGCCTCAACCGCGAGTGCCGCCGCGGCGAACTGGCGTGCCTGGCGAGCCGCGAGAGCGGCGGCGAGGGGGCGTTTGGAGTTGTCCGAAAGCAAGTGAACAAGCGGCCGTTTCCCGGAGTGCCTCCGCTTGCGTTGGCGGATCTCAGAGAGGCCGTTCCCTGGGCCGCGGGGTAAACAGAGCTATCAGGCTGGCCGCCCAAAGCGCCGTCAGGCGCCTTTGGGCCCATTGATCAGCGCCTCGAGCTCCTCCCGCGCGAGCTCGCGAAAGTGACCGCGCGCGAGTGCGCGCTCGAGCACGAGCGGTCCGAGTCGCGTGCGCAGCACCCGGCTGACGATCGCGCCCTGACGCTCGAACAGCTGGCGGATGTCCTTGCCGCTCGCACCGCGCGCGGCGACAGCATACCAGCGGTTGGCGCCCTCTCCGCCCGCAGGCTCGCAACGCTCGACGCTCAGCCGCTCGCCGCTGTCGAGCACCCCGCCCAGGACGCCCTCGAGCTGCTGCTCGCTGAGCTCGCCGCGCACCCTGACACTGAGCTCACTCGAGAGCCTGCGCACGGCGCGCTGCAGGCGCGCGCCGAGCTCGCCGTCACCGCACACCAGCTCGAGGCCGCCGTCGATCCGCGGCATCGGACTCACCACCATGAATCGCCGGCCGGCGCGCTTCGGCAGCCGGGCCAGCAGCGGCACGGCTTGCGGCGCGGCCGCGGGCGGCGCTTCGAGGCTCTCACCCGGCGAGCGGTGGTAGAGGTAGGCGCGGCCACCGGATTGCGGGGCGCGCTGGCGGATCAGGCGGCCGTCGAGCCGTACTTGATCTTCCGGGCTGACACGCACGCCGAGCGCCGCGGCTTGCCCGTTGACCGTGAGGCGGCCGCTCCTGATCCAGTCCTCCGCCTCGCGGCGCGAGGCGAGCCCGGCGCGGGCGAGGACCTTCTGCAGGCGCTCGGGCTCGCCGCGCGGTGTACGCATGAAAGTCAGTCGTCGGAGTCGGGGGGCGCGGCGACGAGCTCGTGGGCACCACCGCTCCCCGCGGCAAGCTGATCGCCCTCCTCGCGCTCCTCGTCCTCCGGTGCGCTCGCCTCGGGGGCGAGGGGGATCTCGGGTGGATCGGGCTGCAGATCGAGCTGCAGACGGAGCTCGCCCGCCGCTTTGAGCTCCGCGAGCGGCGGCAGCTCATCGAGACTCATCAGGCCGAAGTAATCGAGAAACTCCCGGGTCGTACCGAGCAGCTCCGGGCGCCCGGGCACGTCGCGGTGACCGACCACGCGCACCCAGTTGCGCTCGAGCAGGGTCCGCACGATGTTGGGATTGACGGCGACACCGCGCACCGCCTCGATCTCGCCGCGGGTGATCGGCTGGCGATAAGCGATGAGCGCGAGCGTCTCCAGCAGCGCCCGCGAGTAGCGCGCCGGCCGCTCCGGCCAGAGGCGCGACACTTCGGCCGCGAGCTCGCGGCGCACCTGGATGCGCACGCCGCCCGCGGTCTCCTTGAGCTCGATGCCCCGGCCGGCGTACTCGGCGGCGAGCGCATCCATCGCGGCGCGCACCTCCGCGGCCGTCGGCCGCACCCTCTCATCGAACAGTTGGATCAGCTCCGCCGGCGGCATCGGCCGGCCGGCGGCGAGCAGCGCCGCCTCGATCACGTTGCGAACATAGTGCTCGTTCATTCGATTGTCCCTGCTGGCTCGTCGTTCTCGGCAACCACTCGCAGCCTACGCGCCGGCGTCGCGGCGCGCACGTGCAGCGGAGCGTACGGCTCCGCCTGCACGATGTCGATCAGGCCCTCGCGCACGAGCTCGAGAATCGCCACGAAGGTGACCGTCACGCCCATACGTCCCTCCTCCGGCCGGAAGAGACGCGCGAACTCGACGAAGCTCGCTTGCTCGAGCGCCGAGAGGATATCCCCCATGCGCTCGCGCACGGACAGCCGCTCGCGCTGAACGTGATGGTGCGCGAACATCTCGGCGCGCACCACGACCTCCTGGAAGGCGACCAGCATCTCCTGCAGAGTGATCTGCGGCAACGCGCGCACCACCTGCCGGTCCTTGAGGTCCGCCGAGGCTGCCCAGACATCGCGCTCGAGCCGCGGCAGCGTATCGATGCCTTCGGCGGCGCGCTTGAAGCGCTCGTACTCCCGCAGGCGACGCACGAGCTCCGCCCGCGGGTCCTCCTCCACGCCGTCGGCCGAGATCTTCGGTCGCGGCAGCAGCATGCGCGATTTGATCTCCGCGAGGGTCGCGGCCATCACCAGGTACTCGCCCGCGAGCTCGAGCTGCAGGTCCTGCATGAGCTCGATGTACTTCATGTACTGGCGGGTGATCTCGGCGAGGGGGATGTCGAGGATGTCGAGGTTCTGCCGCCGGATGAGATAGAGCAGGAGATCGAGCGGCCCCTCGAACGCCTCGAGGAACACCTCGAGCGCCTGCGGCGGGATGTAAAGATCGCGCGGCAGCTCCGTCACCGGCTCGCCGTTGACGACGGCGAAGGGCATCTCCACCTGCTCGGGCGGCGGCTCGCCGCGGACATCGGCCGGCGGCGGGGAGTTGGATACGACGGTCAATTGCGGTTTCGTCATGGTTCACGCCTAGGTACAGGGACGTAGCCGCCGCCACAGGCGGCGAGCGGCGGGCAGAAGTCGCGCCTTTTGCCCGTCGCGCGCTGGGACGGGCAGGGTGCGACGCATGCGTCGCACGGGTGGCCATGGATGGACACCCCGGGCTTGCGCCGAGCAGGGACTGAGCAGCGCAATGCCCGGATCCAGCGCCTCATATCAATCCGCCCGCAGGTGCATCGCCTGGCGCACTTCCTCCAGGGTCGCGCGCGCCGCCTCGCGCGCCTTCGCCGCGCCCTCGGCCACGATGTCGCGCAGCAGATCCGGGTTCTCGACGTACTCCTGCGCGCGCCGGCGCATCTCGGTCACTTCCGCGACGATCTTCTCGATCACCGGCTGCTTGCAGTCGAGACAGCCGATGCCGGCCGAGCGGCACCCTTCCGCCGCCCATTTGCGCGTGGCCTCGTCGGAGTAGATCTTGTGCAGGTCCCACACCGGGCACTTGTCCGGGTCGCCCGGATCGGTGCGGCGCACGCGCGCCGGGTCGGTCTGCATGGCGCGCAGCTTCTTCGTCACCGACTCCGGCTCCTCGCGCAGCTCGATGGTGTTGCCGTAGGACTTCGACATCTTGCGCCCGTCGGTTCCCGGAACCTTCGGCGTTTCGGTGAGCAGCACCTGCGGCTCCGGCAGGATGCTGACCCCCGTGCCCTCGAGAAACCCGAACAGGCGCTCGCGGTCGGCCACGGTGATGCGATTGTTGCTCTGCACCAGCGCGCGGGCGCGCTCGAGCGCCTCGCGCTCGCCGCTCTCCTGGAACCTGCGCCGCAGCTGCCGATAGAGTGTTGTGTTGCGCCCGCCCAGACTCTTGACGGCCCGCTCGGCCTTCTCCTCGAAGTCGGGCTCGCGGCCATACAGGTGGTTGAAGCGGCGCGCGGTCTCGCGCGTCAGCTCGACGTGCGCGACCTGGTCCTCACCCACGGGGACGTAGGCCGCGCGGTAGACGAGAATGTCCGCGCTCTGCAGCAACGGATACCCGAGAAAGCCGAAGGTGGCGAGATCCTTTTCCTTGAGCTGCTCCTGCTGGTCCTTGTAGCTCGGGACGCGCTCGAGCCAGCCGAGCGGCGTGATCATGGAGAGCAGCAGATGCAGCTCCGCATGCTCCGGCACGTGCGACTGGATGAAGAGCGTCGCGACGCCCGGGTTGAGGCCCGCGGCCAGCCAGTCGATCAACACCTCGCGCACGAACTCCGGCAGCCGCGCGGTGTCCTCGTACCCGGTGGTCAGCATGTGCCAGTCGGCGATGAAGAAGAAGCACTCGTAGCGGTACTGCAGCTGCACCCAGCTGCGCAGCGCCCCATGATAGTTGCCGAGGTGCAGGCGGCCTGTCGGCCGCATGCCCGAGAGCACGCGCCCCCCCGACGCCGTGGCGCTCATCGCCAGGTTGGAATCTATCGACACTTTGCCTCGGCCATCCTCAAATGATCAGTATAGGTTTCCGCGAGCGCTTACTCTAGCGTCAGCCGGTCTCAGGGGGGAGTAGGGTCTCAGGGGCGGTGTCCGAGGATGCGGTCAAGCGACCCGCGCCCCTCCCGCACCACCACGGGCGGCTCTACGGACAAGTCAACGACAGTAGTCGGTACGATGCCGCAATCGCCGCCATCGAGCACCGCGTCGATCTCCTGCTCGAGGCGCTGCTGGATGTCGCGGCCCGAGGTCAACGGGTCGGGCTCATCCGGCAGCAGCAGGGTCGAGCTCATGAGCGGCTCGCCGAGCTCGCGCAGCAGGAGCCGCGGCACGGGATGGTCGGGGATGCGCACGCCGATGGTGCGCCGTTTCTCGTGCTGGAGCCGGCGCGGAGTCGCGCGGGAGGCCTTGAGGAGAAAGGTATAGGGGCCCGGCAGGCAAGCCTTGAGCAGGCGGAACTGCCAGGTGTCGAGCCGCGCGAACCGCCCAACCTCGGCGAGATCGGCACAGACCAGCGTGAAGTGGTGGTGGCGGTCGGCCCGGCGGATGCGCCGGATACGCTCGAGCGCGCGCTTGTCGCCGATGTGCCACCCGAGGGCGTAGCAGGAATCGGTCGGATAGGCAATGACACCCCCCGCACGCACGATGTCCGCCGCCTGGCGGATGAGGCGCGCCTGGGGTGTGACCCGATGGAGTTCGAAGTACTGGCTCAGGGAGGAGCACCGGCGCTCATTTAGAGTATGATACGCGACCTTTTTGATATGAAACCGACCGCCGATGAGATCCGCGCCGTTCTCGAGCGGGCGCTTGCGCCGCTGTCCATCGAGGTGATCGATGACAGCGCCCGCCATGCGGGTCACGCAGGTGCGCGCGAGGGCGGCCACTACCGGGTGACGCTCGTGGCGTCCGCCTTCGCGGGCCGCCCGCAACTCGAACGGCACCGGATGGTCTATTCGGCGGTCGCGCCGTTGATGAGTAGCGGCATCCACGCCCTCAGCATCGTCGCGCAGGCACCGAACGAGTAACCCTTACTGTCGCACCTCATCGTCTTCAACCCAACGAGAGCCCCATGAAGCATCTTCGGATCCTCTGCCTCACTGCCGCCCTGGTGGCAATGGCCGCCTGCCAGAAGCTGCCCTTCGGCAGCTCGAGCCAGAGCAGCTCCCCCGCCGCCGCCTCCCCGACGGTCGCGACCGTCGACGGCACGCCGATCAGCCGCAGTTTTTACGAATTCTACATCAAGGGGGTCACCGGCAAGACCTCGAGCGATCTCTCGCCGCAGCAGCGCACCCAGGCGCTCGACAACCTGGTCCGCGCGCAGCTCATTGCCCATGAGGCGGTAAGCGAGGGCCTGGACAAGCAGCCGGATACGGCGCACCTCATCGAGATCCAACGCCTCAACATCCTGGGGCAGGCGCTGTCGCAGAAGTATCTCGCGAACAAGCAGCCGACGGACGATGAGCTGCAGGCGGAATACACCGCCGAGGTGGCGAGGCTGCCGAAGACGGAGTATCACGCGAGGCACATCCTCGTGGCAACCGAGCCGTTTGCGGACAAGATCATTCAGCGCCTGAAGGCGGGGGAGAAGTTCTCGGACCTCGCCAAGGCGGAGTCGATGGACTCCTCCAAGACGAACGGCGGCGACCTCGGTTGGTTCACGCTCGATCACATGGTGAAGCCGTTCGCCGATGCGGTGGCCAATCTGAAGGTCGGTGAATACACGCAGCAGCCGGTGCAGACGCAATATGGCTGGCACGTCATTCAGCTGCTCGGGACGCGGCCCGTCACGCCGCCGCCGTTCGATAAGGTGAAGCAGCGGCTGGTGCAGGTCGTGCAGGCGAAGAAGTTCCAGGCCTACACGCAAGACCTCCTGAGCAAGGCGAAGGTCGAGACCTTCCTCGATGCCAAGACTGACACCGAGACGAGCGGCACGAGCGGTGCGCCTGCCGCGCCGGCGGCGGCGCCGGCGCTCTCCAGCAGTCCTTCCGGCTAACTTCGGCGGGGCCTCTCCCTGACGAGCTCCAGGAACGCTCCCTCGTCGAGCACTCGAACGCCCAGCGCCTGCGCCTTTTTCAGCTTCGAGCCGGCTGCGGGCCCGGCAACCACCAGGTCCGTCTTGCTCGAGACGCTGCCGCTCACCGCGGCGCCCAGGCGCTCGGCGAGCGCTTTGGCCTCATCGCGGGTCATTTGCTCCAGGCGGCCGGTGAAGACGATGGTTTTGCCGGTGATGGGGGACTCGGTCGCGGGGCGCTCCGCCTCGAGAATCCGAATCTCGCCTGCGAGCCGGTCGACCATGCCGGTGTTGTGGGGCTCGGAGAAGTAGGACGTCAGGCTTTCGATGACGGTGTCGCCGATCTGATCCATGGCATCGAGCTCCTGGCGCGCATCCGCGTTGCCTTCGGCGAGATGGCGGCAGGCTTCGCGGAAGGCTCTGAAGGTGCCGTAGCCGCGGGCCAGGGAGCGGGCGGTGGTTTCGCCGACCTGACGGATGCCCAGCGAGTAGATGAAGCGCTCCAGCGAAACGGTGCGGCGGGCTTCTATGGCGGCAAAGAGGTGGCGCACCGACACTTCGCCGAAGCCTTCGCGCTCCTCGAGTTTGATCGTCTCGTTGCGGCGCGCGAGCGTGAAGATGGCCGCGGGCTCGGCGATCCAGCCTTGCTCGAAGAAGAGATTGATCTGCTTCTCGCCGAGGCCCTCGATGTCGAAGGCGCGGCGGGAGACGAAGTGGCGCAGGTGCTCGATGCGCTGGTGGGGACAGGCGAGCTCGCCGGAGCAGCGGGAGATGGCGCCTTCCTTGCCGGTGGCGGTGAGGTCCCGCACGACGGCGGTGGCGAGCGGACAGGGACAGGTCTTCGGGAACTGGAAGGGCTCGGTGTGTGGGGGCCGGCGCGCGGAAACCACGCCGAGGACCTGCGGGATGACATCGCCGGCCCGCTGCACGGTCACAGTGTCGCCAATCCGCACATCGAGCTCGCGGATGTAGTCTTCGTTGTGGAGAGTTGCGTTGGAGACGACCACGCCACCGACGTTGACGGGTGCGAGCTTGGCGACCGGAGTGAGGGCGCCGGTCCTGCCGACCTGCAGCTCGATCGCGTGCACGAGGGTGATGGCCTTCTGGGCAGCGAATTTGTGGGCGAGCGCCCAGCGCGGATCGCGACCGACGAAGCCGAGGCGCCGCTGCCAGTCGAGTCGGTTCACCTTGTAGACGACGCCGTCGATGTCGTAATCGAGCTTGGCGCGCTCGAGCTCGATGTCATGATGGAAGGCCAGCAGCTCCTCGAGGGAGCGGCAGAGCCGGCTCAGGGGGTTGGTGGGCAGGCCGCGCGCATTCAGCCATCGCAGCATGTCCCACTGCGTGTCGGCGGGCATCTCGCTCATCTCGCCCCAGGCGTAGGCGAGGAAGCGCAAGGGGCGTGAGGCGGTGACTTCGGGATCGAGCTGGCGCAACGAGCCAGCCGCGGAGTTGCGCGGATTCGCAAAGACGGTTCGGCCGGCGGCGGCTTGCTCCTCGTTGAGCTTGAGGAACGCCGAGCGCGTCATATAGACCTCGCCGCGAAGCTCGCAGACCTCGGGCGCCCCATGGCCGTGCAGCTTTGCAGGGATGTCCTTGACACGCCGGACGTTGGCGGTGACGTCCTCCCCTTCAGTGCCGTCGCCGCGTGTCGCACCGCGAACGAGAGCACCGCGCTCATAACGCAGTGACAGTGAGAGGCCGTCGATCTTCGGCTCGGCGGTGAGCTCGACCGCCTCGGCGGCAGCGAGCTTCAGGAATCGGCGCACGCGCTCGATGAAGCTCCCGACGTCCTCGGGTGCGAACGCGTTGGCGAGAGAGAGCATCGGCACCGCGTGGCGCACCTTGGGAAATTTGCCCGAGGGCGCACCGCCCACGCGCTGGGTGGGCGAATCCGGCGTGATGAGCTTGGGATGCGCGCGCTCGAGCGCGCGCAGCTCGAGCATCAGGGCATCGTAATCGGCGTCGGCGACTTGCGGCCGGTCGAGCTCGTAGTAGAGCCGGTTGTGATATGCGAGCTGCGCGCGCAGCTCCGCCGCGCGCGCCGCCGCGTCATGCTTCATTCGCCGCACGCGGCGCGTATGGTGGCCGACTCGGCTCCGAGGCTTTCGCGAAGACTTGCCACGCGCAGCGTGGTCAGCGGGCTGCCGCGCTCATCCTGCAGCGCGCCATGCAGGCGCTCGTTGAGGTTGCGCGCCGCGGCGAGGAGATCCTCGAACGCCTGTGGCGGGGTCTTCGAGCCGGGCAGCACGGCAAAGAGACTGAGGCCCACGTAGCGCTGTGCGTCCATGGTCTCGAGGTCGAAGGCTCCGGGGCGAGTGAGCGAGGCGGCACTCAGGATTGCGCGGTTGGTCTCATCGGGTTTGTGGAAGATCGAGAATTTACCGAGGAGGAACCCTTCCGCGGCGAGAGCGAGCCGCAGCGTGCGGCCGGGAAAGCGCTCCGTCGGGGGCGCCACCACGCGCAGCGCCAGGATCCGCCGCGATTCCTCGGGCGGCCAGTCGACGATCGGCTCGCCAGGAACACTGCCTGCACTCGGGAGAGCGGACTCGATCACCCTGGCGTGCCCGACTCCTTCGGCGCCTGCGATCTCGGGTGCAGGCTCGGGTGCTTGCGGTTGTGCGGCGCGGGCCGGCTGCTCTTCGATCGCAATCGCCTGAGGATCGATCAGGGTCGGCTCGGGCGGCGGCGGCTCGAGCCACACGGCGTCCTCTGAGACCCGCATCGAGGACGGCGGGGGCGCCGGGAAACGATCGGGGATGACGAGCGTCGGCAGCGCCGCGAGCGGCGCGGGGAGCTCTGCCGGTGAGCGCCCGCCTGCCCCGGGCTCACGCCTCTCAGCCGCGCCGGCGAGCGCCGCGTCGGACAACACAACATCCGACAGGGTGGTCTCACCGATCCAGGGCTCGCCCGGAGGCGGGGCACCGGAGCTCTTGGGCGGGCTTGCCGCACGCAGGCGCGGCGCGAAGGCCTGGCGCGGCCGGCGCCGCTCCCACCAGCTGAGCACGGCGATGAACACCACTCCCAGAATGAGCAGCGTCCAGCGTAGTTCCGACATGGGCAACACCAAAGGCTCAGACGGCCGCGAGCCGGACGGCCTCGTCGACGTCGACGGCCACGAGGCGCGAAACGCCGGGCTCGTGCATGGTCACGCCGAGAAGCTGCGAGGCTAGCTCCATGGTCGCCCTGTTGTGGGTGATGAAGATGAACTGCACGCGCGAGGACATCTCGCGCACGATATCGCAGAAGCGGCCGACGTTTTGCTCATCGAGCGGCGCGTCGACCTCATCGAGCAGACAGAAAGGCGCCGGGTTGAGGTCGAAGATCGAGAACACGAGCGCGACGGCGGTGAGCGCCTTCTCGCCGCCCGAGAGCAGGTGGATGCTGCTGTTTTTCTTCCCCGGCGGGCGCGCCATGACCGCGATCCCGGCGCTGAGCGGATCCTCGCCCACGAGCTCGAGATAGGCGTGTCCGCCGCCGAAGAGCCGCGGAAACCGGTCCTTGAGGCCGGAGTTGATGCGCTCGAAGGTCTCCTCGAAGCGCGAGCGCGTCTCCTTGTCGATGCGCCGCATCGCCTCCTCCAGGGTCTCGAGCGCGGAAGTCAGATCGGTGAACTGCCGGTCGAGGTACTCCTTGCGCTCGGTCTGCCCCTTCAGCTCATCGATCGCGGCGAGGTTGACCTGACCCAGGCGCTCGATGCCGGCCCGGGTCTCGGTGAGCTTCTCCTCCCACGCCGGGATGGCGGCATCCGCCGCGAGACTCTGCCGCACCTCGGCCAGCTCGAAGCGCGTCTCGGCGAATTGCTCGGCGAGCCCCTCGCGTCTGACACGGTTCTCCTGCGCCGCGAGCCGCGCCGCCTCCATCGCCTCCCTCGCCTCGCCGACGCGCCGCTGCGCAAGCTGTCGCTGCTCATCGAGCGCCCGCAGCGTGGCATCGGCGTCCTCGAGCTCGCGGCGGGCCGCCGCGAGCTCCGCCTCGACTTCGAGCCGTCGGGCGAGCGACTCGTTGAGCCGCGCCTGGAGCTCGACGATCGGCGCATCGCCGTCCGCGAGCTCCGCCTCGAGCGTCCCGAGGTGCTTCTCGAGCTGCGAGCGCTGCTCGCTCATGCGCCCGAGGCTCACTGTCACCGAGGCTTCGGTCGAGCGGCGCGACTCGATGCGGATGAGGAGGTCGCGCGCGGCGACCTGCGCCGCCTGGGCGCGCGCGCGGGCGCCGGCGAGCGACTCCCGGCGCATCTCCCGTTCGGCCTCGAGCTCCTCGCGCCGCAGGTTGAGATCCGATCCGGCGGCAAGCCCCTGCTCGAGCGTCTGCCCCGCGCGGCCGAGAACCTCCTCGGTCGCGCCGATCTCGCGCGCATGCTCGGCGGCCTCCGCCTCGATGCGCTGGCGGCGCAGCGCCGTTTCCTTCGCGTGGGCGCGCGCCGCCTCGAGTTGACCGGTGATGTCGGCGTGGCGATGGTGCGCCGCCTGAATACCGGACTGGGCCGCATCCCGCTCGGCCTCGGCCTGCGCGAGACTCTCGCGCACGGCGGCCAGCCGGTCCTCCGCGTGACCTACGTGCTCTTCCGCCGCGACGGCGGCGGCGCGCAGGCCTTTCAGGCGATGCTCGCGCTCGATGACGCCGAGATGGTGATCCACTCCGCGGCTGACGCGCAGCCAGTGGCGCCCCAACCATTCCCCGCCGCGCGTGATGACGGACTGACCCGCCGTCAGCGTGCTGCGGCGCTGCAGCGCGTCGGATAAGGATTCGGCGGTGAGCACGCCTGCGAGCTGGGCGAGCGCGGCCGCAGGCCCTGACACCCTGGCGGCCAACGCGCCGCCGTGCGCGGTTGGCTCGCCAGCCGATGGATCAATCGAGCCCGAGTCTTCCACGAGCGCCACGCGCCCGCGTACCAGCCTCTCGAGCGGCGCCGCGAGATCATCGAGGCTGTCGATGCAGACGGCCTCCAGGTAATCACCGAGCGCGGTCTCGACGGCCAGCTCCCAACCCGGCTCCACCTCCAATGTCTGGGCGATGCGCGTGCGAGCGGAAAGTCCGATCTCACCCAGCCACTCCGTGGCCTGCCCGGCGCTCGCCGAGAGCGCGGCTTTCTGCACGGCCTCGAGAGAGGTGCAGTCCGCGCGCGTGCGCTCGCGCTCGCCGCGCGCCGTCTCGAGCTCCTCCTCCGCGGCCAACTGGCCGAAGCGCGTGCTCTGCACCCGATCGAGCGCCACCTGCAGCGCTTTCGCGAGCGACTCCCCCTGGGCGCGTGCCTGGGATTCCTGCTCGGTCAGCTCCGCGAGGAGCTCGCTCGATTCCTGCGCCGCGAGCGACTCGCGCTCGAGCGTGAGGCGCTCGACCTGCCCCTTCAGGCGCCGCAGTTGGTTCTCGAGCTGCTCGATGCGGGCGCGCTCGACCTCGGTGGTGCGATCCGCGGCGCCGAGCGCCTGATGCAGCTGCTCCCAACGCTCCTGCCAGGCCGCAAGCTCCCGCTCGGCGGTCTCGAGCGCCTCGGCGCACGCCTTCTCGGCGCTCTGCGCCCTCTCGAGCTCCGGCGTCGAGCGCGCGATCTCCTCGACGAGCTCCGCGAGCTGCCGCTCGTCGCGCTCGATGTGCGTCCCGAGCTCCGCGAGGGTCGCGCGGGTCTTGGCGAGGTCCGCGCGCTGGCGCTCCCGCAGCTCGCGTGTATGCTGGATCGTCTGCTCGAGACGCGAGATGTCCGCGCCGACCTCGTAGTAGCGGCCCTGAACGGCCGAGACACGCTCACTGACTGCGCCCTGGTGCGATCGCTGACTTTCGATCGACGCCTCCGCGGCGCGCTGGTCCGCGAGCGCCGCCTGCATCTCGATCTCGCGCGCGCGCGTGGCGCTGTCGTGGATCTGCGCGCCGCTGTCGAGCTCCTTCAGGCGCAGCGCGAGCAGCTCCGCGGTGAGACGCCGCTCCTCCTCCTTCAATGCCTGGTAGCGGCGCGCGGTGGCCGCCTGGCGCTGCAGATGCCGGATCTGCTTCTCGATCTCGTCGCGCACGTCCTGCAGGCGCTCGAGATTCTCGCGCGTCTCGCCGATGCGGCTCTCGGTCTCCTTGCGCCGCTCCTTGTAGCGGGAGATGCCGGCGGCCTCCTCCACGAAGGCGCGCATGTCCTCGGCCTTCGCCTCGATGATGCGCGAGATGGTGCCCTGCTCGATGATGGAGTAGCTGCGCGAGCCCAGGCCCGTACCGAGAAAGAGCTGAGTGATGTCCTTGCGCCGGCAGCGCGCGCCGTTGATGTAGTACCAGGAGGAGCCGTCACGCGACACCTGGCGCTTGAGGGAGACCTCGTTATAGCTGGCGTAGGCGCCGCCGATCTTACCGTCGGCGTTGTCGAAGATGAGCTCGACGGAAGCCGCGCCCACCGGTTTCCTCGCCGCCGAGCCGTTGAAGATCACATCCGCCATGTTGTCGCCGCGCAGATGCTTGGCCGACAGCTCACCCATCACCCAACGCACCGCATCGATGACGTTGGATTTACCGCAGCCGTTCGGGCCGACGACACCGGTGCGATTGCTGGGAAAGCTGACTTGCGTGGGATCGACGAAGGATTTGAAGCCGGCGAGCTTGATCTTGGTCAGCCGCATCTATGCTGTCTTCCACATCTCATGACCGCCCCGTGGAGGCGGGCGCTAGTGTAGAGTAAATTCCCATGCCCTCACAGCCCACGACCGATCTCGAGACTTTCGCCAATCCGCGGCCCGAGCCCGACTACACGATCCGCATGCGGATTCCGGAGTTCACCTGTCTCTGCCCGAAGACCGGGCAGCCGGACTTTGCGACGCTCGAGCTAGAGTACGTGCCCGATCGCACGTGCGTGGAGCTGAAGTCGCTCAAGCTCTACATCTGGTCCTTTCGCAACCGCGGCGCCTTCCACGAGGCGGTGACCAACGAGATCGCCGACCACCTCGCCGGCACGCTCGCGCCGCGGTTCCTGCGCCTCGAAGCGCGCTTCAGGGTGCGGGGCGGCATCCACACCCGCGTAATCGTGGAACGGCGCCAGGCAGGGTGGGCGCCGGCGCCCCCGATAGCGCTTTCTTAAGAAGCCTTAGCTGCGATCTCCGGCCACTGTACAGGCCAGCCTTGGCCGGTATAATCGCGCGTCCTTCACGAGGCTCATGCTTTTGAGGAGCGCCCGATGCCGGCCAAGAAACCCGCGCCGAAGACCGCGAAGGGTAAGAGGGCGGCAGCCTTGAGGCCCGCGGCCAAAAAGCCCGCGGCGACTCGCAGGCCCGAGCGTGCCAAAGTGGCCGCTGCTCACGCACACAAGACGGCAGCGGCGCCTGCGCGGACTTCGACCGCGGCAGCGCCGCCCAGCACCCCTACGACTACGACTACGGAAACAACCATCGAGATGCGCAAGGCTGCCCATTCGACACCCCATTCGACACCCCATTCGCGCGACGATATCCATCTGCCACCGGCCGTGACCGCCGCCGCCGTGCCCCTCGATTCCGACGAGGCTGAAGGCGCGGAGCCCGGAAGCCTGCTCGCAGGCCCGCGCAACGTACAGCCCTACACCGCCAGGCGCGGCGAGCAGTACATGAGCAAGGAGCAGCTCGAGCACTTCCGCCTCATCCTCAACAGCTGGAAGCGCGACTTGATGGTCGAGGTCGACCGCACGGTCACGCACATGAAGGACGAGGCGGCCAACTTCCCCGACCCCAATGACCGCGCCACCCAGGAGGAGGAATTCAGCCTGGAGCTGCGCACGCGCGATCGCGAGCGCAAGCTCATTCGCAAGATCGACGAGGCGCTGAAGCGGATCGAGGACGGCAGCTACGGCTACTGCCTGGAGACCGGCGAGCAGATCGGCATCAAACGCCTGGAGGCGCGGCCGGTCGCAACGCTGAGCCTCGAGGCCCAGGAGCGCCGCGAGCGGCGCGAGCGGCAGTACGGCGACCGCGACGACCGGTATCGTTGACAGCAAGTAAGTAAGCGGCCGTTTCCCGGGGCACTTCCTCTGGCGCTGTGGGATCTCAGAGGGGCCGCTCCCTGGGCCGCGGGATCAAAATAGTGAGTCGGCTGGCCGCCCAAAGCGCCGCAGGCGTCTTTGGGCCAATATACGTAGGCCGTTTCGCCCCCTCCCCTACGGGGTCGTTGCACCTCGGCTCCCTGTTGGCTGCCGTCGGCAGCTTTCTCGATGCGCGCTGCCGCAGCGGGCGCTGGCTGGTGCGTATGGAGGACCTCGATAGCTCGCGCGTCGTGCGTGGCAGCGCCGACGAAATCCTGCGGACCCTCGAGACCTTCGGCCTCCTCTGGGACGGCGAGGTCGAATACCAGACCCGCCGCACCCATCTCTACGCGAACGCGCTGCAATCCCTGCGCGCCGCCGGGCTGACCTTCGAGTGCAGCTGCTCGCGCCGGGAGCTGGCGGAGAAGGCAGGCTATCCGGGCACCTGTCGCCAAGGACCGCGCCGACCCGGAGATACCTCGACACGCTTCAGGATCGGTGAGCGGGCGATTCTCACCTTCGAGGACCGCTTCCAGGGGCCGATTACCCTCCGCATGGACAGGCTGGGAGACGTCATCGTGCGGCGACGCGGCGGCATATTTGCCTACCAGCTCGCAGTCGTCGTGGACGACGCCCGGCAAGGAATCACGGACGTCGTGCGTGGCTCAGATCTGCTCGAGAGCACGGGATGGCAGATCGCCCTGCAGCGTGCCCTACTCCTGCCGACACCCCGCTATGCGCATCTGCCGCTGCTGCTCGAGAAGACCGGGGAGAAGCTCTCAAAATCCCGCCGCTCAACGGCGCTCGATGCGGACGAGGCGAGCGCGGAGCTGCTGAACGTACTTCAGCTCCTCGGGCTCTCCCCTCCGGGGGAGCTGGCGGGTGCGCCGCCCGCCACCCTGCTCGAATGGGCGACAGGCTGTTGGGCAGGACAGCCGGTGCCGCTCGCGCGAGAGCTGCTTCTAACGTAAGTGCCGGCGCGGCCCGCCGGCGCGGAATCTAAGCCGCGTCGACGTCCCGCATGGAGAGCCGGATCCGGCCCTGACGGTCGACTTCCAGCACCTTCACGCGGATGACGTCGCCTTCCTTCAGCTTGTCGCTCACGCGCTCGACGCGCTCGTTGGAGATCTGCGAGATGTGCACGAGTCCGTCGCGGCCCGGCAGGATGGTGACGAAGGCGCCGAAGTCCATCAGGCGTACGACCTTGCCCTGGTAGATTTGCCCGACCTCGACATCCGCGGTGATGAGCTCGATGCGCCGCTGCGCCTCGCGGCCGGCAGTGCCGTTGACGGAGGCGATCTTCACGGTTCCGTCGCTCTCGATGTCGATCGTGGTGCCGGTCTCCTCGGTGATCTGACGGATCACCGCGCCGCCCTTGCCGATCACGTCGCGGATCTTCTCCGGATCGATCTTCAGGGTGATGATGGACGGAGCCCATTCCGACATGCGGGCTCGCGGCTCGCGGATGACTTTGTTCATCTCTCCCAGAATGTGCAGCCGCCCCTCGCGCGCCTGATCCAGCGCGACCTTCATGATCTCGGGCGTGACGCCCTCGACCTTGATGTCCATCTGCAGCGCCGTCACGCCGTCCTTCGTCCCGGCCACCTTGAAATCCATGTCGCCGAGGTGATCCTCGTCGCCGAGGATGTCGGTGAGGACCTTGTAGCGGTTGCCTTCGAGCACCAGGCCCATCGCCACGCCGGCCACGGGCGCCTTGATCGGCACGCCCGCATCCATGAGCGAGAGCGAGCTGCCGCAGACGCTCGCCATGGAGCTCGAGCCGTTCGATTCCAGGATCTCCGACACGACACGGATGACGTAGGGGAATGTCGTCATGTCAGGCATCATCGCCTTGACGCCGCGGCGGGCAAGGTTGCCGTGGCCGATCTCGCGGCGCTTCGGTGATCCCATCATGCCGGTCTCGCCCACCGAGAACGGCGGGAAGTTGTAATGCAGCATGAAAGGCTCGCGGCGCTCGCCCTCCAGGCCATCGATGATCTGCGCATCGCGCGTGGTGCCGAGCGTCGTCACGACGAGCGCCTGCGTCTCGCCACGGGTAAAGAGCGCGGAGCCGTGGGTCCGCGGCAGCACGCCTACCTTGACGGTGATCGGCCGAACCGTTCTGCAGTCGCGGCCGTCGATACGCGGCTCGCCGTTGAGGATCCGCTGGCGCACGATATTGCTCTCGAGCTTGAAGATCGCGGCGTCGATCTGCTCCGCCGTGAACTTGGGCGACTCCCCGCCAGCCAGGGTGGTGAGAGTCTGCGCCTTGACCTCGGAGATGCGCGCATGACGCTGCTGCTTCTCCGTGATGGTGTAAGCCTGCGCGAGGGCGGCCTGCGCGTGCAACGCGAGCGCGCTCGCCAGCTCCGCGTTCTCCACGGCGGGCTGCCAGTTCCAGCGCGGCTTGCCGGCCTCGGCGGCGAGCTCGCGGATGGCGCGGATGGCGGTCTGCATCTGCTCGTGGCCGAAGACCACCGCGCCCAGCATCACATCCTCCGGCAGGCCCTTCGCTTCGGATTCCACCATGAGGACGCCGTGCTCCGTGCCGGCCACGACCAGGTGCAGCTGCGACTCGGTGAGCTGCTTGGCGGTGGGATTGAGGAGGTACTGGCCGTCCTTCCAACCGACCCGGGCGGCGCCGATCGGGCCGTTGAACGGAACGCCGGAGAGGGCGAGCGCCGCGGAGGCACCCAGGAGCGAGGCGATGTCGGGATCGATCTCCGGATCGACCGACACAACCGTGGCGACCACCTGAACTTCGTTGTAAAAGCCGTCAGGGAAGAGCGGGCGAATCGGGCGATCGATGAGGCGCGAGGTCAGCGTTTCCTTCTCGGTCGGACGACCCTCGCGCTTGAAGAAGCCGCCCGGAATGCGTCCTGCGGCGTAGGTCTTCTCCACGTAGTTGACGGTGAGGGGGAAGAAATCGCGGCCGGCGGCCGCCGTCGGTCGCGCGCACGCGGTGACCAGCACCACGGTATCGCCCATGGAGACCCGCACGGCGCCATCGGCCTGCCGGGCGACCTCGCCCGCCTCGATGGTGATTGCCTGCGGACCGTACTGAAATGATTTGCTGACTACGCTCAAGCTCGAGCCCTCGCAAAAGTGATGGGTTCCTGCCAAACACAAAGGCCGCGCGATGCGGCCTCGTGCCGGACCCACATGTTAGACACTAGCGGCGAAGTCCCAGGCGCTCGACGAGCTCCTGGTACTTCTGCGGTTTCGTGGCCTTGAGATAGTCGAGGAGCTTGCGGCGTTGGTTGACGAGCTTGACGAGCCCACGCCGGGAGGAGTGGTCGCCCTTGTGCGCGCTGAAGTGCTCGCCGAGCCCATTGATGCGCTCCGAGAGGAGCGCCACCTGGACTTCGGGGGAGCCGGTGTCGGCGGGATCGCGCCGGTATTGCGCCAGGATGCCGCCTTTTTTCTCGCTGGTTAGAGCCATTGCGCCAGAATCCTAAGTGACTGTCTTAAGTGCCTTTTGGGAAGCGCGGAATTTTACCCGGTGTAACGCCTCCGCCACAAGTTGCGGCGGAGAATTAGGCGTATACTCCTTATCGCCATGATGATTCGACTACTGGTCATCGGCATCTTGAGCGCTGGGGCTCTCGCCGCCTGCGCCGCCTCGTCGCCGCCTGTAAAGACCGCAGCGGCGCAACCGCCGGTATGCAGCAGGGTGCCGCAGGCGACAAGTAGCTGTACTTCGGAGATGAATAGCTACTCCGGTAAGCAGCTGCGCCAGACGGGAGAGACGGACACCGCCCACGCCCTGAAGATGCTGGATCCAAGCGTCACGATCGTCCCGCATTAGAGCGGGCCCGTGAACAATCTTCGCGGTCGGATCTTTCCCCGGCCGTCGGATTGGCCGATCCCCAAAAACCGCCTCTCCGCGTCATAGAGCCGCACGCGTCCCGCGGGCGGAGCGCACACGAGCACGACCTCCTGACCGTGGCCGATGCGGTCGGCCTGCCAGGCTTCGAGCCCTGCCGCGGGCAGATAGGCGAGCGGCAGGTCGGCCGGCAGGACCCTCGGTGCCGTGCCCTCCTCGCAGGCGCGCGTGACGGCTTCGAGGGTCTCCATCGGCTCCTCCGCGAACGGCTCCACCCAACAGCGACGCAGCGCGTTGACATGTCCGCAGGCACCCAACGCTCGGGCGATATCCTCGGCCAGCGTGCGAACGTATGTCCCTTTCGAGCAGAGCACCTCGAGCTCGACGGTCTCTTGGGTCAGCGCTACCGGCGCCAGCTCGAAAATCTCGATCTCTCGTGCCGCGCGCTCCACCGTGATACCGGCACGAGCCAGCGCGTAGAGCGGCCGGCCGTCGCGCTTCAATGCCGAGTACATCGGCGGTACCTGCCGCCCGGCGCCGAGAAATCCGCCGAGCGCCGCCTCGAGGGCCCCCTGCCAGCCCTCCGGCACGGGAGCCTGCTCGATCACTGCGCCCTCGCGATCGCCCGTGGCGGTGCGTGCGCCGAGCGCGATCGTGAACCGGTAGCGCTTGCGGTTGGAGAGGATCTCGCCGGCGATCTTCGTGGCCTCGCCCAGGCAAAGCGGCAGCATGCCGGTCGCGAGCGGATCCAGGCTTCCCGCGTGCCCGGCCTTGCAACCGCCGAGCAGCCGGCGAACGCGCTGCAGCGCCGCGTTCGACGACATCCCCGCCGGCTTGTCCAGCAGCAATATTCCGTTCAGTTGGAGTGGTCCTCAGCGTCTCGCGCCACGGCGCGGTCGATGAGTCCCGTGAGGCGCGCGGCCTTGTCGGCCGTGTCGTCAAAGAGAAACTCGAGCCGCGGCGCGTGCCTGAGGCCGAGCCGCCGCCCCACCTCCCCACGCAGGAAGCCGGCGGCGCGGGTGAGGCCGCTTTGCACCTCCTCCTGAGGAGGCGTCGAAGCGAACGGCGCATAGAAGACCTTCGCCACCCCCATGTCGGCCGCGAGCCTGACACCGGTGATGGTGACGTTGCCGACGCGCGGGTCCTTCACCTCGCGCGCGATCAGCTCCGCGAGGACGCGCTGCAGCTCCGACTCGATCCGGCGCAGCCGGCCGCCGCCCTGCGGATTCCTCTTATTCATCACTCACTGCAGCGTCCGGGCAACCTCGAGACGCGCAAAGCACTCGATCTGATCGCCGACGCGCACATCCTGGTAGTTCTTCACACCGATGCCGCACTCGGTCCCGGCACGCACCTCGTTGACATCGTCCTTGAAGCGACGGAGCGATTCGAGCGCACCCTCGAAGATGACGACGTTGTCGCGCAGCACGCGGATCGGATTGTTGCGCCTGACATAACCCTCGATCACGAGGCAGCCGGCGACGACGCCGAACTTGCTGGAGCGGAACACCTCCCGCACCTGCGCCGTGCCCACGATCTGCTCCTTGATCTCCGGCCGCAGCATGCCGGTCATCATCTGCTTCACGTCATCGATGGCTTCGTAGATGATGCTGTAGTAGCGCACTTCGACGCCGGTCTCCTTCACCGCATCGCGCGCGCCGGAGTCGGCGCGGACGTTGAAGCCGATGATGAGCGCCTTGGAGGCGGCCGCGAGCTGCACGTCGGACACGGTAATCCCGCCCAGGCCGCTCGCGATGAGCTTGACCTGGACCTCCTCGGTCGAGAGCTTGGTGAGCGCCTCGCGCAGCGCCTCGACGCTGCCCTGCACGTCGCCCTTGAGGAGCACGGCGACGACCCCCGCCTTGTCCTCGCCGAGCTGCGAGAACACATCTTCGGCGCGCGTCGCCTGGCGGGCGAGCTTCACGTCGCGGAACTTGCCCTGGCGGTAGAGCGCCACCTCGCGCGCCTTGCGCTCGCTCTCGAGCGCCAGCATCTCCTCGCCGGCGTTCGGCGCCCCGGAAAGCCCGAGCACCACGACCGGCATCGAGGGAGGGGCTTCCTCGACCGGACGGCCGTTCTCGTCGAAGAGCGCCCGCACCCGGCCGAACTCGGAGCCGGCGATGATGGGATCGCCGAGACGGAGCGTTCCCTTCTTGACGAGCATGGTCGCCACCGCGCCGCGGCCCTTCTCCACGCTCGACTCGATCACGACGCCCGCGGCGAGCCCGGCACGCGGGGCGCGCAGCTCCAGCACCTCCGCCTGCAACAACACGGCCTCGAGCAGCGCTTCGACGCCGGCGCCGGTGCGCGCCGAGACGTTGACGAACATGTTCTCACCGCCCCAGTCCTCGGGAATCACTTCCTGCTTGGCGAGCTCGGTGCGCACCCGGTCGGGATCCGCATCGCTCTTGTCGATCTTGTTGACGGCGACGACGATGGGCACGCCCGCAGCACGCGCGTGTTGGATCGCCTCGATCGTCTGCGGCATGACGCCATCGTCCGCCGCGACCACCAGGACGACGACGTCGGTGGCCTTGGCGCCGCGCGCGCGCATCGCCGTGAAGGCGGCGTGCCCCGGCGTGTCGAGGAAGGTCACGACGCCCTTCGGGGTCTTCACGTGATAGGCGCCGATGTGCTGGGTGATGCCGCCGGCTTCTCCGGCCGCCACCTTGGTGCGGCGGATATAATCGAGGAGCGAGGTCTTGCCGTGATCGACGTGACCCATGACGGTCACGACCGGAGGACGCGGCTCGAGGTCGGTCGCCTGCGGCTTCGCGCCCTGCAGGTCCACCTCGATCTGATTCTCCTTGAGGCGCTTCGGGGTGTGGCCCATCTCCTCCACCACGAGCACCGCCGTGTCCTGATCGATCGGCTGGTTGATGGTCGCCATCACGCCCATGTTCATGAGCACCTTGATGACCTCGGTCGCCTTCACCGCCATCTTCTGCGCCAGCTCCGCGACGCTCACCGTCTCGCCGACGCTGACCTCGCGCACGACAGGCGCGGTGGGCATCTCGAAGCCGTGCCGGCCATCGGTAGCGCTCGGGACGGCGCGCGACTTGACGCGCCGCTTCTTCTTGTAGCGCGAGCTGACGTCGGTCGCGACGTGCAGCTCCTGCCTGCCGTAACGCGTGTGCCGATCGTCGGCGGCGGGACGATCGCGCGCCGGCGCGGGGGCCGCGGGGGCTCGCTCGCGCGCGGCCGGGCCGCCGCTCGGAGCGCTCGCGGGAACGCGAGCCGGCTCGGGCGATGCGCCCTCGGCCGCCTCTTCCATCACGTGGCGATCCATCGCCTGACGCTCCTGCGTCTGGCGCTGCTGCTCCTCGCGCTCGCGACGCTCCTCCTCCTGCGCCCGCTGCTCGGCGAGGCGGCGTGCCTCATCCTGTGCGTGGCGGCGCGCGACTTCCTCCTCCTCGATGCGGCGGCGGTTCTCCGCCTCCAGCCGCTCGCGCTCGCGCCGCTCGGCCTCGACGCGCTCGCTCTCGCGGCGCGCGACTTCCTCGGCCTCGTGCCGCTTCTGATCGAGCTCGTCCTGCTGGTGGCGCGCCTGCTCCTGCAGCACGTCGCGCTTGATGTAAGTGCGCTTCTGGCGGACCTCGACGTTGACCGTGCGCGCGCGGCCCTGGGCGCTCGCCAGCTTCAGCTCACTTTGCGTCTTGCGCCTCAGCGTGATGCGGCGCGGCGCGGCATCGCGCTCGCTCTCCGCGCCCCCGTGGCTGCGCCGAAGGTGCGTCAACAGCTCGAGCTTCGCATCGTCGCTGATGCGGTCATCGGGCCCTTGGACCTTGATGCCAGCCTGATCGAGCTGCACGAGCAGCCGATCCACCGGCACCTTCAGGACCTCGGCAAACTGGGAAACCGTCACTTCCGCCATACTTTTCGCACCCTCAGATCTGGCCCGCCTCGAACCAATGCGCCCTGGCGGTCATGATGAGCTTGCCGGCTTCCTCCGCCGCCAGCCCCTCGATGTCCTTCAAATCCTCCACCGACTGTTCCGCGAGATCCTCGCGCGTGCGCACGCCGCGCCGCGCGAGCGTGAGCGCGAGGTCCGGGCTCATTCCCTGAAGCAGCAGCAGGTCATCCGCCGGCATCGACTGATCCAGCGTCTCCTCGCTCGCAATTGCCTGCGTGAGCAGGACGTCACGAGCGCGGTTGCGCAGCTCCTTGACGATCACCTCGTCGAATTCCTCGATGGAGGCGAGCTCCGCCTGCGGCACGTAGGCGATCTCCTCGATGGTCGAGAATCCCTCCTGCGCGAGGATGGTGGCGACGTCCTCATCGACGTCGAGCTGCTTCATGAACGTCTGCACCAGCGCCTTGGCCTCGGACTCGCTCTTGGCCTCGGCGTCCGACTCGGTCATGACGTTGAGCTCCCAGCCGGTGAGCTGGCTCGCGAGGCGGATGTTCTGCCCGCCGCGGCCGATCGCCTGCGAGAGCTTCTCCTCGGCGACCGCGATGTCCATGCTGTGGGAATCCTCATCCACCACGATCGACATGACTTCCGCCGGCGACATGGCGTTGATGACGAACTGCGCCGCATTCTCGTTGTGGGGAATGATGTCGACGCGCTCGCCGGCGATCTCGTTGGAGACCGCCTGCACGCGCGAGCCGCGCATGCCGACGCACGCGCCCACCGGATCGACGCGCGGATCGTTACTGCGCACGGCGATCTTGGCGCGCACGCCGGGATCGCGCGCGGCACCCAGGATTTGGATGAGGCCCTGGCCGACCTCGGGCACCTCGAGCTTGAAGAGCTCGATCAGAAACTCCGGCGCCGTGCGTGTCAGGAAAAGCTGCGGCCCGCGCAGCTCCGAGCGCACCTCCTTGAGAAACGCCTTGATGCGGTCCTGTGCCTTGACCTGCTCTCGCGGGATCATGTCGGTGCGCGGCACGTAACCCTCGGCGTTGGAGCCGAGGTCGACGAAGGTGCCATTACGGTCAACGCGCTTGACGACGCCGCTTACGAGGGTGCCAACGCGGTCGAGATAGGCATCGACGACCTGCTGACGCTCCGCCTCGCGCACCTTCTGCACGATCACCTGCTTGGCCTGCTGCGCGGCGATGCGTCCGAACGACACCGACTGCATCGGCTGCTCGACGAAGCCGCCGACCTCGGTCTTCGGATCGATCTCCCGCGCATCATCCAGGCGTAACTCGCGCTCGGGCGCCTCGAGCTCCGTCGAGTCGTCGGCAAACACTTTCCAACGGCGGAAGGTCTCGTAATCCCCGCTCTTGCGGTCGATGGCGACGCGCGCATCCAACTCCTCGCCATACTTCTTGCGGGTAGCCGAGGCCAGAGCCGCCTCGAGCGCCTCGAAGATGACCTCCTTGTCGACCCCCTTCTCGTTGGAGACCGCATCGACCACCATCAGGATTTCCTTGTTCACTACTGTTACCTCTCGCCAACTAACGCGCGGGTTGTCCCTAACCTGCGAGGCTAGCCTGTCAATCTGGCCTTACCAATCTCTGCAAAAGACACCGCGACCCGCTGCCCGTCGACCTCGAGCGCGATGCCGGCCTCATCGGCCGAAAGCAGCTTGCCCGTGTAGCGGCGACGCCCCTCGCGCGGCGCCGAGAGCTCCACGAACACCCGCGAGCCGATGAAGCGCGCGAAGTGCGCCTGCGTGCGCAGCACCCGGTCGAACCCCGGCGAGGAAACCTCGAGCGTATACGCGGTGGGTATCGGGTCCTCGACATCGAGCAACGCTGCGACGTCCCGGCTCACCCGCTCGCAGTCCTCGAGCCCCACTCCGCCGGGAGAATCGATGAACAGTCGCACCACGGCGCTACCACGTCCGGAGGTATGCTCGAGCTCCACGAGCTCGTAGCCCAGCCGCCCGACGAGGGGCTCAATGAGGGCGATGAGCCGCTCTCGCAAGATAGCCGACATGGTCGCTAAAAAAACAAAAAGGGCCCTGAGGCCCATTCACTTCCTTACAAAAAACAAAAGCCCCTCGGGGGGCTTTTTTGCGCTCGCGCTGCCGGCGAGCTGTCCGCCGCCCGTCGGCTCCCCACGGCCGAGGCCCGCGGGGCGCGCATTGTATCCAAATGCCGCCAGTAGTGAAAGCGCCGTGCGACAATCCCCCGGATGCCCGAGATCCTACAACTGTGGCGAAACGCCCGGATTGCCACCTGCGACGCCTCCATGTCTCGACTCCCCCAGGGGGCCCTCCTCACCCGCGGGGGTCGCATCGAGTGGGTCGGCGCGGAGCGTGACCTTCCCGGTGAGTGCCGGCCCGACGAGTCGCACGACCTGCACGGCGCCTGGGTCACGCCGGGGCTCATCGACTGCCATACCCACCTGGTGTTCGCCGGCAGCCGGGCGGCGGAGTATGCCGAGCGCCTGCGGGGCCGCTCCTACCAGAAGATTGCGCGGGCCGGGGGCGGAATCCTCTCGACCATGCACCGGGTCAGGGCTGCTTCGGAGCAGCAGCTCTTCGGCGAAAGCCTGCCGCGACTCGAGGCTCTGCTCGCCGAGGGCGTCACGGCGGTCGAGGTCAAGTCGGGCTACGGCCTTACTCTCGAGGATGAGGCCAAGATGCTGCGGGTCGCGCGCTCCTTGGCGAGCGCACTGCCCGTCACGATCACCACGACACTGCTTGCCGCGCATGCGTTGCCGCCGGAATACGCGGGTCGGGCTGACGCCTACATCGATGACATCGCAACGAAATGGCTACCGACGCTGCATGAGCGAAATCTTGTGGACGCGGTCGATGTATTTTGCGAAGGCGTCGGATTCAGCGTGGCTCAGGCGGAGAAGCTATTCGACGCGGCAGCGCGCCTCGGCCTGCCGGTAAAGATGCATGCGGAGCAGCTCTCGAACCTCGGCGGAAGCCTGCTCGCAGCTCGCCGGGGCGCGCTCTCCTGCGATCACCTCGAGTACGCCGGCGCCGCCGAGGCGCAGGCCCTCGCTGCCGCGGGCACCGTCGCGGTTCTCCTGCCGGTGGCCTTTTTCGGCCTCGCGGCGGAGCGAAAGCCGCCGGTGGCGGCGCTGCGCGCCGCCGGAACGAGCCTGGCGCTCGCCACCGACAGCAACCCGGGCTCCGCGCCCGGGAGCTCCCTCCTCCTCGCCATGAGCATGGCGACCCGCCTTTTCGGCCTGACTTGCGAGGAAGCTCTCGCCGGCGTGACACGGCACGGGGCACGCGCGCTGGGAATGCAGGGAGAGCGCGGCACCCTCGAAGCGGGAAAAGCCGCAGACTTCGTCGTCTGGAGCATCGGGGAGCTGGAGGAGCTCGGCTACTGGAGCGGCTTCAATCCCCGTCGCTCGGTGATCAAAGCCGGCCGGCAAGTCTCGTGATGGATACGAGCCCGGCCATGAGATCCGCATCTGCGAGAGCCGAACGCCCCGGGAAACTCGCGCGCATCGACCGCTGGCTCTTCGCCGTGCGCCTCTTCAAGTCCCGATCGCTCGCGACCCAGGCGGTGAGCGGGGGCAAGGTCCACATCAATGGCGCGCGAGTACGCCCCTCCCACGATGTGCGGCCAGGAGACCTCGTGACCTTCAACCGCGGCGCCGTGGACTTCGAATGCCACATCGCCGCCATTCCGGAGCGCCGCGGGCCGGCCAAGGAGGCCGTGGTCTGCTACACGGAAACGGACGCTAGCCGTGCACGCCGCGAGCAGCACGCGCAGCGGATGCGCCTTGCTGCTGCTCTCGCGCCTCGTCCCGAACAGCGCCCCGACAAGCACGACCGGCGGGAGCTGCGGCGACTGCGGGGTCGATAGAACGAGCCGCCATGGCTGGGTCGAAGAATGCCCAGCACCTGGAAAGCACGCCACCAGAACGCTACGAACGAGCCGCCATGGCTGGGGTCGATGAATGTCGCTAATGCCACCTGTTAAACTGTCCGCATGTCTCTGAGTGTCTTCGACATCTTCAAGGTCGGTATCGGCCCATCGAGCTCCCACACCATGGGACCGATGCGCGCCGCGCGCGAGTTCGCTCTGGGTCTCGAGCGCGACGGACTTCTCTCCACGACGCAGCAGGTGAGGGCGCGCCTCTACGGCTCACTCGCGCTGACGGGACTGGGCCACGGGACCGACCGCGCGGTGCTGGTTGGCCTGGAGGGTGGTGACCCCGAGACGGTCGACCCCGACGGCATCGAGCCCACTTTGCAGCGCATCCGCGCGAGTGGCCGCATCCGTCTCCTCGGCAAGCACGAGATCGACTTCAACGAGAAGGCACAGCTCCTGCTCCTGCGCACCGAGCGTCTGCCGGGCCATTCAAACGGCATGCATTTCACGGCGTCGGACGCCGGAGGCAAGAAGCTCCGGGAGGAAGAGTACTACTCGATCGGAGGCGGCTTCATCGTCCGCGGCGGTGAGAGCCAGGCGCGGGAGGCGACCGAGCACTCGCGGCCACCCTATCCTTTCAACTCGGCCGCCGAGCTTCTCTCACTCTGCCGCGACAACGGGCTCGAGCTCTTCGAGCTCGTGCTCGCCAACGAGCGCACCTGGGCGAGCGAAGAGCAGGTGCGCGCGCGCGTGCTGCACCTCTGGCGGGTGATGCAGGGTTGTGTCGAGCGCGGCTTCCATCAAACAGGCGTCCTGCCGGGACCCCTCAAGGTGCGCCGCCGCGCGCCCAAGCTCTATCGCGTCCTCACGGAAAGCGGCGCCTCCAGGCCGCTCGATGCGATGGACTGGGTGAACGCGTTCGCCCTGGCGGTCAACGAGGAGAACGCTGCCGGCGGTCGCGTCGTTACCGCGCCGACCAACGGAGCGGCGGGGATCGTGCCGGCGGTGCTGCACTTCTATGGGCGCTTCGAGCCCGGAGCGAGCGACGAGGGCGTCATCCGATTCCTGCTGAGCGCCGCCGCCATCGGCATGCTCTACAAGCAGAACGCCTCGATCTCGGGCGCGGAGATGGGATGTCAGGGCGAGGTGGGGGTAGCCTGCTCCATGGCGGCGGCGGGGCTCGTCGCAGCGCTCCAGGGCAGCAACGAGCAGATCGAGAACGCGGCCGAGATCGGCATGGAGCACAACCTGGGACTCACCTGTGATCCGGTGGGGGGCCTCGTGCAGATCCCGTGCATCGAGCGCAACGCCATGGGGGCGGTGAAGGCGATCAATGCGGCGCGCCTCGCCATGCGCGGCGACGGCTCGCACAAGGTCTCGCTCGATCACGTCATCGCCACGATGCGCCAGACCGGCGTGGACATGTCGACGATCTATAAGGAGACCTCGCAAGGCGGGCTGGCGGTGAACGTACCGGAGTGTTGAGGGTTGACATCCTCTCCGGCCCGAAGGGCGGAGATTCCTACGGCGCCGCGGGAGGGCACTCCCGCGGATACGCTTCGGTGGGGTTCCTGCTGCTGGCGGCCTCAAGCGCCGCTCACTTCACAGGCGATCCGGGCTGTGCGCTCGTGCCGTGAGGTACGAGGGCACCCTGCGGAAGCCTCCGCGGTGTCCTGCCCTTGGTCTCGCAATAGCTGCATCCCGCGAGAGAGGATGTTGATCGCGCCGACTCGATCGGCGTGCTCCTTCAAGCCACATTCGAGGCAAAGAAATTGCGCCTGCGTGAGCCGAACGCTCGTGACCAGCTTAAAGGGCATCTCAAGTCGCGTGCTGCGCACGGGCCGCCGGGACCTGCGCCAGCGCTATTGGAAGGGTGTGCTCTGGCCCCGAGCCACTTCGCCACCTGCTGCGGCGGCGCACCCATCGCCATCATCCGCCGATACATCGAACAGCGACAAACACTGGATTAAGCGGCTACGGCGGCATCGAGCCGCCTAGCCGCCAGCGCTATCCTTCCCCGCCCTTAAGGACGGGGCTTGTCGCGCCAAGGGGTCAGGACGCGGCTGAGCTGTCTGCAGCTCTCTCGGGCGCGAGGGCTACGCGATTGCGGCCGGCGTCCTTGGCGTCATAGAGCGCTTCGTCGGCGCGGTGGCGCAGGGCCTCCAGGGTATCGGCGGGCTCGCCGACGGCGACGCCGATCGATAGCGTCACGGCGCCGATGTACTGCATGCCGTCGGCGCGGGTGATGACGGCGCGTGTGGCGGAGACGCGGATTTGCTCGGCGAGCGCCGCGGCGGCCGCGAGGGACTTGCCGGGCAGGAACATCACGAATTCATCGCCGCCGAGGCGCGCGGCCATGTCCTCGCCGGTCAGGTGCAGGCGCAGAATCTCGGCGACCTTGGCCAGCACTTTGTCGCCGATGACATGGCCGTGCGTGTCGTTGATGCGCTTGAAATAATCGATGTCGGCGGCGAGGAAGGCGACGCCGGTCAGGTCCTCATTCTCGCGCGCCTCGACGCCGCGACGCAGGCCGTGGAGGTTCTTCAGGCCGGTGAGCGGATCGCGCAGGGGCTCCGTCTGGGCGCGCTCCAGGCGCTCCATCACGTGCTCGACCTCCTGGCGTTGGGTCGCGAGCTGCTGGTGCAGGGCCCCGAGAACGGCCTGCAGTTGGGAAGCCTCCGCCACCAGCAGCCGGCTCACCGCCTCGGCGAGGGGGGTTTCGTCCCCGCCCTGCCCGCGGGCGTCCCGGACGGCCTCATCCAGGCACGTGGAAAAGCGCTTCACCGTCCTCTCGGCGTGTGCGGCCTGCTTCTGCGACTCGCCCAGCACTTCGCGCAGCTGACTGTGCGCGAGCTCGAACGCCTGCACGTCGCGCCCGGCGATGTGCAGCGCGTGGAGCCGGCAGATCTCGGCATCCGTGAGCAGCGCATCGGCGGCGAGGAGCTTGTCGAGCTCCTGTGTCAGGCCGGGATTGAGCTCGGCGGCATGCTCGTACCAGACCGCGTAGCTCACCGGGTGGTAGCCGGCTTTGTGAGGGGACATGAGCTGCAGCGCCCGGCGCAGGATTTCGGCGCTTTCTTGCCTCGAATGCTGGTAGCGCATTGTTGTTATCGACGCCCCTTGCGTAATTGGCTTTACATAATGGTAACGCCCCCGCCCGCGCTCGGCGAGAGGCTTTCTCACGAAGCCCCCCTAGCCCCCTAACCCCCAAAGAGCCGACGGCGCGGACGCGAGGTCCAGACCCGCCAGTGCGAGTGGCGGCGGGCCCCAGGAAGCGGCCGGCGCGCGGCCAGGGCCGTTCGAGACCCCTCAGACGGGTGGCGACGGTGCGTAACCGGCAGCGCTGGACTTCTGCTTCTCGGCAGCGGCCTCGGCGGCGTGCTCTCTCTTGATGCGCTCGTAGATCTCCTCGCGATGTACCGCGATGCTCTTCGGCGCATTGATGCCGACGCGCACCTGATTGCCCTTGACCCCTAGAACCGTGATGGTCACGTCGTCCCCGATCATGACGGTCTCACCCACGCGCCTGGTAAGAATCAACATGCTGGTATTCCTCTGTACTTAGTGATGATCCAAACAACTCAATGAGAGGTTGCCTTGCCGGGCGCCGCCGCGGCAGGTGCGGCCCGGTAGCCCAGAATGACCTCGCCGTCCTCGTGTGTGACCGTGACGGGAGCGATCCGGGCAAGGCGGTCGAGCGTGCCGTCGATGTTGCGGATGCTGAAGGCACCGCCCACCTTCTGAGTGGCGGCCCGCGGGTCGGCGATGACGATACGCTCTGTCGTGTAGCGGCTGAGATCACTGACGAAATCCGACAGCGGTTCCCCCTGGGTCTCGAGCATCCCTTGGCGCCAGCGGATGACTTTCGGCGCCGCGATGGAATGAACGTCGGCCACCAGCCCCACCGGCGAGTACTCGATCTGCTGACCGGAGGTGAGGCGCCTACTCCACGACGGCGGCGCGCCCGCGCGGTTATCCAATCCCTCGACGGTTACCACACCGTTAAGGACGCTCACGCGGACGTCGCCATTTGTCATTTGATAGACATCAAACCGCGTACCAACTACCTGTACCTGGCTACGCGCAAGCATGATGCGGAAGGGACGGCTGGGGTCGTGCACGACCTGGAAATACGCCTCGCCGTAGATCAGGCGCACGCGTCGGTCATGCGGGCTGCCCACCCACTCGAGCTCCGTCTGCGTATTGAGACCAACGATGCTGCCGTCCGGAAGCACCACATCGCGTATCTGACCCGTGGCGGTCTGGTACGTCTGCGGCACGTAGCCTTCGCTGCGCAGGGCGAACCAGCCGGCTGCGACCGTCAGGAAAACGACGGCTACCAGACCCGACGTCCATACGGGACCGGACCGCGAAAATATCAGCGGCAGAGCAGGGGTCGGCTCTGAAAGGCTCGCCAGTACGTCCGCGCGCGGGCGACCCTTGAGCTCCGTCACCACATCGAGGATGGCGCGCTGCGCGTGGAATTCCCGTGCATTGACCGGCTTGGCGATCCAGCCCTCGAACCCGCGGCGTTCGGTCTCCGTCAGCCCGCGGGACATGCGCGTGTGCCAGGCGGCCGCCCGTGGGCGAACGAGTCGGCGCTTGCACGCGCCCAAGAGGTTCATTCCACCTCCGCCAGATCGATGCCCTTCGAGGAGAGGCGATCACGGCAGGCTTTCAGCGCCTTGGTCATGCGCTTGTCGACCCGCTTCTCGGAAATGCCGAGCGCGGCGGCGATCTCCTTCCGCGGCTTGCCTTGCACATGCGCCATTACAAACACGTTGCGAAGATTAGGCCGTAACTCTTTGATTACACTTGTCAGATGCTGCCCGATCTGTTCCGCCATCGCCTGCCGATCCGGCCCCACGCGATGGTCGGGCACCTCCTCCATTCCCGCTGAGCCGATGATCATGGCGCTTTCGAGGCGCCGCCGGCGCAAATGCATGAGCGCGAAATTGGTGGCCACCTTGAAGAGCATGGCCCGCGGAAACATCACCTGATCCGGCCGGTACGTCCTGTGCATCCGCTCGAAGGTGTCCTGCGCCACCTCCCGTGCAACGTCCGGCCTGCCCAGCATCTGGGTGAGGTAAGCCAGCAGTTGTGCCTCATGCGTACGGCACAGCCGCTCCACGAACTCATCTGGCCTCCCCGGTCCGGGGAAGCGTTTGACCTCACCCATGTCTCTGTCTTCCAATCCCTATCCCTCTACCTGAAATGCACGGCGGCGCCAAATCCCCCCTCCTGGGCCGTTTTACGCCCCCGACGGATGCATTGCTAATGTTGTAAAGGTCGTAACTATGCGGCGGCGCGGCGGACTCTCGCGCCCCATCGCCGCAGCCAGGCCTCGATGCCGGCGTATTCGAGCAGCTCGCCGGAGCCGGCCGCCAGGCGGGTGGCTCTACCGGAGAGCGCCTCGGCGAGCCGCCCCCGGTCGACGATTCCCTCCCTCACCAGGCAGCCGTCCAACAGCAGCTCGCGCAGAAAGCCGCGGTTGTGCTCCAGGGTGTTGCGCAGGTGCTCTTCGATCCCGCCCTTGTGCCGGCGGTTACGGATCTCGGGCGGCAGGTCCTCATAAAACGCCCGGCGGGCCACGGCCCGGTCCCACCCCCCCTGCGTCAGCACGTAGGTCGGGATCCGCAGGCACAGCTCCATCAGCGGCTGGGAGACGAGCGGCGAGATCCGCTCGGCCTCACCCTCCGCCCCCAGGGGGTCGTAGAAGTCGAAGGGCTGACTGATCTGGTGAGCGTGCCAGAGCTTGCCGCTCGGCGCACCACGCGGATGACGCAGCAGGGGATGCAGGAACTCGGCGTTGCGGCTCGCCTCCTTGATCACAGCGGGCACGAGAAGCGGCCGCATTCGTCCGGCCTCCTGCAGCACACTCCAACGATGCTGCACGAGGTACCCCGACGTCGCCTCACGCAGCACGCGCCACACCGAGATCTGATCCATCTGCGCGGCATCGAGCGCGATCCTCCACACACCGGGCCGCAGCCCGCGGCGGTGCAGGAAATCCCCCGGCGCCCATTCCGCGCGCTCCTGATAGAAAAGCTGATCGCCCCCGTAGCCGATGAGCACCGCTGCCGCGCCGCACTCCGCGGCGAGCTGCGCATCGAGCCTGCTGTGCTCGAGGAAGTACGGATAGTTGGTCGGCTCCGGCGAGCGCTGAATGGTGAGCAGAGGCTGCAGGCTGAAGGACGAGTCGCGGGCGCGCTCGATGAGCCCGAGACCCGCCTTGGCGGCGGCCGCGCGCGCGAAGGCGCGCTCGTCGAGGTCGGCACCCAGGGGGTAGTAATGGAAACAGGTGATCTGCGGGCGCGACGGGGCGTCGCTGAGACACGCGAGCACGATCGAGGAATCGAGGCCGCCGGACAGGGACAGCAGCACATGGTCATAACAGGACGCCCACGCCTGCACGACATCCCGCACGCACTGCCGCATCGCCGCGACGGCCGCGGCCGCATCCTCGATGACATCGGTGTTGGCGACGGCCAAGGGATCCCAGTAAAAGAACCGCTTGGAGGCTCCGCCGCGAATCTCCACGCACTCCCCCGCCAGCACCTGGCTGACCTCGCGCAGGGCCGTTCCCGATGAGTGCTCCCGCAGGAAGCACACTGCCGCGACCAGGTAGGGCCAATTGACCTCGAGGGCGTCATCGAGCAAATCGATGACATCGTCGATCCACGAGAAGTAGACGTCGACTCCGCGGCAGCGCACGAGGTAGCACGGTACGCCGCCCGAGGGGTCGCGCATCACCCACGTGGCCTGCGCCCCGGCATCGTGGAGAAAGGCGACGTAACGTCCCCAGAAGCCCTCGATCAGATGACGCCCGTTCGTGTCGAGCATCGCGCGGCTGTCCGCCTCGCCGAGCGCCTGCGGCGCCGCCGTCGAGACACCCTCCTCCGAGCGCCTGAAGAGCTTCCCCAACACGACGCCACCGCCCTCGGTAAGCTCGTATGCCGCGCTCGAATCGGTGCGGGCCCGGACATAACGCACTTCCACGCCCTGGCTCCGCAGCGCCACGCACCAGTCCCGCCCGGACGCGGCCTGACGCAGCAGCAAGGCCCGCGCGGCCTCCCGGCAGGCAGCATCCCCATCGTTCCAGATGAAGGCCACGTAGCGAAACATGAGGCGCTACACGACCAGAATGGGCGAGTACTGGCGCACCCGATCCGGAACGTCGTTGAGGAGAACTTCGCCCTGCTGGACCCAGCAATGGGCATCGAAAGGCTCGGTCTTGACGCCAAACACCCAGTCCGGGCAGATGCCATCGGCGCTCAGGAAATGCAGCAGCGTCAGAGAGTCGAGCAGACAGGCGGCGCGCAGCGTGTAAAAGAGCGGCCGCAGGCGGGTGAACGCCATCACCAGGCTGCGCACGTCCGCCTGCCGCGCCTCGAGCCGCGCCTTACGCTCGCGCACGGCCTCCACGATCGACTGGATGGGGCTCAGCTTCAGGGAGAGCTGCGCCCGCAGGCAGCTCCTGGCGAAGCGCAACAGCTGCCTGGCGCTCGCCCGCGGGCGGATGTCGAAGTCGAATTCGACGAGGGTCCGCTGGGGGCGGGGTATCGTGACCGGAACGGCAGGCTTGCCAAGGTGCGGATCGGTCACGAGCATGCCGTGAGCGAGCAGCTGCGCGACGAGGGTGTCGGCATCGCCCTGCGGGCCATCAGGCGCACCTGACGCTTGCGCTGCGCCGACGGGCCAACCGCGAACGCAGCGGGCCAGACGATCCGCCGGGACGACCGCGACATATTTGTCGCGCTCGAGATCCATCAGCACCACGTGTTGCCCGGACACGCACGGAAAAACGTGCGGAGCGAGAAGATACGGCTGCATCCCATCCCCCCGGCCGTCCCAGGAAGCCGAGTGTCCTGCATTGTCGAAGTGAGGTACGCTAAAAGTCAAACCGCGAGAGCCCGGGATCATGCACAGCCTCATCAAAGCAGTCCTGTTGGCGGCCATGGCGGGCGCAGCCACGTTGGCGCAGGCGTCGGCACCGACGACCCTGCAGGTCCTGACATACCACGCCGGCAACGAGCGCCGCGGCAACTTCGTGGAGCCGGCGCTCACCTGGCGGAGCGCGCGCCACCTGCATCCCGACCGCGCCTTTCGGCCGCAGATCGTCGGACACATCTATGCCCAGCCGCTCTACTGGCGCAATCGCGCCGGACAGGCCCGGCTCCTCATCGCCACCGAGAGCAATACCGTGTATGCGCTCGATGCGGCGAGCGGGGCAACCGTGTGGATGCGAAGGCTCGGCCGCCCGGTGCCGCTCGATGAGCTGCCCTGCGGCGACATCGACCCGCTCGGCATCACGGGGACGCCCGTCATCGATCCCCGGCGAGGCGCCGTGTACCTCGCCGCCATGGTGCGCGATCCTCACTCGGGGAAGGCCGCACAGAAGCTCTTCGCGCTGTCGCTTGCCAACGGCGCGGTCCTGCCCGGCTGGCCGGTCGATGTCGGCGCGGTGCTCGAGCGGCAGGGACTGACCTTCCGGGCAGCCGACCAGAACCAGCGCGGGGCGCTGCTCATCCTCGGCGGTATGCTCTACGTGCCTTATGGCGGACACTTCGGCGACTGCGGCAACTATCACGGTTGGGTGATTGGCGTGAAGCTCGATGACCCGCGCTCGCTCGTCAGCTGGCACACGCAGGCGCGGGCGGGCGGCATTTGGGCGCCCGCCGGCATCGCGAGCGACGGGCGGGCGTTGTATGTGGCAACGGGCAACACCCGGGACGCCTCGAGCTGGGGTGGGGGCGAGGCGGTGGTTCGCCTGCCGCCCTCGCTCGAGTTCACGGGCGCCGCGGCGGATTTCTTCGCTCCCCGCAACTGGCGGGAGCTCGATGAGGGGGACGGCGACCTGGGCGGCGTCGGGCCCGTG
Source organism: Steroidobacteraceae bacterium (assembly GCA_050739095.1). Lineage (GTDB taxonomy): Bacteria > Pseudomonadota > Gammaproteobacteria > Steroidobacterales > Steroidobacteraceae > 13-2-20CM-66-19. The sequence continues at coordinate 72,618 of JBOIAR010000002.1, read as the reverse complement.
CTCTTCGACATCGGCGCCGCCCATTACGCGCTCGCGCTCGGCAAGGATGGCAACGCCTACCTCCTCGATCGGGACCGGCTGGGCGGAATCGGCGGCAGTCTGGCGAGCGTGTCGGTCTCGGGCTCGGTGCTGCGCACGGCGGCAGCGGTATTCCCGCACGGGCGCGGCGTCAGCGTTGCCTTCCAGGGCACTGCAAACGACTGTCCGTCAGGTGGCGGCGGCGGCGATCTCACGGTGATCGGGATCGACCCGGGCAAGCCCGCGCGCGTCGCGACCGCCTGGTGCGGCGCGGTGCGCGGCCGCGGTGCGCCCATCGTCACGACGACCGACGGAGCGAGCGATCCGATCGTCTGGATACTCGGGGCGGAAGGCGACAACCGCCTGTATGGTTATCAAGGCGACAGCGGCCAAACGCTCTTCGTCAGCGCGCCGCTTGCGGGATTGCGGCACTTCCAGACCCTGATCGCCACGCCCGGCCGCCTTTACGTAGCCGCCGACAACACCGTCTTCGCCTTCGACTACTGACGCCTGCGCACGCCCCGAGCGCCGCCGCGGCGGTAGGCGCGGCCGGCCGGGCACCAGTGTTGCTAGCCTGGTGCCATGAGCGAGCGCCGCGAAGAGGGTGGGCGCGGCGAGACGGCAGGCGCCGGCCGCGTGCAGGCGGGCGTGCGCCACAGCTGGTGGCCGGGTTGGATCTGGGCGATTCCCATTGCGGCGCTGATCGTCGTCCTCTGGCTCGGGGCGCGCGCGCTCCTCGCCAGCGGCACCAACATCACCATCCGCTTCACCGACGCGCACGAGATGAAGAAGGAGAGCACCGACATCGTCATGCGCGGTGCGCAGGTCGGCCACGTCACGGGAATAGCGCTCACCGGCGACGGCACCGCCGTCATCGTGACGGCCTCCATCGACAGCGAGGCGGCGAAGTTCCTGACGACGGGGACGCGCTTCTGGCTGCAGGGCGCCAACCCCTCGCTGAGCAACCTGTCATCGCTCGGCTCGCTCCTCTCCGGCCCCGCGATCGTCATGGACCCGGGGCCCGGCAGCAAAGCGCGTCATTTCATCGGTCTCGAGCAGGCGCCCGTCGCTCCCTCGGCCGCGGCGCGGCCGCTCCTCTACGAAGTCTCCCTCGACAGCGAAGCCGGCTCGCTCGCGGGCGGCGACCCGGTGACGCTGCGCGGCTTCACCGTGGGCGAAGTACGCGACGTCGGCTTCGCTTACGATCCGGCAACGGGCGATCTGTCGACGCCCGCGACGCTGGCCATCTATCCGTCGCTCTTTCATATCAAGGGCGCGCACACGCTCCCGAGCGCCACCGAGGTATCCGCGGAGATCGGCCGGCTCATCAGCAAGGGCCTGCGCGCGCGGCTCGCCCGCAATCCGCCGCTCCTCGGCCGCTATCAGGTGAGCCTGCAGATGGTGCCGGGCGCCACCGCTCCCACCGGGCCACTGACGGCCGACGGGCTGCCGCTGATACCCACCGCTCCGGGAGGCGGCGTGGCCAGCATCATCAACCGGATCAACAGAGTGCCCATCGAGCGCATCGCGCAAAATGCGCTCGAGATCACGCATAATATCCAGATGTTGACGTCCTCGCCGAAGCTGAAGGACGCCGTCGTGCAGCTCGATGCGGCATTGCGGCAGATCCACGGCATGACCGCCGAGGCCGGCCCGCAGATCCCGCAGGTGATCGCGAGCCTGCGCCGGGCGGCAGCGGACCTCGACGGTACGGCGCGATCGGCCAGGCAACTGATGAGCGGCACCGCCACGCAGAACGGGCTCACGAATGCCGTCGAGGAAATCACCGTGGCCGCGCGCGCGGTCCGCTCGCTCGCCGACTACCTCGACCGGCACCCCGGGGCGCTGGTCCGGGGAAGACCAGGAGCTGCGCAATGAAACACCGGCTGATCCTCTTGCTCGCCCTGCTGACACTCAGCGGCTGCGCCTCGAGCCCGCCGACGCATTTCTATGCCCTGGACGCGGTGGCGGCCGGTCGGGCTCCGAGCAGCGTCGCCGGGACGCCCGTCAAGGTCGATGCGATCCACATTCCGCCGGCGCTCGATCGCAACTCGATGGTGCGCGGTGAGAGCGCCAACCAACTCGCCATCTCCTCCCAGGACCGCTGGGCCGGCGATCTCGGGGAGATGATCGGCAGCGTGTTGACCCAGGATCTGGCCGCGAGGTTGCCGTCAGGGATGGTGATCGCGCCGGAATCGCCCGCGCCCGGGAACGCTCGCGGCATCGTCGTCGACATCCTGACTTTCCAGCCCCGGGCCTCGGGGGAGGTCGTGCTCGATGCCGACTGGACGCTGCTTCAGGGTACGCAATCCAACCCCGTGCTGCGCCGATCCGTGCATCTCACCGCCGCCGCCGCCGCCTCGGCGCAGGGTCAGGCGGCCGCCATGAGCACCCTCCTCGGCGAGCTGGCCGACAGCATGGCGGCGCAGATCGGCGGCGCATCGAACAGCGCGCAGCCCTGACCGGGCGCGGACCCCGCCGGCGGGGAACTCTGCCGCCGATGATCGGGCTCCTCCTGGTGCTCTACGCCTCGCGGCGGCTGCGCGCGCCACTACTCCAGCACGGCGGCCCGAGCCTCACCGTCATCGAGGTGCCCTGGCACCTCGACTAAGTCGCTCGCGCCAGGCGGGCGAGCCAACGGTAGAGCCACCACACGATGAGGGCGAACGCGACCCCGCCGAGCCAGAGGGAGGCGGTTTCGAACTTCGCGTCGACGAGGGCGATAGGTGCGGGGTTGCCCGAGAAGCCGACCACGAAGGCAAAGACGACGCCGAGCAGGCCCTCACCGACGATGAGCCCGGAGGAGAGGAGCACCCCGAGCTGTTGCGTCGCCTCGGCCCTCGGCCCGCGGGCGGCCCGACGGTTGAACACCCAGCCGACGATCGAGCCGACGACGATCATGAGCGTGCTCATGGTCGGCAGGTAGATCCCGAGCCCGACGGCGAGCGGCGGCAGACATACCCCTTTCACCCTCACCGTGCGGCGCAGCGTCTCATCGAACACGATGCAGGCCGCGCCGATGAGGCCGCCGATCCCGAGTGCGTACCAGTTGATGTTGTTTTGAATGACCCCCTGTGCCAGCGCCGAGATGAGGCCGGCCTGCGGCGCCGGCAGCGCGTGCGCGGGATTGACGCCCGGCGCGCCGAGAAAGCCGTAGGCATGATTGACAACATCGAGCACCGGCGGAATGATGAGGGCGCCCGCGATCACGCCGACGACGAGCGCCCACTGTTGCTTCGCGGGTGTCGCATCGACGAGCTGACCGGTCTTCAGGTCCTGAAGATTGTTGTTGGCGATCGAGGCGACGGCGAACACGATGGCGGTGATGAAGAGCGAGAAGGCCACGAGCGCCTTGCCGGCACTCGCCGGCAGCGTCCCTTTCACCTCGAAGACCAGCAGCAGCGCGCAGATGACCACCACCAGGATGCCGATTCCCGAGAGCGGGCTGTTGGATGAGCCGATGAGCCCCGCCATGTAGCCGCAGACCGCGGAGACGAGGAAGCCCATGATCACGACGAAGATGACGCCGGCCACCGTCAGCAGCCAGACCTTGGATCCGAGGCCGCTGATCAGGCTGAAATGCCACAGCAGCCCGGCCACCGGCACGAGACAGAGGAGCGAAATCAGCGCCACCATGCCGATCGGGATGTCGTGCTCCGTCCGCGGCAACGTGTGCGCCTGACCCGCCTTACGCACGCGCGAGGCGGACATCGCGCTCGCAAGTCCCGAGAGGACGGGTCTCACCAGCATCGCCAGCGTCCAAATGGCGGCAACACCGATGGTCCCCGCCCCGACGTAGCGAACGTAGTGGCTCCAGGCGGCCTGCGCAACGTCCGCCGCCGCGCCGGCGGCCGGATGAATCGCGGTGAAGTACGGAATTCCCCAGCCCCAGCCGATGCCCGCACCGACCAGCATGGCGATACCCACCGCAGGTCCGACGAGATGGCCGATCGCAAAGAGCGCAAATGACAGATTGAAGTCGAAACCCGTCGCGCTACCGCTGTGGCCGAGGCGAAAATAGCGCGCGACATCGCTCGTGAAGATCCTGGTTTGCACGATGATGTAGAACGCTGACGATACGATCGCACCCCACACCACGGCCTTGAGGCCCGCGCCGCCAGCGTCGACTGTGCTCGTCCCATCCTGGGCCTCGTGGCCGCACCCGACCTTGAGCACTTCCGCGCACGCGACGCCCTCGGGATACGGCAGATCCGATGTTGTGACCAGTGCGCGCCGCAGCGGGATCGTGTACATGACGCCGAGAATGCCGCCCGCTGCGCAGATCAGGAAGGACATCCAGAACGGAAAGCCCGTCCACCAGCCGACGATCACCAGGCCCGGCAGCACGAAGATGATGCTGGAGAGCGTGCCGGCGGCCGAGGCCACCGTCTGCACGATGTTGTTCTCCTGCATGGTCGCGCCGGGCAGGCTGCGCAGGATCGCCATGGAGATGACGGCCGCGGGAATCGAGGTGGAGAAGGTGAGGCCGGCCTTGAGGCCGAAGTAGACGTTCGCGGCCGTGAACAACACGGTGATGATCACCCCGATGACGAGGCCGCGAAAAGTGAATTCGCCGCGCGCCGCCGCGCCGGCCGGTGCTGCCGTCTTCAAGATGCAATCTTCCTAGTGACCCCCGGTGCCGGCGCACCTTAACCCATCGGACCGGCGCCGGGAACAGGCGCGCCCCTGCTCGAGTTTCAGACGATGCCGCTTTCCCCGGCGGGTGCGCCGGAGCGAGCGTGAGCGCGCCGCCGATGTCCGACAGGTGCTAGGCACAGTCGAGATTTAAAGCGCAACTTATTTATTTTTAATATATTTATATTTGAACGCCGTCATCGCCGTCAACGACAAGGCGCTCATCGGCCGGGTCGTCGCGGGACTCAGCCCCGGCGCGCGCGGGAGGTGAGCTCGGGATAGAGGCTCGAGAGGCCCTCGCGACTCGCGGGACAGACGCCCCGCTCCGTGATGATTCCCGTGACCAGCCGCGCAGGTGTGACGTCGAAGGCGAGGTTGAGCGCCGCGCTGCCATCGGGCACCACCCGGACGCTGGCGATCTCGCCCGCGGCGGTTCGGCCGGTGACCTCGGTCACTTCCGCCGCGGCGCGCTCCTCGATCTCGATCTCCCGGCCGCTCTCGAGGGTCCAATCGATGGTGCTCGAGGGCAGCGCCGCATAGAACGGAACATCGTTGTCTTTCGCGGCCAGCGCCTTGAGGTAGGTCCCCACCTTGTTGCAGACATCACCGCCGGCGGTGATACGGTCGCTGCCGACGATGACCAGCTCGACTTCGCCGCGCTGCATCAGAAGACCGCCGAGGTTGTCGACAATCACGGTGTGAGGGACGCCGTGGGATCCCAGCTCATACGCGGTAAGCGCAGCGCCTTGGTTACGAGGCCGCGTCTCATCCACCCAGACGTGCACGGGGATCCCAGCGTCGTGCGCCATGTACACCGGCGCTAGAGCCGTACCCCAATCCACGCACGCCAGCCACCCTGCGTTGCAGTGCGTCAGGATGTTTACAGGGCGCGCAGGCGACTTCGCATGGCGCCGAATGATCTCCAGCCCGTGAACACCGATGGACCGACACTGCTCGACGTCTGCGTCACAGATATTTCCGGCCTCACGCAAGGCAGCCTCGAAACGCTGTCTGGGCTCGAGGCGCCCAATGACGCTGCGCACGCGCGCCAATGCCCAGGCCAGGTTGACCGCGGTCGGGCGCGTCGCCTGTAGTGTTTTCGACGCCTCGTCAATACGCCGGTCCGAGGGGTCGGTACGCAGCGCCAGCGCGAGCCCATACGCGGCGGTAGCACCGATGAGGGGTGCACCGCGCACGACCATGGTCTTTATGGCTCGCGCGGCGTCCTCCAGCGTCGTCAGATCGAGCGTGACGAGCTCGAAAGGCAATCGCGACTGGTCGATCACCCGCACGGCCCCGGAGTCGAGCGGCCAGATCGTGCGATAGGAAGTGCCTGAAATCTTCATGGGATGACCCGATGGTAGCCATAGGCCGGGCGCGAGTCACGCCTCGTGACAAGTGTCATACGTCGTCGGTGACGGCCTGCACTGGGACGGCGCGCGCCAGTGCGCGATCCTGCCCCCGCCGCCTGAGATCAAAGGGCGGCAGGAGAGATGAGCCATGTCGACCACACTACCCGCCACCCTCGCCGCGCCAGTGGCCTCCAGCGACCTGGCGGCTGTCCCCGCGACCGCAACAAGCGCCGCCCCGACGAGCTCCCCCGCAACGAGTCCCGTGGCGACACTCGAGTGCGTCGTCAAGCGCTATGGCACGACCGAGGCACTGCGCGGCTTCGATCTGACGCTACGCCACGGCGAGGTCGTCGCCCTGTTAGGTCCCAACGGCGCCGGCAAGACGACCGCGGTCCGTCTCCTCCTCGGTTTGATTTCGCCGGATGCGGGCAGGGTCCGCGTCCTGGGTCAGGATCCGCGCACGGCGAGCGCGCGGACCCGGATCGGCGCGATGCTGCAGGTCGCCCGCGTACCGGAAGCGCTGAGCGTGCGCGAGCACCTCGATCTCTTTCGCAGCTACTACCCGCGGCCATTACCCGCGACGGATGTCATCCACCGCGCCGGCCTCGAGGGCATCGAGAACCGCAGATTCGGCCAGCTGTCCGGCGGGCAGAAGCAGCGGCTGCTCTTCGGGCTTGCGCTCTGCGGCGATCCGGACCTCGTGTTCCTCGACGAGCCGTCCGTCGGCATGGACCTGCAATCGCGCCGGCAGCTCTGGGCGGAGGTCCGCCAGCTTGCCGCCTCGGGCAAGGCGGTGCTCCTCACCACGCACTACCTCGAGGAAGCCGACACGCTCGCCAGCCGCATCGTCGTCATCGACAAGGGCAGGCTCATTTGCGAAGGCACGCCGTCCGAGATCAAGCACAGTGTCTCGGGGCGGCGGATCCGCTGCGTGACCCGGCTCGATCCCGACTACCTGCGCGCCCTGCCCTCCGTCATCTCCGTGCAGCGCGACCGTGAGGGCGTGGTCATCTGCGCCGAGCGCCCCGAGGAGGTCGTCCAGCGCCTGCTCACCGAGGATCACTCGCTGCACGGCCTCGAAGTCTGCGCAGCACCGCTCGAGGACGCCTTCCTCGCGCTCACCGGCGGCAATGCCGCCCGGAACTGATACCGCTCGCGCCAGACCAGAACATCGGAGCATCCTCATGACTGCCAATACCAACACTCTCGCCGCCGTCGCCGCTGATTCGACCGACCTGCTGCGACCGATTCGCGTTCTGCTCAAGGAGACGCGGTATGAGTTCACCCAGCGCCTGCGCACCCGCATCTACTCGCTGTCGGTGATCGGCCTGCCGGTGATGTTCTATCTGTTCTTCGGCATGGCGTACCGCGGTCAGGCGGGGGCACGGTACATCATTGCCGGTTATACCTGCATGGGCGTGGTAGCGGCGTGCCTGTTCGGGATCGGACTCACGCTCTCCCTGGAGCGGGCCCAGGGATGGCTCGACCTCAAGCGGGCGAGCCCCATGCCGCGCTTCGCCTACCTCGGCGCGAAGGTGGCGAGTTGCGCGGCATTCGGCCTGATCATCGCCATCGTGCTCATGCTGCTGGGTGTCACGCTCGGCGGCATCACCGTCACGGGCCACCAGGCCGCCGCGCTCGCAGGCGTCGCCCTCGCCGGCTCCATCCCGTTCGCCGCGATGGGATTCCTCATCGCCTATCTCGTCCCGCCGAACGCCGGGCCCGCAGTCATCAATCTCATCTATCTGCCGCTCTGCCCCGCGTCCGGCTTCTGGATGCCCCTGAGCACGCTGCCGCACTGGCTGCAAGTCGCGGCGCCGGCGCTGCCGACCTATCACCTGGCGCAGATCGCGCTCGCCACCCTCGGCTTCGCGCCCGCGAGCGGGATGGCGCTGCACTGGGCGGTGCTCGGCGGCTTCACGCTGTTGATGCTGGGCGCGGCCTGGATTACCTTCCTGCGCAGCGAACAGAAGGCCTGATGACCGACTCCACTTCCGATACCGAACGCGGCGGCGGCGTGCCGCGGCCGACCCTCGATCCGCAGCCGAGGCCGCCGGGCGTATCGCGCCGCGGCTTGCTCCTCACCCCGGGCGGCAAGTGGCGGCCGATCAACCTCATCTGGCTCATCTGGTCCGTCTTCTTCTTCTTCGAGCCAATAGAGCGCAACACCTTACGTGACTGGCTCGCGTTTGTCGGCGCGTATGCCTGCTTCCTCGCGATCTATCTGTTGCTGATTTCGGTCCGCTCGGGCCGGGTGCAGGCGGCACTGCTGCTCGCGCTAGCCGTTCTCGGCTGTGCTTACGCACCGATGAATGCAGGCGCGTGTGGCATGTTCATCTATGTCGCCGCCATCGTCTCGTTCGTGACGGAGTCTCTCGAGCTCGCCGGCGCGGTGATCGCTGTGGCGACGCTCGCCACGGCGTTGGAATTGCAGCTGCTGCATGCACCGACGGCCGCGTGGGTTTCGATGGCCTTCCTGACGGCCGGTGTGGGCATCGGTAACCTCGTCTCGGCAATGCACATTCGAGCCAACAAGCGGCTCGGCCTCGCGCAGGACCAGATCGAGAATCTCGCCAAGCTCGCGGAGCGCGAGCGGATCGCACGCGACATGCACGATGTCCTCGGCCACACCCTCTCCGTGGTCGTCCTCAAATCGGAGCTGGCGGGCAAGCTCATGGGAAGCGACGCCGAGCGCGCGCACCGTGAGATCGGCGAGGTGGAGCAGATCGCTCGCCAGGCGCTCGCCGAGGTGCGGGAAGCCATCCGCGGTTATCGCGCCGAAGGCATTGCCGCGGAAATCGCCCGCGCTCGCGGCACCCTGGGTGCCGCCGGAGTGAGCCTCGACTGTCACGCGGAGGGCGTGCGTCTGGATCCTTCGCAGGAGTCCGTTCTGTCGCTCGTCCTGCGCGAAGCCGTCACCAACATCCTGCGTCATGCCGGCGCCACCAACTGCCGGCTCGAGTTGGCAGCCGACGGCCGGGGAACGCATCTTTCGGTGCACGACAATGGACGCGGCGCGAGCGGGCACGAAGGCAACGGGATTCGCGGCATGCGCGAGCGCATCGAAGCCCTCGGTGGGCGGCTCGAGATCGAGTCCACGCAGGGCACGCGGCTGACAGCGGAAATTCCGCACGGGGCGAGCGCGACATGAGCAAGATCCAGGTCGCCATCGCGGAAGATCAGGCCATGGTGCTCGGCGCGCTCGCGGCGCTTCTCGAGACCGAACCCGACATCGCCGTCTGTGCCCGCGTGACCAACGGTCGTGCCGCTCTCGAGGCACTCGGCAAGCAGAAAGCCGACGTCCTCGTCACCGATATCGAGATGCCGGAGATGACCGGCCTCACGTTGGCGGCGGAGGTTCGGGACCGATATCCGGAAACCCGGGTTGTCATCCTGACCACCTTCGCCCGCCCGGGATACCTACGCCGCGCGCTCGATGCCGGCGCCAAGGGTTATCTTCTCAAAGACCGGCCGTCGGCGGAGCTCGCCGACGCGGTGCGGCGCGTCCATCGCGGCCAGCGGGTGATCGATCCGGAGCTCGCCGCCGAAGCCTGGAGCAGCGAGCCCGATCCGCTCACCGAGCGCGAGCGGCAGATCCTGTGGCGCGCCGGGGAAGGCAAGACGGCGGCCGACATCGCCGCCGAGCTGCACCTTTCCGAGGGCACGGTGCGCAACTACCTCTCCGAGGCCATCAGCAAGCTCGGCGCCGCCAACCGCATCGAGGCGGCGCGCCTCGCGCGTGCCAGGGGATGGCTGTAGCAGGTAATACGTTATAACTCAGCGGGCCAGCTCCTGCGGGACGGGCACGCCGCGCGCGCGGGATTAACTGGAATTAATCATTCGTCCACCCTGGCTCAACCCCCGGCGGACGATCATTCCGCCGGTCGACTCGGATCTTCGGCGGGGTGCTGTATTTCCTCTTTTCAGATCAATGGGATGCGTAAGCTCGGTGTCGCCGTTGCGGCGGCCGTGCTCGGGCTCGCGGCCTGCAGTCTCGGGCCCAAGTATCGCCGCCCGAGCATCCCGCCGCCTGCCGCATGGCGCACGTCCGTGCCCGGCGCGACCGCCGCATGGCCTTCGGCGAAGTGGTGGAGCGGCTTTCACTCCGCGGAGCTCGCGCGGCTGATCGCATCCGGGGAATCCGCAAACGATGACCTCGCCGCCGCAATCGCGCGCGTGCGCGAGGCGGACGCGCAGGTGCGCGTGAGCAGCGCGCCGCTCCTGCCGTCGCTCGCTGGCAGCGCGAACGGGTCGCGTCAGCGCGCATTCAGTCCGGGGAGCCGCAGCGGCGATCTTTACAACGACTTCGCCGCCGGGCTGAACGCCACTTACGAGCTCGACTTCTGGGGGGAGAACCGCGCCCTCCGGTCCGCCGCGCTCGCCTCGGCGGCCGCGAGTCGCTACGACCGGCAGACCGTCCAGCTCACCGTCATGTCGGGCATCGCGGATACCTACTTCTCGGTGCTCGCGCTTCGCGATCAGTTGCGCATCGCACGCGCGGATCTCGCGAGCGCCGAGGAGACCCTCCAGGGTCTGCAGACCGATGAGCAGGTCGGCATCTCGACCGCGCTCGATGTCGCTCAACAAGACACGGTCGTCGCCACCGTCGCGGCCACCCTCCCACCTTTGGAGGAGCAGGAGCGTCAGCAGATCGACGCGCTCGCCATTCTGGTCGGGCAAACGCCACAGTCCTTCAGCGTCACCGCCCCGAGCCTCGCAGGCATCTCGGCACCGGCGGTCAGCGCCGGGGTGCCTTCGCACCTCCTCGCACGGCGCCCTGATGTCGCGAGCGCCGAAGCGCAGCTCATCGGCGCGAATGCGAATCTGCGCGCGGCAAGGGCCGCGTTCTTCCCGACGATCGATCTCACCGCATCCGGTGGGTACGAGAGCACGGCGCTGTCGACACTGCTCAAGCCGGGCAGCCGCGTGTTCTCGCTTTCGGCCGGGCTCACGCAGCCGATCTTTCACGGTGGCGCGGTTCTCGGGCAATACCAGCTGAGCAAGGCTCAGTACGCGGAGCTCCTCGCGGACTATCACAAGGCGGTGATCTCCGCGTTCGGCAACGTGGAGGACTCGCTCGCGGGCGTGAGCGACACGGGCGAGCAGTTGCAGCGGGAGCAGATCGCCACCGCCAAGGCGCGCGGCGCCTACGAGATGTCGCAGCAACAGTTCCACGCGGGTACCGTCAACATCCTGACGGTGCTCAGCACCGAGACCAGTCTCTTCACCACCGAGGATGCGCTCGCGCAGGCGCAGCTCGCACACCTCGAGGCCATCGTCGGCTTGTTCAATGCGCTGGGCGGAGGATGGCGAGAGTGAGAATTCCGATCCGAGTGAGCCGCACACGGCTCGTGATGGGTGCAGTGGGCGTCGCCGCGGCGGCGTTCTTCGCCTGGCTGCTCGCTCCCGCGCACGCCAGCTCGCAGCATCAGGCGCCCGCGGCCATCACCGTGAGCACCGCACCCGTCATTGAGCAGAACGTGCCGGTCTATCTCGATGGCCTCGGCACCGTGGAGGCGTTCTATACGGTGAAAGTGACGGCGCAGGTGAACGGCGAGCTCACGGAGGTCGCCTTCCACGAGGGTCAGGACGTCAAGCGCGGGCAGCTGCTCGCGCAGATCGACCCCCGCCCCTATCAGGCCGCTCTCGATGAGGCACGCGCCGCGCGCGCGAAGGACCAAGCCCAGCTCGCGGACGCCCGCGAGGACCTCGCCCGCTACGTATTCCTCGAGCCGAAGAAGCTCGCCAGCCGGCAGCAGCTCGACACCCAACGCGCCCTGGTCGGCGAGCTCAAGGCCCAGATCGAAGCCGATGAGGCCGCGATCGAGAGCGCCGCGACCGAGCTGAGCTACACGCGGATCACCTCGCCCATCAACGGCCGCACCGGAATCCGACAGGTCGATCCCGGCAACATCGTCCATTCGGCCGACACCACCGGGATCGTCGTGTTGACGCAGCTTCGGCCCATCACGGCGATCTTCACCTTGCCCGAAGATACGCTCGAGGCGGTCGCCGACGCGATGTCGCAGGGGCCGGTCGAGGTCACGGCGCTCACCCCGGGAGGAACGGAGCTCGATCACGGCACCGTGAAGCTGATCGACAACGAGATCGACCAGACGACGGGCACGATCCGCCTGAAGGCGATCTTCCCGAATCCGAAGCTCAGGCTCTGGCCGGGACAGTTCGTCAACCTGCGTCTGCTCGCTCGGACGGACAGGAACGCGATCACCGTACCCCCCGCCGCGCTGCAGCGCGGACCCGACGGCATGTTCGTGTACGTCGTCCGGCCTGACTCGACCGTCGCGATGCAGCCGGTCACGGTGGCCAACGACAGCGAGACTCTCGCCGTCGTCACGCAGGGCCTGAGGCCCGGCGAGCAGGTGGTGACGAGCAACATCTTCCGACTGCAGCCCGGCGCGCGCGTGCACGTGCTGGAGCCCGCCTCGAAGCAGCCGACCGTCTCGGCCGCGCCCCGCCGCGCGTCTGCGAGGCCCGCCGCATGAGCATCTCCGCCCCCTTCATCAAGCGGCCCATCGCCACCTCGCTCCTCATGGCGGGGATCCTGCTCGTCGGCCTCGTCGCCTTCCCGATGCTGCCCGTGGCGCCGCTGCCGCAGGTGGATTTCCCGACCATCCTGGTGAGCGCCAACCTCCCCGGCGCGAGTCCGGAGACCATGGCTGCCGCGGTTGCCACGCCGCTCGAGTACCAGTTCATGGAGATCCCGGGCGTGTCGCAGCTCACCTCCCAGAGCGTGCTCGGGTCCACGTCAATCACCGTGCAATTCAATCTCGACCGCAATATCGACGCCGCCGCGCAGGACATCCAGTCCGCGATCGACGCCGCCGCCGGCCAGCTGCCGAAGGATCTGCCGAGCCCGCCCTCCTACCGCAAGGAGAATCCGGCCGACCACCCGATTCTCATCTACGCGGTTCACTCGGACACGCTGCCGCTCACCACCGTGGACGACTACGCGGAGAACATCCTCGTCCAGCAGATGTCGCGGGTCCCGGGCGTCGGACAGGTCGTGGTCGGTGGCCAGCAGAAGCCGGCCATCCGCATCCAGGTCGACCCCGCGAAGATGGCCAACATGGGCATTCAGCTCACGGATGTCGCGAGCGTCATCCAGACGGCGACCGTCGACGCCCCCAAAGGTGCCATCAACGGGAAGTTGCACAGCTTCGCGATCTACGACAACGATCAGCTGGCCACGGCGGCGCCGTGGAACAACGTCATCGTCGCCTACCGCAACGGCGCACCCGTCCGCATACGCGACATCGGACGCGCGGTCCGTGGGCCGGAAAACACCCAAATGTCGGCCTACCAGAACGACAAGCCCGGCGTGATCCTGATGATCTTCAAGCAGCCGGGCGCCAACGTCATCAATACCGTGCGGCAGGTCGAGGCCGTGTTGCCACACGCGCTGGCGTCGATCCCACCGGCGATCAAGGTCGACAAGATCAACGATCGCACGGTAACCATCAATGCGTCGGTGCATGACGTGGAATACACGTTGTTGCTGACCGTCTGCCTCGTCGTGATGGTGATCTTTCTCTTCCTGCGCAACGTGTGGGCGACCATCATACCCGGCATCACCGTGCCGCTGGCGCTCTTGGGCACGTGCGCCGTGATGTACGTGCTGGGGTACAGCCTCGACAATCTCTCGCTGATGGCGCTCACGATCGCCGTCGGGTTCGTGGTCGATGACGCCATCGTCATGCTCGAGAACATCTATCGGCATATCGAGGCCGGGATGACGCCGCTGCAGGCGGCCTTCAAGGGCGCCGGCGAGATCGGCTTCACGATCATGTCGATCAGCCTGTCGCTCATCGCGGTGTTCATTCCGCTTTTGCTCATGAGCGGCATCGTGGGGCGGCTGTTCCGCGAGTTCGCGATCACGGTGACGCTCACCATCGTGGTGTCGGCGTTCGTCTCGCTCACCCTGTCCCCCATGATGTGCGCCATCTTCCTGCGCGATGAGCGCCACATCCGCCACGGGGCGCTGTATGAGGCGAGCGAGCGGGTCTTCCAGCGCTCGCTCGCGCTCTACCAGCGCGGCCTCGATTTCGTGCTGGCTCATCAGGCCGGGACGCTGGCGGTCTTCGTCACCACCGTGGCGCTCGCCATCGGGCTCTATGTCATCGAGCCCAAAGGCTTCTTCCCCCAGGAGGACACGAGCCTGATCAAGGGCATTACCGACGCTTCCCAGGACATCTCCTTCGCCGAGATGAACAAGCGGGTGCGGCAGCTCATGGCGGTCGTCGACAAGGACCCGGGCGTCGCCAGCTCGATGGTATTCCTCGGCGGCGGCCACCCGATCAACAATGGATTCACCATGATCAGCCTGAAGCCCCGCAGTGAGCGCAAGGCGAGCGCCGACCAGATCATCCGTCGGCTGCGCAAGGCGATCGCCAAGGTGCCGGGCGCGACGATCTACATGCAGTCGGCTCAGGACGTGAACGTGGGCGGGCGCACCACGCGCACCCAGTACCAGTACACGCTCCAGGATGCGAATCTCGACGAGTTGAGCCAGTGGGCGCCGAAGATGCTCGCGGCCATGAAGAAGCTCCCCGAGCTCTCGGACGTCGCCTCCGATCAGCAGACCAACAGCACTCAGCTCAAGGTCGATATCGATCGTGATGCGGCCGCGCGCTTCGGCATCCCGATCTCACAGATCGATGACACGCTGTACGATGCCTTCGGCCAGGCGCAGGTCGCCCAGTATTTCACCCAGCTCAACACCTATCACGTCATCCTGGAGATCCCCCCGAAGCTGCAGCAGGATCCGAATAGCCTGCGTGAGCTCTACATCCGCTCGCCGCTCACCGGCGAGATGGTGCCGCTGTCCACGCTGGTGAAGTTCGATACCCACCATGCCACCGTGCTCTCGATCAATCACCAGAACCAGTTCCCGTGCGTCACCCTGTCGTTCAATCTCGCGCCGGGCGCCTCCCTCGGCCAGGCGGTCGACGCCATCCAGAAGGCGGCCTACGCCCTGCACCTGCCCGGGACGATCACCGCGGGATTCCAGGGCACGGCCCAGGCCTTCCAGGCATCGCTGGCGAGCGAGCCGTACCTGATCCTCGCGGCGATCGTGGTCGTGTACATTATTCTCGGCATGCTGTACGAGAGCTACATTCACCCGCTCACCATCCTCTCGACGCTGCCGTCGGCGGGGGTGGGGGCGCTGCTCATGCTGATGGCGTTCCACTTCGATCTGTCCATCATCGCGCTCATCGGCATCATCCTCCTCATCGGCATCGTGAAGAAGAACGGCATCATGATGGTCGACTTCGCCATCCAGGCCGAGCGCGAGGAGCACCTCTCCCCGCTCGAGTCGATCCGCAAGGCCTGCGTGCTGCGCTTCCGGCCGATCATGATGACGACCATGTCGGCCCTGCTCAGCGCACTGCCGCTGGCGCTCGGCACGGGCACGGGATCGGAGCTTCGCCAGCCGCTCGGCTACACCATGGTGGGGGGGCTGCTCCTCAGCCAGACACTCACGCTCTTCACGACGCCGGTGATCTATCTCTACCTCGATCGGGTCAACAACCGGCTGACGGCGTGGTGGCGCGGCGCCCACCATGAGGAGGAGGCCGCCGCCGTGACGGGTCCCGCGCATCCGGGGCGTCCGCTGATCGAGAGCCATTGAAATGAAGATCCTCATCGTCGAGGACAACGAGCGGGTGGCGAGATTCGTCACCAAAGGGCTGACCGAGGCCGGCCATACCACCGATCATGCCGAGAACGGCCGCGACGGGCTCTTTCTCGCCGTCAGCGAGCATTACGATGTCATCATCATGGATCGCATGCTGCCGGGCAACATCGACGGCCTCACCATCATCGATGCGCTGCGCCGGACGGACAATCAGACGCCCATCCTCATCCTGAGCGCGTTGGGCGATGTCGATGAGCGCATCAAGGGGCTGCGCGCGGGCGGGGACGACTACCTCACCAAGCCCTTCGCATTCGGTGAGCTGCTGGCGCGCATCGATGTCTTGAGCCGGCGCCGGCGGCAGGACGCCGCGCAGACCATGCTCGAAGTGGGGGATCTGCGCATGGACCTGCTCGCCCGCAAGGTCTCACGCGGCTCGCGCGCCATCCAATTGCAGCCGCGCGAGTTCAAGCTCCTCGAGTACCTCATGCGCCACGCCGGCCAGGTGGTGACGCGCACCATGCTGCTCGAGAACGTGTGGGATTATCACTTCGACCCGGAGACGAACGTGGTCGATGTGCACATCAGCAAGCTGCGGCAAAAGATCGAGGCGGACGCCGAGCGGCAGCTCCTCAGGACCGTCCGCAACGCCGGATACATGATCAGCGCCGAGCCGCCCCCGCCGGGCGGTGCTTGAGCGCGCGCCAGCGCCGGGGGTCGAACGCCACATGGCCCGCATCATCCGCTCCTCCGCCGCCACGTTTGCGACCGGGTACGTGCTCCTCGCCCTGTGCGTGCTCGTGCTCTTTGCGGCACCGCTGCGCTACGCCTGGCAGGCGACCATCGATGACTTCCGCTTCGAGCTCCTCCAGGAGGACTCCCAGCGCCTCGCGCACGTCTTCGAGCTGCGCGGCCCGGCGGGGCTCGCCACCTTCATCGACGAGCGCGTCGCGATGCACATCGCGGGCGAGCGGCTCCTCGTGTTCTCCGACGCCGCCGACCGGCCGCTCGCCGGGAATCTCGCGGCCTGGCCCCAAGGCATCCCCGCACAGCCCGGCAGCTACACGGTCCCGGTCGAGCTCGGCGGCAAGCGCTCGACGGTGGCGGTGGTGCTCACGGGGCTGCCGGGCGGCTATCACCTCCTCGTCGGCCGCGACGTCGCCCGCTTCGCCCCGATCGAGCGGCGCTTCTGGTTCGGTCTCGCCGCCGCGGTAGCGGTGCTCGTGGTGGGGGGGCTACTCGGCACGATCCTCATCCGACGCGCGCTGCTCGCACGCATCCAGAGCATCCAACAGACCGTCGCCGCCATCATGCGCGGCGACCTCAGCCATCGGCTCGAGGCCCGCTCGGGGGGCGATGAGCTCGACACGCTGGCGCAGACGATCAACCGGCTGCTCGAGCAGATCGAGCAGCTCGTGCACGGCATCGCCAACGTCTCGAACTCCATCGCTCACGACCTGCGCACACCGCTCGCGGAGCTGCGCTCGCGGCTCGAGGAGCTCTCGCTCACCCGCCCGCCCGCCGAGGAGGCGTTCGCGGAGGTCGAGGCCGCGGTGGCGGACGTGGATGGGGTGATCCGCATCTTCAACGCCCTGCTGCGCCTGGCCGAGATCGACGCCGGGCTGCGTCGCTCCAATTTCGTGCAGGCGGACGTCGCCGAGCTCGTCGCCAAGGCGGTCGAGTTCTATCTGCCGGCGGCGGAGCTCAAGGAGCTCGCCCTCTCGTTCCGCGATCCGGGTCCGGTATGGGCCCGCTGCGATCCCGTGTTGCTGGCACAGGCGATCAACAACCTGATCGACAACTCGCTCAAGTTCGTGACGGCCGGCGGCCACATCGACATCGAGGTGACGCGTGCCGGTGATTCGATCCTGGTCGTCGTGGCCGACGACGGCCCGGGCATGCCGGATGCGGACCGGTCGAAGGCCGCCCAGCGCTTCTTCCGCGGCGATGCGAGCCGCGGCACGCCGGGTGTTGGATTGGGCCTGAGCCTCGTCGAGGCCATCGCCAAGCTTCACGGCGGTTCGCTCACGCTCTCCGACAATCATCCCGGACTGCGCGCGCAGATGCTCATCGAGCAGAGCGTCGCCGCTTCGGGTGAGCCGCGAAGCGGCGAACGCCCGGCCGGGACAGGCCGGGCCGGGGGCCCTGCCGCCACGGACGGCCATTGCGACGAGCCTAACGCGGTGGCCCGGGCCGGGGCTGAACTCCATCAGTAATGGAACCGGTAGCGCAGCTCCGCGTAGATCTGAAACGGATCGTTCCAGTGCACGCCACCGAAAGTCAGGCTGTTGTCGGTGAGCAGGTGCCGGTTGGTGACGTTCGTGCCCGTGAGCGACACCGAGAGATCCCGGGTGATGTCGCGCCCGACGGTCAGGTCGAGGGTGGTGTAACTCGGCAGGTGGCTCGGCGGCGCGTTGCCGTCGGACAGTCCCGAATCGACCGACAGATTGACGCCGAAGTAGAAGTGCAGCGGCAGGCTGGCGTTGTAGCCGAGATTCGCCGTGTTGCGCTGATCGTGATCGAGCCCGATGTAGGTCGGACCGCACTCCGTGCCGGGGACCACGAGGCCGCCGGTGATCGCGCCGAAGCATTCCGCCGTCTGGTTCGAGTAGGCGAGGTGCACCTGTCCGTACGGCCAGAAGGCCGGCGAGCGCACCGTGAGCTCGCGCCCCTCGATGAGCGCTCCCTGGTCCGTGATCGGCAGGTAGATGTCCGATTCGCCGAGCGGGTTGTGGTCGAAGAAGTTGCTCGACTGGGTGACGAAGAAGTCGCTGCCGATGGTCCAGCCGTCCAGCGGAATGGTCACGCCGAACTGGCGCTCCTTGTCGCGCTCGCCGTGCAGCGGCTGGAATTGGGTGTCCTGCGTCGTCGCGTAGGCGGCGAAGGGACCGGAGAGCGACTCGAGCGGTGGCGCCTGGTAGTACTTGCCCCAGAAAGCCGTGAGCACCCAGTGAAGGCGTGGCAGGGTCACCGTCGCACCGTACCGCGGGTCGGTCGCGTTCTCGGTGATCTGGCCCTGGAAATGCGACTCGCGCACGCCCGCCGACAGGTTGAGCCAGTTGGTCGCCGCGTAGGTATCCTGCACCCAGGCGTCGAGCAGCGAGCCGGTGGGGTTCTCGAGCTCCGTGATTGGCGGTGAGCTGCCGTCGCTGGTCAGCAGATTGAAGTCGGCCTGATCCTGCTGGCCGAAGCCGTAGACGCCGACATCCACATGATTGCGGCTCAGGTGCCACCGCAGATTCTCTTCGGCGCCCTCGTACTGCGAGCTGTGGTGGAAGTGGGTGATGATCGGATGATCGTCAGGGCCACCGTCATAATCCGCCCGCTCGAAGTGATACATGATCGAGCTCGTGAGCACCGCATTGTTGGTGAAGGTGTGCGCCCAGGAGAGCAGCGCGAAATTGTCCGCCTCACCCTGCTCGTCGCCGAACTGCCCGACGCAGTCCGGGGCATCGGCGAGCGGCGCGGTGCAGTCCGGTATCTGGTAAAGGTCCTGCCGCATCTGGGCAACGAAGCTCACCATATCCTGCGAACTCGCCTCGTATTGAAGGTTGGTGAACGTGCCGTACCCCTGCGTCTGATCGTGAATGACCTGGGACACAGGGGTCTGGAGCCCGAGATTGCTGCGATTACCCTCGACGCTCGCGTAGTATCCGAAATTGTTCGTGTGGCTGGCGACGCTCGCGTAATCGTCGGTCTGGCCGAAGTTGCCCGCCGTCACGTCGACCACCGCCTGATTCAGGCTCCCGAAGCCGGTCTTGGGGATCACGTTGAAGATGCCGTAGGTACGGTCGCCCTCATCGGCCTGGTAGCTGCCCCGCTCGGCGCCCAGGGTCTGGATGTCCTGGGGATTGATCTCCGGGCCCAGATCCTCCGCGATGTTGGTGTCCGGAATCTCGACCCCGTCGATCAGCCAGTTGGTCTGATGGCCGCCGCGGATGTGCAGCATGTCGTGCGCCTCGTAGGCCCCCGGAACATAGTCGGTGATCATCGCGAGGCTGTTGACGTTGCTGGCCCCGGGCGTGCGCTCAATGTCCACTTGACTGACGAGCGTGATCGGCGTCACCGAGGCCACGAGCGGCGGCCGCTCCGCGACGGCGCTCACCGTCACCGTGGCCAGCTCCCCGCGCCTTTGCAGCACGATGTGCGGGCTCGGGAAGTAGCCGGACTCGATCGTCACCGGCTCGGTGGAGGTCAGGAACCCCTTGCGGGAAACGGAGAGCCGGTAGGTCCCGAGCGCCACGTTCGGAAAGTCGAAGCGCCCGCGGGCGTCGGTCCGCACCGTCAGCACTGCACCCGAGGCCAGCGACTTCAGGGTCACGCGCGCGCCTGACAGAGCTTCGGCCTTTGCATTTCGCACCGTCCCCCGCACGCTGCCGAAGGCGGCGGCCCGGCTGCGCACCGGCGCCAGCATCAGGAGTCCGGCGAGAAGCCCGACTCCCATCGCACCCAATACACGTGCACGCGCCGCTTGCGCGCCGCCAGCCGAAATTCTCGTCACTTCAGTTCTCCCGCAGGCCGCGAAGGGCCCCGATCGCATCGTCGGAGTAGCCGCACGTAGGCCCAAGGGCCTGTCATTGCGCGCAGGCGCGACTCAGGGGCTAACCCTGGCCGCAGTGCGGCTCATCGTTGGAATCGCCGATCAGGCGAAGGCGGGCGGGGCGCGGGCCTGGGGAACGTGGACGAGGCGGATGCCGGCAGGCACCGCCACGGGGCTGAGAACGAGACCGAGGCAGACAAGGAGCAGTGCGAACGCCACCACGAGCAGGGGCGGCGGCGCCGAGCTGAATCCCATCGTGAAGGCGCAGTAGGCGTCGCCGTCGCCCGTGTCTCCATGCCCACGATGATGCGGTTGCGGCATCGGCATTCCATTGCCGTCCTGCATCGTCTTGTGCTCGGGCAGCAGCGCGGGCGGGAAACCGTCCGTGCAGATCGTCAGCGACAGCGAGCCGTTGTCGGCGGGCATGAAGCCGATCGGCACGAGCGCCCGCAAGGCATAGACGGCGAGAATGAGCAACGCGAGCCGCGGCCACGCCGCACGCCGCGGCGGCCCCGAAAGCAGCGGACCGGAAAAGGCGATCTGTCGCGCGCAGCTCATGATTCTAGTATGAAGCGCTGGATCCGGGCATCCTGCCCGGCCCAGCGCCGTCTCGGGCAAAAAGCGTGGTTTTTGCCCGAGACTCGGCCACCTGCGGCGGCCGGGCACATCCCTGTGCCTGAATTGCTGTGTCGTGTCGCTTCATGGCTCGGGGTCGACCACCGGTTGATGGGCAACCAGGTAAGGAGACGCTCCCTGCCGACCGGTATCGGACTGGGACTCGGCTGCTCCTCGCAAGTTCCGCGCCGGCTCAGAACGAGTACCCCACGGAGACCACGAGCGTGGTCGGAAAAAACTGGATCTGCGAGGTGCGAAGAATCCCGGCCGTGTCCGCCGTCAGTTTACTGTCGACCAGAGCGACCGAGTACGAGGCATAGACGTGCCAGCGATCGGTGACCTCGTAGCTCAGCCCGACCGTCGCGGCCGGCCCGAGCGCCGCCGGCAGCGAGATCGAGGTGGGACCGCCGCTCGCCGCATTACCCGCGGCGGTCGACTGACGAGCCAGAAACCTCGTGTAGTTCACACCGGCACCGACATAGGGGCGCAAGCGCGAATTCGCATCGCCGAACTCGTACTCGGCGAGCAGCGTCGGCGAGAACCAGCGTGCCGTGGCGATGGTCTGACCGTTGTAAGGCACTGAGCCAAGCATCGCGGGCCCGTCGCCCACGGTCTTCGTAAGCGGCGGGTAGCCGAACGCGAGCTCGAGCTTGAAGTGATTCGAGAGCGAGCGGACGTACGCGAAATACAGTGTCTCGAGACTGTTGAATTTGACGTTCAAGCCCGACGGCACGTACGGCCCGTAGATGTCGGTCGCCTGGGAATCAAAGTAGACGTAATACATGCCCACTCGGACATCGTTCGGCCCGGCACTATCGGCGAATGCCGCCGACGCGGCGAGTGCGAGAGCCGCCCCGAGCGCCAGAGTCACGGTTTTCTTCTGCATGATCCTTTCTCGCCGAGCTTACGGAACTTGCGCAAAGAAGCCGCGGGCCGCCACCATACAGAACGGCGCCTCGGTGGTGTGGAAGGACTCGATCCCGGCCGCGCCGTTGGCGGCGAGGAGCTGCGCCTCCGCCTGCTGCAGCCCCGCCTGCAGCGGCGCGAAGGGATTGCCGGACTGCGGCGCCGCATTGAGGTCGAGCACGCTCACGAGCTTGCCTTGCACGTAGGGGGTCCACCACGCCGCCATGATCTGCGCGTTCTGGAAGTACACCGTCGGATCCGCATCGCCTCCGCACATCAGCATCGGCTCCTGCGGGAACCAGCCGCCGGCGCGCATGTCGTTCAACGCGAAGTCCTTGCGCAACCCGAACGCCGATGTCGCCGCGAGCCCCGCATTGCTCGATGTCAGCGTGCCGTGACTGAGCACCGTCATCTCCGCCGGGTCCTGATTGATCACCGCATCGTCCACGTAAGCCACGCGAAAGCTGTTGTTCACCAGGTAGGGGTTGCCGAAGCCCAGATCGAACAGCGCCACCTGGGATGTCGTGTAGGGCGGGCTCGCCGGCTCGGCGAGCAGCTCGTCGGCCGCGGCGTCCACCGCGGTGATGCCCGTCGCGGAGGTCGGCGTGGTGCTGTCGAACAGCGCCGTCTCCGGGAGGCTGCCGTTCTGGAACAAGGCCGCAATCGGAGTCGTGCTCGGCAGCAGCGTGGCGATGTCGCCGGCGTAGGTCGAGGAATACAGATCCGAGGGCTGTGTGTAGACGTTGTCGTAGGCGTGCTGGTAGGCGGTGGTCGTCAGCGGAGTGAACTCCGTCGAGCCGATATCGACCTGACCGAAGAAGATCGCATCAGCGAACGCCTCCAGCGCATACGGTCCGGAGGACGGCGCCGATGCAGTCACGGGCTCGCCAGCCGCCTGCATCGCCTTGACCGTCGCCATCGCAACGTAGCCGCCCTCAGAATACCCGGTGACGTACAACTTGCCGTCGTCGCTGGTATTCGGGGTAAACGTGCTGAGCAGCGCAGTGCGGGCCGCCGTCAGCGCATCCATCATGACGGTCGCATTCTCGGTGCCATCGATGTAGGGGTGATAGCCGAGCGTCGAGATGTCGTAGCCGAGGTAATTGGGCGCCACCACGATATAGCCCTGGGCGGCGAACACCGAGGCGACCAGGGCCGACTCGGAGTTGGCGGAGTTCGAGGTATCGGCGATGTCCGCGATGTTGTAGGCCGAATCGGTCGTGGTGCCGTGCGCGTACAGTACGATCGGCCGCGGGCCCGTGCAGGGAGCCGAGGCGCCGGTGGGCACCATCAGCGCGCCGGAAGCGAGCTGT
This sequence comes from Steroidobacteraceae bacterium, assembly GCA_050739095.1. Classification (GTDB taxonomy): domain Bacteria; phylum Pseudomonadota; class Gammaproteobacteria; order Steroidobacterales; family Steroidobacteraceae; genus 13-2-20CM-66-19. The sequence goes on along the minus strand of JBOIAR010000002.1, from coordinate 49,587 downwards.
GCGGAGCTGTCGGGCGCCACCGTCCAGTACTTGAAGTAGTAGAAATCCACCCCGCAGACCGGGGTGCCGGCGAGCTCCAGCAGCTGCGGGCCCGAGGCGCTCGCCTTCAGTTGCGCGGTGAAGGCCGCCGCATTCAGCGACGCAACGCGCAGCGCCGGGTTATCGAGCAGAGTGCCGCGATCGGTGCTGCTCGCCACCGCGCCCGTTGGACTATTCGTGCCGCCGCAGGCAGCGAGACCCAGGGTGGCGACGGCCACCCCGACCACGCCAATCTTCCGCAACATGCTCCCCTCTCCTCGGGCCCGGCGGCCGCGGCGGCCCGCGGTCTTGAGGCGCAAGCCCCCTGTCGTGGCGCGCAGCATACACTTTCTCGGAGCGCCGCGTACCCCCGCTCTGGAGCCGGCCCATGTTGCGGCGCCGCAACGTCTGTTGCGGTCTCAGCCGGACGCCACCTCGAAGGTGAGGTCGAGCTCCGACGCCCAAGCGAGGAGTCCTCCCTCGAGATGCGCGGGTGCCTCGATTCCGGCGCGGACGGCAAGCGCGCACGCTGTCAGGCTCCGTCGGCCGCTTCGGCATACGAATACTGGCGTGCGCCCGTCGGAAAGCTCATCAAGCCGGCGCGCGAGCTCCCCCAGCGGAATATTGCATGCCCCTTCCAGGTGGCGCGTGTTGAACTCCCGCGGCTCGCGAACGTCGATCAAGACGAGCTCCGCGCCAGCCCGGCCGGACGCCAGCTCATCACGCAGAGCCGCGGCTGTAAGGCGGCGGACAGCGCTCAGAGTCTTGGCATCGCACAGCTCGCCGGCGTCTCGCGGCGCCGTGATTGTGGGATGCTCCCCGCAGACGGCGCAGTCCGGGCGCCGTGCAAACGGCAATTCGACGAAACGCAATTCCAACGCGTCATAGATCACCAGGCGGCCGACGAGCGGCTCACCGATTCCGGTCACCACCTTGATGGCCTCGGTGGCCTGGATGGCCCCGAGCACGCCGGGCAACACTCCGAGCACTCCGGCCTCCGCGCAGCTCGCCACGACGCCTTCCTCCGCCTCGGGGAACAAACAGCGATAGCACGGTCCCCGGCCGGGAACATACGTCATCACGTGCCCTTCGAAGCGGTGAATCGCCGCCGAAACCAGCGGCTTGCCGAGAAGCACGCAGGCATCGTTCACGACGTATCGCGTCGTCAGCCGGTCGGTACCGTCGAGGACGAGGTCATAGCCCCGCAACACCCCGAGGACGTTGTCCGCGCGAAGCGTCAACGCGTACGCGATGACGGTGATCTCGGGATTGAGCGCGAGCAACCGCTCGCGAGCGGCCTCCGCCTTCAGCCGTCCGACATCGGCGCTGTCGAACAGCACCTGCCGCTGCAGGTTGGAGAGCTCCACGCGGTCGCAGTCGACGAGCCCGAGCGTCCCCACGCCTGCCGCGGCGAGATAGAGCGCCGCCGGCGAGCCGAGGCCCCCGGCGCCCACGAGCAGCACGCGGGCATCCTTCAGGCGCGCCTGGCCCGCCGTGCCGAGCTCCGGCAGGGCGAGGTGGCGGTGGTAGCGGGCGAGCTCGGCCGCGGAGAGCACCACGGCTCACCCCCCGCTCAATGCGCAGATGACATGCACGGTATCGCCGGACCGCACCGGCTGCGAGAGCGCCTGCACCTCGCTCGTGTTGACGTACAGGCGAATGTGAGGACGGATGCGGTTTTGCTCGTCCACCATGCGGAAGCGGATGCCGCTGAAACGCCGCTCGAGGTCGGTCAACACCTCTTCGACCGTGAGGCCGCTTCCCGGGACGGCGGGGGCGCCGCCGGTATAGGAGCGCAGCGGGCTGGGGATGCGGATGGTGCAGCTCATGACCGGGTGCCCCTGGTCGGCTCCTACAGCGAGTATGTGACCGAATAGATCTCCGGCAGGTGCCGCGCGATGCAACGCCAGCTCGCACCGCCGTTGACTCCGGCCCAGACCTCACCGCCCGTCGTCCCGAAGTACAGCCCGACCCGCGGCGAGCGGCCATCCGTGCACATGGCCTGGCGCAACACCGTGAGCCAGGCCTGCGACCGTGGCAGGCCGCGATCGAGCCGCCGCCAGCTCTTGCCGCCATCGCTGGTGCGATACACCGCCGGCTTGCCCTCGATCGAGGTGCGCGGCCAGACCGTCTGACCGTCCATGGGCAACACCCAGGCGGTGTCGGGATCGGAGGGATGCAGGACGATGGGAAAGCCGACGTCTCCCACCTTCTTCGGCATCGCGCGGCCGATCCGTTTCCAGCGCCGCTGCGGCCGGTCGAGCCGGTAGATGCCGCAGTGGTTCTGCTGATAGAGCCGGTCGGGGGCGAGCGGGTGGAGCGCCACACAATGCGGATCGTGGCCGAAGGGGGCGTTCGGGTCCGGCAGGAAGTCCGCCGCACAACCCTCGTTGAGCGGCAACCAGTCCGCGCCGCCGTCCAGGGACTCGAACACGCCGCCCCCGGAGAGCGCCAGGTAAAGATGCCGGGAATCGCGCGGATCGATGCGGATCGAGTGCGTCAGCTCGCCGTCGGGGGTGCCGTCGCCCGGGGCCCATTTGGGACGCATGGGGTGATCGTTGAATCCGGCCAGCGGCTGCCACCGCTCACCGCCATCCTCCGAGCGGAAGAGGCCCGCGGGCGACGACCCGGCGTACCAGGTGGCGCGCTCGGACTCATGCCCGGGCGTCAGCCAGAAGACCTTCTGTACCGCGCGCACCGGCTCGCGCTCGGCCGCCTTGCGGAAGGCCGGCGGCTGCGCGGCCTCGCGCCAGCTGCGGCCCCGATCGGTGGATCGAAAGACGGTGGGTCCCAGGTGGCCGGTCTTGGCCGCCATCAGCAGCACTCGCGGCTCGCGCGGGTCCTGCACGATGTGGTGGATGATGTGCCCGAGAAACTGCGGTCCGGAGAGCTTCCAGCCGCGCCGTCGGGCGTCGGGCCGCAGCGTGAACGCCCCCTTGCGGGTGCCGATCCACAGTGAGGTAGTCATGGCGGCGAAGCATCACCGCACCGCAGCGGCGCTGTCAACTGACCGGCGATTTCCGGACCGCGTGAGGCGCGCGTCAGGCGCGGTAGCGCCTGAGGAGCTTGGCGCGTGAGACGATGACGCGTGTGTGACCGCGCCGCAGGACCGCCGCGCGAAACGCGATGGGGTTGGTCGCCAGCACCAACAGCATCATCAGCAGGTTCTCGCCGATCAAGCGCAGGAAACCCGGGCGGCCGCTGCGGGAATCCTGCGCGGCCTCGAAGCCGTAACGGGACACGATGCGCGCGAGCTGTGCGCTCCGTTTGGACGTCCCGAGGCGCATGTCGGCACATACAGCCACCACGGCGTCATTTTCCGCGCATTGCGCCATATGGCGAGCCAGCTCGCGCAAAGAGGCGTCAAGAGCACGGCTTGCACGACTCGCCCACGCGACGGTGGGACCCTGCTGGCCCATCGCAGGCATGTGCTCATTCCACAGATGAACTCTGAGGAGCGGGTCGCCGCGGCGCACCCGTACCCCATCCGACAACAGCAAACTCTCCTCGGCGAAGCAACGCTCCGCACGGAACAGGCAGTCCCGGTGCGTGCTGAACTCGTACACGCCATGCCACCGGCGCAACCACCGGTCCAGGCCGAAGACCCACTGCTCCGGATGAATCGCACGCAGGCCGCGTTTCTCGGAAAGCTCGACGGACAAGGGAGAGGCTCCTTGCAGGTCGGCAACATGAAACCAGAACTCGGGGAGCGCACGAAAGTTCCAGCGTCGGCTTCAGCTGGCCGTCAGCGCGCGCCCGGCTCGGGCTCCTGATAGATTACTCCGAGCAGCACCTTGATGCTGAGCGCGACGGGCACCGACAGCACGACGCCGACGATGCCAAAGAGAAGTCCGCCGGCGAGAAAGCAAAAGATGACGAGCACCGGCGGCACATATGCCGCGCGCCCGAGCACCAGCGGGCCGAAGAACTGGTCGATGGAGATCCGCAGCGCCGTCGCGTACACGATATACGCGAGGATGTTCCAGCCCGAGGACGCCTGCTGCACGGCGACGAGGCCGGCGATGACCGCCGAGGCGGCCGGTCCGACGAACGGGATGAGCTCGAGAAGGCCGGTAATCAGGGCGAGGAAAAGCGCGTGCTGGAGCTTGAGCACGAGCCCGAGCCCGATGTACGCGGCGCTCGAGGCGTAAATCACGACGCATCCGACGCCGATGAAATAGCGCCGCAACACCGGCTCGAGCTCCTGCCCCACGCGGCTGCTGAAAGCCCGGTAGCGCGGCGGGATCAGCCACGCGAGCCCCCGGCCGATGCGGTGCGCATCGAGCAGAAAGTAACCGAGCAGCACGAGCGTCAGGATGCCGCCGAAGAGGCCGGCCGCGCCGAGCGCCGCCACCTGGAGAATCCGCCCGCCCTGCACCCAGCTTGTGGCCTCGTGAGCCACCAGGGCGCCGATGCTCGCGGCATCGAGCCGCTCGCCGAGGAGGCTCAGGGTGCTGTGGCCGAGCAGCACTCGCACGAAGGCAGTGACCGTCCCCTGGAGGTTGCCGCCGATCCGCTGCAACTCGCGCAGCAGCGGTGGTGCGCCGAGCCAGCCGATGAGCGCGCCGAGCCCCATGAGCGCAAAGAGAACGCCCAGGGCGTACAGCGCGCGCGGCACCCGTGTGCGCGCCGCCAGCCAGTCGACGAGCGGCGTCGCCACGAACGCCACCACCGCCGCCACCACGAAGGGCAGCAGGATGTCTCTGACGAGATAAAGGAAAACCACCAGGCCGACCATGACCGTGATGGTGGTCAGGTTGGAAAAGCGCTCGACGCGCCCGTGCGTTGCGCCGGGCGGTGAGTCGTCGGGCGCTGGCTGCTGAGTTCGCTTCTCGAGTCTCATGAGGTGTAGACGCGGCCTTTCCATTGCACGCGCCGCCGCGCGCGCCACCTGACACTGTCGAGCGCCATGACGGCTCCGGCCGTGTAGCCGAGCGGAAAGAGGAGCCCGTACCACCACGGGATCTCGAAGTGCACCGCGCCGCCGACGTGCAATCCGACTATCGCCGCCGAGCCGAGCGCCGCGAGTGCGAGCGCGAGCGGTGCGCCGCTCACCCCGTGAAGCATCGCCGCGAGATCGATGAGCGGCAGCGCTATCGCAAGCCACCCAAGCGCCACGATCACAGGCGCCGCCAGCACGGTGCGCAGGGAGCCCCCGAGAAGCTGGATCAGGTTCTTCGCAAACCCGGGCCACAGTGTCGACCAGCCCGTGTACATCCGGGTACTGAGCAGGCGGCTGCCGTCCATGAGCAGCACGCGCTGGCCGCGGCGCTTCATGAGGAGTGCGAGCTCGACGTCCTCACAGATCGCCTCACGCACCGGCGCGTGGCCCCCGACCGCCTCGTAGGCCGCGCGACGCAACAACATGAACTGCCCGGTCGCCACGACCTGATCGCTCCCGGGTGCCTGGATCTTCTCGAGGTTCTGATAGAAACCGAGCAGGTAGAGCCCGCAAGGCAGCATCAACCTCTCGGCGAAACTCTTGAGCTCATGCCGCGGCGCGAGCGTCAGGAGGTCCAGGTTTCGCTCCGATGCTGCCTCCACCGCGCTCGCGATCGCGCCTGGCTCGGCGCGCATGTCGGCATCGAGAAAGCATAACCACTGCGCATCCGCCGGAGCCGCGGCCGCTCCGGTGCAACAGGCGTGCACCTTCCCCTTCCAACCGTGCGGTAGAGGCGGTGTGTGCAGCAACGCGATGCGATCGTCCCGCTGCGCGAGCGCGGCCACGATGTCCGCGGTATCGTCAGCCGAGTCGTCGTCGACCACGATCAGGGCGAGGCGGTCCGCCGGATAACGCTGCGCGCACAAGGACTCGACACACGGTCCGATGTTCGCCGCCTCATCCCGCGCCGGCACGATCACGGCGACCTTGGGGAGGCCGCCTTCGGCCGCGCGCGTGCTGACGGGCACCCCGGCGAGGACACTGCGCTGGCGGACGGCGCGCGCGATCAGCCAGATCACCAGGAGGAGCCACAGCGAGGAGAGGAGCAGCTGCATGGGCGTTCTAACAGAAACTCCCCGGCCGGCCCTTGGGTTGCGCGGCCGCGGCAATACCGATCAAAGCCCCGGTGAACCCTACGCCGTTTGTGCCTTCTCCGGGGCTACGCCGGACCCTCGTCCTGCCCCCCGGGTCATCGCCCAGTCGAGCAGGCGGCTCGCAAGACCGCCTCCCAGGCTCGCTCCGGTGACATCGTCCAGACGGTACTCGCTGCCCTCGAGGATGGTCGCGGCGGCCGAGAGGCCGCTGCGTACCGCCGGGCCGATACCCTCGGCCATATCACGGGTGGCGAGGCCAGCGGCATCGCCCGTGATGAAGGCGTTGCCGCGGCGCACCACATCCACCCGCCCCCGGAGGTAGTAGCTGTAGCCCGTCGGGTCATAGCGGGCCCCCTTGGCGAGGCCCTCCCCGAGCAGGCGCGTGAAGAGCGACCAATGCTCGTGGATCGAGCGGCGACTGCCCTTGATCCGCTCGGCCATGCCGCCGATGCCGACATTGAGCCAACCATTCTGCTTCGGGACGTACCAGGCGTAACCCGGCAGGCCGTGGTCGAAGAACCAGAGATGGCAGTCCGGCTGGCCCCATTCGTACTCGATCTCGTGCTCCAGAGTGACGGTCTGAAGGTCGGTCGCGCGCGGGTTGAGCTCGCGGAAAAGGGTGCGGTACACCGGGCAGCGGGTGCCGCCCGCGCCGATGAGATAACGGCTGCGGAACGCCTCATCGACGATGTAGCCGCCGTCCTCCTCGCGGATGTTGCGCACCATGTGCTCGATGACCTGCGCCCCGGAGCGCTCCAGGAGCCACGCGTCGAACTCGACGCGCCGGATCGAGTGCTGCACGCAGCGCACCGGCAGGTGCAGCCCCTTCACGTGGATGTGCAGCCGGTCGAAGGTCAGGAAACGGTGCGGGTAGGAGGCGATGTCCAGGCGTAAATCGCGCACCACCTCCGGCGTGATCCAGCCGGCGCAGAGCTTCAGGCGCGGAAACCGCTCCTTGTCGAGCACCACGACATCCGCGCCCGCCTGCTTGAGCTTCCAGGCGGCGCTCGAGCCCGCCGGCCCGCCGCCGACGATCAGGACATCACAAGTGCGCATCGGTGGACTCAGCGCAGGTACAGGTGCTCGCGGGTCATCGGGACATCGTTGTTGTCCCGCGGCGCGAACACGACCTGGAAGAGCTGCAGCGGTCCGGTCGTGAATCCGGCGATCGAGCCCGCCAGATACATCCGCCACATGCGCACGAACCTCTCGTCGAACATCTCGCGCACGCGGCCGCTAGCCGCCTCGAAGAGCGCGAGCCAGTGGTGCAGCGTCTGGGCGTAATGCAGGCGCAGGTTCTCGACATCGAGCACCGAGAAATCCCAGGGCTCGAAGATGTGCATCATCTGCGCGAGCGAGGGCGGATAGGCGCCCGGGAAGATGCGCTTCACGATCCACGGTTGCAGCGGCGCCGGCCGATTGCGGCCGATGGAGTGGATGAGGCCGCGGCCGTGGGTCGCCAAGCTGCGCGCAATCACCTCGCCGAGGATCGGGTAGTTTTCCAGGCCGACGTGCTCGAGCATCCCGACGGAGACGAAGGCGTCATACCGGCCAGTGATGTTGCGGTAGTCGTCCTCGACATACTCGACCTGCGAGGCGAGCCCCAGGGAGGCGGCGCGGGCGCGCGCGTAGGTTACCTGCTCGCGCGATATGTTAAAGGCGCGCACCTTCACGCCATAGTGGCGTGCCATGTGAAGCGCGAGGGTCCCCCAGCCGCAGCCCGCCTCCACCACGCTCTCCCCGGAGCGCAGCTGAAGCTTGCGGCAGACGTGATGCATCTTCGCGGTCTGCGCCTCATCGAGCGTCGCCGTCGGCGTCGGGTAATAGGCACAGGTATACGCCATCGTCTCCCCGAGCCAAAGCGAGTAGAACTCGTTGCCGATGTCGTAGTGGTGGTGAATGTTCTCGCGCGAGCCGGACAGCGTGTTGACGTGGGGCCGGCGCAAACGCTCCACCAGCCGCCGCAGCGTCGAAGCCCGCGGACCGCCGCGCCCGGCGCGGTAAACGGTCTCGAGGAGCTGCACCAGATCGCCCTCGATCTCGAGGCGCCCCTCGCTGTAGGCATCCGGAAAGCGCACCTGCGGATCGGCCAGGATGCCGAGCAGGGTGGCGCGGCTGCAAACCCGGACGCGCGCGATGGCTGTCGAGCCTGCGGGCGCGATGCGCTCGCCGCTCCAGAGGACGAACTCGAGCGGCGGATTGCCCATATACTCGAGCAGGCGCGCGAGCAGCCGCCCTTCCACGGAGGGCGTGCCGGCCGCCTTGGCTGTGGCCTCAGTCCACTGCTGCGCATGCGCCTCACCCGGGGGCAGCCCCGGCGGGCGCTCGCTCTGAGCCGCGCTCTTCATGCTCTCGTTCCAGGCACTCACTGCTCTTCTCCCCTTCTTTTCATACCCCTAATCTACCACGGGGACGCCGGCCCAGGCCCCCGCCCCCCTCCCGCAGGGGCGAGGGTCATCCGATAGCACTCGATCAGCCGCCGCACGTGCGCATCCACCCCGAAGCGCTGCGCGCTCGAGACGGCGCCTCGCGCGTAGGAGAAGCGCCGAGCGGTATCCCGCAAGGTGTCGACCACCGCGCGCGCGAATGCCTCGCGGTCGCCCTCCGGCACCAGACGCCCGTTGACCCCGTCAATCACCACTTCCGGCAGCCCACCGACCGCGAAGGCGATGACGGGACGCGCTGCCGCCAACGCTTCGATGCCGGCAAGACTGAGGCCCTCGGATTGCGAGGGTATCAACACGAGGTCGATGGCCGCGAGCAGGCGCGGCACGTCGCTGCGCCTGCCGAGAAAGCGCACGTGCCTCCCCATGTCGAGACTGCGTGCCAGCGCCTCGCATGCCGAGCGCTCCGGCCCGTCGCCGATCACCAGCAGCAACGCCCGCGGACAGCTGCGCACGATCGCCGGCAACATGCCGAGCATCGCGCGGTGGCCTTTTACAGGGTGCAGACGGCCGATGACGGCCAGCACCGGGCGCCCCGGCTCGATGTTGAGCTCAGCGCGCACCCGCCGGCGCTCCCCCGCGGCGCTGCGCAGCGCCTCGAGCGGAATGCCATTGCGGGCGATGCGTATCCGCTCGCGGCGCACGTGATAGCGGCTTGCTGTCAACTCGCACACGGCTTGCGATACGCACACGGCGGCGTCCGTGGGCCGTGCGAAGAGCCGCTCCAGCGCGCTGAGTGTGGTGCCGGGATCGTTGAGGTCGTGCACGTGCAGCAGGGTTCGGACGCCGACGAGCCGCGCGGCGATCCGCGCGACCAGCGTTCCCTTCAGTCCCGTCGCGTGCAGCAGGCCGACGCCGTTGCGCTTCGCCAGCGCGGCAACGCGCAGGACCACCGTTGCATCCCACTTGCCGGCATTGAAGAAGACGGGATCGATGCCCCGCGCCCACAGATCGCGGGCCGCCGCGTGCGGCCCCCGCAGGAAGCAAACCGTGAGCTCCACGCCGCTGGCGGCAAGGAGCGGCAGCACGTTGCGCAGATAGGTCGTGACGCCGTGTGGCACATCGCCGGGGTACCCCAGGTGATCGGCGAGGACCATGACGGGCGGCAAGTCCGTCGCCACCGATCGGGCCGGAGCCAGTGCTGCCTCCCGTGCCGATTGGGTCATCCCGCTCCGCATCGGGTGGGGGAAAGCAAAGGCCATGCCGTTGACCCGCCTCCGGCGCACGCAGCGAACGGCTCGTCGACGAGCGGCGGACGCAAGCAGCACCGCGGCTGGAAACTGCGCGCTGCCTTCCCCTATCATGACGCGGCATCGGCGCGTCTCAAAAACAAATACCCGGACGGACCGTATCGCCCGTCCGTGGGAGGCTAAAGTCATGACAGGCAGCAATGGCTCTGCGGGCTCGCGTGCGCTTCGGACTCTCACTGCGGCAGGGACGGTGCTCCTCCTTGCGGCGCTCACCCTCGCCTCCGCGGCCCAACCGCAGGCGCCGGATGCCAAGCTCAAGTGGCGCAGCGTCGGCCCTGCCATCGGGGGGCGAGTGGTTGCGGTCGCAGGCGTGCCCGCCGAGCGCGACCTCTTCTATATGGGCGGCGTCGACGGTGGCGTGTGGAAGAGCACCGACTACGGCCTCAAATGGGTCAACCTCACCGACGGCAAGCTCCCGGGATCGAGCAACAGCATCGGCGCGATCGCCGTCGCCCCCTCGAACCCGAAGGTGATCTATGTCGGCACGGGCGAGAGCGATATCCGCGGCGATGTCATAACAGGCGACGGCGTTTATCGTTCCGATGACGCCGGCAAGCACTGGCATGCGGCCGGCCTCGAGGACACCCATACCATCAGCGCCATCGTGATCGATCCCCACGACCCCGATGTGGTGTATGCCTCCTCGATGGGCCACGTGTTCAAGTCCAACCCCGAGCGGGGCGTCTTCAAGTCCACCGACGGCGGCAAGAGCTGGAAGAAGATCCTCTACGTCGATGACAAGACCGGCGCCATCGACCTCGTGATGGACCCGCGCGACCCGCAGGTGCTCTATGCCGCCATGTGGCAGGCGTATCGCACGCCCTGGAAGCTCGATGACGGCGGCCCCGGCAGCGGTCTCTACAAGAGCACCGACGGCGGCGCCCACTGGACGCAGATCTCGCACAACCCCGGCTTTGCGGGCGGCATTCTCGGGCGCATCGGCGTGTCGGTGGCCGGCAGCGACCCCAACGTCGTCTATGCCATCGTGCAGGCGAAGCACGGCGGCGTGTTCCGCTCGAGCGACGGCGGGACGAGCTGGACGCGCGTGAACCGCAGCTGGAGCCTGCGCCAGCGGGCCTTCTACTACATGGCGGTCTATGCCGATCCGCGGGATGCCAACACGGTGTATGCGCCGAACGTGGATGCGCTCTGGGTCTCGCGCGATGGCGGCAAGAGCTTCGCGAAGCTGCACACGCCCCACGGCGACAACCACATCGTCTGGATCAACCCGAACGACACCAAGGTCCTGCTCGAGGGCAACGATGGCGGCGCCACGGTGTCGACCGATGGCGGCAAGACCTGGAGTGGCGAGCACAACCAGCCGACGGGCCAGTTCTACCACGTCGCGCTCGATGAGCAATTCCCCTTCCACATCTACGGCGCGCAGCAGGACGAGGGCTCGTTCGAGGGCCCGAGCGCGACGCCGGGCGGCATGATTCCCGTTGGCGACTGGCAGCGCGTCGCCTACGGCGAGAGCACCTTCGTGGCGCCGCTCCCAGGTCACCCCGACGTCACCTACGGCAGCGGCTACTTCAGCATCCTGCTGCGCTACAACATGACGACGGGACAGTATGAGGAAGTCAGTCCGTGGCCGGAGTATCAGGAGGGCGCCTCATCCGGCGAGCTCAAGTATCGCTTTGGCTGGACGCACCCGATCTTCTTCGCGCCCAACTCCAATGAGCTGCTGGTCGGCTCGCAGTACGTGTTGAAGAGCACCGACGGCGGGCGCCACTGGAGCCGGATCAGTCCCGACCTGACGCGCAACGATCCCACGACCGAGGGTCCGACCGGCGGCTCGATCAATATCGATGCCACGGGCGCGGAGATCTTTCCCGACATCTCCGCCCTCGCCGTGTCGCCGCTCGATCGCCAGGTGATGTGGGCCGGCTCGGCCGACGGACTGGTGCACGTCACGCGCGATGGCGGCCAGAGCTGGCAGGCGGTCACGCCGCCGGCGCTGCCCGAATGGGCTGAAATCACCTCGATCGAGCCCGCGTACACCGCGGCCGGCACCGCCTACCTCAGCGCCTCGCGCTACATGTGGGACGATTTTCATCCCTACATCTTCCAGACCACCGACTACGGTGCGCACTGGCAGGCGGTCACGACCGGCATCCCCGACGATGAGTACGTGTTCGTGGTTCGCCAGGACCCCGCCGATGCGCAGCTGTTGTTCGCCGGCACCAAGAGCACGGCCTATGTGAGTTACGACGGCGCGGCGCATTGGCAGCCGCTCACCCGCAACCTGCCTCGCGTGCAGGTACGCGACATCGCGATCGACACCCGTCAGGGAGAGGTCGTGGTGGCAACGCACGGCCGCTCGTTCTGGGTACTCGACAACCTGTCGTTGCTCGAGCAGGTGTCGATGCAGCCGGCCGTTGGAAGCGGGGACGTGCAGGTATACGCCCCACAGACGGCGTGGCTGACCCATGCCTACGGCAGCAGCGCGTTCGCGCGCAACGTTCCCGGAGCGGGCACCAATCCGCCGTTCGGCGCAACGGTGTTCTTCCATGTCCCTGCTAGCTATCACGGCAACGTGCCGGTCAGCCTGACGTTCCTCGATTCGAAAGGTCAGGTGATCCGCACGTTCAAACTGCACCTGAAGCACAGGGAGCCGAAGCTCAGCCCGGCGCAGAAGGACAACCAGGAGCCCTCGCAGCTCAAGGCGAGGGCCGAGGAGAAGCTCACCGCGATCACGGCGGGCTTTGACCGCTTCCAGTGGGATCTGCGCTATGCGGATGCCACGGAGGTCACAGGCTTCTACCAGCCCGTCGCGGCAGGCGGCCTCGAGGATTCGGTCGCGGGACCGAGCGTCGTACCGGGCACTTATACCGTCGTGCTCGATTACAACGGGCAGAAGTCGCAGCGCCCGTTCCAGGTGGCGCTCGATCCGCGGTTGCACCCCGGTTCGCCGGACGCGCTCGAGGCACGGCTCGAGCTCGAGCTGCGCATCCACAAGTCACTCGACACGCTCGATCGCACCCTCAATGACGCGATTGCCATGCGCAGCCGGCTGCAGACGGCAGTCGCAGAGCACAAGGTGAGCGCGGCGCAAGCGCATGAGGCCCTGGCGACGCTCGCGCGGGCGATCAACGACAACGTTGATCTGGCCGAGCACTCGAGCGAGGGGACGGTGATCTTCGAGACGAAGCTGCGCAGCCATCTCGCCTACCTCGCCGCCGACATCGGTCTCGCGTACCTGAAGCCGACCCAGGCCGAGTACCAGGTGTACGACCACCTCAGTCGAGAGGCGCAGGCGGGCGAGCAGCAGCTCGAGGCGGCTGTCGTGCAGGGCAAACAGGCCATGTAGCCTCAGCCAACATTACGCATGTGGAAATCGATCGTGGCCATCAGTGTGGGCGCGAGCGCCGGGGCGCTCCTGCGCTGGTGGCTCGGCGACCGGCTGAATGCGGATTTCCCGCTCCTGCCGCCGGGCACCCTCGCCGCCAACATCATCGGCGCCTACGTCATCGGCGCGGCCGTGGCCTTCTTCGCGAGCTTCCCGGCGCTGCCGGCCGAGTGGCGCCTGTTCGTCATCACGGGATTCTGCGGCGGGCTCACCACGTTCTCGACCTTCTCGGCCGAGGTGGTAGCGCTACTGCAGCGAGGTCAAGGGCTGTGGGCGCTCGCCGAGGCGGCGACGCATGTCGGCGCCTCGTTTCTCATGACCTTCGCCGGGATGGCGACGGTGCTCTACCTCAGAGCCCGATACGCCTGAGCTCCTGCTCGGGCTTGGCCTGCGGGTACAAGTACCAGTCGACACATCCGTAAGCCATCGACGGATCGATTGCCGGGAGGTTCTGCCGAGCGCGGTCTCGTGCGGCACCGGCTGATTCCTGAGCGCCGGAAACGCCGTTGGCGGGCCAAGTGCGACGACGGCCTTCCTGAGCCGGCGACGTGCGGGGGTGCGTCTGCGCTAGTGAAGTCATTTGGAATCCCCTCCAGATGCAGACTCCATGATACGGACCGATGGTGACGCTTCGATGATGCTCCTTGGCGACAGGCAAACACAAGCCCGGACCACGAGCCCGGCGCCATGACCGTCACTGCCGCGCCGCAGCTCCGGCATGCTTCTTGCGGACCCGCAGACGATCAGCCATCCGGAGTTTCAGTCGAGCGCGATGAGAATCAGCGCATGCGGCAGATCGAGGAGCGCCATGCGAACTACGCCGGCATCGGCTGGTAGCCGCAGCGTCCTCATCATCGTCCAGAACCTGCCCGTGCCCTTCGACCGGCGCGTGTGGCAGGAAGCCAGGGCGCTGAAGGCGCATGGCTACGAAGTCGCGGTGATCTGCCCCACCGGCCGCGAGCACACGGCGCGCTACGAGTGCCTGCAAGGCATCCACATCTACCGCCATCCGCTGCCGCTCGAGGCCCGGGGAGCCTTCGGCTATGCGTTGGAATACACCGCCTCGCTCTTCTGGGAGCTCGTGCTCTCCCTCAAGGTGCTGCGCCGCCACGGCTTCGACGCCATCCACGCGTGCAACCCCCCCGACAACATCTTCCTCATCGGCGCGCTCTACAAGGCGATCGCCCGCAAGCGCTTCCTCTTCGATCACCACGACATCAACCCGGAGCTCTACGAGGCGAAGTTCGGCCGCCGCGGACTCCTTTATTGGCTGGTGCGCCTCTCGGAGCGGCTGACCTTCCTCCTGGCCGACGTCTCGATCGCCACCAACGAGAGCTACCGGCGGATCGCGCTCGAGCGCGGGCACATGCCGCCGGCGAGAGTGTTCGTGGTGCGCTCGGGACCGAGCCTCGAGCGCCTCAGAATCCTGCCGCCGGCGCCGCAGTTGAAGCGCGGCCGCAAGTATCTCGTAGGCTATGTGGGCGTCATGGGGGCGCAGGAAGGGATTCCGTATCTCATCGAGGCCGCCCGGCACATCGTGCGGGAGATGGGCCGCGCGGAGGTGCACTTCACGCTGGTCGGCGGCGGGCCGGCGCTCGAGGACATGCGCCGCCTCAGCGCGCGGCTCGGACTCGACTCTCACGTCGAATTCACCGGCCGCGTGCCGGATGAGACGCTGCTGCAGGTGCTCAACACCGCGGACGTCTGTGTCAACTGCGACGAAGTCAACCCGATGAACGACAAGTCCACCATGAACAAGATCATGGAGTACATGGCGTTGGGCAAGCCGATCGTGCAGTTCGAGCTCACCGAAGGCCGCTTCTCCGCGCGCGACGCCTCGCTCTATGCCAGAGCTAACGACGCCTGCGACCTGGCCGAGAAGATCGTGACGCTCCTCGATGACCCCGAGCGGCGGCAGAGGATGGGACGGCTCGGAAGAGAGCGCATCGAGCGGCAGCTCGCGTGGGACTATGAGGCGCCGAAGCTCATCGCCGCCTACGAGGCGCTCTTCAACCGATCCGCAGGCGCGACTGGAGCCGGATGCTCCCGCGAGTACGGCCGGCAAAGATCGCGGTCGTCGCCGGAGTCTTGAGGTCGAAGCCGCTCGAAGCCCAGCCAAGCGGCCGCTCGCCCGCGCGCTCCGGGCTGTAGGCACGTACCAGGCAGACCGAGAGGCTCGCGGGCGCCTCGAGCGTAAGGCGCGCGCCGTCACGCTCGGCCACTACCCGCCGGCCCTCGCACGCAACCTGACACTCCGGCGCGAAGTGCCAGAAGATCTCGATCGCGTGGGTCGCGGAGCAGAACAGGTCATCACACACGGCGAGTGTCGCCGACGGGTTGTCATAGCGCCACGTGCGCCGATGACCCACCGGATCGGGGAGGCGGCGATAGCCGTCATGATGCGCGGTGAGCACCTGCTGACCCGGTGAGCACACGAACTCGTCCACCGTCGCATCGGCGTGCTGCAGCCAGAGGAAGGGACCGGCGAAGAGCGACTGGTCCTCGCCGTCCACCGTGACGGTGTTGTGCGCCGAGGTGCCGCGGAAGTAGTGTCGCCACGTCGGCTCCGTGTGATACGCGTAGGTGCCGGGGTCGATGAGGAACGGCTTGCCGCCGATCGTCAAGGTGAACGCCAGCGCATCGGCGTGGCCGTGGGCGGCGATCGACAGATATCCGAGCGCGCCCGCGTCGGCCACGATCCTGACTTCCTCGGGCGTCTCGAACCGGTCTCCCAGAATGTAGTAGCCCCCGCGCGGAAACGAGCGGCGCACCGGCAGCCGCGCGCCTGAGACATCCAGCGACTGGAAGCGGCTGGCGGCCGCATCGCCGAGGAGCCAGCGGGTCTTCTCGTCGTACCCGCCGGCCTTCACCCGGAATTCCGGGCGATCGAACAGCACGGCGCCGGTCGCGAGGAGTGAGCGGTAGACGCCCGACCAGGGCGCAACCTCGTTCGAGGCGCCGGGCGGCACCAGGCGCACCAGCACGCCCTGGTCGGCATCGCCGATGGCAGGCACGCCGCCGTTGACGTCCATGATGCTCGCCAGGAAATCGAGCATGGACTCGAGCGCTCCCCAGTACCTGCCATCGAAGTCGCAGCCGTTGGCACGGGCATGGAGTCCCGCTAGAGCCAACATGTCGGCTACCGCGTGGTGATACCAGATCGCCTGCTCCTTGTTGACGCCGTCCTCGAAGGTCTGGAGCAGCGCCTCGCGCGCGAGCTCGGCGCGCGCTGACTTAAGCCAGCGCGGGCTCTCCGGCCAGAGCGGCCAGCTGAGCGCTGCGATGAAGAGCCCGGTCGCCTCGCCCAAGAGGTGATTGTTGGCCGAGGAGTGCCGCGACCAGTGGCTGGCGATGAAGTGGCAGTGCCGGTAGATGCTCTCGAGCCAACGGCTGCGGAACGAGCGGCCCTCCCCGCCGTCAAAAAGTATCGAGTCCTCAGACCCGAGGAGGTGCCAGGCGAATGACCAGTTGACGAGCCGGATGGCAGGCTCGAGGCTCGCGCACCAATTGACACCCTTGGGATAGGGACACGCTTGCAGCCAGGAATCGATCAGCGCCCGGGCGCCGAGCGCGTAGCGCTCATCTCCCGTGAGATGCCAGGCCTGGGCCAGGGTGACCAACTCGAGATGGCGGTTGATCTCCCAGACGTATTTGACATCGCCCACCCGCGCGGCATCGCGATGGTCGAGTTCGAGCCCGAACTCGAGCGGCGCCTCGATGCCGGTCTTGGGATCGACATTCCAGCGGGGCGGGAAGCCGAGCGTCGCGTCCTCGAGGGCAAACACATCGAAGCGGCCGCAGAGGATTCGGTCGGCCGCCAGGGTGTAGCGGCGGGTCTCAAAGCCACACGGAAAGGGCGACACCCACGCCGGACCGCAGATGCCCGCCGGCTCGGGCGGATGTGCGAGGCCGATGCCGGCCCGCTCGGCGCTTCCCTGGACCTTGCGCCGCAGCCTGAAGCCGACCTCACCGGCGCTCATGGCGCGCAGGCGGCTCAACGTCCATTGCAACCGCTCGCGCCCGGGCGCGAAGGAGGGAGTGCCGTCGATGTCGGCTCGCGAGGCAGCCATCGCAAAACAACGCTCTCGCGCCGCCTCAGGTTCCGCCAGCACGGCCGGAGGACTTGCCGAAGAACGCCTGTGCGGCGGCCGCGAATTCCGCGGAGCCCAGCCGGGCGGCGAACACGCCGAGCTCCTCCTGTATGTGAGCCGCGGTCTCGGCGCTCCGGGCGACGCGCATCAGGCGCTTGGTGGCACGCACGGCGCCGGGGGGCTGGCGGGCAGCGGCATCCGCGAGAGCCCTCGCCTGCGCCATCAGCGCCTCATCGTCCACGACGCGGTTGACGAGGCCCCACTCCTTCGCGGTCGTGGCATCGAGCGGCTCACCGAGCAGAAAGACCTCCGCGGCCCGCTGGTGCCCGATGAGGCGCGCCAGCAGCAGCGTGCTGCCCGCTTCGGGCACGAGCCCGAGCTGCACGAAGGGCATGATGAGCTTGGTGCTACGGGCGGCGGCGATGACGAGGTCGCAGTGCAGCAGCAGGGTGGCGCCGATGCCGACGGTCGGCCCGTGAACGGCGGCGATGAGGACCTTGCTGAAGCCGCTCAGCGCGCGCAGGAACCGCGGGATCACGTTGTCAGGCGCCACCGCCGGGGCGTTCAGGAAGTCCTTGAGATCGTTGCCTGCGGTGAAGCACGCGCCTTCGCCACTCAGCAGGAGCACGCGTATCTCATCGTCTCGCTGCGCCTCCGTAAAGGCCTCGAGCAATGACGCATACATACCGGAGGTGAGCGCGTTCCGCTTCTCCGGACGGTTCAGGCGCACTTCGCAGACGTGGCCGCGGCGCGTGACCATGACCTGCTGCGCGGGACTCATCGAAGCACCCAGACTTGTGGGGCTTGTTGCAAAGGCTTAATAGTCATATTATATGACCCTGAAACGCCGGCTACCGGCGCATGATAGTGGTTTGCGCCCCATGAACGCACAAGCGCATTACCGTCCCACACGCCCCTCGGTGCCGCGCCCCATGCCCCGCCTGAGCCGCCTCGCGCTCGAGCGGGCGAAGTCGAGCCACGATCAGATCGCGGCAATTCTCGGGACCGAGCTGTTGAAAGGCAGCTACGCGCCCGGGACCAACATGCCGCCGGAGCCGCAGCTGATCGAGCGCTTCCAGGTCTCGCGCACCGTCATGCGCGAGGTGATGAAGACGCTCGCGGCCAAGGGATTCGTCATCTCCAAAACGCGCGTCGGCACGCGCGTACGCGACCCGGTCCACTGGAATTACTTCGATGCGGACGTCCTCGCCTGGCGCGTGCGCCTCGGCCTCGATGACGAGTTCATGAAGAGCCTGACCGAGGTCCGCCGCGCGCTCGAGCCCACCGCGGCGGCACTCGCCGCCCGACGCCGAGCGCCCGCGGCTATCGCCGGCCTGAGGGAATGCGTGCGGCAGATGGCGCGCTCCGACCACACCCGCCAGAGCTTCGCCGAGGCGGATCTCGATTTTCACCTCGCCATCGGCAGCGCCTCCGGCAACCCGCTCATGCGCTCCATGGCGAGCGTGATCGAGACGGCGCTGGTCGCCTCCTTCGCCCACAGCTCCCCGGTCGACGACCCGGCGGACCACGAGGCGACCGTCAACGGCCACGCCGCCATCGTCGATGCCATCGAGGCCGGCGAGGAGCAGGCCGCGGCCGCGGCCATCCTTAAAGTGATCGACATCGGGGTGAACCGGATCGACGTCAGCCGCAGGAAACAACGAGGACAACAAAAAAGATGACCTCCCACGACGGTCAGGGCCGCGGCAGTGGGCGCCGGCTGCGCTCGCGCGCCTGGTTCGACAACCCCGCCAATCCCGACATGACGGCGCTCTACCTCGAGCGCTACTTGAACTACGGCATGACGCTCGAGGAGCTGAGATCGGGCAAGCCCATCATCGGCATCGCGCAGACGGGCTCCGACCTCTCGCCCTGCAACCGACATCACCTCGTGCTCGCGCAGCGCATCGCCGCCGGCATCCGCGCAGCGGGCGGCGTGCCCATCGAATTCCCGGTCCACCCGATCCAGGAGACGGGCAAGCGGCCGACGGCGAGTCTCGATCGCAACCTCGCCTACCTCGGGCTGGTCGAGGTGCTCTACGGCTATCCGTTGGATGGCGTGGTGCTCACCATCGGCTGCGACAAGACGACGCCGGCCTGCCTGATGGCGGCCGCCACGGTCAACATACCCGCCATCGCGCTCTCGGTGGGACCGATGCTCAACGGCTGGCACCGGGGCGAGCGCACCGGCTCCGGCACGATCGTATGGAAGGCCCGCCAGATGCTCGCGGCGGGCGCAATCGACTATCCCGGATTCATCGAGCTGGTGGCTTCCTCCGCGCCCTCCACCGGCTACTGCAACACCATGGGCACGGCGACGACCATGAACTCCCTGACGGAGGCGCTCGGCATGCAGCTGCCGGGCTCCGGCGCCATCCCGGCGCCCTACCGGGAGCGCGGACAGATCGCCTACCAGACCGGTGAGCGGATCGTGCGGATGGTGCACGAGGACTTGAGGCCCTCGGCGGTCATGACACGGGATGCCTTCCTGAATGCCATCGTCGTCAACTCCGCGATCGGCGGCTCCACCAACGCGCCGATCCACATGGAGGCGATCGCCCGGCACATGGGCGTGGAGCTGACGCTCGATGACTGGCAGAAATATGGCTACGAGGTGCCCCTGCTCGTCAACCTGCAACCCGCGGGCGAGTACCTGGGGGAGGACTATCACCACGCGGGCGGCGTGCCGGCGGTCGTGAACGAGCTCATGAAGCACGGGCTCATCCGCGAGGACGCCCTGACCGTCAACGGCCGTACCCTCGGTGAGAACTGTCGCGGGCAGGAGATCCTGGATGCCGCCGTCATCCGGCCGTTCGAGCGGCCGCTGAAGGCCAACGCCGGCTTCCTCGTCCTCAGGGGCAACCTGTTCGACTCTGCGATCATGAAGACGAGCGTGATCTCGGAGGAATTCCGCCAGCGCTATTTGAGCCATCCGGGCGACCCCGACGCCTTCGAGGGACCGGCGGTCGTGTTCGACGGGCCGGAGGACTATCACTCACGCATCGACAACCCTGAGCTCGGTATCGACAGCCAGACGCTGCTTTGCATCCGCGGCAGCGGGCCCATCGGTTACCCCGGGGCGGCGGAGGTCGTCAATATGCGTCCGCCGGCCTACCTCATCAAACAGGGGATCACCTCCCTCCCCTGCATCGGTGATGGGCGCCAGTCCGGGACCTCAGGATCGCCATCCATCCTCAACGCCTCGCCAGAAGCCGCCGCCGGAGGCGCCCTGGCGATCCTCAAGACCGGTGACCGGGTGCGGGTGGACCTGCGCAAGCGCGAGGTCAACATGCTGGTGCCGGAAGCGGAGCTTGCCGCGCGGCGCAAGGCGCTGGAGGCCCACAACGGCTACCCGTTCCCGCCCTCCCAGACGCCGTGGCAGGAAATCCAGCGCGCGATGGTGGCGCAGCTCGCGGACGGCATGGTGCTGAAGCCGGCGGTGAAGTACCAGAAGATCGACGAAGAATTCGGCGTGCCGCGGGACAGTCACTAGACCCTGACGCCGGGACGGTCAGTCCCGGCGGCCTCATTCCTGGCGCGTGCCCCGGGGAATATGCTCCTCGAACCACCCCACCATCCGCGCCGCATAATCCACTGCCGCCGGCCAGTTGCGCACGCCGTGTCCTTCCTGCGGGTACGTGACCAGCACGGATTTCACCCCGTTCTCGAGCAGCGCGTTATGGAATTGCACCGCCTCCTCGGCCGGCGTGCAGCGGTCGAGCACACCGCAGGTGGCGAGCGTCGGCGTCTTCGTCTTGTGGGCGTGCATGATCGGGCTGCGCTCGAAATACTTGCCGCCGGGATTGGTGTAGGTGTCCTTGAGGAAGAGCGACACGAAGTACCCAATGTTGGAGATCAGGTGCTCCGTCACCTGGTTCGTGACGGGTGAGACCGCGACGGCGGCGGCAAAGCGCGGATCCTGCGTGATGAGCCACGTCGCCATGTAGCCGCCGTAGCTCCCGCCCGTCACGCCGAGCCGCGCGGGGTCGGCGATCCCATGCTCGATGAGATGATCGAGGCCGGAGAGATAATCGTATGTGTCCGCTCCGCCCATGTCCCCCAGCACGGGTCGCACGAACGCCTGGCCGCGACCGGTGCTGCCGCGGGGGTTGGGCAGGAAAATGGCATACCCTCGCTTGAGCAGCATCAGCGTCCCGATACTCCTGCGGCCCATCCAGTAGGGCCGGTGGTGCCACACCGGGCCGCCGTGAACCATCATCACCAACGGGTGCGGCGCGCTACCTGCGGGCTTGAGCAGAAGCCCCTGGATCTCGAGCCCATCGGGCGCGTGCCATTTCACGGTCTCAACGCCGGCGATCACAGACAGCTCCTGCTCGGCGCCGGGATCGAAGGACTTGACGGCTTGGTACTTGCCGCGGCGGATGACGGCGATCTCCGGCGCTCGCTGGAAGCCCTCGCCCACCAGCGCGCAGTCGCCGGGCTCGCCGAACCCGCAGACCACCGTGTAGAAACCGCTGGTCGTGGTGCTCTCGCTCCGCCAGAGCTCCTCGAGCTCGTCTTCCTCGAGGTCATAAAGCGCAATGACGGTCTCGAACCCCCGGTGCCCGGCGAGCAGGAGATGCCGGTCCGAGCGCCACTCCGTATGCGAGATGTCGATTCCGTTGGTCGCAACCTTGCGGACGTGGTGGCTGCGTGTGTCGATCAGCCTCAGCTCGCCCGCGACGATCCAACGGTCGCTGCACAGCGCTTCGACCACGGCGATGTGACGACCCGAAGGCGAGGCGCTCGGCCAGCCGAGCTGATCCTGCGGCACGAGGACGTCGCGGCTCGCACCCTCATCCGTCTCGATGACCTGCAGGTGGGCGGTGTACCAAAGTCCCTCGCCCGGTCCCGGCGAGACGACGGCCGCGATGGCGTTGTTACCGCACCAGGCGGCCTCCCAGATGTTGCTGCGCGCGGCACTGACCTGGCTGACGCGGTTCTCCTCGAGGTCATAGACCCAGGCGCGTCGCCAGCGATAGGACTCCTCCCCCGTGTCGATGACCGGCATCCAGGCGGGAAGGTCCTGAGCGGCCGTCTTGGTCGCGGCCGCGCCCTGCGCGCCGGCGAGATCCGCCCCATGGCCCGCGACTCCGAGGAGAATGTGGCGGCCGTTGGGGGACCAGTGCAGGTATTCCACCCAGCCCTCGACCGCGGGCGTCGTGTGGCATTCGCCGCTCTCGGCATCGAGCAGGTAAAGCTGGAAGTTACCCGCCTTGCGGCGGTCGGAAAGGAAGGCAATGTGCCGGCCATCGGGCGAGAGCTTCGGTGCGTGGTCGGTGTTGGGGCCGAAAGTCAGCACCCGGGTATCGCCGCTGGCGAGGTCCGTGAGGCAAACGCGCGAGACTGCCTCGTTTCCGGCGTCGACCAGCGTCCCCGTGAAAACCGCCCGGCCGCCGTGCGCCGAGATTTCCATCGCATCGGTGATGAGCCCGCTGCCCGGCCGGCGGAAGCAGCCATAGAGCGCCTCGGTCTCCTTGAAGAGCGCGGTCTCACGGATGTCTCTATGCACGACCGTATCCCCTTATGTCTTATTGCCGGCCGCCGCCACGATGAGGTTCGCGGCAGCAAGGTCCTCGATCGCGGTGCCCACGGATTTGAAGAGGATGATCTCATCGGCCCCTCGCCGTCCAGTGGCGCTGCCCGACACCAGGTCCGAGAGCTCCCCTTCGATGCGCTCGCGCCCGATGAGGCCGCGCTCGAGCGGCCCGAGCAGGTCGCCCGCCTCGGCGAGCGCGCCCTCGAAGGTGTCGACGAAGAGCCGCGAGCGCAGGATGGTCTCATCGTCGGCCTCCCGCCGCAGCGGCGAGAAGCTGCCCACGAGGTCGACGAAGGCACCCGGGCGCAGCCATTGGCCGGCGAGCAGCGGCCGCTCGCTGCTCGTCGCGCAGGAGACGATGTCGGCCACGGGCACGGTTTTCTCGAGAGATGAGGCGATTTCCACTGCGATTTCGCCGCCGAGGAGGGAGCGGACCTCGGCGGCCACCTCTTGCGCGCGCTCCGCTCGCCTTCCGAACACCGTCACCCGGCTTATCGGCCGCACCGCGCAATGCCCCAACGCCATGTAGGGAGCGAGCGCCCCCGTGCCGATGATGAGAAGATGTGCGCTGTCGGCTCGCGAAAGATAGGTCGAGGCGAGCGCCGAAGCCGCGCCCGTGCGCAGCCGCGTCACCTCGGCACCATCGAGCACCGCCACGGGCGCACCTGTCGAGGAGAAGACGACGAGCGCCGCCTGGATGGTGGGCAGGCCCCTCTCGCCGTTGTCCGGAAATATCGTGACGAGCTTGATGGCTCCGCCGCCTGCGGTCTCGAACGCCGGCATCGAGAGCAACAGCCGGTCGCCCCGCCCGCCCGGGATGGGCGCCGCCTGGCGCGCGGCAGAAGTCGGCGGATGGCGGAATGCCTCCCGCAAGCACTCGATGAGCTCACCGATCGGCGCCAGCGAGCGGATCTCAGCGGCGCCGAGCACGCGCATGGCGCGTTCCTCCCTGCGGCCGTGAGCGCGTGCGGCTCATCCGCTCACGCGGCGTTGAACCGGGCGAGCGCGTAGGCGTCGGGGTCGACGGCCGGTGCGCCCCCTGTCATGAGATCCGACAGGAGTTGGCCGGATCCCGCGGCCATGGTCCACCCGAGCGGTCCGTGGCCGGTACTGATCCAGAGGTTCGCGATCGGCGTCGGACCGATGATCGGCACGCCATCGACCGACATGGGGCGAAGGCCACACCACGGCTTCGCCGCGGCACGCTCGAATCCGCCCTGCGGCAACACCTGTTTGACGAGAGTCACGAGATTCTGGATGCGCGACTCGGTCAGCGACAGGTCATAGCCGGTGAACTCCGCGGTTCCCGCGACGCGGATGACGTTCTCGAGCGGCACCACCACGGCGTGAAAATCATCATCGGCGACGGGCAGTTGCAACGGCGAGTCGAGTCGGGGGCGCTCGAAGGTTATCGAGTAGCCCTTGGCGGGCTTCACGGGCACCTTGAGTCCGAGCTCCTTGAGAAGGATGGGACTGTAACTACCGGCCGCCACGATATAACGGTCGGCGGTAAAACGCCTGTCACGGCTCAGCACGGCCGCCACGCTCCCCTGACGGAGCTCGATCCGCGTGACCGGCGTCTGGAACCGGAAGTCAACACCCGCGCGGCGGGCGTGATCGGCGAGAGCGACGCAGAACTTGTAGGCGTTGCCGATCTCATCGGCCGGGTAATGGATGCCGCCGGCGAGCTGCTCGCCGAGCGGCGCGAGCACGGGCTCCATGGCCACGATCTCCTCGGGGCTCAGGCGCCGATAGGTGAGGCCATGCGCCCCCAGCGTCTGCGCCCAGGCGAGCGCCCGCTCGAGCGCCGCGGGGTCGCGAATCACCCGCAAAGACCCGCGGAAGGCACCTCCATACTCGATCCCGATCTCCTGGCGCAGCCTGGCCAACACCTCGAGGGAATGCAGCGCGAGCTTGAGGTTCTTGACCGTGTTGCGCTCGTAACACTCCGGGCTCGAGTTGCGCAAAAACCCGATTCCCCAGCCCGCGAGGTGCGGCAATGCCTTGACGCGCAGCTTCAGCGGCGAGTCGGGGCGGCCGAGGGATTGCAGCAGCACCCGCCAGCTCCCGGGCGCATTCCAGGGCTCGGGCATGCTGGGTGTGAGCAGCGACCCGTTGGCGAAGCTCGTCTCCTGCCCGGGCCCCTCCTGGCGGTCGAGGACGGCGACCTCCCAGCCGCGGCGCGCGAGGAAGTAGGCCGACGTCGTGCCGATGAGGCCGCTGCCGATGATGAGTGCCTTCACGCTGTTGCCACTATTTCCAGACTGCCGTCGCGATGCGCAGCCAGTTGTGGCCGAGGATGCCGCGGATCTGCTCGTCGGTCAGATTATCGCGGGCGAGTCCCTCGGCGATCTCGCCGAACGCTTCGGGCTCGACCATCGGCATGCTGCTCGGGGCGCCGAGTCCCGGCGGGAAGAGCGTCGGGTTCTGGCGCAGGAAATCCTCGACCTCCGCGCGGTCGAACGCGTAGTCGAGACTCAGGCCCACGTGCCTCGGGCCTACCAGGTCGATGACGTAGCGGAGCTGGCGCAGGAGCTTCTCCACCAGTCTGTCATTGGCGCCGAGGAAAGGGCCGATGCCGCTCAGGCCCACGACACCGCCTTTGCGAGCGCAGGCGCGGATCAGAGCGTCCGGGATATTGCGCGGCTGCGGCGTATCTCCATGGGGGTTGGAATGGGAGAAGATGACCGGATGGCGGGCATATTGCAGCGCCTCGGCGGCGGTGCGCGCGCCCGTGTGGGAAACGCAGAGCACCATTCCAACCCGTTCCATCTCATCGATGATGGCGCGGCCGACGGCGGTGAGACCCGGATCCTCCGGGTCGAGGCAGCCGCCACCGGCGGCATTCCCGTGATTGTAGGCGATCAGCATCCAACGCACGCCGAGCTCGTAGAAGGTCTGCACGAGGCTCAGGTGGTCCTCGACCGGACACATGCCCTCCACATCGAAGACGATGCCGAGCTTCCCTTCCCTCTTGCAGATGTGCACATCGTCAGCGGCGGCAATCAGCCGGTAGCTATCGGGCCGGGCGGCGATCCAGCGACGCATGAAAGAGAGCACCCGCAGGTGCTCCGCCCAGGGAATCTTCGCAAAGCCGACATTGAGCGATGCGACCGTCACGCCCGCTTTCCGGTACCTCTCGAGCTGCGGCAGGAAACTGTCGTCGGCCCGCAGCGGCATGCAGCCGTGGTTGTCCCAGATGATCGTCGAGCGCAGCAATGCTGCGGTCCGTGAACTTGTGTCTTGCGCTTCGGGCACTGGATTTTCGGGTTGTGGTGGACTGCCGCGGCGGCTACAACGTCCCCGTCGTCCCGAGCTCGCCGGGTCCAGTATGCCCCAGCCGGTGGGCGGAAGTCACTTGAGCTACACCCAACCGCCATCCACGACATAATGCTGGTTCGTGCAGGCGCTCGCCTCCTCCGAGGCGAGGAAGACGATGAATCTCGCCACCTCGGCGGGCTCGAGCTTTCGCTTCAGGCATTGGCGGGCCTGGATTTCGGCCTCGCCCTGCGGCGTCACCCACTTCTCGAGTTGACGGCGCGTCATGATCCAGCCGGGAGCCACGGCGTTGACGCGGATACCGTAGACGCCGAAGTCGCGGGCGAGAGAGCGCGTCAGACCCAACACGGCGGACTTCGACGCCGTGTAGGCTGCCATCCCGCCCTGGCCGATGATCCAGGAGGTCGAGCCCAGGTTGGTGATCGAGCCCCGGCCCGCCGCCTTCATGTCAGGGATCACCGCCTGGGCGCAGAAGAACTGGTGCTTGAGATTCACCGCGATGCGCTCGTCCCAGATCGCTTCCGTCATTTCCTCGGTCGCGTGGCGCTCATCGTTCGCCGCGTTGTTGACCAGCACCTGGATCGGCCCCAGGAGCTTGGCTGTGGCTGCGACCGAGCGCTGCAGCGCCGGGATGTCGGTGAGGTCGCAGGGCTCGAAGTGCACCGGCGTCCCGGCCGCCTCGAGCTCGCGCACGAGCGCGCGCGAGGGCTCGACGGCAATGTCGATGAAGGCGACCTTGGCCTGTTGCGCGGCGAACTGCCGCACGATCGCCTCGCCGATCCCGGACCCGCCGCCCGTGACCAGCACCACTTGGCCTTTCAAATCAGGATAGATCGCCGCCATCTGCCGTCGCTCTCCTAAGAGTCGTTGGGTGTCGAGATCAAATTCGCTTCCACGGGCCGCAGGCCCGGGGCCGGCGCCTGGAAGCTGAAGAGGTCTCCCGCCAGAGGCTGAGCCGCACGCTCCTCCTGCGTCAACCCCTTGCAGGCCGTGGTGACATAGGCGGTGCGCAGGTCCGCTCCGCCGAAGGCAATCTTCGTGACGTTGGCGCATGGCAGCCGCACGGTCGCAAGAAGCTGCCCCGCAGGCGAGTACCGGCGCACCCCCCAACCGCCCCACAGGGCAAGCCATACGCAACCTTCCTCATCCACCGTGGTGCCATCGGGATGCCCTGCGCCCTCCTCGATGCGCACGAAGAGGCGCTTGTGCACGAGCGTGTCGGGCTCCGGCCGGTCGAAAGCATAGACCGCCCGCTCGCGCGTATCCGTGTGATAGAACACGCGACCGTCCGGGCTGAAGGCTGGACCATTCGTAATGACATAGCCCTTGTCCAGGACCTTACACCGGCCGTGTGCATCCATGCGATACAACGCGCCGCTCGGCTCCACCTCCGGATCATGCATCGAGCCAAACCAGAGGGCCCCGCCCGGGCCCACACATCCGTCATTCAGACGGTTGGCGGGACGGTTTGGCTCGACGTCGACTAAGTGCACGAACTCGCGCGTCTGCGGATCGAAGCGATGCAACCCGCTCTCGAGGCCGACGATGAACCCACCGCCGCGCAGCGGAACGAGAAATCCCGGCTGCCCGGGTGCCGCCCAGAACCGATGCTCGCGCTGCGCCGGATCCCAGCGGTGCGCGCGTCGCAACTTGATATCGACGAACCAGAGCGCCGACTCACGCTCGACCCACACCGGGCCCTCGCCGAGCTCGGCGCCCACTTTGCAGACGGGTCTCACTTCCAACTCTAGCATTTGTCCGCGTAGATGACGCTGAGCGTCACACGCGCCTCAAGGCGCTCCCCGGGCCCGAGGAGCTTGTGGCCCGTGATCGCCGGCGGCGCCGAGCGGTTGACCGCGTTCGGCATCTGGCTCACCGGCTCCACGCAGAAGAAGTCCTGGCCCGGAGGGCTGTAGATGTGCAGCCAGCGCAGCGCGCGGCTAGCCGTGAGCGCGAGGCGCAGCCGCTCCTCGGGCAGCAGGATCTGCGCCACTCCGGGCCAGCCCGTGTGGCAGTGATCGATGAGCTCCGGCCGCTCCAACTCATCGCCGCGACTCCACTGTCCGAAGCGTGTCCCGTGAGCGAGCCGCACCGGCAGGCACTCCTCATCCGTGAGCCACACGCCCTCGAGGTGGGCCTTGAGCAGCGCCCCCGGGCTCTTGTGGAAGTAAGGATGCCAGCCGAGGCCCGCGGGCATCGGCGACGAGTCGCGGTTCTCGACGGCAAGCGCCACCTCGAGGTTGTCCGCGTGCAGTGTCAGGGTTTGGGTGGCGGCATAGGACCAGGGCCAGCTGTCGGCGGGATGCTCGAAGGCAAGCGCCACTCGGTGGCGCTCCGCGGACTCGACGCGCCAGGGTCGTCGCCACGCATGACCATGCAGCGGATGCGCCTGGCCGGGCGCGTTGCGCTCGATCCTGACTTCGCGCGCGCCCACGCGGAAGATGCCGTCCGCAATCCGGTTGGCAAAGGGCACGAGAGCGAACGCCGCCGTCGCGAAAGGGTCGCTCGCGCCCGAGGGCGTCGGCCGCAGCACATCGCGGCCCCGATACCGCAAGGTCGCGACCGCGGCGCCGAGGTCGGGCAGGAGCTCGAGCGCCAGGTCTCCATCGGAAATTGAGATCACCGGGTGGAGGGGGAGACGAGCTCCGCATTGCGCGGCTTGTGTCGATGCCAGAGCTCCTGGATCGACTCGAGCGGGCGACCTTTGGTCTCCGGCACGAAGCGCATGACGAAGAGCGCCGCAAGCACTGAGCAGGCGCCATAGACCCAGTACGCGAAACCGTGGTTGAACTGGCTGTTCAGAGTGGTGCTGCCGTCCATCATCGGGAAGGTCGTCGACACGATGAAATTCATGACCCACTGCGCCGCGACGGCGATGGACATGGCCGTGCCGCGGATGGAGTTGGGGAAAATCTCCGACAACATCACCCACACCACCGGTCCCCAGGAGAACGAGAACCCCAGTATGTAAACGACGACTGTAGCGAGGGCGATGTAGGAGGATCCCGTCGCGGCGCCGGCCTGCCCGACGGTCGCAGCGACCAGATGTCGATCGAAGAGGAACCCGAGGAAGATCATGGCCGCCGCCATGACCAAAGCGCCCGCAACCAGCAGCGGCTTGCGCCCGATCCTGTCCACCGTGAAAGTGGCGATCAGCGTGAAGACGGTCATGGTCACGCCGCTGTAGATCGCCGAATCCCACAGCGCCTGGTTGGTCGAAGCGCCCATGTTCTCGAACATGTGCGGCGCGTAATAGAGCACGGCGTTGATGCCGACGACCTGTTGGAAGACCGACAGCATGATGCCGACGATCAGCACCAGCCAGCCGAAGCTGAGAACCGGACGGGTGTGCTCGATCAGGGTGGCCTTGATCTGCTGCAGCGTCGGCTGCGCCTCCACCTCCCCGACCAGGCGCTTGAGCAGAGCCAGCGCCTCGCTGTCGCGATCCTTCAGCACCATGAAGCGCGGCGTCTCGGGCACGAGCAGCATGCAAATGATGAGGAGCGCCGCGGGAATCGCCGCCGAGGCCAGCATGTTCCGCCAGGCAGTCGTCATCAGGTACTCGCGGGTGTGGCCCGCCTGGATCCCCCAGTTGACGAAGTCGACGAGCATGAAGCCGACGACGATCGCGATCTGCTGAAAAGTGACCAACATGCCGCGCGAGGCAGGCGGCGCCACCTCCGCGATGTACATGGGCGCCAACATGGACGCCATGCCGATGGCCATGCCCGCGACCAGCCGATAGGCCATGAAGGCCGGCAGAGCGTGATAGCCGGTGCCGCCGAAGGTGCTCCAGATGACCTCCGGATAGCCCGCGCCGAGGGACGAGAAGAAGAACAGCACGCCGGCGATGATGAGCCCGGCCTTGCGGCCGAGCTTCGTCGATACGGGACCTGCTATGAACGCGCCGATCACGCAGCCCAGGAGCGCCGTCGAAATCGCCAGCCCGGAGAGAAAGTTCGCGTCCGCCTCCGCGAGATGCCGCGGCAGCACGAAGTTATGGGTGATCGCATCGGTCACGCCGGCGATCACGCCCGTGTCGTATCCGAACAGCAGTCCCCCCAAAGTCGCGGCGATCGTGAGCGCCGCCAAGAGGCCCGGATTGCCCTTAGTCATCGCCTACCCCCTCAGCTGCTCTTGATTTCAATCATCGTGGGCCGTACCCATTCTCGCATCGTCGGCTGGCCGAGGCACGACTCATTTCACT
The DNA here is from genome assembly GCA_050739095.1 of Steroidobacteraceae bacterium. Classification (GTDB taxonomy): domain Bacteria; phylum Pseudomonadota; class Gammaproteobacteria; order Steroidobacterales; family Steroidobacteraceae; genus 13-2-20CM-66-19. The sequence goes on along the minus strand of JBOIAR010000002.1, from coordinate 19,374 downwards.
CGGGCCGCAGCAGGCCACGGGCGGCGAGATTACGCATCAGCGCGGCGAGCCCGAACGACCAGGGGGGCGCCTGCTCGCAGTGCGTGACTCGGTTCTCGAGGGTCCCCAGGTGCTCGCTCGAGATCCGCACGAGATCGCCGCGCCGATGAGTGAAGCCGAGGCCCGGCGTGTCGCGGTCCTCGATCGGGGCGAACATCGTGCCGAGAAAGAGCGCGAACCCGTCCGGATACTGGTGGTGCCGTCCGCTCGTCTGGCCGATGAGCTCGAGCGGATCGCGGCTGATGAGCCGCATGGAGCTCGCGCCGCGCAGCAGGTAGCCTTCCTCGCCCCGCACCTCGAGCGTCACTTCCGCCGAGCGCACATAGTCCAGGGTGAAGCCGGCGTCGAAGAGACGGATGAAGGGGCCGATCGCGCAGGAGGCGTTGTTGTCCTTGGCCTTGCCGAGGAGCAACGCGCTTCGACCCTCGATGTCGCGCAGATTGACGTCATTGCCGAGAGTGGCGCCGACCGCCCGTCCCGCCGGATCGCACACCAGCACGACCTCCGGCTCGGGGTTGCTCCACCGGGAATCCGAGCGCACGCCGATCCAGTCTCCCCAGCCGACCGAGGAGAGCACCGGAGCCTTGGTGAAAACCTCGGCATCGGCGCCAATCGCGACCTCGAGATACTGCGACCACAGCCCCGCCGCGAGCAGCGCCTCCTTCAGGCGCGCGGCTTCGGGTGATCCGGGACGCACGAGGTTGATGCGCGTCCCGACGCGCTGCTCCAGTGCCTCGCGAACGCTCTGCGCGGCGCCGACATCGCCGCGGGCGCGCTCATCGATCACGCGCTCCACCGCGGATACCGCGAAGGTCACTCCGCAGGCCTTCAGGCACTGAAGATCAACGGGCGAGAGCAACTGCGGCAGTGTCCGCTCGCTGTGGCGCTGCCAGGCGGGCTCGAGCGGCATCGCCTCGAGATCGCCGAGATCCTGACCGGCCAGCTCCCCCTCCCCGCGCCAGCGGGCCGCGAACTCCGCGGTGGTCGGGGCAAACGCGCAGACATCCAGCACCCGCCCGCGGCGGATGAGAACGGGAGTCGGTCCCTCGGCGGTGAGGAGGCGCCCGAGCAGCGTCGCCTGGCGCCAGTCTCGCGGCAGGAAATCCAGCATGGTAACGCTACCATCCCTCACCGGCCGGCCGCTGTCAAGTACGCTGCACGAGCCTCGGCGCAGCCGCCGAGTGGCGCGAGATGGGCTTGCTCATTGGACCTTGAACGCCCGGTAGGAGTGCGGCGGCAGCTGCACCACGAAGCTCGTCTCGCCCGCTTCCCCGGGCGCCGGCCCCGGGACGATCTCGGGTGCCGGCAGCACACTCTGCCCGGAAGCGAGATCGACCAGCCGTGAGGCGCCGCCCTTGACGAAGACCCGCACCGTGGCCGGGCTCGCGCGGTACGACTCCACGATGAAGGTACGGTTGTCGTAGGCGAAGAGGCTCACGAGCGCCGGGGCGTCGAGAGCTAACGGAAACCGCGCGGTGAGCCACCCTCGCAGCTCATCGAGCACCGGCTGCGGCAACTGATACAGGTCGCCCATGTTGGCCGGCACATCGAGCACGTAGAGCTCGCCCGGCCCGTATTGGGTCGCAAGCAGGATCGGCACGGCGTTGGCCGAGGCCTCGCCGCGGATCAGCGGCCAGCTGTCGTTGGTATAGAAGTGGATCTGCGGGAAGATCACCGGCCTGTTTCTGCGCCCGGGTACGTCGAGGTCACCGCCGCCATGGGGCCCGAAGGTGCCGTAGTAATGACGCGCCATGATGGGCGAGCCGCTGTAGGTGATCTCGGCGATGTTCTCGAAGCCCTTGTGCTCGAGCGCGTGCAGGAGCCCCGAGGTGATGATGACGTCGCCGCCCGCTTCGAGATTGCCCTCGATCTCCTTGACCAGGTTGGGATCGAACGCGGCCTCCTCGGTGAGGAGGACGACGGGCGCGCCCTTGGGGAAGTGCGGCGTCAGGTCCAGGGGTATGCCGATATTGCCGAGATAGTTCTGCAGGAAGTCCTCCTCGGAGGAGGACTGGTAGGGCTTGTAGCTCTCGATGCCGATCGGATTTCCCAGCTTGCCGAGAAAGCCGTCGACCTGGCTCAGCGCATAGCCGGCCACGCGCGCCCAGCCCGCCACTGCCTCGCTGCCCGCCGGCGCGTGGAAGGAGCTCTCCATGGCGTCCCAGTCGAAGCTCGTGTGCTCACCCGCCCACGGCCGCTCGCCGGCGATGGCAGGCGCCGCAGAGGCGAGCTGCGTCCAGGAAAAGAGCGTGATCTCCGGCGCCTTGGAGAACATCGTGTCCCAGAGCTGCTCGGCATAGCGGTCGGCGTAACGCGTCTCGAAGGTGTCCACCCAGCCGCCGCGGTTGCCGCCGTTCGGGCGGATGTTGCTGTAGTAGCGAAAGATGAGATAGCTCTCGTACTGCTGCAGAAGCTGATAGGTCGCGACCGGGTCACGCGTCTCGGTGCCGGTGTAGATGTAGTCGAACATCTGCGCCTCGCGATCGAGATCGAAGCCGAGCCCCTGGAAGTGCTCGTACCAGTTCGGGTACTTGATGATCACCTTGACGCGCGGGTTGCTGCTGCGGGCCGTTCCGAGGATGACGTGCCGCGCCACCCAGCGCATCTTCTTCAGCCGGTACTGCGTCCACGAGAGCGAGCCCTTGGCGCGGATGTCGGCGTCGCTTCGCGTGTTGTAGAAGGTGAAGTCATCGAGAATCACCGTGTCGAAGTGGCTCGCCGCGATGCGCACGGCGCGCTCGGCGGTGGCGACGTCCTTCGGGTTCTCGTAATCGAAGGACTGGAACGGACCGCCCTGATCGGCGGAGGTGAGCGTCAGCCCCCCGTCGACGGTGATGCCGCGGGCCCTGAAAAAGCGCGCGATCCGATCGAGCGCGGCCGGGTCGGCGAATACCCCGCCGCGATAGTCCTCGAGATACACCTTGTTGAAATGAACCTGGCTCCAGATGCGCTCGAACTGTTGCCGCAGCACTTTCGGGTCGGCGAGCTCGCGGGTCGAGGCCACCGGAATGTAGATCGCCACGCTGAAGCTCTTGTAGGGCCGCTGCGGCGGGGCGGCGAGGGCCACGCCGGCCGCGAGCAGCAGACACGCCGCGGTAACCGCGCCGCACAACCTGACGCGAGACCTGCCAGACATCACTGCCTCCCCGCGCCAGCGGCGCAGACCGCGCAGTGGATCCTGACCCGTGCGCCCGAGTACACGACGGTGCGGTCGGGCGGCGCCGCGAAATCATCGCCCGGACGCGCCTTGGGCGACATCCAGCGGATACGGAACGTACGCGTGTGTTGCATGCCTGGAAACCCCCCGGAGCTCTGTCCGATCGTCAGTGTGCCGGTCGCCCGGTCGTAGGAGAAGGGAATGGTGGCGTACTTGCCGTGCTGGTAACCGAGCGTGGTCCCGTCGTCCTCGTAGAGCGTGAAGCGGCCGCTCGCGCCCCTGTACACGAGCAGTGTCAGCGGCGCATCGGGCTTCTCACCCGTGTACTCGATCGCAGGTCCCACCGGAACGATGGACCCGGCGCGCACGAAAAGCGGCATGCGCGAGAGAGGCGCGGCGGCGGCGATGCGCTCTCCGCCCGCGAAGGTGCGGTTGCTATAGAAGTCGTACCAGAGCGCACCCGCCGGCAAATAGACCTGACGCGCGCGGGCGTGATACTCGTACACCGGGCTCACGAGGAACGCCGGTCCGAACATGTACTCATCCGCGATGTCACGCACCCTCGGGTCGGAGGGGAAATCCATCTCCAGCGCCCGCATGAGAGTGGAGTTGTCGAGCCAGGTGTCGCCCGCCAGTGTGTAAACGTAGGGCATCAGGCGGTAGCGCAGCTTGTCGTAGTAGACCAGGGTGTCGTAAACCTTCGAGTGCACGGGCGCGAGGTGGTAGATCTCCCGGTGCGGCGCCTGGCCGTGGGAGCGGAACAGCGGGCAGAAGGCGCCGAACTCGAACCAGCGGGTGTTGAGCTCGCGCCATTCCTCGAGGTTCCGGGCATTCGGGTCGAGGTAGCGCGCCTCCGGCTGGTAGCCGCCGATGTCCATGGTCCAGTTGGGCAGGCCCGAGAGCGAGAATCCGACACCGGCCGCGATCTGGTTCTTCAGGTCCGACCAGCGGGACGCGATGTCCCCGCTCCAAACCGCCGCGCCATAGCGCTGCAGTCCCGCGAAGCCCGAGCGCGAGAGGATGAAAACGCGCATGTCGGGGCGCGCGGCGAGGTTGCCGTCATAAACCCCGCGCACGTGCTCGAGCGCATAGGCATTGAAGAGCGCCGCTCCGGGCCCCAAGGGCGTCGGCGACATCAGCGCCTTGCGCTCCGCAATGCTGGTGTTGGAGATCATGTCGGGCTCGTCGGCATCCAGCCACCAGGCATCCACGCCGAGACTCGCGAGCCGCACGTCGATCTGCTGCCAGTAGAGCTGGCGCGCTCGCGCGGAGAAAGGATCGTAGAACCCGAAGGTATAGCCCGGCCCCACCCAGTCCTTGATGCCGAGCTTCACGCTCAAGGGGAACATGTCGCCTTGCGCCGCGAGCGCCTGGTAGTGGGCCGTCGTCGGGTAGAACTTCGGCCACACCGAGATCATGAAATGCGCGTGCAGCGCATGCACCTGCGCGATCATGGCGCGCGGGTCGGGATAGCGGGAGCGGTCGAACTCGTGCGAGCCCCAGGCGTCATCCCGCCAGTAGCGCCAGTCCTGCACGATGTTGTCGAGCGGGATGCCGAGCTCGCGGTATTTCTCGACCACCCCGAGGAGCTGGCGCTGCGTCTCGTAGTGGTCCCGGCTCTGCCAGAATCCGTACGCCCAGCGCGGCAGCAGCACCGCCCTTCCCGTCACGTAGCGGTAGCCGCCGATCACCTGATCCAAGCTCGCGCCGCGGATGAAGTAGTAATCGATCGCCTGGCCGGCCTCGGAGAAAAGCGACAGCCGCTGGCGCTCGGCCTCGGGCCGCGGCGGGCGGTGCAGCAGCGCCAGGTAGCCCCCTTCGCGATCCCACTCGAGGCGCAGCGCCAGCGGTTTCCCGGGCGACATCTCGACGCTGAAGTCGCGAAACCAGGGATTCCAATTCTGACGCCAGGCGTCTATCGCCAAGCGTCCGCCGATCCAGAGCTTCTGGTAATCGCTCCCATAGAGCGAGAACGTATGCCGTCCGGCGCTTCGCGCCTCGAGGCTGCCCGTCCAGACGACCTTCACGTGGGGAAGCTTGACGAGCGACTGCGGAAAGGACGCCGGATAGCTCCCCTTCCAGTCGAGGTACTGATAGTCGATGTTGCGCTCCGTGCGCTCGAGCACGAGCTTGCCGTCGACGTAGTAGCGCGCGGTGAGTCCCCCTCGCTTGCCGTGCGCGCCATAGAGAATCAGGCTCTTGGAGAGCGGCTGCCACGGCCGCGGATCGCCGATGCGCGTGATCGAGTCGTTGTCCCAGAGGAGGCCGTAATCGCGGCTGGAGACGACGAGCGGCACGGCCACATCCATGTTGTGCTGCGCGAGCGTGAGGTCGCGCCCCTTGTAGTCGATGACTCCCGTCTGATGCTGCCCGAGACCGTAGAGCGCCTCGCCGGGCGTGGAGCTGAACTGCTGGCGGATGGCGTAGTAGTGCGCGCCGTCGATCGTGACGGGCCGGAAGGAGCGCCCATCCGCCACTTCGGCGGTGATGCGGCGACCCTTGCCGTCCTTGAAAACCACCTGCCCATCGCTCAGACGAACGAGCGCGGTGAGCTTCCCCGTCGACAAGGCCACCGCACCCGCGCTCTCGCCTATCGTGAACGCGACGTGCGAGCTTCCGGTGCGCACCGCCATCAGACTCGGCGGCAGCGACAGGTCATCGCTCGGGAACGCGCTCACATGAATGATGGTCGCTGAGACGACTTGCAGCCGCACTTTCCGGGCCGCCCCGGCGACCGGCGTGACCACGATGCCGTCCGGGATCCTGATGTAGGAAGCACGCGCGCCGGCGAGAGCCTGGAAAGGGGCGAGGAGCAGCACTGCGCCTGCCAGAGCAAACCCGACGACGGCCCGAGCGGAAGGCCTGGGCCTGGGCCCGGGCCTGGGCATAGACATAGACATAGACAGCGCTGTCTTTCGAGACTCCAAAGGCACTCCCTAAGCTGTCGCCACCGAATGGCGCGGTCATGGTAACGTTCTCATATGATCCGCGCCAGCACCGTCGGCGTGCCACCTCGCTCGGCAATCTGGGTGGCCGTGTCGGTCCTCGCGGCGGCCTCCCTGCTCGTTGCGCGCATCGCCCGGGCGGACGACGGCTATCGGCTGTGGCTGCGTTACGTTCCCGTGCAGGGCGCGTGGGTCACGCGCTATCGCGCCGCGGCGACGGAGCTCGTCGGCGCGAATGCCGGGACGTCCGCCGCCGCTGCCGCGCCCTCCCCTACTTTGCGCGCCGCACGCGCGGAGCTGCTGCGGGGCCTGACCGGCATGTTGGGCACGGCGCCTGCGCTCGCCGGCGCTGTGACCCGCGACGGCGCGATTCTCTTCGGCACGCCCGCCTCCTCCGCCTGGGTGAAGCGCCTGCCACTCGCGCTGGCGCGCGTCGGCGCGCAAGGCTACATCATCCGCACGGTCACGATTGACGGCCACCGAGCCACCGTCATCGCGGGCAACACCGATATCGGCGTGCTCTACGGCGCCTTCCGCTTCCTGCGGCTGCTGCAAACACGCGCGCCGCTCGAGCATCTCGACATCGCCTCGAGCCCGAAGATCCGCCGCCGCGTGCTCGATCACTGGGATAACCTCAACGGCACGGTGGAGCGCGGCTACGCGGGCGATTCCCTGTGGAAATGGCAGAGCCTGCCGCAGCATCTCTCCCCGCGCTACACCGATTACGCGCGTGCCTGCGCCTCGATCGGCATCAACGGGGCGGTGCTCAACAACGTCAACGCGAATCCCTTCATCCTGACACCCCTCTATCTTCGCAAGGTCGCGGCCATCGCGGGGGTGCTGCGCCCCTATGGCATCAGGGTCTACCTCTCCGTCCCCTTCAGCGCGCCGGTGACCCTGGGGAAACTCGAGTCCGCCGACCCGCTCGATGCGAAGGTTCAGGCCTGGTGGCGCGCCAAGGTCGCCGAGATCTATCGCGAGATCCCCGACTTCGGCGGCTTCCTGATGAAAGCCAACTCCGAGGGGCAGGCGGGACCCGAGGACTACGGCCGCACGCAGGCCCAGGGCGCCAACCTGCTCGCGCACGCGCTCGCCGCGCACGGCGGCATCGTCATGTGGCGCGCGTTCGTCTACTCGACGGGCAGCCGATCCGAGGATCGCGCCAAGCAGGCGTACGACACCTTCAAGCCGCTCGACGGCAGGTTCGCGGACAACGTGCTGGTGCAGGTGAAGAACGGGCCGATCGACTTCCAGCCGCGCGAGCCCTTCCACCCGCTCTTCGGGGCGATGCCGCACACGAACCTGATGCTCGAGCTCGAGGTCACCAAGGAGTACCTCGGCCAGCAGACGAGCTTCGTCTACCTGGGCCCGCTCTTCGAGGAGGCGCTGCGCGATGACACCTGGGCGAAGGGCGCAGGCTCGACGGTGGCCCGGGTGATCGACGGCTCGCTCTACGGCGAGCGGCTGACCGCGATCGCAGGCGTATCCAACATCGGCTCCGACCGCAACTGGTGCGGATCGATCTTCAACCAGGCCAACTGGTATGTCTTCGGCCGGCTGGCGTGGAACCCCGAGCTCGCGGCACGCACGATCGCCGCGGAGTGGGTCAAGATGACCTTCACCAGCGATCCGCGTTTCGTCGGACCGGTGGTGAAGATGATGATGGGATCGCGCGAGGCCGCGGTCGACTACATGACACCGCTGGGGCTTGCGAGCCAGATGGCCGCCGGCACCCACTTTGGCCCCGGCCCCTGGGTGGCGCCCGGCAAGGGGATGCCGCCCGACTGGAGCAGCACCTATTACAGCCGCGCCGACGCCTCGGGGATCGGCTTCGATCGCACAGCGAGCGGCAGCGATGCGGTCGCCGAGTACGCCCCGCACGTCGGCGCAAAGTTCGCGCGCCTTGGGACCTGCCCCGAAGACCTCCTCCTCTGGTTCCATCATCTGCCCTGGAATTACCGCCTGCGCTCGGGGCACACGCTGTGGGATTCACTCGTGCGGCATTACGACCGGGGCGTTGAGTGGGTGAGGCAGGCCCGAGACACCTGGAGGGGCCTGTCGAGTTACGTCGATCCGCAGCGTTATCGCCTGACGGCGGATTTTCTCGCGATCCAACAGAAGGATGCCGAGTGGTGGCGCGATGCCAGCATCGCCTATTTCCAGTCGATCTCCCACCTGCCGTTGCCCGCGGGCGTGACGCCACCGCCCGACACGCTCGCGCATTACGAAGCCTTCTGCATTCCGTACGTCGAAGGCTCGCCGGGGGCGGCGCCGGCTTGCCCGCCCGCCGACATCACGGTGCCGCAATGAGCTGTCTTTTCCTCAACACTACCAGTCCCACATCGTGCCATCCTCCAGGCGCGCGATCGGCAGCTGCTTGGGGCCGTAGGGGAAGCGCTCCGCGAGCTTCTCATCGATCGTAACGCCGTGTCCCGGGCTTTCCCCGCAATGCAGGCGTCCGTCGCTAAAGGTGTAGTCGTGCGGGAAAACCTCGCCCGTCTGCTCGGAGTGGTGCATGTATTCCTGGATGCCGAAGTTGGGCACCCAGGTATCGAAGTGCAGCGCCGCCCCCATCGTCACCGGCGACAGGTCCGTGGCGCCGTGAAAGCCGGTGCGGACCTGGTGCATCGCCGCAAAGTCGGCGATCCGGCGCACGTGCGTGATACCGCCCGCATGCAGGATCGTCGCGCGAATGAAGTCGATGAGCCGTCCCTCGATGAGGCGCTTGCAGTCCCAGATGGAGTTGAATACCTCGCCCACCGCAAGCGGTGTGACCGAGTGGCGGCGGATCAGCTCGAAGCCGTCGGGGTTGTCCGCCGGCGTCGCGTCCTCCAGCCAGAAGAGCCTGTACGGCTCGAGGTCGCGTGCCAGCCGCGCCGCCTCCACCGGCATCAAGCGGTGATGCACGTCGTGAAGGAGCTCGAGCGCGCGGCCGTGGTCGGTGCGCAGCCGCTCGAAGAGCTTCGGGACGATGTCGAGATAGGAAGGTGTCGACCACTCCGTCTCGAGCGGCAGCTCGCTCTCGGCAGGCTCGTAGGCGTTCTTCTGCCGCGAGACGCCGTAGGGTTTCTTGAGCCCCGGCACGCCGCACTGGGCGCGCACCGCGCGATAGCCCATGGAAACGTAGCGTGCCACGTCCGCGCTCGCCTCCTCGATGTCGCGCCCGCTCGCATGTCCATACACCAGGACGCCCTCGCGCGAGCGCCCACCCAGCAGGCGATAGAGCGGCAGCCCCGCCATCTTGCCGAGAATGTCCCAGAGCGCCACATCCACCGCGCCGATGGCCGCCATCGTGACGGGTCCCCGCCGCCAGTAGGCGCCACGATAGAAGAATTGCCAGGTATCCTCGATGCGTCCGGCATCGCGGCCGATGAGGTTGGGAATCACGTGATGCTCGAGGTAGGCGGCCACCGCAAGCTCGCGTCCATTGAGCGTCGCATCGCCGATACCGAAGACGCTCGAGCGTGTCTCGATCCTGAGCGTCACGAAATTGCGCCCCGGGCAGGTGACGATCACGCGCGCGGCGACGATCTCCCGCTCGCGCGAGGACCCTGCGCTGCGACCCGCATCCGCGGGCGCCGGTGCTCCAGGAGACGACTGAGGATCAGCCATGAACCATGACTCCAAGTGGGAAACCGCCGGCGCGTTGCATCCGGACCGCCTGTTTCCGGCGGACCCCGGCACCCGCGCCATCGCGCGCAGACTCTACAATACCGTTCGCGCGCTGCCTATCGTGAGTCCCCACGGGCACACGGATCCGCGCTGGTTCGCGCAGAACTCGCCGTTCACGGATCCGGTGTCGCTTCTCCTCACCTCCGATCACTACATCACGCGCATGCTCTATAGCCAGGGGACAGGCCTCGAGGAGCTCGGGGTGATCCCGGTCGGGGCCGGCGCTGCGCCCATTCCCTTCGACCCGCGCGCGAGCTGGCGCAAATTCGCCGCGCACTATCACCTCTTCCGCGGCACCCCGACACGTCTCTGGCTCGATTGGGTGCTGAGCGCGGTCTTCGAGACCGAGACGCCGCTCACGGCCGCGAACGCCGACAGGACCTACGACCGGATCGCCGAGCGCCTCGCGCAGGACGCCTTTCGCCCGCGCGCCCTCTTCGACCGGTTCGGCATCGAGGTGCTCGCCACGACCGAATCGCCGCTCGATGACTTGGCCTCGCATGCCGCAATCCGCGCAAGCGGCTGGAAGGGTCGCGTGATCACCGCCTATCGGCCCGACCCGGTCGTCGATCCGGAGGCGGCCGGGTTCGCGGCCAGCCTGGTGCGGCTCGGCGAGATTACGGGTGAGGACACGCATTCCTGGCGCGGTTACCTCGCAGCTCATCGCCGGCGCCGCGGCTTCTTCACGCAGATGGGCGCGACGTCCACCGACCACGGTCACCCCACCGCAAGAACGGCGGACCTCGGGGAGCGCGAGGCGCAGTCCCTCTTCGAGCGCATCGTGCGCGCCGCGCAACGCGGCGCGGTGGCGGCGCAAGATGCGGAGCACTTCCGCGCGCAGATGCTCACCGAGATGGCGCGCATGAGCCTGGAAGACGGCCTGGTGCTGCAGATTCATCCCGGCTCCTGGCGCAACCACAACCCCTCCCTTTACGAGCGCTTCGGTCCCAACGTCGGCGCGGATATCCCGAGGCCGACCGACTACGTGGCCGCCCTACGTCCGCTCCTCAGCCGCTTCGGCAACGAGCGCTCGCTGACCGTCATCGTCTTCACCCTCGACGAGTCGGCCTACAGCCGCGAGCTCGCGCCGCTCGCCGGCCACTACCCGGCGCTCAAGTTAGGTCCCGCCTGGTGGTTCCACGACAGTCCCGAGGGCCTGATGCGTTTTCGCGAGCAGACCACCGAGACCGCCGGCTTCTACAACACCGTCGGCTTCAACGACGACACCCGCGCGTTCTTCTCGATTCCCGCCCGTCACGAGGTCGCAAGACGCGTCGACTGCTCCTTCCTGGCGCGCCTCGTCGCCGAGCACCGCCTGCCGGAGGATGAAGCCGCGGAAGTCGCTCGCGACCTCGCCTACAACCTTTCCAAGCGCGCCTACAAGCTCTGAGCAGGAGTGAGCCGCGGCACGAGCGCGTGAATGATGGCCAACGCCAGCAGATACATGCACCCGGCGATGCCGAAGAGCAGCGCATAGCTGCCCGTCGCCTGCAGTAGATATCCGACACCGGTCGAAACCAACGCTCCCGAGACCGCGCCCGCGAATCCGCCGAGCCCCACGACCGAGGCGACCGCCGCGCTCGGGTAGAGGTCCGAGGCGGTGGTGAAAAGGTTCGCCGACCAGCCCTGGTGCGCCGCCGTCGCGAGCCCGATGAGCGCGACCGCACCCCAGAGCTCGTGAATGCGCGGGGCCAGCACGATCGGCACCACCGCCAGCGCGCAGAGCAGCATCGCGCCCTTACGCGCGGCGTTGACGCTCCAACCCATCCTCATAAACCGCCCGGCGATCCAACCGCCCGCGATGCTGCCGATATCCGCCATCACGTAGATGGCGACGAGCGGCGGCCCAAGCTCGCTGAGGTTCAACCCATAGCGCTGGTGCAGGAACTTGGGCAGCCAGAAAAGAAGAAACCACCACACCGGGTCGGTGAGGAATTTGCCCGCGGCGAACGCCCACGTCTGGCGGTGGCGCAGCAGGCGCAGCCAGGGTATCCGGTGGGAGGGCTGAGTCTGCTCCTCCCCTGCGGCACGGATGTAGTCGAGCTCGCTCGCCGATACAGCCGGGTGCCGCTGCGGCGGCCGATAATAGAGGAGCCAGGTAACCAGCCAGAGGGCGCTGAGCACGCTCGTGATGAGAAATCCGGAGCGCAAACCCCAGAGCGATGCCACGATGGGCACCGCGATCGGCGCGAGCACCGCGCCGATGTTGGAGCCGGCGTTGAAGAGCCCCGTGGCGAACGCCCGCTCGCGCCGCGGAAACCACTCCGCGACCGTCTTCACCGCCGCGGGGAAATTGCCGGCCTCGCCCAAGCCGAGCGCAAAACGAGCCGCTGCGAACTCGAGCACCGTATGCGCGAGCGTATGGCTCGCCTCCGCGAAGCCCCATACGGCGATCGAGAGCGCATAACCGATGCGCGTGCCCAGCCGATCGATCACCGTGCCCGCGAATAGCAGCCCGATCGCATAAGCAACCTGGAAAGCCGCGACGATGTGGCTGTAGTCGACCTCGGTCCAGCCGAGCAGGTGACTTAAGGAAGGCGCAAGTACGCCGAGCACCGCGCGGTCGATGTAGTTGAGCGTCGTCGCCCAGAAGAGCAGCGCGCAAATGCGCCATCGCACTCGGCCGACTTGCCTGACGATCACCCCGGCGCTGACGTCATGCGATGCGATGAGTCCGCCTCCGTCTCTGGAATCTGCGGCCGAAGCCTATCACGAGCGGGAACCCTTATGATATCGTTACCATACCCAGCCGGAACGACCGGGCGAATGGGGGAGATCGTGTTGCGTCCCAGCATTTCATGCGCCGGCCGGCGCCACCGCCGCGCGCTCCTCGTGGCGTCCGCTCTCCTCATGGGGCTCCGGGGTCTGGCAGCCGCGGCCGCCGGGGCGCCGCTCTATAAGGATCCGCACGCGCCTGTCGATGCGCGGGTCAACGACCTCCTCTCCCGGATGACGCTCGAGGAGAAGATCGCGCAGATCTCCTGCATCTGGCAGCGCAAGGGCGAGGTCGAGGATGCGAACGGCAACTTCGACCCCGCCAAGGCGAGCCGCGTGTTCCCCTACGGCATCGGCCAGGTCGCAAGGCCGAGCGACCGCGTTCCCCTCGAGGCCAACGACCCATTACGGAACGCCTTTCGCAACGTCCCGCAGACGGTGGCCTTCGTCAACGCCGTCCAACACTACTCGATCGATGACACTCGGCTCGGGATCCCGACGCTCTTTCACGGGGAAGGCCTGCACGGCTACATGGCGCGCGATGCCACCAGCTTTCCCCAGGCGATCGCGCTCGCGAGCAGCTGGGATCCGGCGCTGATCACGCGGGTCTATACCGTGGTGGCGCGAGAGGCGCGTGCGCGCGGTGTTCAACTGCTGCTCACCCCAGTCATCAACCTGGGGCGCGACCCCCGTTGGGGACGTATCGAGGAAACCTTCGGTGAGGACCCTTATATCGCCAGCCGCATGGGCGTGGCGGAGGTGCGTGGTCTCCAAGGTGACACTCTACCTCTCGGCCCCGGCCGAGTCTTCGCGACGCTCAAGCACATGGCGGGCTATGGAGTGCCGGCGGCCGGCACCAACGTGGGTCCCGCCGAGATCACTCGACGGACGCTGCTGCAGATGTATCTGCCCGCGTTTCATGCGGCCATCCGCCAGGCGAACGCCCAGGTGGTCATGGCCTCGTACAACGAGATCGGCGGAATTCCCTCCCACGCCAACCGCTGGATGCTCACTGACCTGCTGCGCAAGCAGTGGGGATTCAAGGGCGTGGTGCTCAGTGACTACGAGGGCATCGAGCAGCTCATGTCCCTACACCACGTCGCCGGCAATCTGACGGATGCGGGGGCCATGGCGTTGAAGGCCGGCGTGGACGATGACATGCCGGACGGGGAAGCCTTCGCCGAGCTGCCGCAGGCACTCGCGCAGGGCAAAGTTACCCAGGCCGAGATCGACACGGCGGTGCGCCGGGTCCTGAGGCTCAAGTTCCTGGCGGGCCTCTTCGAGCATCCCTACGCCGATGCGCGCCATGCCGAGAGCATCACCGACGACGCCGAGGCGCGGGCGCTCGCCGTGAAGGCGGCGCAGGAGAGCGTGGTTCTCCTCAAGAACGACGGCACTCTGCCGCTCGACGCCCACCGCATCAGGACGCTCGCCGTAATCGGCCCCAACGCGGCGGTCGCGCGGCTCGGAGGCTACTCCGAGGTGCCCGCGCATTCCGTCAGCATCCTGCAGGGTATCCGCAATCTCGTCGGCGACGACGTGCACGTGCTTTACGCACGGGGAGTCAAACTGGTCGCGAGTGGCGATCAGTACACCGATCAGGTCGTGCTGCCAAAGCCGGCGGAAAACCGCGCGCTCATCCGGCAGGCGGTGCGCGTCGCCAGGAGAGCCGACGAGATCGTGCTGGCCATCGGCACCCGCGCAGCGCTCTGCCGCGAGGGCTGGGCGGACAATCATCTGGGCGACCGCGACAGCCTGAAGCTCATCGATCAGCAACAGCAGCTCGCCGATGCGATGTTTGCCCTGCACAAGCCCGTGGTCGTCGTGCTGATCAACGGCTGCCCGCTCGCGGTGGATGAGATTGCCAGGAGGGCCAATGCGCTCATCGAGGGCTGGTACCTCGGGCAGGAGGGAGGCACCGCCATGGCGGACGTGCTCTTCGGAAAAACCGACCCCGGCGGCAAGCTCACGGTCACCGTCCCGCGCTCGGTCGGATTCGTCCCCTACAACTACGATGAGAAGCCGAGCGCTCATCGGGGCTATCAGTTCGCCGACAACTCACCCCTCTTCCCCTTCGGCTACGGGCTCTCCTACACCACATTCGATGTCGGCCGACCGGTGCTGTCGGCCACGAGCATTCCATCCAACGGCGCCGTGACGGTCACGGTCAGCGTTCGCAACACCGGCAAGGTTGCCGGCGATGAGGTCGTGCAGCTCTACCTGCACGAGCTCGTCACCTCGGTGACCGAGCCCATGAAGGTGCTGCGCGGATTCCAGAGGGTATCGCTGGCGCCGGGCGCCTCCACCGAGGTGCACTTCAAGCTCGGTTGGGACGATTTCGCCCTCTGGGACGAGAACCTGCATCACGTCGTCGAGCCCGGCACGATCGCGATCATGGCGGGCCCCGACTCGGTGAACCTCAAGACCGCGACCCTGCAGCTCACCCGTTAAATGAGGGAACGCTCTTCAAGCATTTCCGCGGCAAAGAAAACATCGTTCTCGCCGTCGTGATGGAGAGCGACTAGCGATCCGACGGCAGCGGCTCCGGATGTGAGTCCCCGCAGCGCGCCGGTATGACCGCCCGTCAGTGCCCTTTGGCCTGTCGCTTTTCGCGCTTTGCGGCGCGCTTTTCCTCGAAGGTCTTCGCTGGCTTCCTCTTCGTCTCCTTTTTTCGATCCATCCCCTTGCTCATGGTATTCCCCTTTGGTTTGAGGGTAGCTTGAGTATACGTCCGCCTTGGCCGTGCCACCACTTCATGACATGCCTGATTACCTCGGCGCAAACTCCGCGTACGGCCAAAGACGGTCACTCGGCACCCGAATTGGCTTTTCGGAGGCGGACAGCCAGAATGCCACCCTGGGGAGCCGCTGTCCGTGCGGCGTTCGGGAAGCACTTTCGATGAGAGTCGTCAAAAGCTATTCAATGCAGTTCGAAGCGGATCTCGCAAGGATCACCTTGGAGGGCGCCGGTATACCCGCAGTGGTCGTGGGTGTAGGCGTCGGCATGCAAGGCGGAATCGGGGGGGTTCAGCTGCTCGTACCGGAAGATCGCATCGAAGCAGCGCTAAGGGTGCTACAGGACCTCGAAACGCAAGAATGAGCATAGCGGATGCGGCTCGCTTCAGTGCGCGCGGCGGGCGGCGCGCGTCAAGTCGATAAAGTCGCGCATGACTCTTCCGGCGCTAATAATCCATCGAACTCGCGACAGGCTGCTTGTCGCGCCAGGTCCAGGCTGCCCAAGGTCACGGATCGTGCCCTGCTTGGTTGCCCGACGAGCCCATCGGGGTGGGTCTGCCGTTGGCTGTCCAGCGGTAGCTTCACGTCCTAGATCAACTGAACGTCGTTCAGTTTGGCCCACGAACTCTCCGATGAAGGATTAAAGCCGAGTCGCACGTCATAGTTGATGGTCAGCTCTGCGCCCGCTTGGATCGTCTGACTCGCAAAAAACATCAGCACGTTCGTCGAACGCAGCGCCGAATACGTTAGGTTCGCCGGATTGGCGTGGTTGTACATGCCTCCATAGCCAAGGGCGAAAGCAAGCTGGCCCTTCCGCTTATTAATCAATGCGCTCCAGTCAAATGTGCGTCGTTTTAACTCCGTGGGTAATGATACTAAGGCGTTTGCCTCAAAGAGGATAATCGGGCAGCTCTCGACAAGCTCGCCCGCTTGGAATGGGCGTACAGCAAAGACGCCAAGTCCCCGTACGGTCTGGGTATCCCTGATTACGACACTTGGGGGAACAATTGGTTCGGTGCGCACGCGCTTCTCCCTAAAGATAGCCTGCTCTGACTGTGCCGTGGGACAGTCGGATGTGCAAGCGTGATTGGCGCACAGCGCCATGCTTCCCGCCGGGAGACTCGCTTCGCGCTATCCGGAGAGGGTTGCAGCCGGCGCCGCGGTGGTCGCCTCGACCAACGTGCCCTTGTCGAGGTGCAACGTATGGCTCGCGTACTCGGCCGCCTTCGGATCCTGCTGCCGGCGCGGTGAGCGGCACCGTGAAGACGGCGCCAGCGATCGATTCTCCCAGTTCTCCGCCATCAATGCGAAATCGCGCATCGGCAACGCCGCTTCAAGAACTCAAGCGCCGCGCGAGAGCCTCCGCCAGCGGTCGATCGACCAGGTTGTCGATGAAGAAGTTGGGATACACGGGTGCGAGGGCCGTGGCCGCTTCGAGCTCGGCGATCTCCCCGGCGGATAGCGTCAACGCCACCGATTTCAGATTGTCCTCGAGCTGGCTGAGCTTGGTCGAGCCGACGATGACGCTGCTGACACCCTGCCGCGCGAGCAGCCAGGCAATGGCCACCTGCGCCACGCTGGCCTCATGAGACGTTGCGATCGCACGCATCTGCTCCACCAACTTGAGCCCTTGCTCCTTGTCGAACGGCAGGATGTCGAACCCGGACAGACGGTTGTCGGGATCCGACAGGTTTTCGCGCTTGTACTTGCCGCTCAGGAAGCCTCCCGCGAGCGGGCTCCAGACCGTAAGCCCCAGTCCGTAGCGGCGCATCATCGGAATGATGTCGCGCTCGACGTCCCGCCCGACGAGAGAGTAGTACACCTGCCCGTGCGTGAAGGGCGCGAGCCCGCTCGCTTTCTGAATCTCGAGCGCCGCGGCAGCCTTCCAGGCCGACCAGTTGGAAAAGCCCAGATAGCGAACCTTGCCGGCGCGTACCGTCGCATCGAGCGCCGCGAGCGTCTCCTCGAGCGGGGTGTGGGGGTCCTCGCGGTGCGCGATGTAAAGGTCGATCCAGTCCGTGCCCAGGCGCTTGAGGCTCTCATCGACCGACCACAGAATGTGCCTGCGCGAGAGGCCCGTGCGCGTCAGTGCCGGTCCGGTCCGAAACCCGACCTTGGTCGCAATGACGACCCGATCGCGGTGGGGCTTGAGCGCCGACCCAAGCAGGGTTTCCGACTCCCCGCCGGCATAGGCGTCCGCGGTGTCGAAGAAGTTGATGCCGGCGTCGAGCGCGCGACCGACCAGCTCTCCGGCCAGCTCCGCGCCCACCTTGTAGATGGCTCCGAGTTCCTTGTTGCCTGCAGTGAACGTCATGGCACCGAAGGCGAGGCGCGAGACGGTCAGTCCGGTAGTTCCCAGCAGTGTGTATTGCATGGCCAAGCTCCCCACAGGCGCCCGTTCACCGCCCGCTGCGTCCGGAAACTATACATCGC
Source organism: Steroidobacteraceae bacterium (assembly GCA_050739095.1). Taxonomy (GTDB): domain Bacteria; phylum Pseudomonadota; class Gammaproteobacteria; order Steroidobacterales; family Steroidobacteraceae; genus 13-2-20CM-66-19. The sequence continues at coordinate 1,678 of JBOIAR010000002.1, read as the reverse complement.
TCCCCGAAGGTCGGGGTATCACCGGCACGAATCGTGCGGCCGTCGGGTGTGTTCGGGTGCAGGAGGTTCGCTCATGAGGAGGCGACCGAAAGCCCTGGAGGACAGCGATGATTGATGATCCGCTCGAAGCAAACAGGGCGGCGGTCCTCGCGTTTTACGACAGGGTCGTAAATCAGCGGGACTTCGATGCGGCAAGTCGCTATATCGGCTCCTACTACCGACAGCATCGAGCGGACGTTGCCGACGGTCTGGACGGTCTCAGAGAGTTTATGGAGCGCTCGAAGCGGATCTCCCCGGACCTTGCATGCCGACGTAAAACGGGTACTTGCAGACGGTGACTTCGTCGTCCTACATAGCCACGTCACCCGCCACAGCGGTGATCGAGGCAGTAAGCATATCGATATCTTTCGCTTGGAGGACGGCAAGCTCGTTGAGCATTGGGACATCGACCAGCCGATTGCAGAAACGTCCGTAAATCCAAACGGCCCGTTCTAAGACGTTCGACGGCGGGACCGTGACGGCGCCGGAGCCTCTCGCGCGCGCCGGCGCCTCTCCATCGTGTGCACCAAAACGTATCAAGACACTGGGGTCGTTACGCCCACGGGGAGTAGCGCGGCGACCTGGGCAAATCGCCTGCATCCGAGACGAGAGCAGGCCGACCGATGTCCGCTTGGGCCCTCAGCCGTCCCCCAGCCACTTGACGACCGGGAGCATGCGTAATAAAATCCTTACACGTATCTACCGGAGTTGAACACTGAGGTCTGCAGGGGAACGCCTGCTCGCTATTTTGGGTGCGCTCGCCAACCCGCATCGGCTGCGCATCATCGGAGTGCTCAATGCGAAGGGCCGCGAATACGTGAGTCAACTAGCGCGAGAAATCGGCATCAGCCGGCCGTTGCTGCACCTTCATTTGCAAAAGCTGGAGGACGCGGGCCTCGTGAGCAGCAAGCTCGAGCTCTCCCCGAACGGCAAGGCGCTCAATTACTTCGAAGTGACTCGATTTGCCATCGAGATCACTCCGGCGACCGTCACCAAGGCGGCCGCGACGCTCCCGGACCCATCGGCGGAATCAGACTAAAGAAGGGTTTCGATATGACGGGCATCGACATTCCAGACATCGTTTACGCTTTGGTCCTCGGCGCCATGGTGATCTTCGCCGTGAAATACGTCTCGGGCATTTTCAAGGCCTGGGCTCTCGGGGCAAACGAGAAACAGTACCGCATTCTTGCCGAGAGAGTCGTGGTCTCCCAGTCGGAAGGTCAGGCGACGCTGTCCGCCCTGCAGGCGGACCTTTCCAAGCTCGCATCGAGTCTCAAGGAGATCGAGAAGATTCTGAAACAGGTCGAATAACGGTTGCATGTCAGTTTGCAACGAAAGGGCGAGGTATGACAGCCATTTCCACCTTGCGGATCAATTTGCTGCGCCTGTTCTATCTCGTCCTGGTGATCGGGATTGGATTGGACATGCACGTGTGGTCCAAGATGATCTATCAGGTCTATTCGATGAGATTGGATTCAGGGACCGTGCTTTGCATGCTGTTCGCTCTGTCCTTGCTTTCCATTCTGGGTCTTCGATACCCATTGAAGATGCTGCCCCTGCTGTTCTGGGAACTCACCTGGAAGGCCAGCTGGCTGATCAGTGTGGCCCTGCCGCACTGGCTCCGTGGGCAGTGGAGCAA
>JBOIAR010000001.1:0-443554 GCA_050739095.1 Steroidobacteraceae bacterium | reverse complement strand
TTGTAGGTCCACGCCTGATAAGTGACCCCGTTGGCGATCGTGATGTTGTCATTCGTCACCACAAGATGGACGCTGACGTTGTTGCCCGTGCCGAGCAACGGCGGCAGGCGCGCATCGCGCGGTGCGGTGATTGATGTGCTCGATGCGAGCGAGAGAGGCGAGACCGCTGCGGCCGCAGCCTGGGGCGATGGCGCTTTGACGTTCAAGCTGCTGTGCAGGCCGAGCAGCAGCAGGATTACCAGGACCACAATGCCTGCGAGCGCGGGTGCCTGCACGCGCCAGGAAACCGGCTGCGCGGGGTCCGGCTGGGCGGCGCCGCCCGACTCGGCGATGCGGCGCCACCATGGCCAACGCCTCTCGAGGTAGTAGTCGAGGCTGTAGGGGCTCGGGCCGGAGTGGCTGTTAATCGTGATGAGGGCGATAAAGACCAGTACGTACACGATGCCCGTACCCATGTTGGCCACGCCGACCGCGTATGGCCCTCCGAAACCCTCAGCCGTGCTCCACACCAGGAGGCTGAACAAGGCACCCGCAAAATACAGGCTCTTGCGCGCGATGCCGAGCACTAGGGCGATGGCGAGTAGCGTTTCGATGATGCGGGTCAGCCAGATGAAGAGTCCCGCATGGGGTGTCACCACCGCAATCCAGATGTTGAACCAGGACGCGGACCAGGCAGGCTGACCTTGCGCGGCGTTGTGCAAGTAGCCGACGTAGTGATTGGCAAACTGGCCGGTCCACGTGAACCCAGCATTTACTACCCAGATGACGCCGAAGGCAACACGTAGCGCCGTTCGGACCATCCCGCGCAAGGTTTTGGAATGCGGTGCTGCATCCTGTGATTGTGACATTGAACGGTCTCTCGCCAAGTGGGCGTGCTATTGGGTAGGGGCAATACGAATCCAGCGCATTATCGCCGCTCTCTAGCGGGATGACACGCATCATCGTTTGCCAGTTGCCTTGTACGGCTGGGACGTACCCAAGAGCGTACGGTCGTGACTCTCGCCTTCGGTTAAGGATTCATCGGACGCCTGCCCCAATGCGCATGTCTATCCAGGCCCGGTGGGGCTGGCGGGCAGGCGGCGGATAATCCTCCAGGGAAGAAACCGCGAAGGTGTGCTGAAGGGGATCAGTCGAGGTGATCGGTTATGGCGATTTGAGCGGTCGCGGTGCGGCGTGCGGGGGCGAGTGTGGCGGTGGCCGGATACGGTGAGCGTCCCTTGATGGCCGTTACTGCGCAACAAATTTCTGGGTAACCTGACCGTCTGGCCCCATCGCAGAGAGGGGTCGCGAGACGCCGCGCCGTGCTTCTCGAGGCATCGACGCTTCGCGCGAGTCGGGACTCAGCGCTCCGCCGGTCGCAGCGACCACAGCGCGGCCGACCATAGGGTCATGCCGGCAACGAGGCTGCCGAGCGGAGAGCCGGGGCCGCCCGGACTTGCGATCGGGTAAAGCATCGCCGTGACGATCAAGATCGCTCCGCTTACGTAGTGCGGACGATAGCGAAACACGTGTGCGAGTGGCAGAAAGTGCAGGCCCACGATGAGCATGATGGCCGGTACGATCCACACGTCCAGCTTGAACTTCTGGAGCAAGACGACGGCCGTAATGATCGTGATCCACTGGACGGCATTGATTGCCCGGAATTGACGTCTCATTCGTCGGGAATCGGGGCTCTGACGCACCGCACGCATGGCGCTGCGCCGTTTGCGCAAGACCGTCACGGCTGCCAGGACAAGCATCAGGGCGGCGGTGAGCACGAGGGCAACCGGGATCCAGCTGTGCGCATGCGCCAGCTGATAGGCAATAAGCAGCCACACTGCGCCGAAGAACGCAAAGAATAGGGCGCCGACCGCGCGGCCACCTCGCCTGGCTTGCATCGCGAGCTCCGTGGAAATCTCGGACATCGAGCCATCCGTAGCACCCGACCCGGACAGCGCCACCGTAAAGGAGGAAGCTGGACTCATTGGGAGTACCTCGTCATTGCACTGAGACGATCCTATGCCGCCTCGTCGCGCCGTCACAGTGACGGACGGCAGGAATTGAGCGTGACATTTGTCACTCGGACGGCGACACGGCATTGCGCGAGGAGTTTTGAATCCCAGCCCAGGTCTGCACTCGATAGCGAGCATTTGAGTCGCTGGGCTCCGCACCGCGGATTGATCGCTGATGACCAATCCGCCCGGTCATCGCGCCCACGATGACCGCATGCAGGTGGTAGATCAGCAGCCCAAGATGGAGTTGGTTAGTGTCCCCTTCGGGGATAGTGCTACTGAAGCAGGATCCTCGCCTGCGGAGGTCGACAGGAGATTGACCTGGCTTTCCATAAAATGGAAACAAGATTTCCATTTTATGGAACTCTTGAATATAATCGCGGTCCATGATCGTCATCGACACCGACGTCGTGGAACGCTATTTCGCGGCGCGGGCCGGCCACCGTGGGATAAAGGCGGCGCGGGCGCAGTACGATGCCTGGAGGGCCATCGTCGAGAAGGCGCAATGGAAAAGGCCGGAGGACGTGAAGAAGGCTCACCCGAAGGCGAGCATTCTTAAGGGCAGCCGGGCGGTGTTCAACATCAAGGGCAACGACTATCCGCTGATTGCCATCGTGCAGTACGGCGACGGGGTGCTGATGATCCGGTTCTTTGGATCGCATGAAGACTACGACAAGGTTGCTGCGAAGAGCGTGTAATGAAGACCACATTGATCGTCATTCAAAACGACGTGGATCACGCACAGGCCAAGGCACTGATCGAGAAGCTGATGGTCTCCAAGGATCCGGCGGACCGGGCCCGCATGGTGGCTCAGGCGTGCCTGACAGAAGCGTATGAGCGTTCCAGATGGCCGCGACGCGTGCCGTCGCTGCCCGACCTTCTCACCTATCTGATGGATCAGCACGGACTTTCGCGCGGCGACCTCATCCCCCTTTTGGGAACGGCCAGCCGGGTCAGCGAGGTTTTGACCGGCAAACGCGAGCTGAGCATGACGATGGTGCGCAAGCTCCGGGAGCGATTTCATATTCCCGCGGACCTACTCATCCCGCCACTGAGGTCGTCCGGAATCGCGGCGTGACCGTCTCGCGCTTCGGCGGGGAGGCCTCTCAGGTCACCTGACGCGAACTCGGATGGGGATTGTAGGAACAGCGAGTAGCGCCTCACCCCGACCATTGATTTCATTGGTCCTTGCCGCCGCCTCCTGCTTGCCCATCCGGGAACGCTCCGACCACTCGGGTCCGTCGTCTGATCTCGCGGATGATCCTCTCGAGTGGGTTGCCTATTTCGAGCAGGGCATGAGCGATATCGCAGTCTTTGAGCTCTACGTGCGCCGGATGCCGACGAGGCGGTCGCGAACGGGCCAGCAAGCGCCGCAAAGCGCAGACGAGTGCTCGCCGCTGCTGCCGGAATGGCGTGATCGAGCTCGAGGTGTGGTGCGTAAGCAGTCCGGAGCGAGTCGCCTGAGTCATGCACCGCGTCGGGGTGACGGGTGCTCGCTCGGATTTCAGCCATCGTGCCTCCAGTCCCTGGCTTCCAGGCTGCGCAGATTAAATTGTCTTTCGGGGATACCGGTCAAGGACATGGGGAGCATTACGTATGCTTCCACCACCGGATCCGCAGAAATACGATGCCGCGTGTCACTGGATGGCTTGATGCCCATCAAGGCGCACCCGGTCCCGCAAGGGTAGCTTTTACGCTACGAGCCGCGGCAGGTGGCGAGGAGCGCTTCGTGACCCACGTTGTCACCGAAAACTGCATCAAGTGCAAATACACCGACTGCGTCGAAGTCTGTCCGGTGGACTGTTTCCATGCCGGACCGAACACGCTGGTGATCGACCCCGACGAGTGCATCGACTGCACGCTTTGCGTGGAGGAGTGTCCCGCAGAGGCAATCTTTCCGGAGCAAGAAGTGCCGCAGGGCCAGGAGCATTTCCTCGAGCTCAACAAGCAACTCGCCCGCAAGTGGCCCGTACTCGCTGAGAAGATTCCCGCCCCTGAGGATGCGAAGCAGTGGGATGGCGTGCCGGGGAAGCTGCCGCTACTGCAGCGATGACAGGAACTGCCCGGAACGACACGAATGGCCGCACTCGAGCGCTCGTCGCGCAATATACTTTCGACCGGCGCATCCATGACGGAGCTCGTAGCTTGAGCAATGACCTGCGCGGGCCGGCGGACAGTCTGCGAACGCTTCTCTCGTACGGCTTCCGGCCGTTCTTCCTCGCCGCGGCCCTTTGGAGCGCGATCGCGATCGCGCTCTGGATCGCGACGCTGACTGTGGGACTGCGGCTACCTACGCGGTTCGATCCGCTCAGCTGGCACATCCACGAGATGCTCTTCGGGTTCGTGCTTGCCGCCGTGGCGGGGTTTCTGCTGACGGCGGTCCCCAACTGGACGGGGCGGCGTCCGGTCAGCAGCGCATTGCTCGGGTCATTGGTGATTCTATGGCTGCTCGCGCGTATCGATGCCTTGGTCTGCGAATGGATTACTCCGTGGCTGGCAATCGCTCTCGACATGGTCTTTCCGCTGGCGCTTGCCGCCGTCGTTGCCCGGGAGATCATTGCCGCGCGGAATCGGCGGAATTACGCCATCATCGCTCCGGTAGTGGCGCTCGGCGCGGCGAACTTCCTCATGGATCTCGGCCTCGCGGGTTTCGGGACGGTGAGCGGCTACGGATGGCGGCTGGCACTGGCCGCGATCCTGATCCTGATCTCGGTGATCGGCGGTCGCATCGTCCCCACCTTTACACGCAACTGGCTGGTCAACCGCCGCAAAGATGCGTTGCCTTCTCCGGCAGGGCTGATCGATCGGAGCTCTCTCGGGGTGCTGCACGCGACGCTCATGATCTGGGTGTTTCTGCCAACCGAATCCGTCACTGGCTGCGCACTCCTCGCGGGCGCCGCACTCAATCTGTGGCGCCTTCTGCGGTGGCGAGGTGCGACAACGCGCTCCGAGCCGCTGCTCCTCATCCTGCACATCGGGTATGGTTGGCTGGTGCTCGGAGTCGGTGCCCTGGGAGTTGCCACCCTCGATACCGCGTTTCCCCTGAGCGCCGCCATTCACGCGCTCACGGCCGGAGCCATCGGGACCATGATCCTCGCGGTGATGACGCGCGTAACGCGCGGGCACACCGGGCGTGAGCTGACGGCTGACGTCACGACGAGCGTGATCTACGCGCTCGTGATCCTGGCGGCTGTCGCTCGAATCGCCGCCGCGCTCGACGGCGGCGCCCGCGGCCTGCTGCTCGGCTCGGGCGCTCTCTGGGTCGGCGCGTTCGGCCTCTTCGTCGTTCACTACGCGCCCCTTGCGCTGCGCCCGCGCAGGGGTCAGTGACAATCCGACGCACGGCTCCATCGGGTCCGGCTGACGGCGACTCTCGGCAAGCTCGTCGGACTGCGAGCCTTGATGCATATCAAGGCGACCGTCCGCCGTCGCTCCTACACTCTCGCCGGTCCTGCACAAAGCTTTGAGGGATGCAGTCGAGACATGCCACAGTGGTTTGAAGCCGCCGGCGTCGGCGAGATCACCGACCGGAAATGCAAGGCCATCTCGGTCAACGGCTCCGCCGTTGCGGTGTTCAACCTGGATGGCGAGTACTTTGCCATCGAGGACGTGTGCACGCACATGGGCAGAGATCTCTCTTCCGGCTGGGTCACGGGCGACAGGGCCGTCTGTCCCTGGCACCTGGCGGAGTTCTCCATCCGGACGGGCGAAGCGCTGAAGGCACCGGCCTATGACGGTGTCCACAGTTTTCCCGTCCGCGTCCGCGAAGGAATCATCGAGGTCTGTGATGACCGAGACTGAGCACGATGAGGCGTTGGCGGCCGCCAGCAGACTGCTCGTCCGGGCGCTGATCGTCCTCGGTGAAGCCGGCGAGTCGCAGTTGCACACCGCCTGCACGCTCGCGGCTTCCACATGGTCCGCTCTTCGCCATACGAGTCCACGCGAGGCCGAGCGCTTCAACGGAGTTTTGCACCGGCTCACCCGAGCCAAACACCGCACCCAAGAGGAGATATCCGTGTCCCAACCCAAACTTCTCGATGTCCGCCGACTCATTCCGATGGAGCGACACCGCCAGACCTTCGACACCTACGAGAAGCTCAAGCCCGGTGAGAGCTTCGTGCTGGTGAACGACCACGATCCCAAGCCGCTCTACTACCAGTTCCAGGCGGACCACAGTGGACAATTCTCCTGGAACTACCTGCAGCAAGGCCCCCAGGTCTGGCAGGTGGAGATCGGCCGCATCGCAGCCGCAGCCGCAGCCCGATCCAGCTAACTAATCAGTCACACCGAAATGAGCTTTGGCCACAGGGCTCATTTTCTTGGGTGACCACCGCGGCTCCCAGACGAGCTCGATATTGACGCCCGGCACGCCAGGGAGTAAGGACCATCCGCCCGGGAAGCGATAGCGGACGTGCGCAAACGAGCGGGACGGTGACGTTCCAACTCGCGATCAGCACACCCACGAGCACTGCGGTGCCCCCAGCATGAGCAGCAACAGCCACCCGATGGTGAGAAGATGCACGGCGACGAGCGTGATGGGAGCAGAGATCGCCTGCAACGGCCAGGTGATCCCAGCGAGGATGAGTCCCTGCGCCGCCAGAAAGTTGACCAGCGCAAGGACGAAGAAGAGCGGAGTCCAGCGCGACAGGCGATTACTGATAGTGGCCACGCGGCGAGCGTCCGCTCAACTGTCCGTCGATGCCTTGACGTGCATCAAGCCGGCGGTTGCCTCGCCCAGCTCAGTGCATATGTCGGCGCAGCGCCTCAACGTCGAGTATCGTGACCTCATCACCCGCCACCTCGATCAGCCGCTCGTCGTTCAGCGCGCGCAGGGTCCGCGAAAAGGTCTCCGGCGTCACGGCGACGTGGGCAGCGATTACGGCTTTGCGCGCGGGCAGTGTCAGCGCGATGCGCCCTTGGGCGGCGGCAGGCAGCAGCCCGAGAAGGTAGTGCACCACGCGATAGCGGCTGTTCTGCAGAGCGAGAGTCTCGATCTCGTCCCAGTGCGCCTGGATGCGGCGGGTCATCTGCGCCATGACGGCTCGGCAGGTGGCGAACGACTCCTCGAGGATGCCGAGGAAGGTTTCGCGATCGAACGCCACGAGCTCACCCTCTTCCACGGCCTCCCCGTCCACCGGGTAATTCGGCGCATCCATGAACAGGATGCTTTCCGCGAAGGTCTGCGAAGGGCGGATGAGCCGCATGACCTTCTCGCCTCCTTCCGGCGAGAGCCGGTACAGCTTCACCAGGCCGCGACGTAGGAGAAAGAAATGCCTCGCCACATCACCACGGCGAAGGAGATGTTCGCCCGCCGAGAGCCGTCGCGATTCGGCCGTGGCCAGCAGCCGCTCACGCTGCGCGTCAGTCAGGGCGGTGAAGAGGTAGTGATGGCGCAGCTCGCGCGCGAGGGAAGCGTCTGCCTGCATACAGCGATCAAGGTGGTCGGCCGGCCGCTATGCGGTCGAGCGGCTCAGGTCCAGCCCGATATACCTCCTGAAAGAGCGCAGCCTCCTCCCGCTCGTGATGGTGCTCCACGAGCCGCTTGAGCGTCCTCTCCTCATCGAGGATCGTTATCAAAACGGCAGTCGTGATCCCGCGCTGCGCCCCGTGCCGCAGGCGGTCGCTCGCCTTCGCGAGCAATTGCTCGATCCGGCGGTGCTCGGCAAGGTAGTCCTTCGGTGGCCATCGTGTCGCGCCGCGGCTTGCGCATTGCGGCAGCATATGCCGCTCCTCGTACGCGATGTGTGCCCGTAAGCGCTCCGTATATGCCTCGAGAAGGCTTGCGGCATGTTCGAAGCGGCGGTCGAGCAGGGCTTCCTGGTGACGCGCAAAGAGATCGCCGAAGGCCAGGTGCTCCTCCAGAAGCAATCCGATCGGATCCGCGCTCGTTTCCAGGTTCACCATGACTCTCCAGGCAAGCAGCTTGCTGCGGGGGGCGTGGCGGACGCCTTGATCATCGTCAATTCCATCCCCGCTTTCCGGCAATGAATCGAGGCGGTGGAGCGCTGCAGCGCACTCTGTGATGCCGACGGGCTTTCAACACGGCTGAGCCAAGCGGCTCACCCGTGGACGTGCTCCACCTCCGCCAGTGCGGCGAGGGACACCGTTGAGTGCGCGAACGCGCCGCCCGCCCGCATCTCGGCGGCAACCCAGATCGCCTCCATCAGCTCTTGCGGCGTCACACCGTGCCGAACCGCGGCCTTGGTGTGCCCGCGAATGCAGTAGGGACACTGCGTCACATGTGCAACCGCGACGGCGATGAGTTGCTTGGTCTTGCCAGGCAGCGCACCGTCGGCGAAAACCTGGCGGCTGAACGCCTGAAACGCCTTTTCCGTATCCGGAGCCAAGGCACGGCGGCGCTCGGCGATCTCGGGCGAGGAAGCAGGATAGACAGATTCGCTCATGTTGATGCTCCTGATTCTCCGAGGTTGTGAGTTGGCCGCTCGCAGTGTAGTCGCTACCGGACGCGCATTCACCCAATCATGACTGCGTCAAGTACGTATTTCAATGTACGCCGGAACAACCCCAGACTCGGCTACGGCAATCGGAGTCGAAGGAAGTACCCGCACGGAGCGGACATGAACGTGCTCTTCATCCTGAATGACGCGCCGAATGAGGCCGGACGGCCCACGATGGCAGCCTCGGCCACAGGGCGAATCTGCCCCGGGGCGCCTGCTTCTACATCCGGCTGCCGGCCGAGCCTGCGAGCGGGTGATGCTCGTCCTGCCGTCCGGTTCCGGAGCGGGATTATCGGTATGATGGGGTACACCGCCGCGTTCACCGCTACGCATGCTTTCGCCCGAACTGCTTGGCAAAGTCCTGGAATCCGCGCCCGATGCGATCGTGATCGTCGATACGGCGGGGGTGATCCTCTTTGCCAGCCGCCAGATCACGACCCTCGCGGGTTACCTGCCGGAGGAGATCCTCGAGCAGCGCATCGAGACTCTGATGCCCCAGCGATTCCGGGAGCTGCATCTCGCCCATCGCCGCGCGTACAACCGTAACGCACACCCCCGCCCCATGGGGATCGACCTGGATCTTCGTCTACTGCACAAGGATGGCCGGGAGATTCCAGTCGAGATCAGCCTGAGCCCGATCCGGGATGGCGAGCGGTTGCTCGTTGCGGCCGCAATCCGTGATGTAACCGACCGCAAGCGGATTCAAAGCGAGCTCAAGCAGGCCCGCGAGGCCGCAGACCGCGCCAATCTCGCCAAGAGCCGCTTTCTCGCGACGGCTAGCCACGACCTTCGCCAACCGCTACAGATGCTCTCGCTCCTTAACGGCACGCTCCGGCGTACCAGTCGCAGCCCCGTTGCCATCGAGGCGGTCGCTCAGCAGGGTCAGGCGATCGAGGCGATGTCGCGCCTCACGAATGCGCTGCTCGACATCAGCAAGTTGGAATCCGGCGCGATCCGCCCGGACCCGTCCGACTTCGCCGTCGCGGCGCTCTTCGAGGAGATGCGCACCGAGTTTGCGAGCCTCGCGGCGAGCAAGGGCCTCGAGCTGCGCATCGAGGCGGCAGCGCCCGCTGCGCATTCCGACCCCTCGCTCGTCGGACAGATCCTGCGCAACCTTGTTTCCAACGCCATCAAGTATACGCATCAAGGATGGGTGGACCTGCGCTCCGCACCGACCGCGCGAGGCGTGCGCCTTGAGGTGGCTGACACCGGCGTGGGCATCCCCGCCGATCAGTTGCCGCAAATCTATGAAGAGTTCTATCAGATAGGGGTTGCCAGCAACACCTCGCGTCAAGGCTATGGGCTGGGCTTGAGCATCGTCCAGCGCCTCGTGCGCCTCCTGGGCCTCAAGCTCGAGGTGCGCTCGGAAGTCGGCCGCGGCTCGACTTTCGCGCTGGAGTTGCCGGCGGCGGTCGCCAGGGCGGCCAGCGCCGTGCTGGGTTGCGAGTCCCCTGGCTTCGCGCGGGAGCCGCCTTCCACAGCGCGCATCCTCCTCGTCGACGATGATGCCGGAGTGCGCAATGCGACGGCGATGCTGCTGGAAGTCGAAGGATTTGTGGTTGCCCGCGCCGCCTCCCTCAGTGAGGCGGTACAGGAAGCACGCCGGGGTCCGCCTATCGACGTGGTGGTCGCCGACTATCATCTGCAGAAAGGCGAGACCGGTATGGATGTGATCGCGCAGGTGCGCGCGCTCACGGGACAGACCCTGGGCGCCGTGCTCGTGAGCGGTGATACCTCATCGACGCTCCGCGACATCAAGCTCGACGATCACCTGCGAGTCGCGAGCAAGCCCATCCGGGCCGACGAGCTCCTCGCGTTGATCGCAACACTCCTGCCGCCGAAGCGCGATGTCAAGGCCGGATGAGGGAGATCTTTCGATGAGCGCCGAGAAATCGCACCCCGTCGTGTTCGTGGTCGATGACGACGCGTGGAGAAGCGCACCTTGGCCGCCTGCAAGGCCGCCAACGGGTGGGGACCCGGAACCCGGGCGGTCACGAACGCCTGATGCTCGAGGTCGCCCTTCGGCAGCACCTGCCAGGTCGTCGCCGGCAGCAGGGTAGCAGCCCTCGCAGATCGGCGGTGCCCGAGATCCGCTCCGCGCCGATCTCCACATCGTTGATCTCACCCCCTTCAGCAACGCCTTGGAATCGCTGTACGAGAGAGTTTGGGTCGGGGGCGCGAGCGCGTTGCTCTCGAGCCCGAGAACGCTCACCGCCACCACGATGAATACCAGATGGAAAATTGCTTCTTGTCGTCCATCTGCGGATCCCGTCATACGCGCTTTCCGAGTAGGCACAAACGCGTATTTTGCTTCGCCGGCAGGGGTGGCACGATAGAGGCGTAAAGACATAGGAGACCAGCGATGGAGCACCGATGGGGCACACGCCACTCTCTCGACGTATCCGTTCGCTTGGACGGCCGACCGCAACTGCTGACGTTTGCGCGCCTCAAGAATGCGAGCGCGAGCGGCGCGTATGTCGAAACACGATCCGGTCCCGCGATGCTGAGCCGAGTCTGGGTGGAGATCGACGGGCATCTTCACTGCCGGAACGATTTCAACCGCGTTGCAGCCTACGTCGTGCGTAAGGACGAGCAGGGCGTGGGCCTCGAGTGGTGCGATTTTGCCCCGCGCGCAATTCTTGCTCTAATCGAGCGGCCACGGCGGCTCGTAGCACGCGGCCGCCGCGACGTTGTATCCGAGGAGATTCCGCGGCTTATCGCCGCCGGGAGTCGATCGATCGCCACGAACGGCCTGTCGGCGCAGTACGCAGCGGCGAGAAACCTACCCGCGATCGCCGGTCCCGGATGAGGAGGTGAGGGGTGATGAGCGAAATCAACATAGCGAATGGCGACGCGCGCATCGATGCGGCTCTCATCGCTTCGGACCTCGAGCTCGACCCGGCTGGTGTGCTCGAAGCCATGCGAAGCGGCCAGCTCGCATCCCGCTGGGAGCGGGGGTTGGGCAATGATGCGGGCCGCTACCGCGTGCGCCGCGGCGCCAGAACCGACAATTATCATAATCGTATCGGGTCCGCGACATGCAGGCACGCACAGCCTATGCCAATGAAACTTCGAGGAAAGCCCTGATGGCCCGAAAGAGAATCTCGGTCGCGCGGCGCTCGCGTTCGCGCCATACCTCCCGTTCAAATGCCCCCGCACGAGAGGACGAGCGAGCGGCTTCCCTCCTCTTGCTGCGAAAGACTCACCGCCTTCGCCGACCCGAGGCCGCCAGCGAGGTGGACCAACCGAGGATCGCCCGCGCAGTTCGCGAGATCATCATCGCCATCGGCGAGAACCCAGATCGGGAAGGACTACGCAACACACCATCACGGATTGCGCGCGCCTACGCAGAGCTCACCGCAGGCCTGCACCTCGATCCGCGTGTCTACCTCGAGACTGTCTTCCACGTGAAATACAACCAGATGGTACTGCTTCGCAACATCCCGTTTCACTCGATCTGCGAACACCACTTCCTGCCCTTCGTGGGGCGGGCTCACGTAGCCTATCTGCCCCGCGACCGGGTGGTCGGACTCAGCAAACTCGCGCGCGTCGTGGAGGCGTTCGCGCTGCGGCCGCAGGTGCAGGAACGCCTGACGGATCAGATCGCGGATGCCATCATGGAGGGATTGCGTCCGCTCGGGGCCATTTGTGTCCTCGAGGCATCACATACCTGCATGACCGTCCGCGGCATCCGCAAGCCGGGCAGCTCCATGGTGACCAGCGCGATACGCGGCACGTTCGTGCGCAATCAGGCAACCCGCACCGAAGTCCTGAATCTGATCTATGGCTCGGCCAGGTTGAGGGCATAGCGACGCTCCATGACCAGGAGCGCGGCCCAGGCGATTCTCATCCCGCGTAACCTCGGGCAGGGTGCGTTCGTCGGCCTCTTGCGATGGTGCCGGGGCGCCATAGCGGAACCAGTCCACACAGCCATAGGCAATAGTGGGGTCAGCTTCCTCTGCCGCCCGCTCCAACGCCAGGCCGATCGCCGCGGTGCGCATGGCATACGCGGCGCGTTCCGCAACTCTTCGTTCCGTCTCGTTTGTCATGCTCGTCCTCCCACACCAGTTATCTGAAACGCGCGCCGGGCGGATATCACCCGGCCAACGCAGGATCGCACGGAAGTGGTCCGGGCGCAGTACGCACAAGTACGGACCGTGGGCTGTCTCATACGTTCCATCTGTAAGGCCGCGAATGCGTGTAGGTACGAATGGCGCGCTGCGCCGCGCGGGATGAGCATGGCGGGCGAGACTCATTCTCCGAGGAATTCGTCATGTCCCCCATTCGCCGCATTCTCGTCGCGATCAAAGATCCGTGGAGGCGATCGCTCCCTGAAGTCCGGAAGGCGGCGCAGCTCGCACGCGCGCTCGGAGCAAGGGTGCAACTCTTTCACGCGCTATCCGATCCGCTCTACATCGATGCGGCCGAGGCCGTCGGCGTGAGCCTGGTGAATCTCGAGCGATCCGAGCACGCCCGCGCGGCAAAGCGCCTCGAGACGTTGGCGAGACGGGTCGAGAAGGCGGGCATTCGGACCGAGGCGGCGGTCGAGTGGGACTTCCCGCCGCACGAGGCGGTGATCCGGGCTGCGCGCCGCTTCGGCGCCAATCTCATCGTCGCCGAGCGCCATGCGACTTCGCATCATCTCCCCTGGCTGCTGCGCTTCACGGACTTTGAGCTGTTGCGCCTTGCGCCCGTACCCGTGCTGCTCGTTAAGACGCGGCACGCATACGATCATCCCGCCATCCTCGCGGCGGTCGATCCGAGCCACGCCTACTCCAAGCCCCTGAAGCTCGACCGCGAGATCCTGGGTTGCGCCACACAGATCGCGGAAGCGCTGCGGGGCTCGCTGCATACTGTCTTCGCCTACGATCCGGTGCCCGTCGCCGCCATGGAATCCGGCCTACCGCTCGGAGAGACCACAGAGGCGATCGCAGCTGCTTCGGAAGCCCGAGCTCGGAAGGCGCTCGCGCGAGCGTTGAACGGCGCCTCCATCCCGGACTCGCGGCGCCATCTCGTGCCGCAACATCCAATCGATGCAATCGAATGTGCGGCAGGGGAGATCGATTGCGGCATCGTCGTGATGGGTGCTATCTCGCGCTCGGGATTGAAGCGCCTGGTCCTCGGAAACACCGCCGAGCGCGTGTTCGACGATCTACACTGCGATGTGCTGGTGCTGAAGCCCAAGCGCTTCGCCAGCCGGGTGCCGCGCGCAAGTCGGGGACCGCAGCTCATAACGCTGCCGATCATTCAGCCCGGCATGTGAGTCAAGGCGGTAGAATCGCTCCCGCTCGGCGAGCGCCGGCGTCATGGGAGCGATTCATGAAGGCGCGTGGCGCAAAACCCGGCGCTCGCATATTTGCCATCGCGGAGAACCTGTATCCGGGTTACTTCGCATTGGTGATGGCGACCGGCGCACTCTCGATCGCCTTCCACCTGCACGGCTACGAGACGCCCGCGCGTACGCTGCTGGCGTTTAACGTGGCGGCGTACGCGGCGCTGGCGGCGCTGCTCGTACTGCGCCTCGTTCGTTTCCCACGGCGCGTGGCAGCCGGCATGACCGAGCATGCACGGGCGCCGGGCTTCTTCACGGTCGTGGCCGGTACGTGCGTGCTCGGGACAAACCTGGCCGTGACAGGCGGATTCGCCGGAGCCGCGATGATCCTGTGGGAGATCGGCATCGCGCTCGGGGTAGTCGTGATGTACAGCTTCTTCTTCGCGGTAGTCACGCGGCCGGAGAAGCCGAATCTCGAGAACGGCATCAACGGAGCATGGCTCATCGCGGCGGTGGCATCCTACCTTACATGCTGCGTCAGCTTCTGCGTGGCTGACTCACGCTCAGAGCGTCCGATAGCAAAACGACGCAGGAACGAGGCTCGACGACGATCGAGGCGGCGCCCACCTGTGACGCGTCGGCTCTCAGACATATATCCTGCGCACGATGAGCGTTGGCGGAGCGTGAGCAAACCGCTGCAGGCCGATCAACTGCTCGCGCTGATGGACGAGCGGTTGCGGCCCTGAGCCGCAACGCGTGAAGGCCATCTCGATCGTTGCCCTCGCCGGCTGCTGCGGCATGTGCGTATGTACGCGCCTCTAAAATGGGTGAAAACTTCTCGGTGTCAACAGAGTGACAGTCAACCGAGACGCCCAATGGTGAGATTTCAGCCATGAACGCCCATGCAGCATTGCAGTCTGGAAAGCGAGAGACGATCGGACGAGCGGCGCCTACATCGAGACGGGAGCTCCGGTGAGCACAATCACCCTGGCGGACGGAAACATCGACCTCGACGCGGCAGTGATCGCCGCCGATCTCGATCTCGATTGCCCGGGGGTGCTCGAGGCACTCCGTGCCCGCCAGCTCACGGCGGTCTGCGAGCGAGGGATTGACAAAGATGCAGGCCGTTATCGAGTGACCTTCTATCATGGGAACACTCGGCTGCGCCTGATCGTTGATGCCGGCGGTCAGATCGTCGAGCGCTCGGTGGCTCGCCTGCACCGAATCCCGCAGATGCGACCGATGAAGCGCCTGCGTGAGCTTTCTGTCGGCGATGAAGTCTCCCGGCAGGCAGAGCCTGTCGAGCAACCCTGCCAAGCCGCCGCCCGTGATGACCGTGAAGTCTAGGGGAGAGCGCACATGCGAGAGTTGGCGCAGCTTCTGAACGAGGATCATCGCTATTTCCCCGAGTGGGCCGACCGGCCCGGAATCCCGGGGCCCCCCGTCGAGGCGGATCACAATTCATATCTCGCAGGCGGCTACTCCGAGGAATTCGGTTACCGTGTGGCTGCCGATCAGCCTCCCATCTTCCCACCGCTTGAGGGAGATCCGGACGGAAGCCGGCTCTGGTATGTGCAGATCACGGGTCTCCATCCAGGATATCCGGAGTGTGCCCGGCCCGAAGATCGCGATAACCTTCGACGCCAGGGAGGGCGCGTGACGACCGAAGAGGATCGCAGAGGGCGAACTGGCGCGTTCTATGTCCGCGGTTCTGTCGGCGGGCCGCGCGAGTCGGCGAAGCCAATCCATGTGATTCGGGTCGGCGGACATGTCCGAAAGGCTGGCCGACACGACGGGCTCGCGATGAGGCTTACCTCGTTTTGGGCAAGGTGGCGCTCCGCACATCGAGGGCTCGATCATTGACATCGTTGGTCGATATCCGGGCAGAGTCGGAGCGGATCGAGTTCCTGCTGCAGCGCGGTGACTTGAGGCGGCCCGCAGACGAAGTGCGCCGCCACATCCCTGTGACTGAAGAGATGTTCGCCCGAAGCGAATCGGTGCGTCTCGGCGCATGCCAGTAGCCGCTCGCGCTGAGCGTCACTCAAGACCGAAAAGAGATAGTAATGGCGCAGCTCACGCGCCAGAGCGCTGTCTGACTGCATACGGATTCCCGCTCGAACGGGGCGAGCTTAAGCAGCGGGGGGCAGCGGGCGGCATAAGTAGAATTGCGAATTGAGACCGTGATCGAACTCGCGGAAGCTCTCATGGCAGATTTCTGTGACGATCAATCGCATAAGACCCCGGAGGAAACTGCCTATGAGCGCACCTGTATTTGACAAGCAGCACGACCAACAGGCGCGAGGCAAGCTCGCCCTCCCGAGGAAAACCTTCGGAGCACGCCCGAACGGCGTTGAAGAGCCCAAAGCGGCTTTGGCGCCCGATGCCACTGCATACGACCCCGCTCAGCGCCACGCGCTGATCGCAGAGGCGGCGTACTATCGCGCCGAAGAGCGCGGCTTCGACCCGGGCCACGAGCTCGAAGACTGGCTCGACGCGGAGCTCGATATCGAGCGGTCGCGTGGCCCGACGTCAGCGGAACGAGAAAGCAGGTGAAAGAGCGTCTTGCGCGCGGAACCAAGTCCGACGCCCTGGAGAAATGTCTCATGTCACACAATGTATTGTCCTCGGATCTGCTTCAGAAGATGGACGCTTACTGGCGCGCGGCCAATTATTTGGCAGTCGGGCAGATCTATCTCTACGACAATCCGTTGCTGAAGCGGCCGCTGACGCTTGCCGATGTCAAGCACATGCTGCTCGGACACTGGGGCACGACGCCCGGGCAGAATTTCATCTACGTGCACCTCAATCGCATCATCAAGCAGTACGACCTCAACATGATCTACGTCTCCGGGCCAGGTCACGGCGGCCCCGCGCTCGTGGGCAATACGTACCTCGAGGGCACCTACAGCGAGATCTATCCCAACATCAGCCGGGACGAGGCCGGCCTCAGGCGCTTGTTCACTCAGTTCTCCTTTCCCGGGGGCATCCCGAGCCACGTCTCCCCGGAGTGCCCGGGTTCCATTCACGAGGGGGGCGAGCTCGGTTACTCGTTGAGTCATTCATTCGGCGCCGTGCTCGATAATCCCGACCTCATGGTTGCCTGCGTCGTGGGCGACGGGGAAGCGGAAACCGGGCCGCTCGCAACCGCCTGGCATTCGAACAAGTTTTTGAATCCCGTCACGGATGGCGCGGTACTGCCCATCCTGCATCTGAACGGCTACAAGATCGCCAATCCGACCGTTCTCGCCCGCATCACGCGCGAGGAGCTGGAGCAATTGCTGCGCGGTTACGGCTGGACACCCTACTTCGTCGAAGGCCACGAGCCCGAGCTGATGCATCAGTCCATGGCGGGCACGCTCGATGCCGTGGTGCAGGACATCAAACGGATTCAGCACGACGCCCGTGTGCTCGGCAAGCCCGAGCGCCCGCGCTGGCCGATGATCGTGCTCAACTCGCCCAAGGGGTGGACAGCACCGAAAGTCATCGATGGTAAGCCGATCGAGGGCACGTTTCGCGCACACCAGGTGCCGCTGTCCGACCCGGCCACGCACCCGGAGCATCTGAAGTTGCTCGAAGAGTGGCTGCGCAGCTACCGGCCCGAGGAACTCTTCGATGCGCAGGGACGCCTGAGACCTGAGCTCGCGGACCTTGCCCCGAAGGGCGAGCGCCGGATGGGGGCGAATCCCCACGCCAACGGCGGCGGTCTGCTGCGCGATCTGTGCATGCCGGATTTCCGCGAGTATGGCGTCGCTGTCCCCGCGCCGGGAGCGCCCGGCATCGGCGACACTCACGTGCTCGGGCGTTTCCTGCGAGATGTGGTGAGGCTCAACGCGGGGCAGCGGCACTTCCGTATCTTTGGGCCCGACGAGACACTCTCCAACGGTCTGGAATCCGTCTTCGAGGTGACCCAGCGCCAGTGGAACGCGGCGACCGTGCCGAACGATGAATTTCTCGCGCCCACAGGGCGCGTGATGGAAATGCTGAGCGAGCACCAGTGCGAGGGCTGGCTCGAGGGTTACCTGCTCACCGGCCGCCATGGCCTCTTTAACTGTTATGAGGCGTTCATCCACATCGTCGATTCGATGTTCAACCAGCATGCCAAGTGGCTGAAGGTCACGGCGCGCCTGCCGTGGCGACGGAAGATCGCCTCGCTGAATTACCTGCTGGCCTCTCATGTGTGGCGGCAGGATCACAACGGTTTCACGCACCAGGATCCCGGCTTTCTCGATCATGTGGTGAACAAAAAGGCTGAGATCGTGCGGGTCTATCTGCCGCCGGATGCCAACTGCCTGCTGTCGGTCTTCGACCACTGCCTGCGCAGCCGCCATTACGTGAACGTCGTGGTTGCGGGCAAGCACCCGGCGCCCCAGTGGCTGACGATGGACGCGGCCATCGAGCACTGCACCGAGGGTATCGGCATTTGGCCGTGGGCGAGTAACGATCAGGGCGTTGCACCCGACGTGGTCATGGCCTGCTGTGGCGATGTGCCGACGCTCGAGACGCTTGCCGCCGTCACCCTCCTGCGCGAGCACTTGCCCGATCTTCGAATCCGGGTCATCAACATCGTCGACCTCATGAAGCTGCAGCCGCAAAGCGAGCATCCGCACGGGCTGAGTGACGTCGACTTCGATGGACTCTTCACCAAAGACAAGCCGGTCATCTTCGCCTTTCACGGCTATCCGTGGTTGATCCATCGGTTGACCTATCGCCGTACCAACCACCACAACATTCACGTCCGCGGCTACAAGGAAGAAGGCACGATAACTACCCCCTTCGATATGGCGGTATTGAACGAGCTGGATCGCTTCCACCTCGTGATGGACGTCATCGACCGTCTGCCGCAAATCGGCGACCGGGGCACTTACCTGAAGCAGCAGCTGCAGGACAAGCTGATCGGGCACAGGGAGTACATTTGCAAGAACGGTCAAGACCTGCCGGAAATCCGCAACTGGGAGTGGCGTGATCTCAAGCGAATGCAGGATGGCGCATAGAAGTCACTGCATCCAGAGCATCCTGGGCGCCGAAGTCGGCTACAGGGACAAGGCGGCTCGAGTATTGGCATTACGCACTGCTGATGGACCTCGCCGACATCAGCGGCAACGTGAAGGACGGCTGGCGTGGCTCGCGGTCGCGAGGAACCGGCTCTTGGCCTGATTGGCCCGGTCTGCCACATCGCGCGCCGCGTCCGCCACCTGACGTTCGCGCTCGGCCGCCTGCCGGGCGGCAACCAACTCGTTCTGGATGCGCTTGCGCTCGGTCACCTCGCGGATCGCCGCCGCCACGAGCACCCGCTCGCGATCCTGGATCGGACTCAAGCTGATCTCGACGGGAAACTCCGAGCCGTCCTTGCGCCGGGCATAGAGGTCGAGCTCCACTCCCATCGGTCGGGCGCGCGGCCCCCGCGAGCTCACACTCTGGCTCCTCGGGCCGGGCGACGGCTTCGATCTCCTAAGCCTCCTGGATGGCGAGCCGCACGCCGTCTCGGCGTGGACCTTGGATGAAGTGCAGACTCTCTGCGTCTCGCTGCCTGTCTTTCAGGGATGGATCGAGCACCCTCCCCCGCTGCGGGTCGCCGTGCATCGCTACCTCGCTCGGCAACTGCGCGCGCTCACCGATCTCGCGGTCGATCTGGCGCTGCACGACACCATGACGCGCATGGCGCAGCTGTTGCTGCGCCACTTTGACGAGAGCACGGACGCCAAGGCGCCAAAGGTCAATCTGATCGGCGACTTGCCGCAGACCGAGCTTGCCTCCCTGATCGGCTCCGTCCGGATCGTCGTGAGTCGCCTACTGGCGGAGCTCCAACGGGGTGGGCTACTATCCCGCATCCGACTTCGTGCGTCTCGATACCGGGCGAGTCCGGCACTGGTGACCAGGCCCGGCTTGGCCCGGGTCCACCGTCCCAAGGCCCGCGCCCCCCGCGACCATGCCTGGGCTCAGTGGCTGGCATGTGCGATCAGCCGCTTTTCCACGCGCGAGAGATGCCGGGCCTGAGGCCCGGCGCGATGCTCGAGCAGATCGTAGGTCCAGACCTTGACCGCGTTGGCGACGAAGAATGAAGCCAGCGCGTAGGCCCACACGAGCAAAGCGTAACGCCAGCCGATGGGCGTCATTGCGACGCCGTAAACCACGATCAGGGTGCCGGCGAGCTGCGTCAACTCCGAAGGCACGACCAGCTTCCAGCTCGGCCAGGGACGCTGCCAGACCCAGCCCTTGTTGCGGGTGAGATAGATCGTCAGGTGGCCCGACACGAGGAGTTTCAGGAAGATGACTGCCTGCAGCATCGCTCCTGGGAGCGCAAAATAGTCGCGTGCGAGCCAGTAGAGCACGAAGCTTTCGAGCACACCGTAGATGCCGAGCACCGGTGCCACCGTCAGCACGCGGTGCATGTCCCAGCTCACCGGTTTTGGGGCGAATGGCGCGTTGTCATAGGCGATCATCATGATCGGGATGTCGTTGAGCAGCGCCAGCAGCACCACCATGATCGCCGTCACCGGATAGAAATTGAACACCAGGATGGCGGCGGTCATGAACAAGAGGAGCCGCATCGTCTCGGCGATGCGATAGATGGCGTAGGAGGTCATCCGCTCGAAGATGCGGCGCGCCTCCTCGATTGCGGTCGTGATGACTGACAAGCCGGGCGCCGTCAATACCAGCGCCGCCGCGGCCCGCGCGGCGTCGGTCGCGCCCGACACGGCGATGCCGACATCGGCCTGGCGAAGCGCCGGCGCATCGTTGACACCGTCTCCCGTCATCCCGACGATACGGCCCGCACCTTGCAGCGCCTTGACGATCTCGAACTTGTGCTCCGGGAAGACACGAGCAAAGCCGTCGGCGGACTCGATTCGCGACAGCCTGTCTGCGAGCGCCTCGTGCCCGAACACGGTGTCTGCCGGCACGATGTTTCGGCCCAGGCCGAGCCGCCCCGCAATTTCCTTGGCAATCGCCTCATGGTCGCCCGTCACCATCTTGATGTCGACGCCCATGCCTCGGGTCGCGCGGATGGTCTCGGCGCTGTCGTCCCGCGGCGGATCGAACAGAGGCACCAGACCAAGGAAACGCCATGGGCCGCCGGCCTCGGCACGCGCCACGCCGAGCGTGCGGAAGCCCCGCTCGCCCGCGCGCTCGATCGAGGCGGCGAGCGCCTCGCGCGTCGCGTCGTCGGGCGCGCAGAGATCGACGATCACCTGCGGGGCGCCCTTGGTCACGTTCAACGGCCGTCCGTCCAGGACGATCTCTGCCTCGGCGCGCTTGGAGACTGGATCGAAGGGATGGAAGGCCGTTGTCCGACAGCGGCCGAGCGTCGCTTGCGCCGGCGCACCAAGCTGCGCCGCGCCGGCGAGCACGGCCGCATCGATCGCATCCGGGGCCTCGTGCTGCGAGGCGAGCGCCGCAGCCAGAATCAGATCCCCGCGCTCCACCCCGGCGACGGGCTCGAGTTCGCCCAGGGTGAGCTCGTTCTTCGTCAACGTGCCCGTCTTGTCCGAGCACAGCGTGTCCATCCCGGCCATCTCCTCGATCGAGACGAGGCGCGAGACGATCGCCTTGAAGCGCGCCAATCGCTCAGCCCCGACCGCCATAGTCACCGACAGCACCGCTGGCAAGGCCACCGGTATGGAAGCGACGGCGAGTATCAGCGCGAACTGCACCATCTCGAGCAGCGGATTTTCGCGGAAGAGGCCTGCCACCACGATCAGTGTTACGAGCCCGACGGTGGTCAGGATGAGAAAGTTGCCGATGCGCAGCACCGCGCGCTGGAAATGCGAGACCGTCCCGGCCTGCTCGACCAGTCGGGCGGTCTTACCGAAGTAGGTGTTCATGCCGGTGGCGGTGACGATGCCATCCATCTCGCCCTGCCTGGCGATCGAGCCGGAATACGCGTCCTCGCCGACCTTCTTGTCGACCGGCAGCGATTCGCCGGTCAGCGCCGACTGGTCGACGCTGAGATAGGCGCCGTCGGTCAGCTTCACATCCGCGGGGACGATGTTGCCGAGCTTGATGTGGACGAGGTCGCCCGGCACCAGTCGCGTCGCCTCGATATCCTTCCAGGTCCCATCTCGCTTGACGCGCGCCCTGAGCGCCAGGCGCTGCTTCAAGAGCGCGATGGCGTTGTCGGCCTTGAACTCCTGCCAGAAGCCGACCCCGGCGTTGATGAAGAGCATCAACAGGATGACGGCAAGATCATCCCAATGCCCGAGCACCGCCGAGAGCAGCGCCGCGACCTCGATCATCCAGGGAATGGGACCCCAGAAAAAGCGCGCGAGCCGCTCGAGGGTGCCAACGCGATGCTCGGCGAGCGTGTTCTCCCCGTAGCGCGCAAGCCGCTGCGCGGCTTCCGTGTCGGTCAGTCCTATGGTTTCCTCCGGGGCCTTGCTCGTCTGTTCCCGGGGGGCTGTCTCGGTAGTCATGGACTCCTGCACGTCGATCTCCTGGTGCGCAGAATGGATGAGGCGCACCGCGGTGGTGGGGCTATGCGGCCGCGGGACGGCAATCGTTCGCGGCAACGGGCGCAGCAGCGCCGGCAGACGCCGAGGCGCTAGTGGAGGGGCCTATTTCAACTCTCATGCCGACTCGGGCGTACACAGCGTATTCCTCGTGAATCCGACAGTCTTAAAAAAAGGCTAACAGGGCCGCGCCACGGCTAGAATGCGTAAAACCCCCTACGGCGCTCTGCGGATGGCCGCCGAGGCTTCAAACGCATCCTGGTGGGGAGCGATGCCGAATACGTCGTGCGGCACAGCCCGGTGCCGGTCCTGTTGATTCGTGGTCGCGAGGCATGAGTCCCGTTCCGGAGGCCGAAGCGATGCGCGAGCTGTGTCTCGACCGCTCGCCGCGGCGCACAAGTCGTGGCGCACCCCGGGCCGGGTGGCGGGGTATCTGATCTTCCCTGCGGAAGATACGTAGCGACGTGCGGTGGTCAAGCGAGGATACTCGCCAAATGTTGTCTGGAGACGTCATGAAACCCGCCCCCCCTGCGTCAGGGCCACGCCCACCCGAGCCGCCCGGCGCCCGTGACGGCGCCGCCGCCTCAACCGACGACAGCCGACAGACCCTTCACGGCCAGATGCTGCACGTCTCACGCCTGGCGACGGTCGGCGAGATGGCGGCCGGCATCGCGCACGAGCTCAATCAGCCGCTTGCCGCCATCGCCAATTACGCTCAAGCGTGCGAGCGGCTCCTCGGCAGGCCCGATACGGACCCTGCGGACCTGCGCGAGGCGCTCCAGGAGATTTCTGCCCAGGCGATGCGAGCCGGCGACATTCTCCGTCGGCTGCGCAATCTCGCGCGCAACCGCCCCGTGCAGCGCGCCCCGGCCGACATCAATGCAGTCATCACGGAAATCGCGGATCTTCTGCAAGGCGATGCCCGTGCACATCGGGCGCGCCTCGAGCTCGATTTCGCCGAGCAACTGCCCTCCGTGTCGATCGATGCGATGCAGATCCAGCACGTCCTGCTGAACCTCGCTCGCAACGGTTTCGAGGCGGTCGCGGCGCGCAGCACTGGGGCGCCCGAAGTCCGCATCCGCACGAGTCTTGTCGAGGATGGGGGGGTCGAGGTCGCCGTCTGCGACAATGGACTGGGGGTGTCCGCCCGAGCACTCGAGCGGCTGTTCGACCCGTTCTTTTCGACGAAAGAGGAAGGCACGGGCCTTGGCCTGCCGATCAGTAACACGGTCATCCGTGCCCAGGGCGGCACGCTCGGCTACCGGCCTAACGTGCCGGCCGGGGCCTGCTTTTATTTCCACCTTCCCGCCGAGAATCCCAAGTAGGGAATCTGCGCATGAAAGAGCCCACCCCCACGGTGTTCGTGGTCGACGACGACAATGCCATCAGAAACTCGCTGCGGCTGCTCCTGAAATCCGTGGACCTCGCGAGCCGCACAATGGGCTCGGCGGCGGAGTTCCTCGAGACCTGCTGTCCGAGCCAGCCGGGCTGTCTCGTGCTCGATGTGCGCATGCCGGGGATGAGCGGGCTCGAGCTGCAGCAGGAGCTCAATCGCCGAGGGGCGACCATCCCGGTCATTTTCATCACCGGCCACGGTGACATCCCGATGGCGGTCGAGGCCATGCAACACGGCGCTTTCGATTTCCTACAGAAGCCCTTCCGTGACCAGGAGCTGATCGACCGCATCCAGCGGGCGCTTGCCAAGGACCAGCGGACCCGCGCGGCGCTCACTGAGCGCGGACGCATCCGCGAGCGCCTCGAATCCTTGACCCCGCGGGAGCGGGAGGTGCTCGCGCTCATGATCCAAGGTAAACCCAACAAGATCATGGCGCACGAGCTCAGCGTGAGCCAGCGGACCGTGGAAATACACCGAGCGCGCGTCATGGAGAAAAGCGGCGCCGACTCGCTCGCACAGCTCGTCCGCATGGTCATGGACCAGGAGCTCGAAAAGGTGAGCGGCTAAGCTACGCCGACTTTCGCGTGCCAGAGCGCCTCAATGAGGCACACATCCAGGTACAGCTCCCCCGCGAAGCGGCGATTGAGGCGCAACTCAGAGTCTACGGGGCCATTGCTGTCCGCAAAGCCCGCATCCGAATACGAACAAGTACGTACGCTCTCCATCATGACGTCGACCTGTTGGCAGACTACACTGACCTCTGTTGCCTGGATTGCACAACTCGGGGAGGGTGTCGATGCGACTCGAAGCAAGAATGATGGCCGCGGCGGCTCTCGCGATCGTGCTGGCGCCGGCCGCGCAAGCGGTGCCGAGTTTCGCCCGGCAGACTGGTATGGCCTGCGCCGCCTGCCATACGGTGTTCCCGGAGCTCACGCCTTTCGGGCGCATGTTCAAGGCCAACGGCTACACGCTCTCGAATCTGCAGCAGGTGCAGGCGGTCAACAGCCGAAGTCAAGAGATGCTCGAGCTCGCCAAGACCCCGGCGCTCTCGATCATGATGCAGGCGTCCTACACCGAGCTCAAGAAGCGCCTTCCGGATCAGAGCAACCCCGCGGCTCCGGGCCTCACCCAGAGCGGCACCGCGGGTTTCCCGCAGCAGCTGAGTCTCTTCTACGCCGGGGAGATCGCGCCGCACTTCGGCGCGATGGCCCAGCTGACCTACGCGAACGACAGCGGCACGATCGGCATCGACAACACCGATCTGCGCTTCGCGGACATGAGCACCCTGCCGGGCAAGAAAACCCTGATCTACGGGATCTCGCTCAACAACAACCCCACGGTTGAGGACCTGTGGAACAGCACTCCGGCCTGGGGCTTCCCTTACGCCGCGAGCAACGCCAACGTCTCGCCGCTCGCGGCCACCGAGATCGACGGCACGCTCGCGCAGGACATCGCCGGCATCAGCGCCTACGCCTTCTGGAACGAATCGCTCTAACTTGAGGTGGGCGGCTATCGCTCGGCCAAGCAGGGTCAGACCAACGAGCTGACCGGTGCCGCCGGCCCCCTCGATGGCACGGCATCGAACGTCATCGAGGGAGTGGCGCCCTACTGGCGCGCGGCCTACGAGTACGACTGGAGCGCCAACTCGCTCGAGGTCGGCATCTATGGAGCGGAATTCAAGCTGCTGCCGGGCAGTGCTTTCGGCAGCCCGATGCCGCTCGAGGGTCCGGACAACCGGTTCAACGACGTAGCCGAGGACTTCCAGTACCAGTTCATCGGTGAGAGCAGCATCTTCAGCCTCGAAGGCACGCGCATTCACGAGCAGATGCAGCTTCCGGCGAGCTTCGCCGCGGGCGCCTCGGCGAATCCGTCCGATGACCTGACGACCGATGCTCCCTGGGCGCCGATCAGGTTTCCCATCTGGCGCATCTGAACGCTCGCGACACCACTCCCGCGTACGCCTCTCGGGCGCCGCAGGCGGACATCGCCCGCGTGAAGGCGCGGATGGGCTGGGAGATGCCGTGGTACACCATCACCGACAGCTTCGACGCCGACTTCGGCGTCGATCGATGGCACGGCCACAACGTATTCTTCCGCGACGGCCACAAGGTGTTCCGTACCTACGTCATCAACAACCGCGGCGATGAGGCGATGGGGACCACCTGGAGCTACCTGGACGTTACGCCGCTCGGGCGGCAGGAGACTTGGGAGGACTCGCCGAAGGGTTATCTCCAGAGCCCACCCTACAAATGGTGGAACTGGCACGACAACTACGACGCCGAGCCCTCGCCCGACCCGAAGTGGCTCGACATCCTAACCGACCCGGAAGGAGCCGCTGCCCGACGGCGCGAGGCGGAGACGAAGGGATGCGGCTGCTCATGAGCCGCCGGTTTGGCTGACCCCGATCTTCGTAGGCACGACCGCCTCGAGGTCGCCGTGAACTGGAGGAGAGATCGTGAGACTCGCAAGACTGAAAGCGCCGGGAGGACTGCAGAATATTCGGTTCGTCGACGAAGACCGCCCGGTACCGGGACCAGGTCAATTGCTGGTCAGGATCCGGGCGAGCTCACTGAACTTCCATGACGATATGCTGATCCTCGGGAAAATTCCGTGCACTGATGGTCGCATCCCGATGACCGATGGTGCCGGGGAAGTGATCTCGGTTGGCGAGAATGCCGAAGAGTTCAAGGTCGGAGATAACGTCGTCAGCACATTTTGGCCCTACTGGTGGGGAGGCGAAATGACTTCTGCCACCAGGCGGGAGATACCCGGAGATACCATCGACGGTTATGCCAGCGAATTCGTGTGCATGCCGGAACACGCGTTCACGAAGGCGCCGGCAGGCTATACGCACGTCGAGGCGGCAACCCTTCCCTGCGCGGCAGTTACCGCCTGGAGAGGCTTGGTGGTGTGCGGCCGCGTGAAGCCCGGTGATACCGTACTCACCCTTGGCACAGGTGGTGTGTCGATATTCGCGCTGCAATTCGCCAAAGCGGGTGGTCCCGGCACTGTTTTCCAATCAGATCCGCAGCAGCGGGATCTCTGTCGGCAGTAGAGCCGATCAAGAGGACATGATTCGCGCCATTACGGTGAATCGACTGAAGGCGGTCATCGATCGGCAGTTTCCACTGCAGGAAATTGTCGCGGCCTTCACCCACCTCGAATCGCAGAAGCACTTCGGCAAGGTTTGCCTCCAACTTTAGCAATCAGCCACCCATTGATGACCGGAGCGCAAGGTGCAAGACATGAGAAACGAACTTGCGGCACCCAGAATCGTCGATCGGAGCACCTCCCAGGCGGAACTGGACGCATTACGGGTGCGCGAAAAGGCCCACACGAGAGAGGGCGACGCGATTGCCGCCGCCCGCCGTCCGAAGGACAGTCGCAATTCGAGTATCGGTAAAGGCGGCGGGCGTCTGGAGAAATGCAAATGGCCCGCGGCCGAAGAATCAATTCGGCGAAAATCGAAGCGAGATCGCCATATTATAATGTACGAACCAATTTCCCCTTATCCGCCAGTCTCCTGTTAGGAACGTCAATGCAGGCCCACGCCAATAATATCCGTGCTGCTGGATCAGCGGTTGCGGTTCACCGTCTGGCAGGTATACATATGATTTTGAGGATCCCCAGGCATCCTCTTCCCCAGGCTTGAGTAACAGGATTACCTTCCCAGTGCCGGGGAAGTAACGCAGGTCTGCAACCGAGATCTGCTGCAGGAGACCTCTGTAGACGTCCATGCGTGCAGCGCTGGGTAACAATATGGATAGAGATTTCAAATCGATAACTTTGTCGCTTTCAAGCCGAAGAGTCCGGCGATCTGCGGTGAGCATTTCTACGACTTCGTCAAATTGCCCCTCATGGGAGAGAAAGTTCTCCGTGAGTTCATCATCGCTTGGCCGGTTGCCCTCGCTACTCATGTAGTTGCCAACGACAGCCGATGCCATGGGAAGGAGGATTAAAAGGATCAGCACGCATCCCGCGAGCCACGATGTTTCGTGCGCTACGGTTTGCGCACCAACCGAATCATGCGACACGCGAGCCCGGGCGCTGTTCGCACCGCCGCCGCAAGTTTTTGGTGACGCACTCATTCGTTCGCAGCTCCGAGGCCCAGACTCGAAAGGTTGATGCATGGTAGACTTTTGGCTGGCGGACCCGTGAGTCATGTTTTCTTCGATCTGTCCTTAGAAAATCTTTCTACATCACGATGCCTCGACGCCTGCCACCACTGAACTCCCTACGTGCCTTCGAGGTCGTGGCACGGCACGAGACATTCCGTGCGGCGGCCGAAGAGCTTCATGTAACGGCCGCCGCCGTGATTCAGCAGGTCAAGGCACTCGAGGGTTATCTGGGTCGTAAACTGCTACGGCGGCATAGTCGGGGGTACAGCCTTACGCCGGAGGCGGCGGCCGGACTTGAGCAGTTGCGCAATGGCTTCGAGCTACTGGCCGCCGCGGTTGAGGCGATGGCTCACAGCGGACACCGGGTCTTAACCGTGAGTGCGGTGCCGTCACTCTCAGCCGAATGGCTGGTGCCGCGCCTGTATCGGTTTCGCGAGCAGCATCCCGAAATCGATGTCCTTTTGCACCCCTCGGAGGAATTGGTCGACCTACAGCGTTCGCGGGTCGACCTCGGCATTCGCTACGGATCGGGTAGTTACCCGGGACTCGTTTCAGAGCGCCTCTTCTACGACGAGATTTTTCCCATATACAGCCCGCGTCTGCTCAAAGGGCGACGTCAGCTCAAAGAGCCCAGCGATCTTCGAGGTCAACCTCTGATTCACACGGAGTGGACTCCAGAAACGGGTCATTGGCCGGGCTGGTCCGACTGGCTGCGTGCTGCCGGCGTCACGGGCATCGACGCCAGTAGAGGGCTGCGATTTTCCGACGGCGCGCTTGTCATCCAGGCCGCGGTCAGTGGGCAAGGTGTCGCTCTCGGGAGCAAGGCGCTCGCTCTGGAGCACCTTGCTGCCGGGCGTCTGATTCGGCCGTTCGAGCTATCTTTAGTTACAGATTTCGCCTACTACGTCGTATGTGAGAGCTCGCGCGTTGATGAACCGGACCTCACGGCTTTCCGTCGATGGATCGTTTCCGAGGCGCAACGCGAGCCTCGGCGCAAACGGGCCTTACCTGGGACTGCGCAGGTTCTGTCGACGTCACGCCAGAGAAAACTCTAGGCTCACTCGCTTCCTTTTGCGTAATGCGAAAGCTGGTCGTTCAGCGCTTCCCATGCGATTTAATGGTCACGCCACACTTCCCCGAGTTGGAGGGAAGGCGCTGATGAGATGCCTCTCCAGCATGTTGACGAGCTGTATCTTGATCGACGACACGCCGGTTCGGCCGGCCAAATGGATCCGTCTGGCCGGAACGGGCGGACGATAACCGGCCTGGTGGAGCGCCAACACCTGCTGCTTGGCGACTTGGCGGATCTCGCCGGAATTGAACACCACGACGTCCCTCGCGCGCAGAACCCCACGCTCCTGCGCCTCGATGCCGCTGCCCGGCGCTTTGGCCTGCTTCGGGACGAGAAATTGCTTATCTCCCGATTACAACGTCGCCCGCTGTCTTCACCGCCAATCTACTTCATAGAGGGTATCCATGAATCTTCATCTCCATCTGATGCTCGGGCCCATCGTCGCCCTGATCGCCGGTATCCTGATCCTCCTCGTGCCGCGACTGCTCAACTATATCGTCGCGATCTACCTCATAATAATCGGTCTCGTGGGACTGTTCGGCACCGGCGGCCTGCACACCTGACATAGTCCGCGGCATACGGCCGAGGTTGTCGCAGGGCCCCTCAACGGCTCACATTGTTAACGGGCGTCAAACATTGACCAGCGATCGGCATCCAACCGGGACCAGGCAACGGCGTCGCAACCCTGCGATCTGATTCAAAAAGCTCATCGCCCCCCCGGTCACCGTTCGGCGACGGTTCCTGCTGAAAGCTGGTCAACCTTCGACGCCGGTTCACAACGTGGATCGCTACTCCTTCATCGTGGCGGACTTGTACCGCCTACTCCGTGCCGGTCTCCCGGCGCACAAGTGTGCGATTTGCTTCAGCTTCTATCGCGGTGCGGTCCGGCCAGTTCGGCTGAGTTCGGCCGCGTCCGGTAGCAAAGCGGTAGCAGATTTCTTGCTCGCATGTAGACCTGCGGCGCTCAGCAAATGAGGTCGCTGGGTGATGTGATGAGGACGCAGGTGCAGCCCGTTTCGCTCCACACGCGCTTGTCGGTCATGCCGGCCTCTGCTCGGTTGTAGTCCCCAGGATAGAGCTTCCGGTCCTCTATCCAGAGCTCGCCATCCAGGAGGAAAAGCTCTTCCACTCCCGCATGGCGGTGAGGCGGATAGGCGGTATCCGGCGCGAGCCGCACCAGCATGCTTACCCGGTCCCGCTCCGTATCGGTTGCCAGCAGCTTGCAGGCGATGCCGGGCGCTACGTCTTCCCATTCGGGTTCCCGCCACGCGGGGACCTCGGGTGTCACCGATGCCTGGCTGGCCTCTCCACCGATGCGCTCCTGGAGGCGGCCCCATATCGAGTCTGCCGGTCGGAGAATATCTGTCGGCCAGGAGATCAAAGAATCGACCACAGGACGCAGTGACTGGAGCTCTCGATGACATTCGGGACAGCTCGTCAGGTGCGCCTCCAGGAGCCGTGTCTCGCTCGAGGGCAAGGCATGCAGCACATACAACGGCAGCAGCTCGGCCTGCCCGCAACGATGTTGCTCCGAGTCCGCGCTCATGGTTGTCTCTTCTCTGGCAGGGCCAAGGCCTGGCGAAGCCTCTCCAAACCCGAGCGAATGCGCGTCTTGACGGTACCGAGCGGCTGATTCAGCCGCGCAGCGACCTCGGGATAGCTCAGCTCCAGGAAAAAGGCGGCCTCGATCGCCTCGCGCTCGCCTGCCGTTAGGGTGCTGAGGCACTCCCTCAATGCCTGTCCCTGCTGGATGGCCTCGATCGCATCGCCAGTACTGTCCGCACTACCTGTCCCAAATGCATCATCCGAGGGAGGAGGCGCGGTACGTTTCTTTCGTTGCTCGTAGCGCAGGCGGTCGATCGCCCGGGATCGTGCCTGGTTCATGATCCAACCCAGGACCGGTCCGCCGGCCGGGTCATACTTGGCGGCTCGACACCAAACCGAATGAAAGGTGTCCACTGTCAGCTCCTCGGCGGACCGGCGGTCGTTGAGAAGTCGCGCCAGGAATGTGAAGACGAGGCGGTGTGTTCTCTCGTACAAGGCGCGCAACGCGCGCTGATCTCCGAGGGCCATGGCTCGGACGAGCGCCACCCACGCGTCTTCGGATACGCGCGCCGGTGTATGGTCCGCATAGAGCAGGTCACCAAGGGTTTTTGGGGGGTGGGATCAGTCCCGCTCCCCTTGGTTCGTTGTGTTACGCTCACAGGTTGGCATGATGCCTCCGTTGCCTACCTGTGGCAACGACTGGCCATTCGAGCCCCCATTGCGGAGCTCGAGCTCCCACGCCGCGAAGCATCGCACGTGAAAGTGGTAATTGTCCGCGCCGGGGGCCTGGTCCGAGGTGAATTCAAGCTCGAGTTCGACCTCGTTCGTCCCCACGGCCTTCCTGCACACGGCACACGTTGCGCCGCTGCCCCGCCCTCCCCATAAGAGCTCTGGACGGCGGTCCGGCAAATTGGCGGCCTTCATCGCCTCGCGAGCCCGGGTGCGCAGTACCCTGTCCTCATCCATCTTTAATCCCTCCCCGCAGAGCCGCCCCTGCGGCCTATGCTGCATATAACGACAAATCCATCTCGGCGGATTGGTCCGCGGGCGGCGTCGCGCTCGGGACTTGCCGGCGATAGACAGCCAAGCGGTGCCGTGCGACACGGCCGCCGGGAAGTTGTATTCCGGTGGCGGCGCCGAGACCGACCACTCCAGGCTGCGCCCATCCCAGGGGATCCGGACAACGGGCCTGCGTGGCGCCGTGCACAGGGCGTGCGCCGGCTCTGGGGACGAGGCTGCGGATAGCGTTGCAGGGCGATTCCCAGGACAGGAAACCGTACAGTCCGTACGCTACGGCACCCAGGAGCACATCATGGCCAAGCCGATTCGAAAAGGCGCCGAAGAGGCGCGTAGTCAATTACCGGAGCTGCTGACGGCCGCGCAGCAAGGGCGGCAGACGATCATTACCCGCCATGGACGGCCGGTTGCGGTGCTGGCGCCGGTTTCCGTATCGGGAGAAGCCCACGCGCAGCGCTCACTGCTACCCCTTGCCGGCAGCGGTCGCGGCTTGTACGGCCGCGACAGCCGGGCGATGCTGCGTCGGCTGAGAGGCGAATGGAGCCGGTAAGCCTCGAGGGCTTGCCGGAGAGCTCTCTTCTTCTGATTGACTTCGCCCCGATCATTTACCTGCTTGAGGGCCATCCCGAGCTCGCCGCGGTATTCAGACCGGTATTCGAGGCGCACGATGAAGGGCTCGTGCGTCTTGCAGTGTGACGCTCGCAGAGGTGCTTACCGGACCTTTGAGCACTCGAGACGAAGTCCTCGCCGAACGGTACCGGGCCACGCTCAAATCGTGGTTCGTCGTGGACTTGGATGCGGAGATTGCGGAAAGTGCGGCTCGGCTTCGTGCCGCTTGCAAGTTGAAGCTGGCGGATGCGGTCCAAGCAGCGAGTGCACTGGCAATCGGCGCCGACGCGCTAGTGACGCATGACCGTGACTTCTCGGCTCTGCGCGATCTGCGCGTTCTGGGCGTGGAGAATCGCGATCGATGACGACTGGCGGCGCTCCGATTGAAGCGTCTCGGATAGCATGATGGGCTCGCCAAACGGAGTTACCTAACGCGCACGCACATCGGTACCGCAGGAACAGGCGGTTCTAGGTACGTTTAACGCGCTGCTCGAAACCCAGGAACTCGAGTTCCAGGATGAGCCCGCATTGGAACGAGCGCTTAGCCTCTATCGGCAGAACTCGGCCGACTTTGCTGATTGCCTGCACGCGGGGCAGTGCGGTTCAGCAGGCCACGCACCGATGATCACGTTCGACGGAACGGCTGCCCGGCTCGCGGGCGTCGAGTTGCTGAAGGCATAACCTTGACATCCTCTCCAATGGGACGCCGACGGCGAAGACCGAGGCGCGGTTGCAGCATAGAGTCGGGTGCGCTACTTGCTCCATCAACCCGTCCGCGATCGCATGACCCTCCTGCGGCGCGCGAACTTTGCGAATGGTGGCCACCCGCGAGCGGTCGTGGAATCCACCGGCCCTCAACGACGACACCATGGGGAGAACACCGGATGACGCGGCTTATACGCATTCCGAGGGCTGGCGGCGGCCCGGCCAGGCAGCGCGGCGCCATGGGCTACGTATTGGCGTGGCTGCTGGGCGTTCCGATTCCAATCCTGATCATCGTCGGGCTGCTGCGAGGGTGCTCCTGAGCACCATTATCATTGAGGGTGAGAACATGGTGACGACCAGCGCGGATCAGCTCACTCACACAGTCGTCCGCGAGCATCCGGTGATGCGATGGGGTGCGGTGTTCGCCGGGTGGTTCGTCGCCACAGGCACAGCCCTAGTGCTCTACACGTTCGGACTGGCCATCGGCTATTCGGCCTTCGATCCGCACGATGTGGCAGCGGTCGCCCGCGGAGTATCGGCCGGCGCCATTGCCTGGATGATCTTGACGTGGGGAGCGGCGCTATGGGCGGGCGGTATGTTCGCGAGCTGGTTCGACGGACGCAATGACACCGAGATGGGTGTCGTGCGTGGATTGACCGTGTGGGGCTTGTCTATGGCGGCGACAGGGCTGGTACTAGCCAGTGGGGTGTTGCACATCGGGTCCATCACGACGGTACCGGACGCTGGTCTCCCGTCGGTCGAACGGACGCAAGCCGCGCACTATTTGGGGGCACTGATGTGGGCGGCGTTCGGCAGTGCGGTGCTGTCAATGATGACGTCTGCGTTCGGCGGATGGATGGGCGCCCATCACGTGCATCGCGTCTATCATTTACGCCGCTACGCGGCGCATGGTCGAGACGCCTAGCCGGCGCGCCGTCGACCAGTATCTCAGCTCCGTAAGACATGCCACCGTCCTCGGCACGCCGTCCATCGGCCGCATGCTTCCGGCGCACTTCCATAATCAGGGTGACCGGGCAGTGGCGCGCGCGCACATCAGCCGCAGGCCTCCTCTCGATTGTCGCTGCGCTGTCTCTCATTGCCCCGCACGTCGTGCTCGCCCAAACCCCCTCTCCGCTTCAGGAATGGCAGTACCCCGGCGGAATCATCCTCGAGAATCTCTTCGAACCGGAGGCTCCGAAGTGGCAACGTATAGTCGGGGTCGCGGCCTCGCTGCAGCCCGTATACGACGGCTCACACGCGTATCGGGTCGAAGGTGGCCCCGTAATCAACATCCGCTATCGTGATATCGCCTTTGCCTCAGTCGGGGAAGGCATCGGCGTCAATCTCATTCACGCTCGACACTTTCGAGCCGGCATCGCGGTCGGCTACGACCTCGGGCGGCGCACTTCGAGCGACTACGCCCACCTCCATGGGCTCGGCGACATCGCTCCCGCGGCGGTCCCGAAGGTTTTCGCCGAATGGGCGCTCTCGCGGTACTTTCCGCTCATTCTCCGAACGGACATTCGCCGCGTCATGCGCGGCGGCGATGGCTACATTGGCGATGTGGACGCGTACATGCCGCTGCCCGGCAGCTCCCGACGCTTTGTCATGTTTGCCGGCCCCACCTACACGTTCGCCGATCGACGGCACATGCAGAAGCTGTTCGGCGTCTCGCCCGCGCAAGCACGGAGCTCCGGCTACCCCGTCTTCATGGCGCATGGCGGATCGGCCGCCGAGGGCATTGGACTCAGCGCAACCCTGTTCATCACCGATCACTGGCTGCTGAATGTCGATGCGGCGGAGAATCGATTGCTCGGCAGTGCCGGCGAGAGTCCAATTACGCAGCGACGCACCCAGCGCGCGCTCGATCTTGCAACCGCCTTTCAGTGGTAGGCCACGCCGTTTGGGAGAGTTGTCATGCCTCGTAAGCCGCTATTGCCGGCGGTGAGAAGCCGACTCGCGACAAGCTTCAGGATGAAGCCGACAAAGCGCGCACCAAGATCAACGATGCGGCGGACAACGCCGCAGACGCAACCGTGAACAGAGCCGCTCCCGGATCAACGCACCTCATAGGGTCTCGGGATGCCGCGCGCGCCGCAACGCACGCGCAGCAATGCACCGGCGAGCGGCTCGCGTCTGCGCTGCTCCGCGCTCAACCCGTCCGAGGCACTGGTGACGTAAAGATCAGCCAGTGCCTCGCCTCCAAAGGCACACATGGTGGGTTGACTCACAGGAAGACTGATCTCCCGGTCGATGTCACCGGTCGCCGTGTAGCGGCGCAAGCGGCCGCCGCCGTGCAGCGCACACCAGTAGCCGCCTTCGGCATCCACCGCCGCGCCATCGGGAATCCCGTCGGTGCCGGCGACCTTCGCGAACAGCTTGCGTGGTCCGATCTGTCCGCGCCGTGCATCGAATGCGTACGCGAACACCTCCCCGGTGCGACTGTGAGTGAGATAGAGGAGATTTTCCTCCCGGCTCCAGGCCATGCCGTTGTGCAGCTCAGCGGCATCCGGTTGCGGCACGAGGCCGCCGCCGAGCGTGAAGCGATGCAAAGAGGAAGGCTGGGCCGGTGGCGTGCCCTCGAGCGGATCGAACATCACGCCGATCCAGAATCGGCCTGCACTGTCGCACGCGCCTTCGTTGAAGCGGAACAGTGTGGGATCGAACGGCGGCGGCGCGAGCCGTACCAGCGATTCGCTCGCGAATTCCAGCCGGAAGACGCCCTCACGCAAGGCCACCACCGCGCCCGCCGACTCGGCCAGCAGCGCAAAGGCGCCGATGCCGCTGCGCACGTTCCACGAGCGCTGCCGAGCCGTGACTGGATCGTATCGGTACAGAGCGGGCTTTTTCACATCGATCCAGTACAGCGCTCGCTCGGCTGACGCCCACGTCGGCGACTCGCCGATGGCCGCGCCGACATTCAACACCGTTTCAATCTGCATCGAGACTCCTCGTGGTGGCGCTTGTACGCCGCTGCGCCCGTACGAATGGCGCGATGTCCTACACTTGTCCCTTCCGGCGGTGTGATAGGGTCGATTTGAGCGGTCGATTCGCGAACAATATCCGCAGCGCGAACGAGGTACTGGAGCCCACACCCATGGCAATGAACGTGAGTGAATTCGTGTGGCATCGCGTAATGGAGTGGGGCATCAAGCGCGTCTACGGCTATCCGGGCGACGGCGTCGGCGGCCTGGATGTCGCGCTCGAGCGTGCCAAGGAGCAACTGCAATATATTCAGGTGCGGCACGAGGAGATGGCGGCGTTCATGGCGTCGGCGCATGCCAAATTCACCGGTGAGGTGGGCCTGTGCTATGCGACCTCGGGACCGGGCGCAATTCACCTGCTGAACGGCTTGTATGACGCCAAGATGGACCATGTTCCGGTCGTCGCGTTGGTTGGCCAGCAGGCGCGCAGTGCAATCGGCTCGCATTACCAGCAGGAAGTGGACCTGCAGAGCCTGTTCAAGGATGTCGCATCCGAGTTCGTCGCGACGGCGATCGTGCCGGCCCAAACGCGTCATCTCATCGATCGCGCGATTCGTATCGCCGCGACCCGTCGCACCGTAACCTGCGTGGTGATACCGAACGATCTGCAGGAGCTCCCCTATTCGGATCCGCCCATGGCGCACGGCTATACCCACACCGGTGTTGGCTTTGCCGGTCCTGCGCTGCTGCCGAGCGACTCTCTTCTGCGCCAGGCCGCCGCGGTGCTCAACGATGGCGAGAAGGTCGCGATTCTGGTGGGCGCCGGTGCGCTCGGCGCGACGGACGAGGTGATTGCCGTCGCGCAGAAACTGCAGGCCGGCGTTGCGAAGGCGCTCCTCGGCAAGGCGGTGTTGCCCGATGATCTGCCCTGGGTGACTGGATCGATCGGGCTGCTCGGCACGAAACCTTCCTGGGACATGATGCGAAGCTGCGATACCTTCTTCATGATCGGCTCCGCGTTCCCTTACAGCGAATTCCTACCCACGCCAGGCTCCGCGCGTGGCGTACAGATCGATATCGACGGCAGCAGGCTGAGCCTGCGCTATCCCATGGAGGTGAATATCGTGGGCGACAGCGCTACCGCGCTGCGAGCCCTCGTGCCGCTGTTGGACGAGAAGCCCGCGGATCAGTGGCGCAAGACGATCGAGGCCAATGTCGCGCAGTGGTGGAAGACGCTGGAGGAGCGGGCGATGGAGCCCGCAGATCCGATCAATCCGCAGCGCGTGTTCTGGGAGCTGTCGAAGCGATTGCCCGAGAATTGCATCATGACCGGCGATTCGGGCTCGGTGGCGAATTGGTATGCGCGTGACATCCGCATGCGCCGCGGCATGATGGGGTCGCTCTCGGGTGGCCTCGCCTCGCTGGGTGCCGCCACCCCGTATGCCATGGCGGCAAAGATGGCGTTCCCGGATCGCGTGGTGATCGCCTTCATCGGCGATGGTGCCATGCAGATGAACGGCCTCAATGTGATGATCACCATCGCGAAGTACTGGCGGCAGTGGTCCAACCCGCGACTGATCGTCCTGGTGCTCAACAACCGCGATCTCAACCAGGTGACCTGGGAGGAGCGCATCATGCTCGGGGAAGGCAAGACGGAGTTGACGCAGAGCATCCCGGATTTCCCCTATCACACGTACGCGGAGTTGCTCGGTCTGAAGGGCATCTTCGTCAACGACCCCGAGCGGCTCGGCGCTGCATGGGAGGAGGCGCTCGCCGCCGATCGCCCCGTGATTCTCGAATGCTACACGGACCCGAACGTACCACCGCTGCCGCCCCACATCACCTTGAAGGATGCCAGGAATTTCATGGCGATGATGTCGAGCGAGCCGGAACTGTCGGACGTTCTGAAGGGCAGCGTGAAGCAGGTCTTGGCGCATCTGCTTCCCAGCGGCGATCGCTGATCCATGCATGCCGACGTCGCGGTGGAACGGGTCTGGGCGAACGCCTATACCATTGCCACCGATCTGCCCGAGGCGGACGGCACGGCATCCTGGACCTCGACCACCCTGGTCGTCGTGCGTGCGCAGGCCGGGGGTCGTTGCGGCCTGGGTTACACCTACACTCATGCGTGTGCAGCGAGCCTGATCACGGACAAACTTGCGCAGCTGGCGATCGGGCGCGATGCCATGGACCCGCCCGCCATCTGGCGCGCCATGCAGATCGCCGTCCGCAATCTCGGCCGCGAGGGCGTGGCGGCAACCGCCATCAGCGCGGTGGATGTCGCGCTGTGGGATCTGAAGGCCGTATTGCTGGAGCGGCCGCTCGCGCAGCTGCTCGGCCGATATCGCCACAGCATACCGATCTATGGGAGTGGTGGATTCACCAGTTACGATGAGCGGCAGCTCATTCGGCAGCTGACCGGATGGGTCGAGACGGAGGGCTGTCGGTGGGTGAAGATGAAGATCGGCTCCCATCCCGATGAGGATCCGGCGCGTGTTGCGGCGGCGAAGTCTGCGATCGGCGCGGCGGGACTGTTCGTGGATGCAAACGGCGCGTATGCACGTCAGCAGGCACGACATCTGGCGCACCGGTTCTCCACCGAGCAGGATGTGACCTGGTTCGAGGAGCCCGTCTCCTCCGACGATTTGTCCGGATTGCGCGCGATACGCGAGCACGCGCCCGACGGCATGGAAGTCGCCGCCGGCGAATACGGCTATACGCTCGATTATTTCCGGCGAATGCTCGAGGCGGGCGCAGTGGATGTCCTGCAGGCCGATGCGACACGCTGCGGCGGTGTCACGGGCTTTCTGCAGGCCGCGACGCTCTGCGAGGCTTTTCACCTGGATCTGTCGGCGCATTGCGCGCCGGCCCTGCATTGCACGCTCGCCTGCGCCGCACCTCGCTTCAGGCACATCGAGTGGTTTCACGACCACGTGCGCATCGAGCACATGCTGTTCGAGGGGGCGCCCGTCCCGCAGCGCGGCAACGTTCGGCCCGATGCCTCGCGTCCCGGCCTCGGGCTCGCGCTGAAGGAAGAGGACGCGGCCCGCTTCGCGGTGGCGGCGCAGCAGTGATCGGCAAACCCTCTCATTCCGAGCTTGGCCTCTCCTCCGTCGTGTTGCTCGGGGTGGCCGGTCTTGCGCTCGCTCATCGGTACGCCGTCCGTCCGCGGCGGGTGCGCATGCCGGCGCTGGGAACGCCCACGCTGCGCGCCAAGGTCATCGATCCCACCGCGGCGGTGCGGGCGGCGCGGCGCATGAATCGGGCAGCGGGGTTGCTCGCCGGCTCGGTTCTGGCCGACAGCGCCGTCGAGCACTACCGGGGCTCGTTCCACAATAAGGCCATGCTCGCGCCGCTCGCGAGCGCGATCTGCTCTCTCGCCGTGAGCGCGCACGGCAACGCCGACAAGCGAGCGGTGGCGCATCGGGTACGCGATGGGGTCTATTCGGGTGCTTTCCTCACAGGACTGATCGGCGCGGGCTTTCATCTATTCAACGTTGGCAAAAGACCGGGCGGGTTTTGCTGGCAGAACCTCTTCTACGGCGCACCGCTCCTCGCCCCGGCGGCGCTGATCCTATCCGGCGGGACCGGCTTTTTGTCCGAGCGCGTGCGTGACACCCTTCCCGGGCGAGCCCCGACGATCGCGGGTATCCCGGCAGGCCGTGCCGTCGCTGCGACCACCGCACTCGGGCTCATCGGAACCATGGGGGAGGTAGGCCTGCTGCACTTCCGTGGCGCCTACCACAACCCCTTCATGTATGCGCCGGTGAGCATTCCACCGGTCGCGGCGGTGTTGCTCGGCCACGCTGCGCTCGGCCGCGCGCGCGAGCGACGCTGGGTGACGCGACTGTTCCTGCGGCTGAGCGCCGCAGTGGGCATTGCGGGGATCGGATTTCACATCTTCGGGGTGGCCCGCAACATGGGCGGATGGCGCAACTGGAGCCAGAACCTGCTCAACGGACCACCAATCCCCGCGCCACCGAGCTTCACGGGGCTGGCACTCACGGGCCTTGCGGCCTTGGGCCTGATGGAGGACCACCCGGATGACTGATCGCTATCCCGGCTACGACGTGATGGCCAAGCGCTCAACGCCCTCCTGGAACGAGCAGACGCGCCGGGTGATCGATCAGCGCCTCGCGGTGGCGCGCGAGCCCCGCTTCTTCTCGGCCGCGGAGTGGCGGACGCTCAATGCCCTGTGTGATCGGATCATGCCCCAGCCCAACGACCGGCCGCCTGTGCCGCTGCCGGCCTACGTCGATGAGAAGATCTACGCGCGGCGGCTCGATGGGTACCGCTACGCCCAGCTGCCGCCGCAGGATGTGGCCTGGAGGCGCGGGCTCGCGGCGCTCGATGTGGAGTCCCGCACCGCGCATGACGCAGCGTTTCATACGCTAGCGTCTGATCGACAGGACGCCCTGCTGGGACAGATGCAGCGCGGGGAGCTCACGGGTGTCGCCTGGGGCGACATGCCCTGCAAGCTCTTCTTCGAGCA
This sequence comes from Steroidobacteraceae bacterium, assembly GCA_050739095.1. Lineage (GTDB taxonomy): Bacteria > Pseudomonadota > Gammaproteobacteria > Steroidobacterales > Steroidobacteraceae > 13-2-20CM-66-19. The sequence goes on along the minus strand of JBOIAR010000001.1, from coordinate 403,511 downwards.
CCGGGTGATCCCGGACATCACGCACGCGTACTACGCCCACCCGATCGCCTGGAACGAGATCGGCTTTGGCGGTCCGGCGAGCCCGCGCGGTTACGTCCGCATGGGTCTTGACCGGAGGGATCCCTGGGAGGCGGTCGCGGACCGAAGCGCGCATGAGCACTCGGGATGAGGTGCGCGCGGCGCCGCGCGCCATAAACGGTCGCGCGCCCAACGTGTTTCGCCGGGGCGAATGGGTGCCGATGAGAGAGCATGCCAACGAGGAGGAAGTCGACTTCGTCGTGGTCGGCACGGGGGCCGGCGGGGCTCCTCTCATCGCGCGCCTGGCCGAGAGCGGATTCTCCGTGGTGGGGTTGGATGCCGGCCCGTACTTTCGTCCGTTGGAGGACTTCGCCTCCGATGAGCGCGAGCAGGAGCAACTCTACTGGCTCGATGAGCGTATCTGCGATGGCGCGAACCCCATTGTCATGGGCGGCAAGAACAGCGGCCAGGCGGTGGGCGGCAGTACGGTTCATTTCGCGATGGTGTCGCTGCGCTTTCGGCCCGAGTGGTTCAAGTCCCGCAGCGCCCTGGGATACGGTGCGGATTGGCCGCTCAACTGGCGGGAGATGTGGCGCTATTACCAGATCGCGGAGGAGGCGCTCAGCATCTCCGGCCCGGTGAGCTATCCGTGGGGTCCCAGGCGCCCGCGCTATCCATACCGCGCGCACGAGCTCAACGGGGCTGCCGAGCTGCTCGCGCGCGGCGCGGAGGCGCTCGGCATGAAATGGACCCCCACGCCGCTTGCGACCGTCTCGGCTCCCCACGGGCAATCCCCACCCTGCGTCTATCGGGGTTTTTGCCGCTTCGGCTGCTCGACCAATGCCAAGCAGAGCCAATTGGTGACGTTCATTCCGCGGGCTCTGACGGCCGGCGCCGAGATCCGCGATCTCGCGATGGTGGGCCGCATCGAGGTGGGTGCAAACGGTCGGGTAAGTGGGGTGCACTACCACCGCGATGGACGCTGGCGCTTTCAGAAGGCCCGCAATGTCGTGGTGGCGGGCTATGCCATCGAGACGCCGCGTCTGCTGCTCGCCTCCGCCACGGATCGATACCGGGACGGACTCGCGAACAGCTCGGGTCTCGTGGGCAAGAACCTGATGACGCAATCGAACCAGGCAGTGTTCGGCAGGATGGCCCAGGAGGTGCGCTGGTACAAGGGGCCACCGTCCCTCGCGATCACCGAGCACTGGAATTACGAGGATCGCAAGGATTTCTTCGGTGGGTACTGCTGGATGGCTCAGGGGCCGCTGCCGGTGGAATGGGTGACCATCCAGACGAGCTCCCGTGGCCTTTGGGGGCAGGCACTGCGCGATGCGATGAAACACTACATCCATCAGGTCGGGCTCAAGATGGTGGGCGAGATGCTGCCCGATGAGCGCAATCGGGTGACGCTCGCCGATGAGAAGGATCAGTACGGGCTACGTATCGCCCGCATCACCTATTCCTGGGGAGAGAACGACAAGGCGCTGATCCAGCACGCCCTCGGACAGATGCAGATGAGCCTGGAGGCGGTGGGCGCAACGGACATTTTCCGGCAGGAGGACGATACCAACCACCTCGCCGGCACCGCCCGCATGGGCAGCGATCCCTCGCGGAGCGTCGTTAACGCCGATTGCCGCACCTGGGACATTCCGAACTTGTGGGTCTGTGACGGCTCGGTGTTTCCGACCACCGGCGGAGTCAATCCCTCGCTCACCATCACGAGCATCGCACTGCGCACGGCGGACCGGATCTGCGCGCTGGCGGCGCGCGGGGAGCTGTAGGTCGGAACTCGCACGACGGCCGGTGTGTTTGAGGCTGTAGATAACCGATGATGGAGCCGAGTTGCTGAAGAGCACAAAAGAAGACGGAGCGGGCGCAGGAGGCTCGACCGCCCTCACGCGACTACTGCGCAACAGCATCCTCGTGGCACTGGGTGTGCTCCTGCTATGGCTGGTCGCGGATTGGCTGTTGATCATCTTCGCCGGCATTCTCCTCGCCATCCTGCTGCGCGGCCTCAGCTTCTGGCTGAGTGCGCAAACCCGGCTGCCGATACGATGGGCGCTCGTGGCCGTCGTGGTGGCGATCCTGGTGATCGCAGCGGGCGTCGTCTATTTCGTCGCGCCGAACGCCAGTCAACAGCTCGACCAACTGGTGCAGCAGCTTCCGGTGGGGGTCCATCGGATCGAGCAAGAGCTCGGCCGGTCGTCGTGGGGCAAGTCGCTCCTCAAAGAGCTTCAGCCGGGCGGCGAGGGCCACAGCGCGGTCCGAGCTGTCGCAGGTCAACTCTTCGGCGTGGCAAGCACCACCTTCGGCATTCTCGCCGCGTTCATCGTCATCATCTTCGTCGGCCTGTACCTAGCCGCCGAGCCGGGCATCTATGTAAGCGGCACGATCCGTCTCTTGCCGCTCCGGCGGCGCGCTCGCATCAGCGGCGTGCTGCATCAAATCGCCCATGCGCTGCGCTGGTGGCTGATCGGTCGGATCATTTCCATGACAGTCATCGGCATCATGACCGCGCTCGGGCTGTGGTTGATCGGTGTGCACCTGGCACTCGCGCTGGGGATCCTTGCAGGCCTTCTGTCCTTTGTCCCGTATATCGGCAGCGTCTCGTCGGCGATCCCTGCCATTCTGATCGCGCTCACCCAGAGCACCGGACTTGTCCTCTATGTCATCGTTCTCTACGTCATCATTCATATTGCCGAGGGTTACATCCTCATGCCCCTCATGCAGAGAAAGATGGTGCATATGCCCCCGGCACTGACACTGTCGATGCAGGTCGTCCTGGGCGCCGTGCTCGGCATCCTTGGCATCGCATTAGCGACGCCGCTCACCGCCGGCGCGATGGTGGCGATACGTATGCTATACGTCGAGGACGTCCTGCACGACCCGGACTCGGGTACCAGCATTGACGGATAGGCGGCACTGCTTCCTGACAGCCAGTTTGCGTGACGCAGAGGCTTTCCGCGCACTGAGCCCTGGCGGCTGGAGCCGCCTGCGCAATGGGCGGCAAGCTCCAGCTCGTCAGGGACCGGTACATGGGAAACTGAGCACCAGACGGCGCGTTTGTTCTGCATTGGCAGTGTCAGATGAACGCCATCCTGGTGCTCAAGGCATCTCCCGGCGCATCGTCGGCACTGACGGGGTCGATTCGTCCACGCGGCCACCAGACATGGGCTTTGAAATGACCACACCCCTCGAGGAATATGGCCTCATCGGCGACGGGGAGACGGCCGCCCTGATCTCCCGTCAGGGGTCGATCGACTGGCTCTGCCTGCCGCGGTTCGATTCACCCGCCTGTTGCGCGGCGATACTGGGAACCGCTGAGCACGGCCGATGGTCGATCGCCCCGGAGGGTCCCATTGAGCGGACCCAGCATCACTACCAACCAGGGACCCTGATCCTCGAGACCGAGCTCACCGCACCCGAAGGGAAGGTCAGGCTCACCGATTTCATGCCCATCCGCGATGGCAACCCCTGTGTGGTGCGAAGGGTAACCGGCGTCTCGGGCAATGTCCCGACATTTCTCGAGCTCGCCCCGCGATTCGACTACGGCAACATGCCGCCGTGGGTTACGAGGATCGCGGGCGGAGTGGAGATGCGCGTCGGCCCGGACAAGATCGTCCTGCGCGGGCCGGTCGACTTCGAGAGTGACAGCGGCACGATTCGGTCGCGCTTTCGCATCAAGGAGGGGGAAACCCAAATCTTCATCCTCACCTATGAGGCATCCCATGGGCCCCCTCGCCAACCTATCGATGCGCATGCCGCCCTTGCGAAGACACAACGCTACTGGCGCGAGTGGATCGAGCGTTTCAACCAGCCGGTCGCGCATGCCGAGGCCGTGAGGCGCTCCCTGCTCACGCTGAAGGCGCTCATCCACCGACCGACAGGCGGACTCGTCGCCGCACCGACCACCTCTTTGCCCGAACAGCCGGGCGGCTCGATGAACTGGGATTACCGCTACTGCTGGCTGCGCGATGCGACCTTCACATTGAGCGCTCTCATCGATTGCGGCTATGTCGAAGAAGCCGCGGCATGGCGGGAGTGGATCCTGCGCGCGGCCGCCGGAGAGCCCGAAAAATTGCAGATCATGTACCGTGTTGATGGGTCGCGGCGTCTCGATGAGGCACAGCTGCCCTGGTTGCCAGGCTATCGCTTCGCCCGGCCCGTTCGCGTCGGCAATGGCGCAGCGGGCCAGTTGCAGCTTGACGTCTATGGCGAGTTGCTCCGGACCCTCCATGCGGCCGAGCGAGCCGGCATGACGCGCAACGAGCAGACGCGGCATCTGGAACTGGCCATCGTCAAGCATGTGGAACAGATCTGGATCAAGCCGGATCAAGGCCTGTGGGAAAGCCGCGGTGAGCCGCGTCACCACACCTATTCCAAGGTCATGGCGTGGGTGGCGCTGGATCGGTTTCTCGACGGCAAGGGCGGTGAGGAGATTTCGGTTGCCGAGCGCACGCGCCTGGAATCGTTACGCGACCATCTGCATGCGGTGATCTGCCGGGAGGGCTTCGACGTCGGGCTTGGGTCGTTCACATCCTACTTCGGCGGCCGAGAGGTCGATGCGTCCTTGCTCCTGCTGCCGGCGGTCGGGTTCCTGCCGGCGAGCGACCAGCGGATGGCCGGAACGATAGCGCTGATCGAGAAGACCCTGGTCGTCGACGGGCTCGTGCGACGCCACCTCATGGACTCGCTCGTTCCCGAAGGCGCCTTCGTCGCCTGCTCCTTCTGGCTTGCGGAATGTCAGCTGGGACAATGCCGCCGCGCCGATGCCGTCGAGACGATCGGCCGCGCCCTGGCAATCCGCAACGAGCTGGGAATGCTATCGGAGGAATACGATCTGGCGGGGCGACGGTTGGCGGGAAACTATCCGCAGGCGCTCAGCCATCTTGCGCTGATCCATGCCGTCCTCGCCCTGGCGAAATTCGATCAGGGTGGACAGGGAAGATGAGTAGCGATGGCGCACGCCCGGCATGCCCACCCTTGTCGCAAGGCTGGCCATGATCCAGATGGTGCCGGCCACCATGATGAGCAGCAACAGCGCGGAGAACAGAATCAGCTGCAAATCTTCGCGCGCGCGCTGGAGTCCGAGGTGCAGGAAGAAGCGAAAATGCACGACCATCTGCGCCAGCGCCAAGGCGCCGATCGCGATGAGGACTGCTGAGCGCGCCGTGGCCATCCGCACCAGGGCAAACGGCACCAGGGTCAACACAAGCGCCAAACCGACGCCCCACACGTAGGACAGGAACTCCCGTTGTTCGTCCTGCTTGCGGTCCGGCCGATCGGTACCCTCGTGTGCATGCTCACTCATGTCAGCCCCGCCAGATAAACCACCGTAAAGATCGCGATCCAAACGATGTCCAAAAAGTGCCAAAACAGCGCCAACCGCATGATGCCAAGCTTGGTCCTGGTGTCGAGACCATGGCGCGCGATCTGGCCGACCAGGCAGATCAGCCAGATACAGCCGCCGGTGACGTGCAGGCCGTGCAGCGGCACCAGATCGAAGAAGGCGGACAGAAAGCCACTCCGGCTCGGCACCCCCCCTTTGGCGATCATTGACAGGAAGTCGTGAACCTCGAAGCCGAGAAAGCCGATGCCCAATATCAACGTAACCGCCAGCCATCCGATCAGCCGCAGCCTGCCGTGCTCATACTTGAGCGCCAGCGAAGCCATCCCGAAAGTGAAGCTGCTGGCCAGCAACAGCATCGTTTCGATAAAGACGCTCTTGATGTCGTACAGGTCGTGAGGACCGGGTCCGCCAGCGGTCGCGTGCACGGATGACACATAGGTCGCAAACACCATCCCGAACAGGATGGCGTCGCTCATCAGGAAGACCCAGAACCCGAAGATCAATTCCTCTGCTGCGGAGTGCGCTTCCCGGTGAGCGCTGCCGAGATTCAATCCGGGGTACTTGAATACTTCGTAGCTCATGACATCGCGCGGGCGCCCCCCTGCTCCGCGAGTCCCTGATTGGCGGGCTCACGCTCCTGCGCGCGTGTGATGGCCGTCGCAGCATGGACTGCGTCCAGCCACCGGCGATGCTCTCGCCTGACCTCGTGTGCAGGCACCGTACCGGTGATGTCGCGCGCAAAGCCACGCAAGATCATTGTCGCCACCGCGGCTAGCGCGCAGAGGAGCACCAGCCACCAGATATGCCAGACCAGCCCGAACGCGATGGCAAAGCCGGCGGCACCGATCACCGGCCCCATCGCGCTGTTTTTGGGCAATTCGATATCCACGTATTCGCCAGGCTCTTGATAGCCCTTCCCATACTCTTTGGCGGCCGTGAAAGCATCGCGATCGTTGACGACAGGAATAACCGCAAAGTTATACTCCGGCGGTGGCGCCGAGACCGACCACTCCAGACTGCGTCCGTCCCAGGGATCACCCAGGAACACCCGATTCTGGTCGCGATCCCTGATGGAGACCCAGAACTGAACCAGCAGCGCTCCGAGCGCACCGATGATCAGGATGGCCCCGAGGAATGCCACCATCTCCAGCGGCACGTAGGAAGGTTCGCTATAGGCAACGGTGCGGCGTGGCAGACCCATCAGCCCGAGCGCGTAAAGCGGGAAAAACGCCAGCATGAACCCGAAGATCCAGCTCAGCGCCGAGATCATTCCCCAGCGCTCGTTCAGGCGAAAGCCAAACGCCTTGGGAAACCAGAAGTGGTAGGCGGCGAGCATGCCGAACAGCACTCCGGGTACCGCCACGTTGTGAAAGTGCGCGACCAGAAAGGTGGTGTTGTGCACCTGGTAGTCGATGCTGGGATTGGCCAGTAGGATTCCGCTCATGCCGCCGAGCACGAACAGCAGGATGAACGCGAGCGAATAGACCATCGGCACGGTGAAGCGCACCCGGCCGCGGAACATCGTCAGCATCCAGTCGTAAATCTTCACACCGGTCGGAATACCGATCAACATCGAGGCGATGCCGAACACGGCATTGATGTTGGCGTTCTGCCCCATCGTGAAGAAGTGATGCAACCAGACGGAGAACGACAGAACGGCGATAGTCATCGTCGCCATCACCAGCGATCGGTAGCCATACAGCACTTTGCCGGAGAACGTCGAAATGATCTCTGAGTAGACCCCGAACGCCGGCAGAATCAGGATGTAGACCTCCGGATGGCCGAATAGCCAGAACAGGTTGACGAAATGCATCATGTTGCCGCCAAGCGCATTCGTGAAATAGTGAAAACCGAGGTAGCGGTCGAGCGCCAACTGCGCCGTGGCCACGGTCAGCGGCGGCATCGCGAAGATCATCAGGATACTGGTACACAGAGCGGTCCACGTGAACAGCGGCATGCGCATGAACGTCAGTCCCGGCGCGCGCTTCTTGTAGATCGTGACGGCAAAATTGATGCCGGTGAAGGTCGATCCCAGCGACGACAGGGTCAGAGCCCAGATCCAGTAGTCCGGCCCCACCCCGGGATTGAAGCTCGTTTCGGTATAGGGCGGGTAGCCGAACCAGCCGCCGGTCGAAAACTTGCCGATGCAGAGCGAAATCATCACCAGTGCGGCGCCGGCCGCGGTCAGCCCCAGGCTTATGGAGTTGAGTATCGGGAAGGAGACATCGCGAGCTCCGATCTGCAGCGGCATCACGTAGTTGATGATGCCGATGAGAAACGGCATCGCCATGAAGAAGATCATGATCGTGCCGTGGGTGCTGAAGAGCTGCGCGAAATGGTCGGGCGAGAGAAAGCCGCCGCCCAGCCCGAATGCCTGCTGCGCCCGCATCAGCGCCGCCTCGATCAGCGCCCGCGCCAGCATCACGAAGGCTAACGCCACATACATGATGCCAATCTTCTTGTGGTCCGGGCTTGTCAGCCAGTCCGACCAGAGCACGCGCCACTTGCCGTATTTGGTGATCAGCGCGACGGTTACCATGCCTCCGATCACGACGATGGATGCAGCTAGCGTCGCGATGCAGCCATTGATCACATTGCTTTGCGTGGGATGCTGCAGCATCTGCCAGAACGGCAGCGAGGACCACTGCAGCCGTCCCAGCGGGTGCGCGAAAATGGCGGCGAGACTCACGGCCTCTCGTCCATGGCTGCGACAGCGGTCTTGCGGGTTTGGCGCGCGGCGCTCGCCTGAATCGAAGGGTTGCCGAGCACGATTTTCTTACCCTCCATGGTGGCCTTTACCACGTCCTTGAAAAGACCGGGGCCCACGCCGGTGAAGTCGATACCGCCATCGGACGACTTAGTATGCGGCAGGGCGGCGATCAGCTGGGCACGGGTACTGCGCTGCGAGATTGCCTGCAGAGTCCGGTCATTCAACGGGGTGCCATCCGCGCGGACTTTCCGGACCCACACCTCGAAATCCGCCGGCGCCATCGCGACCGCAGTGAACTGCTGTTGATGAAAGCCGTTGCCGTTGTACATCGTATTTTCGCCCATGAAGCGCCCGAGCTTTGCGGCCTCGAGATGAAGCTGGGTAACCATGCCGCCCATCGCGTAAATCTGGCTGCCGAGCGCCGGAATGAAGAACGACTGCATGACCGTGGCAGAGGTAAGCTGCATTGCCACGGGTCGTCCGGCGGGCAGTGCCAGCACGCCGATGCTGGCAACGCCTTGGTCGGGATAGATGAACAGCCACTTCCAGTCGTAGCCGATCACCTGCACGTGCAGCGCGGGTTGGTCAGAGGCGAGTGGCTTGTAAGGATCGAGCGCGTGCGTATCGCGCCAGACGATGATCGCCAGCAGTACTACAATCACCACTGGGCCGCCCCAGGCCATGATCTCCAATGGTCGAGAAAAATCCCATTTCGGGGCGTACCGGGGCTTCTTCACTCCGTAGCGGTAGCGCCAGGCGAACCACGGCGTGAGGACAAATATCGGCAGAGCGACAAAGATTGTCAGCACCGCGATCGCCTCGAAGAAGTGCCAGCGCTGGGCCGCAGCGATCGGACCCTGCGGGTCGAGAAAGCTCAAGTGGCTGTCGCTGCTGCAAGCGCTCACAATTAGTGTCGCGAGCAGGCCGGGCAACCGCATCGGAAATCTTGCGCATCCGCCCCGGGGATTGGCAGCTCGATCCCGCGCTCGGTGAATGCTTCCGGCCAGAAAGCCGCGGATGCGGATAAGGTCAATCATCGCCTCAATCCAGAAGTTCCGAGTCGGTCGATGCCGGCGCCGGGCTCGTGATGCTTGCCGCCGGCAGTATGGCGAGCGTGGCGCGTGCCAGGGGATTCAGCCCGTTGTTCGCTTCATGGTGCATGACGGCTCGGGCTGACCTGCGAGCCGCGTTCGTCGATCGGCCGGGAATGGCGTTGCGCTCGAATCTCGCCCGCGGCGCGTGGATCAACGCCAAACCCATGTCATGACCTTGGAATGACCATAGTGCAGCGGCTCGCGGCGATCTCGACCAGACACAACCAGTCGATCGAGCTCTGGCCGGAATCCAAGGCGACCGTCTCGCCGTCACCGATCACGACAAAATCCTCCGGCGGTGTAATCATTTCGACGCCGCCGTCGTTTCGGCTCATGTCACCGCCGACTTCGTAGTAACAGAGCCCGGAGCGCGAGCACGGCCGCCGCAGCAACACCGAGCACAACCACCTGACGGTGTCGGTCGGTGAACATCTGCGCGCTGATCGCCGATGCGCGGGCGCCGAAGCGGCCATGCGCGGTGTGGTATCCGGGCACGGGATGGAACAGGTTTGCCGGCGCGGGCTGCGGCAGCCGCGCCTTGGAAAGCTGCGCACTGTAGCCCCTATTTGCCAGGTAGCGGTCCAGCAGCCCCGGCGCGATCCGATTCGCGATGATGGCCTGCACGCTCGAGTAACCGACCCACACCTCTCGCCGGCGATGCGTCGCCGCGAAGTGAATCGCCCTAGCTGCCACCTCCGGCTCGAATATCGGTGGTACCGGCTGCGCCTTTTTACCCATTTTGTTCAGCGCCCAATCGAACTGTGGCGTATTCAGCGCCGGCAGCTGCACCATCGTCAGTCGGATATGCAATCGGTCATGCACGATCTCGGAGCGCAGCGAATCGGTGAAGCCGCGAATCGCGGCCTTGGCGCCGCAATAGGCCGACTGAAGCGGCACCGAGCGATAGGCGAGCGCCGAACCGACATTGACGATGCTGCCGTGCTTACGAGTGCGCATGCGCTTGAGCGCCGCCATCATGCCGTGGACCTGACCGAGATAGGTCACCTGGGTCGCGCGCAGCAGTTCCTGCGCGGTCAGCTCGGAGACGGGCGCGAAGACCGTTGCCATCGCCACATTGACCCACGTATCGATCGGACCGAGCTCGTCTTCCACACGCGCCGCCGCGGCTTCGACCTGTTCGGCCATAGCGACGTCGGTGGGAATCGGTAACGCGCGCCGCCCCACGGTCCGCACTGCTGTCGCAAGCGCCTCGAGCCGCTCCGGGTCACGCGAGAGCAGCGCCACATCATAGCCGCGCCGCGCAAACTCCAGCGCCGTCGCGCGGCCGACACCCGCTCCGGCCCCGGTAACGACTACAACTTTCGTCATCACATTTTTCCAGCTCACAGTTACGGGTTCGGCGCGCCTACTGCGGGATAGCGCGAGCTTGGGGGGATGGCACGAAGCTCGCGGGCAGTCCCCAGGCCCCTCATTCGACCGCAATTTTAGTGCCGGGTGCCCTACTTGCGGCATCGCCGTCGCTCGCGAATCGCCATGATCCCCCCGCGGCGCGCGAACTTTGTGCGTGGTGCGTTGTGGGTGGAAGACATCAGTCCAGAACGAGAGTCCGCCAGTTGGCAATACGCAGGAGCGCATGGCGACAGCCGCCGTCTCGTCGCGTTCGCAATAGACGGTGTCAATGTTCGTGCATGCTCTGCTGAGGACATCAACCCGCTCACAGTGCGCGACACCGCCAACGTCATCTCGCTATACTCTGGCGTCTCGCGATCGCACCGGCACATGAATCCCTGGACGGCGGCGAAGATTTCAAAAGGAGTCTTGTAACCGTTGATTCGCCCAACGGTGGCTCTGTGCCCGATTGCGGCCACAGGGCGGCATTGGTCGGCGCCCACGAACGGGCATCGCCATGTTACGCTCTGTCGGCAGCACGGGTGGGTGAGTGAACGATTGGAAAGGCGACCGATATGCGCGCGCTCTGGTGTAGCTTGAAAAACGTGGTCAGCGACGACAGCATGTCGATAGCGCTGTTCAGCCTGTTCCTGGTCTGCGTCGCTGGCCAGGGCCTGTCAGGCTGGTTTGCCTACAACGGCTCCCTGAGTGCGGGGAATTTCCCCGAGATCACGTTAGGCGCCTATCTGCTCACTGGCAACTTCCTCGACGGGATATTCAGCAACTGGCAGGCAGCGATCCTGCAACTGGCTGTATTGATTGCCTTCAGCTCGGTGCTGCGCCAGAAGGGTGCGGCGCATTCCCGCAAGTCCAGGAGTCGTCGGAAACTAGGTTGGAAGCTCCGGCCACGGCAGACTGTGCATAAGTTCCTTTACGCTAACTCACTGTCATTGGTGTTTCTGGGTATGTTTGTAGCGGCCTTCCTGCTGCACGCTTGGTTTGGGGAGTGGAAGTACAACGAGGATCAGGCGCTACGGCATCTGCCGCCGATCTCCCTCGGCTCCTATGCCGGTTCGTCAAGCTTCTGGTTCTCGGTCTTCCAGTGCTGGGAAGCGGAATTCTCAGCCATCGGCATCTATATCGTCCTCAGTATCTTTCTCCGGCAGGAGTATTCGCCGGAGTCCAAGCCGGTGGGCGCAAGCAATAAGCAGACTGGAGGGACCAACGAATAGATACGCAAATCTCGCCGCTACGCCGCCTGTACAACATGGGCGACAATGAACGGTGTTCCGCAGACCTGGGCACCCCTGTGATCACGGACATCGAGCGCGGCTGAAGGCAGCAGGCCGCTGCGCAATGCATACTCAAGCGCCGCCGCCCTGACCGCCGCGGTTGGCGAGGTAGGTGCGTCAGCTCGAGACGATCAGCGTCTCCGCACCTGCTTCGCCCAGAGCCCTGCGCGACTCCGTGAGCTCCACCTGCTCAAAGCCCTCCGCCACCAGAATTGCCACGTGCTTGTCCTCGAGCATCGTCGTCTCCATATGCAAGGAATTCCCAGTGCACCTGTCAGCGGAAATTATTCCCAGCATGATACGCGCGAAGCGTTCCGGCGGAATGCGCGTCTCGGCAGGCGCGCGATTTGCTTCGTCGCCAGCGTGCTGGTCGAACTGCTTGAAACGGACACACGCCGATATTTCCCGGAATGGGCGGATCTTTCCATAAGAGAGGGCATCGCTGCGGAAGCCGATCGAAATTCTTACTCCGCGGCAGGGTACGCCGAGGAGTTTGGATACCGCCTGCAGTCTGGTCTGCCTCCGCCAGCGCCGACGCTCGAGGGCAATCCGGAACACTGCCAAGAGTGGCACTGTCTCATGGGAGCCCTTCATCCCGGGTATCCCGAACGCGCCACGCCTCTGGATCACGACCCTGACCCTCTCAAACCCCAGCGCTATCATGGTCCGAAGTACACCAGCGTGCTGCGGCGTTCGCCCTCGGAGAACTTCAAAGTCATCCGCGTTGGCAAGAATCGCGCTGCGGGTACTCGAGAACGTCTCCCGCAAAGGCTCGGCGCATGGTGGCGAGCTCTGCCACTGCTTCACCGCAAGCCCGACGATCGCTGATATCGTCGGTTCCTGATCCGGGTACGACCGTTGCACCCCACCGCGTGAGGTTTCGCACAGGAGAATTTATATGCAAGTCGAAGAGCTGATGACAAAGTCCGTGCAGTGCTGTCACGCCGCAGATTCGCTCGAGCTCGCAGCCAATATCATGTGGCGCCACGATTGTGGCTGCGTTCCGGTCTGCGCGGCGGATGAATCGACCGGAGCGATCGGCGTGCTCACCGACCGCGATATATGCATGTGCGCATTGTTCAAAGGCAAACCGCTCCGCGAGATCAGCGTTGGCGACGCCATGGCGCGGAAGATCGTATCCGTCCGGCCGCATGACTCCATCGCCGCCGCTGAGCAGACCATGAGCGACGCGCAGATCCGCCGGTTACCGGTGATCGATGATCGCGGTGCATTGGTTGGAATACTATCGCTCTCTGACATTGCGCGTGCGACGGCGCCCGAGCAGACGGGGTCGAGGCGGCAGGCCACGGATCTGGAAGTGAGCGACACGCTGGCAGCCATCTGCCAACCGAGCGGAGCTTCGGCGGCCGCGTGACTCGCCGCGGGGCCTGATCCCGAGACCTGCGAGCCTCCGGCCTACGCGCTTCTGCGCCGTGAGCGCTTCCGATGCGCGGCGACCTTCTTCGGCACGCGAGCGCCCGAGCGGCGCGCTTCCGAGAGCCCGATCGCGATCGCCTGCGCACGGCTCTTGACCTTGGCGTGCGAGCGCCCGCTGCGCCGCTTCCCCTACTTCATCTCTCGCATGGCTCGCGCGACCTTGCGCCCGCTCGTCTTGCTATATCTGCGTGCCATCGCCGCTTCCCTCCGAGTAGTGCGCTGTTATCACTCGACATTGAGCTTGTCGATGACATCGACGACGCCCTTGATGCGTCGGGCGTCCCGGTCCGCGCGGTCCTTGGCGTCTGCGGAATCGACCCTGCCGGTCAGCGCGACGACGCCGTCCTTGGTCGTCACATGGATGTGGGCCGCCCTCTTTCCAAAGTCACTGACGAGCTCCGACTTGACCTTGGTCGTGATGTAGGAGTCCTTGAAGGGATGCTGGTCCGCCCCGGCGACGGCGCTTATCAACAGCGCGCACAGCGCGGCGGTCACGCAGAGCGATTGTTTGCGGTACATGTCGGTCCTCCACTGATCTGAGAGTTGAGCGTCAGACGACCTCGATCCGGTCGGGCTTCTAATGCGGCACCGAGCCTCGAGGCGCTATCTTTGCTTGAAGAATTGCACCGCGCGCTCGTGCTTTTCCGCGGCTGCGCGCGTGTCGAATGTGCCGAGATTCCGCCGCCGGCGGCTTTTCGGATCGGCCTTGCGCGCGTACAGCCTGTACTTCCCGGATTTGAGCTTGCGGATCATGCCCTACCTCCGTCGCAACTCCCGTGCCAGACGGGTCACGACGGCTCGGGAACATCGAGAAGCATGGCGTGTGCCCCCTGCCGGCGCATGGAACGAAACGGATTAGCACATGAGTCCGCGGGAGTACGCAGCATGAGCGCAGCCCTAGCTGCGGGGGAGCGTCGGTCGCCGACGAATGCAGGACGCATTTTGCCTTAGCATCCACTCATCGCCACGAACCGCGCCGGCCAGCTGATCGAGCCCGTTCCTATAATAATTGGGAATCGGCGCGGTAGTCCGACGCTCGGGAGGAAGTCAGCAATGAACTCAGTCTTCGTGCAACAGAGCCCGCGGCTCACGAACACCTATGCGAGCGACGGACTGCTCAAGACCTATCTCGAATGGAAACTCGGTCCGGACTTGCTCGTCACGATCGAGCCGGAGCTCACCGAGCTCGGCGAACTCGCGGCAGGGAGGCTTTTCGACCTGCAGCGTGCCGATCGCGCCAACGAGCCGACGCTCACGCAGTGGGATGCTTGGGGAGCTCGAATCGACCAGATCGAGGTCACTTCGCTTTGGCACGAGGCCGAGCGCCTCGCCGTTCGCCTGGGCCTCACCGCAATTCCCTATGAACGCAAGGAAGGGCCATGGTCCCGCACGCGGCAGTTCGCGCAGGTCTACCTCTTCCATCCCGTTACCGACGTCTATACGTGCCCGCTGGCGATGACCGATGGTGCGGCGCGTGCGCTTCTGGATTCCAATAACGCACGACTCGTCGGTCGCGCCGTGCCCCACCTCACGAGCCGCGATCCCACGGAATTCTGGACAAGCGGCCAATGGATGACCGAGTCCACGGGCGGGTCCGACGTCGGTCTTTCCCGCACTATCGCCCGCCGAGATCCCTCCGGGGTATGGCGTCTGTATGGCAAGAAATGGTTTACATCCGCTGCCACCTCGCAAATGGCACTCACACTGGGCCGACCCGAGGGGAACGGGCCCGGCGGCGGGGGTCTGGCCCTGTTCTATCTGGAAACACGAAACCCAGACGGCTCGCTGAACGGGATCCGCCTGGAGCGCCTCAAGGACAAACTCGGCACGCGCAAGGTCCCCACCGCGGAAATGACCCTCGATGGGACCGTTGCGCAGATCGTCGCCGGCACGACCGATGGCACTCGTGCGATTGAGCCCATGCTCAAGATCACCCGGAGCTGGAACAGCGTCTGCGCCGCCGCTTGCATGCGGCACGGGCTGGCTCTGGCCCAAGACTATGCGCAGCGCCGCCGCGCATTCGGCGCCGCGCTCGCCGCGCAGCCCCTGCACCGCGAGACACTCGCTGAGCTCGAGGCCGAGACCGCCGGCGCGTTCTTGCTGACGTTTTTCGTTATCGAGCTGCTCGGGCACGAGGAAGCGGGTCTTCTCGACGAGGACGAGACGGCGCTGCTTCGATTTCTCACCCCCATCGTCAAGCTCGCTACCGGCAAGCAGGCGGTGCACGTGGTGAGCGAAGCGCTCGAAGCCCTCGGCGGGGCAGGGTACCTCGAAGACACTGGAATTCCGGTATTGCTGCGGGATACCCAAGTACTTCCGATCTGGGAAGGCACGACGAACGTCTTGTCCCTCGACGCTCTGCTCCGGGCCGACGCCGGGCGCGGTCTCGCCGCATTGCGACGGAGGATAAAGCGAACAACGAGTGGCGCTGAAGACGCAGTGCTCAAGACGTCGGCCGCAGTCGCCTCTGCCGCCGTCGAGCACGCAAGCAGTTGGCATTCGACGATCGACGACCGCGGTGCCTTGCAAGCAGGGGCACGGCGGTTCGCAATGACGCTTGCTCGAGCAGTGGAGCTTTCGCTGCTGGTCGAGTATGCGCGGGCGATGCGCGACGACGCGGCAATCGTCGCCAGCCGGCATTGGTGTCAGCGTCTTTGTCGCGCCGGAATTGATATGATCCAGAATGAAGAGTGTCCCTGACCGGCTAGAGGTAAACGCTGATGGCCGCGCGCCATCGTTCTGCGGAGCTACGTAGCTCCCCTTCCGAATGAAAATTAGATTGCGCTCATGATTGGCGATGCCGAGAGCTCAGGCTCAACCCGAGCCGCCAGTGCGGCCCGAAGCTCGACGCAAATCGATGGTCCTGGCGCAACCGAGGATGTGGCGCCCGCGCAAGCACCCTCCATGCGATGGGCTTCCGCACCATGGCGACGCCGGGCAATTCTGTCCGTGCGTCCCAAGAACAAAGTGGCGCAACTCCTCGGCGAATGCGGGATCCGCATCGGCGGCGAGGATCCCTGCGACATTCATGTAACAAACGACGCCCTCTACGCGCGCGTTCTCACCGGCGGCTCGATGGCGCTCGGCGAGTCGTACATGGACGGCTGGTGGACCGTCGCCGACCTCGACGGCTTCATCTATCGCCTGCTGCGCGCCGGACTCGACACGCGCGTTTGGAGTTGGCATGACCTCGCGGCTTATGGCGCGGCGGCGGTATTCAATCTACAGCGACGGTCACGCGCCTATCAAATAGGCGAACGGCATTATGACATCGGCAACGATTTGTACGAATTGATGCTCGATCGGCGAATGATCTACAGTTGCGGCTACTGGCACGAGGTGACGACGCTCGAGGGCGCCCAAGAAGCCAAGCTCGATCTGGTGTTCGGCAAGCTCGGACTGCGGCCCGGACAAAGGGTGCTGGACATCGGCTGCGGATGGGGCGGCGCACTGCGTCTGGCAGCGGAGCGTCATGGCATCGAGGGAGTCGGTATCACGGTATCGCGCGAACAAGCCGCTTATGCGCGCCGGGTCTGCGCCGGCTTGCCGATCGAAATCCGGCTCCAGGATTACCGGGAATTGAATGATTCCTTCGATCGCGTGTACTCAATTGGCATGTTCGAGCATGTCGGCGTCAAGAATTACCGCACCTACATGCGCACGGTTCGGCGTTCATTGCGCGCGGGCGGGCGGTTCCTTTTGCATACGATCGGCGGCATCTATGCTCCGCATCGCCCCGATCCATGGATTTCCAAATATATCTTCCCAAATTCGATACTCCCGTCACAGCGGCAGATCGCCGAAGCGCTCGATGGACTGTTCGTCATCGACGGTTGGCAGAGAATTGGCCGTAACTACGATCGCACGCTGATGGCGTGGCGGGCCAACTTCGAAAGACATTGGCCCCGGCTGCGGTCTCGTCGCGATGAGCGGTTCTTCAGAATGTGGCGCTATTACTTGAGCGTTAGCGCCGCCTCGTTCCGCGCCGGGAAGAACGACGTGTGGCAGTTGCTGTTATCGCCCGTGGGCCCGCAAGCCGCACAGCGATGACGATCGTCGTTCTCGTTCGACACGGCGACGAGGACGGAGTCATCCCGGAGCGATTAGCGCGTCGCTCAATCAGGCAGCCTTGTGCCTGCGCCGCCGCAAGAAGCCGAAGAAGCCAAATCCGACGAGTGCGCTGCCGAAGAGCGCGAGCGCGCCAGGCTCAGGCACAGACGCCGGCACGAATGTAATGTCCACGTAGCCGTTCCCCGGGTTCACACCCCTCTCCAACACCAACGGATCGGTTACGATTCCGCCGTCGTAGGAACCGCCACCGCCGGCAATCACGTACGGCCCAAAAGCGTTGCCGCCGCTGCCGCCGCCGTATCCGCCGCCGCCGCCGCCGGCAGCATCGGGAGTGTCACCACCGCCACCGCCACCGCCGAAGCCGCCGGAGTCGGATAAGCCATCGTCGTTGACCCCCCCAGACAAGCCGTCGGCAAAGTCGCTACCACCGGCAGCGCTACTGCCATTCGCGCCGTTTTCGTAATAACCTGCGCCCCCGCCGCCCTCACCACCTGCTCCGCCGTTTCCCCCGCCCGTGGAGATGGCTCCTCCATCGCCGCTCGGACCGGTGGTGCCATCGAGTCCCTCGGCGTTACCGCTGGTACCCCCACCGCCGCCCGCGACGATAAGCGGCGTAGACCCGCTCTGCAGAACGACAAAGCTGCCGCCACCGCCTCCGCCACCCACGTCCGCACCCGAACCACCCTCGCCGCCCACTGCGATATCGAGGATCTCGCCGGCGCTGAGGTAAAAGTAGCCACCGATTTCCGCCCCCTGCCCCCCTAAGGCGGTCGCTCCGGAGTTACCACCCTGTCCACCAGCCGCGACGATGTCGTAGAGACCGGTTTCCGTCACATCGTAATTGCAGATGGCGTTGCTGGTGGTAACGCTCGTTCCCGACATCGCGCAGCTCACTGGAGTCGCGACCGCGACCCTCGCCGAGAGCCCCAGCGCCAGCACTAGCCCGGCGGTGAGAATGGTTTGCCGCATGATCTTCACCTCCCTCACGCGATGATTGCACAGGCCCTCTGGGCGGTCCTCGTTGAATTGAGGCCGCTGTCCGGGACCAGACAACAAGCAAGCAACAGCCATGCCAGCGCTCTAACCGCTTGTAATCATTGTCCGTGATCAACCCCTGCGAAGGCAGCGTAGGGCAGGTGTAAAGTGTTTCGACACTTTCAGCGATCTGGCAGCGCGCGCGACAAAAAAAGCCCCCCGGTTTGGGGCGGGGGGAGGTGTCCTTTGCTCGAGAGGTGCCTTCATAGCACTGATGCTGGGCGTGGAGCGAGGTAGCGGGATGCGATCCTATTCAGAAGCGCACGGGGCATTTGCCGGTGAGTGGGTTGCACGCTCACGTATTCGGTTGCCGGCCGCTATCGCGGTCGCTAAAGGCATCAGCGCAACGCCAGCGAGAGGCCCGTGAGGGCTCCCGCGCCGAGGACCAGAAGCCACCGATGCTCAGCGAGCGCTATGAGAAGGGTGACATTGCTCGCGATGAAAAGCGGCACCAGGACGATGTGCAGGAGGAGGTTGGCGCGCGACTGCTTCAGCGAGCCGGCGCCGCAGGGGCGGTCCGGCTGTCGCAGCTGGCGGCCGCGGTGCCGCCGGCACGCTGCCGCGCGGGGCCACATGCGCTGGTGAGGTTGTGCGCGGTGTTGAGCAGCGCGAGATGCGAGAACGCCTGGGGAAAATTGCCGAGCTGGCGGCGCGCGCGTGGATCGTACTCCTCGGCGAGCAACCCGACGTCGTTGCACAGAGCGAGCAGCCGTTCGAAGAGCGAGCGTGCCTCCTCGAGTCTACCCTGCAGGATGTAGTTGTCGGCGAGCCAGAAGCTGCACGCGAGAAAGGCCCCCTCGCCGGGCGGCAGGCCGTCGGCTCCCGCCTCGGTGTCGTATCGCAGCACCAGACCGTCGCGCATCAGATCCCGCTCGATGGCCGCCACCGTTCCGACCACGCGCGGATCGTCCGGCGGCAGGAAGCCGACGATCGCGATCAGCAACAGGCTCGCATCGAGACTGCCGCTGCCGTAGTACTGCACGAAGCAGTTCCGAGCGGTATCGAATCCACGCTCGCACACGTCGCGTTGGATCTGGTCGCGTACGCCGCGCCAACGCTCGAGGGGCCCCTCGAGCCCGAACTCCTCGATCGAGCGCACGGCACGATCGAAAGCGACCCAGGCCATGACCTTCGAGTGCGTGAAATGCTTGCGGCCCCCGCGCACCTCCCAGATGCCGTCATCGGGCTGCTGCCAGATCGCCTCCAGGTGCTCGACGAGAGCCGTCTCGAGGGCCCAACTTGCGCTGTCGGCCGACAGTCCCGAGCGCCGCGCCACGTACAGCGCGTCGAGCACCTCCCCATAGACATCGAGCTGGAGCTGCTCGGCCGCTTGATTACCGATGCGAACCGGAGCGGAGCCCTGGTATCCCGGCAGCCACGGAACCTCATACTCGGTGAGACGGCGCTCGCCGCAGATCCCGTACATGATCTGCAAATCCTCGGGGCCGCCCGCGACGGCGCGCAGCAGCCACTCGCGCCACGCTCTTGCCTCCTCGAGAAAGCCCGACTCCATCAGGGCATAGAGCGTCAGCGTCGCATCGCGCAGCCAGCAAAACCGATAGTCCCAATTGCGCGGCCCGCCGATCTGCTCCGGGAGCGAGGTGGTCGCGGCGGCCACGATACCTCCGGTCTCTCGGTGCGTGAGCGCCTTGAGTGTGATGAGGGAACGCAGCATCGCCTCCGACCAGGGTCCGTCACTTTGCTTGAACGAGGCGGCCCAGCTCGACCAGAACGTGTCGACCCGCTTCAGCAGTGCCGCGGCCCGCTGCGGTGGAGGCGCAGAGCGGTGGGAGGGATTCCAGCTCAGGACGAACTCGATCTCCTGACCGGCTTCCACGGTGAGCTCCCCAACGGTGCGCATGTTCTCCCCGCGCACGGGCACCGGAGTATGGAGTGTCAGCCGATCGGGGCCTGCGATGAGCTCGACGCGGCCGTCGGGCAGCCGAGATACCCAGGGTATGATCGAGCCGTAATCGAATCGGACCACCAGCTCACTGCGCATCGCGACCCGACCCTTCAAGCCGCGCACCAGGCGAACCACGTGCGCTTCACCGTCCTCGCCCGCCATGAAATCGATGATGCGCACCTGCCCGTCGCCGACCTCGAAGTCGGTCTCCAGGATCAGTGTCTTGTCCCGATAGCGACGCGCGCTGCCGGCGCCGCCGTTGACCGGCGCGATCTGCCAGCGTCCGTTCTGCGGCTCCGCGAGGAGCGCCGCGAAGCACGCGCCGCTGTCGAACCGTGGCATCGCCAGCCAGTCGATCGAGCCGTCGCGGCCGACCAGGGCCGCGCTCTCGCAGTTGCCGATCAGAGCATAATCTTCGATGCGCCCCGCCATCAGGAACTTCTCCTGCGGCTCATCAACCGCCGGTCGCAAAGCCGGGGTAGAGCGTCATGCCGCCGTCGATGAACAATGTCGTGCCCACCACGTAGTCGGAGTGGTCCGACGCTAGCCATACCGCTGCGCGCGCGATGTCCTCAGGCTCTCCGATGCGCCCGTAGGGCACGAGCGTCATCAGCCGGGCGTAGGCCTCGGGGGTCTGCCATGCTGCGGTGTTGATCGGCGTGCGAATGGCGCCCGGGGCGATGGCGTTCACGCGGATCCGGTGTGGCGCAAGCTCCTGCGCCATGCTTTCCATCAACAGTTTGATACCCCCCTTGGAGCTCGCATAGTTCGCGTGGCCCGCCCAAGGAATCTCCTGGTGCACCGAGCTCATGCAGATGATCTTGCCGGCGGCACAGGAAACCTCTGGCACCACGCCACGGCGCAGGAACTCGCGCGCCGCCTCGCGCGCGCACAGGAACTGGCCCGTGAGATTCACACTGAGCACCTTGTTCCAATGCTCGAGCGTCATGTCACGAAAGGGGGCATCCCGCTGCAGTCCGGCGTTCGCGACCAGGATGTCGACCGTACCGAATTGCTCCCGCAGGCTCTGGAACATGGCGGTGACCTGCGCCTCGGAGGAGACGTCCGCCTGGTAGGCAGTCCCGCGAGCCCCGCTCCGGCGGATCTCCTCCACCACAGCCGCGGCGGCATCATCCCCGACGACGTAGTTGACCATCACGTCGGCTCCCGCCTGGGCGAGGCCGATCGCCACGCCGCGCCCGATCCCGGAGTTCGCCCCGGTGACCAGCGCTTTCTGCCCGGATAACAGCTTGTGCGCGGGGAGTGACGGGGCGGTAGAGGACGCAGGTACGGGTTGTTGCGGCGCGGTCACGGCGATCCTCCCAATTGCGGGCTGCGGTGTCTTCCGAGATGCATGGGCGCAAAGATATCATTCAGGATCGAAGCAGCACGGACTTTCGCGTGGCGACCTCATCCCCCTTCGGGGAACGGCCAGCCGGGTCAGCGAGGTTTTGACCGGCAAGCGCGAGCTGAGCATGGCGATGGTGCGCCGTGCCTCTTCAACCCGTCGCCGGTCAAAATATAGGCAGGGGCGACCGTGGTGGCATCCTCCTTTGCGAGGCCCGCTGCGCCGCCGGCGAGGCAGGTGGGCACAGGTCAGTGATTCAGCACTTTGTTGGCTGCCGCAACGTCAGATTGCAGACGTGAGACGCCCGCCGCCGTATCACTGACGTATCCGTCCGCCACCTCCACCATCGCGGGAGTGGGCGGCAGGAGTGCAGCGCTCACCGTGCCGGCAATCCAGGTCAACCAGGAGCGCAGCCGAGGAGCATACGTCAGTGCACCTTCAATGGACTGGATCTTGAGATCCACCTGATCGTCTATGTCACGGTTCAGGTGATCCAGCGCCGGTTGCGCCTCATTGCCGGATACGCTCCTGTTGGCTAATGCCTTCTGGAGCGCGTCACGCGCGTCAATCGCCTGATTCAGGTTGGTATCCAGCCGACCCAGCGCGTCGTAAACCCGCATGAGCAAATCGAAACGCTGCTGGAGTTGCGCCTGCGTGATTTTCAACATCGGGTCCAGCTTGACCGTGAACGGCCGCTTCTGCGTGGCATCGCCATAGGTCAGCGTCACGTTGTAGGTACCCGGCACCACGTCCGGCCCTACGGGATCCGTAGGCCCAGCGAATGAATTGTAGATGCCCTTCACGTCGACCGCATCCGGGTATGTCAGATCCCACTGAAAACGGTTCATGCCGGCCGTTACCGCCGTCGCCCGCTTTGCCCGCTGCTTTCGCGCTACGTTGGGGTCGTCCGAAAGCGGCTTCCGCTTACCTTTGGCTTTGAGGTGCAGCATGAAGCTGCGGATCAACTTGCCGTTGGCGTCGGTAAAGCTCAGCTTCACCGGTGTGCTGCCGTTGTAGTCGGCCGGCAGGTGGAAAAACACCGTGGCTCCGGCCGCCCGATTCTGGCCTCCCGGTCCGCGCGGCCCAAACCCGCCCGCACTGCGCGTGACCAGCCACGCCTGCTGCGGCTTGAATAGATAGGGCGCATCACTCGCCACCCGGGCGGCGCCGAGCTGCTCCAGGAACTGCAGGTTGTCGAGCACCCAAAAGCCACGTCCGAATGTGGCGAGCACCACGGCGTGCTGCTTCGGCTGAATCTCCACATCACTCACCCGTACTGCCGGCAGCTTGAGCGTCAAGGGCTGCCACTGCGCACCGCCATCCAGACTGAAATACACCGTCGCGCTGGTACCCGCGATGAGCAGATTGGGCTCGTTCGGATCCTCGCGCACGCTCTCGACGTACTCATCGTGAGGGAGCCCCGAGGTGATCTGCGTCCAATGCTTGCCGTAATCGGTGGTCTTGTACACGTAGGGGTCAAAGTCATCCCAGTCATACCGGCTCGCCGACACGTAGGCAGTGCCCTCGTCGGTGTGCGAGGGTTCGATGCAGGTGATCGTGGACCAGGTCGGTAGCGTCGGTGGGCGCACCTGGCTCCAATGCCCACCGGCGTCGGTTGTCACATAGACCAGGCCGTCGTCAGAACCCGTCCAGATGACATCGTCCGTGAGCGGCGAAAAGGCAATCGAGGATAGGGTGTCGAACATCTCCTCCCCGGTCACATCCGCGCTGATCGGGCCGCCCGGCCGCGCCTGCTTGCTCTTGTCGTTGCGCGTGAGGTCGGGACTGATCCGCTTCCAGTGGGTGCCTTCATCCGTGGTCTCGAACACTACGTTCGCCCCCATCAAGAGTTCCTTAGGGTTGCCGGTGGCAAATACAACGGGCTGATGCCACCAGCCACAGCGATATATTATTTTCGCTCCCGCAAGGCCAAACTTGTAGGAAGGCCAGGGAGCCACATTTGAGGTCATTCCCGTCCTGCGATTCTCTTTCCCCTCCATGCAGTAATAGTCTTGGCCGTAGGTGACCCAGGGCCGGCCTGGCGTCGGCACTACCCAGTCCATCTCCCCGCCTACTAGGTCTTTCCAAACCGGCGGAATAGTCCCCGCCGGCACGGCGCTCGGCGCCTCGACCGAGCCTCGATCCTGCTGCGCGCCATAAATGTGGAACGGGAATTGATCATCGAGATCGGCGTGATAGAACTGGCCCGTCGGCTGGTTGTCCTCGGAGCTGAAAGCCTTGCCGCCATTTAAGGTGACGGTCGCGCCGCCATCGTTGCCTTCGATGAAGATTTGCGGGTTCTTCGGATTGATCCAGAGCACATGGTTATCGCCATGGGGCGGATGCAACGCGGTGAGCTTCTTACCCCCGTTGTGCGATACGTACACTCCCGCGTTGGGCAGGTAGATCGTATTCGGGTCCTTGGGATCCACATACACGGTCATGTAATAGAAGGCACGTTGCGTGATGTTGTTGTCCAAGCTCATGAGCTTCCAGCTCTGGCCGGCATTGTCGGACCGGAACAATCCGCCCGCCTGGCCTTTGTAGGTCGCCTGAATCAGCGCATACACGACATTGGGCTCACTCGGCGCCACCGCGAGGCCCACCTTGCCGAAAATGCCGGTCGGCAGTCCCGGGCGGTGCGAGATATTGAACCAGTTTGCCCCGCCGTCGGTCGTCTGGTAGATGCCGCTGCCCGGCCCGCCGCTGGAAAATGTCCAATGTCGTCGGGACATCTGCCACATCGCGGCGTACATGATGCGCGGATTGGACGGATCCATCGCCAGGCAGATCGCGCCGGTCTCATCGTTGACATACAGGATCTTGTTCCAGGTCTTGCCTCCGTCCGTGGTCTTGAATACCCCGCGGTCCGGATTGGGCCCGAACAAATGGCCGAGCGCCGCCACATACACGACATCGGGATTTTGGGGATCCACGAGGATCCAGGTGATGATGTGGGTCGCGCCCAGCCCGATGTACCTCCAGGTCTTGCCGCCATCGGTGGACTTGTACATGCCCTGCCCGGTCATGACGGTGTTGCGCGGCGCGGAGTCGCCCGTGCCCACATAGATGACCTTAGGATTGGAGGGCGCGATCGCCATGGCGCCGATGTTGTTGCTCTTGAAGTCCTTGTCGGAAATAGGCTTCCAGCTGTGGCCGTAATTCTCGGTCTCCCACACGCCCCCGCCCGCCGTGCCCATGTAAAAGACATTGGGCTCGTCGGCGATGCCGGCTACCGCAGTCACCCGTCCGCCGGTATAGGGACCCACGCTGCGCCACTGCAGCGCACTCGTGAGCTTGCCCATCGGCACGGGCGCCGCAAACGCGGCCGACAATGCCAGGGACAGACCGGAAAGCAGCACAACGTAGCGTGCTCTGAACATGGCGGGTGGCCTCTCTGCTATTCTCAGGTGAAGTTATTTTGAGGATGCAAGTTCACTGCGCTGGCAGCACACTCCACGACTCGGCGATGCAAGGTCGGGGAGTCAGTACGTGAAATTCATACGAAAATTGACTCCGATGGTACGCGGAGGCACGCTGGCAACTTCCGTGGTCGGTTGCAGTGCGGAGTTCCCGGAGGTTACGAGCCCTACTCTGTTGAAAACATTGTCAGCATAGAGGTTCACGCGCCAGCCGGAATTCACATTCAAGACCCCCAGACGCAAATTAGTGAGCGCATAGGGAGGTAGCTCCGTGTCGAAACCGTCACTATCATTGAGCTCTGAGTAAGATTCGCCTACATAGGTCTCATCGAGACGAACTGTGCCGGCGAATATCGGCGTTAGCGGCACAGTGTACTCGGCACCGAGACCTCCTTGGTAACGCGGTGCAAAGGGAATTGCGTTACCTGCGACGCCCGGTCCGGTAACGTTTGGGTTGACTTGCGCCTCCGTGAGATACGCGTGTGATAGCGAGAAATCCGCGTGCAACTCAAGATGCTCGATGGGCAAGGCGGCCAGGTCCATCTCCAGGCCCGTGGCCCGCGCTGCACCCGCGTTGGTTATGAAGCTAAAGGCGCCGTTTGGCGTGAGGCCACTTACCTGCATGTTCGTCCAGTCGATCAGGTAGCCATCCAAATTGAATGTCAGCCGTCTATCGAACCAGCTGCTCTTTTCGCCGACTTCGTAATCCCACAGGCTGTCGGACTTGTATGGCGTGAAGGCACTTGGCAGGCCCGTCACTTGATTTACGCCACCGGGCCGGAAACCCTGCGAGGCGCTGGCATAGACCATCAGGTTCTTTGTAAATTGGTACGACAGGTTGGTGTTAGTGACATTGACACTTTGCGTGAAGCTGACCGTGTTGGCCCAGGGCGTTACGGACGCCCCAACCAAGTCAAGGCCTATGGGCGTTGCGCCGCCCGCCTCGCGCGTGTAAGAGGCATCGCGCAAGCCAAAGGTCAACGTAAGCTTTTTGGTCAGGTGCGCCGACGCCTGACCGTAGCCCGCGACCTGCTTGAGGCGGTCATAGATCAGACGCGTGTAGACGTATTCCGCGTGATCGTTGATCAAGACTGCGCCGGTGGCCGCATTGGCGTCGATCTCCGAGTTGTTGGCGTGAGTCGCGCGATTGGAGTAGAAGCCGCCCACGGTCCAGTCTATGAAGTGGTCGCCTACCGAAGAGACGCGCACTTCAGCCTGCGGGGTGGCGACGTGCTGCAAGTCGTAAAGATCACTGGGAAACCGGCCGGCGACGAAGTCGTTGAAGCTGGTCTGCTGAGCCGGGCTGCAGGGGGGGCCGCCATTAGTGAAGAAAGCGCAGTCGCCTGCATTGTTATAGTACGATTCGATAAATGAGCTCACGCTGCCGGCGGTTGCAGTGGTGCGCTTGAAGTCGGAGAAGATCGCGGTCGCCTCGACGGATTGCGAGATATCCCAGCGCGCAGTCAAATCGGCGATTTGGAATCGGTCGAAGAAGGGAAGCTGCGTCTGGGACCGGGTGTTGTAGGTACCATAGGCCGGCATCCAGATCGGCTGCCCCCCATCGATGTTCTGATAGAGGTACCAGCCGTCGAGAGTCAGATTTCGAAACGGTTTATAGCGCAACATCAGACGACCACCTTCCTCGTGGTAATCGTTGACATCGTTCTGGTGCAAGAAGGTGTTATCGACGTAACCGCCGACCTGTTGGCTCCACGCCACGGCGCGGGCCGCGAGGACATCGCTTACCAGGGGAACGTTGATCATCCCCTCGGTATCGTAGCCGGCGCGACCACCGTCAGTGGTTACCGCGTCGGCATCGACCGCCGCCGCGTTGGTAAAATCCGGCTGATTGAACAGCACGCGAACCGTGCCTCCCATCGAGCCCGACCCGTACAGGGTCCCCTGCGGTCCACGCAGTACCTCGACTCGCTGCACGTCGAACAGCGGCACCAGCGGTGTGCTGCCTCCCGAGTCATTGCCGGAGCCGACAGCGCCGGGTATCGGAGTCTGATCGTAGTACAGGCCGACCATGGGTTCGCCCGCCGAGTCGATGCCGCGGATGATGAGGCGGGTCGCCGTAGGGCCCCCGTCGTTGAACGTGAGACCAGGCACGAGCGATGTCAGGCTCGCAAGGTTCGTGATGCCCCTGCGATCCAGTGTCGAGCCCGTCACGGCGCTCATGGAGATCGGGGTGTTTTGGAGAAGTGTTTGGTGCCTCGTGGCAGTGACGATCACTTCCTGCAGCCCGGTTATTCCCGCCGCGGCTGGAGCCGAGGTGGAGCCACCTGCCGAAACGCCCTGAGCGCTCGTCGCCGCAGCGAGCGGAGCGGCGACGCTCGAGCTGACAAGGAGCATGCTCGTCTTCGAGACGGCGAGCGTCCCGGTCCCGGGGGGATCGGCGGCCGCGTCGGGCGCGCCGGCGGGCAGATCCGGCGAGCGGATCTCAATGACGTTCGCGTTCAGTCGGCGGTAGGTCAGATGGGTGCCGTCGAGCAGATGGCGCAGCGCGTACTCGATCGTCACGTTCCCCTCGACCGCCGGCGCAACGTGCCCGTCGGTGAGCTTGGAGAAGAAAATGATCTCGATGCCGCTCTGGCGGGCCAGCTCCTGCAGCGCCGCCGCAAGCGGCTGACTGTTGATGGCAAGCGCGAAGGTCTTCACTTGCTCGGCGCGCGCGCCCGGGACGCCCGCCAGCAAGACGGTCAGCGCGGCAAGTATCGGAAACAGTGACCTGCTACGATGCATGACACCCCCCATTGAAGACCGAGCGGCGGCAATCCATGCTCATGTCATCAGGTAGAGTCCGCACGCACGGACTTGGCCCCCTCCGTCGCGGAAAATAATCGCGTGCGGCGGCGTGAGCGCCGCGATGCGTTGTGAGCGCGCGACAGAATGGTCTCAAGCGGTGAGCTGGATTCACCTATCTCTGTGCCTCGCTCATGCGCGCCGCTCTCGCGGGCGGCTTGCGCCGCAACGTGACGACGCTGGTGCCATCGGCCGTGCGGTGAATCAGCACTCCGGGCACGTCGGCAAGAAAGTCGAGCAGCGAGCCCTGATCATCCAGCTCGATCACGCCTGTGACCTCGCGCGCGCTCAGCGCGGCGCTGTCAATCCGGATGTGCTCGCTGCCGTCGCGGTTGATCTCCTGCACCACCTCCCCGAGCGGGCGATGCGCGAACACCAGCTGCCGCTTCGTCCAGGCGGTGGCGGCCGCTAAATCGCTCACCGGCCGGGGCCCGCTCAGGCCCATCGGCGTGATGTACACCCGTTGCGCGGCTTGGAGGATCAGTGCTCCGGGGGGCGCCGGGAAACGCTCCAGCCGCTGCCGCGCGCCGCCGCCCGGCGCGACCCTCTGCGGGGTTGTCGGCAGGCTCGCCTGGGAGGCGCTCATCACGGCCACGCGCCCCTGCAGCACGGTCACCGCCGCGTAGTTCGCCATGAGATCGACATTGAACTCCGTACCGATCGCACGGACCACTGCGTCATCGGCGTACACGTCGAACGGACGCGCGGGGTCATGGCTGACCCGAAACAGGGCTTCGCCTCTGAGCAAATGCACGATCCGGCGCCCCCTACCCCTATCCAATTCGACCTCGACCGTCGAGGCGGAATTGAGCGTCACGCGCGAGCCTTCGGCCAGCAGGATCGAGCGCTGCTCGCCGGCGCGCGTCTGATAAAACTGCACCCCGCCCGGCTGCCACAGCCAGCCGGCCAGTGCCGCGGCGAGCGCCGCGGCCACAACGCCGAGCGCGGCGGCCCAGCCGAGCCCGAAGCGCCGGCAATGGCGCGCCGGCACCACGGCTGGGGCGTCCGGCGCCCGCGAGCCGATCGGCAGACGCTCGATACCGGAGTCGCTGTTCAGTGGTGCGGGCTCGCGCGCGAATTTTGCGGCGCGGATCAGCATCTCGGCCGGGATATCGGGCCACCGCACCGTGTCGGCGCGCAGCACGGTCATCAGCCGCTCGATCACCAGATACGCCTCGATCCGCTCCGGTGAGCGCGACACCCAGGCGAGAAACTCCTGTCGGTCGGCGACCGTTGCCTCCTCGCCGTGCAGCAGCGTCCACCATTGGGCGGCCTCCTCGCCCCAAAGCGCGCTCGCCGGCGTCGCTCGCGTCTCGTCACTCATCGAGCACACCGCGTAGCTGTTCGTAGCCACGCGCCAGGTAGCGCCGGACCTGACGCAGCGTCAGATCGAGTTCCTGGGCGATCTGCTTGTAGGGGTATTCATCGCGCAGCCGCAACACTACGACCGCGCGCAGCATCGGTGACATGCGCGCGAGCTGCTCGTTCAGCCGCTGCTCGCAGAGGCGGGCATCGAGGGCGAGCTCCGGCAGGCACTCATCGACCGGCGCATCGCTTTCATCCGGGGCGAAGGCTTCCATCGGAGGGTATTCGCGCCGCCACTCGGCGACCACGTTGCCGGCCACTCTGAGCAGGTAGGCGTGGGGGTTGCGCACCTGCATCAGATCGGGCGCGCGCAGCAACCGCAGGTAGATCTCCTGCGCCAAGTCCTCTACTTCCACCGTCGAGCGTACGCGCCGGCCGAGAAATTGCAGCAGGCTGTGGTTCCATCGCCGGCGCCATCCGACCAGTACGGTCGCGTTCGTCATGCTCGGTCGACCCTCCCCGCGCGCGGGGTGCTACTCCCAGATAGAGCGCTGCAAGGCGCCAATGGCCCCCCCGCTTGAGAAGAATACTTCTCCGCGCCGGACTCGAGCGTCGCCGTGCCGCGAGAAGGCCACTAACGGGCGCCTCTGTATGCTCTCGCGCCTCCGGCGTCCACGCGTTATCGTTGACCCGTACCGCAGCCGAGGTATCCAGTGTGCGGGAGAAGCAAATGGCTCACGATGCTAAGCCCCATGCTGGCCGCTTCCTTGCTTTGCCTTGTGCCAGTGGGAGCCGCGGGGCCGAAAACACCAGCCGATACGGCCGCCAGCTTCAGCAGCGGGCCACTGCGGCTCGCGCCCGACGCATGGCTCAACAGCCGCGCCGTACAGGCAAGGCTCTCAAGCGGCGCGGTCGTCGTTCACACTGTCGTCAACGGTAAGCCCTCCCGCGGCACCGTCGAAGCCGCGATCCGCATCCACGCGAGCGCGCGTGAGATTTGGCCCTTCATTACCAAATGCAGATACGCTGCGTGGCTGATTCCGGGGCTGAGACGCTGCCGCACACTCGAGACGGCGCCGGACGGCTCGTGGGCAGACATCGAGCACGTCATCCAGTACTCATTCTTCACACCTGCGATGCACTCCGTATTTCGGGCCGAGTTTCATCCGCCCTACCGAATGGACTTTCACCGCATCGGCGGCAACCTCAAGCATGAGGTCGGCAGCTGGAGCCTTCTTCCCTCGGCAGGCGATACGACGACTGTCGTCTATCGCGTATCGCTGCAACCGGGCTTCTGGATACCGAAATTCGTGGTGCGTCGGACGTTGCATAAGCAGTTGCCCGCGGCGCTTCGCTCGCTGCGCAAACATGCGCAAGAATTCGCCGCACGCCGGGGATCCTGAAAGGGCTTGGCCTCAATGATTAAGCCGCATTACGATCACTGAGGAACGCCCCTTCCCGAGCACCGCCCTACCGCACTAGAGTCGCGCGCGGATCGTCGCGGGCAGCAATTGCTTGTAACGCCGACTCAGGGGCAGGCGCTCGCCGTCCTGAAGAATGAGTTCGTAGTCGCCGTGAAACATGGGACGCATCTCCGCGATGAATCCGATGCGTACCACGTGCGAGCGGTGTACGCGCAGAAACTCCTCGGGAGCGAGCTGGGAGATGAAGGACGATAGCGGCTCACGGAGCAAGTGCACTTTGCCGCCGGCGTGGACCTCCACGTAATTGCCGGCAGCCGATACGTGGTCGATGTCCTCGACCGAGAGGAAGTAAGCGCGATCCGCGTCCCGGACGAGTATCTGCCTGGCGAGCGGCGCCCGGCCTGGCAAGCCGGCCAGCATGCGTCTCATGCGCTCTTCCCAGTCGCTGTGATCCGGCGTGAGGAGCGCGGCGCGGACGCGCGCGGCACTCTGAAGGAAGCGGCCGCGATCGAAGGGCTTCAGCAGATAGTCGAGCGCCTGTACCTCGAACGCCCGGACCGCATGCTCTGAGTAGGCAGTCGTAAACACGATGACGGGCGCCGCCATATCGCCCAGAGAATCGAGCACGTCGAAGCCACTGCGTGTGCCGAGCTGAACGTCGAGATAGAGCACCTCCGGCGTCAACCCTCTCACGGCGTCGGTCGCGGCATCGACCGCATCGGCTTCCGCCACCACTTGGAAATCATCGAGCTCGCTGATGAAGCGCCGGAGCTTCGCGCGCGCAGGCGGTTCATCCTCGACGATGACGACCGAGTGACTCATCCGGAGATGGGAAATTCTATGGTCGCGACGGTACCCCGCGGCGAGCGCGATCCGAGATTGAACTCGTGATCCCCCGGAAACATGAGTTCCAGACGTCGCGCCACATTGGAGAGTCCCGTTCCCCGCCGGAGCGGAGTCGCTGGCAGCCCGACGCCATCATCGGCGATGACATACCGCAGCCGATGCCCGTTGCGGTGAACCTGCACGGACAGGCTCCCCCGCCCTTCCGCGAGCCCATGCCGGAGGGAATTCTCGACGAGCGGCTGCAGCAGCAGGCGGGGAACTTGCAGGCTCTCGAGCGCCGGCTCGATATCAAGCTCGAAGTTCAGCTGCCCGCGAAATCGCTCCGCCATCATCCCCGCATAGCCGCGCAGCCACTGCAACTCGCTCCCGAGCGACACGAGCAGATGTTGGTCCGTATCGTACGCGGCACGCAAAAGATCCCCAAGCTGCGTGATCATCCGATCCGCGGCATCGAGGTCCTCGCGCATCCGATTCGAGATGGCGTTCAGGGCGTTGAACAGGAAGTGCGGATCCACTTGTGCCGTGAGCTGCCGCAAGCGGGCCTCGCCGAGCTCCGCAGTGAGGCTCACCGCGCGCAGCTCGCCGGCGCGCCGCACCCGAAATTCCCGCACGGCAAATGAGATCAGCAGGACGAAGACATAGAGGATGAGGGTCTTCTGCGCCTCATAAAGAAAAGTAATGAATACGTTGTCGATGACATAGGGATCGCCTGCGAGGTGGTACACGACGATGCGCAAGGGGTACGCGACAGCAACGTGAATGAGTGAGAACAAGAGCGCGCCAGCCGAGTGCACGAGGATAACGGGTGCCCGTGGCCGCGCGTCGAGCCGGAAACGATTCTCGAGGCGAACGACGAGGGGGATCAGGGCAAAGATGATCAGGACACTGCTGTAGTTCCGGACGAACGGCTTCCAGACCGCGAAATGCGGGCTGTAGATCTCTCCCCCCGCCATGTCGTTGATCGCCATGTAGGCGCCGAAGAGGAGGCCGATGACGATGTACAGGCGCCACATCCGGCGCAGCCAGCGGGTATTGTCCGTCGATGACACGTTCGGCAGGGAAACCGGCTGGGTCACTGCGCCGGCGGACAGGGTTGCAGCCATGACGATTGGAGCCTCGATGCCCATGCGGTATTGGATCAAGGATAGTCCGTTCCGGTGGCGATTGGAGGTCGAGTGGGCGCAAGCGCTAAGAGCGAGTTCTCGGCAGCGCAAACGCAACCAATTTCTCTCCGCGCGAGGACAGCAGTTTCGCGTGTCCGCCGGAGGCGATGACCACGTATTGGCGTCCGTCGGCACCAAGATAGGTCATCGGGACGGCCGGCGACGAAAAGGGCAGCGAGGCGCTCCAGACAAGCTTGCCCGTTCGGGCGTCGAACGCACGGAAGCGCTTGTCCAGAGTCGAGCCCTCGAAAACGAGCCCGCCAGCCGTTGCCATGGGACCGCCGAGGTTGATTGCGCCGTACCTGGCCGGCTGCGGATGAGACCGAGGCCGCGGCCATGAGCCGAGCGGCACGGACCAGGCGATTTTCCCTGCGTTGTAGTTTACGGCGGTCAGCGTGCCCCACGGGGGCGGGGTGCACGGAGTCTCATCCGGAGCCTGAAGAAAGCGTCGTCGCATCCCGAACGGAGCTCCGCTCTGGGGACCGCCTCCCCATCCCCGGCCCGAGTACCAATATCCTGATTCGCTCCCGTAGCTGCCTCTCGGGATCAACACGACTACGCGTGGGTAGTCATTCACGTTCACGTAGATGAGGCCGGTTCGAGGATCGACTGCGGCGCCGCCCCACGCGATTCCGCCGACGTCGCCCGGAATCAGCAGCGAGCCGCGCCGGCTGGGTGGCGTGAATATCCCCTCGTTGAGAAGTCCGGAAATTTCCTTGCGACAGGCGGCGCGATCCGCGGGGGTAAAGCCCCAGACGTGCTGCAGCGGCTTGATCGAGGCGAGACGAAGTCCGGGGGTCGGAAAGAGTTGCGTCGGGGAGGCACGCTCCCCGGGTACGGAGCTCTTGGGCACGGCCCTTTCTGCCACCGGGAAGATGGGGTGGCCGTTGCGGCGGTCGAGGAAGAACAGGAAACCCGTTTTGTTTCCGGCTACGACGGCCGGTATGTTACGGCCGTCGTGATGGATGGTGAGCAGAGTCGGCTGCACCGTCGTGTCATAGTCCCAGAGATTGTGGTGGACGAGCTGAAACGCCCAATCGACTCTCCCCGTCGAAGCGAACAACGCCACGACTGAGTCCGCGTAACGGTCATCGCCCGGACGAAGCCCGCCGTAGTAATCCGGGCTCGCACTTCCCGTGGGGACGAACACCAGGCCGCGCTTCGTATCGACCGACATCGGTGCCCAGGCGTTGGCGGCGCCGGTGCGGATTCCCGACCCGCGTGGCACGGGGTCCCACGTCCAGCGCAGCGCGCCGGTACGGACATCGTAGGCGCGAACGATGCCGCTGGGCATCACTGCCTTCATGTTGTCGTTGATGGCCGATCCCACCACTACCAGGTTTCCGGCAACGGTCGGCGCGGAAGTCATGTGATACTCGCCCGGCGAGTAATTGGCCACACCATTGCGCAGCAAAACCTGCCCGTCCTGCCCGAAATCTCTCTCGGGCTCTCCAGTCCGCGCATCGAGCGCGATGAGGCGGGCATCCTGGGTGGCGATGAAAATGCGTCGTGGATGCGCCGACCCCGCCGGCCAACTCGCGACACCACGACAGATGAAGCCGTCGCCATAGTTCAAGGTCAGGGGTATATGGGGGTTGTAGCTCCATTTCTCCCGACCGGTCACCGGATCAAGGGCGATGACCCGATCGTATCCGCTGCACAGATACATCGTGTTGCCGAGAACGATCGGCGTGGCCTCGAAACCCGTCTTCTTGGAGGTGTGCGCTCCGTTCGATACGTCGTGGCCGTCGTAGACCCAGGCGACCTGCAGCCTGCTTACGTTGCTGCGGTTGATCTGCGCGAGTGAGGAGTAGCGGGTCCCGCCGGCATTACCGCCGTAATAGCGCCAACCGCCGCTGTCGGCACCCATGGCCGGTGCGGCAGTGACGAGCAAGCCCAATCCCAGTACGGCCAGTCGATGCATGGTTGCTCCTCCGAGCCGCTTGCAAGCAGCTGTCGAGTGAGCCGTAGCTTAGGATGCGGCCGGAATACCGCAACGCAATCGTGACGAGCGGGACCGGTCGCGGGCCGACCGGTCCCTGTCAATAGGTGTGTTTAGATTATTTCAAGGTATATCGGAGCTGCCGAGGCCCGCGGGAGTATCATTGCTCCTGGCGGTCGACAGGAGACCGATCATGCATCTTCAATCCCTGCGCTTCGTTGCCATGGGCCTGCTCGCTGCGGCGGCTGCCGCCCTCCTCGGTTGCGCCTCCGCCCCTGTCGGGGGCTATGCCACGAGCAGCGCGGCGACCAGCCGGGAGACTGCCGCACTGCCCGGCAAGCCAGGATGCTTCTGGCTGACGGATTTCGACGGCTCGTGGACGGTGCTCACCAACAGCGAGCTGATCGTGTACGACCCGGTCTTTTCCCGGCCGTATCTGCTGCAGCTGTTCGAGCCGGTGCCGGATCTGAAGTTCCGTCACCGGCTCGGCTTCGGCGTTTCCGCGCCCGACAGGCACCGGATCTGCACCAACTCCAGGGACTACCTGCTGCTGCCGCGCTGGCGACTGGGCAGCGACATGATAGTGGCAGTGCGCGAGCTGACCGTACCGGAGGAGCGGCAGCTGCTATCGCAGCATCACGTCAGGCTGCCTCCATCGCCGCGCGCCGAGCGCAGCCAGAGCACAACGAGCTGATCAGACCGCCGGTGGGCCAGTAACGCGACGAGCCGGGCTCATGGGGCCGGCGCGTCGTGCGTGCGGGCATCGATCGCCGCCAGCCAGCGGCGCTTGGCATCAACATCGAGAAAAGATGCCTCGATTGAGTAGCGTGCCAAAGTCGCAAGCTGCGCACGCGTGAGTCCCAGCGCGCGTTCCACGGCGAGGTAATTCTCCAGAAGGTACCCGCCAAAGAACGCCGGATCATCCGAGTTCACGGTCACACGCAGACCGGCCTCGAGCAGCCGCTTCAGGTTGTGGCGCTCAATGCGCTCAAACACCCTGAGCCTCACGTTCGACAGCGGACAGACGGTCAACGCGATTTGCTCGCGAGCCAGGCGCCGTACGAGCTCGGGATCCTCTTCACAGCGGACGCCGTGATCGATGCGCTGCACAGCGAGCAGGTCGAGCGCCTCGTGAATGTAGCTCGGCGGGCCCTCCTCGCCGGCATGTGCCACGGCAAGCAGGCCGTGCTCTCGTGCACGGTCGAACACCGCGGCAAATTTCGAGGGCGGATGGCCGACTTCCGAGGAATCCAGGCCGACCGCGGCGATGACCTCACGGTACTCGAGCACCTCATCGAGGGTGCGCATCGCCTCCGCCGCGCTCAAATGACGAAGAAAGCACGGAATGAGACGGTGCGTCATGCCGAAGCGACGCCCCGCCTCGGTGAGCGCACCGTTCAGGCCCTCGACGACGGCTCCGAAGGAAATTCCGCGCGCAGTATGTGTCTGCGGATCGAAAAAGATCTCTGCATGCACCACCCCCTGCTCATGAGCCCGCTGCATGTAACTCAGGGCTAACTGGTAAAAGTCGTCCGCGTCCTGCAAGACGTCTGCCAGCGCATAGTAGACGTCGAGAAACGTCTGCAGGTTGCGGAAGTCATAGGCGGCGCGCAACTCGGCTATGTCGGCGTAGGGGAGCGCTACGCGATTTTTCTGCGCGAGGCCGAATGCCAGCTCCGGCTCGAGGGTTCCTTCGATGTGCAGGTGCAGCTCCGCCTTCGGCAGATCCCTTATATACGCTTCCATCGAACCCAGCGGATTCGCTCTATTCATAAGGGCGAGTTTGCCGTAAATTTCGCAACCTCGTAGAGAATCTGCAGCAATGGGCCACCTGACGATGCACGTCCCCGATGGCTCAACCGCGCCGATCCAAACGCATGCTTACACGAATCTTCGACCTCGATAGCCACGGCACAACGGTGCGCACCGAGCTGTTCGCCGGGCTAACGACCTTCCTCACGATGGCGTACATCGTCGTGGTCAATCCGGTCATTCTTGGCGCTGCGGGCATGCCCGTCGCGGGTGTCGCGGTCGCAACCTGTCTTGCGTCCGGCTTCGCCAGCATTTTGATGGGGCTGCTCTCCAATTATCCGCTCGCCCTCGCGCCCGGAATGGGACTCAACGCCTACTTCACGTACACCGTGGTGAAAACCATGGGGCTGCCGTGGCAGGTGGCGCTCGGCTGCGTGTTCCTCTCGGCCGTTGCGTTCCTGCTGCTCACTCTCTCCGGGGTGCGGCAGCTCATCATGAACGCCATCCCGCGCTCCCTGTTCGCGGCCGTGAGCGGCGGTATCGGGCTCTTCATCGCCTTCATCGGTCTGAAGGA
Source organism: Steroidobacteraceae bacterium (assembly GCA_050739095.1). Classification (GTDB taxonomy): domain Bacteria; phylum Pseudomonadota; class Gammaproteobacteria; order Steroidobacterales; family Steroidobacteraceae; genus 13-2-20CM-66-19. The sequence goes on along the minus strand of JBOIAR010000001.1, from coordinate 366,664 downwards.
CGCGGGAATCGTCGTCTACGATCCCGGCACGACCGTGGGCCTGGGAAAGCTGACCGCCTCGACTCCCGCGCTGGCGATACTCGGCCTGCTGATCATCGCCGTGCTGCAGGCGCGAGCCGTCAAGGGCGCCATGCTCTTCGGTATCCTGAGCACTGCGGGGGTCGCCTGGATTCTCGGACTGGCCCATTTCACCCCATCTTCATATCACCTGACTGACCTGTCGGCGACCGCGTTCCGGCTCGATATTCCGGCAGCCCTGAACCTCAAGGGCGGCATTGGGCTCTCGCTCGTCGAGATCGTGTTCGTGTTCCTGTTCGTGGATCTATTCGACAATGTCGGCACGCTGATGGCCGTAACGAAGCGCGCCGGCCTCGTTTCGGCCGACGGGACGGTCCCACGCATGAACCGAATCCTGCTCGCCGACTCGATCTCGATGCTCGCGGGAGCGCTCGCGGGCACGAGCCCGGTCACGAGCTACATCGAGAGCACCGCGGGCGTCGCGGTAGGCGGACGCACCGGGCTCACGAGTGTCACTGTCGGCTTGCTCTTCCTCGGTACCTTGCTCGTCGCGCCGCTGGTGCAGGCCATACCGGCCGTCGCGACCGCGCCGGCGCTGGTATTGGTGGGCGCGATGATGATGGGCGCGCTCTCGGACGTGGACTGGTACGAGCCGGGCGAGGCCATCCCGGCATTTCTCACGACCATCCTGGTTCCACTCAGCTACTCGATCGCGAACGGGCTCGCCTTTGGCATCGTGAGCCATGCCGCGCTGAAGTTGGCACGCGGGAAGGCTCAAGCGCGCGACTGGCTGGTGTACGTGCTCGCAGCGCTGTGCGTGGCTCGCTTTATTTATCTCACGTGACCGGCGGCTCGCCTGCGGCGGGCGTGCCGGGATTCGGAATATCGAAGAAATTCGCCGCGACGGGCTTGTTCGCCAGGATCTCCTCATGTGTCAGTCCCTGAATCTCGTGCGGGAAAACCAGCCAGCGGGACGTCTCGTGCACGTAGAAATCCGGTTTCAGCGCGGTTCGCCGGCGCCCGGGCTTGTAGTACACGGTGGCGATGCGGATCCTCTCCGGCAGGTTACGCCGGCAGCGCCGCGCGAGTTCCTCGATGACTGCCTCGAGACTGTGACCGGAGTCAAAGACATCATCGACGATCAGCAGCTCGTCGTCCGCTTCGAGACGCGATACCAGGTAGTCAGTGGCATGCACTCTGACGGTCTTATGCTGCACATCGATGCCGCTGTACGAAGAAGTACGGATCGCGATATGGTCGGCGTGAATCGAGTGGTACTCGAGCACCTCCTGGACCGCGATGCCGATCGGGGCGCCGCCCCGCCACATGGCGACCAGGAACGTCGGGCGCATGCCGCTTGCGACCACCCGTCGTGCAAGCTCCAGTGAATCCCGGAGCAGTTTGTCGGCTGTGATGAATATCTTTTCCACCTTGCGTATTCTTTCATAGGAAGCCTGCGCATGCCATGCACCATCCGCCGTCCCGGCTACACTCGACTGCTCGCTCTCGCGCTCGGCGCACTCGCGGCCGCAGCCGCCGGCGCGGCCCCGCCGACCCCCGCCCGGCACGGTGACTTCGGGCATTACACCTTCGCACTCACCTGGCAGCCGGGTTTCTGCAGCACCGATGGCGGCTGCCTGCGCAGCCAGCCGCAGGATGTGCTCATCGGCTTGCACGGACTATGGGCATCGCGGCCCCGATCGCTGATCGCCCGCGGGATCAGCGCCCCCCAATGGTGGCGCCGCGGCTGTGACTACTATCGTAATAGCGATGGCCCGCCGCCACTATCGCCCGCAATGCTGACGCGCCTGCATCACGTGATGCCGCATCTGAGAGACAGCCTGTTGCGGCATGAGTACGACAAGCATGTGCAGTGCTTCGGATTCGAGGCACAGAGTTTCTTCGCTACCGAGCTGCGCATGCGACGACGGGTGGTCGACAGCGCCTTCGGCCGCTATCTCACCGTGACTGCACAAGGCCGCGAGGTTCGCCACTCGGACATGATCGACGCGTTCATGCGCGCCTTCGACACCGATCAGCCCGCGGCGCTGCAGCTGCGCTGCGGACGCAACGGCCGTGGGCAGACGGTGCTGACCCAGTTGTGGGTCACACTTCATACCGACGCACTATCGAGCTTCCCACGCGACGGTGCGCTCATGAACGCACCTGTCGCGCAGGATAATTGCCCCGGGCGCTTCCGGGTCCCCCGCTGGCATTGACCGTCGCGCGCCTCGCGCCGGCTCAGGCGATCTTCCGCAGCTGAATGCGTTCCTCCGCAACGCGCAGGCCTACGTAGTAAACGATCGTCACGATCAGCGCGGAACATACCTGCCAGGGAATGAAATGGGTCAGCAATCTCGGCACCAGGCGCTCCGACTCACCGAGGACCACCCCTACGATCAACATCGCAATCGCCCAGGGCGCCGGCCAGGAGAACCACTCGGCGAAGGTCGACGGCTTCCTGTAAAACAACGACACGGGCTCCGCGTAGTACCGGCCACGGAACCAATCGACGACCAGGATGAAGGTGAACGGAAAGAGCAGCGAGCCCAGCAGCGAAAGGAAGCCCTGTATGTAACCGAGGATGCCGAGAATCGCCAGCACGGTGGCAAAGATGCCCAGGATGATCACCAGCGACGGCTGCAGCAGCCGATGGGATTTCTCCCCCGCCGTGTTCACAGCGAGCAGCGTGGTGACGGCAGGATAGAGGTTCATCGCGTTGCAGTGGGCTATCGCGAGAATCACGCCGATCGCCGAGACTTCCCCCCACACCGGCAGACTCTTGCCGAGGAGCGCGATGTTCCAGTCACCGGTCATCTGCAGCGCGATCAAACCGAGCGCCCCCATGAGCAGAACGGCGGTCATGACGCCGATGCTCGGCGCCAGCATGTACAGAGTGCGGCCGAGCGGCTTCTCCGCGGGGCTCGACGGCGGGCAGAAGCGCGTTACCGTCGGGAAGATATACGCCCATGCCAGGAGGCTGAAACTCAGAATGAGATCGATGTCGTTTCCCCAATCCACCGCTCCCTTCGCGACCGGCATGGCAAAGGAATACCGCGTGAAGAGGTAATACGCGAGCACCGCGTAGCAGAAGAGAAACACCAGCGCGGTGTACTTGTAGAACTTCTCCAAGACCTCCATGCCGAAGAACACCAAAGCGATCTGAATGACGCCCAGAATGACATACCACATCACGCCGTATCCGGGGAATAACGTACCCAGGATCTGACCGCCCACATCGGTATTCAGACCGAACCAACCCGCGCCGACTACGGTGTAAAGCACCGAGAGCACTGTCGCTCCCGCGACGCCGTAGGTCCGACGAGCCATGACCATCGAGATGATGGGCACCTGCCGGCCCATGTGGGCGAGAAGCATCGACGGCAGCAAGCCGACGAGCAGGGCCAGGAGACTCAGCCAGGCGAAGCTCGACAGGCCGGTGCCTTTCAACACCAGCCCAATCACCGGCGTCGTTGCCGAAGCCGATGCCAGGCCCCAGATCACGAAGAGCGACCCGGGACGCATGTTTCGTTCGCGCTCGGGCACCGGCGCGATGCCGAGGGTCTCGAAAGGGTGAGTGTCCGCAGCCGCCGGTTCAGACATGACTCAGTCTTCGCGCAGCTGCGATGCCGCAAAGCCGTCCGGCAGCAGTTCCGAGAGGGTCCAGCGGCGCGGCTTGCCGGCCGCATCGCCGTAGATGGGAGCGTCCGCTGCCGCGAATTCCGCAATCACCTGTCGGCAGGCGCCGCAGGGTGAGAGCAGGTCGGCGCCGCTGCACGTGACGGCGAGCGCGGTGATGCGGCGGGCACCGGCGGCGACCGCGGAAAAAATCGCGACGCGCTCGGCGCACATGCTCAATCCATACGAGACGTTCTCGACATTGACGCCCGTGAACACGCGGCCCCGATCGTCGACGACCGCCGCCGCGACGCGGAAGCGGGAATAAGGCGCATAGGCCCCATCGAGGCACTCCCGGGCCCTGGCAAGGAGGGCATCTGGATCGGTTGCCGTCATGTGCGGGAATCCGGGCGAATATGACGCTACTCGGCGGCCGTCAGCCGTCCGTAAAGCTCGGGCCTGCGGTCGCGGAAGAACTGCCAGCGGTTGCGGATCTCCTGCACCATCCCCATCTCCATGTCGTGCACCAACAGCTCGTCGCTGTCGCGACTCGCAATCGCCTCGATCTGCCCACGCGGATTGACGAAGTAGCTCTGGCCGTAGAACTCGCCGATGTTCCAGGGCAGCTCCCGGCCGACCCGGTTGATGGCCCCGATCCAGCAGCCGTTGGCCGCCGCCGATGCCGGCTGCTCCAGCTGCCACAGATATTCCGATAGTCCGGCAACCGTCGCCGAAGGGTTGACGATGTACTCTGCGCCGTTCAGCGCGAGCGCACGCCAGCCTTCCGGGAAGTGTCGGTCGTAGCAGATGTAGACACCCAGCTTGCAGTAGCGTGTCTTGAACACCGGCCACGGCGAAGTGCCGGGCTTGAAGAAGAACTTTTCCCAGAACCCCGCCACCTGCGGGATGTGGGTCTTGCGATACTTGCCGAGATAGCTGCCATCGGCATCGATGACAGCCGCCGTGTTGTAATACACCCCTGCCACGGCGTCGGCTTCGTAGACCGGCGCCACGATCACCATCCGGTGCTTGCGCGCGTGAGCCTGCATCTCCTCGGTGGTGGGCCCCGGAACAGGCTCGGCGGCGGCGTACCACTTGGTATCCTGGCTGGGACAAAAGTACGGCTGGGTAAACACCTCCTGGAAGCACAGCACCTGCACACCGCGCGTGCCCGCCTGCTCGATGAGCGGACGGTGGGCCGCGAGCATGGCCTCGCGGATCGCTTGCGGAGATTCCTCGGTGGGCGCCTTGAGCGCCATCTGTATCAGACCGCCACGCAGCATCGCCATCGCCTGTCTCCTCGATCAACGCATCACGGCAGTCGGTTTCGCGAGGTGTGCCTTGCGGGCCAGCGCCGTAAATGCCGGAGCGAAAGCCGGGCGTTTCACGTACCGGCCGGCGCCGCGTTCGGCCCGCAGATCGCCACGCGCATAGACCAGCTTGCCCTGACTCACCGTATGGGTCGGCACTCCAGTCACCGTTCGCCCTTCAAAGACGTTGTAATCGACGCGCGAGCGCTGCGTCTTTGCCGAAAGCGTACGGGTCGCCTGCGAATCCCACAGCACGAGGTCAGCGTCGGAGCCGACCGCAATGACGCCCTTGCGCGGGTAGATGTTGAAGATCTTGGCCGCATTCGTCGAGGTCACCGCGACGAATTCGCTGGGCGTCAGCCGTCCGGTATTCACACCCGCATCCCACACGACCATCATGCGCTCCTCGATGCCGCCACAGCCGTTGGGAATCTTGCGGAAATCCTCACGGCCCATCGCCTTTTGCGGTCCGCAGAACGTGCAGTGATCGGTTGCCGTCGTCTGCAGGCTCCCCGCCTGAAGACTGCACCAGAGCGCCTCCTGGTGCCGCTTCTCCCTGAATGGCGGGCTCATCACGTGCGCCGCGGCCACCGCAAACTCGGGGTGGCGGTACACGCTGTCATCGATCACGAGGTGGCCGGCCAGCGCCTCGCCGAAAACCCGCTGGCCGCGCGCGCGTGCACGCGCGATGGCCTCGGCGGACTCGGCGCATGACACGTGCACCACGTAGAGGGGCACCTCGATGACGCCGGCGATCGCAATCGCGCGCTGCGCGGCCTCGGCTTCCACGGCCGGCGGACGCGAGAGCGGATGGCCTTCAGGCCCGCTGATGCCCTGCTCCATGATCTGCTTCTGAAGCTGGAACACCAACTCACCGTTCTCCGCGTGCACCGTGACCATCGCTCCAAGCTCGAGAGCGCGTCGGAAACTGTTCACCAGGGTCTCGTCGTCCGCCATGATGGCGTTCTTGTACGCCATGAAATGCTTGAAGCTGTTCACTCCCTCCTGCTGCACCAGCGCGCCCATGTCGGCGTGCACCTGCTCGGACCACCAGGTGACCGCGACGTGAAAGCCGTAGTCGGCTGCCGCCTTCTGCGCCCAGTCGCGCCATTTATGGTAGGCCGCGAGCAGCGGTTCCTTGGGCTCCGGAATGACGAAATCGATGATGCAGGTCGTGCCCCCCGCGAGTCCGGCGGCCGTACCGCTGTAGAAGTCATCGGCAGCCACCGTCCCCATGAACGGCAGCTGCATGTGTGTGTGCGGATCGATCCCGCCGGGCAGCAGCAGTTGGCCGGCCGCGTCGAGCACCTGAACCCCCGCCGGCGCCTGGAGGTTCTCTCCGACGCTGGCGATCAGGCCATTCGTGCACAAAACGTCGGCGCGCCGAGCGCAGTCGGCGTTGACGACCGTGCCGCCTCGAATCAGCAATCCGTCCATCGTAGTCACCTCATGCCTATCCGCGAGGATTAACTTGGGGGGTCATGCCTCATCCTCCGGCACGGAAGGGAAGTCGCGGAGCCCACACCCGCGCAGGATGAGCGACACGACGTGCCGCGTGGCCTTCTCCTGCGCCGCTCGGTCGAGTCGTCCGGTGCCGAGCACGGCGCGAATCTGCACCTCGAAATCGGCGTAGGTCTGGGTGGCCGCCCAAATCGTGAAAAAGAGGTGCACGCTGTCAAGGGGCGCCATTCGTCCCTCGGCAAGCCACTGCTCGATCACCGCGGCTTTGCGCCGCACCAGCGGGCGTAGCGTTCGCACCAATGTCCCGTGGAGTTCGGGCGCACCGTGCAGCAGCTCGTTCGCCCATACTCGCGAGGCGTAGGGACGCGCGAAAGACTGGCGCATCTTCTCGCGGATGTAGCACTCGAGTGCCGCACGCGGCTCGGCACCGGCAACGATGCTGTCCATTGGCACGAGCCACTCGCGCAGCGTCCGCTCGAGCACCGCTCGATAGAGCGCACGCTTGCTGCCGAAATAGTAGTGCAGATTGGGCTTGGGCAGACCCGCCGCCGCGGCGATCGCCGCCATGGTGGCGCCGCCAAAGCCGGCTCCCGCGAATACGCGCTCAGCCGCCTCGAGAATGGCAGCCTCCTGCGCCGCGCCGTTGCGGCTCTTGCCGCGACCCGCACTGCTCTCACCCCTGGGCGCGAGCGCTGCGCGGCGCGGTCTCGAGACGGCCGCACTGCGCGCAGCGCTGGATCCCGCCTTGGACCTGCGCGTGCGGGCACCCCGAAGCCTCGCAGCCATCAGGCACCGGCCCGCAGTGGGTTATTGGGATGCATCGTCCAATCGAGCCTCGTGGCGCTCACCGCGCGCCCCGTGCGCCGGTCGATCTCGCCCGGCGCGAGATCGCGCAGCGTGATACACCCCGGCACGGGGCAAACATTGACGCACAAGTTGCAGCCGACGCACTCCTCCTCCTTGACCTCGAAGTGCCGGCGGCCGTTCTGCATCGACGTGATCGCCTGGTGCGCGGTGTCCTCGCAGACGATGTGGCAGCGGCCGCATTCGATGCACTTGCTCTGGTCGATTACCGCCTTGGATACACGGTTGAGATCAAGAAAGCTCCAGTCGGTCACGCTCGCGAGCGCGCGGCCGCGCAGCTCCGCCACGCTCGAGAATCCCTTTTCGTCGAGGTAGGTGCCGAGGCCGTTCACCATCTCCTGTACGATCTTGAATCCGAAAACCATCGCCGCGGTGCACACCTGCACCGACCCTGCCCCAAGAGCGATGAACTCGAGCGCATCCCGCCAGCTGCCGATGCCGCCGATACCGGAGATGGGAAGCCCGGCGGTCTCGGGGTCGCGGGCGATTTCCGCGACCATATGCAACGCAATCGGCTTGACTGCGGGGCCGCAATAGCCGCCATGCGTGCCTTGGCCGCCGACCACGGGCGTCATCGTGAGGGTATCCGGGTCGACCCCCATGATGGAATTGATGGTGTTGATGAGGGACACAGCGTCGGCGCCCCCGGCTTTGGCCGCTCGCGCCGGGTGGCGGATGTCCGCCACGTTCGGCGTCAGCTTCACGATGACGGGTAGCCGCGTGTAGTGTTTGCACCAGGCCGTCACCATCCGAATGTATTCGGGAACCTGCCCCACCGCCGAGCCCATGCCACGCTCGCTCATGCCGTGCGGGCAACCGAAGTTGAGCTCGATGCCGTCGCAACCGGTGTCCTCGACCCGCGCCAGGATCGCCTTCCAGGACTCCTCCCGACACGGCACCATGATCGAGACCACCATGGCCCGGTCGGGCCAGCGGCGCTTGACCCCCGCGATTTCCTCAAGGTTGGTCTCGAGCTCGCGGTCGGTGATGAGCTCGATGTTGTTGAACCCGATGAGGCTCCGATCGACCGCCAGCAGCGCGCCGTAGCGCGGCCCGTTCACGTTGACGAGCGGCGGACCGGCCTCCCCTAGCGTCTTCCATACCACTCCGCCCCACCCCGCCTCGAAAGCCCGCTCGACGTTATAGGACTTGTCGGTGGGCGGAGCAGACGCCAGCCAGAAGGGGTTGGGACTGTGGATGCCGCAGAAATCGATGTCTAATCGGGCCATGGGACTACCCCGGATCACCTGTTGGGTGGCGCTGCCGCAGCGCGCAGCCGAAGATCGATGTCGCGCGCGGCGCGCAAGCCATGGGCCACCGCGTCGACCGTCAGATCCTGACCCTCGGCGATGCAGTCGCCGCCCGCCCACACCCCGCTGACGCTGGTACGCCCCGACTCATCGACGACGATGCGGCCGTCGCGCAGCGCCAGCCCGCACTGCATCAACACCGGATTGCCCAACCGCTGGCCAATCGCCTTGAGCACCATGTCAGCTTGGAGTATACATTCCTCGCCCGCAGGCACGAGCCGGCCTGCGACGAGCTGCTGGCGGGCAAAGCGCACCGCGCGCACGCACCCGCCATCGCCCATGACCTCCACGGGCGAGAGCCAGTAGAGGATCCTCACTCCGCGCGTGCGGGCGAGATCCTGCTCGTGTTGCGAGGCGCGCATCTGCTGCGGGCCCCGGCGGTAGATCATGTCCACGCTTTCGGCGCCCAACAGTCGCGATTGCACGGCGGCGTCCACCGCGGTCATGCCGCCGCCGATCACCAGCACACGACGACCCACCGGCACGGCAGCGGGGTCGACCGCCTGACGCAGCGTGCTGATGAACTCCACCGCATCCTCGACGCCGGCGAGCGTCTCGCCCGGCACTTCGAGCTTATGAGTGTCGGCGAGACCGAGACCCAGGAACACGGCGTCGTACTCGCGCCGCAGGCTCCCGAATTGTTCGACGCTTGCAAGTTTCCAGCCGCTCTTGAGCGTGATCCCCCCGATCGAGAAGAGCCATTCGACCTCGCGCTGAGCGTAGTCGTCGACGGTCTTGTAAGTGGCGACTCCATACTCGTTGAGACCGCCGGCCTTGGGCCTCGCATCGTAGAGTGTGACCTCGTGTCCGGCGCGCGCCAACGCGTGCGCACAGGCGAGTCCCGCCGGGCCCGCGCCGAGCACCGCCACGCGCCGACCGCTGGCCGGGGCACGCTCGAAGGTCTGATTGTCCGCACTCGCCATCAACCCGTCCACCGCGTGGCGCTGCAGCCGGCCGATGGCCACGGGCCGGCCCTGCTGGACGTTGCGCACGCAGGCCTGCTCGCATAACACCTCGGTCGGACAATCGCGCGCACAGAATCCGCCGAGCGGATTGGACCTGAGGATCGTCTCGGCCGCGCCGCGCACGTTGGCTTCACCTATGCGTCTGATGAAGGACGGCACATCGATACCGGTCGGGCAGGCATGTACGCACGGAGCATCGAAACAGTACAGGCACCGGCTCGCCTCCAGCAGTGCCTCGCCCTCCGTGAGGGGCGGCGCACGATCGGCAAAGTTCGCGGCGTAGGCCTCGCCTGTCAGGCGCCCCGAACGGATATCCGGTCTGCGCTCCTCGCTCATCCCCTGCTCCCGCGGCGTCCGCGTTGGAAATCAGCATGCACAAATTTGACCATTTGGTCAATCCTGGGCGCGAGGCGTGGCAATTCTCGCCGAGCCACGCGCGCTGCTCGGGGCAAGCGCCCGCTCGAACCCGGCGATCCGCATGCCGGCAGCGTAGGCCACAGCCGAAAGCCCGAGGGCGACGAACCACGCATAGCCATACAAATTTACGAGGAATGCGCCGAGGTGCGGCAGAGTCTGCGGCAGCGACGTGTGCACGAAGCCCGGCAGGCACGGGATGACGCCGATCAGAAAAGCGCCGACGGCGATCGGATTCCAGCCGCCGCGGTAGGAGTACGGACTGCTTTCCAGGCGATAGAGTCCCTGCACGTCGATCACCCGGCGGCGCAGGTGGTAGTAGTCCACAATCAGGATGCCAGCCACCGATCCGAGCAGCGCGGAATAGCCGACCAGCCAGGTAGAAATGTAGCCGTGCGTGCTCGCGAGTATTTTCCACGGCATCATCACGATCGCGATGCAGGCCGTGATGTAGCCTCCCGCCCGGTAGCTGATGCGCTTCGGGGAGAGCGAGGAGAAGTCGAATGCCGGGCCGACGAGATTGGCCGCCAGATTGACGCTGATGGTGTCGACGAGCAGCACCAGCAAGGCAATCAGCACGCTGGCACCCGTCATGCGGCCGGCGAGCGTCACCGGGTCCCAGATCGCGCTGCCGTAGATCACCACCGTGGCCGACGTGACGAACACGGCGAGTGCCGCGACCAGCCCCATCGGGGCCGGCAGGCCGATGGCCTGGCCCACGATCTGGTCCCGCTGTGACCTCGCAAACCGGGTGAAGTCCGGAATGTTCAGCGCCAGAGTCGACCAGAAGCCCACCATCGCCGTGAGCGACGGCCAGAATACCGAGTAGAAGCGCCCGCTCTGCGGCTCGCCGCTCCCGAACCGGGAGTGCTCGTGCATCATGGGGCCAAAGCCGCCGGCTTTGTCGTAAGCCCAGATGAGCAGCATGGCGCAAATCACGACTTTGATCGGCGCGGTGTAGGTCTCGAGCCGGCGAATCGACTCTATGCCGTGCACGATGAAGTAGAACTGCAAGAGCCAGAAGACGAGGAAGCACACGCCCTGCCACATGTTGATGCCCAGGAGCGGCACCTTGGCCCCTCCCAACGGATGACCGGTGAGCACACCGATCAACGCGTAGATCATCAATCCGCCGAACCAACTCTGGATGCCGTACCAGCCGCACGCCACCAGGGCGCGCAGCATGGCCGGGAATCGCGCGCCCAGCGTGCCGAAGGAGCAACGCGCCAGCACCGCATAGGGAATGCCGTACTTCGCTCCGGCATGGCCGATCAGCAGCATCGGGATGAGGACGATGAGGTTGCCCAAGGTCACCGTCATGATGGCCTGGTACGCCGACATACCCTCGCCCACCAGGCCGGCCGCGAGCGTGTAGGCCGGCACACACATCACCATACCGAGCCACAGCGCCGCGTAGTGATACCAGCGCCAGGTACGCTTTTCCGCGGGCGTCGGCGCCAGGTCCCGATTCCACAGCTGCACGGTCTCATCGACGGCGTTCATGCGATTTCGCCCGCGCTCGCCTCCGGTTGCAGGTTACGCCGCCACGAGGAGTTCGTGAACGATCGGAGGCGGCGAGGACGGCTCCTCGGACAGCGAGACCGCCGCCCGCAGCACCTCGGTCGCCCGCCGCACCTGCTGCGCCGAGCGCGCATGCACAATTGCGAGCGGCCTGTCCTTGCCGACACGCGCGCCGATACCGGCCACCTGACTCAAGCCCACCGCCAGATCCAGCCTCTGACCCGCCACCTGCCGGCCGCCGCCGAGTTCCACCAATAGGTTACCCACGCCCTTGGCATCGACTCTCGAGACATACCCCTCGGCAGCAGGGAAGATCGGCTCGACGAGCGCGGCTTTCGGCAGGTACCTCGCCGCACTCGTCAACAGATCGCGTGGCCCCCCTAGCTCGGCCACCATCCGCGCGAATCGCTCGGCGCCCTCACCCGAGCGAACCGCAGCCTCGGCCCGCTTGCGCGCCTGCGCGTGGTCCTCGGCCAGCTCCGCCATCACCAGCATCTCGGAAACCAGAACGTAAACCAGTTCCGCCAGACGCGGCTCCTGAGCCTCGCCCTTGAGGAACGCGAGCACCTCGGCGATCTCGAGTGCATTACCGACGTTCCAACCCAGTGTTTGCGACATATCGGTGATCACGGCATGAGCTTTCAGACCGGCGGTTCCGGCAACACCAATGATGCTGCGCGCCAGCGCCCGCGACTCCTCCAATGTGCGCATGAAGGCGCCCGAACCGGTCTTGACATCCATCACCAGTGCATCGAGTCCCGCCGCGATCTTCTTCGAGAGAATGGACGCGGTGATGAGCGGTATCGACTCCACCGTCGCGGTGACATCCCGAATGGCATACAGACGCCTGTCCGCCGGCGCCAACTCGTCAGTCTGCCCTATGATGGCGCAGCCGACCGAGCGCACCACCCGGCGAAACTCCTCCACGCACGGCATTGATTGATAGCCGGGAATGGCGTCCAGCTTGTCAAGGGTCCCACCGGTGTGCCCGAGCCCTCGCCCGGAGATCATCGGGACGAAACACCCACAGGCGGCGGCGAGCGGCGCAAGCAGAAAACTCACCTTGTCGCCGACGCCACCGGTGGAGTGCTTGTCGATGACCGGTCCGCGGCCGCGCAGCTCGTCCCAGCGCAACCGCACGCCGGAATCGGCCATCGCAACAGTCAGCGCTCCGGCCTCGGCGAACTCCATCGACCGAAAGAACACCGCCATCGCGAAGGCCGCGACCTGCTCGGTGGGAATGGATGAATCGGCCAGCCCGCGCACGAAGAATTCGAGCTCCTCACGCGTCAGCTCGAGGCCGTCCCGCTTCTTGCGAATGAGATGCTTGAAGATCATGCTGCGATCCTTACGAGACGGCTCCGAACCCCACTTCCATCCCTCGCCGCGCCGACGACCCGCTGCCGACCCCGCTCGATCGCCAGCAGGCTGGTGCCGCCAATCTAGGGTTCCTCACCGCCCTCCGACTGCCGGTCCGGCCGCGGCCCACCCCTCGAGCGCGACCGCGGCCAGGGCAGCTCCACCATACCCGGTATGGAGCCCTGGCGATGCGCGCCCGAACTCCCCCGGTTAGCCTGGGCTAAAAGAACGACGCGGTCACACTCAGGCTTGCAAACATCGGAGTATTGTAAATTTCCCACAAGAAGTTCGGAGTCGAGCTCGTGTCCAATCCCTCCGAGTAAAAAGGCGCATGTCTGTTGAGCAGATTGTCAACGTGCAGCTCTAGTGTCAACGACTTGAGCGTGTCGGTATCCACGTTCCAGGTGTAGGCCCCGTCCAGATCCAGCGTTCCATAGCCGCCCATCCTGTAGTTGGTCTGGCATGACAGGTTGGAGGGTGTACACGTAGTCCCGTTCTCGTAATTCTCGACGTACTCCCACCCTCTGTAATGGTCCCGCAGGCTCCCATACCAAGGACCATTGCTGTAGGCGAGCTCCACAGTCCCCGTCAGCTCCGGAATATGCGACAGCGGCATGCCATTGGTAAACTCTGCCCCGCTGACATCCGTGAAATTCGTCGTGTATTTCGCATTGGTATAACCCAAATTGCCGGTAAGCTGAAGGTCATAGGGCAGCGTCACCCCACCGCCGAGCGTGAAGCCCCTGTACAAAGCATTCCCGGCGTTCTTCGTCAAGGTTATGCCGGTTACATCGCTGTAGGTCTCGCTGAAGATATCGTGGATGTTGCGATTGAAGAACGCCACCTGCCAGTTGTAGTAAGGATTCTTGAACCGAACCCCGGCATCGATGTTGTCGACCTTCTCCGGCACAATGTTCGGCGCTATTGGCTCCGGGCTCGCACCGATATTGCCGTACAACGCGCTGACGTTAGGCGGCTTCGTCGACTGACCGAAGTCCACATAGGCGTTCAGCTCGGGCTCGAATGCATAGTTCACGCCAATCGAGTCCTCGAGGTACTTGTATGTCTCCGCCACCGAGCCCGAGTACTCGTAGTAATATCCCTGGTCGTCGTTCGAAAACATCGCCAACCGGGTATATTTGACACCCGGGTAGATGTGCAGCTTGCGGTCGAGCAGCGCAATGTTGTCCTCGAGATACCCTTGCATCCACGTCTGGTTGTCGTGCTCGAGCCACCCCATGTTATAGCCAGTCGTGCCAATCGGCGACGGCCACGCTCCGAACCACGACTCTTCCGACAACATCGGGGCATTAATGCCCATCGCGCCCGCCTCGACGGTGTTGTCCGGCAGGAGCAGGGTCAGATGCCCCTGCGCACCCAGCTCCGAATAGTTTTGGATGTAGTGCTGATAGGCCGTCCCCTGCAAAGGCCCCCCGAACATACCGGTCGCGACCGCGCAGTTGTATGTCTCCGGCAATCCTGCCGGCGGCGCAGTTGCCGAGGACGATTCATACGTGTTGAGCGCAGAACAGCTCTTTAGCGTGTCGTCCAGGTCATATTCATATCCATCATACTTATTGTCGTAAATCGGATTGGCCCAGGCGATGCGGTTGTTGTTCGTCCCGTTGTAGAAGGCCTTGATTTCACCAATCATGTCCGGACTCAGGAGGGACTTGACGGACAAGGCCACGAACGAGGATTGGCTTTCCTGATTGGTGTAACTGACATTCATCGGGAAGTTATAATCGTAACCGTACTGCGCGATGATCGGCGCGGGCGCCTCGGTCGGCGGTTGGCCATTCGCGGCATTGACAAGCGCAATCAGCTTCACCTCGCCCGACGAGGTTGGCTGCACGGCCGCCAGGTAATACGAATTGATCCGCTCGACGACATTTTGCCAAGGCCCATGGAGGAGTGTGTGCTGGACCTTCGCCATCACGTCCAGGCCGTTCAGGGAGCTGATCCCCCCGGAGTTGATCCCGAAGGTCTCCTGTGTCTCGGACCCCCCGCCGTTATACTCGCCGCCGGTCATGCCGAGATCAACATGGAAGTGCGCGGTCGGTAACACCGGCTCGAAGCCTATCGTGCCGCCGAGATCGTCAATGGAGGAGTCCGACTGCGTACTGGCGCCGCTATAGACGTTCGCGCCACTGACGTCCATTGCGACCAACGGCTGTCCGATCGGCTGGTCGCCTTCGCCAAACAGGCCGCCAAGAAATGTATTGAGGAACGGCACACCATCGTACGTGCTGCCGAGCTCATCGCTGAAAAATCCGTCCACGCTGTAGGATTCGTCGCTGACGACAAAGCCGCCGACACCCAGTGTCTCGGAGTCGAAGCCCGGGACGTTGTTGAGCACCTCCACGACGCTCGTCGACGGGCTGACGTGCTCGAATTTGGTGGGACTCACTGTTGCGACGGCTTCTTCCGCCGCAACGATCGTCACCTGTTTCAACTTGGTCGACGCCGGCTGATTCGTCGAGCTCTGAGTCGAGCTTTGATCGGTAGCTTGCGCCGCGGCGAGCCTCGGCGCGGCCGCGAGCAACGTCATGCATGGAACGACAATCACCATCGGGGCCAAGACCTGTCGTACGACCTTCTGGATCTCAATGGACATTGCAGACTCTCCCACTATGGCCACAACACGGCCGCCGCCCAAAACATCGGGTTCGATCGTGGCCGTGCTGGGCGATCGCCAGATTTCAGTCAGTTGCCAAAAAGCCAAAACGTTAGCGGCGGAACGTTACGTTCGTATGACACCGGCGAGACGCCGCTGCTCTTTAAACGTTTAACCCCTTTTGTAAAACGATAGACCTGCCATCGCGCCCTGTCAATCGTCAGGAACCAACGCGGGTGAGAGATGGGCGATGCGTGGCGCGCGAGCAACGATGCACGGGCGCCAACTCAACAGAACGCGCCCGCGCCACAGCCGGCGTATCAAACGCCACCCCGGAAACGATCGTGTAACGACAGCGCCGTATCTATCGGTCAGCGATGCACCCCTTCCTCACTCGTGTTCGGCGCGGCTGCTCGGGCCGTTCATGCGAAATCGCCATAGGGCAGCCAGATGTTCTTGACTTGGGTGGCCTGCCGCAGGAACGTTCGGCCTTCACCGTGACGTTCTGACATCCAATCTCGACGGCGGCCGTGACTCACCCAGGTCCGCTTCACCGACGAGGCGGCCCAGGCCTCGACTCGCGCGCTGCCTTCCTTCGTTCCGAAGTACCAGACGCAGTCCACCTGATCATGCTGCGCCAGCGTCTCCGTCAGCTCGTCACTATGGCCGGTTACGATATTGACGACGCCGGCCGGCACGTCCGAGGTCTCGATGACCTGGCACAGATCCATTGCCGGCAGCGGCATGCGCTCGGACGGGACGATCACGCAGCGATTGCCCATGGCAATCACCGGCGCGAGCAGCGAGATGAATCCGAGAAGCGGCGCCTCCTCCGGACAGATGGCGCCGAGCACTCCGATCGGCTCAGGCACGGCGAGCGAGAGACTCCTCACCGGTGGCGTGTGAATGAGGCCGTCGTACTTGTCGGCCCAACCGCCGTAGGCGAACAGACGCGCGATCGCACGATCGATTTCGGCGCGGGATTCCGCGGGCTTCCGGCCGGTCAGGAGCCGCAGGTTGTCGGCAAGCTCCTTGCGCCGCAGAGCGAGGTTTTCCGCGAAATAGAACAGAATCTGGCTGCGCAGGTGGGTGGTCGCCTCGGACCACCGTTCGGCGCGAAATGCCGCTTCGACCGCATCGCGGATGTCCTTGCGGTTGCCGCGGGCAACCCAGCCGGCGAGTTGACCCCGGGCATCGTTGATCGGGAGCGACAGGCCACCGTCGGGGCGGCTCTGTTTACCGCCGATGTAGTGCTTGAACGTTCGGTCGACGCCGCCGCGTGATGGCTCGGCCGCCGTCGCAGCGCCGCGGGTGTCCACGGCAAGCGCTTCGGCGAGCATTCGGCCGGAACGTGCAAGCGGCGCCGGGGCGGTCAGCAGTGGCGGCTCGCTCGCGGTGGAGTCGCCCTGCGGGCCAGGGATCCACGCGTCGCGTTCCCGCATGTAATCCAGCATGCCCTCCAGGCCGCCCTCGCGCCCAAAGCCGCTTTCCCGGATGCCGCCGAAGCCACAGGCCGCATCCAGCTGGTTGGTGGTGTTGATCCACACCACGCCGGCCTTGAGCTTCACGGCCAACTCGAGCGCACGGTTGATGTTCTCCGTATACAACGTGGCGGCGAGCCCATACCGGGAGTTGTTCGAGAGTTCGACCGCTTCCTGCAGCGTGCGGAAGCTCGTCACCGACAGGACGGGACCGAAGACCTCCTCATGCCACACGATATTGGTCGGTGACACGTCCGTCAGCAGCGTCGGCGGATAGAACGTGCCCTGCCGCGGCAGCGGGATCTCCGGCTGCCATACGGTCGCGCCCTGGAGCTGCGCCTGCTCGACGAAGCCCTGCACCCTCTGGCGGTGAGCGGGCGAGATGAGCGCGCCCATGTCGATCGCCTTGTCCAGTGGGTCGCCGATGCGCATGTGCGTGAGGCGCGTCTTGATTTTGCTCACCAGCGCGGCCAGTACGCCTTCCTCGACGATCAGGCGCGACCCTGCGCAACAGACCTGGCCCTGGTTGAACCAGATCGCATCGATCAGACCTTCGACCGCAGCATCGAGGTCGGCGTCGTCGAGGACGACGAACGGTGATTTGCCACCCAATTCGAGCGTCAGCGACTTGCCGCTGCCGGCCGTGCTTCGCCGGATGAGCCTGCCCACCTCCGTCGAGCCGGTAAAGGCGATTTTGGCGATCCCCGGGTGCTGCACGATCAGCTCGCCTACCCTGCCGTCTCCGGTCAGGATGTTGACGACGCCGGGCGGTACTCCGGCGTCGGCGCACAGGCTTGCGAAAAACAGCGCCGTCAGGCTGGTATCCTCCGCGGGTTTGAGCACGACGCAGTTGCCCGCGGCCAATGCCGGAGCAATCTTCCACGCCAACATCAAGAGCGGAAAATTCCACGGAATGATCTGCCCGACCACACCGAGCGGCTCGTGGTCGGGGAGCTCGCGCGCGACGAGCTGCGCCCAGCCGGCATGGTAAGTGAAGTGGCGCGCGGCCAGCGGAATGTCGAGATCACGCGTCTCGCGAATCGGCTTGCCGTTGTCCAGCGACTCGAGGACCGCGAAAAAGCGGCTGTGCTTCTGGATGAGACGCCCGAGCGCGTAAAGGACACGAGCGCGCTCGTGTCCTGACTTCGACCACGATGGGAATGCCGACTGCGCGCAGGCAACCGCGTCATCGAGATCTCGAGCGCAGCTCTGACTGAGGCTCGAGAGAACTTCGCCGTTGGCCGGATTCATGCAGGGAATCGGCGGGTTGTGCTCGTGAGAAGGCCGCCACTGCCCGCCGATGAACAACTGGAATCCACCTGCATGCGCTGCGAGCCACTCGCGCACGGCGCGCGCATCTTCCGGAGCCGGACCGTAACTCAGCGTGTCGAAGATTTCCGGGACACTGCTCATCTCTGCTCCAGACCCGCGGTTCGGTCTCAACCCAGCGGATGACGGTGGGCCGCCGAGTACCGGCCCGTGACCTGATGCTCGAGCTGGCGCTCGATATCGCCGAGCAGCCGCGAGGCCCCGAAGCGGAATCCCTCAGGCTTCAGCCACTCCTCTCCCAACTCCTCTTTCACCAGCATCAGATAGGTCAGCGCCGTTTTCGCGCTCGAGATGCCGCCGGCCGGCTTGAAGCCCGACCGCAGCCCGGTCCGCTCGGCAAACTCCCGTATCATGCGCATCATGACCAGACTCACCGGAAGGGTCGCATTCACCGGTTCCATGCCGGTCGAGGTCTTGATGAAATCAGATCCCGCCATCATGGCGATGAGCGCCGCCTTCGCCACTTTGCCGATCGAGCCCAATTGGCCGGTACCCAGGATCGTCTTCATGTGGACCGGTCCGCACGCCTCCCGGAACGCGCGTATTTCGCGGTAAAGCGCCCGCCAATCCGAAGTCAGCACGTGGCGGCGACTGATCACCACGTCGATCTCGGTCGCACCCGCCTGGACGGAGCGGCGAATTTCCTCCAGGCGCAGCTCCAAAGGCGACAAGCCCGCGGGGAACCCGGCGGAAACCGCGGCGACGGCGATTCCGCTGCCTGCCAGCGCAGCTCGCGCAATCGGAACCATCTCGTGGTAGACGCAGACGGCCGCGGTAGTGAGCGGGCGCTTGTCCCAGCCCAGCGCCTGCAACAAGTCCGCGCGCACCGGAGCGCGCGCCTTCGCGCACAGGCGCGCCACACGACCCGCCGTGTCGTCAGCTGAGAGCGTGGTCAGATCCATGAGCGTCACGGCTTTGAGGAGCCAGGCGGCCTGCCACAGTTTCTTCACCGTGCGGCGCCTGGGAAGCGTGGCGACTCGGCGCTCGACTGCCGACAGATTCACCCGTACGCGATCGATCCAGCCGGCGTCCAGTTCGATCCCGGGATTGCGGCGGACCAGAGGCGCGGTTTGTTCTAAGATCGGTACGCGTTCACTCACGAGACGGGGAAACGCGACCGTCGGGTCTGAACCAGCAGTCGAATTCATGTCGCACCCGCTGCAGAGGACTTCCCGCGAAACTCAGATGTGGACCGATTGGTCAGGTACGGTACCGAAGCCAGATACCCAAGTCAATTGACCAGGACAAACCCCGTTCTTCAGGACGGGAAGGGTCGCGCTGGCGGCGAGGCGGCTCGATGCCGCCGCAGGAGGCGGCGAAGTAGCTCAGAGACCAGAGCGTGCCCTTCCAATAGCGCTGGCGCAGATCCGGGCGGCGCGCGCGCGCAGCAGAGATCCCCTTCAAGCTGCTCACGAGCGAGGAGACGGCCACGTTGCGCGGATATTCCGCCTCGAAGTCCCGGCAGACGCTGGCGAAGACGTCGCGCAGGGCGTCGATAGCGGACGCATCGAACACTCAACGGAGGTACTTCGCCACCAAGGGCAAATGCACGTGTAGGTTGAAAGCACAGTGCCGGCCGTGTCGAATGTTATTGTTTGATCCCATAGAGCAAGCGTATCATTGCGTCATGCAGCGCCTGCAAGCGTTCAAGTACGAACTGAGGCCCACTGGCGAGCAGCGGCGGGAAATGCGTCGCTTCGCCGGCTCCTGCCGGTTCGTCTACAACGAGACGCTTAAGTTCCAGCAGGCCCGTTATGAGAGCGGGGAGAAGACGCTCGGCTACGCTGCGCTCTGCAAGCTCCTCACCGCCTGGCGTCAAGGGGCGCTCACTCCCTCGGGCAGGAGCGCGGCGTGGCTCGCCGAATCTCCCATCCATCCCCTACAGCAGGCGCTCAAGGACCTCGAGCGCGCCTACCAGAATTTCTTCGCCCAACGCGCAGCGCTCCCGAACTTGAAGAAAAAGGGCCACAACCGCGAGAGTTTCCGCTATCCCGACCCGAAACAGTTGAAGCTCGATGAGGCCCACAGCCGGCTCTTCCTGCCCAAGCTCGGGTGGCTGCGCTATCGCAATAGCCGTGCGGCGCTCGGTGAGCTGCGCAATGCCACGGTGAGCTACTCCGCCGGCAAGTGGCTCGTGTCGATCCAGACCGAGCGCGAGGCGAAGCGCCCGGTGCCCAAGAGCGGATGCGCGGTCGGGATCGATGTGGGCGTGGCGCGCTTCGCCACGCTCTCCGATGGCACGTTCCTTGAGCCACGCAACAGCTTCAAGCACCATGAGGAGCGGCTGCGCCGTGCACAGCGCGCCCTGAGTCGCAAGGTGAAGTTCAGCCGCAACTGGAGGAAAGCCAAAACCCAGGTACAACGCATTCACGCCCGCATCGGCAATGTCCGCCGCGACTTCCTGCACCAGGCCACGAGCACGATCTGCCAGAACCACGCGATCGTATGTATCGAGGACTTGCAGGTGAGGAAGCTGTCCAGGTCCGCGGCCGGCACGGCCGATGCGCCAGGCAAGAACGTTCGGGCCAAGTCGGGCCTGAACAAGGCCATTCTCGATCAGGGCTGGAGCGAGTTCCGCCGGCAACTGGAGTACAAGCTCCAGTGGGCAGGCGGGCACCTCATCGCTGTAGCGCCGCAGAACACGAGCCGGACCTGCCCGTGCTGCGGGCACGGCTCGGCGGGAAACCGATTCACGCAGGCTCGGTTTCTTTGCGTAGAATGCGGCTTCGCGGAGCATGCCGATCGAGTCGGCGCGATCAATATCCTCTCTCGCGGGATGCAACTATTGCGAGACCAAGGGCAGGACACCGCGGAGGCTCCCGCAGGGTGCCCTCGTACCTCACAGCACGAGTGCACAGCCCGGATCGCCTGTGAAGTGAGCGGCGCTTGAGGCCGCCAGCAGCAGGAACCCGCCGAAGCGTATCCGCTGGAGTACCCTCCAGCGGCGCCGTAGGAATCTCTGGCCCTCAGGCCGGAAAGGATGTCAATGCTTGGTCAGCTCGAGACTAACTAAACTAGACTGCGCCGCGATGGGTGCGGCACCATGAGACGGGCGATCGTCGTCGTGCTGGACTCGCTCGGTGTCGGTGCGGCCGCCGACGCGGAGGCGTACGGCGACCGTGGCGCGGATACATTTGGCCACATCGTCGAAGCGTGTGCCGCGGGACGTGCGGACAGCGATCAGCGCGTGGGCCCCCTCAACATTCCTTACCTGACGGCCCTGGGATTGGTCGACGCAGCGGAGGTGGCACGGGGAGCGGCATTATCCGCCGCGAGACCGGCCTCGCGGACGGGACGGTTCGGCCATGCCGCCGAGCGCAGCCGCGGGAAGGACACCCCGAGCGGACATTGGGAGATGATGGGGCTCCCGCTTCTGCTCGACTGGGGCTATTTTCCGGACACCCAACCGTGTTTTCCCAAGGAGCTGACCGATGCCCTGATCAGGCGGGGCGGCATCGGCGGGATATTGGGCAACCGGCACGCCTCGGGCACTCGGATCATCGAGGAGCTCGGCGCCGAGCACCTGCGCACCCTGCATCCGATCGTGTACACCTCCGGCGATTCGGTGCTGCAGATTGCCGCGCATGAGGAGCGCTTCGGTTTGGAGAGACTGTATGTGCTCTGTCAGCTCGCGCGTGAGCTGGTCGATGCCTACCACGTCGGCCGGGTCATCGCGCGCCCGTTCGTGGGCGAGCCGGGCAGTGGATTCACCCGTACTGGCAATCGTCGCGATCTCGCCACGCCGCCCCCTGCCGCGACACTGCTCGACGTGTTGAAGGCGGCCAACGGGGAAGTTATCTGCATCGGCAAGGTCGCGGACATATTCGCCCACCGTGGCGTGACACGGACGATCAAGGCCCACGGCAATCGAGCGGTGATGCAGCGCCTGCTCGAAGCAATGCGCGACGCACCCGACGGCAGCCTGTTGTTCGCAAACTGCGTGGATTTCGATACGAATTTCGGTCACCGGCGCGACGTGAGCGGGTATGCCCGTGCGCTGGAGGAATTCGACAGTCATGTTCCGTCGCTGCGCGATGCCATGCGTCCTGGAGATGTCGGGATCATTACGGCCGACCACGGTTGCGATCCGACTTTCCCGGGCAGTGATCACACGCGCGAGTACGTGCCGGTGCTCGCCTTCGGCGCCTCAGTCACACCGGGGCCGCTCGGGCGGCGATCCAGCTTTGCGGATATCGGACAGAGCCTGGCAGGGCACCTGGGCCTGCCTCCTCTCGAAAACGGAACCTCGTTCCTCTAGTGCGCAGACACCGTTCCGATTGCACCGCGTGCCAACAACCTTGCAGGCCGCTCGCCCCAGGGTTAAACGTTTTCCTTGCACCTAAAGAGTGTATACTCCGCACTCTCTTGCTATAAAAAGCGACGGCGAAGAGCCGGCCACGGATGCCCGATGGCAACTATAAAAGACCTGGCCGCCAAAGTCGGGGTGTCAGTCGCCACCGTTTCGAATGTCCTGAACGACAAGCCGAACGTCGGTGCCGCGGTACGGGAAAGGGTCTTGCGCGCGGTCAAGGAGCTGCGCTACCGGCCGCATCGGGCCGCGCAGGCGATGCGCAAGGGACGCACGCGTGCGATCGGCCTGGTGCTCCCTGATCTCACCAATCCGTTCTTCCCCCAGCTCGCCCAGGCGGTGGAAAATACCGCACGCAACCTCGGCTTGCTGGTCTGTCTCATCGACAGTCAGGGTAGCACCGAGGGCGAGAGCGATGGATTGCTTCTGCTTTCGCAGCACGGAGTGGATGGCGTCATCTGGTGCCCGGTGGGACCGCAGGCGCCCGCTCCGCTGCGCACGCTCGATCGTCCGGTCGTGCTGATCGACCGCCCGCGGCCGGGATACGCCGCCGTGCACTCGAACTATCTCATGGGCGGCCAGCTCCTCGCCAGGTACGCCCTGGAGCAGGGCCACACCCGGGTCGGACTATTGTCCGGGCCCGGCGATCTCGAAAGCGCGCGCCAGCGGCGCAACGGCTTCGTCCGCGCGTTTCCGCAGCGCATCAGGATCGCCTGGGAGGTGCGCGTTGGCTTCGATGGAATCCTCACCCGCGAGGCCAGGGACGCCCTGCTGCGCCGGCAGCGAGCCACGCTCATCGTCGCGGGCAACGACCTGATCGCGATCAATACCATCCATTTCCTCGACGAGCACAACGTCCACGTCCCTAACGATGTGTCGGTCACCGGATTCGACGACATCAGCTGGGCCCGGGTAGTCAGCCCGCGTCTGACGACGATAGCGCAACCGCTCACGGCCATCGGCGCCCGGGCCGTGGAGCTGCTGCAGGAGCGCATGTCCGGCGCCAGGATTCCCAGCGGAGCCACGGTCTTCGACGTCACTCTCGTCGAGCGCGAGTCCGTGAAAAACATCTGATCGCCGAGAGATCGCACAGGAGACTTCCCGTGGCCGACAAACCTCGCATCGCCGTCGTTGGCAGCGCCAACACCGATCTGCAATTCATGACCGATGTCGTTCCGAGGGGTGGGGAAACGGTGTTCGGCCGGGCGTTCGACATGGGGTTCGGCGGCAAAGGCGCCAATCAGGCGGTAGCCGCGGCGCTGTGCGGCGCGGACGTGGAGATGGTGGCCGCCGTGGGCGGCGATCTGCTCGGCGTCGAGACCGTCAAAAACTTCAATTCGTTGGGCGTGCGCACATCTGCGGTGCGGGTGGTCCCCGGTGTCGCAACGGGAGCGGCGCTGATCCTGGTCGCATCCGACGGCGAAAACCGCATCATCGTCGCAAAAGGGGCCAACGATTCATTGCTGCCGCGCGACATCGACGTCGCGGCGCCGCAGTTGGCCGCCGCGGACATGGTGCTCCTGCAGTTCGAGATTCCCCTCGAGACGGTATACCACACGATCCGCTTCGCGAAGGCGCACAACGCGCTCTGCATCGTCAATCCGGCACCGGCGCTGCCGGCGGATCTCTCGGCGCTCGCTCTCGCCGACTATCTGATCCTGAACGAGACCGAAGCCGAGGTCATCAGCGGACGAGAGGTCAAGACGCAAAGCGATCTCGATGGCTGCCTGGACGCGCTCCTCGACCGCGGATTGCGCCGGGTGATACTCACGCTCGGATCCCGCGGCGCGGTGCTGGCGTCGCGCTCTTCACGCGTGCACGTGCCCGCGTTTTCAGTTTCCGTCACCGACACCACCGGAGCCGGCGATGCGTTCATCGGCAGCCTGGCGGTGTTTCTTGCCGAGGGCAAGCCCGAGGTAGAAGCCGTGACCTGCGCGAATCTATACGCAGCCTTGTCGACGACCCGCACCGGAACCCAGAAATCCTTTCCGAAGCGCGCGGAGTTCGAAGCCGAGCTCATCCGGCGGAATCCGGGCTCGGCTCGGTCGACGTCACGGTGATGGACGTCCGCTCGCCAACATAATCGGGGGTGTCTGCCAATGTTCGTCGTCCAAAATTACTCACTGGCAGTCATCTTCTGCTTCGTGACGATGCTCTGCTGGGGTTCTTGGGCCAACTCCCGCAAGCTGGCCCCGGCGCAGTGGCGCTTCGAGCTGTTCTACTGGGACTACGCGCTGGGTGTGCTGCTGATCGCGTTCATTCTGGGAATCACCCTCGGCACCCTGAGCAATGGCGGACGGCCATTCTTCGCCGATCTCGCGCAGGCCGATGGCGCCAGCATCGGCCACGCGCTGTTCGGCGGTGTGGTCTTCAATCTCGCCAACATCCTGCTGGTGGCCGCCATCGAGGTTGCCGGCATGGCGGTGGCATTCCCGGTGGGCATCGGTCTGGCGCTGGTGCTGGGCGTCATCATCAACTATGTAGCGGTCCCTGTGGGCAACCCCGCCCTGCTCGGCGCCGGTGTAGCGCTCGTCACACTCGCCATCGTCCTCGACGCTCTCGCCTACCGCCGG
The DNA here is from genome assembly GCA_050739095.1 of Steroidobacteraceae bacterium. Taxonomy (GTDB): domain Bacteria; phylum Pseudomonadota; class Gammaproteobacteria; order Steroidobacterales; family Steroidobacteraceae; genus 13-2-20CM-66-19. Next base: position 341,515 of record JBOIAR010000001.1, on the reverse strand, counting down.
CAAGCGAGCGCCGCGGTGCGCATGAGCGCGAAAGGTCTCATTCTGTCGCTTGCCTGCGGGATCTTCATGGGCCTCTTCTATCGGTTCGTCGCCGCCGCGATGTACGCCAACCCGCAGCACCCGGTGCCCGGCCTGATGGGCAGCTACGCGGCGGTCTTCGTGTTTGCGATCGGAGTATTCGCCAGCAATTTCCTCTGGAACACTCTCGCCATGCGGCTCCCGGTCATGGGCCCTCCGGTACCCTTCTCCCACTATTGGCGTGGCCGTTTCAATACGCACCTGGCCGGCGTGCTCGGCGGCGTCATCTGGGGTGTCGGCATGTCGCTCAACATCATCGCATCGGGTCGCGCGGGTTACGCCATATCGTATGGGTTGGGTCAGGGCGCCACGATGGTTGCCGCGCTGTGGGGCGTCTTCGTGTGGCGAGAGTTCCGGGGCGCGCGCCAGGGCGTCCCTGGTCTGCTCGCAGCGATGTTTCTCTGCTTCATCGCGGGACTGGCGCTCATCATCCTGGCCCGCACCGGATGATCAGAGGGTTACGCAATTTCGTTCGATCCCCGAGGCTGCCATGAACCCAGCGCGTCTGAGCCGCAGAAGCTTCCTCAAATCCCTGACTTATGCCGGGGCCGCGGCGGGTTTGGGCGCGGTGTCGTGGCCGTCTGCCGCGTCCTCCCGCGGCGGCGACCTCGCCGGACTGCGGGAGCGGATAGAGCACATCATCGTGATCTTTCAGGAGAACCGCAGCTTCGATCACTATTTCGGGACCTACCGGCAGCCGCGCGGCGCATTGGTCGCCGGCCTGCTCGATCGCGACGGAAAAGTCGACCGGCAGCGCTTCCTTGGTCTACAGAAGAATCCCGCAGGCATCGCCTACGACTACCTTCCGGTCCCGAAGCGCATTGCCGCGTTTCAGAACGGCCTGATCGAGAACCTGCCGTTTCATCTATCGCCCTACATTCCACCCTACGAGAATACGCCGTGGGATCCGCTGCACGATTTCTTCCGGATGTCCGCCCAGATGGATCACGGCGCCATGGATCGCTTCGTCGCATTGGCGCTCGTGCCGCCGCACAGCAAGCCCTTCGACCCGATCGCGGACTCGAAGCCTTCGGGAGCGGTGCTCGGCTATTACGAGCGGCAGGACATCCCACACTATCATCGGCTGGCCGATGAGTACGTGCTGTTCGACCACTTCTTCCAGGCGATGACCGGTGGCTCGACCGGCAACGCGTTGTATCTGGCTTCGGCCCGGTCGGCGATCTGGCCGCATGCACCGATGGACGTGCGAGGCAAACAGCCCGTAGCCGATCCGCCCTACGACTCGGACGGCGTGCTCATCAACGACCTGCCGCCCTTGAACGGTCCCACGGAGCCCTGGGGCGATCTCGAGTACAGCCCGCCGCCGTCCGACCAGGGCTATCCCAACATCGGCGATCGTCTGAACGGCGCCGGTATCTCCTGGGCCTGGTACAACGAAGGTTGGAACCTCGTGAAGCCTTGGGCGCTCAAGACCGCATTCGGCCGGGACAGCGGCTCGGCGGTGCTCGATACGACGCGCATTTACGTCCCGCACCACAATCCGTTTCAGTACTACCCGAGCTGGTTCGCGAACGTGCGCGCGGGTCACGTACGTGACAGCGAGGATTTCCTCGCCGACGCGCGCGCCGGACGGTTGCCGAGCGTGTCCTTCATCAAGGCCAGCGGGGCGCATGACGAGCATTCGGCCGACTCCGCCCCACGATGGGGCGAGAGCTGGGTCATGGGTTTGTTGCAGGCGCTCGGGGCAAGTCGGGTCTGGGACAAAACGGCCGTCATCGTCACCTACGACGAGGGCGGCGGCTTTTGGGACCATGTGGCGCCCCCACGGCCGGATGCCTACGGCTGCGGCACCCGCATTCCCGCGCTGTTGATCAGCCCCTGGGCGCGGCGCGGCTATGTCGATCACCGCATTGCCGATACCACCTCGGTGCTGGCTTTCATCGAGGCGCGCTTCGGACTGCCGCCGCTGCAAAGACGCGACGCCGAAGCTTACAACTTGCTCGACGGAATGATGTTCGCCGGCTCTCCCCGTGAAGCACAATTCGTCTAAGGGCGGTATACGACACATGATGAGATTACGTTGCTCACGCATCTCCCTGGCATCCTCCTTGTTCGGCGCTTTGCTCGCGGTGCTCGCCGGCGCCATGGTGAAGCCCGCCCGCGCGACCAATGCCGCCGCACGCCCGAAAGTCATCATCGACCAGGATGCGTTCGGGCCTGGCGGATCGGACATGCAGTCCATACTGATGCTGATGCAGGACAAGGGCGTCGAGCTGCTCGGCATCAGCGTCGTGACCGGCGACGGCTGGCGGGACGAGGAGATGAGCCACACGCTCAGACTCCTGGAGATTGCCCACCGCACCGCAATACCTGTGTTCCCTGGGGCGGTGTTCCCGCTGCTGAACACCCGGCGGCGAACCCTGGCGTGGGAGAACCTGTACGGCAATTATTTTTATGACGGCGCCTACATGAGCCGCTGGCCGTCGGAGAACACCGTCGACTGGACGCCGCTTCACCCCACGAGACCTTACTGGGTGCCGCCGCTCCCCGAGGGCGAGCCCTCGATCCACGCGGCCAGGGAAAGCGCGGTCGACTTCATGGTGCGAATGGTGCACCGGTATCCGCACCAGATCACGATCATCGCCGCCGGCCCGATGACCGATCTCGCGCTAGCAGCCAAGCTGGATCCGCAGTTCGCCTCGCTGGCCAAGCAGCTGGTTTTCATGGGCGGCAGCTTCAACCCGAAGCCGGCGGATAACCCGTTTGCGCAGGAAAACCACAACACTCCGCGGCGCGAGTTCAACATGAAATTCGACCCGGAAGCCGCCTCGATCGTGCTCCATCAGCCCTGGAACAGGATCACCGAGGTGCCGGTCGACGCCACTAACCCGACACTCATGTCGCACAGTCGCCTGCAGGAGGTGGCGCAGGGCCACGCTCCTTTCGATCATTACCTCGGCCGCTTCGGACAGGTCTATCCTCTCTGGGACGAAACAGCCGTGGCTGTCTGGCTCGATCCGTCACTGATCAAGCGCGAGGAGACGCTGCAGGTCGACGTCGATACCAGCTTCACCGCAAACTACGGCACGGTCCTGAGCTGGGCCGCCGGCGCAGGTCCCGACATGGGCGAGCGCCCGGTGCACGTGGTGTTCGCCGTCGACGTGCCCAAGCTCAACAGCCTCGTGGTGCGGCTGCTCACCGCGGCCCAGCCCATTTCCCTGCGACCGGGGCTGGGCCAATAGCCATGCTGAATCGACGACGGTGGACCTGCTGTACGGCGCTCCTGTTCGCGGCAATCCTGCTCCAGGCCCGGGACCGTCTGTGCGCTGCCGAGCACCACGCTGCGGGCGACACCGCCCGGTGCCGGACGATCGTTCGCGATTTTCTGGCACGTGCCCCGGTCATGCGTCGGTCCAACGAGAGGATTGCGCAATTACTCAATGCGCGGCGCTATCGGCAGGCGCAGGCGGCATTGCGGACCGCCGTGAGCGATTACGCGGACGCGTGGGCCGGAGACACCCTGGGGAGTCTTTATGCCGCGGGACTCGGAGTATCCCGTAACGCCAACACCGCCTTCCGGTGGTATCTCTGGGCAGCCGAAAGAGGCGATCGGTTCGCGCAGCGAGAGGTCGCAAACGCCTATCTCGACGGCGAGGGAACCCAACGGAATACCGCCGAGGCCGCCTACTGGTTTCGCATCGGCATCGCTCCCTGGCAGCTCGCACGGATGTACTACGGCCTGTCCCGGACCTACGCCAGAGGTCATCTCGCTCCCGTCAATCAAGGCAAGGCAGGCTATTACCTCGACAAAAGCCTGTCTGACCTACGCGAGCTGGCAAAGGAGCCGAACGGAGAAGCCGCATACTACCTCGGCATGGCCTACGAGTACGGAGACGGAGTGCACCGGGATCGGACCAAGGCTGTCGGGTATCTCTGCCGTGCCGCGTCGTTGCACTACGCCCCGGCCATGACCGCCATCCTTCACCTGCAAGGGCGGGCGCAATGAACCGTCGTGACTTTCTCAAATACGCGGGCATGGGAACGGCCACTGCCGCCTTTCTGCACAACAGTCTGGCCCGCGCGGCCGCGCTCCCGGCCGTTGGCCGATCCGGCACGCTCGATGATGTCGAGCACGTGGTGGTCCTCATGCTGGAGAACCGCTCGTTCGATCATTATTTCGGGCATCTGCGCGGGGTACGCGGCTACAACGACCGCTTTGCCGTGCGCCTTGCCGCCGGCAAGCCGCTCTGGTTCCAGCCACGCATGCGGCGGCCGGATGAGCCGATTTTGCCGTTCCATCTCGATACGCGCAGCTGCTCGGCCCAGCTCATTCAGGATCTCGACCACAGCTGGGGCTCCCAACATGCGGCCATCGCCGCCGGACGCATGGATGCCTGGCCGATCAACAAGACCGACATGACGATGGGATACTTCCTGCGGGAAGACGTCCCGTTCCATTACGCGCTCGCCGACGCCTTCACGATCTGTGATAATTATTTTTGCTCCATCGCCGGCCCCACTTCCCCCAACCGCGCGATGCTCTGGACGGGCTCGATCGACCCTGAGGGCACGGGCGGCGGTCCTTTCATCGACGACGACGTGTGGATCTACACGAAAGGCGTCAAGCCGTTCGTCTGGAGCACCTATGCGGAACGCCTGCAGCGAGCGGGAATTACCTGGCACGTATATCAGGAGGGGCTGCACGAGATCGACGATGACCCGATGACCGGCAACTACTACTGCAACGCTCTCGCCTACTTCAAGCCGTTCGCCGATGCCGCGCAAGGCTCGAAGCTGCAGCGGCGCGCGATGTCCGCGGGCGGAACGGCGCGCCTGCGCGCGGATGTCAGGAACGAGCGCCTGCCGCAGGTGTCCTGGATCGTCATGCCGGCCGGATACTCCGAGCATCCGTCCTATCCGCCCGCCTACGGTGCCATCTATGTCGCCCGGGTCCTGGAGGCTCTGACCGCCAATCCGAAAGTCTGGGGCAAGACCGTCCTGCTGTTGAACTACGACGAGAACGACGGTTTCTTCGACCATATGGTGCCGCCGCAGCCGCCGACACCTGTGTTGCCCGGAATTTCCACGGTGACAACGCAGGGCGAGATTCACGACATCGTCAATCCCGATCACCCCACGCTGTACACGCCGGACCAATTGCCCTACGGCCTCGGGCCCCGCGTGCCGATGCTGGCCATCTCCCCGTGGAGCAGAGGCGGCTACGTTTGCTCCGAAGTGTTCGACCACACCTCCGTGATCCGCTTTCTCGAGACGCGATTCGGCGTCAAGGAGCCGAACATCACCCCGTGGCGGCGGGCCGTTTGCGGAGATCTGACCTCGGCTTTCGACTTCGCCTCCTACCACAGCCGGCGGCTCAATCTCCCGAGCACCTCCGGCTACCGGGACCGGGTTTATCAGCAGGCAAAACTACCTCCCCCAGCCGTTCCCGACCGACAGGCAATCGCGATCAGTGCGCAGGAGCCGGGCGTGCGCCCGGCGCGAGCTCTTCCCTATGCGCTTGAGTTGAGTCTCGATGCGCAAGCCGGCGGTGCCCGGCTGCGGTTCGACAACCGATCGGCCGTGGGCGTCTGCTGTACGGCATATTGGGATGACAGCTTCGCCGTTCCGCGCCGGTACACCATCGGAGCGGGACACCGGCTCGAGGACTTCATGCGCCCCGCGGCGAATCAGGGCGTGGCCCTTTCGGTGTATGGTCCCAATGGCTTTCTGCGGACGGTGCGCGGCCCGGGCGACTGCGCACTCGAACTATCCGCTGCTGCATCCCGCGCAGGTGACATCAGGCTGCACCTACACAACACTGGCGAGCGAGCGCTGGCGGCGATGGTTCGGGACGAGGGCTACGGTCGAGGCGAACGCCGCGTAGCGGTCGGGCCGGGCGAGACGCACGAGCTGCTCTGGGATCTGCAACCAAGTCACCACTGGTATGACCTCACCGTCAGTGTGGGCCAACATCAGTGGCGCCTCGCCGGACACGTCGAAGACGGACGTGAGAGCATCTCGGATCCGGCGAACGTCGCCCCCGTCCTGACGTAGGGCCGCTCGGAGGCTGAGCCTGATCCCGTCGGACAGATCAGTGATGCAGCACATTGTTGGCTACCGCCACGTCGGATTGCAGACGTGAGACACCCGCAGCCGCGTCATTGATGTAGCCATCCGCCACCGTCACCATCGGGGGGGTGGGCGCCACGAATGCCATGCTCACCTGGCCTGCAATCGCGGTCAACCAGGCCCGTAGCCGCCCGGGATACACCAGTGCGCCCTCGCTCGACTGGATCTTGAGATCCACCAGCTCGTTTATGTCACGGTTCAGGTGATCGAGCGCCGGTTGCGCCGCGCTGGCGGGCACGCTGTTGTTGGCCACCGCCTTCTCGAGAGCGCTGCGGGCGTCAATGGCCTGATTCAGGTTGGAATCGAGCCCGTTCAGCGCGGCGTGAATCCGCATCAGCAAAGCGAAACGCTGCTGCAGTTCCGCTGGCGTGGTTTGCAATGTCGGGTCCAGTGTGACCACGAACGACCGCTTCAGCGTCGCACGGCCGTAGGTCAGCGTTACGTAGTAGGTACCCGGCACCACTTTCGGACCCACGGGCGCGGCGGCCGCAAAGAACGAATTGTAGATGCCCTTCACATCCACCGCGTCCGGGTAGGTCAGATCCCACTGAAAGCGGTTCATGCCGGGCTTTACCGCCGTCGCCCTTTTCTCCCGCTGGTGCAGCGCCACGGTGGGGTTCTGCGAAAGCGGCTTCGGCTTGCCTTTGGCTTTGAGATGCAGCGTGAAGCTGCGGACTAGATTTCCGCTGGCGTCGCTGAACGTCAGCTTCACTGGCGTGCTGCCGTTGTAGTCGGCCGGCAGGTGGAAGAACACCGGGACTCCGGGCGCCAGATTCTGGCCTCCCGGTCCGCTCGGGCCAAACCCGCCCATGCGGCGCGTGACCAGCCACGCCTGCTGCGGCTTGAACACATAGGGCGCATCACTCGCCACCCGGGTATCCGCCAACTGCTCCAGGACCTGCAGGTTGTCGAGCACCCAGAAGCCGCGCCCGAACGTGGCGAGCACCACGGCGTGCTGCTGCGGCTGGATTTCCACGTCACTCACCCGGACTGCCGGCAGCTTGAGCGTCAACGGCTGCCAGCGCCGGCCTCCATCCAGGCTGAAATACACCGTCGAGCTGGTCCCGGCGAACAGAAGACTGGCGTCGTCCGGATCCTCCCGCACGCTCTCGACGTACTGGTCCTGCGGCAACCCGGTGGTGATCTGCATCCAATGCTTGCCGTAATCGGTGGTCTTGTACACATAGGGGTGAAAGTCATCCCAGTCATACCGGCTCGCCGACACGTAGGCGGTGCCCTCGTCGATGTGCGAAGGCTCGATGCAGGTGACCGTGGACCAGGTCGGCAGCGTCGGTGGGCGCACCTGGCTCCAATGCCCGCCCGCGTCGGTCGTCACATAAACCAGGCCGTCGTCAGAACCCGTCCAGATGACATTGTCGGTGAGCGGCGAGAGGGCGATCGAGGATATGGTGTCGAACATCTCCTCGCCGGTCACATCCGCGCTGATCGGGCCGCCCGGTCGCGCCTGCTTGCTCTTGTCGTTGCGCGTGAGGTCCGGACTGATCGCTTTCCAGTGGATGCCTTCATCCGTGGTCTCGAGCAGGACGTTCGCTCCCATCAACAGCTCTTTCGGGTTGTCGGGCGCAAACACGACGGGATGGTGATTCCAGCCGTAGCGATAGCGGATTTTGGATCCGGCAAGACCGAACTTGTAGGCCGGCCACGGGCTCACATTCGTGATCAAGCCCGAGCGGCGATTCTCCTGCCACTCCATGCTGTAATACCCGCTGCCGTAGGTGACCCACGGCTCGCCTGGTGTTGGCACCACCCAGCTCATCTCGCCGCCCTGTACCTCCTTCCAAACCGGCGGGATGACCCCGGCCGGCACGGCGCTCGGCGCTTCGACCGAGCCCCGATCCTGCTGCGCGCCATAAATATGGAACGGGAATTGATCATCGAGATCGGCGTGGTAGAACTGCCCGGTCGGCTGATTGTTCTCGGAGCTGAAGGCCTTGCCGCCGTTCAAGGTGACGGTCGCGCCGCCGTCGTTGCCTTCGATGAAGATCTGCGGGTTGTTCGGATTGATCCAGAACACATGGTTGTCGCCATGGGGCGGATGCAGGGCGATCAGCTTCTTGCCCGCGTTGTGCGATACGTACACTCCCACGTTGGGCAGGTAGATCGTATTCGGATCCTTGGGATTCACGTACACGTTCATGTAATAGAACGCGCGCTGCGTGATATTCATGCTGTTGTTGATGAGCTTCCAACTCTGGCCGGCATCGTCGGACCGGAACAGCCCGCCCGCCTGGCCCTTGTAGTTCGCCTGAATCAGCGCATATACGACATTGGGCCGGCTGGGGGCCACCGCGACGCCCACCTTGCCGAAGATGCCGCTCGGGAGCCCCGGGCGGTGCGAGATGTTGGTCCAGTTTGCCCCGCCGTCGGTCGATTTGTAGAGGCCGCTGCCCGGCCCGCCGCTGGAAAACGTCCAGTGTTTCCGCGACATCTGCCACATCGCCGCGTACAGCACCTGCGGATCGGACGGATCCATCGCCAGGCTGATGGCGCCGGTGCCGTCATTCACGTACAGGATCTTCTTCCAGGTCTTGCCGCCGTCGGTACTCTTGAATACCCCGCGTTCCGGATTGGAAGCGAACAGATGGCCGAGCGCCGCTACGTACACGACAGCGGGATTGCTGGGATCCACGAGGATCCAGCTGATGATGTGGGTCGCGCCCAGCCCGATGTATTTCCAGTTCTTGCCGCCATCGGTGGACTTGTACAGCCCCTCCCCGGTCAGCACCGTGTTGCGGGGCGCGGAGTCGCCCGTGCCGACGTAGATGATCTTCGGGTTGGAGGGCGCGATCGCCATGGCGCCGATGTTGCCGCTCTTGAAGTCCTTGTCGGAAATGTTCTGCCAGCTATGGCCGTAATTCTCGGTCTCCCACACGCCCCCGCCGGCCGTGCCCATGTAGAAAACATTGGGCTTGTTGGCGATGCCGGCTACCGCGGTCACGCGCCCGCCGGTATAGGGGCCCACGCTGCGCCACTGCAGCGCACTCGTGAGCTTGCCCATCGGCAGGAGCGCCGCACACGCGGCCGACGATGCCAGGGACAGGCAGGAAAGCATCACTACGTAGCGCGCCTTGAACATGGCTGGGGGCCTCTCTTCTATGAATCGAAATTCATTTTGGGGGTGTACGCGCGTACCGACCCACGGTAGTTGCCATTCTGCCACCCGGCTTCTCCTCGCCCGCGGCTCTCCGCCGTGCCACTCGCACCGTTCGGCGCATTTACACCCGGACATTTGCGCATGCCGAGGTGATGCATCGGGATCTTACGCAGGGGCGCGAGCGGCGGCCCTCCGCGCAGCTCACGCTAAACGGCGAGCCCTAACCCTTCCCGATGAGTTGCCACACGCAGAAGCAACCTGCAGCCAACATGAGGGCGGCTGCAAATCCGTTCAGGATTATCAGGTGCCCCTTGACGCCAATATCGAAGAATGTCTGCTGGTGATGTGCGAGCATTCGTCGGTAAGATATGAGGGCGACCGGGAACCCGAGGAGCCCCACGTAGCGCCAGTAGGGCCATGAGAAATCTATGAATCCATGCAGGCCGCCGGGCACGCGCTGGCGATCGCGAAGAGGCTACCGCCCCGGGGCGAAGATGAGCAGCTGCATCGATCCGGGAGCGAAAGGTGACGTGCGCGGCCGGTGATGCGTCTTTTGCCACTGGGCCATGAACCGTGCCAGGGCTTCGCGGGTGGTATGCGCCGTGACCAGATACACGCGCCCGCTCCCGGGGTCGACTTCCATGGTGCGGGCGCCCAGCGCCGTCTTCACGGTCGCGACCGGCACGAAGCTATTGGCGTTGACCTCGCGGATGACCGACAGCGTGCCGTCGCGGCCGTTCGAGCTGAAGATCAGTCCACTCTTCGGGTCGAACCGGTCCGCATCCGTGCCGTTGCCGATGGGCACCGATGCAACGACGGCGCCGTCCTCGGAATTGACCACGACCAATGTTTGATTCTCGCAGCTCGAGAACAGCCGGTGCGTGCTCGTGTCGATAGCCAGGCCGTGCGGGCTTCGACATTGCGGCATGGGCCACGTGGCGTCCACGCGGTTGGTGGCGGTATTGATGCGGAAGATCTCGTGTTGGGTCACGCCGTTGACGTAGAGCTCACCGTTATCGCCGGGCACGGCGTACTCCAGATCCCCGCCAATGTGGATGAAGGTCACCACTCGCCGGTGCGCCGGGTCGACCACGGCGATCTCACCGGTATCGCCGTCGATCACGAACGCGTGGCCGCTCACCGGATCGAAGGTCACCGCATCGGCGCCGCGCTGAACCTTGAGCCGCGCGATCACTTTGAGCGTCCTCGGATTGAACAGCACCGCCTGACCGCGCCGGCCGTCATCGGTGATGCCGACATGGGCGGCGTCGTCGAATGCGGTCCCGTGCGGGCCGCCGGTAATGGGACCCACCTGTCCAACGACGCGGCCGCTGCGGCCGTCGACCACCGTCAGCCGGTTTCCATGCGCCACGAAAACCCGATGGGTCGCCGGGTCGCGTACCACGTAATCCCATCCGTTCGGCGCCCCGAGCGGGACGCTCCTGACGAGGTGGTAGTCGCTGGAAGCAGCGGACACTGCCGGTCCGGATTGAGCCATGGCTGCCGCCGCCCCGCCCAGCCCGGCGACCAAAGCGACCGCGTATGCCAAACCCCGGAATCGTGACATGACTATCCCCTCAGCCAACTACCTACCCGAAGATCGCATAGCTTACCTCGGCCTGAAGCCTGAAGCACGTCCGTGTGTCGTTCCCGACGGACAGGTTTTCCCGCGGATCGTCTCCCCGTACGCTTGAGCGCATGATCCTGCGCCTAGTGATTCCAGGCCGGAGCGAGGTGGACGGCGAGCTCCCGGTCGAGCGCCCGTGGTGGCAATTCTCGGTGCGCTTCAACGTCGCGATCTCGCAGAACATCCCGGTCGCGCGCATGCATGAGCGCGAGTGCGAGGGCGTGATGATGCGGTGGGGTCTCGCGCTGAAGTCCGCGCGAGGTGACATCGACTTTACCACCCGCGGCGTCGCTCGCAGCGACACCCTGCGGTCCAATCGAGACCTGTGCACGCCATGGCTCTTTGGCCAGCGCGGCATCGTGCCCATCGCGGGCTTTTATCTCTGGCAGCGTGCCCCGGCCGGGCATCGCCAGCCCCATTACGTCCGACTGGCGAACCGGCCCTTATTTGGCATCGCAGCGCTTTGGGAGCGGGCGGAGACGAATGAAGGCGAAGTGATCGAAAGCTGTGCGCTGATCTCGGTCGATGCCAACCCGCTGTTGGCCAAGATAGACAACATCACGGTACGGATGCCTGCAATCCTACGCCGTGAGGACTACGTCGACTGGCTCGCGTCCACCGTTTCTGAAGCGCAGAAGCTCCTCCAGCCGTATCCGCAGGCGCAGATGGTGTGTCAGCCGGTGGGCCCGCACGTGAACCACCTCGAGTTCGACGGCCCCTCCCTGATCAGGCCATCTGGCCCACTGAAGCCTTGATGCCAGCGGCGCTGAGCGGCAGCTCCCGTACCCGGGCTCCGACCGCATCCGCCACCGCATTGGCGAGCGCCGCAGCCGCCGGGCCCTGGGCGGCCTCGCCGGTCCCGAGAAACGGCTGACCCGGGCGATTCAAAACAACCACCTCGACCGACTCCGGGACTCCTGAGAAACGGAGAATGGGATAGCTCGCCCAGTCGCGGCTGGTGATGCGCGTGCGGTTGAACTTCACCGACTCGAAAAGGCTCCAGCTCAGCGCCTGAAGTATTCCGCCCTCGACCTGATTGCGGATTCCATCCGGATTGACGGCCTCGCCGCTGTCCACCGCGGCGACTACCCGCAACACCCGCGGGGTTCCGTGGTGGCGATCCACGCTGACCTCGACCGCGACCGCGAGATATGCGGCTTGATTCTTGTATTGCGAGAACGCGAAGCCCTTCCCGCGCCCGGCGATGCGCTCGTATCGTTTCCAGCCGAAGCGCTCGGCGGCTGCACGGATCACCGCGGCGGCACGCGGGTCATCGAGGTGCCGCAATCTGAGCTCGACGGGATCGAGCCGCCCGGCGCGCGCGAGCTCGTCCATGAAGCTCTCAATGGCGAATATGTTGAGATGGGCCCCGAGCGAACGCAGCGCCGAGACTCGGAGAGGCATTCGCGGAATGAAGCGGTAGTCGACCCGCAGGCGCGGTATCCGGTAGATCGGCCGCGCGTTGCGATCGCCGCCGCCATCCGGCAGTGGAATTGGCCTTGGCGCAGGCGGACTGAGCCGCCGCTCGAGATACCAGGCCGGCATCAGCTCATGAGCACCGCCCGGACGGGTCGAGTGAGTGTTGCTCCAGACATCGTATTCCCACCAGGCGATGCTTCCCCGCTCGTCGAGCGCCCCGCGCACGCGTGCCAACATCGCCGGCCCGTAGGGTTCCCAGGTGTGCTCATCGGTCCGCATCCACTGCACTCGCACGGGGCGTCCCGGTACCCTGTGCGCGATGATCGCCGCATCGGCGGCCGCGTCGTCTGCGCCGTTGTGTCCATAGCATCCCGAGCCTTCGACTTGGATACACCGCACCCGTTGCTCGGGTAGCCCGATGAGCTCGGCCAGCGCGTTGCGCAGCGGATAGACCCCCTGGCTGTGCGTCCAGACGGTGAGCGCGCCGCGATCGAACAGCGCAATGGCGCACGACGGTCCGATGGACCCGTGCATGAGATACCCGCGACGATACTCGGCCTCGAGCGTCCGTGCCCCATGTGAGCTCTGCGCGTGGGGCGGCGGCCCGCCCAGGTCCGCGACCGGCACCTCGCGCGAAGGCCACGTCGGCAGGTCCTCAAACAGCCGGCTCTGCTGCGGCAGGCTCGCCTCCTCCTCCCAGCGCGCCGCTCGGGTGAGCGCCTCCATTGCGACAATGGCCTGATACTCGCGCCGGGCCACCACGGCGAGGTAGCTGCCGTCGCGGACGATGCGCAGGACACCTGGAAGGCGCTGTAGCGGCGCGGTCGCGACCGAGCGCAGCCGTGCGCCGTAACTCGGTGGACGCACCACGCGTGCGTGCACCATGCCCGGAAGCCGCAGGTCCTGTATGAAAGCCCTGTCGCCGAAAACCTTGGCCGGAAAATCGACGCGCGGCCACGAGCGGCCCATCACGCGACGGTGCGCGGGATCGCCGAGCTGCGAGCGCGGCTCGGCGCGAACGTGCAGGGTCCGCTCCGAGACGAGGTCGGCATAGGCGAGCCGCCGCCCGTCGGGGGCGACGACCGCGCCTTGCGCGGCCTTCAGCTCTGCTCGTGGCTGTTGTAGACGCTCGGATGCAAGTCCGAGCAGAATTTCGCGTGCCTGGGCCGCGGCATTCATGATCGCCGTGCCGCTGCCCTGCATGGAGTGACTGCCGGCCGTGTATCCCTCATCCGGCGTGCGCGCGGTATCCGCCGTCACGAGGGTAATGGCCGCTGGCTCGACCACGAGCTCTTCGGCGGCGACCTGAATCAGCGCGGTCTCGATACCCTGTCCGAGCTCCGCCTTGCCGGTGAAGACGGTGATGCCGCGCGCATCGATCCGCAGCCATGAGTCGAGCATCGGCGTCGATCTGAGGCTGCCCGGCAGCGCCGTGTCCACCGCCGTGCCGCGGCTCGACAGTGCCCGGGCTGCGAGCGGCGGACCGAGCGCAAAGCTCACGATCAGCGCGCCTCCTCCTGACAGGGCCGCTCGGCGCGACACCAACATCTCACGAGCCGCCATCAGACAGGCGTGCCGAAGCTCGAGGCTCCGCCCGCCATGGCCGCCCGCCGCGCCCGGACCGCGCGGCGCACCGCGCGCAAGATCCTGAAGTGCGTCCCGCAGCGGCACAAGTTCGGCTCGAGTGCCGTTTGGATCTCCTCGTCGGACGGCGCTGCGGCCCGCTCGACCAGCGCCTGGGCCCGCATGATCATGCCGGCAGTGCAGTACCCGCACTGCGCCGCCTGTTCCGCGAGGAACGCCTGCTGCATGATTCCCGGGCGCTGCCGGGTGCCGAGTCCTTCCAGCGTCGTGATCCGGCGACCGGCGACGTCCGCGATCGGCGTCAGGCAGGAAAACACCGGCGCGCCCTCCAGCATCACCGTGCAGGCTCCGCATTGGCCGAGGCCACACCCGAACTTCGCGCCGTTGAGCTCGAGCGTATCGCGGAGCACATACAGCAGAGGCGTGCGGGGGTCGTCATCGACTTCGTGGGCTCGGCCGTTCACGAGCAGAGAGATCATCACCCACCTGCGAGTCTCGAGGTCCCGCGGGCAAGTATGCGCGCCGCCTCGCGCGCCTGGGAAGACGCTTTGGGTTCCGCTTCTATGGAACGTGCTTTTGATTTCCGGCCGCTCGTTGGCCCTACGGTTCGCCCGCTCGACGCCGTCACTGCGTCGCGGTCCTGTTACCTTTGGCGGGCTTCGAGAATGGCGGCTTGATGTGGTTTTGGGCCAGCAGCTGCCGCTCTTCCGGCTGGGTCAGCTTGCGCACTGCGAGGATCGGGATGCGGTGCGGCTGCCAGTGCGGCACCGCGAGATAGTCCGTCGAGCCATCGCAGATCATGCCCGAGTGCTCGGCGTCGACGAAGCCCAGGCGCTCGTCAAACTTGAGATCCTGCACCGGCTCGAACAGCTTGATCAGATACGGTTCGGAATCGAGCGGGACATAGACGATCAGCTCGCTGCTGTTGAGCACGGTCCAGGAGCCCTGGAACTGTCGCAGCCAGAAGCATCCTGGCTTGCCGGGCAGCGCGGCGGTCTTCTGGCTGCCCGCGCCCCGGTTCGCGGGACCCGTGACCTGGGTGGACGCGCAGCCAAGCAGGGCCGCGGCCGCTGCCGCAATCAGCCCGATGGCAATGACGCGTGGGGGTTGAGCTTGCATGATGGGTCTGCTACCAACAGTCAGCCGAAGCCCGATCGCGGTCGCCGTAGGCGAGCGCGATTGCATGCTCGCGCACGTCAGCCGGCCATGGCGCTACCCACTTGCGCAAACGCCGCTCATCCGCCGCGAACAGCGCGCGCATGGCTTCCTCGAAGCCGGGCATGTCTCCGGCTATGGCTGACATGAAATGGTAGGCACGCTCAAGCGCTGTTCGGCGTCTGTCCGTCTCGACATGGGTCTTCCTCGCCTCCTCAACCAGCTTGCGCAGCGCCACCGAGGCGCCTCCAGGTTGTGTCGCCAGCCAGTCCCAGTGGCGCGGCAATAGCGTCACCTCACGAGCTATGACTCCCAGCCTCGGGCGGCCACGCCCGCGGGGTGTGCCGATGTCAACGTCTGTGTCCGCACACTCGTTGACTGCGGTCCGTTGCGCGAGGCGGCCGGCCACCTCTTCGTCTGTGCCTCTCGTATCGATCTCGACCGAACGCCCGGTGGTGTCGTCGAAGATCAGAACGGCGCCTGCCGCCCTGCTCTCGATCGCCCGTTTGACGAGCAATGCGACTCTCCGCAGCGGACCGGATGCAATGCGACGATTGCCGTGGAAGGCCGTATAAGAAGCGCCAGTAATCACAATCGAATTTATACCCGGATATAAATCACCGGTCAATACTACCCGGGTAATAATCGAGCAACGCCACCATAAAGCCGTCGTGGCCGTCCAGTTCGCAGCCGCGCTTGGATCCGAGCGCGAGCGTGTCGCCGAAATCGCCCGGTCGCCCGCGGCCCATTGACATAATTGCGGCCCGCGCGCGAATGGCCCGCCGCCGGCCGCGCATGCTAGAGTCCGACTCGAAGGGCCGCCTGCCTCAAGCAGCGCGGTAGTCCACAAGAACAAAGCACCGCCGGCTCACCCGCGCGCGTGCTGCCGAAATAACACCAACACCGGGAATTGAATCCAATGCCTAGAACTACGAGGATCGCCGCGGCAATCCTGCTGTGCGCGGGTGCGCTGCCTCTCGCGCACGCGAGCTGTGGCCCCACGCCGCAACCAGCCTTCGCCATTCCGGATGGCGCTCATGCCAGCAGGGACGAGATGAGCGCCGCGCGCGACAACCTGAGCGAGTACAGCGCGCGGGTGGCGGCATACGCGTCCTGCCTCGACGCCGAACAGGCCGAGAGCGGACGAGCGGACCGTGACGCGCAGCGCCTGCGCGCGCGATATCTCGACCTCACCAGCACCGCGCTGCTGCGGCTCGCCTCGGTGGTGAGCTGCTTCAGCCGGCAGGTTCAGGTCTTCGATGCAACCGGCGGAGGAACCGACGCGGGGCCCGCTCTATGCTCCCGCCACGAGGCTCGGCGGACCCCCGTAAGCTTTCACCTGGCGGCGCGTCACTCTCGCTGAACCCAAGGGCCACGGACGGCCCGTCCAGGGAGTGTTGCAATCCCGTGACTGGGCGTGCTTTTTCGGCAGGGCATCGCCTACCCCCAAAGGAGTACGCAGACGGCTCCCACACAGGGAATTTCCGCTCCGCGCCCGCAAGCCTACACTGCGCGGCAAGTTGAAAGGAGGTCCATCGTGGATATCGTCGCAGTCGAGGTGATCGTCGTAGCACAAATGATCGCAATGGGCGTGTTGCTTTGCGCCTTCTCGATCGAAGAGGCTCTGCTCGCCAATCCGGGCCGGCACGCTAATCCGACCCGTAGTCAATACGAGTCCGGTCATGTCGGCGAGGAGCGGCGCGTTCACGCGGCGCGCGAGGGCGCTGCTTCAGGGTCGCGGGAATCAGAACCCTTTCTGAATCTGAGTCCAGACGCGTGCGCCGGAGGTCGGACCGAGAAGCGGTGAGGACGGTCCGATGGGAGTTGCAACCTGCAGGCTGAGCTGCCATTGACTGGGGCCGTCCCAGTTCAGGCCCGCCCCCACGTCCGACAGCGTGGCGGAGTTAGGGCCCGGTGTCACGGGGTCTTGGTAGACCTCCAGGTGCCCGCGATCGACGAACAGACTCGCGAGCCACTGACCCCGCCACGGGAGCGGCAGTGAGCGGCGCCATTCGGCCGAAAGGAGATAGCCCTCCGCGCCCGTCAGCGCGCCGACGTCGTAGCCGCGCGCGTTGCTCGGACCGCCGAGATAGAACTGGTCCGAGGGGTCGAGATTGCGACTTGCGAGCTGTCCGGTTGCGGCGAGGTATATGCCGTCGTACTCGTCGAGCTGCTGCAGACGAGCCACCGTGAAATCATAGTGCTCGCTGACTCCCTGAGTGTCAGCGCCGAGGCTGTCGGCGAGGCGGGCCGCGGTGTCGTCGAAGGTCACGTGGTTGAGCGTGGCGCTGGCATTGAAGTTGGTGATGCCGTGGGCATCGCGCCGATCGCCGGCGAGCGTCAGCGTCACGTCGTTCGTCGAGCGGTAATCATGGATATCCGCCGCATCCAGTCGATCGAGCAGATCCTTGTGGTCGTACTGCAGCTGCAGGTACAGATTGCCCGCGACCGCTCGAATCAGCGGCTGGCTCAGGTACAGGCTGTCCACTTGTGCCGTGCCGTGCGCCTCCAGCGGCGCCAGCTTTCCCGAGAGCTGGTAATACAGGTCCGACGTCGATGCACCGAGCACGGTCCCCGCCCCATCGAGCAGGAAGCGATAGTCGAGCTGCCCGTACGAGAGGCCGGAGCCAGAGGTCAACACGTTCACCGTGAGCCTGTCGCCCTCGCCCAGCAGGCCGTTCACGTCGAACCTGCCGGTGCCGCGGGTGCGGCCGGTGTAGCGGTTGCCGTAGTCGTCGATGGCAACCAATCCCGTGTAGCGCGGCGCCGAGGCGACATCGACATCCAGGTCCGACGTGCCGGTCGCGATACCCGGGCGTAACGTGGAATCGACGACGACGCCGGGAATGTCCGACATGAGAAGCAGCACGCGGTCCAGGGTGTCCTCGCGCACCGGCGCGCCGCCGGCAAGCGGAGCCAGCGTCTCGCGCAGGGGCCGGTCGGAGGTAGTGCTGTGGTTGTCGAGCCGCACCGCGCCATAGCGCGCCTCGAGGACCGCCAGGGTGACCTTGCCGTTCTCGATACGCTGCGCCGGTACGTAGGCGCGCGCCAGTGGGTAGCCATGGCGGTGATAGAACGCCGTGATGCGCCAAGCGAGCGCCTGAAGCTGCCCGAGGGTGAGCCTGTGCCCCTCTGCGGATGCGACCAGCGCATGCAGCTGCGCGGTCGACAGCAGGGTGTTGCCGGTGATCTCGATCACGCGCACGAGGATGGGCATCGTGTTCGCCGAGCGTGTCTCGGCGGGCTGCTGGATCATTAGCGACGGTTTCGACGTGTTCGCGGGCGAAGGCGGTAGGGTCAGCTGCTGCTGCAGCTGGCCGCCCGAGGGCGGCTGCGCCTGGGCGAATGCCGCCACGGGGGGCGCGGTGCCGAACGCGACGCTCAGGACGAGCCAGAGCGCCTCGCGCGGGACTCGGAAACAGAAATGACTCATCAGTTACGGCCGGGAATGAGGATGAAGTGCTGGTGTCACTGCGCCGAGGGCGGCATACGAACCCCGCCGTCGACGATCCGCAGGGCAAGTCCCGGCTCGAAATCGCGGAACTCCTTGTTGCGCTCCACCGACTTATGCATCTTCTTGCGGTTGCTCGTCAGCTCACCGGGAGAGTCGGACGGCGCCATGCCGTAAGGAGTCGCGATGGCGTCGGGAGAGAGCTCAAGGTACGTGACAGCAACCGCCGTCTGCTGGGAGCTATCGCTCGGCGTGATATCCGCAGTTGTAGTCGCGGTGTCGCTGGTCATGATGTAGTTGTCGGCGGACGGGCCGGTCAAGGCGATGCCGCTCACCGTAACCGGCTTGTCGTTACCGACGGTCGGCGTCGCGAACGTCGCGGACGCGTCCGTGAAGTCGACACTGTCGTCACTTAAGATGCCGTTGCTCGCCAGGGTCACCTGATCAGCAGTGCCGCCGTTGTACGGCCGGTTGGCGCCGATCGCGATAACCGTAAGCGGCTTGGGCGTGATGTCAGCGACGATACCCGTCGGCTGGGTGAGGGCGTAGTTATCGGCATCGGCGCCGCTGATCGTCATGGCGGTGGTGACGCCGATGCCGTTGCCGGCGTCCGGTATTGCAAACATGCCGCTCGTATCGTTTCCGAGTGTGACCGTATCGCTACCGATGGCCCCGGAGAGCGTGGCTCCGCTCAGGGAAGCCGTGATCGTACCGTCGTAGACCTTGTCGGCCGCGGTCGTGCCTGTCACGGTGAGGGGCGCGGGCGTGATGTCCGCCCAGTCGGTGCCACCGCTGAGCGTGTAATTCGTCGCGAGCGCGCTGCCGTTGCCGGTGACAGTGAGCCCCGCGACTGAGGCGAAGCCCTGCTCGGCGTTGACGTTCTTGCTGCTCAAGGTGCCCGTGCCCGAGAGCGTCAGCGTCTGGCCATCGACCCCGGTAAGCACACCGTTGTTGCCGAAGAGGCTCGCGTCCGCGTCCGTCGCGCCGTCATACGCGCGCGTGCCGGTCAGGCTCAGCGCATACGGGGTGATGTTCGCGGTGATGCCCGTCGGCTGGGTGAGCGTGTAATTGTCAGCATCGGCGCCGCCGATCGTCATGGCGGTGGTGACGCCGATGCCGTTGCCCGCGTTCGGCGTGGCAAACGTGCCGGTCGCGTCGTTACCGAGCGTGACCGTATCGCCACCAAAGACGCCGGCGAGGGTGGCCCCGCTCAGTGAGGCCGTGGTCGTGCCGTCGTAAATCTTATTCGCCGCGGCCGTGCCCGTCACGGTGAGGGTCGCGGGCGTGATGTCCACCCAGTCGGTGCCACCGCTGAGCGTGTAGTTCGTCGCGAGCGCGCTGCCGTTGCCGGTGACAGTGAGCCCCGCGACTGAGGCGAAGCCCTGCTCGGCGTTGACGTTCTTGCTGCTCAAGGTGCCCGTGCCCGAGAGCGTCAGCGCCTGGCCATCGACCCCGGTAAGCACACCGTCGCTGCCGAAGAGGCTCGCGTTCGCGTCCGTCACGCCGTCATACGCGCGCGTGCCGGTCAGGCTCAGCGCATACGGGGTGATGTTCGCGGTGATGCCCGTCGGCTGGGTGAGCGTGTAATTGTCAGCATCGGCGCCGCCGATCGTCATGGCGGTGGTGACGCCGATGCCGTTGCCCGCGTTCGGCGTGGCAAACGTGCCGGTCGCGTCGTTACCGAGCGTGACCGTATCGCCACCAAAGGCGCCGGCGAGGGTGGCCCCGCTCAGTGAGGCCGTGGTCGTGCCGTCGTAAACCTTATTCGCCGCGGCCGTGCCCGTCACGGTGAGGGTCGCGGGTGTGATGTCCACCCAGTCGGCGCCGCCGCTGAGCGTGTAGTTGCTCGCGAGCGCGCTGCCGTTGCCGG
Organism: Steroidobacteraceae bacterium; assembly: GCA_050739095.1. Lineage (GTDB taxonomy): Bacteria > Pseudomonadota > Gammaproteobacteria > Steroidobacterales > Steroidobacteraceae > 13-2-20CM-66-19. The sequence goes on along the minus strand of JBOIAR010000001.1, from coordinate 321,126 downwards.
TAAGCGTGAGCCCCGCGACTGAGGCGAAGCTCTGCTCGGCGTTGACGTTCTTGCTGCTCAAGGTGCTGGTGCCCGAGAGCGTCAGCGTCTGGCCATCGACCCCGGTAAGCACACCGTCGCTGCCGAAGAGGCTGGCCGCCGCATCGGTATTGCCGTCGTATACCCGCGAACCCGTCAGGTTCAGTACGTACGGCGTGATGTCCACCGAGTCCGTGCCGCCAGTGAGAGTGTAGTTGCTCGCGAGCGCACTACCGATGCCGGTAAGCGTGAACCCTGCGACTGAGGCGAAGCTCTGCTCGGCGTTGACATTCTTGCTGCTCAAGGTGCTGGTGCCCGAGAGCGTCAGCGTCTGGCCATCGACCCCGGTGAGCACACCGTCGCTGCCGAAGAGGCTGGCCGCCGCATCGGTATTGCCGTCGTATACCCGCGCGCCAGTCAGGCTCAGCACATAGGGAGTGATGTTCGCGGTGAGGCCCGTCGGCTGGGTGAGCTTGTAGTTGCCGGCATCGGCACCGTTGATGGTCATCGCGGTGCTGACGGCAATGCCGTTGCCCACGTTCCGGGTGGCGAAGGTGCCGACCGCGTCGTTACCGAGCGTGACCGTATCGCCGCCGAAAACGCCGGCGAGCGTGGCCCCGCTCAGGGAGGCCGTGGTCGTGCCGTTGTAGACCTTGCCGGCAGCGGTCGTGCCGGTCACCGTGAGGGGCGCGCGCGTGATGTTCACCCAGTCGGTACCGCCGCTGAGCGTATAGTTGCTCGCGAGCGCACTGCCGTTGCCGGTAAGCGTGAACCCCGCGACCGAGGCGAAGCTCTGCTCGGCGTTGACGTTCTTGCTGCTCAAGGTGCCCGTGCCCGAGAGCGCCAGCGTCTGGCCATCGGCCCCGGTGAGCGCGCCGTCGCTGCCGAAGAGGCTGGCCGCCGCATCGGTATTGGCGTCGTACACCCGCGAACCCGTCAGGTTCAGCACGTACGGCGTGATGTCGGCGGTGGTAGTCGCGGCGGTGTTGTTGAGTGTGTAGTCGTCGGCATCGGCGCCGCTTGCGGTGATCCCGCTCACGGACACGGTTTTGTCGCTGCCTACATTCGGGTCGGCGAAGGTCGCCGAGGTATCCGAGAAAGCGACGTCGTCGCCGATGACCACCCCGCTGCTCGAGAGAGTCGCCGGATCGTTCACGGTGCCGTCGTAGACCTTGTTGACGCCGGTGGCAGTCACCGTAATCCCGAGAGGAGTGATGTTCGCCGTGAGGCCCGTCGGCTGGGCGAGCTTGTAGTTGCCGGCATCGGCGCCGCTGATGGTCATCGCGGTGCTGACGGCAATGCCGTTGCCCACGTTCTTGGTGGCAAAAGTGCCGACCGCGTCGTTACCGAGCGTGACCGTATCGCCGCCGAAAACGCCGGCGAGCGTGGCCCCGCTCAGGGAGGCCGTGGTCGTGCCGTTGTAGACCTTGCCGGCAGCGGTCGTGCCGGTCACCGTGAGGGGCGCGCGCGTGATGTTCACCCAGTCGGTACCGCCGCTGAGCGTATAGTTGCTCGCGAGCGCACTGCCGTTGCCGGTAAGCGTGAACCCCGCGACCGAGGCGAAGCTCTGCTCGGCGTTGACGTTCTTGCTGCTCAAGGTGCCCGTGCCCGAGAGCGCCAGCGTCTGGCCATCGGCCCCGGTGAGCGCGCCGTCGCTGCCGAAGAGGCTGGCCGCCGCATCGGTATTGGCGTCGTACACCCGCGAACCCGTCAGGTTCAGTACGTACGGCGTGATGTCGGCAGTGGTAGTCGCGGTGGTGTTGTTGAGTGTGTAGTCGTCGGCATCAGCCCCGCTCGCGGTGATGCCGCTCACGGAGACTGTCTTGCCGTTGCCGACGTTCGGATCGGCGAAGGTCGCCGACGTATCCGAGAAAGTGACGCCGTCCCCGATGACCACCCCGCTGCTCGAGAGAGTCGCCGGATCGTTCACGGTGCCGTCGTAGGCCTTATTGACGCCGGTGGCAGTGACCGCAATGCCAAGGGTGGTGATATTCGCGGTGAGGCCCGACGGCTGGGTGAGTGTGTAGTTGCCCGCGCCCGCGCCGCTGATCGTCATCGCGGTGCTAACGGCAATGCCGTTGCCCACGTTCTTGGTGGCGAAGGTGCCGGTGGCGTCATTGCCGAGCGTGACGGTATCGTCGCCTAGCACGCCGGCCAGTGTGGCGCCGCTCAGCGCCGCGGTGATCGTGCCGTCGTACACCTTGCCCGCTGCGGTCGTGCCGGTCACCGTGAGGGGGGCCGGAGTGATCTTGACCGTGTCGGTGCCACCCACTAGTGTGTAGTTACCGGCCCGCGCGCTAGCGTTCGCGGAGAGCGTCAGCGTCCCGAGCGAGTCGAAACCTTCCATCCCGACGTTCCGGCTGTTGAGCGTGCCGGTGCCCGAAACCGTGAGCGTATCGCCATCGACCCCGTTCAGAGTGCCGAACAGCGTCCCGGCCGCGCTGGTAGTGGTGTCGTAGACACGCGTGCCGGAGAGATTGAGCACCATTGGGGTGATCGTGCCGAGCGCGCCTGTGGCACTGCTCGGCATGATGTAGTTCGCGAGATTGGTGCCGGCGTCCGGCACGAAGTCCGAAATCACGAGCGTTGACTCGAGGCCGATGTCCGCGCCGGCGTTTGCCGACAGGTAATTGGCGGTCGCCGATTGCGGCACAGTCGCACCCTGGCCGCCGACGAAACCGCTCAGGGTGTAGTCGCCTGCGGTCAGCGTCGCCGAGTTGGTGCCGTCATAGGCCTTGGTCGGGTTCCCGCTGATGGTCGCGGTAATCGGCGCCGGGGTGATATCGGCGGTCAGCCCCGCAGGCTGGCTGACCGAGTAGTCGAGCGCCTTGCTGCCGCTCAGAGTGAAGCCGCTCGCCGTCACGGGTATATCGTTGCCGGCATTCGCGGAGGCGAACGTCGCGCTCGCGCCGCTCGTCGACAGCGTCACCGAGTCGGTGCCGAGCACGCCGTTGAGGCTCGCACCCGCGATGTTGAGAGTCGCCCCGACGGCGCCGTCATAGACCTTGTTGTTGCCGGTCACGCCCGAAATGGTCAGCCCCGCCGGCGTGATGTTGGCCTGCAACCCGGAGATGGGCTGCAGCGTGTAGTTGGCCGCGCCGCTGCCTGAGATCGAGAAGCCGTTGGCCGTGACCGCCAGGTCGTTGCCAACGTCGGCCTGGGAGAAGGTCCCGCTGGTCGAGGTCGTGAGCGCCACGGCGCCGACATCGCTCGAGACCAGCCCGCTCAGCCCGGCGCTCCCGACATTGAGGGTCGCTGCGGTCGTGGTGTCGTACACCTTATTGAGGGCCGATACGCCCGTGATATACAGGGGCGCCGGTGTGATGTCGCCGGGGCCGCTGGCGCCGGTGGCGAGAACGTAATTGGAAAGAAGCGTGCCCGCATCCGCTGTGTACGCGGAGCTGGTAAAGGTCGCAGTGATCGTCTGCTCGCCGACGTTCTCGCCGGCGAAATTGCTGTAGGACGCGGGCACGATGGCGGCGCCCTCGCCGCTCACGAAACCCGAGATCTGGAAGTTGCCCGCGCCCAGCACCGCGGTGTTGGTGCCATCGTACACCTTGGTGGGATTGCCGACGATGCTCACCGTCAGCGGCGCTGGATTGATCGTGCCGGTTCCGTACACGACCGTCGGGAGCACGTAGTTCGACAGATTGGTGCTGCCCTCGGGGATGAAGTCGCTACTGGTCAGCTGCGCCGTAACCTCCTCGGTGCCGGCGTTGGCGCTCGAGTACTGCCCGACCGTTTGAGTGACGGTAGCTCCGTCGCTGCCCACCCAGCCGGTGAGCTGAAAGTTCGACGGTGTCAGCGTCGCCGTGGTGGTGCCGTCATAAGCCTTGGTCGGATTCTTGATGAGCGCGCCGTAGATGTTGTTGCCGCCGAGCGCCTTGGGCTGGATCGTACCCGGGCCCGACAGCGAGCTCGGCAGCACGTAGTTCGAGAGCACCGTGCCCGTGCCCGCCGTGAAGTCAGCGGTCGTGAGGCTCGCCGTTATCGTTTCGGGTCCCGCGTTGGCCGATGCGTAGATGCCGCCGCTCTGGTTGACTGTCATGCTCTCGCCGCCGACGAGGCCGCTGAGCACGTAGTCGTTGCTCGTCAGCGTGCCCGCCGGGGTTCCGTCGTAGGTCTTCGTCGGGTTGTTGGTGATGTAGCCGCTCAGGGTCACCGGGGTGATGGTGCCGGCCCCGGTCACGGTCTGCGAGAAGCTGTAGTTGGATAGCAGCGTCCCGGAGGCAGGCGAGAAGTCCGAATCCTGGAGCGTCGCGGTGACCGTGATGCCGGTGCCGGCGTTGGCCGAGGCGTACTGCGCGGACGCGTTCTGCGGGATAGTGGCGCTCTGCGCGCCCGCGAAGCCCGAGATCGAGAAATCCGCGCCCGCCACGATAGCCGTCGTGCTGCCGTTGTAGAGCCGCGTCGGGTTGCCGACAAGCGAGATCGAGAGCGGCGCAGGGGTGATGCTCGCAGTGAGTCCGCTCGGCTGCGCGAGCGTGTAGTTGCCGGCCGCGCTGCCGCTGAGGGTGAAGCCGCTTGCCGTCACCGCGATGTTATCGCCGACGTTCGGCGAGGCGAACGTACCGCCGGCGTCGGAGGTCGACAGCCTCACGTTCCCGGCGTCGCTCGCGATGACGCCCGACAAGGCTGCGGCCCCCGCGCTCAGCATAGCGGTGGTGGTCGCGTCGTACACTTTGTCGTTGGCGCTGACGCCAACGATGGACAGCGCCGCCGGCGTTATGTCCGCCGTGAGATCGGTCGGCACGAGCAGCTGGTAGTCGCCGGCCTTGGCGCCGGTGAGAGTGAGGCCGCTGGGCGTCACCGCGATGTGGCTGCCGACATCGGCGCTCGCGAAAGTGCCGGTCGCGCCGCCGGTGCTGAGCGAGACCTCGCCGACATCTGGTGCAATGACACCGAAAATGCCGGCGTTGGTTACATTGAGCGAGTCGGTAGTAGTACCGTCGTACACCTTGCTGTTGGCCAGTATGCCGGTCAGATTGAGCGTAGCCGGTGTGATGCTCCCCGCCCCGGTGGCGGTCGTCGGCAGCTGATAGTTGGCGAGGTTGGTGCCGGCGTCCGCCGTGAAGTCGGGCGAGGAAAACGTCGCCGTGATGGCGGCCGCGCCGGCAGATGCGGAGTCGTAGGCCACCGATGCCGGCTGGTTGACGGTTGCTCCCTGAGTGCCGATGAAGCCGCTGAGGGAGTAGTTCGCCGAGCTCAGCGTCGCGGTGGTGGTGCCGTCGTACACCTTGGTGGGATCGCCGACGACCGTCGCTACGAGCGGCGCCGGGGTGATCGCGCCGACCGCTGCGGTAACCGTCGGGCTGGCAAGGGCGTAGCCGTACACCGGCACGCCGCCGGCGTTGGTGATGGTGAAGTCGGATATGCTGGTGGGCGAAGTCACGCTGAGGTTGGTACCGGCATTCGGCGTCGTGTAACTGCCGGTGCCAAAGACGATCTCGTCGTCGTTGATCAGCCCGTTGGTCGTTATGTTCGAGGCGGCGAGTGTCGCGATGGTCGTGCCATCGTAAACCTTGCTCACAGTGCCTGTCAGCCCCGTGACGATAATGGTCGGCGCAACGCTATAGAGAAAGCCGCTGCCGCTCACGACGGGAGTCGCGCCGTAAGCCGCGTCGTACTGGATGAAGGACGGCGTGAGCCCACCGGTGGTATCGAGCGTGGGATTGGTCGAATACACCAGCCAGTTGGCACCGCTGCCCACGCTCAGAGCCGATGCCCCGGCATTGTTGACGAAGCTGGCGCCGGTCCCGAGCGTGATGCCGCCCTGCGCGCTCACCGTGCCGCCGGCGCCGAGCGTCAGGTTGGCGCCGGCGGCATCCATGACCACCTGGCCGGCGCCGGTGATCGGCGCGTTGACGTTGATCCCGCTGTAGGCGAGTAGAGTGAGTGAGGCTACCGGGTTGGTCCAGGTGATCGCTGCGTCGACGCTGATGTCGCCGGGTCCGCTCGATTGCGTGCCGGCGCCGCTCGCGCCGCTCGCAGTAGTCTGTTCGGTGACGTTGGTGCCGCCATTGAGAGATGTATCGATGGCCGTGGCGGCGGTGCTGTCAATGGTGAGATCGGTCGGATCAACCAGCCAGGTGCCCGCATCGCCTGCGGGCGCGGCGGCGGTGATCTTCGCCGGACCGGCGAAGTCCACGTGGGCCGCGGAAGTCTCGATCGAGCCGCCGTTGCCGCCCTTCGGGGCGCTGGCATCGAGGGTGCCGCCGACCTGAACCGTGCTGGCGGGACCGCCGCCGAGCAGCTCGATCGTGCCGCCGTGGTTCTCGACCGTCTCAGCCTGAACGACTCCGGAATTGTTGACCACGCTCGCGAGCAGCGAGTTGCGGGCGCCCGCGGTCATGATCACGCGGCCGCCGTTGGCCTCGATGAGCTGGCCGTTCGCGACCAGGTCGTTGAGGGTACTGCGGTCGACCTGCAGGTGCAGCAGCCGGTTTTCGCTGAAGGTCAGAGTGAGGGCGTTCCCGGCGCCGAGAGCCACGGTTCCGAGCTGCGCGTTGATCGTGCCCTCGTTCGAGACTTGATGCCCGAGCAGCGCCACGTAGCCGCCGCTTGCCGCGGTGATCGTGCCCTGATTAACGATGCTGCCGTTGCCGGAGCCGCGGAACCGCACCGTCGTGCCGGGATCGCCCATCAGATCCAGAGTCGAGGCGAGGAGACCTCCGACGCTCACCCGCGCATTGGCGCCGAACAGCACGCCGTTCGGATTGATCAGCCAGACCTGGCCGTTGGCATCGAGGTGTCCGAGGATCTCGCTGCCCGTCGGGCTGTTGATGAAGTTGATCGCGAGCGAGCCGGCGTTGGGCTGCTCGAAGGTCACCGTCTCCTGCGGGCCCACGTTGAAGCTCTGCCAGCTGAGCGACAGGGTCTGACTCGTTTGATCGATGGTGGTAGTGTTGCCGGACCGGGTGATCCGGCCCGAGCCGCCGGTGACCTGCCCGCCCGCGGGCCCCGCCGCCCATCCCGCCGAGGTCGCGAGCAGCCCGCAGCCGAGACCCGAGAGAACGAGCATGCGCCGGGCCGGCCTGACCCGCCGGCCGAGCATCGGCGCGGGGCCGCCGCCGGGTCGCGCCTCGGATGCGACCATCCATTGGGCGAGCGAGCGCATCCAGTAGGGGCGATAGCTCTGATTCATGAGTACGCGTGGCGTCCCTGAGATCTGACTACCGAATCCATTTCGCGGAGGGCCATGTCAGAGCCCGCGACTTGGGCCTGCAGTGAAACGATCTTAGGTTGATTGTCACAAATGCCGCCCGACGCATCTGTGACGTGACGCGCTAAAGCTGCGACTTGCGCCTCACGACAATGTATTGCGCAAGAGCGCGGCACCCGGAATGTGCACTGGTTCCGCTAATGGAGACGGCGCCATCCTGACCGCTCGGACACCCGCCGCTTCCAGCCAGCAGTTCCTCAGCCGGATTCGCCCGAACAGCTCAAACCCTTGCTGCGCCGATCAGGGAAGGACGGTCTTGACGATCGAGGCGTCGAGCGCCTCGTACTCGGAATACGAGATCGCCTCGTAGAGCTCCTGCCGCGTCTGCATCTGCCCGAGGAGGCTGCGCGGCCCGTCCTCGCGCCGGATGGTGGCATAGAGCTGCTCGTGGGCTTTCGCCGCCATGCGCAGCGCGCTCACCGGCCAGATGACCATCCGATAGCCCATCGCCTCGAACTCCGCCGCCGTGAAATACGGCGTGCGGCCAAACTCCGTCATGTTGGCGAGGAGCGGCGCATTCACGCGGCGCGCGAACTCGCGGAACATGTCGGCCGTGGTCAGCGCCTCCGGAAAAATGGCGTCGGCGCCCGCAGCGAGATAGCGCTTCGCGCGCGCCACGGCGCCATCGAGCCCCTCGCTCGCGGCGGCATCTGTGCGGGCGATGATGTAGAGATGTCCCCGCGCGCGCGCCGCCGCGGCGATCTTGGCCGCCATGTCCTCCGGCGCCGCGAGCTTCTTGTCGTTCAGGTGGCCGCATTTCTTCGGCAGCAGCTGATCCTCGATGTGCACCGCGGCGGCGCCCGCATCCTCGAAGGCGCGCACCATGTGCATGACGTTGAGGGCCTCGCCGTAGCCGGTGTCACCGTCCACCAACACCGGCAGGGCCGAGGCGCGACTCACCTGGCGGATGAAGAAACAGACGTCCTCGACGGTGATGATGCCGAGGTCCGGCAGCCCCATGGAGGCGCTGATCGCCGCCCCGGAGAGATACAGCGCCTCGAACCCATGGCGTTTCGCCTGCAGGGCCGCGAGCCCGTTGTAGGCGCCGGGCAGCCGCAGGATACCGCCGCGGCGCACGAGCTTCGCGAAGCGCTCGCCCGCGGGTTCCGTCGGCAGATTCTGTCCGACCAGATAGATGCTCATGGCGACGCCCGCAGCTCAGATGACATAGAGGTCGACGTACTCGTTGACCGGCGTCTGCTCGAGCCGCGCGCGGTCGAGCGACAGCTCTGCGATCGCATGCTGCCGCTTCTCCGGGAAACGCCGCGCGAGATTGCGGCGGAACTTCGCGACCAGGAGCGGGATGCCCTCCTCCCGCCGGCGCCGATGTCCGATCGGATACTCCACCACGACCTCATCGAGCGTGCGGCCATCCTTGAGTTTCACGGTGAGGGCATTCGCGATGGAGCGCTTCTCCGGATCGAGATAGTCGCGCGTGAACTGCGGCTCCTCGACGCACTCGATCCTCTCGCGCAGCGCATCGATGCGCGGATCGCGGGCGACCTCGTCCTCATAGTCGGCGGCCGTGAGGCGGCCGTAGAGGAGCGGCACCGCCATCATGTACTGGATGCAGTGGTCGCGGTCGGCGGGGTTGGCGAGCGGGCCTTTCTTGTCGATGATGCGGACGCAGGCCTCGTGGGTGCGCACTCGGATGTGCTCGATGTCATCGGCGCTGCGGCCCATCGCCCGCAGGCGCTCGTGCAGCTGCATCGACGCCTCCACCGCGGTCTGCGAGTGGAACTCCGCCGGGTAGGAGATCTTGAAGAGCACGTTCTCCATGACGTAGGAGCCGTATCCGCGCTGGAACTTGAACGGCTGACCCTTGAAGAGGACATCGTAGAAGCCCCAGGTCTTCGCCGTCAGCACCGAGGGGTAGCCCATCTCACCGGTCTTCGCGATGAGCGCGAGGCGCACCGCGCGACTGGTCGCATCGCCCGCCGCCCAGCTCTTGCGCGAGCCGGTGTTGGGAGCGTGCCGGTAGGTGCGCAGGCTCTGGCCGTCGACCCAGGCGAGCGACAGCGCATTGACGATCTGCTCGCGCGAGAGGCCGAGGAGCCGGCTGACGACCGCGGTCGAGGCCACCTTCACCAGCACGACGTGATCCAGCCCGACACGGTTGAAGCTGTTCTCGAGCGCGCTCACGCCCTGGATCTCGTGCGCCCGGATCATGGCCGTCAGCACGTCCTTCATGACGGGCGGCTTTCTGCCGGCGGCGAGCGCCTGGCGCGACAGCCAGTCGGCGACGGCGAGAATGCCGCCCAGATTGTCGGAAGGGTGGCCCCACTCGGCCGCGAGGAAGGTGTCGTTGAAATCGAGCCAGCGGATCATGGCGCCGATGTTGAATGCCGCCTGCACCGGATCGAGCTGGAACTGCGTGCCCGGCACCTTGGCGCCATTCGGCACCACCGTGCCCGGCACGATGGGACCGAGGAGCTTCGCGCAGGCAGGGTACTCGAGCGCCTCGAGGCCGCAACCCAGCGTATCGAGCAGGCAGTAGCGCGCCGTCTCGTAGGCGAGCTCGCTTTTGGGCTCGGCGCCAAGCACGTAATCGGCGATGTCGGTGAGCACGCGGTCCGGCGCGGGGCGGGCGGCGGCGTGGGATGTGGCCATGGGCGCTCGCGTCCGGGTCAGGAACGCTTGTCCAGGGCCACGAACGGCAGCGGCTCAGGCCCGACATAGTTGGCGGTCGGGCGGATGATCTTGGCGTCGGCCCGCTGCTCCATCGCGTGCGCGGCCCAGCCGGTGGTGCGCGCAATGACGAAAAGCGGCGTGAACATCGCCGTCGGCACCCCCATCATGTGATAGGAGACGGCCGAGAACCAGTCGAGGTTCGGAAACATCCTCTTGGCATCCATCATCACCGACTCGATGCGCTCGGCAATGGCGAACATCTTCGGGTCGCCGGCCTCCTTCGACAGGCTCCGTGCGACTTCCTTGATCACCTGGTTGCGCGGATCGGACACCGTGTAGACCGGGTGACCGAAGCCGATGATGACCTCCTTGTTGGCGACCCGAGCGCGGATGTCGGCCTCGGCGGCTTCGGGGCTGTCGTAACGCTTCTGGATCTCGAACGCCACCTCGTTGGCGCCGCCGTGCTTAGGTCCCCGCAATGCGCCGATCGCCCCGGTGATGCAGGAGTACACATCGGAGCCGGTGCCCGCAATGACGCGCGCCGTGAAGGTCGAGGCGTTGAATTCGTGCTCGGCGTAGAGGTTGAGCGAGGTATGCATCGCGCGCACCCAGGAGTCCGGCGGCGGCCTGCGGTGCAGCAGGTGGAGGAAATGGCCGCCGATCGAGTCGTCCTCGGTCTCGACGAGCGGCGCGTGGCCGTTGTGGCTCACGTGGTACCAGTAGGCCAACATGGAGCCGAGCGAGGCGATCAGCCGGTCGGCGATGTCGCGCGCGCCGGCGGCGCTGTGGTCGTCCTTCTCCGGCAGCGCGCAGCCGAGCGCGGAGACGCCGGTACGCAACACATCCATCGGATGGGCGGCGGCCGGCAGCGCCTCGAGCACCGCTCGCACGGTAGCAGGCAAGCCGCGCAGGGCCTTGAGTTTGTTCTTGTAGGCGGCGAGCTCACCACGGGTTGGAAGCTTGCCGTGAATGAGGAGATGAGCGATTTCCTCGAACTCGCAGGTGGTAGCGATCTCGAGGATGTCGTAGCCGCGGTAGTGCAGATCGTTACCGGTGCGGCCGACCGTGCAGAGCACGGTATTGCCGGCCACGACGCCGGAGAGCGCGACGGACTTCTTCGGCTTCGGCCCCGTCGTGGCCGGCTCGTCGGTGTGCGTCATTGCGTCACTGTAGACGGGGCAAGATGCCAAAGAAAATACGTTGAAGATGGCATCTTTATATGAGAGAAGTATCATCATGGAGCTGCGCCATCTCAGGTACTTTCTCGCCGTTGCGGAGGAGCTCAATTTCACCCGCGCAGCCGAGCGGCTCGGAATCTCCCAGCCCCCGCTCACCCAGCAGGTGAAGGCCCTGGAGGCGGAGCTCGGGGTGACCCTCCTCGACCGCTCCGCTTATCGGATCGAGCTGACGGATGCCGGCCGCGTCTTCGCGGCGGAGGCGGCGCGGATCCTCGGGGATGCCCGCAGCGCCATGCAGGCTGCCCGGCGCGCCGCGCGCGGCGCAACCGGGCGGGTTCGGGTGGGCTTCACCGAGTCCGCCTCGTTCAACCCGCTCGTCACCTCCACGTTACTTAGCTTCCGGTCCGATTTTCCGGCCGTGGAGGTGTCGTTGGAGGAGCATCCGTCCACGGATCTGATCGTGGCGCTCCGGGAGGAGCGGATCGATGCCGCGTTCGTGCGGCCGCCGCTGCCCACCAAGCGGGGGCTCGAGCTCGATCTGCTCGAGAAGGAGCCGCTGGTGGTGGCCGTGCCCAGCGGCCATCCGCTCGTCAGCCGGCGGGAGATCAATCTCGGCTGCCTCGCCGCGGAGACCTTCATCCTCTATCCGCGCGCGGTGCGACCTGGGCTGGCGGATACCGTCGTGGCCGCCTGTGAGGCGGCGGGATTCACGCCGAAGGTCGGCCAGTACGCGCCGCAGCTCTCCTCCACCATCAACCTCGTGGCGGCATCGCTCGGCATCTCGATCGTGCCCGACAGCATGCGTTGTCTGCAGGCGCGCGCGGTGGTGTATCTGCCGCTGCGGGGGGAGCCTTTGCACGCATTGCTCGGCATCGCCTACCGCACGGCGGAGGGCTCGGCCGTGGTGCACAACTTCATCGATGCGGCGCGGCGCGGCCGAAGCCCGCGGCAGCCGGCCAACTGAACGCGTTTCTCGCCTGGGTGCGCACCGGGATCGCGGTGATCGCGCTCGACTGACCCCAATGTGAATCAGGTCACGGAAACGACAGCGCCGCTGATATCCGGGCGCCGCCGTGCCGAAAACCGGGTAATAGGGTAATCGGGCTGTCGATGGAGTTCTCTCGGAGCGGCTGCCGACATGGTGATCGGTCTCGTGACATTGCTGCTCGCGGTTGCGGCGGCGGCGGTCGTATACCGCGCCCGGACGCGCGCGGTCGCCGGTGCTTTGCAGCCGTTCGAGATCGTGCTCGGGCCCCAGGATCTCGAACGGCTGCTCTCGCCGGCGGACGCCGTTGCATCGGCACGCGAAGCGGCGCCGGCGGGCCTCACCTCCGTGCAGGTCCTGTGCAGGCTCCGCGAGCTTGCGCTGGGCGCTTCCATCTCCGGCAAGCCCGGACCTCATCACGCTGCCATCGCGACGGCCGCCGTCGCAGCGACCGAGGACGGCGCGACTCTGCGGCAACTAGCGCCTCGCCGTCCGAGCCTCCTGCCGCAACTCATACGCGCTGCCAACGACGATGCCGCCCCGCGGCGCGAGCTCGCGGCCATCATCCGGCGCGACCCCTCGCTGGTCGGGAACCTCCTCGAGATGGCCAACAGCTCCTTCTATCGGGTGACGGAGCGGCCGATCGAGAGCATCGATCGTGCCGTCGTGTTGCTCGGCAGCGAGGGTATCCGCTCATTGATCGCCGCCGCGGCGCTGCAGCCCATCTTCCGTGTTGCCGGCGGCCTCTTCCCACGGTTCCCGCCAACAGTCTGGGAGCACGCCTGGCGCTCGGCCAACGCGGCAGTCGTGCACGCCGCGATGGTGGAGAGAGCCGATCCGTTCGCTGCGGAGCTGTTGAGTCTCGTCTGGGGGCTGGCGGATGTGGTGCTCTTCCGGGCGGTGCTGGAGCGGTACGCGGCCGCTTCCGCGGCCGGGAGGCTCCGACCGGATGAGGGGGTCATCGCGGCGCTCCTCGAGTCCGAGTCCGCGGGCGTTGCGCGCCGCATCGGGGCGGGCTGGGAGCTTTCCGCAGCAAGTCTCGCCGCGCTCGAGCAGCCGGCGAGCGAGGCGGAGCCGGTCGCGCCTCTTGGCCGATCGCTGCGCTTCGGGCGCGTCGTTGGCGCGCTCGCCGTACTGCGCATCAACGGCATGATCGATGAGGCGACCGCCAAGGCGTCTTTCCCCAAATCCTCCCTGGCGCGCGAGCCGCTCGAGCGCATGTGGGCGCGGATCACGAGAGAGCCATCGGCGGACCGTGATGCCGCGCCCCGTCAACGAGGCGCAGGAGCGCCCGCGCGGCGGCGGTCCCTCCCGAAGATTTTAGATTGATTGGCTCGAACCGGCCTGCGGCGGTTCGAGCTGGCGCGCAAGGGCAGCGTCGACATGATGCCGGCCGCCGCCGGCACGGCATCCTCCGCGGACGGCGACCCGGAGCTCGCGCTCCATCGGTTCTTCACCACCCTGCTGACGCCCTACCACCTGTATGCTCGTCTGGCTGAGTTGGCCCCGCGTGCCCATCGGTGCCAGACTAGAGCCTTGACGCTACCGTCCGGGGAACGGACCTCCCTAAGCTGCCGTTATAGTCCAGGAGGCCTTGCGGTCCTCATGACCATAGCTTGCACCGACTGCGGAACGCTCCAGGACATCCCGCCGCTGCCCTGGGGAGCCATCGCGATCTGTCCGACCTGTGACAATCGCCTGGAGCGCACCAACGGACGCAGCATCAACGCAGCGTTCGCATGCGCCTCGGCCACATTCATGCTGCTCTTTCCGGCCAACCTGGTGCCGCTCATGCACGTCTCGATGCTCGGCATGAGGCGCCAGAGCATGCTCGGAACGGGTGTCATCACGCTGTGGCAGCACCAGTGGGTGATCGTGGCCGTGCTTGTCGCGGCGTTTGCGGTGATCCTGCCCTTCGTGCGCTTCGGGCTGCTCTCCGTGGTGCTCGGACTGTTGCAATGCGGGCAGCGGCCGCACTGGCTGGGCCCGGCGTTTCGCTGGTCGCTGCACCTCGATCAATGGGCCATGCCCGATGTTTTTCTCATCGGCTGCGCGGTCGGCTACAGCCGCATCGCGGCGGTCATGCCGGTGTCGATCGGCTGGGGGGGCATCTGCCTCATTTTTGCGGCCTTTCTCTGCATGCTCTCGCGCGCGACGCTCGACACGCGCGCGGTCTGGCGCGTGCTTGCGCCGGAAAGCGCGGCGCCGCCGGAGGGTGAGAGCGTCATCGCCTGTCGGGTCTGCGACCTCGTCGGACCCGCCTCCGCCGAGGGCTCGCGCTGCCCGCGCTGCGGCCTGACTCTGCGGACACGCAAGACCGACTCGATGCTGCGCACGACGGCGCTGGTGATCGCAGGATTCGTGCTCTTCTTCCCCGCCAATCTCCTCCCGATGAGCACCGACCGGCAGCTCGGCGTGCTCGTGCCCCATCGGATCGTCGATGGCATCATAGAGCTTTTCCAGGCACACCTCTGGCCCCTCGGGGTGCTCATCTTCTGCACCAGCATCGCGATCCCCCTCATGAAGCTCACGGGGCTGAGCTGGTTCCTCATTTCCGTCTGGCATGGCAGCCGCCAGCGGCTCGTGCTGAAGACCCGTCTCTGTCGACTCATCGATGAGATCGGGCGCTGGTCGTGTGTCGATGTCTTCACCATCGCCGTGTTCCTGCCGCTCATGCAGTTCGACGGCATAGTGCACACCAATGCCGCCGCAGGCGCCTCGCCCTTCCTGCTGGTGGTCGTGCTCACGATGCTGGCCTCGCACACGTTCGATCCGCGGCTCCTGTGGGACGCGGCGTGTGCGCCGCAGCCACACATGTACTTCCGACAAGCATGATCGAAGAAGAGCGCCGTGCCAAAGAGCGGAGGCGGACGGTAGCAATCGCCCGCCGCAGCCCTTGGCCAGGTTGGATCTGGGCGGTGCCCATCGCCGCGATCGGCATCGTGCTCTGGCTGCTGCTGCGCTCCTTCAGCTCTCGCGGCATCGACGTCACGGTCACCTACATCGATGCGGCCGGCATGCAGCCGGGCGACACCCGGGTGATGTACCACGGGTTGGAGGTCGGCAGGGTCACCAGTGTCGCCCTGGCGAGCGATGACTGGCACGTAATCGTCCATCTCGACATCGACCGCCAGCTTGCGCCGAAAATCAACACCGGCACGCGCTTCGTCCTCGAGGGCCTGCACCCGAGCTTCACGGACGTCTCCTCACTGCGCGCGCTGATCGCCGGCCCCACCATCATCATGGTGCCCGGGCCCGGCAGGCCCGCGCGGCGCTTCATCGGCACGGAGGGCGGGTCACGAGTGACGCTCGCCGTATCACTGCCGTATAGGGTCAGCTTCGACGGGGCGGTGGGGCAGCTCAAGCCACACGCGCCGGTCATGCTGCGCGGCTTCACGGTGGGAGAAGTCACGAGCATCGGGCTGTCCGTCGATCCGCAGACCGGACGGATCTCGACGCCGGTGTTGCTCGCCCTCGACCCGACACGCTTTCATCTCACCGGTCCCGCGCCGCCCGACGGCAACTGGAAGCCCGTCATGGACGCGGCTCTCTCGAAGCTGATCGGCTCGGGCCTACGCGCCAGCCTGACACGCGAGGTGCCGCTCGTGGGCGGCGAGCAGGTGGACCTCGAGATCGTTCCCGGCGCACCGGCAGCGCAACTCGAGACCTCGGGACCGTACGCCGAGATCCCGGCCACCCAGGCCGGCGGGCTCGAGCGCCTGCCGACTGAGATCAGCTCGCTGCCCCTCACGCAGATCGCCGACAACCTGCGGACCATCACCGACCAGGTGCGCTCGCTGACTTCCTCACCGCAGCTGCGCGACAGCCTGGCGCATCTCGATGCGACGCTCGCCACGCTCGATCGGATCTCACGCCAGGCCGGGCCGCAACTCGGGCCGACCCTACGCGACGTCCGCGTGACCGTGGCGAGCCTGCGCACCGCCGCGCAGCAGATGGACGCGACCGCCGCAGCCGCCAGGCTGGCGATGGGCGCGAGCCCCGCGGCGCCGAGCGGCAACCTGCAGCATGCGCTCGATGAGCTGGCCAGCGCCGCCCGCGCGGTGCGCTCGCTCGCCGACTACCTCGATCAGCACCCCGAGGCGCTCCTGCGTGGACGCAGAGGACCTTAACCTCCGTCGGCCGGCATCTCCTCCACCCAACCGCGCCAGAGCGAAAGCAGCGCCGCGAGCAGCGCCGGGCCGATGAAGAGGCCGACGAGCCCGAAGGACTCGACGCCGCCCAGGATGGCGAGCAACGCCCAGAGGAACGGCAGCTTCGCGCCCTCGCCGATGATGACGGGGCGCACGAAATGGTCGGCGATTAAGAGCACCAGGGTGCCCGCCGCCGCGACGACGATCGCGGCTGCGATCGAGCCGCGCACCACCAACACGACCGCGACCGTGCCGAAGACGATGGGCGCGGCGAACGGAATGGTGGCAAAGACGCCGGTGAGGACACCTGACAGGATCGGATGCGGCGCGTGGGCCAGGGCGTAGACGCCGCACATGATCGCGCCCTCGCCGACCGCGACGAACACGATGCCGTCCACGGCCGCGCGGATCGCGGTCACCACGCGCCGCAGCAGCCGATCCACCGACGACCCGAAGAGACGCCGGAACATTCTCGGGACCTGCATGCTGAGGCGGTCGCGGTTGAGGTAGACGAAGAAGAGCGTCAGGACGGTGAACGCCAGCGTGACGATGCGCCGCGCCACCTGCATTCCGACGATCCGCGTCCACTCGATCACCGCGGGGCTCGCATGCACGTGCCCGCCGGCGCCGACCCCACCGGGGACGAGGTACTCCTGCCAGAAATCACGTACCCAGCGGCTGAGCCACGGCATCTGCACCAGCCATGACGGCAGCGGCGGCGGCCCGCTCCCGGCGGAGGCGGCGAACTCCCGCGCGAGGGAGATCGCCTCGCGCCCGGCTATGACACCTCCATAGATGAGCGGCACTATCAACACCGCGCCGACGATCACCGTGAAGGTGAGCGCGGCCCAGACATCGCGCCGCTTGCCATGAAACCTGGCCAGCCAGCGGTCATAGACCGACGAGGTCGCGATCGCCAGCACCACCGCCCAGCAGAGCGCCGCAATGAAGTGCCGCAGCATCCAGGCGCCGACCAGCACCAGCGCGCCCATGAGCACGTAACGCGCGGTCTTCTGGGCTAGGGTGACATTCTCTGGCGGCACGCCGAAACTCGTTTTAAGCGCTGAATCCAGGCATCCTACCCGGCCCAGCGCGCCGCGAGCAAAAAGCGTGGTTTTTGCTCGCGACTCGCTCGGCGGAGCGAAGCAGTGCTTCGCTGAATGAATCGCCTGGAGCGATTCATGACGACGCGCAGCGTCGGCCCGAAGGGGCGAGGCCCAGGATGGGCCGAGCAAAGCACCGCCTCGCCCTGCGGCGGCGGGGCACATCTCGCTGCGCTATCCCTGCTCCGCGAGAGCCCAGGGCGGACTCCTGTCCGCCCGCTCGTCGCTTCGCGACTCGCCCCTGTGCCTTTGTTAGGGTCGCTCTCTCAGCAGCTCGTGCGCGGCCAGCGCCCCCTCCCGGAAGGCCCGCACGGCATCGAGCTCTCCGGCCGCGCGGGCGCCGCCCACCACCCGGAATTTCCGCCCTGCCCGCAGCAGCGCCGCGCTAAGCGGGTCATGTGCCTCCTGGCCCGCCGCGATGACCACGCGCCGCGCCTCGATCAAGCGGCTGCGCCCTTCGGCATCGCGAATCAGGACTCCCTCCGGGGCGATGCGCCCGTAGCTCACCCCCGTCAGCATCTCGACCCCGCGCTCTCTCAGCGCCTTGAGCAGAACCCAGCGGGTAGAGCGGCCGATGTGCTCGCCGATCGGGGCTCCCCGGCGCATCAGTGTCACCCGACCGCCGGCCTGACTCAGGAAATGCGCGACATCGACGCCGATCCCTCCTGCGCCGATGACGACCGCCGGACCGACGTCCCTGGCGCCAGCGAGCAGCTCCCGCGGGTAGGAGCGCACGTGCGGCAACTCGATCCCGGGCAAATCGGGATGGCGTGGCCGGACGCCCGTGGCGATGATCACCGCCCGTGCGCCCGCCAACTCCTCGATTGAATCGGCCTCGATCGCCCTACCCAGGCGGACCTCGACCCCCAGCCGCTCGAGCTCACCCGCGAAATACGCCACGGTACGCGCATAATCGGCTTTGCCGGGGATCTGGCTCGCCAGGCGGAACTGGCCCCCGATCTCCCGCTCGGCCTCGAAGAGCACGACACGTTGGCCGGCCTCGCCGAGCACGCGGGCCGCCTCCAGCCCCGCGGGTCCGCCGCCGACCACCGCCATCCAACCGCGCGGGTGTCGGGAGGGCCGCTCGGGCCACTCGAGCTCCCTACCCGCCCGCGGATTCACCATGCAGGAGACGGCCTGGTCGCTCAGCGAGCGATCGATGCAGGCCTGGTTGCAGGCGATGCAAAGGTTCACCCGATCGGATCGGCCGGCGCGCGTCTTGGTGATGATCCTCGGATCCGCGAGAAAGGGTCGTGCCAGCGAAACGAAGTCCACCCGTACCTGCTCGAGCACCTGCTCTGCCAGCTCCAATGTATGAATGCGGGTGCTGGCGATCACCGGCAGACTCCCCACGGCCTCCTTGATCCGCGCCGCGCACGCCACCCAGGCGCCGGGAGTGACGGTGTACTGCACCGTTGGAATCTGCGACTCGTGCCAGCCGATGCCCACATCGAGCGCGTCGGCACCGGCGCCGCCGAGCAGGCTCGCAACCGCAGCGGTCTCCTCGTCCGTGCTCGACCCCGGCATCAGGTCGGCGCCCGAGAGGCGATAAATGATCGGGAAATCCTCACCAACAGCCGCTCGCACGCGCTGCAGGATGGTGAGCGGAAATCGCGTGCGACGCCTGAGGTCCCCGCCCCACTCATCGTCGCGCAGGTTAGTGAGGGGTGAGAGGAACTGGTTGAGGAGGTAGCCTTCCGAGCCCATGAGCTCGACCGCATCGAAGCCGAGCTCGCGGGCCCGGCGCGCTCCGTTGGCGAAGTCCTCCAGGGTCTGCGCGATGTCGGCCGCCGTCATGGCGCGGGGTGTCGACTTCGAGAAGCGGCTGGGCACGGCCGAAGGCGCCAGCGGCTGCAGGCCGAATGTGCGCTCGAAGGCATAGCGGCCCGCATGAAAGAGCTGCAGCGCAATCCGGCCGCCGGCCTGCCGCACCGCATCGGTCACGCGACGGAGCTTCACCTCCTCCTCGGGCTCGTTGATGAGGCTGTAGTGTTTGCCGCCCGCGCCGACCCGGCTCACCGCCGAGCCGCCCGTGATGATGAGCGCGGCCCCGCCGCGCGCACGCTCGGCATAGAAGGTCGCGAGCGCTTCCCCGCCTGGCTGCGACTCCATGCCGAGGTGCATCGCGCCCATGACGATGCGATGAGGCAGCCCGAGGCTGCCGATCCGGCCCGGCCGCCAGCAAAGCCCAGTCATGTCAGTTGCCCATCCCAGGCATAGGGACGTGCCCGGCCGCCGCAGGTGGCCGAGTCTGGGGCAAAAACCACGCTTTTTGCCCCAGACGGCGCTGGGACGGGCAGGATGCCCGGAGCCAGCGCTTCATAACTAGCCTCGCGGCGGCGGGGTGCCGGCAAGCGGCGCAGTCGCGTCGGCGTAGAAAGGAGGTGCGATCACCGACAGCCCGCCGTCGACCGCGAGCGTCTGCCCGGTGATGTACTCCGCCTCGGGCGAGAGCAGGAATGCCACCGCCTCGGCCATTTCCTCCACCTTGCCGCGACGCGCCCGGGGGAGCTTCGAGAGCACGCTCTGCATCGGCGGGATGCCGGGCACGTTGTAGAAGAACTCGAGCGAGTCGGTGTCGATCAGCCCGCCGCTCACCGCGTTGACACTGATCCCCTGCGGACCGAACTCGAGCGCCATGTAGCGCACCCAGGCCTCGATCGCCGCCTTCGCCGCCCCGAGATTGGCGTAGGTCGGGTACGCCCGGCCGCTGCCGTAGCTCGAGAGCGCGACGATGCGGCCGCCGTTCTTCATCAGCGGTACCGCACGGATCGCCCCGAGCACGAAGGCGCGCACGTTGAGCGCGAAGGTGCGGTCGAGATTGCGCGCGTTGAGATCGACGATGCGCTTGAACGCGCTCGCCGCGGCGTTGGAGATAAAGAAGTCGAGCCGGCCGAACCTCTCGCCGGCGTGATGAAACAGCGCATCGATCTCCGCCGGCTCCTCGAGGTCCGCGCGAAACACGCTGACCTTGGCGCCGAGCGCCTCGACCTCGGCGAGCGTATCGCGCGCCGCCTGCTCGTTGCGCTTGTAGTTGAGGACGAGCGCGGCGCCCTGGCGGGCGAGCGTCAGCGCCAGCGCCTTGCCGATGCCGCGGGTGCCGCCGGTAATCAACGCGATCCTGTCGGTAAACCTCACTTTGCGCGCCCCCCCTTGAATATCTCTCGTGCAATAACCGTCTTCTGAATCTCGTTGGTGCCTTCCTCGAAGCGCTGCGCGCGCGCATCGCGGTAAACCCGCTCGATCGGATGCGGCTGCCAGTAGCCGATGCCGCCGTGAACCTGCAGCGCCTCATCGGTCACCCGCTGCAGCATGGAAACCGCGAAGAGCTTCGACATCGAGGAGAGCATGTCGGCCTGCGGGCTCGAGCGCTCCCACTCCGCAGCCGCATGAAACACCAGCTGCCGGGCCGCCTCGAGCTCAGTCGCCATGTCCGCGATCATGAAGGCGATCGCCTGACGACGCCAGAGCGGCTTGCCGAAGGTTTCGCGGGTGCGCGCCCGCTCGATGGCGAGCTCGAGCGCGCGGCGAGCGAGTCCCACGCAGCTCATCGCCACGGAGATGCGGCTCGGCGCAAGAAAGCCGCCGAAGGCGATGTCGAGCCCCTGACCCTCCTCGCCCAACCGGTTGGCGACGGGCACCGGCGCCCGCTCGAACCGCATGCGTGCATGATCGCTGCCGCGCACGCCCATCGACTCCGGCATCACATCGACCCGGGTGTTGGCGGCGTCACGCGGCACGAGAAGCGCCACCGTCCCCTCCGCCCCGGCCGTACCAGCCACGCGGGCGAAGAGCAGCCAGTAGTCGCAGATCGAGCCGAAGGTGATCATGTGCTTCTCGCCCGTGAGATAGTAGCGATCGCCCTCCCGCGTCACTGAGCAGCGCAGGTCCGCGCCGGTGCCGGCGGTGGGCTCGGTGAGCGAGAACGCCACCTTCAGCTCCCCTGCCACACAGGGCCTCACGAAGCGGCGGCGCTGCTCCTCGGTCGCGTGACGGTCGAG
The DNA here is from genome assembly GCA_050739095.1 of Steroidobacteraceae bacterium. GTDB lineage: Bacteria > Pseudomonadota > Gammaproteobacteria > Steroidobacterales > Steroidobacteraceae > 13-2-20CM-66-19. Next base: position 299,837 of record JBOIAR010000001.1, on the reverse strand, counting down.
CGCACGCCAGATGCCGTTCACCACGTGCACGATCATGCGCACCGCGGCGTGCGCCATGCCGAACAGCTCCATGAGCTCGAGATAACGGCTGAACGGTACCCCCCGGCCGCCGAGCGAGACAGGCGCCGCCAGGCTGAGATAGCCCAGCTCCCGCAGCTCATCCCAGAGCTGCGGCGGGACCTGCCGGTCGCGCTCGATCTGCTCCGCCCAGCGCTCTGCGGGACCCCGGACGTACTTCTCGACACCGGCCCGCAGGAGCTCGAACTCGGCTTCGGTCTTCACAAAACCCCCGTGCTCAACACCCTGGCGCGCTCGCGCAACAGGTACTTGCGTATCTTTCCCGACGGCGTCTTCGGCAATTCCTCGACGATCTCCACACGCTCCGGCCAGTACTGTTTCGCCACGCGGCGCCCATCGAGAAACGCCTGCACCGCGGTGAGGTCGAGCGGACAGGGGCGGCGCATGACGATAAAGGCGCACGCGCGCTCGCCGAGCCGGGCATCCGGCATGCCGACGATGGCGACCTCACGCACGGCATCATGCTCGTGCAGCAGCTGCTCGATCTCAACCACCGGGATTTTCTCGCCGCCGCGGTTGACGACATCCTTCACTCGCCCAGTCAGGCGCAGGTACCCTTCCGCGTCGATCACCGCCAGATCACCGGTCCGATACCACCCATCGTCAGTGTAGGCATCCGCGGTCCAATCGGGTCGCTCGAGATAGCCTTGGAACATCGTCGGCGAGCGCGTCTGGAATTGGCCTTCGCTGCCCGCGGGAAGCCTGCGCCCCGTCTCGTCACAGATGCGCACCTCGATTCCTGCCAGCGGGCGCCCATCGGTGCCGCAGGCCTTGTCCGGCGGATCAGCCGGCGAGCCGAGTGTCGCCAGACAGCCTTCCGTGGTGCCGAAGGCGCCGCAAACCTGGCTTTCCAACACGCGCCGCGCCCGCGCGGCAAGCGCGCGCGGCACGGTCGTGCCGGTCGCCACGAAGAGCCGCAGGCTCCGGGGAGGCGCCTCGCCCTCCGCCACCGCCTGGACGAGATCGGCGAGAAACGGTGTCGCCGCCTGCACGAACGTCCCGCGCCACTCGCCGAGCGCGGCCAGTGCGCGCTTCGGCTCCCACGACTCGAGCAGGATCTGCGGCACACCGAGTGCGAGCGCCAGCCACATTCCGTAGAGGAATCCTGTCTGGTGGGCGAGCGGCGAGGGGACGAAAATACGGTCCGCTGCGCCAAGGCCGAGATGATCGGACTGCAGCCGCGCCGCAAGAGTCAGCACATCGGCGCGATGCAGCACGCCTTTGGGCTCTCCGGTGGTCCCTGACGTGAAGAGAAGCTGCGCCAAGCCGGTCGGCTCCGCGTGCGCCGCATCGACGGCAGGCGCTTCGTCGTCGGTATCCCGCAGAGCAGTCTGCAGCCACAGATGCCGCGTGCGCCCACCTTGCGCCAACGTGCGTCCGCCCTCATCTGCGCCATCCGCCGCGATGACGAAGAGGGACTCGAGCGAAGGCGCGTCCGACTCGATCGCCGACACTTCCGCCACCGGATCGCGCCCGCGGTGCCGATCCATGACAAAGAGCACGCGGACGCGCGCGCGGCTCAACATGTAACAGAGCTCCCGCTCGCGGAAGATCGGCATCAGCGGACAGCACACGGCCCCTGTTGCGAGGGCCCCGAGGGTGATCGCCACGAACTCGGCGCGGTTGCCCATCTGGTACGCGACCGGCTCGCCGCGGCGCACGCCGCACGCCGCCAGCAGCGCCGCAATCCGCTGCGATTCCCGCCAGAGCCCGCTCCAGTCCCACACCCTCACTCCGGCGGGGTCGAGCGATATCACCGCCGGCTCGCGCGGCCGCTGCTGCGCGAGCGAGGCGACCCGCCCGGGGAGAGACCCCGTCACGAGGTGCACTCCATCCGTGCCCCGATGCCGTTCATGGCGTTCAGGAACTCCGGATAGGAGATGCGATAGGCATTGGGGTAGGTGAGACGGCTGCGGCCGGTGGCGCGCGTCGCCGCGATGGCGAGCGACATCAGCACACGGTGGTCGTTGTAGGAGGAGAGGTCCGCGCCGGTCAGGCGGTCCACGCCCTGAATGATGAGCTGCGAGTCGCTGACGCGGAGCCTGCCGCCCATGGTGTTGAGCTGCAGCATCGCCGTGACCCGGTCGGACTCCTTCAGGCGCGCGTGGTCGATGTTGGAGATCACGGTCTCGCCGTCGGCGAACGCGGCGAGCGTCGCGACGATGGGCAGCATGTCGGGGGTCCCCCGGCAATCGACCTGCACCGCCCGCGGCCGGGCACCGTCATGACGCACGCGCACGGCGAGCGTCCCGGGCTCTTCCTGCATGGGCAGTCCCATGGAGCGCATGATGTCGAGAAAAGCGATCTCCGGGTGATCGCCCACGCCGTCCGTCGAGGTGAGGCCGCGCATCAGGATATCGCACGGGTGCAGCGCCGCGATCGCGAGGCCGAATGCGGCGGAGCCGATGTCGGGCGGCAGCCGCACCGTCGCCGGCCGCGCCTGTTGGTTCGGCGGCACGACGAACCGGAGCCGGTCCGGGGAGGCGAACACCTCCAGTCCGAACCGCGCCATCATGGCGAGTGTCAGCTCGATGTAGGGCCGCTCGTTGAGGGTGCCGTCGACCTCGATGACGGTCTCACGGGTGGCGAACGGAGCGACGAGCAGCAGCCCCGAGATCCACTGCGACAGCGTGCCGGCGATCCTGACCCGGCCCCCGCGCGGCCGTCCGGCCTCGATCGCGAGCGGCGGGCAACCGCTGTTCGAGCCGATCCTGACGCCGATCCGCTCCAGCGCCTCGAGAAGCGGCCCTACCGGCCGCCGCTGCAGGTAGCGCTGGCCGGCCAGCGTCACCGGGGTTTCCGCCAGCGCACACAAGCCCGCCATGAAGTAGAGCGTAGACCCGGAGCTGCCCACCGACAGCACGCGAGCGAGCGGCTTGTAAGGACCGCCGTCGACGATGAACGTGTTGCCGTCAATGTCGATTCGCGTGCCGAGCCCGCGCAACACCCCGAGCGTGCTTTCGACGTGCCGGGCGTGTGTCAGACCCACGATACGGCTGCGCCCGGGCGCCAGCGAGGCCAGGATCAGCGCCCGGTGCGCATGATACTTGGAGTTGGGAATGATCAGTTCGTTCGACAGCGGCCCCGTCGTCGGCTCCACGACTAGGCGCATGTCGGGCTACTCGCAGGCAAAGTGTCAAGCTGACAATACAAGCGATGCATTTTGCCCTCCGAATCCAAAAGCATTGACGGAGAACTCCCGGTAGGCTCGCCGGCGCGGCTCCCCTAGCACGACGTCGAAGCAGGCTTCCGGTTCCACATTGCGGGTTCCGAGCGTCTGGGGCATGACCGCGGCCTCCATCCCGAGAATGCCCGCAACCACCGATGTGGCCCCGGCGGCCGCCATGGCGTGACCCAGGTGGCCGCGCAGCGCGGTCACGCGGGGGCGCCGAGAACCGAGCACCGTGTTGATCGCCCGCAGCTCCGCGATGTCGCCGACTACAGTGCCGGTTGCGTGCGCGAACACTGTCTGCACCTCGCATCCGGCATCCTCGAGGGCGGCACGGATCGCTTCCGCCTCGTAGCGGCCGCTCGGCTCCGGCGCAGTCAGGTGGTGTGCATCCGTCAGCGAGCCATAACCGCGCACCCGCGCCAGCACACGGGCGCCGCGCCGGCGCGCGCTTCCTTCGTGCTCGAGGACGAGTACCGCCGCACCGTCACCCATGACGAAGCCGTCGCGCTCGACGTCGAAGGGCCTGGAGGCGTGGTCGGGATCCGTGACTCGCGACAGCGCCCGGGCGCGATCGAGGCTCTGATAGACGACGGGCGCGAGCAACGTCTCGGTACCGCCAGCGATGGCTTGCTCGGCCTCGCCGCGCTCGATCATCCGGGCCGCGAGCCCAATGGCATCGAGCGAGGAGGCGCAGGCGGTGCTTATGGTCAGCTGGCGTCCATGCAGGCCCCAGTGCAGAGAGATGCGCGCCGCCGCCATGCTGGGAATCACGAGCGCCATGAGCTTGGGGGTGACGTGTTGTGGCCGACGCTCGAGCTCCGTCTGCGCCTCCGCGAAAAGCGGCAGTCCCCCCATGGTGTTGCCCAGGATCACCGCCGTGAGCGGCGGCGGGCCACCCGCCAAACCAGCCATGGTGAGCGCCTCGACGGTCGCTACCATGGCGTAGGCGGTGAACCGATCGGAATTGCGCAGCATCGGCGCGGTAACGCCGGGTGCGGCGGTGAAACTGTCGGGCACCGCGGCCCACAGCCGGTTGCCGCCGAGCCCGTCCGCGTTCGGTATGGGACGGAAAGCGTGGCGACCGCCGAGCAGCGCCTCCCAGAAGGAAGGTACCCCCGAACCGATCGGTGACACGACTCCCATGCCGGTGACGGCGACCTGGTTCATCAAGGCGTTGTATATTGGACCGCCGGAGCACCCCGGCTCAAGCGAAGCAGTTTCTTGAGGAATGCTCGCCGTGCGGAGTTGTTCCGCGCGGGGGACGGACACGACCACAAGAAGCCCTGGCGGCACTGCCAAGCTGACGGCAACGCCTATGCTATCCGGCAACGTCGAGGGCCATCGCCCGAGAGCCAGGAACCCGGGGCAGCGCACGCGCGTTCAGGTGACGCTCTTTCATTGGACGGCAGGAGCGGGCCGGTTTCTCAAGTGTTCGGCAGGCGCAGCAATAAAGTAGCGGTGGTCACCGGCGCCAGCGCGGGAGTCGGCCGGGCCACGGCGCGCGAGTTCGCGCGCGGCGGCGCAGACGTCGCGCTGCTCGCGCGCAATGGCGATGCGCTCGACAACGCGCGCGCGGAGGTTGAGAGCTACGGCCGTCGAGCTCTCGCCATTCCTGTCGACGTTTCTGACGCAGACGCCGTGGAGCGCGCCACGTTCCTGATCGAGTCGCAGCTCGGCCCGATCGACGTCTGGGTCAACAACGCGATGGTGACCGTCTTCTCACCCGTTGCACTGCTTCAGCCCGACGAGGTCCGCCGCGTCACCGAGGTGACATACCTCGGGACGGTCAACGGCACATTGTCGGCGTTGCGACGCATGCTCCCTCGCGACCGAGGCGCCATTGTTCAGGTGGGCTCGGCGCTGGCCTATCGCTCGATCCCGCTGCAGGCACCCTATTGCGGCGCGAAGTCCGCCATTCGCGGCTTCACCGACTCGCTGCGCACGGAGCTGCTGCACTCCGGCAGCCATGTCAGGGTCACGATGGTGCAGTTGCCCGCGATCAACACGCCCCAGTTCGACTGGTGCCGCGCACGCGTGTCCCGCAAGCCGCAGCCGGTGCCGCCGATCTTCGAGCCGGAGGTAGGTGCACGCGCCATCGTGTGGGCCTCCCGTCACAAGCGGCGCGAGGTCTTCGTGGGTGGCAGCACGGTGGCGGCCATCTGGGGTAATCGGCTGGCAGCGCCGCTCCTCGACCGGTATCTCTCGCGGACGGCATACCGCGCGCAGCTCGCCGAGGAGCCGATCGAGCCGAACCGGCGCGACAACCTGTGGCAGTCAGTACCGGGCGATCACGGCGCGCATGGACGTTTTGCCGAGCGCTCGAGTGCCACCAGTCGCGGGCTCTGGCTCACCACGCACCGCAAGCTCCTCGTCTCGCTCTGCGCCGTCGGCGCGGGGCTCGTCTGCCTCGCCGCCTCGCGCCTCTCCGCCCGCTGACACGGTGCGAGGACGCGTTCGCCACCGCCGCCTGTTGGGATGAGATGGTGCGGGTGGTGCGCAACCTCGGCTCGCGGTCTCGGGCGAGGATCTGACGGGCCTTGCGCTGCTGCGCGATCGTGCGCCGGCGGGAATGGAGTTGAGTGCCGGCGAATACGGTTATGACAGCGTATATTTCCGCAGGATGTGCCCATGCTGTTCAACGGCGCGCGCTCACCGGTCGGCGGCGAGATTGAGCCCGACCTCGGCCGGCCCGGCTTGGGGCTCGAGCTCAAGGAGGCCAACGCTCGGCGATTCGCTGAGCGCAGGCCCGCTGGTATAGACTAGCCCGATGACAATCTCCCACGACAGCGTCGTTACGATCCACTACACCCTCAAGGACGATGCCGGTGTCGTCATCGACAGCTCCGCCTCCGGCGAGCCGCTGGCCTACATCCACGGCCACGGCAACATCGTTCCGGGCCTCGAGCGGGAGCTCATCGGGCGGGATGCCGGCGACACCGTCAACGTGCGAGTTTCGCCAGCGGAAGGCTACGGCGAGTACGACCAGCGCCTGGTGCAGAACGTCCCGCGCCGAGCGCTGCGCGACATCAAGGACGTGCAACCCGGCATGCATCTGCACGCGCAGACCGAAGACGGGCCGCGCACCTTCACTGTCACACGCGTCGCCGGCGACATGGTGACAGTCGATGGCAACCATCCTCTCGCCGGCAAGCATCTCAATTTCGACATCCGGATCGAGGACGTGCGCCAGGCGAGCGAGGAGGAGCTCTCGCACGGCCACGTGCACGGCCCGGGCGGACATCATCACGGATAGCTCCTGTTAGAGACATACGTCATCGATGCGACCGAGGACCCGCGCCTCCAAGCGTCCCGCAGCCGGCAAAGCGCTGCGGCTGCACGGCACCATTGCCCGCGATATCGGCATGCGGATCGTCTCCGGCCGCATTGCGCCCGGCCGGGTGCTGAACGGTGAGATCGAGGCGAGCGAGCGCCTGAAGGTGTCCCGCACGGCCTATCGCGAAGCCGTGCGCATCCTCGCGGCCAAGGGCCTGATCCAATCGCGACCGAAGCTCGGCACGCGGGTGAGCGAGCCGCACCACTGGCACCTGCTCGATCCCGACGTGATTTCCTGGATCTTCAGCGGCACGCCCGACGAGCGGCTGTTGCGCGGCCTGTTCGAGCTGCGCACGATCGTGGAGCCTGCCGCCGCGGCGCTGGCGGCGCAAAAACGCAGCCCCGAACAGTTGCAGTCGCTGCGCCGCGCGCTCGATGCGATGGCCGCGAGCACGCTCGCGGCGGAAGAAGGCCGTCAGGCGGACCGCAACTTCCACTCCATTCTGCTCGAGGCCTCGGGCAATCCCTTTCTCGCCTCGTTGGAGAGCGGGGTGGCCGCGGCGGTGGCCTGGACCACCGTCTTCAAGCAGCGCAAGCGACCGTTGCCTCGCGACCCTATGCCGGACCACGAGCGGGTGTACGAAGCGGTCGCGGCACGCGATGCGCGGGCGGCGCACGAGTCCATGGCGGAGCTGGTGCGTCTCGCGCTGTTGGATACTACCGGGGGGCGCGTCAACCCAAGAGCGGCTCGTCGTGCAAGGCGCCGGTCGGGCGGCAGCCCCATGTCGCATAGAACAGAATGAAGAGATAACAGGCCCACGGCAGCAGGTAGGAGAGCTGCAGGCCGATGTGGTCGGCGAGCTTGCCCTGAAGCTCCGCGAGCGCGCCGCCCGCGATAGCCATGATGAGAAGCCCGGAGCCCTCCTCCATCAGAGGTCCCAGCCCCCGGATGCCCAGCGTGAAGATGGTGGGGAACATGATGGAATGGCAGAGCCCCACCGCGATGAGACACCACATGGCGAGGTGCCCCGTGGAGGTGATGGCGATGCCCGCGAGCGCCAGCGCGCCGATGGCGACGGCCGCAAGCAGGCGCTCGGGCGAGATCCAACGCAGCAGCCAGGCCCCCACGAACCGACCGGTCATCGCGCCGCCCCAGTAGAGCACCGTGTACTTGCCGGCCTGCTCGTGAGTCATGGCGCCGATGTCGGGCCGGGAGATGAAGTTGACGAGCGTCGAGCCGATGCCGATCTCGCAGATCATGTAGAGCACGATGGCCGGAACGCCGAACACCAGATTCCGATGTCGCCACAGGCTGTGCCTTGCACGGTCGGCGCGTGCCGCGCGCCGTGTCTCCTTGCCCAGGTCGGGCAGGCGCACGCGCCACACGAGCAGTGCGAGCGCGAGCAGCACGGCGGCGATCAGCACGTAGGGCAGTTCCACGGCGTGGACGTCGACGGCGCGCTGCTGCGCCGTGAGAGTCACCACGCCGTGCGCGGTGCCCGAAGGGCTTCGGCCGAAGATGAGGTATGCGCCGAAAAGCGGCGCGAGCGCGGTGCCGAGAGAGTTGAACGCCTGCACCAGATTGAGGCGGCTGGAAGCCGTCTGGGGCGAGCCGATCACCGCCACGTACGGATTGGCCGCGACCTGCAGCAGCGTGATGGATGAGGCGAGGAGGAACAGCGCCACCAGGAACATGTCGTAGGATTCCAGCATGGCGGCCGGGACGAAGGCCGCGGCGCTCACCGCCATTCCGAGAAGCCCCAGCACCACGGCCAGCTTGTAGCCGGTGCGCTCGAGCACCTTGGCCGCCGGCAAACCCATGATGAAGTAGCCGAGGTAGAAGGCGAGCTGCACCAGCAGCGACTGCGCGTAGTTCAGCCCGAACGCCGACTTGAAATGCGGAACCAGCGTGTCGTTGAGGACGGTCGCGAATCCCCAGATGAAGAACACGCCGGTGAGCACCGCGAGCGCCGCGGTATAGCTCGGTCGCGGACCCGTGCGACTCTGCGCGAGGCCGGAATCGGCGCCCGGATGCACTGCCATCGCCGGGAATTTCCTCGGTTGTACCGGCGGCCATAGATATCGGCGGGATCCGCGGCTGTCAAGCGCGGCGTGTGATTTACTCAGACAAGAAAGGCGTGCCTGGTCTATCATCGCCGCCGGCGAGCCCTTCGTTTCCCGAGGGCGGGAGCTGCCATGGCGTTGCGACTCTTGCAAGTGGAGCTGGCGGGCGGGACGAGGAGCGTCGCGACTCTCGAGGAGGACGGGCGCACGGTGAGGCTCGACGGCATCGCCTCGACGCTCGAGCTTGCGGGTGCGGCTCTCGTGGAGGGACTATCGCTGGAGGCGGCAGCGCGCCAGCGCATGACGGCCGAGGCCATCGACATCAGCGGCGCGAAGCCCGACGTGCGGCTGTTGCCGCCCATCGATCACCCCGACCCGGCGCACCTCTATCTCACGGGCACGGGGCTGACGCACCTCGGCTCGGCGGAGAGCCGTGACCGGATGCACGCGCTCGCCGCCGCGGGCGGTGCGCAGACCGATTCGATGCGGATGTTCCTCGAGGGATTGCAAGGCGGCAAGCCGCCCGCGGGGACGATCGGCGTACAGCCCGAGTGGTTCTACAAGGGAGACGGCTCGAGCATCGTGCCGACCGGCGCGCCACTCGAGATGCCCGCCTTCGCGCTCGATGGGGGCGAGGAGCCCGAGATCGCCGGCATCTACCTGGTCGACCCGCAGGGCCTGCCGATGCGACTCGGATTCTGCCTCGCCAACGAGTTCTCGGATCACGTGATGGAGCGGCACAACTATCTCTGGCTCGCGCACTCGAAGCTGCGCCGGGCCGCCCTGGGTCCGGAGCTGCGGCTCGGGGAGCTGCCCGCGGACGTTCACGGCACGAGCCGCATCTACCGCGGCGAGAGCCTGATCTGGGAGAAGCCCTTCCTCACGGGCGAGGTCAACATGTCACACACGCTCGCCAACCTCGAGCGCCACCACTTCAAGTACTCCAACTTCCGTCGGCCGGGCGATGTGCATGTGCACTTTTTCGGCACCGCGACGCTCTCCTTCGCCGATGAGGTGCGCTGCCAGCCCGGCGACCTCTTCGACATCAGCGCAGACGCGTTCCTTCTGTCGCTGCGCAACCGGCTGGCCCAAAGCGACGCCGCAGACCTTGGGCCGGTGCGACCCCTGTAGGCGGCACGGGAGCTACGCGTGAGAGAAACGTTGAGATCCGGATGCGCCGCGGTCGCCTGCCTGGCTGCGCTCCTCGCCACCCGGTCCGCGGGCGCCGCGCAAGCGCGCCGCGCCGAGTTCGGCAAGCTGGCCGACGGCACCCGCATCGAATCGGTGGAGCTCACGAGCCGCTCGGGCATCCGGGCGCGAATCATCACCCTCGGGGCGCGCATTCAGTCGCTCTACACCCCGGATCGCGCCGGCAGGCTCCGTGACATCGTCCTCGGGTACCCGAGTCCCCAACAGTACTTCGATGACGGCAATTACTTCGGCGCCACCGTCGGTCGTTTCGCCAACCGCATCGCCAAGGGCCGCTTCACGCTCAACGGGCACGTCTACCAGCTCTCGATCAATGACCACGGTAACAGCCTGCACGGGGGGACGCGAGGCTTCGACAAGCGCGTCTGGAGGATCGACTCGACCACCAGCGGCCGCAGCGCTTCGGTCACGATGTCGTATCTGAGCCCGGACGACGAGGAAGGCTATCCGGGCACGCTGCATGTCACCGCCACCTACACGCTCTCGGACAGCGGGCAGCTGCGTATCGACTACCGCGCGACCACGGACAAGCCGACCATCGTCAACCTCAGCGGCCACTCCTACTTCAATCTGGCTTCGGGGCCCGCGCACTTCTCGACGATGCGCGACCTGCTGCAGATCAACGCATCGCACTACACACCTGTGGATGATGTGCTGATCCCGACGGGACAGATCGCGCCGGTTGCGGGCACGCCGTTCGATTTCCGCAAGGCCACCCCGATCGGCTTGCGCATCCGCGACGGCAACGACGCACAGATCCGCTACTGCCACGGCTATGACATGAACTTCGTGCTCGATGGCCGGCCGGGCACGTTGCGGCTGGCCGCGCGCGTCGAGGACCCCCGCTCCGGGCGGGTGCTCGAGGTCTACACCACCGCGCCCGGGGTTCAGTTCTATTCCGGCAACTTCCTCAACGGCACGGCGATCGGCAAGGATGGCATCGCTTACCGCGAAGGCGATGCCGTCGTCCTCGAGCCGCAGGATTTCCCTGACGCGCCCAACCACTCCAACTTCCCGTCTGCCACGCTGAATCCCGGCGCGGCCTATCACAGCGTCATCGTGTACCGCTTCTCGGTAAAGCGGTGAGCGCCCCTTCCCGCACGACTGCGTCGGCCGCATTGGCTTCCAGCACCCAGGTCGCCGCGGCGTCGACCGTGTATTCATCCTCGAACCACAGAAAGCCGAAATCGGTGATGCACTCGGGGAAATCCGGCTTGATGACGACATAGCCCGGGATCATGCCGCCCGGGATGAACGTGTTGTCGGCACGGTTGTTGCCGTACGCTACGAGCTTCGAGTCCCTGCCGATCGCGGAAACATATGACACGCTGGAGACAGGATGCGTGCCCAGCAGGTAGTTGGCGGCCCGGAGCGTGTATTCGGGTCCTACCAGACCCGGAAAGGCCGCGTGCAGGAAGTACATTTCCGCGCCAAACTCCGCCACCTGGGCCGAGCCGCCCCAGGCGCCAAGCGAGGGAGGTACGCCGAAGGGCGTGGTCGCCAGGTAGCGATCCAACTGCGGCACGAACCCTTTGACCACCACCCTGAGGCGAGTCCTGTAGGTCGCATCCAGGTACGGAAGGACCCGCACGGCCGACCAGCCGCCGAACGCGATCTGCTTCGGCGTCGAAGGAAACATCTTCTCTACGCGCTCCTTGTAGGGCTGTGCGCCGCGCGTGGCGATCGTCAGCTCGACGGCGGCCGTCCACTCCGGCGCACCGAGGCCGAATTCCCGGTATCCCCCTTCACCCTCGAGGTAGGCCGGGAGATGTTTCCGGACAGGGTGCGCCTCCGCCTCGTTCCAGAGCTTGATCGCCGCATCGAGGCACTGTTTCGACAGCGGGTCGTTCCAGCCCTGCAACGTGCGGGAGGCGGTTGCCAGCGATGCCGCTGCGGCATATTCCATGCTGGGCGAGGTCATCGTCCAGGCCCACCGGGGGTCCGGGTTGTTGGAGTAGGCACCGGTTTGCGAGGCCGCATCGCCAATGAACGTGTACCACCGCAAGTAGGGTGACTGGATGCCTGTGAAAGGGTGTCCGACCGCACGGATCTGCGCGAGTGTTTGCAGGACGCCGTGCTCGACTTGCTCGATCACGTCCGGGACGCCGTCCGGCCGGTGCATTTCGACCGAGCGCGCCTTCTCATCAACCGACAGCTCGTCCCACTTCATGTGGAAGGTTTCATACGTGAGGGATAGATTCTCGATGGTCCCGTACTGGCCGAAGGCGTCGTTGTCGAAGTCCCCCGCGTCGAACCATCCGCCGACGTTCAGACCCGGAATGTGCTCTCCAGGCTTGTAGGGAGACTCGGTGTCCGCACCCATCCAGTAGCCGTCAAAGTGAGTTATGTTCGGTGGCGCCTGCAGAGCGTCGGTCATATGCGCAACGCCGTGCCATAAGCGGTAGGCATCGCGCACCGACACGTGATCCATCTGCACGGCCAGGAACCCGTCGAGCGTGGTCTGCCACGTTCTGCCGTAGACGTCCCTGGCAATGGGGAACACATCGGTGCGCCGGCCCGCGTATTCGATCACATACAGGCCGGGCGCTCTGACGGACGAGAAATCGAACTTCGCGTAGTCGTAGCGCAGCCACGGTGTGGGCGTCGAGACGGGACCTTCGAAAACCTTGCGGTAAGTGCCATCGTCCGCGAGCCGCAGCACCGCCGCGGTCCCGGGGCCCTTGAACCTGGGGTCGAGCTCGATCACGGCGACCTTCGGAAAGTCCGCCGCATATCCGACCTGGCTGTGCGCGATCATGGGCGGCCGGGTCCAGTTGGGGAGGTAGCTCGGCCGGATGTGCCAGACCACGGCGCCTTGCGTCTTGCCCGCGGGGATCAGCGTGCGCAGCACGTACCAGCCGTTCTGCGCCTCGTTACGGCCGTCGTAAAGGAGGAGCGGCCCGGTTTCCGAGGTGATGCTGATGCGCTCGAGCGGGTCCGCCGCCGCCAGGGTGATGCTCCTGCCCGTCGCGAAGGGCAGCGGTTGGGTGTAGCCCTTGGCTTTGTGCCACTGCTCCACGTACCACGGCCCTTTCGGGTCTGCGGGCTTGGGCGGAACCTGCATGATCCGATCCTCGGGGCTGCGCGGCAGCACGCCGAACGCCTTGCCGTCGACCTCATAGGCCTTGTCCATGTACAGGGACGGCAGGAATTCCAGATTGAAGCCGGCCCTGCCCACCAAGCCCTCAGGCAACGGCTTGTCCAGGTTCACGCTCACCCGCACTCCGCCCGGCTCGGCCGCGACCACGACTTTGTAGTACAGGTGGTATGCGGGATAGGAAACGCGGGCGATGAGCCGGTCATGCTCCTTGTCCACCCTGCGCGCGATCAGGTGCGGAATTACGTCCCATTGCTCCGGCGTCGGCAGCAGACGCACGCTGCCGTCCGTGGCAATCCGATGGTCGTGCAGAATGATCTGCAGGGCCGAGTCCTTCTGGTCGAAGAAGACCGGGCTGTAATTGTCGCTATATAACATCACGCTGACGCCGGGCGCATCGAGGTAGCCGTTACCGGTGACCTGCATCATCAGGGCGGCACCGGCCGCGGCCGCTCGCCAGCACGAGAGCGCGGACGCGGCGAGCATCGTCGCCGCGAGCAGAATCGCCGATCTCTTCATAGGCTCATACCCGACGCAAAGGTAGCGCTACCAATTCTGCTATCATAGCGCAGCAGGCTGATCACTGAAGGGGAGCTGCGCATGACGGTCCCGTCCCGCAAATCGCAACTGGCCGGACTGATGGCAACCCTGGCGCTGCTCGCCGGGATGGCCCATGCCCAGGGCGGCGCAACGCCGGCGTACCTCGATCCCAACCTCCCGGCCGCGGCGCGCGCCGCCGACCTCGTCCACCGCATGACGCTGCGCGAGAAGGCCTCGCAGCTCGTCAACGGCGCTCGCGCCATCCCGCGGCTCGGGATACCGGCCTACAACTGGTGGAGCGAGGCGCTGCACGGCGTCATGGTCGACGGCACCACCGAATTTCCCGAGCCTATCGGCCTCGGCGCGACGTTCGATGCGCCCGGAATTCACCGGATGGCCCGGGACATCGGCATCGAGGCTCGGGTCGTCCACCAGCGTGCGGTGCGCGCCGGCGGCTCGACCCTATTCCACGGGCTCGACTTCTGGGCTCCCAACGTCAACATCTTCCGCGACCCGCGCTGGGGCCGGGGACAGGAGACCTATGGAGAGGACCCGTTCCTCACCGCGCGCATGGCGGTCGCCTTCGTGACGGGAATGCAGGGCTCGGATCCGCGGTACTACCTCACCATCGCTACGCCCAAGCATTTCGACGTGCACAGCGGCCCCGAGCCTACCCGCCACTTCTCGGACGTCGACGTGAGCAAGCACGACATGGAAGACACCTACCTGCCGGCGTTTCGCGCCGCGATCGTGCAAGGCCATGCCGGCTCGGTCATGTGCGCATACAACGCGATCAACGGCGAGCCCGCGTGCGCCAATCGGTTCCTGCTGCAGCACACGTTGCGGGGGGCATGGCAGTTTCAGGGCTACGTAGTCTCGGACTGTGATGCCGTGCGCGACATCTTCAGCGGCCACCGCTTCCGGCCAAGCCAGCCACAGGCCTCGGCCATCTCCCTGGAACGGGGAATGGACAACGAATGCGCGGACTTTTCGAATTTCAGCGCGGCCGAAAGTCAGGGTGACGGCGACTACGCTCCGTTCATCCAGGCCGTGCAGCAGGGGTATCTCTCCGAGAGCGCAATCGACACGGCGCTGATCCGCCTCTTCACCGCGCGCATTCGTCTCGGCATGTTCGATCCGCCCTCGATGGTGCCCTACAGCAACATCCCGGAGAAGGAGCTCAACAGCCCGGCGCACCGCAAGCTGGCGCGGCACCTCGCCGAGGAATCGATGGTGCTGCTGAAGAACGACGGTGTGTTGCCGCTGCGGCACGTCAAGCGCATCGCTGTCGTGGGCCCCCTGGCCGATCAGACCGCGGTACTCCTCGGCAACTACAACGGCACCCCGACGCATACGGTGAGCTTCCTCGAGGGTCTCAAGGCCGAGTTTCCCAAGGCCGACATCACCTACGTCCCCGGCACCCCATTTCTAGCGCGCGATCCGCGGCACCCCACCTTCCCCGCGAGCGACACGCCCGACCCGGCAGCGATCGCCGCCGCGCGGCAGGCCGACGTCGTCATCGCGGTCGTCGGCATCACCAGCCGACTCGAGGGTGAGGAGATGCCGGTCGACCTGCCGGGATTCCTGGGTGGAGACCGCACCAGCCTCGCCATGCCGAAGCCCGAGGAGAGTCTCGTGCAGGCCGTGGCCGCCACCGGCAAGCCGCTCGTCGTGGTGCTGATGAACGGCAGCGCTCTGGCCGTCAACTGGGAGAAGGCTCATGCAGATGCCATTCTCGAAGCCTGGTACTCGGGCGAAGAAGGCGGCGCGGCCATCGCGGCCACGTTGAGCGGCAGGAACGACCCGGGGGGCCGGCTGCCGGTCACCTTCTACACGGGCGTCGCGCAGCTGCCCAACTTCGAGGACTACTCGATGGCGGGTCGCACCTACCGCTATTTCACCGGCAAGCCGCTGTGGCCGTTCGGATACGGTCTGAGCTACACGACCTTCAAGTACGGCAACCTGAGGCTGCCCGCAGCTCCGATCAACGCCGGCGATCCGCTCAGCGCGTCGGTGAGAGTCACGAACACGGGTAAGGTTGCGGGGGACGAGGTCGTACAGCTGTATCTCGAGTTCCCTGACGAGCCCGGCGCGCCGATACGCGCGCTGCGCAGCTTTCGGCGCATCCACCTGGCTCCAGGCAAGAGCCAGGTGGTCAGCTTCCATCTGAAGCGACGCGATCTCAGCATGGTCACGGAAGCCGGCGACAGAATCGTCGCCCAGGGCCGATACACCGTGTCGGTCGGCGGCGGCCAGCCCGGGACGGGCGCGCCGTCAGTGAGCGGAACGTTTCAGGTGAACGGCCAGGTGATGCTGCCGGAGTGAGGCCAGCCGGGCCGCCGCGCCGTCACTCCGTCGACCCGCGGATGGCCTGGCGCGGGTAGGGCGCGGCGGCCCGGCAGCCATCGTTGGCTACATCCCCGTCTCAACGCTGTTGCGGCGGCTGGCGCTGCGGCGGCCGTTTCTTGCTGCCGCGCTGCTGCGGGCGGCGTGCGTTGCCGCGCGCGGCGGGGCGACGCTGTTGTGGCCTGAGGTTCTGCCGATGCCCGGCTGAGCGCTCCATGGGACGGGCGGCAGGATGAGCCGCGCGATCCCCGCCCATGGCTCGATTGCGGCTCATGGCTCGATTGTGGCTCATGGCTCGATTGCGGCTCATGGCCCGATTGCGGCTCATGGTTTGATTGTGGCTCATGGCTCGATTGCGGCTCATGGCTCGATTCTGGCCCATAGCCCCCATAGCCCGATTCTGTCCCATGGCCCGTGGCGCGGCACCGTGCGCGGGTGTGTAGCGCCCGCCCGCCGCGCGAGCGGCGTAGGCGCCGTTCCCACGGAATACCGCCGGCCGGGCCGTGGCGGCAATCGGCGGCCGCCCGTGGTTGAAGTCGGCGCGCAGCGAGCGGTTGGCAAAGGCCATCCGCTGCTGACGCTGCTGCATCCGCGTGAATCCAACGCGGTGCTCGTGCGCATACATCATGTCCGCGCGGGTGGGACGTGCAGCCACTCCTCCCGGTCCGCCGTTGAAGCTGACATGCGCGTACGCCCCGTGGTAGACGGCCGGGTGGTAGTACACGTTGTTCACGAACGTCGGGCCAACGCGCACGACGGCACGGTTATAGAAGAACGCGTTTCCGCGCCAGTAGCCACCGGCGAAACCCGCGCCGTCATATCCGAAGCCGTAGTTGACTCCCCCGTAGAATCCGACGTGAGGTCCCCAATAACCGGCGTGCCAGAGGTAGGCACCACCGCTCCAGCCCCAGTAGCCGGGCGTCCACAGAAGCCCTACCGCCGGCGGCTCTATCCAAGTTCCAGGCACCCAATAATAGGCGCCATCATTCCAGCCCCAGTAGCCCGGCGTCCACATATAGCCCGGCTGCGGGCAAGGCGGCTGCACATAAACAGGCAGCGCCGGCGGGGCGAGGTTCACCGAGACGCCGACGAACACAGCGGCCGAGGATACGGCCGGCAGCGCCGCGAGCAACAGTGCCGGAATGAGACCACGAAGGAATCGATTGCGCATGGAGGTTCTCCGCTTTGCACTCAGACTGAATCGGCGGCGCTGAACGCTCGCTGAACCGGATCGCCTAGAACCAATTGTAGTTGAAGCTGATGCTGATCCGCTCGCCGACCGCCGTGTTGGCCGGCACCTCGTGGCGCAGCCAGCTCTCGAAGAGCAGGAGACCCCCGGCCTCGGCCGGCAGCACGACCCACGGCCGATTTTCCCGCGCCGCCTGCGCCAGCCGCGGGGGCGCGGCCATCATGCGCTCGAGCCTCGGATCCTCGAGCTTGAGGCCCGAACAGCCGCGCGGCGTCCTCACGTAATACGTGCCGCTGATGGTGGCGAGCGGGTGCAGGTGCAGACCGTGCGCCGCGCCGCGCGCCATGATGTTGACCCAACAGTCAGTCATGGAGAGCTTGCGCCCTGCCAGATCCAGCGCGAGCGAGCGGGCGAACACCGCAACATGCCGATCGATCGCGCACTCGAGCGCCGCGAAGGTCGGCGACATCCGGTGCATCCGATGCGCCGAGCTGTAGGAGGTATAGCCGCCGGGATAGCTCTTCGCCGACCACCGGCGACCGGCGCCATCATCCAGGCTGACCTGTCGGCACTCCCGCAGCAGCCGCTCGTTGAGTCTGCGGCCCGGCGCACCCGTCAGGCGCGCCGCATACACGAGTGTGGGAAAGAGCTTGTACACCGCCACCGCCATCGGCGGAGTATACGGCTCCAAAGAGGATGCCGGTGAAGACGCCGCAGGCGACTTTCACCCAGTCAACCAACGCGTTCGAACTGCTGCAGCTCGGTGCTGCCCTTCAGCGCCGAGAGGCAGGACGTGCCGCCCGAGACCGCCTGGGTGACCTCGTCGAAGTAGCCCGCTCCGACTTCCCGCTGGTGCTTGGTCGCCGTGTACCCGTGCTGCTCGGCGGCGAACTCCGCCTGCTGCAGGTCCACGTAGGCGGACATCTGCCGGGCCTTGTAGCCCCGGGCGAGCTCGAACATGGAGAAGTTGAGCGCATGGAAGCCCGCCAGGGTGATGAACTGGAAGCGGTACCCCATCGCGCCGAGCTCCCGCTGGAAGGCCCCGATGGTCTCGTCGTCCAACTTGCGCTTCCAGTTGAAGGAGGGTGAGCAGTTGTAGGCAAGGAGCTTTCCGGGGAAGCGCTCGTGCACCTCCTCGGCAAAGCGCCGCGCTTCCTCGAGATCGGGCTTGGCCGTCTCGCACCACACCAGATCGGCATACGGCGCATAGGCGCAGGCGCGCGCGATCGCCTGCTCCAGACCAGCCCTGACGTGGAAGAAGCCTTCCGCAGTCCGTCCCTTGGCGCAATCGATGAAAGCGCGGTCACGCTCATCGACGTCGGACGTCAGGAGATTCGCCGCTTCGGCATCGGTGCGCGCTACCACAATGGTGGGCACGTTGCAGACATCCGCGGCCAACCGCGCGGCAACCAGTTTGTTGATTGCCTCCTGGGTCGGCACCAGCACCTTGCCACCCATGTGGCCGCACTTCTTGGCCGAGGAGAGCTGGTCCTCGAAATGCACCCCTGCCGCCCCGGCGTCGATCATCTGCTTCATCAGCTCGAAGGCGTTCAACACGCCGCCGAATCCGGCCTCGGCATCCGCGACGATGGGCTTCAGCCAGTCGATGCCGCCGTTACCCTCCGCGTGATGAATCTCGTCTGCGCGCCGCAGCGTCGAGTTGATCCGCCGCACCACGGCGGGCACCGAGTCCGCCGGATACAGCGACTGGTCCGGGTACATCTCCCCGGCGAGGTTCGCATCCGCCGCCACTTGCCAGCCGGAAAGATAGATCGCATCGAGCCCGGCCTTCACCTGTTGCATGGCCTGGTTGCCGGTGAGGGCGCCGAGCGCGCTGACGAAGGGCTTCTCGTTGAGATAGCGCCACAGCTTTTCCGCGGTCAGACGAGCGATGGAGTACTCGACCGGAATCGTGCCGCGCAGGCGCAGCACGTCCTCCGGTCGATAGCCGCGCTCGATGCCGCGCCAGCGCGGGCTCTCGCGCCAGGCGCGGCACAGCTCCTCTGCGGTCGGAAGCGGTCGGGTCGCTGTCATGGGGGTTGGTCTCCGTCGCTGTCAGTGGAGCAGGTCGTAAGCCGGAAGGGTCAGAAACTCATCGAACTCGTCCTGCTTGGTCATTTGCTCGAAGAGGCGGACGGCGGTCGGGAACACGCCGTTCAGGAGCCTGACCGGCCCCACCTCATCGTGAATGCGGTCGATTTCCTCGCTGAGAAGCCTGTCGAACCGCTCCGGCGTAACCGGCGCGCCGTCGCTGGTACGCGCCCCGTAATGCAGCCATTGCCAGAGCTGCGCGCGGCATATTTCGGCGGTGGCGGCATCCTCCATGAGGCTGTACAGAGGCACGCAACCCGAGCCTCGCAGCCACGCCTCGACGTACTGCACGCCCACACGGATGCAGTTGCGCAGGCCGCCCTCGGTGATCTCGCCTTCGGGAACCCGCAGCAGGTCATCCGGCGTGACGGTGACGTCCTTGCGAAGCACGGTCAGTTGATTGGGGCCCTTCATCACGGCATCGAACGGCTCCCGCGCGATGGTGGCGAGGCCGGGATGCGCGATCCATGTGCCGTCATGCCCGGCGTGCGCCTCCCGCAGCTTGTCCGCGCGCACGCGCGCCATGGCCTCCTCGTTCGCCCGCGCGTCGTCGCGGATCGGGATCTGCGCCGCCATGCCGCCCATCGCATGCGCGCCGCGCCGGTGGCAGGTCTTGATGAGGAGGTCGACGTAGGACTTGAGGAAGTGCCGCTCCATGGTGATGCTGGCCCGGTCCGGCAGCAGACACTCGGGGCGGTTGCGGAACTTCTTGATGAAACTGAAGATGTAGTCCCAGCGCCCGCAGTTGAGTCCCGCGGAGTGCTCGCGCAGCTCGTAGAGGATCTCGTCCATCTCGAAGGCGGCGAGGATGGTCTCGATGAGCACCGTCGCCTTGATGGTGCCGCGGGGCAACCCCAAGGCATCCTGGGCGGCGAGGAAAACGTCGTTCCAGAGGCGCGCTTCCAGGTGACTTTCCATCTTCGGCAGATAGAAATACGGACCCGTGCCCGCGCGCGCCAGCGCCTCGTGGTTGTTGGCGAGATACACCGCGAAATCGAACAGCGCGCCGGAGACCGGCTCGCCGTTGACGAGCACGTGCTTCTCCGGCAGATGCCAGCCGCGCGGGCGCACGATGAGCGTCGCCGTCCGCTCCGCCAGCCGATAGACCCTCCCGGTCGCCACGTCCGCGTAACTGATGGTGCGCCGGATCGCATCGGCGAGGTTGACCTGACCGCGCACGATGTTCTCCCACGTGGGCGAGCAGGAGTCCTCGAAGTCCGCCATGAAGCAGCGCACCGGCGCATTGAGGGCGTTGATGATCATCTTGCGGTCCACGGGACCGGTGATCTCGACACGCCGGTCCTGCAGGTCCGCCGGCACGGGGCCGATGCGCCAGTCCCGGTCGCGGACGCTCGCGGTCTCGCGCAGGAACTGCGGCTTGGCGCCCGCATCGAGCTCCCGCTGACGGCGCTCCCGCGCCGCCAACAGCTCGAGGCGGCGCGCGTTGAACCGCCGGTGCAGGTGTGCCAGCAGCTGCAGCGCGAGCGGTGTCAGAACCTCCGCGGATCGCTCGATCCGCGGTCCCATGATCTCCACCGGGGAGCCGGCCGGCTCCCGGGAATAGACGAGCTCGTCGGGTCTGGCGTTCATGGGAGGGAGCATACCCTGCTTTCTCGCGCAATTTGACTAAAGAAACTTCACAATGTTAATTTCACACCAAACCCCGGCACGGAACTGCACCGCCATGACACCACTGCTGCGCAAGGGTCACTTTCTCGGCGCCAAGCTGCGGTCCATCCGCAAGCGCAACGGCCTCACGCTCGAGGAGTTGTCCTCGCGCTGCATCCAACGCGACGCGCAGCACGCCCCGTCGGTCTCCTACCTCAGCATGATCGAGAGCGGCAAGCGCGCCCCTTCCGGCGAGATGCTCGAGCTTTTGGCCGGGGTGTTTCAACGCGACGCAGCGTGGTTCCTCGATGAGAGCGCCGATCTCGAGCTGCCGACGCCCACCGCGCCGTCCGCGGGCGCCGCGAAGGTGCCGCTCGAGCCCGCGTTCCTCTTCTCCAAGGACGTCCTGCAAGCGGCGATCCCGGAGCTGCTGGCGCAGACCGGCACCAGCGGCCGGCAATTCGCGCATCTTCTCATCCGCTCCCACCAGGAGATGTCGCGCAACAACTTTCCCGATCTCGAGCGGGCCGCCGACGGCGTCGGCGAGCGCAAGTTCCCGCTGTCGGTCGATGACCTGCAGCGCCTCTGCAGGCGCCATGGCCTCGAGATCCGTTGGTTCGACCGCAAGCCCGTGCTGGCCCGCGACAAGGACCGCGAGGTCCGCAGCATGATGCGCTCCTTTTTCGAGCCGCCGCGCGTGATCTATGCGAACCGCGCGTTGCAGTCGGATCCGGCGCGGTTGAAGTTCGATCTCGCGGCGCACATCGCGCACAAGGTGCTGCATGGCGGCGACGGGCTCAAGTCGGCGCATGCCACCGGAGGCGAGATGGGCGGCAGTCCCGAGGGCGGCTCCGACACCGCCGGCATGAACGCCCAGGATGTGCTGCATGCGTGGCGGGATTTCGAGTGCAGCTTCTTTGCCGGCGCCCTGCTCGCCCCGCGGGTCCCTTTCCGGCGCTTTCTCGCCCGTGAGCGCTACCGCGTCGAGCCCGGCACCCGCCTCGAGCTGACAGCCGCCGTCATCATGCGGCGCATGACCAAGGTCTCCCCCTATCCGTACTGGCACTTCTTCGACGCCTACCCGCCCGGGTATCTGCGCGCCGTCTACCGCGGCAACGGCATACCGCTGCCCTGGGGCAACCTCGCTCAGGTGAGCGACCCTTGCCCCAACTGGGCGGTCTTTCGCATGATCGACGGCCCGCGCGGCGAGACCGGCTCACAAATTTCAGTCCTCCGCGATGGCGATCGCTCCCGCCTCTACTGCTGCCACTCCCGCCGGGTAAAGGACATGGCGGGCAACCCACACGTCCTGTCCGTGGGCGTAGATCTTGCTCCCGCATTGGACGCCAACGGCGTTGCAAGCCACGAAGTAGTCGACAGCATCTTCACCGAATGTCTCCACCGGCGTGGCAAAGGCCGCATTCCGCAAGACGCCACTGAGGCGCTGGTCGCCGCCGCCAACGTCCTCAACATCGCCTGGATCGAGGACGCCCTGGAGCAGCCCGCCCGCATCATCTGCCCGCGCAGCTCCCGTTGCCCGCGGCCCGAGCGTTGCGAAGGCGCTAGAGTGCGGCCTTCACGCGCGCGCGAGATCGATGATGTTAGGGATGAAATACTCGGAAAGGAGCCGGCCGCGGAGAGCTGATCATCCGCGGGCGCGGCAAACGCGCCGCGCTGGCGCTCGCCCTGGCACAGGCACGGCAATTGGGCTTGATGCGGCCACGGTCTCGCACTTGCCGGAGCAGCTCACGGTATCCTCGGTCGCGAAGCAATTGGGAGCTCTCTCTACCTACCTCGGAGAGCGGCGCGAGCATTTGCTGCAACTGTGGCGGGAAGCGGTCGGCCTCGATGCCGAGCTCACCACGAGCACGGGGCTCTCACGCGGCGCGCTCGACGATCACATTCCCAGCATCATTGATGATTTCGCCGCGCGCCTGCGGTCGGAGCAGGCGCATGATGTTTCGCAGGCCGATCGCCAGCAGCGGCGTGATGCTGCCGAGCACGGCATGCATCGGTGGCAACAGGGATATGACATCCGCGAGACCACGCGCGAATGGGGCCATCTCGAATCGGTGATATTGTGCGAGCTCGACGCGTATGCGGCCGACCGGCCGCAGCTCGAGCCCGAGGTCATGCCGGCCGCGCGCGCAGCGCTCGTGACGCTCTGCATGGAAGGCACGTGCGAAAGCGCCGCCCGGTACGTACGGCTGCAACAAGCCGAAGCGGCCAGTCGCGTGCGCGACCTCGAGTCGTCCCTGCACGCGTTGCAGGCGCTCGAAGCTGCTGCGGGAGACGGCGCACGATCTGCGTGGCAGCGTCGGTGTGCTGGCCAGCACGACCGCTCTCCTTGCGCAGTCTCAGGTCGCCGGTCCCGCGCGCGACCGGTTCCACAGCCTGCTGCAGCAGCGCATCCGCTCGATGGGCGCGCTGCTCACCGATCTCGTGGAGCTCGCACGGCTCGAGGCCGGGCAGACCCCTTTGAGGATCGAGGCGTTCGACGCCGCTGAGCGCCTGCGCGAATATTGCGAGATGCTGCGACCCGCCGCGGCGGAGCGGAAACTCTTTCTGAGGTGCAAGGGGCCGGCCTCTCTGCCCGTGGAAGGGGATCCCCTGAAGCTCCAGAGGATCGTTCAGAACCTGCTGTTGAACGCTCTCAAAGCCCCGGGACGCGGCACCACGATCCGGATCGCCTTCCCGCTACACTACGCCGACCGCGCGCACGCCTAGTCCGAAGGCGCGTCGCATTCAACTCACGAAGATGGTCGCCGGCTGCTCGATGCGCTCCTTCAGCGCCTGGATCATCGCCGCGGCGTCGTAGCCGTCGACGAACCGATGATCGAAGGACGAGGAAAGATTCATCATGCGCCGCACGGTGATGGCGCCGCCCACGACCACCGGCCGCTCGACGGCGCGATTGATGCCGACGATGGCGACTTCGGGCGCGTTGATGATCGGCGTGCTCGCGATGCCGCCGAGCTTGCCGAGACTCGTGAGCGTGATGGTGGAGCCGGCCAGCTCCTCGCGTGTCGCCTTGTTGGCGCGCGCCGCTTCCGTCACGCGACGCATCTCGGCCGCGACATCCCAGAGCGATCGCAGCTGCACGTCGCGGACGACCGGCACCTTCAGTCCTTCAGGCGTCTGTGTCGCGATTCCCAGATGCACCGAGCGATAGCGCACGATGACGCCGCGCTCCGCATCGTAATGCGCGTTGCACTGCGGGAAGTCTTCCAGCACCCGCACGAGAGCCAGCGCGAGGAACGGCAGGTAGGCGAGTGCGGGTGTCGCCGGCTCGAGCTTCGTGTTGAGATGCCGCCGGAGCGACTCCAGCTCCGTGACGTCAACTTCCTCGACATAGGAGAAGTGCGGGATGTTGCGCTTGGCGTCACTCATCCGCTGAGCGATCAGGCGCCTGAGGCCTATGACCTTGATCTCCTCCGTACTGCCCGAAGCGCGCGGCGCCGGAGCCGCAGGCCTCGCAACCGGCATCGCAGCCACCGAGGCGGAGCGCCCTGCGGATCGCGCGGCAGCATACGCCTCGAAGTCCTGCCGCACGATGCGTCCCTGAGGCCCCGAACCAGCAACCTGGCGCAGATCGATCCCGGCCTCCTTCGCTCTGCGGCGGATCGCCGGCGAAGTCAACACCCGCCGGTTGGTATCTGGCGCAGCTGTCGCGGCCGTCGCAGCCGCCATGCCGCCGTTGGCAGAACCCGGCTGTGCGTGGCGCGCAGCGCCGTTTCTGATCGCTTGCGCCCGGGCCGGGCCGCCACCGTTGCCCGCGGCGATTGGCGGCTCTGCGGCGGCGCCGGCGGCCGTGATGCCGGACGCCGTTTCCAGCACGACCAGCTCCGATCCCACCGGCACCATGTCCCCCGCCTGCCCGGTCGTCGAGACGATCTTGCCGCTGACCGGCGCCGGCAGCTCCACCGCCGCCTTCTCCGTCATCACCTCCACCAGCACGTCGTCTTCCGACACCTCATCGCCCGGCTTGACGTGCCAGCTGACGATCTCCGCCTCGACGGTGCCCTCGCCGAGGTCCGGCAGCTTGAAGACGTACCGGCTCATTTTTCCTCCATCACGCGCGTGAGCGCCGCGGCGATGCGCGCCGGCCCCGGAAAGTACTCCCACTCGAACGCGTGGGGGTAAGGAGTATCCCAACCGGTGACACGGATGATCGGCGCTTCCAGGTGCCAGAAGCACTCCTCCTGCACGGTGGCCGCAAGCTCGGCGCCGAAGCCGCTGTAGCGCGTCGCCTCGTGGACGATGACACAGCGGCCCGTCTTGCAGACCGAGGTGCACAGCGTGTCGGTATCCAGAGGCGCCAGCGCACGCACGTCGACGATCTCCGCGTCGACCTTGGCCAACCTGACTGCGGCCTCCGCCACGTGCACCATCGTGCCGTAGGCGAGAATAGTCACATCCCTGCCCGGACGGACGACCTCGGCCTTGGAAAGCGAAACCTTGTAGTAGCCCTCCGGCACCGCGCCCTTGGGGTGCGTGCTCCACGGCACCGCCGGTTTGTGTGGATCACCGTCGAAGGGCCCGTTGTAGAGCCGCTTCGGCTCGAAGAACACCACCGGGTCCTCATCCTCGATGGAGCTGATGAGCAATCCCTTCGCATCGTACGGATTGGAGGGCATCACTACTTTGATGCCGCAGACGTGCGTAAAGATGCCTTCCGGGCTCTGCGAGTGGGTCTGTCCACCACGGATGCCGCCGCCGCACGGCGTGCGGATGGTTACCGGCGCGGAGAATTCCCCCGCGGTCCGGTAACGCAGCCGCGCGAGCTCGCTCACGATCTGGTCGAAGGCCGGATAGATGTAGTCGGCAAACTGAATCTCCGCCACCGGCTTCAGTCCGTTCACGCCCATACCGATCGCGGCAGCCACGATGCCGCCCTCGGCAATCGGCGTATCGAGCACCCGCTGCTCGCCGTACTTGCGCTGCAGCCCGTCGGTGCAGCGGAACACACCGCCGAAATAGCCGACGTCCTCGCCAAGTATGACAACTCGCGCGTCCCGCTCCAGCATGATATCCATGGCGGAGTTGAGCGCTTGCACCATGTTCATGTGCGCCATGCCTCAGCCCTCCTTCGCCACGGCAGGCGCCTGAGCCTCGAGGCGGCGCTCTGCCTCCGAGCCCGTTGCCGGCTGAGCCTGCGCCAGGCGCTTGAGCTCCTCGCGCTGGCGCGCGAGGTGCGGCGGCATCTCGTGAAAGACATCCTCGAACATGGTGGCCGGGTCGAGTGTCGGTCCCTCGGTCAGGGTGCCGAAGCTCGCCGCCTCCTTCCAACAGGCGACCACGTGGGCCGCGAGCTGCTTCTCCAGCGCGGCGTGGCGCTCCTCGGACCATTCGCCGAGGCCGATCAGATGTTGCTTCAGGCGCGCGATGGGATCGCCGAGCGGCCAGGCGGTCCATTCCTCCTTCGGCCGGTATCGCGCCGGATCGTCGCTGGTCGAATGCGCGCCCGCGCGGTAGGTGACATGCTCGATCAGGGTGGGGCCACCGCTCTGGCGGGCGCGCTCCGCCGCCCAGCGGGTGACGCCGTAGACCGCGAGAAAATCGTTACCGTCGACCCGCACGCCCGGCACGCCATAACCCGGTCCGTACTGCGCGAACGTGCGCTCCTCACCGCCGGCGAAGCCCTGAAAGGTCGAGATCGCCCATTGGTTGTTGACGATGTTGAGAATCACGGGCGCCTGATAGACCGCCGCGAAAGCCATTCCATGGTGGAAGTCGGCTTCTGCGCTCGCGCCCTCGCCGATCCAGGCGGCGGCAATGCGGTCCTCGCCTTTGATGGCCGCGGCCATGGCCCAGCCGACCGCCTGCGGAAACTGCGTGGCGAGATTGCCGGAGATCGAGAAGATGTTGCCCGCGCCCCAGTGATACATGATGGGCATCTGGCGCCCGCGGCACCGGTCGCGGGTATTCGACAGACACTGACACATGAGATCGACGAGGCTCAATCCGCGGACGATGAACAGCCCCTGATTGCGATAGGAGGGAAAGAGCATGTCCCCGGGTTGCAGCGCCATCGCCTGCGCGACCGACACGGCTTCCTCGCCGGTCGACTTCATGTAGAAGGAGATGCGCCCCTGGCGCTGCATGCGCTGCATGCGATCGTCGAACAGCCGGGTGAGCAGCATGTGCCGCAGCGCGACCTGGAGGTCCTCGGGCTCGAGATGCGGGTTCCAGGGCCCCACGGCGCCTCCCTCGTCATCGAGGACGCGCACCAGCTCTCGGCCGAGATTCTCGATCTCGCGGACGGGCGCCCTGGCATCGGGACGGGTGACGGCGCCCGCCGGCGTGACCGTCAGATAGCTGAAGTCCGGCTTCTCACCTGGGCGGGCCGGTGGGTGGGGGACGTGCAAGCGAGACCGTTGGGCCATCGGGAACGAGCCTTTTCGCCGCCGCCAGGGTCTGGCGCGGTGCGAATTTTACCGCCCCCAAGGCGCAATGGGCGTTCCAATCGGTTCGCATTTCCGTGGGATGGCGCAACGAAATCATCAGGTGCCGGCCTTCTTGTGCTTCCAGCCATGGCTCTTGGCCATCCAGTACCGGTCCGCCTTGAGCCGCCAGGCATGCGCCGAGCTGTTCTGCAGGTCGCCCTGGGTGACCGTGGGGGCGCGCTCGAACCGGGACTGGCTCAGGATCAGCTTGCCGTCGTGCACCATGGCGCTCGCCGTCCGGTAGGGCACCGGCGTGCTCGCCCCGTTGGCGCCGGCCACCACGACGTAGCCGGAGGTCTTGTGGCCATTGAGGCCGGGAACCACGCTCGACACCGACCCGAGGGATTGGCCGGAGGCGCTCTCAACGGGCATGTTCGCCCAGGAGTGCGCGCCAGCCGAGCTGGCCTCGGCCATCCGCAAGGCATGGTGCTGATGCGGGCTCGAGGCCGAGCTCGGGCTCGACATGTTATTGCCAGGAGTAGCCTGCACCGCTGGCGGCGGCGTCGAGCTCGGCTGTTTGGGAGGAGGGGGCTGGGTCTGCGCATAGGCGACTCCGGCGAGGCTCGCGGCCGCCAATACGGTGAGTAGGCGTGCAGTGTTCATGGGACACCTTGGGCTGATGTTTGACCGATGATGGAGAGGCATACGTGATACGCAATCGCTATGCCGACGGCGTTTCCCGCGCGTCGTCCACTCGCGACCGCGGTGGAGGTCAGGGTTAACATGCCGGGCAAGTTCTGCGCCACTGCGAGGCATAAGGTCTAAAGTAATGCCCATGAGCATCGACAGGAGAGCCGCCTCCCCCCCACAGGTGCGAGTGGGCCGTAAGGTGGCTGGCCGCGGCGGCAAAGGCGTTTCGGTGATCTCGGGTCTGCCGCTTGCCGCCCCGGATCTCGAGGCGATGGCCAGCCGCCTGAAAAGACTTTGCGGCGCCGGAGGGCGAGTCGTATACCGACGAGCGCCCGCGCACGATGCGTGGGCCGGAAGCGCGTCCATGGACGGACATTTGCGGGCTTTCCGGGACGGAGTCATCGAGATCCAGGGCGAGCACCGCGACCGGCTGGTCGCGGTGCTGCGCAAGCTCGGCTACGACGCCAAGCGGTCGGGCGGCTGAGATCACGGTGACGCAGGGGCCGGAACCCGCGCATAATGTAGGAGTTTGCAATGAGCATCACCCAGGCAGAGCACAACGTGTCGAACAACCAGCCAATACCAAGCCGGACACGAACCGCGGACGCCCTGCTGTTCGCGCGCAATTTCTTCCGCCACCCGCGCATGCTCGGCTCGATCGTCCCGAGCTCGAGATTCCTGATCAAGGAGCTGCTGCAGCCGATCGACTGGAATCAGGCGCGCGTGATCGTCGAGTACGGACCCGGAGTCGGCGTCATCACCGAGGAGATCCTGCGGCGGATGCGCGCCGACGCGGTCCTGATCGCCATCGAGATGAATCCCGACTTCGTCACCCACCTGCGCTCGGCGCTACCCGACGAGCGGCTGAAAGTCGTGGAGGGCTCGGCGGAGTGGGTCGGCGAGTTTCTCGAGCGCTTCGGGCACGGCAAAGCCAACTACATCATCTCGGGAATTCCGTTCAGCACCATTTCGGCCGGGATGCGCGAGCGCATCCTTCGCAATACGTCGGAGGCCCTCGCGCCTGGCGGTGCCTTCCTCGTTTTCCAGTTCTCCACGCGTGTGCTCGAGGATCTGCAGCGCGTCTTCCACTACGTCCGGCGCAAGTTCGAGCCGCTCAACGTCCTGCCGGCGCATCTTTTCTTCTGTCAGCTCGCGACGGTGTAGAAGCCACAGGACCGCAGCCGGCGGCCACCTGCGGCTGCACCTGGTCCCAAACGGCCAGCGTGTCACCGAGGCCGGACTCGAGTGCCTCCCAGGGGGTAAGGCCCGTACCAAGCCAATTGACTAGGACGCGGCGCTCGGCCCCTCGAGCGGCGCGGCCGCGGACTCGCGCACGATCACCTCGTGCGGAACCAGGTGATCCACGGCCGCACCGGGCAGTCCGTCGCGGCGCTTGCGGATCTCGCGGATGAGCAGGTCGAGCGCCACTTCGGCCATGGCCGCGGTCGGCTGACGGATCGTGGTGAGCTCCGGCCAGACGGTGGTAGCGATCGCGGTATCGTCGAAGCCCACGACCGAGAGATCGCGCGGCACATCGAGGCCGCGACGATGCGCGACCGAGACGGCCGCCGCCGCCATGTCGTCGTTGCTGGCGAAGATCGCGGTCGGACGCGGGTTGCTCGCCAGCAGCTTCTCGGCCGCCTCGAGGCCGGAGCGATAGCTGAAGAACCCCTGCTCGATGACGGGCAGCTGTGGCTTGCATTCCGCCTCGCGCAAGGCCGTCTCGAACCCCAACCAGCGCTCGCCGCTCGCCGTTTGGTTGGGATGCCCCTTGATGAACCCGATGCGCCGATGCCCGAGCGCGAGCAGGTATCGCGTCATCTCGTAAGCGGCCTTGAAGTCATCGATGCGCACGCAGGAGGCATCGGAGCGGAAGCGCCCGGTCGCCACGGCGACGGTGGGAATGGCCGCTTTCTTGAGCTCCGCGAGGATGACATGCGACTCGCAGACCGGCGGCGGCAGAATGACGCCGGCCACCGACCCATCGATCAGCCGGCGCACGGCGGCCCGCTCCGCCGACGGCGAGCTCACCTCGCACTTCTCCAACAGGAGCTGCGCGCTCTTGCGGCTGCTCTCATCGAGCGCGCCCAACAGGAACTCGCTCAAGTACGCGGCGCTCGGATTGGCGTAGAGCAGCCCGATGCGCAGGCTCTGCGCGCCGGCGAGGCTGCGCGCGGCGGGGTTGGGGGCGTAGCGCAACTCCTTGACGGCCGCGAGCACCGCAGCGCGGGTGGCCTCGCGCACGTTGCGCTCGCCGTTGACGACGCGTGAAACCGTCATCGGTGAAACGCCCGCCTTGCGGGCCACATCGTGGATGGTCGTGCCGCGCCGGCTGCGGCGGCTGCTCTTGCGTGCGGGGGCGCGCCCGGAAGCCATCATTTCGAGTTCTCATGCGGCCTGCCAGACAGGCCGTGAGCTTCCATTCTACCGAAGTCCCGGTAGCGCTAGCGGTCTTTTGCCGCGCGCACTCAGGCGAGATCGACGGGACGAGAGCTCGCGGGAGCGAAGGACGGATGCCGGGCGTCCCGTTGCGTGGCCAGAAGCCCGAGATAGAGCCGCTCGAGTCGCTCGGCGCTGCGCGACCAGGTGAGCAGTCGCTCGGCGCGGCTGCGCGCCGCGCAGCCCATCTCCCGCAGACGGGCCGGATCGGCCGCCATCTCGCGCAGCGCGCGCGCCAACGCTTCGGTCTCGAGCCGGGGAATGAGCTTTCCCGTCACGCCGTCGTCGATGAGCTCCGGCACGCCGCCGCTCGCGCTCGCGAGCACCGGCACGCCGCAGGCCATCGCCTCCGCGACAGGCAGTCCATATGACTCCTGCCAGATCGAAGGCAACACCAGAAGATCCGCGGTGCGATACGCTCGGATGAGCGCGGGCAGAGGCACGGTGCCGAGGAACCGCACTCGGGCCGACGCCTGCGGCGAGAGACGCGAGCGCAGCGCGCCGCCGTAGCTGCGACGATGCCCGAGAACCTCCTTCGCGAGCCATGAGCGCAGCGACCGGCCGTAGAACTCGCTCACCGCATCGAGCGCGCGCGGGTCGCCGCCGAGGAGGCGACTCAGCAAATCGAAGGGCAGCAGGCCCGGCTTGCCGATCAGGGTCAGCTCGAGACTGATCCCCTCCCGGGTGAGCCGGTCAAACACTTCCATGAGCAGGTGCACTCCCTTGTCAGGCGCGATCCGGCCGACATAGAGCAAGCGGAGGGGATGTCCGCGGCGCTCGCAGCCACCTGCAGCCGGCGTGAACCTCAGCACGTCGACGCCGTTGCCGACCGTGTGGATTCGCGCTGCCATCTCCGGAAGACGCGCGCGCGCGCCGGATGTCACGAATTCCGAAACCGTCGCGACCGCATCGACGTCGGTCAGGTCGCGGCGCAGCAGCTCGCTGTCGAGCTTAGCGAGCTCATCCTGATGGATGTGAACGACGACTTTGACGGCCGGCGCGGCGCGCTTCAGAAGAGACGCAAATTGCATCTGCTGCGGCAGGTGCACGACGTCCGGGCGGCACGCCGCGAGATCACGCGCGATCTGCGAGAAGTACTCTCGGTAATACACCCGGGTGGTGAAGTACGGCGGACCCCAGCGCAAGCGTCCCGCGAGAAGCTGCACGGCCTTGTGCAGCCGGTGGGCCACGAAGCGGATGCGCCGGATCTCGATCGCGCCGCAGCGCTGCACGCGAGGCTGGCCGCGCGCCCGCGGCGCGTAGACGATGACCTCGTGCCGACGGGCAAGGCAGCGCGCCAGTTCCCAGTTGACGATGGCGACCGAGCCGCGCTGCTCGCTGCCGGCCGATACGGGATCCTGAGGTTGATTGAGGATTGCGATCTTCATGCGGAGCCGCGCTGCCCAGGCCTCCGGGACACGCCGTCGCCGGCCCGAAGCGGCCCAGGAAACGCTCCAGCAAGGTCAGTGCCGGGCTATGGGGAAATGCACGAAGATCCGCTGCACCGCCACATCGATCGACTGAGCGGGATGATCGAGCATCCGATGCGTCATGTCGGAGTAGGCCGTCCCGCTCCAGACCACGGAGTTGTCCGCGCGGTCGATCAGATCGATGCTGAGCGAGATGGTGGTGATCGTCCGGACGTCATTGTAATAGCCGCCCCAGCCCCAGGGCCCCCAGGGCCCCCGTCCCCATCCCCAGCCCCATCCCCAGCCGTATGGCGGTCCCATGGCCATGCTCTCGACGCGGTCATGCGCACCCTCGACGAAGTTCACCAGCAGATCGGGCGTCTGCCCGGTCGCGGCCTGCACGTAGCCGCGGGCCTGGAGCTCCCCGCCCACATCCTTCTCGAGCTGCTGCGTCGTAAGGGACTTGTATGGCCCGGTATCGGTCCCCGGCTTAGCCACGAAGGCGTAGGTGTGGAAGCTGGCGAGGTCCACCTGCGCCGCCATGCGCGTACGAACCTCGGGTCCGGTGGCGCACGCCGCAACCAGCGCCGTCACGGCGCACAGCGCAATGAGCTTGGCCCGATTCATTTCGACCTCTTGCAACGTCAGACCCCGGCAACGTCCCAGGGTTCGACCGGTTGACGCACGGCCGTGCCCCGAACGGCCTGGGCGCCGATGGCAGCGCAGGCACGCCAGCACCACTTTAGTACACTCGGCTTCGCCATGAGCGGTGCTCGACATGAGCGGATGATCCGTGCGCTCGGCGCGGCGGTCGCTCTTCTGCTTCTTTGCCCGCCGCCAGTGCTCGCCAACGCGGTCGGCGCTGTCAATCGGGCGCGGAACGCGTACTGCGGCTTTTCACGGGCCTCCTACCCACCGCTCACCGAGAGCCGCGGGCTCGATCAGGTCGCGCGCTTGCTCGCCGACGGCGAATCGCTCGAGCAGGCGGAGCTTCATGCCGGTTATCGCGCCGCGAGATCGCTGTGGATCGAGATATCGGGGGCGACCGACGAGGCGGCGGTCGAGCGAATGGTCAGCGGGCGATTCTGCGGCGAGCTGGCGGATCCGCGGCTGCGCAACATAGGTGTCTACGGCCGGGACGACGGCCTCTGGCTGGTGGTCGCGCAGCCCTTCACCGCGCCGCCCGCGAACGATGCTGCCGCAGTCAGCCGGCTCGTGCTCGCGCTGACCAACGAAGCGCGCGCGCACGGCGGAGCGTGCGGCCGGCAGCGCTTCCCGCCGGCGCCGCCGCTGTCGCTCGCGCCGGCTCTCGCGCGTGCCGCCCGCGCGCATTCGCGGGACATGGCCGTGCACGATTTCTTCAGCCATACGGGCAGCGATGGCAGCAGCCCCGGGGAGCGCGTAACCCGCGCCGGCTACCGCTGGAGCATGGTGGGCGAGAACGTCGCCAGCGGCGTCGGAACGCCGCAGGAGGTCGTCGCCGGCTGGCTCGCGAGCCCGCACCACTGCGCCAACATCATGACTGCCGGATACCGGCAAATGGGTGTCGCCTTCGCCGTCAATCGGCGCAGCGACAAGGTGATCTACTGGACGGAGGATTTCGGCCGGCCGCTCAACCGGCCGCGGGCGCCGCGGCGCGCCGGCGGCCGCGCACGATGACGATCCCGGCGGCGGTGTAGAGCAGCGCGAACCAGGCTGTGGTCCGGGTGAGCAGCAGATAGAAGAGATGGTATCCGGCGAAGGCGTGCCGCGCGAGGTGCTCGACCGTCTCGAACCCGCCGGCCGCGGCGGCCGCCAGAAGCAACACCGCGAGCAACACCGGCCCACCGGAGCGCTCGCCGTTGCGGACCTCCGACGCAGGCGCGGGCAACAGGGCGAACCAGATGGCCATCACGGCGAGCCCGAACACCGAGCTTGCATATTGCAGGACGTGACAGAGCTCGCCCCTGTAGGAGAAGAAGCTCACGGGCGCGCTCAGCGCCGAGATCCGCGACACCATCCAGCCGTTCGCATGCGTGAACGAGTCCCAGACGAGGTGCGTCCAGGCGCCAACGAGAATCGACAGCGGCGCGAGCACCCAGTTGAGCGGCCGGCGGCCGAAGCGCTCGAGTGCGTCGAAGCACTTCGCGGCCGCACGGGCCCCAAGCGGCGCCGCCAGCGGCTTTCGCAACAGCCAGATCAGCAGCAGCATCAACAGCCCGATCGGCAGGTCGACGGTGAGCGTGCCGAGGAGCGTATGCGTCACCTGCGGAATGTGCTTCGCGATCCGCCAGGGCAGGTAGTAGAGCGCATCCGGCGCCATGGCGCCGATGATGAGCGGCACCGTGCGCATGAGTCGTACGCGCCGCAACGGCAAAACGGCTGCCGGATGCGCGAGGGTGAAAGGCATGAGGAAAAGCCTCTCAGGCCTGGCCGTCTGCAGCAAGCGCTGCCTTCAGGTCCTCGCCCGCAGGCACCACCGAAATCCGGAAATCGCGCCCGGCCCACTGCCCGCTCGGCTCGAGCCGGTACGTCAGATCGATCGAGCGGCCGCTGGTCAGCCGCGAGGTGTCGATGTCCACGATATGGAGACCGAGAGCCGTGGCCGTCGTGCGCTTCTCGCTGATGTCTTTCCAGCCGTCGAAGCCCCATCGGAAGGTCGCAGGGGCACTGACCGCCACCGTCAGCGCCGCCCCCTGCGCAAGCTCCGAGGCCGGTGCGTGCGCACACCAGATGATTCGCTGCAGCCGCGGGCGTCTGCCGCCGTAGCGCTGCCACACACACTCCGGCCGATCGAACGGCCTGCCGAGCGAGCGCGATGCGACGAGCTTGATGTACTCGGCATGCGCCCAGGCAAGCGGCATGGCGCTTCCCGTCGGACGTCCCGGCTCGAGGCCGCGGGAGGGCACCGCCGCGGCGTCCCAGACCTGCTCCGGCAACATGCCGCCGAATGAGGCCATGCGCACCATGGCGAGCAGGAGCGGCAGCGGGTCGCGTCCGGCGGCGAGCTCGTAGTGGCCCCGCTCGCCCGTGAGCAGCGGCCACGCGCGACCCCTGCCGGTACCGTCGTACGCCGAGCCGTCATCGTGCTCGCCGTAGCCGTCGTCGTTGTAACGGTGCCAGGAAGGACCGGTTGGCGTGTCGACTTTGAGAAGCATGTCTGCGAGGTGCACGGTTGCCGTGATCAGCGGGTCGTCGGGGCGGCGCAATCCGAAGCGCACGAGCTGCAGGAAGTCGACACCAATCTGCGCGAACGCCGGCAGTCCCGGGTCGAGCGACTGATTTTTGACGGCCAGCACGCGCCGCAGGGCGTCACGGTCGCACACCGCCTCCCGCGGCGCCACGCGCACGTAGTAGCCGGGCAGCCCCTCGCGTCGCGCGAGCGGGGTGTCGGCGACCGAAGTCCACCCCTCGAGGCTCGCGTTCCAGTAGTCGGCCATCGCAAGCGCGAGCTCGCGCGCGTTGGGCTCGAGGTATGAGGCTCCGCAGACCAGCGCCGCGATGCACGCCGCCAGCGTGAAGGTGTTGATTCCCGCGTCTTCCTCCCATCGGTCCTCGTCGCTCGCCGGACCGTTGCACACGATGAAGCCGAGGGCGCGGCGGATCATGTCGCCGACCTCGACCCCATCGAGCGCGCCGCGCTCCTCGAGCTGTGCGGCGAGCAGCACGGGGAAGGCCGTCTCATCGAGCTGCACGCCGCTCCAGTAAGGTTTGCCTCCGAGCCACTGGTTCTGGTTCCAATGGCCGTCGGCGAGCTGCGTGGCGCGCAGATAACGCAGCGTATCGAGAGCCTCGCAGGTCGCGCCCACCGCCAGCAACGCGCCGGCGCATTCGCAGAGGTCGCGCGGCCAGACGAGGTGATAGCCTTCGCGCTCCTCCTTGGTGTTGCCCCAGGGGACGCTCAAGCTCGCCACCATGGCTCCCGGGTAGGTCTTGTCGAGATGTGCGCGCAGCGCCATGCTCGACAGCTTGAACTGACTCACGCACTCGGGAGGCAGGCCGTCGGCGAATGGCACCCGGCCGGTCGACTCCCGGTGCCACCCGAGCCAGTCGTCGATCTGACGGCGCCAGATGGCCTCGAACGGCCCGAAGAGCGCGCTCAATGCGAGAGTCGCGGCCGACTCGGTGCTGCTGCCGAAGCCGAGGGCGAGCACCGCCTTGCGGGGCAGCTCTCCCATCAGCGCAACGTTGCCCGGTCCCGCCTGGGCATACTCCCACGTCATCGCGCCGTTGCGTGCGAAGTCCTGCCAGCCGTCGCTGGCGCCGGCGAATCCGCAGCTCGCCCGCCCCCAGGCATCGCGCTGATCAGACGTCACCGCGGCCAGCGCCAGGGCAAAGGGCCCCTGCTCCGCCCACAGCACCCGATGACCGCGATGGCCGGCGATCGCCGCGAAGTTGTTGTGACCGGTGCCGCCGAGATGCGGTGCGAGCAGCGCATAGGGTCGCAGCGACTCATCCCCTGTCAGCTCGATTTCCATGAGCAGCACGTCGCGCTCGGCGGAAGGCACGATTCGCAGCGTCAGCTCGAAGCGCTCGTGCTCATGCACGATGCGCGCGGCGGGCACACCCGGCCCGGCAAGGGTCAGGGTGTGGCGGTACATCCGCTTCACCTCCACCCAGAACCCGCGCCCGTCCGCGACGATGATGCCGAGATCGCGGATCTGCGGAATGTCGATGCGCGGGTGGTAGACCTCGTTGAGGATGCCGCCGCCGATCGTGAACCAGAGCCGCGAGGCGCCGAGCGAGCAGCCGACCATCTCCTTGGCGCTGCTGCACCAGGTGGGCGGCAGGCCGGGTGCGCCCGGCGCGTTGGAGCTGCTCATCGGGCCGGCGGCGTGCGTTGCCGGCGCGACAGGCTGACGGCGAGTGGGTCGTCGCCGCGCCAGAGGTGCAGCCCGCCCTTGAAGGCGTTGAGATTGTCACCGAGGCGCACCCCCTTGGGCAGCTCCTTCAGGCGCGCGGCATTGCCGCCACCCAACACCACATAATCGGCCTCCAGCACCTCCTTGAGCCGGGTGACCACCTCGGCGACGGCCTTGCGCCACTTCTTGTTGCCGAGCCGCTCGCGACCGCGCTCGCCCGCGTAGTCTTCGAACGTACGCCCGCGCTTGTAGTGCATGTGACCGATCTCCATCGGCTCCACCATTCCATCGAGAATCAGCGTCGCGCCGAGGCCGGTGCCGAGCCCGAGGAAGAGCATCCGGCCGCCCTCGTAGCTGCCGAGGGCCTGCATGGTAGCGTCGTTGATCACCCGTGCCGGCCGGCCGAACCCCTTCTCGAAGTCATACCCCACCCAGCCCGGACCGAGATTGTAGGGCTCGGCGACGATCCGCCCGTGCAAGACCAGACCGGGATACCCGATCGCGACGGCCTCGTAGGGCAGATCGCAAGCGAGCTTTCGCACCTGGCGGGTCATCTCGGCGGCAGTCATTTCGGGGCCGGAGATGAACGTGCGGATCTGGCCCCGAGCGCCCATGCGGAATTTGATGTGGGAACCGCCGACGTCGACGACCAGGATGCGCGCAGGGTCGGGGGGCTTCGGCGTGACCGGGCGCTTGCGGTGGGAACGGGACGGCATGCCCATGCCCGGATTGTCACCCGAATCGGTGCATTCGGCCAAGTCGACCCGTTCCGCCTTGAAAGGTTCCCCGGGCAGGCCCCATCGCGACGACAGGTGGCAGGATGTTGGCGCACGGCGCGTGGCGCGCCGTTGGATTAACATGGGGAATGCTCTGGCTCAAAGCCTTCCACGTTGTGTTCGTCGTCACCTGGTTCGCGGGCCTTTTCTATCTGCCGCGGCTCTTCGTGTATCACTCGGCCGCATCCGATGCGATCGGGCTCGAGCGATTCGCGGTGATGGAGCGCAGGCTCTTCGGCCTGATGACGATCGGCGGGGCACTCGCCATCGCCCTTGGGATCTCCATGGTGGCCGCCGCGCCCGGCTATCTCGGTTTCCTCTGGCTGCGGGTGAAGCTCGCACTCGTGGCCGTGCTCATTGCCTATCACCTCTGGTGCTTCAAACTGATGCGCGACTTGCGCGCCGGGCGCAACCGTCATTCGCAGCGCTGGTATCGGGTATTCAATGAGGTGCCGGGCCTGCTCCTCATCGCCATCGTCGTGCTGGCGGTGGTGAAGCCCTGAGCTACTCTCTCCAATAACTCACCTTGTCCTGCCACTGCGCCCGCGCGGGTGACGGCAGCGCGTCGGCCGGCGCCGTGCCGAGATAGACAAACCCAACGATCGCATCCTTGGCCTCGAGCCCGAGCGCCGCCTTCACCGTGTCATCATAGGCGGCGCCTCCCGTCTTCCACATGGAGCCGAATCCGAGCGCGGTGGCGGCGAGCATCATGTTCTGCGCCGCGGCACCCGCCGAGAGAATCTGCTCGATGGCCGGAATCTTGGCCGACGCGTTGTAGACCGCGGCAACCACGATAATGAGGGGCGCACGCAACGCCTTTTGCCGCTCGCGCTGCAGCGACTCCGGGCTCGTTGCAGGCTGCACCCGCCGTAGTTGATCGGCCATGAGCTCACCCAGACGCTCGCGCGCGGCGCCCCGGATGACGATGAAACGCCACGGACGCAGCCGCCCATGATCAGGCGCGCGCGCTGCGCTCTCGAGCAGCAGCTCGAGCGCGCCATCATCGGGGGCCGGGTCGGTGAGCGACTTGGCGGAACGCCGCTTGAGGAGCGCATCGATCGCTTGCATGGGCGGGACGAAACCTCCGAGGCATGAGGTAGTGGGGCGATTGTCCCAGATTGCCGGGCTCGCCTGCCCACTGAATTCGAGTGGGGAGTGGCCGCGAAGACCGTGCTCGTGAGAGGCAACTTCGCCGAGCAGCACCACGGGCACCCGCAGGCAGCCGCAACGGACGCAGGTTTGGACGTACCTGGCACACTGCTGCAGGTCAACCAACGCGTCCTGCGCGGCAGGTCCTGCGCCACGGCGCGGGATCACATCCGCGCCTGGACCGACCCACGGGGCTACTTCAGCGTTCAATTTCTGGAAACAGTGTAGAGTCGCGGCCATGGACCCGACCGCGCTGCAAGAGCTCAAGGCCTCCATCCGCACGATCCCGGACTACCCCCGCCCGGGAATCCAGTTCAGAGATATCACCACGCTGCTCGGCAACGCGCACATGTTCAGGCGCGCCGTCGACGAACTGGTGCGGCCGTGGACCGGAACCAAGGTCGACCGGGTCGCCGGCATCGAGGCGCGCGGCTTCATTCTCGGGGGCGCCGTCGCCCATCAGCTCGCCGCCGGGTTCGTGCCCATCCGCAAGAAGGGCAAGCTGCCGCACGAGACCGTACGCGTGGCCTACTCACTCGAGTACGGCCTCGATGAGATCGAGATGCACCGGGATGGGGTAGCCGGCGGGGAGCGGATCATCCTGGTCGACGATCTCGTCGCTACCGGCGGCACCGCCGAGGCTGCCGTGAAGCTTCTGCGGTCCCTCGGAGCAGAGATCCTGGCGGCCTGCTTCGTCATCGACCTGCCGGACCTGGGCGGCTCGCGGCGGCTGGAGGCGCTGGACGTGCCCGTGCGCACCCTCGTCGCTTTTCACGGACATTGACTGCGCGCCGGGGGAGCTGCCGCGCCGCCCACGCATCTGCTGCTTTGGCACTGTTCCCAGACGGGAAACATTACTTTCCGGTCATCCAAGGCTGCGGCGGCCGCCCTGCGGGGATAATGCCGGCGGCTCCGGCGCACGCGCGGCCGGGCGAATACAAGACTGCTCTCAATCCTCGCTATTTTTGGAGAATTAGATGCTCAAGAAGCTCGTTCCCGCCGTTCTCGGCGCGCTGCTGATTGCCAGCCCGGTCATCGCGGTCACCACCGCCGCGGCTGCCCCTCAGGCTTCCCAGTCGACGATGAAGGCCCATCACAAGGTCACCAAGCACACCAAGGCCGCCCATCACACGATGAAGAAGCACTCGATGAAGCACTCGATGAAACACTCGATGAAACACTCGATGAAGCACTCGATGAAGCATTCGATGGCGAAGAAAGCCCCGCCGCAGGGCTAAGAGAGCCCCCGGCCCAAAAGCCCCGCCCGGTGCGGGGCTTTTTTTTTGGATTGGCCGCCTGGCCCACTTATTCACTTGCTTTTGGACGATGGGCATCGGTTAAATCGCGTTAGGGATTCGCCATGCCCAGCGCGGAATCGCAACTACCCGTCCCCGACGTCGACTCGGGAACGCACCTCATTCCAGCCGTGCACCCGCACGAGCCGATGACGTGGTCGGCGCTCAGGTTGCTGCCGGTGCGGGCATGGCTGGCGTTGCTTGGGGTGCTGATCGCGGCGCTCGGTTCGGCCGCCATCGCCGAGTGGCTGGCGGAGGAGCCGCAGACTCAGGCCGCAATCATCTTCCTCGCGCTCCTCGCGGTGGGCCTCCTCATTGCGCTCAGCCGGCTGCTTGCTGCCGATGCGGTGCGGCGTGAAGGTCTGCGCGCGGCCTCGGAGCGCCACGCGAAGGATCTCGAGACGCTGATCGAGGCGCGCACACGCGAGCTCTCCGCCCTCTCGACACACCTGCAGGGGCTCTCCGAAAAGGAGAAGTCCGCGCTCGCCCGCAATCTCCATGACGAGCTCGGCGGACTGCTCACCGCCGCCAAAATGGATCTTTCCTGGCTGCAGTCGCGCGTGCCCGACCCCACCCTCCAGGAGCGCCTGGCGCAGCTCGGCGCAGTGCTCGATGAGGCGATGGACCTCAAGCGCCGCGTCGTCGAGGATCTTCGCCCCTCCCTCCTCGATCACTTCGGCCTTCCGACGGCGCTGCGCGCCTACGTGGATTCGGCGTGTGCCAAGGCCGGGCTGCGGGCGGACATCGCGCTTCCCGAGGACGGCACGTCGCTGCCGAAGGACACCACGATCGCCCTTTTCAGAATCGTGCAGGAAGGGATGACCAACATCATCCGGCATGCCGGCGCACAGTCGGTGACCCTGCGGTTCACGATCGAGGGCGACGCCTGTCGCTTCACGCTGAGCGACGACGGCCGGGGCTTCGATGCCGCCGATCCCAAATTCCGCTGGTCGCACGGCCTCATGGGCATGCGCCAGCGGGTGCGCGCGCTCGGCGGCCAGTTCGAGATCGAGTCGACCCCCGGCGCCGGTAGCACGCTTCGCGTGGTTGTTCCAATTGGCTGAAAGACGCCTTATCTCACTTGCTTTCGAACGGACTTCGATTCAGAGCCTAACTAGGTGTCGCCCATTTCGAATGGCCGTCGGCGACCACTGCTTTCAACAGCGAGATATCCCGCATCTTGTCGAGAAAGTAGTCCGCACCCGCCGCGAAGCAATGATCGCGCACGAAATCCGAGGCGTAGTTGGTCAAGACCACGACCAGCGGCTGCGCATCGGGCGGATAGAGCTGCCGGACCTGGCGGATGACGGCCACGCCGTTGCCCTCGGCCAGCTCGATGTCGACCACGAGCACATCGTATGTCGCCTCCTGCAGGCGCAGCAGCGCTTCCGACTGCGTCGCCGCCTGCGCCGTGACGGAAACGCGTCCGGGCTCCGACAGCAGGTCGACGAGGCGCCGCGACAACACGGCGGAGTCCTCGATGAGCAGAATGCGCCGCTCGGCCTTGGAGGAGCCATTCCCGCCCACGAATCGCGCTTCAGCGCCCACCACACGCCTCACTGCACCAGATTGTTCTTGATGGCGTAGTAGGTGATGTCGGCGTTGGTCTTCATTCCCATTTTCTCCAGTATCCGTGTGCGGTAGGTGCTGACGGTCTTGACACTGAGGAAGAGGCCGGCCGCGATTTCGGACACGCTGCGTCCCTCGGCGAGCTTGCAGAAGATCTGGAACTCCCGCTCCGAAAGCACGCTGTGCCGCGGCTCGCCGGGTGCGCCCTGCATGCCGCTCACCAGCATCTCGGCGAGCTCCGGGCTCACGTAGCGGCCGCCGCGCACCGCGGCACGGATGGCGCGACAGAGCTCGCCATCGTCGGCGCTCTTGCTCACGAAACCGCTCGCTCCCGCGCGCAGCACGTTGATCCCGTACTGGCTTTCCGGATAGGCGCTCAACACCAGCGTCGCCACCGACTCGTGGTGCGACTTGATCTGCCGGAGCACGTCGAGTCCCGACATGTCGGGAAGCGAGAGGTCCAGCAGCAGCACATTACATGGCGTGGTGCGCAGCAGCGTCAGCGCCTCGCGTCCTGTCCTAGCCTCACCCGCCCAGACGAAATCCGCTTGAGCTTCGATGATCTGTTTCAGCCCGATCCGCACGAGCTGATGATCGTCTACCACTGCGACTCGAATGGCCGGCATGGGTCCCGTCAAAGTGTGTGTGGCGCGGTCACGAGCCGCCGCATGCCACGCGAATGAGCGTCCCATGCGCGAGCCAGCGTAGCCGCACCCCCGCGAGCGCGCCTATGGAAGTTGTGGAAGCCGCAACGGGAGCTGCAACGCAACGGACTGTAGGAATCGTCCGACGCAGCGCGCCCCGCCGGCGGCTACGTGCCTGGCCCGAGCGCGAAGATCTCAACGGAACGAATCCCGGTCGCTGTCACCGTCCTCCTCCTCCTTGGCCGAAGAAGGAGTCCGAGTGCCCGAATCCCTGCCATTGTACGTCTCGAGACGGTTGTAGAGCGTTTTCAGGCTGACGCCCAGAATCTCCGCTGCCTTGCGCTTGACGTGGCCGCAGTACGCCAGCGTCGCCATGGTGACCCGACGCTCGACTTCTTCGAGCGGCGTGCCGACACGGATGGTGATGGTCGTGCCATCGTCCGGCTTCGGCGACGCATCGGTCAATGTGATGTCGCACTCGATCACATCGTCGGCCATGATGAAGGCGCGCTGCACGTAATTGCGCAGCTCGCGCACGTTGCCGGGCCAGCCATACTGGTAGAGGCGCACGAGCGCATCGCGCGAGAACGTCTTGTGGGTTCCCTCGGTGCGGTTGAGCTCGTCGAGGAAGAACTGCGCGAGCTGCTCGATGTCGGTCTCGCGGTCGCGCAGTGGCGGCAGCCGGATGGGGAAAACGTTCAACCGGTGATAGAGGTCCTCGCGGAGCTTGCCGTCGGTGACGGCTTTCTCCGGCTCGCGGTTGGTCGCGCTGATCACGCGCACGTCGCCCGCGATCGGCTGCGTGCCGCCCACGCGGTTCACCGTGCCGGTCTCGAGCACCCGCAGCAGCTTCACCTGCAGCTCCATCGGCATCTCGGTGATCTCGTCGAGAAAGATCGTGCCACCGTTGGCTCGCTCGAAGAAGCCCTTGTGCTGGCGGTCCGCGCCGGTGAAGCTGCCGCGCTCGTGCCCGAAGAGCTCGCTCTCGATGAGCTGCGGCGCCACGGCGCCGCAGTTGAGCGGCAGAAACGCGCTCGTGCGGCGCCTGGAGAGCTCGTGAATCGTCTGGGCGGCCAGCTCCTTGCCGGTACCGCTCTCCCCGATCAACATTACGGGTGCCGACGTCGGCGCCACACGGGTGAGCTGATCGTAGAGTGCCTGCATGCGCTGCGAGCCGCCCAGGATGCCTCCGAAGCGGCCCAAGCGCCGCAGCTCATCCCGCAGCTCGCCGATCTCGTGCTGTAGCGCGGAGGCTTTCTTCGCGTGTCGCAACACGGCCTGCACGCGCTCGAGGTCCGCCGGTTTGACCAGATAGTCACTCGCGCCGGCCCGCAACGCGGCGACAGCACTATCGACGGTCGCATGACCGGTGATGACGATGACCTCGGTAGCCTCCGGCTTCTCGAGCTCGCGCAGCAGCTCGATTCCTTCTCCGTCCGGGAGCGCAAGGTCGGTCAGCAGCACGTCTGGACGCTGCCGGCCGAGCTCGATGCGTGCATCCCGCAGGCTCTGAGCGCGCGCGACGGTGAAGCCTTCCATGCGGGCAACCTCCTGCAGCCACTCCACCACATCCGCATCATCGTCAATTATCAGAGCGTGTGCCATGTGCTCGCCTTCAGCCCATTTTTGGGCGGTAACAGCGGTCAACTGTATGCTCTCCGTCGCGTGCCGCCAAGCGCGACCGGAGCGGGCTCGCCGGCAGGGACGGCCAGTGGCACGGCTCCCTCATTCACACCGCGGCTCCCGGACTGGGTTTTCTCGCAGTGAGCGCGGACACCGCGCCCGAAATAACCGACGCGACGATCACAACGAGCGCGGCATTCTCGAGTTGTCTGCCGAAGGCGCCCGGCAGATCGTGGCCGGCGGCAAGTGCCAGACAGTAGACGGCCGCGGGCCCCCGAGCGGCAAAGAGCTCGAGCGGGCGGCGCTGCGCCGCGGTCACCGCCGGCCGCCCCAGCCCGAAGCGCACCGCGAGCGGACGGGCCAGGATCAACAGCGCGGCGGCATAAAGCGCCGTGCGTGGAGTAAAGTCCGAGGCGCGGAGCAGCGTGCCGAGCAGCACCATCGCGAGCACCGTTGCGGCACGCTCCGCTCGGCCCGCAAACCTGAGGACGCGTGCCCCGAGCGGCTGCTTGCGCGTCATCCGGAACCGCCCTCCGTGCGACAGCGCGAGCCCGGCCGCCAGGGCGGCAAGCAATGCGTCGGTGCGCAGGGCGAGCGCGCAGACATAAGCGAGCGCACCGGTCGCAAAGACGATCATCTCCTCGAGCAGATCTCCCTGGCGGTCGCGGTCGATCAACGCCAGCCAACGCGATGCGGCGGCGCCGATGAGCCAGCCGGCCGCCGCGCCGCCGGCGAGCGACCAGAGAGCAGTGAGGCTGAGGGAGCCGAACACCGCCGTGCCCGCCCCGGTCACGCCCATCCGCGTCAGCACCAACAGGAGCACCGGCAACACGGCCGCGCTCGTCATGGCCCCCTCGGCAGCGAGCGTAAAGGGAACGAGCTCCTGCTCACCCTCCGCCGGAGCATACGCATCCGACGCCAGCACCGCATCGGTCGGCGCCAGGACT
Source organism: Steroidobacteraceae bacterium (assembly GCA_050739095.1). GTDB lineage: Bacteria > Pseudomonadota > Gammaproteobacteria > Steroidobacterales > Steroidobacteraceae > 13-2-20CM-66-19. The sequence goes on along the minus strand of JBOIAR010000001.1, from coordinate 255,402 downwards.
ACCGCGAGCAGCAACGCCTCCAGCAGACTCATCCCGAAGATCAGATAGGCTGCGGCGGCCGAGAGCAGCGCGGCGGTAATCGTGGCCAACGAGGCAAGCTGCAGAGGCGCCCGCCACCGCGCCCACTCGAACGGCGCGCGCAGGCGCAGACCCGCGCCAAACAGCGAGATCAACAGGACCGCCTCGCTCACCGACGCGATGAGGGAGCCGTCCTCCGCGAGCTGCGGCTCGATGAGCCTAAGACCCAACGGGCCCGCGAGCAGGCCCACACCGATCCCCAGAATGACCGGGCTGCTGGACCAACGCGTCAGGGGAAACTCGGTCCTAGTGTTGACCTGCTTGCGCACCGGGGGCCGCCGTCGCATCACCGCGTGCCGTTCGCTGTGCGTGACAGCCGCGGATCGCATCGTGAGTGCTCATCAGGACCTCGAATTGGCGCAGCACGGTGTCGCGCACGAAGTCCGGGAGGTGATCGTCCAATGCGTTGCGATACGCCTCCAGGATCCAGCTCTCCCCGCGCTCGCACGCATCGAGAATAGCGCCATCCTCACCGCGCGCAAGGGCGGCGCGCAGACCCGCCCAGCCACTGCGCCAGAATCCGACCACTCCGCCGCGCGCCTGGCGCTCACCCTGCAACCGCTCGACCAACGCCTCGAGCTCGCGAGCCGCATCGACGCATTCCGCGGCGCACTGGTCGCAGAGATCTCTCAACGGACCTGCGCCGACGGATGCGGCGCACATTCTCAACGCCTGCTCGCTGGCGTGACGAACGAAGATGAGTTCCCGCAGCGCCTCTATCGTGTACTTATGGTTCATGCGCTTGACCTTCGGGCCCTCTGGGTCCAGAAGCAGGAGATGTGCCGCGCGCGAACCTCAGCTGGACCGGGAATCGCGCCGGGCCTCGGCTGCACAATTTTCCTGTCCTGTACCTTTTTACAGAGGTCCGGAGGCCAGGCGTCGGCCCGGAGCCCGGCTGGAGCCGCTGGCGTCCTTGGCACGGAGCTTGCATAAGATGGCCAGACCCCCCGTTTGGCGGGCTGTGGTGCGACCAGCCCGCTCTTTTTTTGTCTGGCGCAAAGGCGCCTGGAGGCGCGTTGCGCGAGCGCGGGGTACTTACCTGAATGTGGCTCCGCGGCCCCGGGAACGGCCCCGCTGGGACCCGCGATCGCGGGCAGAAGCGCCCCGGGAAACGGCCGCTCAATCATTCCATTCGCTTTCGAACGGGCAGAAGAGGCCGGGCAGAGAGCCGCTCAGCGGTCGCGGTCGCATCATCATTGGGCGACTTCGGAGCCATTGAAAACCCCTGCGGAAGAGTGCAGATTCTAGGTTGAATTAGTGCGAGCGGAGGGTCGCCAATGCATCAGATGATGAATACGGAGCAGGCCACCGCCATACACCAGGCGCTCATCTCCGTGCAGAGTGCCGTCACGGGGATGACGTTTCCGCGGTGCGACCAGGAGGATCTGATCGAGCTCATAGATCGCGTGGAGGAGCAGCTCCACTCCTCTCATCCCAACACGGTGCTCATGTGTACCTTCCTCAACTCGATCGCACGGAGCCTGCGCGCCCAGCCGGAGGCGCGCGCGGCGTGTCTCACCATCGAGCAGGCAATCGAGACTGCCGGCATGCCGAGCACCTGGCAATCGGGGATCTGAGCTCAGTCGTTCGCTTTTGCGCTGGCCGACTCCGAGCGACGCCAGATCGCGAGGCGCCGCACGAGCGGCACGAAGGTGTCGAAGTCGACCGGCTTCGGCACGTGCAGATCGAATCCTGCCTCCATCGCCGCCGCCACATCGGTCCGCGAGGCATAGCCGGTCACGGCGATCGCGAGCATCCGTTTGCCGGACTGGCTCGAGCGCAGTTTGCGCACCAGCGAGTAGCCATCCTCCACCGGCATGCCGATGTCGGTGACCATGATGTCGAAATGCGCGCCCCGCGCCTGCAGTTGCAGCAGCGCCGAAGGGGCGGAGTCGCTGACGGTGACGGCGGCGCCTTCGAGTCGCAAAGTCTCCGCGACTACCGTGCGCGCTTCCAACTCATCATCCACCACCAGGATCGACAGTCCCTCGAGCGTCTGCCGACGCTCGGGCATCTCGGGCTCGGCGCCGGCCGCCTGCGTGTTCGTCCCGGGCCACGGCCGCGCCGCAGGCAGGCGCACCGTGAACGTCGCTCCGGCGCCGCACCCCCCGCTGTGGGCGCAAACAGACCCTCCATGCAGGGTGACGATCTCGCGGACCAGCGTGAGGCCTAGCCCGAGGCCCGACGCCTGGCGGGTGCTCGAATTGTCGCCCTGTCGGAAGCGGTCGAAGATGTGCGGCAACAACGCCGGTGCAATGCCCTGACCGGTGTCCTCGACCGTGAGCTCGGTGAATGCGCCGTCCTCGCGCACCGCGACGGTGATTCGGCCGCCGGAGCCGGTAAACTTCACCGCATTCGACAGCAGGTTGCCGACCACCTGGCGCAGACGATCCGGGTCGGCGCGCAGCTCGCCCGCTCCCGGCGCAAAGCTCATCGCGATCTCGATCCCCTTGGCCGCCGCCGCCGGCCGGGCGCCGTCGATCGCGAGTCGCGCGACCCGCGCCAGCTGCATGGCGCGCGGCTCGACCTTGAGCTTCCCGGTGCTCACTCGCCCGAGGTCGAGGAGATCGTTCACCATTTTCAACTGCGCCTTCGCGCTCTGCTCGATGCGCGGCGTTATCGCGGCGACCTCCGGATCGTCGCGGCGCTTCAGCGCGAGAATGCGGCTCCAGCCGAGGATCGCATTGAGAGGCGAGCGCAGCTCGTGCGAGATCACCGACAGGAATTCATCCTTCGAGCGGTTGGCGGCCTCGGCAGCTTCGCGTGAGCGCCGCTCGCGCGCGAGCACCTGTGCACGCTCATCAAGGGCGCCCTCGGAGGCCTGGTGCTCGCTCGTTACGTTGCGGGAGGTGATGACGAGGTCCGCGGACTGCGCGTCGTCGCCGCTCCTTGCCACGCAGCCGCGCAACGCGAGCCAGCGCGTCTCGCCCTGCGCCGGCTGCACTCGTACGGTGAGATCCAAGGGCGCCGCGGTCTGGAGCGTCTGGCGCGTCGCGTCGGAGAACCGGCCGCGATCTTCGGGGTGTACGCGCGATTCCACGGCCTGCCAGGAAAGCAGCTCATCCGGTGGCCAGCCCCATTCCGCCTTGAATTGCGAGTTGGCGTCGATGGCGCGATCAGTCCCGCGCAGCCGGCAGTAGCCGATGCGACCGGCCGCGAGCACCGTCTCCAGCTCATCCTTGCGTCGAGCGAGACGCTCCCAATCGGGCGGCGCGCCCGAGCGGCGCGACGGCTCGGAGCTCGTGGCTGAGCGGGAACCGGGATCGTCGTCGTGAATTGATGTCATGTCGCTCGCAGGGAGTTTGAGCCAGGGCTCGGCGCGGATGGCGTTCTTACACGCCCTTGCAAGTTCTCCGCGGCGGCACGCTCGGCGTCCCCGCTTGGCTACGCCGCCGAGGCGGGGGCGCTGCTGACTTGTGAGAGAGGGTTCCTCGAATGTCCAACGCCGTATTGGGACTGCGCCTGAAGCAGCAGCTTACGCTGACGCCTCGGCTGCAGCAGTCGGTGAAGCTGCTCCAACTTTCCGCTCTGGAATGCGTGCAAGAACTGCACCAGGCGATCGCGCAGAACCCCTTCCTCGAGGAGAGCACGGAGTCGGTGGAGTCTCCCGATCCGAGCTCCGAGCGCGAGGAGGCCGCGAGCGACGAGGGCACCCGTGCCGATCTCGACTTCTCGTCGAGCGGTGGCGGCGGAAGCGGCGAGGAGACGCCCGATTGGACGGAGTGGACGGCCTCCCCCTCGACCCTGTATGACTCGCTGCGCGAGCAGCTGCTGCTCCTCGGACTGGCGGAACGCGACCACGTGCTCGCGAACCTCATCATCGATGCGCTCGACGATGACGGATTCCTGCGTCTGCCGATCGAGGACGTGGCGGCACTGGCGCCGGGCGCGGCGCCCGGAGAGATCGAGACGGCACTGCGCATCGTGCAGACGCTCGAGCCGAGCGGGATCGCGGCGCGCAGCCTCGGAGAGTGCCTGGCGCTGCAGCTCGAGGCGATGGATCGCGACACGCCCGGACGGAATATCGCGCTCGAGGTCGTGCAGAACAGACTGTCGATGATGGCCGCGCGAGACAACACCCGGCTGCTCGAGGCCCTCGGCTGCTCCGAGCAGGAGCTGCGCCTCGCCATGGAACTGATCCGCAGCCTCGACCCGCGACCGGGCTCGAAAGTCGGCACGTTCGAGCCGCGCGCGATCGTCCCCGACGTAATCGTGCGCAAGGAGAAGAAACGCTGGGTCGTGACGGTCAACTCGGCCATCTATCCGCGCATCCGCGTCAATCAACAGTACGCCGATTACTTCCGCCAGGCGCGCGACGGCGAGACGGCGCTGCTCGCCCAACACCTGCAGGAGGCGCGCTGGCTGGTGCGCAATCTCGAGCAGCGCTTTCTGACGATTCAGCGGGTGGCCGAGGCGGTCGTTGCGCGCCAGCGCAACTTCTTCGAGTACGGCGATCTGGCAATGCGGCCGCTCACGTTGCGTGAGATCGCCGATGAGCTGGGCCTGCACGAGTCGACGGTGTCACGCGCCACCAGCCACAAATTCATGGCTACGCCGCGCGGAGTCGTCGGCTTCAAGCGCTTCTTCTCCCGGCAGCTCGCCACGACGAGCGGCGGCTCGTGCTCCGCCACGGCCATTCGCGCACTGCTGCGGGAATTCATCGCCGCCGAGGACCGACGCAACCCCTTGTCGGACGTGCAGCTCACGGAGCTCCTCGCCGACCGCGGCGTCAAGGTTGCGCGGCGCACCGTGACCAAGTACCGCCGGTCGATGCAGCTTCCCGCGGTGGACTTCAGACGAGCTTAGGCGAAAGCGCAGTCGCTCTCATCGAACGCGGATCCTGTTCTCGATGTCCTGGACGCCCGGGCAGGCGTCGACCAAGTCCTCGATCGCGTGCTTCATGCGCCGCTCCGGCACGGTGCCTTCCAACACCACCTTCGCGCCCGAGACCCCCACCGTCACGTCGCTGGAATCGATGGTGCGGGCCTGCATCAGCCGCTCCGAGATGTCCTCGCGCAGCCGCTCGTCGGATCGCTGATAGCCCTTCGGCCCCGGCGGATAGGGCCGGCCGGAGCGCCAGTCGGGCTCGTAATCGCGGCCGTGAGCGCCGCCGCGAGACTGACTGGCGGAAGGCGAACGGCGCGGGTCCGGGCGCCAAGGGTCCTTCTCATACTGGCCCTCGAAGCGCTCGTCTCCGTCGCCGGGCGCGTGCTCCTGCCGCCGGCCCGCCTTGCGTCTGTTTTGCTCGGATCTCATCGTCGTCACCGTCTGCCCGCGGCAACAGGGACCGGCCGCGGTAGGAATCGTCCGACACGAGCTTGGGAAGCAACCCCCGTCCGTTCCGCACCCTGGCCGACTTCAGCGGCGCGCGGCAGCAATTAACTTGCCCGCATGTGCAGTGAAACTCGAATCGAGCCCCTGCGCGGGGCTCGGGAAGGGGTGCAAATGGTGACCGACGACATGGTGGCTCTGGTACCTCAGCTTCACACCTTTGCCCGCTCGCTCTGCCGTGACGGCGTGCGCGCGGACGATCTGGTGCAGGAAGCACTGATGCGCGCGATCAACAACATCCAGCGCTTCAAGCCGGGGACCAACCTCAAGGCGTGGCTGTTCACCATCGTGCGCAACGAGCATTACTCGCAGCTGCGGCGCAGCAAATTCGAGGCGCACGGCATCGACATCGAGCTGCTTCCGGAGCCCAGCGTGCCGCCGGACCACGACGGCAAGCTCGAGCTGCGTGACTTGAATCGCGCGCTCGCCTCCCTGTCGCCGGGTCAGCGGACCGCCCTCATCCTGGTGAGCGTGAGCGGCTTTTCCTATGAGGAGGCCGCCGAGATCTGCGGATGCGCGGTGGGAACGATCAAGAGCCGCGTCGCGCGGGCGAGAGAGATGCTGCTCGAGATGCTGGAGGGACGGCAACCGATGCCCCCCGTCCAGAATAAGGATCTCGAGGATCCCCTGTTGGCGCAGGCCGTACCCTCCCTGCACCGGCAGCCCCCGTACAACTACATATCCCTGTGATGAGGCCAACCCTCTAACGGGATCTGATCTCGCCGCCCAGGGAGCGGCCCTCTGAGACCCGCCGGCGCCGGAAGAGGCGCCCCAGGAAACGGGCGGCTTATTCATTTGCTGCTTTCGGCCCAGGAGGCCGAGCGCGCGCGTGGGCAGCACATAAAATACGCCCATGCAGCCGCTCAGCCAGGTTCTGATCCTCCTTGCGGCCGCGGTGCTCCTCGTCACCGTGGCGCGGCGGCTCGGGCTGCCAACGAGCATCGCCTATCTCATCGTCGGACTGGCGCTCGGTCCCCATGCGCTCGCGGTCGTGGCGAGCACCGCGACGACGCGCCTCCTCGCCGAGCTCGGCGTCGTCTTTCTTCTCTTCACGCTCGGCCTCGAGTTCGCCTTGCCGCGCCTCATCGCCATGCGGCGCGAGGTATTCGGGCTCGGCAGCGCCCAGGTCGCCGCGACTGCCGCGGTGTTCGCCGGGCTGGCGCGGCTCGGCGGCATTCCCTGGCCGGCGGCGGTCGTGGTCGGCGGCACGCTCGCCATGAGCTCGACGGCCATCCTCCTGCACCAGCTCACCGAGCGTGCCGAGCTCAACCGCACCCATGGACGGCTCGCCTTCAGCATCCTTCTTTTCCAGGACCTGGCGTTCGTTCCCTTCCTCGCGCTGGCCTCCGCCCTCACCGCTGGGCCCGGCCGCTTCGAGCTTGTCGCCGGCTTCGAGGCGGTGGGCGGCGGCGTGCTCGCGGTCGCGGCGGTGCTCGCCGCGGGCCGCTGGCTGCTGCGGCCGCTGTTTCACGAGATGGCCCACAGCCGCCTGCGCGAGCTGTTCACTCTCGCCGTGCTCCTCGTGGTACTGGCCGCGGCCTGGGTGTCGAGCCTTGCGCGGCTCTCGCCCGGCCTCGGCGCCTTTCTCGCCGGCATGATGCTCGCCGAGACCGAGTACCGGCATCAGATCGATTCGGTGATCCGCCCGTTCCGCGACATCCTCCTCGGGCTCTTCTTCATCTCGGTCGGAATGCTTCTCGACGTGCGCCTCCTCGGCGGGGAGCTCGGCGCGGTCCTCTACTGGCTCGCCGCCATCATCGTGCTCAAGACCGCGGTGGCCGCGCTTGTGAGCCGCCCCTTCACCGGCTCGCGATTCAAGGCGCTGCGCACCGGGATCGTCATCTCGATCGGCGGCGAGTTCGGTGTGGCGCTCGGCACGATCGCGCTCGCGACGGGCCTCATCCCGGAGAGCTTCGGCCAGCCGTTGATCGTGGCGATCGTACTCTCCATGGTCCTGAGTCCGCTGATTCTCAACAACAACAAGCGGATCGCGCGCCTGCTGCTGCGCGAGTCCGGGCCGCCGCGCACCGCTTTCGAGCGCGAGAGCGCCGCGACGGGTGAGATCGGGCGGCGCGACCACGTGATTCTCTGCGGCTTCGGACGCGTCGGACAGAACGTGGCGCGCGTGCTGGAATCACAGGGCTTCGAGTACATCGCGCTCGATCTCGACCCGGCGCGCATCGCCGCGGCGCGCCAGGCCGGCGACCCGGTCATCTTCGGCGATTCCGCGGATGAGGCCATCCTCGCCAAGGCGGGGCTCGACACGGCGACTGTCGTCGTCATCAGCTTCTCGAACCCGGCGACCTCCGTCGGCATCCTGCGCAGCATCCGCCGGCTGCGACCCGATGTGCCCGTGCTGGTGCGCACGCAGGATGACGGCCGAATCAAGGAGCTGCAGGAAGCGGGCGCGACCGATGTGGTGCCGGAGACGTTCGAGGCCAGTCTGATGCTCGTCTCGCACGTGTTGATATTGCTGCACGTTCCGGTGTCGCGCGTCGTTCGCACGATGGGCGATATCCGCAGCCACCGCTACTCCATCCTGAGAAACATCATCCGCCGCGGCGATGCGCGGCCGCTCGATGAGAGCCACGAGTACCGCGAAGAGATCAAGTCCGTGGTCGTGCCGCCCGGGGCGTGGGCGGTGGGACGAACGCTGCGGGACGTGCGCAGCCGGGGTGTCGGCGTGACCTTCACCGGCATCCGTCGCCACGGAATATTGGGGCGCGAGCCGGCCGGCGATGCGGTGCTGCGGGACGGCGATGTCGTGGTGCTTTACGGCCAGCCGGAGGAACTCGAGCGCGCCGAGTCCGTCCTCCTGGCCGGGTAGGCCTGCTACCATCCGCCGCTTCCGTGAACCGCAGCGACATCCACTTTCCCCCCAAGCACGAGGCCCTGCGCGAGGACGTGCACGCGCTCGGCACGCTGGTGGGGGAGATTCTGCTCGAGCAGGGCGGCCTGCAGCTCTACGAGCTGGTGGAGCTCGACCGCCAGACCGCCATCCGCCGCCGCAACGGGGACGAGCAGGCGCGTCTCGAGCTCACCGCCTCCGTCAGCGACCGGCCGCCGCCGCTCGCCCGCGACCTCGTGCATGCCTTCTCCATGTGGTTCCAGGCCGTGAACCTCGCGGAGAAAGTGCACCGCATCCGCCGCCGCCGCACGTACTTCCGCCAGGACAGCGGTCGCCCGCAGCCGTCAGGCGTGGAAGACGCGATCGCCACCCTGAAAGGCCGTGGTTTGCGCTTCGAGGAGGTCGTGACGCTCCTCGGCAGCCTGCGCATCGAGCCCGTGTTCGCTGCGCATTCCATGGAGTCGACCCGCCGCACGCTGCTGCGCAAGCAGCAGCGGGTGGCCCAGCACCTGCTCGACCGGCTCGATCCGATGCTGACGCCGCAGGATACGCGCAATCTCTGGAGCAGCATCCGGGTCGAGCTGACCACCGCCTGGCAGACCGAGGAGCTGCCGCGCGAGCGGTTGACCGTGGGGGATGAGCGCGAGCAGGTCCTCTTCTACCTCATCGAGATCCTCTACCGCGTGGTGCCCGCCTTCTACGAGGAGATCGCGCAGGCGCTCGAGAAGCACTACCGCGTTCCCGCCGACGCCATCGAGCTGCCGGCCATCCTGAGCTTCGGCTCCTGGGTCGGCGGCGACATGGACGGCAATCCGGACGTGCACGCCAAGACCATTCGCGAGACCCTCGCCCGGCAGCAGCAGGTGATTCTCAACAGCTACTTCGAGGACTGCCGCAGGCTCTCCGAACGCCTCTCGCAGAGCGCCGGCCGCGTCGCGGTCTCCGCCGAGCTGACCCAACGGCTGGAGGATTACATGACGCTGGCGCCGAGCGCGCGCAGCATGACGCCCGCCCGCCACGATCGCATGCCCTATCGCGTCTTCCTCGCCCAGATCGGCGAGCGGCTGCGCCTCGCCTACGAAGGACGCGCCAACGGCTACGAGAACGCGCGACAGTTCCGCGACGACGTGAAGCTCATTGCGGCGAGTCTCCTCGCCAACAAGGGTGTCAACGCCGGGCTCTTCTACATTCGCCGGCTGCTGCGCCGCATCGACACCTTCGGCTTTCACCTGGCGACCCTCGATGTGCGCCAGCACGCGAGTGTGCTCCACGAGATCATCGCGCGCGGCAATGACGAGCCCGCATGGCTCGGGCGACCGAGCGCCGAGCGCCGGCGCCTCCTGGCGGAAATCCTCGCGAAAGACGCGGGACCGTGTGTCGATCTCGATGCTCTCGGCAAGCGCAACCTCGCCGTCTTCGAGGCGTTTGCCCAGGCGAGACACCGCTACGGACCGGCCGCCGTCGGTTATTTCATAGTGAGCGGGGCACGGGGCGCGGACGACGTCCTCGCTGCCCTGACGCTCGCTCGCTGGGCGTCCGTCTATGACAAGCGTACCGGCCAGGTTGCGCTGGACATCGCGCCGCAATTCGAGTCCCTGGAAGCGCTCGAGCGCTGCGGCGAAACGATGCGCGAGCTCCTCGCCGAGCCGGTGTACCGGCGGCATCTCGAGGCTCACGAGCGGCGCCAATGCGTGTTGATCGGCTACTCCGACAGCAACAAGGAGGGTGGGCTGTGCGCGTCGCGGTATGCCATCCATCAGGCGCAGCGCGCGCTCGCGCTGTTACCCGCGGCCGCGGGTGAGAAGTACCTGGTGTTTCATGCGCGCGGCGGCAGCATCGCCCGCGGCGGCGGCCGGATCGATGCGCTGGTGAGCTCGGCCCCGGCGGGCACCCTCAACGGGACTCTGCGGCTGCGCGAGCAGGGCGAGACGGTCAAACAGGGTTACGGCCTGCGGCCGATCGCGATGAGAACCCTGGAGCGCGCCTTCAACGCGCTGAGCCTCGCGACCCCGGCGGCCCGGGCAGCCACGGCGCAGGAGCCCGGCGCGGCGTCACTGAGATCCATCGCCGGCAACCCGAATGCCTCAGGAGACGACGCCACTGCGCACCTCGAGTGCGCCGCGACACTGGCCGAGGCAAGCCGCGAGGCCTACCGGCGCCTCGTCTACGGCGACAGCGAATTCCACGACTACTTCCGCGCGGTGACGCCGATCGATGTGATCGAGCGGATGCAGGTGGGCTCGCGCCCGGCGCACCGCGAGCACAGCCGCAGCATCGAGGGTCTCCCGCCGGTGCCGTGGGTGTTCGCATGGACGCAGACGCGTCACATGCTCCCCGGCTGGTACGGGGCGGGCACGGGACTCGCCGCGGCCATCGAGCGGCACGGGGCTGTTCGCGTGCGGGCGGCGTATTCGGAGTGGTTTTTCCTGCGCAGCCTCGTCGATGACGTGGAGGCCATGCTCGCGCGCGCCGACCTCGAGATCGCGGCGGCCTATGACGCGCTCGTGCCGGAGCCGTTGCGGCGATTCTCCGCCGACATTCGCGCCGAGTACGCCCGGGCACAGGAGCGCGTCCTGTGGTTGAAGGGCAGCACGAATCTGCTCGACGGCGAGCCGACGCTGCAGCGCTCCATCCGGCTGCGCAATCCCTACATCGATCCGATGAACCTGATGCAGGTGGACCTGCTCGAGCGCTGGCGCGCCGGTGGCCGCAGCGATCGGGATCTCTTCGAGGCGCTGCTGGCGAGCGCCGGCGGCATCGCGCAGGGACTGCAGAGCATCGCGTAAGCTTACCCGAGCCAACACCAGCCCAAAATGAGCGACACGATCACGATCCGTCCGGCAGGCCGCGACGACGTCTCCCTGGTGCTGGAATTCATCCGCGAGCTCGCGCGCTACGAGCGCCTCGAGCACCAGGTGTCAGCTTCGGAGGTGGAGCTGAGTGAGTCGCTCTTCGGCGAACGCCGCTACGCCGAAGTCGTGTTCGCCTGCAGCGCGGGCAAGCCGGTGGGCTTCGCGCTCTTCTTCCACAACTTCTCGACGTTCAAGGGCCGCCCGGGACTCTACCTGGAGGATCTCTACGTGCGCCCGGAGGCGCGCGGCCGCGGCATCGGCAAGCGACTCCTCGGTTACCTCGCGCGCACGGCGGTGCAGCGACACTGCGCCCGGCTCGAGTGGGCGGTGCTCAACTGGAACGAGCCCTCCATCGGCTTCTACCGCGGACTCGGCGCGGTGCCCATGGATGAGTGGACGATCTTCCGCCTGACCGGCGAGCCGCTCGAGCGGCTCGCGGCGGTGAACGCAAGCTGAACCGCTCGTCTACAGTGATTTCCTCTCGCGCGCGAATTCCTCCAACTGCCGGCGCGATCTGAACGCCGCCTGAACGGGATGTGAAGCCCGTTCATCGGCGCAGACTCACTTCGCGCTGCCGATATGCGGTAAGCTTGGTGCGTTCGCCGCCGCCGGCTCCGGCTTGTCGGTTCCCGACGGCGGCAGAGGGGATCACAGGCATGCGTACCCGTACTCGGTTTCTAACGACTCTCGCCGGCGCTGCTCTCGCGTTCACGGCCGTCGCGGCGCACGCGCAAGCACTGCAGGAAGGGCGCCTCCTCCTCGCCACACAGGTTCTCAACGACATCCGCAACTCGCGCGATCAGGGCATACCCGACCGGCTGCTCATACGCGCCTACGGCATTGCGGTAATTCCCGACTTCACCAAAGTCGCCTTCTTCCTGGGCGGCGCGCGTGGGCACGGCGTGCTGGTCGTCCGCGACGCCAGCGGTCATTTCTCCAGTCCCATCTTCATCACCCTGACAGGCGGCAGCTTTGGCTTCCAGTGGGGCGTGCAGAAGACGGATCTCGTGCTCGTCTTCACCTCACGGAAAGGCATCGAAGGCATCACGGGCGGCAAGCTGACGCTGGGCGGTGACGTCTCCGTAGCGGCAGGACCGGTGGGTCGCGAGGCGTCCGCGGCAACCGACCAGGCCTTCAATGCGGGGGTGTACTCGTACGCACACACGCGAGGCATCTTCGCCGGACTCGCCCTTGCGGGCGCTGCGCTGACGATCGACGATTCCTCTGACGCCGCGCTCTATCAACACCCGGGACTGATGGCCTCCCAGATCATCTCAGGGGCGGTGCATACCGATGACTATGCCGCGCGCCGCTTCCAGACTGCCGTGTTGCAGGGGGTTGGCCTCGAGCCGGGCTCGTCCATGGCGAGCTCCGCCGCAGCTCCCGCCGCGGCCGCCAAGCCGAACGGGCCTCCGGCGCAGGCGTTCCCGCTGCAGGACAGCAACCCGGGCGGACCTCCGAATCCGCATAATCCAAACTAAGCGCCTCCCTGGCTGGTGAGGCGCCCGACCCGGGCCGCCTCCCAGCCCGTATCCCATCCGCCGGCGCGTACTGCGCCGAAGGAGAGATGGGATTCTCCGCGACAATCCGGCAGAGTGATATCCCGGGAAACCCCGGGAGGCGCACTTGAGCGATGCGGCAGCAATGAGCCGGGCAGGCGCCGCCGGCCGCACCGCCTTCTCGGTGCTGGCCGCGATCAGCTTCTGCCATTTGCTGAACGACATGATGCAGTCGCTGCTGCCGGCGCTGTATCCGATGCTGAAGACCTCCTACGCCCTGACCTTCGGTCAGATCGGCATCCTCACCTTCACCTACCAGGTCACCGCCTCGCTGCTGCAGCCGATGATCGGGCGGTACACGGACAGCAAGCCGCGTCCTTATTCGCTCGCCGCCGGCATGGGATTCACCCTGCTGGGACTGGCCCTCCTCGCCTCTGCACGCGTCTATGCGCTGCTGCTGCTCGCGGCCGCCCTGATCGGCACCGGCTCCTCGGTGTTCCACCCGGAATCCTCGCGCGTCGCGCGCATGGCCTCGGGTGGGCGCCACGGTCTCGCGCAGTCGGTGTTCCAGGTCGGTGGCAACTTCGGCACCTCCATCGGGCCGCTGCTCGCCGCCTTCGTCGTCCTGCCGCACGGCCAGTCGAGTGTCCTCTGGTTCTCCTGCGCCGCTCTTGTCGGCATTTTCGTACTCTTCAACGTAGGCCACTGGTACAAGCGCCACGGGATAGCGCGCCTCAAGCCGCGCGCCACGGACACCGGCCCCACGGATGCCACTCCGACCCGCAAGGAAGTGACCGTCGCCATCAGCGTGCTGCTCGCGCTCATCTTCTCGAAGTACTTCTACCTGGCGAGCCTCACCAGCTACTACACGTTCTATCTGATCAGCCGCTTCCACGTATCCGTGCAGGCCTCGCAGGTCTACCTGTTCGTGTTCCTCGGCTCAGTGGCGCTCGGCACGATCCTTGGGGGACCGGTGGGAGACCGCATCGGACGCAAGTACGTGATCTGGGGCTCGATCGTCGGGGTGTTGCCATTCACCCTGCTCCTGCCGCACGCGAACCTGCTCTGGACGGCACTGCTGACGGTTCCGATCGGCGTGATCCTCGCCTCGGCTTTCCCGGCGATCATCGTCTACGCGCAGGAGCTGCTGCCTGGCCGCACCGGCACGGTGGCGGGCCTGTTCTTCGGCTTCGCCTTCGGCATGGGCGGCATCGGCGCCGCGGTTCTCGGCCAAGTTGCCGATTCCTTCGGCATCAATCTCGTGTACGAGATCTGCGCGTTCCTGCCGTTGATCGGGCTGCTCGCCGGTTTCCTGCCCGATATCGATGCGCACGGGGTACGGCGCGCCCGCGCGCAGGCATAGGTCCCAGTCAGCCCGAGGAGCCGTCGGCTCCTTTGGGCGGCATCAGCACCTCGGCGCTCAGGTGAGCGTCCAGGTTGGGCTGGTACGGAACACAGTCCGCCGAGTACTTGATGTTCCGGGTGGTGAAGAGCGGCAGGAGTCTCTGCTTGAACTGCTCCATCAGCTGGCAGTTGCCCGCGTCGTGCAGGCTAGACCGCAGCAACACCACCTTCTGCCAGTGCGCCCGCAGGGGAGCGCCGGCGCTCTCAGCCTTGGCAGCCTCCGCCGAGGAAGCCGGCACGAGCACCCGCATCTTGACCCAAATGCTGGGGTAAGGTGACGGTACGCCCGCCCCTGTGGAACAGGGCATCTCCCGGACCTCGAGGGCTTGCGCGCCGAGCTTGCGCAGCATCGACCTGATCTCGGCCCGCAGCCCATCGCACGAGTAGCGGGTGCCAAAGCCCTGATAGACGAACTCGAGCTTCTTCGGCACCCATACGGCCGCCACGCTATCCTGAGCCGCAGCCAAGGCGGGCACCGCGGCAAGGACGGTCGTAGCCGCTGCTGCGACAACCAAACGCGAGACGAACCGGGAGAGGCTCATGCTTGCACCCCCTCAAGAGCTGTTGCGAGCCGCCTTGGGCGCTGGCATCAGCACCTCGGCGCTCAGGTGGGTCCCCAGGGTGAGCTGATGCGGGACGCAGGTCGATCCATAGTCGATCTTACGGGTGGTGAAGAGCGGCAGGAACGTCTCCTTGAACTGCTCGATCAGCTCGCAGTTGCCTTCCTCATCGAACGACGCATTGACCGGCATCAGCACGGCCTCCTTCCAGCGCGCTTGCACGGGAGTGCCCACGTCCTTGGCCTTGGCGGCATCCGCGGAGGAAGCCGGCACCAGCACCCGCATGTTCACCCGGACGCCGGGGAACGATGTGGGGCCGTACGGTCTTACGCAGCCATACTCGATAACCTTGAGATCCTCCGCGCCGAGCTTCTCCAGCATCGCCCTGATCTGGTCCCGCAGCCCATCGCAGGAGTAATGGGCCGTGAAGCCCTGGTAGATGAAGTCGACATGCTTGGGCACCCACACGGCCGCGACGCTGTCCTGGGCGGCAGCCAAGCCGGGCACGGCGGCAAGGAGGCTCGTCGCCGCTGCGGCCGAAGCCAATCGGGACACAATCCGGAGGAGGCTCATCGCAACCTCGTTGATAGCAGCCAGCCCATTCCCTTGGAGGGATCCCGCCGGCAAAAGGCGGCTTTTGCCGGCTTCGTTACCTGCTGTTGACATAAACGCGCCGACAGGGTTCCGCGTTGACTCCTGCTATAGATACTGCTGACGCTCGGCCAGTGGCGGCGGAGCGTACTGATACATCCAGGTCTCGGTCAATGCTTGCCCGTCCAGGGACAGGTAGAGCCTCAGGTCGATCGGCTGATCGCTGTCATCCGGCACGAGATCGAACATCGCGCGCCAGCCATTGATCGGCAGCAGCGGTCGCGCGGATGTGATCTCCACGCCTCCGCGCGAGGCGGCGATGACCGGCACCACCTTCGCGTCGGGTCCCAGCATCTTCAGGTCGCCGCCCACGAAATCGATGACGAAGCGCCAGGAGAAGTGGGTGCGCTTTTGGCCGACCACACCGCCGATGCCATCGCGCGTCGCACGCACCTGCGCGAGATGGGACTTGAACGGATTACTACGCGACCAGTACAGACGGTAGCCGTAGAGATACTCGCGTCCCGGCTCGGTCTTGTCCGCCGGGTTCCAGAACGCCACGATGTTGTCCATCGTCTCATCGCTCGTTGGAATCTCGACGAGCATCACTCCACCCTTGCCCCAGGGGGCCTTCGGCTGCACCCAGCAGTCAGGCCGCCGGTTGTAGAAGACGCCGTCGTCCTGGTACTGCGAAAAGCGCCGCTCCCGCTGCATCAGCCCGAAGCCGCCCGGATTCTCGTCCACGTAGGTATTCACACGCACCACGCTCGGATTGACGAGCGGGCGCCAGATCCACTCGCCCGCGCCGGTATGCATCTGCAGCCCGTCGGAGTCGTGGATCTGCGGCCGCCAGTCATCGTCCACCCGATGATCGTTCTCGCCCACCAGGAACATGCTGGTGCAGGGGGCGACGCCGAGGCGCTGGATTTCCCTGCGCGGATAGAGGGCCGCATCGACGTCCATCACCAGGGTGCTGGCGACATCGATGATGAACCGATACGCGCCCGCCACGCTCGGCGAGTCGAGCAGCGCGTAGAGCGTGAGCAGCGTCGACTCCTGCGCCGGCTTCTCGAGATGGAACGCGACGAACTTGGGAAACTCCTCCGGCTGTGACATGCCGGTGTCGATCGCGAGACCGCGCTGCGACATGCCGTACTGTCCGTCCGCGTCCACCGCGCGAAAGTAGGACGCGCCCTGAAACACCGCCCGATCAGTCGCCCAGTCGGTGTGAAAGAGCACGTTGAAGCCGGAGAAGCCGAGATCCTTCGGCAGGTCCGCGGGCTTCAGTCCCGACCTGCCGTAGTCGAACAGAGTCGGGTCGAACAGGATCTCCCGCGACTGACCGCTCTCCACGACATACAAGCGCACGGGCTTGGAGAAGCTGAAGCCGAGATGATCGAAGCGGATGCGGAAGAAGAGATCCTCCCCATACCAGAGCGCCCGATTGGGCCTGCAGACGATCGACTCCCACTGATCCCAGCTGAGGTGCTGCAGCGCCGGCGGCAGCGGCTTGAAGTGCTCTTCGTACGGCCCGATGGCCATCGACCGCGCGAGCCCCTTGAGATTCGCATAGCTGAAGGGTGCAGGCTTGCCCAGGAGCGTTACGCCCTTGGCGGGTGCCGCGGGCACCTTGCGGCGGTTGAACGCCCACGGCCAAGGCGCGAATCCCACCATGGTGGAGCCGCTTGCGCGCAAAAAACCACGTCGATGCATCACTGTTCCTCGTTCGCTGTAAAGCAGGAGCGGCGGCTATGGAAGCCAGCCGCATGCCCGGCCGCAGCCGTGCGCCGCGGTCTATTTTAGACTGAGCGTGACCACGACTTTGCCGGCGGCCGCGTGCTGCCCCGCCGCCGCCGTAACGCCGACCCGTCCCGCCGCGACCCCTCCGGCCGAGAGAATGGCCGAGCGGATCGCCTGCGCGCGACGCTCAGCGAGCCCGTTGAGGTCGGCGTCGGACACCTGCATCCGTTTGAGCAACGTCGATTGCAATTGCACGATCGCAGGCTCGAAGGGCGGCACCTTCTGAGCAGCGGGGGGAAGCGGCGCCTTGGGCCCGAGGGTGTTCTGGTAGGCGGTGCGCAGCAAGCGATAGTGCTCTGCCGGAAGCTCGAGCACTTCCCGACCCACCGGCGTGGTCGGAACGTGGCTGCCGCGGGTAGCCGCACTGCTGCGCGCGAGGGCGAGCAGCTCATGCCGCAACTGCCGCTGCGCAAGCGCCGGCCGGTCGACATCGGGGGCGAACACCGCCGGCACTTGCAACTGCAATTGCGGCCGCTGCGCGAGCGCCTTGGCGAGTGCCGCCACCTGGCCCCGGGCGGCCGGCAGCAGGGTCGCGCTTCCCGGCGCGAAGTCGATGCGGTTCATGTCCGACCCGCCGCCAAAAAGCCGTCCCAGCATGGCGAAGGGCGCGGTGACCGCCTTCGTCAGCACGTTGAGGAGCGCCTTGCCGATGAGGGGTCCCAGGCTGAACTGCGGATCATTGAGACTGCCCGTGACCGGAAGTCCGAGCCGGATGACGCCATTGCGGTCCTTGAGCAACGCCACGGCAAGCCGCAGCGGCAGCTTGATCGCGTGCGGGCTCGCGACTCGCTCGCCGAGCTGCAACTGATTGATGACGATGCGGTGGTCGGCATCGAGCCGACCGTGGTCGACTTTGTAGGTCATGTCGGCATCGAGCGTGCCGCTGGCGATCTTGTAGCCCGCGAAGCGCACGGCATAAGGCGTCATCTGCGTCAGCTCGAGACCGCGGAAGCTCATCTTGATGTCGGTGTAGGTCGAGGCGGAAAGGAGATTGACCACGCCGCTGACGTTGACGGGCGCGTGGGGACCCACCTTTCCCTTCAGATCGACCGTGGCTCGCGAGGCCGGGTCGGACGAGAGGCCCTTGATCGTGCCGTGCAGGTCCTGGATACCGGTCGCGAAGTCAGGTTGCATCGAGAAATCGGCGTAATCGGCGGTGCCGTTCGCGATGCGCACCAGGCCGATGGTCATCGGCAGCGATGCGCGCGCGGAGCGCGAAGCGGCAGGCGGCGGCGCGGCGGCCGCAGCGGCCTTCGCCTGGGCGCTCTTCGCGGTGACGGGCTGCGGATGGAAACCGCGCGGATGCAGAGCTTCCGACACGTTGAAGGTGTGGTCGGCACCGATGACGACGCGTGCGTAGGGTGCCACCGCTATGATGCGCTCGATATGCAGGCTCGCGGGGCTCGAGACGTACCGGAAGCCGACGATATGCAGGGCCTGCCACTTGACGAAATCCAGCTTGAGATCGTCGTCCACCGTGCGCAGTTGGGCAATGTCGATCCGGCCTGCAACGCTGAGCTGTCCGTCGGCGCGCCGGCCGAATTCGAGCGTGCTGCCGAGCGAGCCACTTGCCAGGGTGAGCGCGGTGTACTTGTTGAAGTAGGGTTGGAGCGCTCTCAAGTCGATGCGAGTCAGCTCCAGTTTCGCGCTCAGCGCTTCGGGCTGGAGGGTCCCGGTGGCCGACAGGCGCAGCAAGCCCTTGCCGTTGACGGCCGATTGCAGGGAGACGGAAATCCGACTGTGCGGCGAGCTGTCGTAGCCGCTGATCCGGGCCGAGAGCGGGCCGAGGGTCAGGTTGGCGGGCGGCTTGACTCCGCGGTCCTGGAGCGACACCCGCGTGTCCTCGACACGTATGTCAGGAGCGGCGATTCGCCAGACGGGGGCGCGAGTGACGCCCGTCGTCGCGCCCTTCGGCGGAGCCGTGGGAGCCGTCGACTTGCCGGCGGAGTTGCCGAGGAGCTCGAGCAGATTGAGCCGCCCGGCGCGATCGAGCCAGCCTCTGACATCGCCGCCGGCGAGTGAGATCTCGCCCACGCGAATGGAGCGTTGCTCGAGGTCGATGTGGACATTGCCGAGCGTGAAGCGGTTGAGCTGCACGTAGTCCGAGGTCGCCTGCCGCGGCCTCACACCCAGCCCGGTGACCTGCGCCTGCGGCACGTCGATGGTCATCCTGACACCTGGAGTCGCACCGGGCTCGCTGTCGATAGCAAAGCCGCCCAGGAGGGCGATCGTCCCGCGGGAGACCTCCGCCGGCAGAGCGGCGCCGAGATACCTTCCCACGGTGGGTGCACTCAATCCCTCGAGCTTCAGCGTGCCGTGGAGGGAAAGCGGCGCGGCGCGAATCGTCCCGGTCCAGTCCAGCCGGCCACTCTGACCGATGACGGCCGTGAGGTGATAGCTCCCGGCAGTGCCACCCGCGGTGCTGAAGCTCACAAGCTCGAAGGCGACGGGAGCGAGGTCGAGGTGGAAGGGTGCGGGCCGCGAGTCATCTTCGTAGGTCGCACTGCCGTTATCGACTGCGAGCCGCTCGACGAATAACTTGAAGGGTTTGGAGCGCGGCTGGGCTTTGGCTTTCGCCCGCTGCGCGAACGGCTTCTCCAGAGCCGCGAGATTGAGCGTGCCGTCGCGCCTGATCACCACCATGACACGGGGATTGTCGATGACGATGTCGCTCACGCTCGGCGCGAGACGCCACACGCTCGAGATCCCCAGCGCGACCTCGAGGCGCCCGAAGGAGATCATCGGCCGGCCGTCGGCATCCGGAAGCGAGAAATCCATCACCTGAAGCGTCCAGGTGAAGGGATTGAAGCGCACGTCCCCGATCGAGAGGGTTCTGCCGAAGTCCCGGGCGGTGAGCCGCACCAGCTCCGCCCGCGTCAACCGCGGGACGAGGAGGAAGCCTACCGCGGCATACAACCCCACGAGCCCCGCCAGAATCGCGAGAATGACGAGGTAGCGTCGACCCCGCACTCCGGGCATGGAGGCACCTATCGTGTCAGGTGACGTAGGGTGAGATGACCATACAGATCACCGTGGCGGAAAGCAACACTGCGGCGATCCGCTGCGCCGTCAGAGGCCACTTGCGCATGCCGATCTGCACGATCGCCGCCACGATGGCGCAGAGCGCCCCTACGCCCAAAGTGTTCACCATCGGTCCGTGAGCGGCGCGGATCGCAATGCCCCAAAGCGCCGCGCCGGCGGCGATCGTCAGCACGGCGGCGGACATCTGCGCGCGAAACAGCTCCGGCGTGATCTTATGCGAGGACGAGGTATGGGTCAGCGTGAGGGTCGAGCCGGCCCAGAACACCCCGGCAAGCGCATGCAGCGAGATCAGGGCCATCAGCAGAATACGCAAGGTCCTTGTCTCCCGGCCCGATTATACGCACTCAGTACCCCACGGCCCGGGCGTTCTCGCTGCGCGGATCGCTCGCCCCGAGGAGCTCGCCGCTGGCGGGGTCGACCTCGATGCACTCGGCATCGCCGCGGTCGCCATAGACGATGCGGTAGCCGTGCGCCGCAAGGAGCTGCACCGTATCGGGCGAGAACCGGTCCGGCTCCACGAAGAGCTCATCCGGCATCCACTGCTGGTGGAAGCGCGGCGCCGCGACCGCCTGTTGGATGTTCAGGCCATAGTCCGCGACGTCGATCAGGATATTGGCCACGGTCGTGATGATCGTCGGGCCGCCGGGGCTCCCGAGGACCAACCAGAGCTTGCCGTTCTTCAGCACCATGGTGGGGTCCATGGAGGAGAGCGGCCGCTTTCCGGGCCCGACGGCGTTGGCCGATCCCTGGAGCACACCGAACATGTTGGGCACGCCGATCTTGGCGGCGAAGTCGTCCATCTCATCGTTGAGGAGGAAACCGAGATGTCCCGCGGTCACTCCCGAGCCGTACCAGGCATTGAGGGTCGTGGTCACGGCAACCGCATTGCCTTGCGAATCGACCACCGAGTAGTGGGTGGTCTCACGGGATTCCGGCGCCGGCTTAAGGACCGGATGCGCCGCCGCATAGCGCGTGAGTTGCGGGAAGATCGTGGGTCGCTCGAGTGACAGCGACGGGCTCGCCGCCTGTGGCTGGATGGAGCTGCGCCAGGCCGCGGCGTAGCGCTTGTCGAGGAGCAGCATCATCGGCGAATCCGTGTAGGCCGGGTCGCCCATGAACTCCGCACGATCGAAGAAGGCGCGGCGGTAGGCCTCGGTGATCAGATGGATCGAGGCGGCCGAGTCGAGGCCCGCGGCCTTGAGGTTATAGCCTTCCAGGATATTCAACAGCTCGACGAGCACGATGCCGCCGGAGGAAGGCGGCGGCGAGCTGATGATGGTGAGGCCACGGTAGGTCCCGGTCACCGGCTTGCGATCGATCACCCGGTAGTCGGCCAGGTCCTTGGCGCTGATGAGGCCACCGCCCTTCTGGATGTAGTCAGCGAGCTGCCGCGCCATCGTCCCGGTGTAGAAGGTGTCCGGGTCCCGCTCGATGCGCTCGAGCGTACGCGCGAGCTCCGGCTGCCGGAAGATATCGCCCTCATGCCAGCCCTTGCCGTCATTCTGGAAGATGCGCCGGGAGTCCGGAAACTCGCTGAGGTGGGAGTCGCGATCCATCAGCCGCGCATCGCCGAAGCTCAGCGCATACCCATTGCGTGCGAAGCGGATGGCCGGCGCCATCACGCGCGCCAGTCCCAGCTTGCCGAAGTGCCGCTCGGCATACACCAGTCCCTTCACCGAGCCCGGTACACCGATCGATTTGTAGCCCACCCTGCTCAAGCCCGGGATCACCTTGCCCGAGGCGTCCTGGTACATCGTTGCCGTGGCCCTGCCCGGCGCCGCCTCGCGAAAATCGACGAAGTGGGTCGCACCGTCGCGCAGCCGGATGAGCATGAAGCCGCCGCCGCCCAGGTTGCCCGCCTGCGGATGCACCACGGCGAGCGCGAAACCTGTGGCCACCGCGGCGTCGATCGCGTTGCCGCCTTCCTTCATCACCTCGACACCGGCTTCGGAGGCCAGGGCATTGCTGCTCGCCACCATGCCGTGGCGGGCGTGCACCGGCACGAACTCGCCGCCGGGCGGGACCCGCGGTGCGCCCAGCGCCTGCCGAGCCGGGGCGATCGCGACGAGAATCAACAGGGCAAGGACTGGAGGTCGTGCCTTCATTGCGCACCTTCGTTTGGCATCGAGACGGACACGGTCTCGCCCCGGCACTGCCTGCGTCGCGAGGCGACTTGGAAGTATAGGGCTTTTGGCCGTCGCGAAGGCGCTGGCGGCCCCCGGAGATTTGGCCTGCGAAAAAAAAAGCGGCCCAGGGCGATGGCCTGGGCCGCTCATTCACTGGCTATTGATCAGTCGCGGATACCGGGAGCCTCCGGTGAGATCGAGACGAAGATCGGGTGCGAGCCCGCCGGAATCGTCGCCGCGCCCGGGACCGGAACCAGATCGCCCGTGCTGCTCACCTGAAATTCGGATATGTTCGCCGAGTTCTCGTTGGCGGTGTAACCATATTTGCCGCTCGGGTCGATTGTGATGAACTGCGGCTGGCTGTTTGCGCCGGTGCTATAGGGGCTCTTCGGGAGCGCCGTGAGCGCGCCCGTGCTCGAGTTGATCGAGTATCCATACACCTCTGCGCCGTCTTTGCTCGCGACATACGCGTAGGGGGCTGTCGGGTCGATGTCCAGGAACAAAGGAGTGACGCCGGCGGGGGTGCTGCCCACCAATGTAAGCGTCCCGTTGGTTGTATTTATCGTGAACGCTTCCACGGCACCTGGGGTCGTCGAGTTGGCCACGGGCGCATACAGATGCGTGCCGCTCGCATCGATCGTCAAATCCTCGGGATGCTCATCCGTGGTGAACGTCGGGGTCGAGAGCGGCGTGAGGACGCCGGTCGTCGCATTCACCGAGTAGGCCGAGATCGCATCTTCACCCGTGTCAGCCACGTAGGCGAAGTTGCCGTCCGGGGTGAAGCTGATCCACGTTGGCCCCGTTCCCGTCGGGAAAGTGCTCGCCATCGGGGTGAGAGTGCCGCCGCTGCCGATCGTGTAGCCGGAAACGGCATTGGCGGAGCTGTCCATCACATAGAGGAATTTGCCGTTGGGGCTGAATGCGGGGATTGCGCTCGCGCCGGCTCCCGCGGTGTAGTCACCCAGGAGCGTGAGTGCGCCGCTCGACTGGTCGATCGAAAATCCCGCCACCTTGTTATCGCCCGCGCTGGCCAGGTAAAGATGCGCGCTCTGCGAGTCAACGGCGATGTCCGGATAGCTGGAGCCCTTTGTGAATCCCGTATTGTAGGTACCTATCAGCGTGAGCGCTCCACTGGTCTGATTGATCGCGTAGGCGTAGATCGTCAGTCCATTGTTGGTCGCGGAGTACGCCCACTTGCCATTCGGCGCCAGGGATACCGCCGCCGGCCCCCCGGAGCTGCCGTTGCCGTCCGTGTACGGGCCCCCGGCCGACGTGAGCTGGCCCGTGCTCGCGTTGATCGTGTAGGCGGAGATCGTATAGTCGCCATAGTTCGCCGTGTACGCGAATTTCCCGACTGCAGCCGAGGTCGAGCTCGTGCAAGTCACCGCGACGTTGGTGACGTTCGCACTGGCCGTGCCACTCGGGTTCGCCACCGTGCAGCTTTGACCGGTCGGTTGCGTCAGGACGGTGACGCTGTAGGTGCTTCCGGAATTGATTTTGGTGGCGAACGTGAACGCGCCATTCGCGGTGATGGAGAGGTTGTCACCGCCATTGTCCTGGAGGACGAGTCCCGTCCCGCTGAGCCCGCTCACCGAGCCGCCAATCGAATACGTCGTCGGCGGTGGCGGTGGCGGTGGCGGCGAGCCTCCTCCGCTCGTCCCGCCGCCGCCTCCACCCCCGCCGCCACAGGCCGCCAGGGCGAGAGCGAGCAATCCGACGGCGCCGGCGCCAACTCCCGAGCGGATATGCCGCCAACTCGCGACAGCTCTTACACGAGACCGAAAGATTCCCTCCGCAGAGATGCCGCCGCTGCGCGCGGGCATGCCAGGTCCGCAGCCAAAGATTTTCATGACTAGATGCCTCGCAACAGTTGATTGTCATCACCCACCCCACCGGCGCGAAACCGGCGGCCATGGGTCGCTCGATTGCCCCTTTCAGGGGAGGCTTGGACGTCTGCTCAGCACGAAGCGTGCCGAGCTGGGGCTCGAGGCGAATGGACAAGCCCGAGGCAGAGACTTTGCGGGGCCCGCCCCGCGGCGAAGGAGCTCAGAGCGCCTTCGCGTACGGCACTCTGGGGGCTGCGCGGGAAACGACGTGACGGTGCAGGCCCCGCGCCTAGGCGGTTACATCGATAAAGATACCGATCTCGATGTTCTGCCCACTGCTCCCCGAGTTGGCGGCGCTAGCCGGGGCCGGCGACGCAGCGGAGGCGGACGAGCTGTCGCCAGTATCGTTGGTTGCACCACCGCTGCTGTTCGAACTGCTCGCGACATCGCCATCCGCTGAGGTGCCACCCCAGACAGTGGAGCCCGATGCCGTTCCCGCGCTCGCCGCGACCGAGGTCTGCAGCGGCTGCGCGCCGTGGTGATGGCCGCGGCCGTGACCGTTATGACGACTGTAGGTTTGGCCGCCATGGTTCAGCGCCTGATTCAGTTGCTGCAGGAAGTTCTGCAACGCCGCCGTGACGCTGCTGCTCGCATTGCCGCTCGTGGCTTCCGTAACACCGGTGGCGGAGGCGCCCGAGCCGCTGCCGGAGCTCTCAGAGGCGTCCGTATTGACACCGACGGATTGCAGCATCGCCGCGAAGTCGGCCTGCAGCGTCTGTAGCGCACTCTGCAGGCTCGGGGCTGCAGTGCCGCCACTCAATGAGGTGGTGCTCGAGACGACACTGCTGGAGGGCGTGCTGCTCGCGGGGCTCGCTGTAACGACCGGCGTGCTCGTGACGGGCGTCGTGGTCACAGGTGTCGCGGAGCTCGGTGACGTGGTTGCTGATGGACTCGTGGCGGCGCTCGAGTCCGCGGATCCTGTCGCCGAGGCACCCGTCCCACCGCTCGCCGAAGACACCGGCGAGGGCAACCCCTGGGCGAGCTGGGTCAGCCCCGAGGAGAGGGCGCTCGCGGGGCTGGCGCAAGTGCTGTCGCCAACCGCTGTGGCTGGACTGTCTGTCGAGGTCGACTGTGCGTTGACGGCCTGCTGTAGAACGACCGACAGCGCGTCGAACAGCGCAGAAAGGAACTGTGTCAGTGCTTGATCGAACGCCGCGCTCGACCCGCTCCGATCCGAGTCGCCTGCGGACGACGCCGCGGCGCTCGAGCCGGAAGTACTCGATGCAGCCCCAACAGAGGAGCCGGTGCCGCACGCGGCCCCAAGGCTGCCCGCGCTACTCACCGCCGATGTAGCGGTCGCCGGGCTCGCGCGGCCCCCGGCGGCAGCGGTGCCCAGATCGGTCCGTACCTGGCTGATGGCCTGGAAGACAGCGCTAAGCAATCCACGACTGAAGCCGAGCCCGTAGGGCGCCTCATTCGGTGAGGCTGGCGAATTGACTGCGGGGACACTCAACTGGACTGCAGCGCTCTGCTGAGTGCCGCTAAGGTTGCCGACCCCTTGCTGGCCGAGCAGGGCAACGTTGACGCTGAGCGGCATTGCCGGATCCTCGATTATGTGAAAGTCGAGAGCGCTATCGGCACACGCGGCCGCATGTTGAGGCGGCGCGACGTAACTGCGTCACAAAAAAAGGGCGAGGTAGACTTTCGGTAGACTTCAACGCCGAAATCAGCCGGCGTTTTCCTGCAGAAAAGCGCAGGGTCTTCGGCTAGAACATCCATAACCCATTGTCTCTACGAGAGAAATCGGATCTTCCCGTAGGCTACGCCTTCTCCCCCGTCTGTAACTCCGCAACTTTGAAGGGCACCCCGCAGCCCTCGAGCCCGCAATATCCGTCGGGATTCTTCGCCAGGTACTGCTGGTGATAATCCTCGGCGTAGTAGAACTGCGGCCCTTCGCGCACTTCCGTCGTGATCGCACCCTTGCCCGCGGCGGCGAGTCGGATCTGGTAGGCGCGCCTGGACTCCTCTGCGACCTGACGCTGTTTGGCGTCAGTGACGAAGATGACGGAGCGATATTGCGTGCCGACGTCATTGCCCTGGCGCATGCCCTGCGTGGGATCGTGCGCTTCCCAGAACGCCTTGAGCAGACCCTCGTAGTCGATCTTCTCGGGATCGTAGGCGACGCGGACCACTTCCGCGTGACCGGTCAGGCCGGTGCAAACTTCCTCGTATGTTGGATTCGGCGTAAAGCCGCCGGCGTAACCAGCCGCCGTCGAGTAGACGCCGGGAAGCTGCCAGAAGAGGCGCTCCGCGCCCCAGAAGCACCCGAGTCCGAGCACCGCCTCGCGCAGCCCGGCCGGATACGGCGGCACGATGCGATGGCCGTTGACGTGATGCACCGGCGGCACCTCGAGCGGCGTGCTGCGGCCGGGCGGCGCTTCCGCGGCGGCGGGCATCGTGGTCTTCTTGCGAAGGGGGACCATGGCAAAGATCTCTGCGGCGGCGATACGCTCAGTGTGGGGACCGCGGAGCCGCAACTCAAGCGCTCGGAATCCGGACGCCGCGTCAATGGCCTGGAGCCGCGGCGAGCTTGCGCCCCCTCCTCGCCGACCTTAAGCTTCCCACCCGCTATGGGTATCAGCCAGCTACAGAACTTGAGAGCGCCGCCCGTCGAGCGGCAGTGCCCCTACGGCATCCGCGTCAGCCTTCCGCCCGGTGATCCGTTCCGCAAGATCCTCGGCCCGGAGTGGCACCGCACCCACTGGTACCCCTCCCCCGATGAGCGCGACGCCGCGCTCGCGGAAATGAGCCGCCGCCACCAGTACTCGCGCGCGGGCGACCGGCCTTCGCTCGTTTTCGACAAAGTCGAGAATCTGGCCGAAAGCCGCGGCTTGTAGGCGCGATTTCAGAACGTCCGGCCAAGGAACAGGTAGAACGCCTGATTGCCGTGATCGTCGAATCCGCTGCCGAGGTACACCGGCCCGAGGAACGTA
This sequence comes from Steroidobacteraceae bacterium, assembly GCA_050739095.1. GTDB lineage: Bacteria > Pseudomonadota > Gammaproteobacteria > Steroidobacterales > Steroidobacteraceae > 13-2-20CM-66-19. Next base: position 228,452 of record JBOIAR010000001.1, on the reverse strand, counting down.
TCGAGCCCCAGGAACAGGCTCGCATCCTTGTGCAGGTTGGTAAATTTGGCGTCACTCATGTTCTGCCACACGTTGCCCGCCTCCAGCGACATGCCGAGGTATATCGGCACGTCGAAGTACCCCGGCCCGCCACGGTCGACTTTCCGATAGAAGAGCAGTCGGCCGATGCCGTAATGCGGCCCCCACAGGGAGTACTGCTTCATCCCTGAGAGGTCGAGAAAGCCGCCGAGCGGAAACTCCATCAACAGGTCCGTCGGACGATCGAGGTCGCTGCCGCCCGACAGCGATAGCGACAGGGTATTGCGATCCCGCCAGGTATGGGCAGCGAGAAAGTTGAAGGTCACCTGGTTCAGGTTCGGCGCTCCACCGACGACGTTGCGCTCGCCGCTCCACTGCAGCATCGCCTGCTCGCCGAAATGCGGAAAGTTGATGTCGTCCAGGGTGTCGTAGGTGAAGCGCGCGAAGTACGTGCGCGAGCCGAAGATCTGATGTGGCGGGAAGGGGAGTTGCGAGTCGTCCGGATCACCGATCATGAGGCGGGACTTGTCCTCCTCGCGGTAGACGCCGGTGCGGATCTCGCCCCAGTTGCCGAACTGCTTGCCGAAGTCGAGGCCGTAATCGAAGGTGTCCACGCGATACTGCGCACGCTCGGCCTGCCCGATGAAAAACGGCAGGTTGCGATCCTTCACCGAGGTGTGCGGCATGACGAACCAGCCGGAGAAGTGCGACAGCGGCAGGAACACCTCCGTCGACAGGAGCGACGTCTGGCCGATCTGCGCATCGGTGACCCACTCGCCGCCCGTGCGCGTGATATCGGACACCACGTAGCGCGCAGCCAGATCGTAGTACGAATCGCCCTCGAAATCGTCCTGCAGGCTCAGGCCGAAGCGCACGTAGTTGGGACCTATGGAGTTGCCGCGCGCATCGAGCAGCAGTCCGTACTCATCGTCCTGGCGCACCAGGCGATAATCCAGGGTATCGAGGCCGCCTTCGCCGTAGAGCGTGGTGATCCGCCGGCCCACGGCATCGGGATCGAGCTGCTTGCCGATCATGTCGTGGAACAGCTCCTCGATCGGCTGCGAGTAGGCCTCCGAGCCCGTCTGCACCTTGACGAAGTGGATGCGCGGCGGCGGCCGGCGCAGCGACGCGCGCCGCTTCTGGTAAGCCGCGTACCGTTCGGGGCTGACCGAGAGCGCCGCCAGGCGGTTGCGCATCTGCCACGCCGCGGCTGCACCGACCCCGAGCAGCGGGTTGACGTTGCCGAAGTCAAACGACGAGGTGTCGCCGAGCGCCGGGCGGATGAGAATGTCGTGGGGGCCGAGCAGCGCGAGCTCCTGCGCGGATTTGCGCCGCATCAGGATCGCCAGCATCTGGCTGGAGATCGCCGTGACGCTGGTCATCTTGTTGCGCGGCAACAGCGGGTAGCCGACATCCACGACGATCACCACATCGACGCCCATTGCGCGCGCCACGTCCACCGGTACGTTGTCGGATACTCCGCCATCGACCAGCAGCCGCCCGCCCCGCTCCACGGGAGCAAACACGCCGGGCGCTGACAGGCTGGCGCGCATCGCGCTGGTGAGATCGCCGGAGCCCATGACGACCTCCTGGCCGGTCTCGAGGTCGGTCGCCACGGCTCGAAACGGCGTCGGCAGGTCATTGAAGTTCGTGATTCGCGCGACGGGCAGTGTCAGGCGGCGCAGCATCTCCGTGAGGCTCTGTCCCTGGATGAGCCCCTTCGGCAGCACGGGCCGGCCGTTCTTGATGCCGATCGGGAACTTGACCAGGAAATTCTCATCCTCCTGCTTGCGCCGCAACGTCAGATCCTCGCGCGGCGGGCGGTCGCGAAACGCCTCCTGCCAGTCCATGGATCGGACGGTCGCCTCGATCTGCTCCGGCGACAGGCCGCTCGAGTACAGACCGCCGACCACGGCGCCCATGCTGGTGCCGGCGATGGCATCGATCGGCACGTGCAGCTTCTCGAGCACCTCGAGCACGCCTACGTGCGCAATGCCGCGCGCGCCGCCGCCCGAGAGCACGAGTCCGATCCGCAGCCGGTGCGGCGCCGTCGCGCCAGGGGGTGCCGCGGCTGTCGCCCGAGGCTGCGGCGCAGCGGCCTGGTGCGCGACCGCCATCACTGGACAAGCGAGCCACACAAGAACCCATGAGACCCGCATGCGCGAAGCCGGCACTTCGCGGTGGCGTTTGACCGATCGTGACCACCCCATGGCATCGAGCATATCGCATCGGGCGGCAGGCGAGACCAGGCAACGGCCGCCGCGACAAGATGCGTTACGATACGCCGATGCTTTTTCTCATCCTCTCATATGCCATCCAGGCGGCGCTGATCGTCCACTGCATCAAGACCGGGCGCAACTGGCTCTGGGTCTGGGTACTGCTGCTTCTTCCGGGCATCGGCCCCCTGGTGTACGTGGCCGTCGAAATCATCCCCGACCTCTTTCGCAGCCGCACCGCGCAGCGCACCGCCCGAGGCTTGAAGCACGCGGTCGATCCGTTCGCAGATCTGCGCCGCTTCGAGAACGAGGCGCGCCTCGCGGGCAACGTCGCCGCCCGGCAACGTTATGCCGACGAGCTTGTGCGCCACGGCCGCTACGAGGAGGGAATCGAGCAATACCACCAGACGCTCACCGGGCTCTACGTGCACGATCCCAACCTGATGCTGGGCCTCGCGCGCGCGCAATTCGGCAGCGGTGCCGCGGCCGCGGCGCGCGGCACGCTCGACGAGATCTTCCGGCACAATCCGGATTTCCGCTCTCCCGAAGGCCACCTTCTCTACGCACGCGCGCTCGAGGGCGAAGGCAGCGTGGCGCAGGCGCTCGAGCAGTATCGAAGCCTCGCCAACTCCTTTCCGGGCGCGGAAGCGTCCGTTCGGTACGCGCAGCTCCTCGACACCCAGGGACAAAGGGACGAGGCCCGCAGGGTGGCGCGGGAGCTCCTGGATCAGGCGCGCATCGCCCCCGGTCACTACCGCCGCGCGCAGCGCGCCTGGCTCGATGTAGCCGAGAGAATCGCGGGGTGAGCGATGATAGCCGCTGGGACTGAGCGAAGCGACTTTCAACAGCAAGTGAGTAAGCCGGCAAAGGCCGCTCCTTTGCCGCCGAGGCGGATAAAGTCACGGGGCTGGCTGCTCGACGCGCCGCAGGCGACTTCGAGCCAATGAAAAACACGGCATCTGCTGCGTGATGCAGTGGATGCCGCCGCCGCCGAGGAGTATCTCGCGCGCGGGGACGCCGACGATGCGGCGCCCGGGGCAAGCCTCCCTCAGAACCGCTGCGGCGCTCTCATCCGTGCGCGGATCGAGCAGCGGCATGATGATCGCGCTGTTGGCAAAATAGAAGTTGACATAACTCGCCGCCAGGCGGTCGCCTGGGCGACGCGGCTTCATGGACGCACTCGGCACGAGTCCCCGCGCCTCCTCCTCGCTCATGTAGAGCGGGCCAGGCATCGGCAGCTTGAAGACGTCCAGCCTCCGGCCCCGCGCATCGCGCGCCTCGCTCAGGCGCTCCCAGGCATCGAGTGAGATCGCGTACTGGGGATCGCTCCGGTCATCCGTCCACGCGAGGCATACCTTGCCCGGTCCGGCGAAGCAGGCGAGATTGTCGATGTGGCCGCGGGTCTCGTCGTTGAAGACGCCCTTGCCCAGCCAGATGACATGACTGACGCCGAGGTAATCGCGCAGCACGGCCTCCAACTGCCCGTGCGTCAGGCCGGGATTGCGGTTCGGATCCAGCGCGCACTCCTCGGTCAGAAGCGCCGCCCCCTCGCCGTCCACATGAATGGCGCCACCCTCGAGGATGACCGGGGCGCGATAGCGATCCCGCATCGGCAGCGCGGATGAGTGAGCCAGCACCTGCAGGGGGACGCGCTCGTCGCGATCGAAGGGATGGTAGAGACCGCCCCAGGCGTTGAAACGCCAGTGCACGGCGCGAATCGTCTGCGGCCGCTCGCTCACCACGAAGGTGGGGCCGACATCCCGCATCCAACAGTCGTCGTAGTCCATGCCGTGGACGTCGATGTCCTGCGGCAACATCGCGCGGGCTTCGGCCACGAGAGCCGGCAGCGCGCCGACATGCACGCACTCGAAGCGCCGGATGGCCGATGCGACCTGCGCGAAGGCCGCCTGCGCCGGGCGGGCGCGCTCGCGCCAGTTGTCGCGACGCGCCGGCCAGAGGAGCCAGGTTGCCTCGTGCGGCTCGTATTCCGCCGGCATCCAGAAGCCTTCCGCTGCGGGCGGCTGAGTGCTCACGCCGGCAGCCGACTCGTCGGCGCGGGCGTGCTCACCCTCCCCGCCGATCCTGCCACCGCCGCTCATTTCCGCAGCTTGCTGTGCCTGAATCCGTAAAAAGCGTAGATCGCCCCGCCTAGCACGGTCCAGAGGACCAGCCGGATCCAGGTGGCATTCGACAGGAAGTAGGTCATGCCCGCGCAAACGAGCGCTCCCAGCGGGCAGAGCAGCCAGGCCGCGGGAACGCGGAAGGGGCGGTGGACATCGGGCCGGGTGTGGCGCATCACCAGCACTCCGATGCAAACCACCGCAAAGGCCAGCAGGATCCCGATGGAGATCAGATCCGCCAGGACTTCGAGCGGAAACACCGCGGCGATCAGCGCCGCTCCGACGCCCGTCACCGCGGTCGACACGTGCGGGGTCTTGAAGCGGGGATGACAGCGGCTCATCGCCGGCGGCAGCAGCCCGTCGTCGGCCATGGAGAGCAGGATGCGCGGCTGCCCGAGGAGCGAAGTCAGGATCACCGATGTCATGCCGGCGATGATGCCGATTTTCAGAAACACACTGAGCCATGAGAGCACTGGGTGCGCATCGAGAGCGACCGCGATCGGCTGGGGGTCGTTCAACTTGAAATACGGCACCATGCCCGTGACCACGGCGGCCACTGCCACGTACAGCACCGTGGAGACGACCAGCGTGCCGATGATGCCGATCGGCAGGTCGCGCTGTGGGTTGCGCGCCTCGAGCGCCGTGGTCGATGCGGTATCAAACCCCACGTACGAGAAAAAGATGATCCCTGCGCCCTGCATCACCCCCGTCCAGCCGAAGTGGCCGAAAGTCCCCGTGTTGGGCGGAATGTAGGGATGCCAGTTGCCCATATTCATGAACTTCAGGCCCGCCACCACGAAGATCACGATGACTCCCACCTTCACGGCCACCATGAAGTTGGTGGCGCGCGCCGTCTCCCTGATGCCGACATAGCAGAAGCAGCTCATCGCCGCGATGATGAGCACCGCGGGCAGATTGATGAGGGCGCCGGTCGCGACCAGGTGACCGGCCGCATTATCCTGCAACGGCGCGTTGACGAGGATCGCCGGCAGATGGATGTGAGCATCGGCGAGCAGGTTCACCACATACCCCGACCAGCTCACCGCGACCGCCGAGGCCGATATGCCGTACTCGAGCAGCAGATTCCAGCCGATGAACCAGGCGATCGCCTCGCCCAGGGTGGCGTACGTATAACTGTAGGCGCTGCCCGGCACCGGCAGAAAGGCGGCGAACTCCGCGTAGCAGAGCGCCGCAAGCGTGCTGCCGAAGGCGGCGATGAGGAGCGACAGTGTGATGGCCGGTCCCGACTGATTGGCCGCCACCGTGCCGGTGAGCACGAACACACCCGTGCCGATGGTCGCGCCGATGCCGATCGACATGAGCGACCAGGCGCCCAAGGTCTGCCTGAGACGCTCCCCCCCGGCGAGATCCCGCGACTGCACCGGGCGCACCGCGAGAAGCTTGCGTAGCAGGGAGGATTTGGCAGCCGGCTGCGGGGCGCCGCTTTCGGTCGCGTTGTACATCCGTGCAAGTTTCGCACACTCATTCGCTTCGCGCTGCGCAAGCCGCGCTCGAGCGAGCGCGCCGCCATGGCCAGCGGCACGGCCCGCCGAACCACCTGTGCTAGCATTCCCTGCCCGGCCTCAGGCGCTCCTGCTCACGCGGCCGGTTGAAATCCCCGCGAGGAGCCCCCGCAATGTCCACCGCCGCATCCCTGTCCGTCACCCCTCCCGTCCAGGGTGCGAAGATCACCCTGCGCAACGGCAAGCTCGTCGTCCCCGACAATCCCATCATCCCCTTCATCGAGGGCGACGGCACGGGTCCGGACATCTGGCGCGCGAGCGTGCGCGTGATGGACGCGGCGGTGCAGAAGGCCTACGGCGGCCGCCGCAAGATCCACTGGATGGAGGTCTTCGCCGGAGAGAAGGCGAACCGCCAGTTCAACAGCTGGCTCCCGGATGAGACCGTGACCGCCTGCCGCGATTACCTGGTCTCGATCAAGGGTCCCCTCACCACCCCGGTCGGGGGTGGCATCCGCTCGCTCAACGTGGCGCTGCGCCAGCTGCTCGACCTCTACGTCTGCCTGCGCCCGGTGCGCTGGTTCAAGGGCGTGCCCTCCCCGGTGAAGCACCCCGAGAAAGTGGACATGGTGATCTTCCGCGAGAACACCGAGGACATCTATGCCGGCATCGAGTTCGAGGCCGGCACGCCCGAGAACCGTGAGTTCCTCGCGCTCTTCAAGCAGCACTTCCCCAAGGCCTACGCCAAGATCCGCTTCCCGGAAAGCTCCGGCATTGGCCTCAAGCCGGTGTCGAAGGACGGCTCGGAGCGCCTGATCCGCGCCGCCATCCAGTACGCGGTGGCCAACAAGCGCCGCAGCCTCACCCTGGTTCACAAGGGCAACATCCAGAAGTTCACCGAGGGCGCGTTCCGCAACTGGGGCTACCGGCTGGCCGAGGGCGAATTCGGCGGCGCGACCTACACCTGGGAGCAGTGGGAGCGCACCAAGGCCGCCTCCGGCGAGAAAGCCGCCAACGCGGAAATGGACGACGCGAAGCGCGCCGGCAAGATCATCATCAAGGACGCGATCGCCGATATCACCCTGCAGCAGGTGCTGACCCGGCCCGATGAGTTCGACGTCATCGCGACGTGCAATCTCAATGGCGATTATGTGTCGGATGCGCTCGCCGCCCAGGTCGGCGGCATCGGCATCGCGCCCGGCGGCAACATCAACTACATTACCGGCCACGCGGTCTTCGAGGCCACCCACGGCACGGCCCCGAAGTACGCCAACCTCGACAAAGTGAATCCGGGCTCCCTCCTGCTCTCCGGCGAGATGATGTTCCGCTACCTGGGCTGGGCGGAGGCCGCCGATGCCATCATCCGCGCGATGGACAGGACCATCGCCCAGAAGGTCGTCACCTACGACTTCGCCCGCCTGATGGAAGGCGCCACCGAAGTCCCCACGTCCGCCTTCGGCGATGCCCTGATCCGTAACATTTGAAAGACGTCCGGCCATGAAAGAGCGGGGCATCGGCTACAAAGTATTTTCCGGGAGCCTCAAAAACAGGGCTCAGCGCATGCGCCGAGCGGGATTTGCCAGGAGGCAAATCCCCGGCTTTCCGCGCGAAGCAGGACAGCGAGAGCGCGGAAAGTTTTTGCGGCAGCCTACCTGGATGTATTCACGGCGTTCCCGGAAAATACTTTGTAGCTGAGGCCCCGCGAACGGCAGCACAGTGACCCTTCTCGACTGGGCCCGCAAAGTGCAGGCGGTCGCTCAAAACGGGCTGGCCTTCACCAAGGACCCGTTCGATAAGGAACGCTATACCCAGCTCACGGAGCTCGTCGCCTCCATCCTCTCCACCGAGCTCGATGTCCCCGTCGCCCAGGCAAAGGGATTCTGGCAGGGGGAGGAAGGCTACACGACGCCGAAGGTGGACGTCCGCGGCGGCATATTCGAGGACGGCCGCGTGCTTCTCGTCCGGGAGCGCTCGGATGGCAAGTGGACCCTGCCCGGCGGTTGGGTCGACATCAACGATTCCCCTTCCGGGGCCGTAGTGCGCGAGATCCTCGAGGAGTCGGGCTACCACGCCCGGGCGGTGAAGCTGGCGGCGCTGGTGGACAAGCGCCGCCACCCCCACCCGCCCGGCATCCACCACATCTACAAGCTGTTCTTCCTCTGCGAGCGGACCGGCGGCGCCCCCGCGGTGAGCAACGAGACCGACGCCGTGCAGTTCTTTCCGGTGCAGGCGCTCCCCGAGCTCTCCACCGGCCGCGTCCTCGCCTCGCAGATCGAGCGGCTCTACCAACATCAGCTGCACCCCGAGCTGCCGACCGATTTTGACTGAGACCGCTCCGCTCGCCGCTCGCCGCATCGCCGGCGCGTTCGTGGAATACAACGCGGAGTACCGGACGATCACCCGGCGTGCGCCCGTGCGTTTCGATACCCGGGATTGGAAAGCCAGCCAGCGCGATGCCGTCGAGCGCATCGAGCTCTACGACCGCTTCGTCGCCCGCACCGTCGCGGAGCTCAGGGCGATGCTCGGCGATCAGGCGCAGGATCGAGACCTCTGGACGCGCATCCGCGCCGAGTTCGCCGGGCGCATCGCGGGCCTGCCGGATGCGGAGTTCACCAAGACCTTCTTCAGCTCGATCAGCCGGCGGCTCTTCGGCACGGTGGGCGTGGCCCCGGACATCGAGTTCGTCGCGACCGACCTCGATCCGCTCGCGCACGTGACCTCCACGGTTACCACCAACACGTACATCAATCACGGCTCGCTCGCTCTCCTCTTCGAAGGCCTGCTCGGCGACGTGCGCTTCCACTCCCCGTGGAAGGACCTCGACAACAGCATCCGCCACGTGATCACCGAGGTGCGGGCGCATCTCGCGGCGCGCGGCGAGCAGCGGGCCGTGCAGCGGGTCGAGGTGATCCGGCCGGTTTTCTACCAGATCTCCCGCGCGTACGTGGTCGGGCGGCTGATCGGACGCAACTTCCTCCTGCCGCTCGTCATAGCCCTGAAAAACTCCGACGCCGGCATGCTGGTCGATGCGGTGATGCTCGCGGAGAGCGATGTCAGCATCGTCTTCAGCTTCTCGCGCTCGTATTTCCACGTGGACCTCGAGCACGTAGCGGAAGCCGTGGTCTTCCTCAAGTCCCTCGTGCCGAAGAAGCCCGTGAGCGAGCTCTTCACCGTGCTCGGGCGCGCCCGGCAGGGCAAGACGGAGCGTTACCGCGAGATCATGCGCCATCTCGCCGGCACGCCGGATCGCTTCATCCACGCTCCCGGGGAGCGGGGCCTCGTCATGGTGTGCTTCACCCTGCCCTCCTTCGATGTGGTCTTCAAGGTGATCCGCGACCGCTTCCCCTACCCGAAGAGCGTGCTGCGGGAAGAAGTCATGGCGAAGTACCGGCTCGTCTTCCGCCATGACCGCGCCGGCCGGCTGGTGGATGCGCAGGAGTTTCGACGGCTGCGTTTCCCGAAGGCGCTCTTCGCCCCGGAGCTGCGCGAGGAGCTGCTCGCCGAAGCCTCACTCACCGTGCGCGAGGCCGGAGAGCATCTGGTCTTCGACCATATGTACATCGAGCGGCGCATGACCCCGCTCAACCTCTACCTGCGGGCCGCCTCCGCGGCCGCCGCCGAGCAGGTGGCGCTCGAATACGGGCAGTGCATCCGCGACCTCGCCCATACCAACATCTTTCCCGGCGACCTGCTGCTGAAGAACTTCGGCGTCACCCGCCATGGGCGCGTTATCTTCTACGACTACGACGAGCTTTCCCTGGTGACGGATTGCCATTTCCGCGATGTGCCGCAGCCGGACAATCCCGAGGACGAGATGCGCGGCGAGCCCTGGTTCTACGTCGGTGAGCACGATGTCTTCCCGGAGACCTTCGTCAATTTCATCGCCTTCGATGCCGCGCAGCGCGCGGCGCTCCTGCGCACGCACGGAGAGGTCTTCACCGCGAGATTCTGGCGGCAGGTGCAGCGGCGGCTGTTGGACGGCGAGGTGCTCGAGGTTCTGCCCTACCACCCGCACCGCGTTCGGGTCGCAAGCGGGTAGAATCCAGCCTCATGAATCGCCTCCTGGTAGTCCTCGGCACCGTTCTCATCGTCCTCGGGCTTCTCTGGCCGTGGGTGCGCCGGCTGCCGCTCCTTCACCTGCCGGGCGACATCGTCATCGACCGGCCGCACTTCAAGTTCTTCTTCCCGATCACGACCTTGCTGATCGTCAGCCTGGTGCTCTCGGTACTGGCGTGGATCTTCAGGCGTTGAGCGCCTGAGTCACATCCTCCACAAGGTCATCGATGTCCTCGAGCCCGATCGAGAGGCGCACCGTGCCTGCGGTGACCGCCGAGGCCGCTTGCTGATCGGCGGTGAGATCGCGGCCGCCCATCATCTGCGCCGTGACCAGCAGCGACTCGGTGGAGCCGAGACTCGCCGCCATGGCGAAGAGCTGCAACGCATCGGCGAACCGGCCGCTCGCCTCGAGGCCGCCTTTGAGATCGAAGCTCACAATGGTGCCGAAGTCCTTCATCTGCGCACGCGCCAGGGCGTGCTGCGGGTGTGCCGGCAGCCCCGGGTAGTGCACGCGTGCCACCGCGGGGTGGGAAGCGAGGAGCTCGGCGATGCGCTGCGCGCTCGCTGACTGAGCCTTGTAGCGGACGAAGTAAGTCTTGAGCCCCCTCAAGATGAGGTACGCCGCGTGCGGATCGAGCGTCCCGCCGAGCACGCCGAAATCCGTCCGCAGGGAACGGATCAGCTCGCTCCGTCCTATCACCGCGCCGCCGAGCACATCACCCGCGCCGGAAGCGTACTTGGTCAGGCTGTGCACGAACACGTCGATGTCGTACTCGCCGTGCTGATGGAAGCCCGCGAAGGTATTGTCCATTGCGACGAGGGCACCGGCCGCTTTTGCGAGACGCGTGATCGCCGCAATGTCGGCAACCTTGGTCACCGGGTTGGTCGGGCTCTCGAACCACACGAGCCGTGTCGGATGCGCGGCCAACGCGCGCTGGATACCAGAGATGTCCTCGATCGACAGCATGGCATGCGTGACACCGAAGCGGCCGAGGAGGCGGCGGATGAGATAACGTGTCGGGTTGTAGGTCTCGACGAAGCAGAGGATGTGATCTCCCTGCTTGGTGAGCGCGAGCAGCGTCTGCGCGACGGCGCCAACACCCGAGGCGGTCACCAGACACTCTTCCCGGCCCTGCAGCTCCGCGAGCAGCAGCTCGAGCTGCCGGGTGGTGGGGTTGGAAGTGCGGGTGTAGAAGAATCCGGGCCGCTCGCCGCGCAGATACCGCTCGGTCTCTTGCAGCGTGTCGAATTCGAACTTGACGCTCTGGTAGATCGGAGCCACCACCGGGTGGTTGTCGGCGGCGAGCTCGACCGGCAGCGGATGATTGACTCGGGTGGATTTCTTCATCGAGGTCTCATGCTCCCGCCCGGCTCAGCTGCGCCGCGAGGCCGGCCAGACGCGCCGACGCCTCATCGAGCGTGTTATCCCGCTTGGCGATGCAAAGCCGCACGACCGAGAGCTGCGGCGGCTCGGCATAAAAGGGCGAGAGCGGGATCGTCGCCACCCGCGCCTCGGTCAACGCACGCTCCGCGAACGCGACATCGCCGGGCGGCAGCAGCCGGCTGAAGTCGAGAAGCTGGAAGAAGGTGCCGTGGGCTGGCGGCAGGTCGAATCCGGAGCCGGCCAGCGCCGCGCGCAGCCGGTCGCGCTTGGCCTGGAAGAAGGCCGGCAGCTCCCGCCCGGTCTGCGGCCGTTCCGCCAGATACTTCGCGATGGCCTGCTGCAGCGGATTCGCGATGCTGAACGTGTTGAACTGATGGACCTTGCGCAGCTCGCCCGTGAGCGCCGGCGTCGCGGCACAGTAGCCGACGCGCAGACCCGTGGCGTGGAGCGTCTTGCCGAAGGAGAAGATCGCGAAGCTCCTCTGCCGCAGCTCCGGGTGCGACAGCACCGAAGCATGTGCCCGGCCATCGAAGAGCACGTGCTCGTAGACCTCGTCGGAAAGCACGACGATGTCGCGCCCCCGGATGATCGCGGCCAGCTGAGCGAGGTCGACCGCCGTCGCCGCCGTGCAGGCCGGGTTGTGCGGCGTGTTGAACAGGATCAACCGCGTGCGTGAATTGACGGCGGCGCGCACCCGATCCCAGTCATAACGGAAATCCGGAGGCAGCAGCGGCAGGCGAATGCATCGCCCGCCCGCGAGCCGGACCGCCGGCTCGTAAGAGTCGTATGCGGGGTCGAAGGCGATGGCCTCCTCACCCGCTCCCACCACCGCCTGGACGGCGGAGTAGATCGCCTCGGTGGCACCAAGGGTAACCGTGATCTGCGAGCGCGGATCGAATTCGCCCCCGTAGCTCGCGGCGAGCTTACGCGCGATCCGCTCGCGCAGCTCCGGAACGCCTTCCATCGGCGCATACTGGTTGTGGCCCTGGCGCATCGCCTCGCCCGTGAGCTCCGCGAGCCGCGGGTCGATGTCATAGTCCGGGAAGCCCTGCCCGAGATTGAGCGCGCCGAGCTCGCGCGCGCGATGCGACATGACCGTGAAGATGGTCGTGCCGACGTCAGGAAGCTTGCTGTGCGGGAGTGTCACGACAGTGACGCTAGCTTGCGTTGGCGCTGGCTTCCGCCGCGGCCATAGCCGCGCCGAGAACGCCCGCCTGGTTGCCGAAATGCGCCGGGCGAACTTCTGCCTCGACGCGCAGGAGCGGCGCAAAATCGGCGAAGCGCTCGCTGATCGCGCCTCCCAGAATGAAGAGGTCCGGCCACAGGAGCGCCTGCATCCGATCGAGATAGACGTTGACCCGGTCCATCCAGGCACGCCAATCGAGATTGAGCATGGCCTTGACATGGGCCGAAGCGTATTTCTCGGAGTCCATGCCGTTCAGCTCCATGTGCCCGAGCTCGGTATTGGGGAAGAGCCTGCCCTCGATGAAGAGCGCCGAGCCGATGCCGGTGCCGAAGGTCAGCATGACGACCGCGCCCCGCACTCCCCGGCCGGCGCCGAGGCGCATCTCCGCCAGGCCCGCAGCATCCGCGTCGTTGAGGAAGAGCGCGTCACGGTCGAGCGTGCGCCGGATGAGGGCGGCGCCGTCGGCACCGATCCAGGCATGATCGATGTTGGCAGCGGTGCGCGCCCTACCGCTCTTGACCACTGCCGGAAACGCGAGCCCTACGGGACCTGTGGTCGCGGGCAGCCTCGCGGCAAGCCCGGCGATCGTCGGCATCATGGCCTCAGGGGTCGAGGGCTGGGGCGTGGGAGCCGAGATGAGCTCTCCCACGAGCTGTCCTGCCTCGACGTCCACCACACCCGCCTTGATGAAGGAGCCCCCGACATCGATGCCCAGCGATCTGCGTGTCATAGCTTCATTCCGATCAAAGGTTGGCGGCGGTGGCAAGCTGCAGGTCGCGCTCGCGCCGCCTCTGTCAGCTTCTCCAGCGCGCCCAGGCCCAGGCCAATGGCGCGCAGCAGCCTTGTCGTCAGACAGGGTCTCATCAGACATTCAGCAGCAGGTGCTCGCGCTCCCAGGAGCTGATCACCTGCAGGAAGACCTCGTACTCAGCCTCCTTCACGATGGTGAAGGCGCAGACGAACGGCTCGCCGAGCAGCTTCACCAGGGGCTCGCTCTGGCGCAGCTCGCGCAGCGCCTCATCGAGCGAGCGCGGCAATCCGAAGGGCAGCTCGTGCGCGCTGCCGGTGATGGGGTCCGAGGGTGTCAGCCCCTCGACCATGCCGAGGTAGCCGCAGGCGAGCGACGCCGCGATGGCGATGTAGGGATTGGCGTCGGCGCCGCCCACGCGGTTCTCGACCCGGCGGTCCTCCGGTCCGGACATCGGCACGCGCAGGCCCGCCGTGCGGTTGTCGTATCCCCAGTGCACGTTGATCGGCGCCGAGAGATATCGGGTGAGGCGGCGATAGGAGTTGACGTTGGCGCAGAAGAGCGCCATGGCCGCGGGCAGGTACTTCTGCAGCCCGCCGATGTGCGCGAAGAAAAGCGGCGACGGGGTGCCGTCGGGATTACTGAAGATGTTGCGCCGCGTCTTGACGTCCAGCACGCTCTGGTGGATGTGCATGGCGCTGCCCGGCTCCTTCGCGTGCGGCTTCGCCATGAAGGTGGCATACATCTTGTGGCGCAGCGCCGCCTCCCGCGCCGTGCGCTTGAAGAGAAAGGCCTGGTCGGCGAGGTCGAGCGGCGGCCCGTGGATGAGGTTGATCTCCATCTGCGCCGGTCCGTCCTCGTGGATCAGCGTATCGATCTCGATCTCCTGGTCCTCGCAGAACTGGTAGATGTCATCGAAAAGCGGATCGAACTCGTTCACCGCGGCGATGCTGTAGGACTGCCGTCCGGGCTCCGCCCTGCCCGAGCGCCCTACCGGCGGCCGCAACGGATAATCGGCGTCCTTGTTCTGCTCGACCAGGTAGAACTCCAGCTCCGGCGCCACCACCGGCTCCCAGCCCCGCTGCGCGTAGAGCTCGACGATGTTGCGCAGCACGTGTCGCGGCGCCATGGTGACCCGCCTGCCGTCGGAGTAGAAGCAGTCGTGGATCACCTGCGCGGTGGGCTCTGCAGCCCACGGCACACGCCGCACGGTCTTCGGGTCGGCCTTGAGAACGATGTCGATCTCTGCCGGGCTCATCGCCGCATCGGGTTCCGGCGGGTAGTCTCCGGTGACGGTCTGCAGGAAGACGCTCTCCGGCAGGCGCATGCCGCCGTCTTCGGCGAACTTCTCCGCGGGCATGATCTTGCCGCGCGCAATGCCGGCCATGTCGGGAATGATGGCCTCGACCTCGGAGATGCCGTGGTCGCGGAAGAACTGGCGAATCTCGCTCACCATGCGGCTGCCTTTCACCTGGATTTCGCGCGGGCGCGGCACGCGGCGCCGAAAGCTGCAAATAGGGCGCGCGACAGCGCGTTTTCCATCACCCGCCACTCGGGGTGCCACTGCACCGCGAGGGCGAACCGCGCTGCGCCCTCGACTCTGAATGCCTCGATGAGTCCGTCCGGGGCTCGCGCCTCGACGGCGAGACCCTGGCCGAGCCGCTCGATACCCTGCGAATGCAGGGAGTTGACGCGCACCCGCTCGCTGTCGGCCAGCGAGCGCAGCAGGCCTCCCGGCTCCAGGGCCACCTCGTGCGCGGGCCCGTACTGCACTTCGAGCGACTGCGTCTCATCGTCACGGTGATCGAGATGCCCGGGAACCTCGTGCAGCCGCTGATGGAGACTGCCGCCGAAGGCGACGTTGACCTCCTGAAATCCCCGGCAGATACCGAGCACCGGCACTCCCGCGCGCACCGCCTTGCGAATGAGCGGCAAGGTGGTGGCATCGCGGGCCGGGTCGTGCAGCGTTCCGGGCTGGCTCGGCGGACCCTCGTAATGGTACGGCTCGACGTTCGACGGGCTGCCGGTAAGGAGAAGCCCGTCCAAGCGCTCCACCAGCTCATCGAGGCCCAGCTCTTCGGCGAGCGACGGAATCAGCAGCGGCAGCCCACCCGCGGCATCCAGCACTGCCCGCGCATACTTCTCCCCCACGGCGTGAAAAGGATGCAAACCGATCATCCGGCGGTCCGCGGGAAGGCCAATGAGGGGGTGCGCCGATGCCATGCAGATGGCAATTACACCACAGCCGCGGGCTCGCCGCGCTCAAGCGACGGGCCCCTGCCCAATTTGCCGCCTGCACGGTCGCCTCGCTATTCTCCTCAGGCTCGCACCGGTCCGGCCGGTCTACATAATCCCCAGCGAGAGTCCCATCGTGGCCGCGCATGCCGCCTCCTACTATGCCGCCTCCGCGCGACCCGCCCCCGAGCGGGCGGCGCTCGCCGGCTCGGTGGAATGCGACGTCTGCGTGGTCGGCGGCGGCATCGCCGGATGCTCGGCGGCGCTGCACCTCGCCGAGCGGGGCTATTCCGTCGTACTGCTCGAGCAGCACCGGATCGGCTGGGGCGCCTCCGGTCGCAGCGGCGCCCAGGCCATCCACGGCGTGGCCTCCGGCCAGGCGAAGCTCGAGCGGCTGATTGGCCGAAGCGCCGCCCGCACCGTCTGGGATGTGTCGATCGAGGGGCTCGCCCTCATGCGTGGGCTCATCGCGCACCATCGCATCGACTGCGACTGGGTCGACGGCTACATGCTCGCGGCGCTGAAGCCCCGTCACGACCGGGAGCTGCGCCGCGAGCTCGCGGAGCTGCAGGAGAAGCTGCAATACCGGAGCGTGCGCTACATGCCGACCGATGAGGTGTGCGCGGCGCTGGCCACGCGGCGCTACATCAGCGCGCTGTACGATTCCTATGGCGGCCATCTCCATCCTCTCAACTACACGCTCGGGCTCGCGGCCGCCGCGGAGCGCGCCGGTGTGCGCATCTACGAGGATACGCGCGCGCTCGGGTTCACGTCCGCGCGCGTTCGCACGCCGGCGGGCGAGGTTCGCGCACGCTATCTGGTGCTCTGCGGCAACGTCTACCTCGGCAACACCGCACCGGCGCTCGCCGCGAAGATCATGGCGGTCGGCACGCACATCATCGCGACGGAACCGCTCGGCGCGGAGTGCGCGCAGCGGCTGATCGCCAACAACGCCGCGGTGAGTGACATGAACTGGGTGCTCGATTACTTCAGACGGTCGGCCGATCACCGGTTGCTCTTCGGCGGCCGCGTCAGCTATTCCGGCCTCGGCTCGTTCGAGGCGCCGGGCGCCACGCATGCCCGCATGCTCGCGGTGTTTCCGCAACTTGCGGATGTGCAGGTGGAGTACTCGTGGGGCGGGTTTGTCGATATCACGCTCAACCGCGCGCCGCATTTCGGGCGCTTGATGCCGAACGTTTACTTCCTCCAAGGGTTCTCAGGACACGGCATCGCTCTTACCGGCATCGCCGGCAAGCTGGTCGCGCAGGCGATCGCGGGGCAGGCGGAGCGCTTCGATGTCTTTGCGCGCATCCCGCACCAGGATTTTCCGGGCGGGGCGCTCCTGCGCCGGCCGGCGCTGGTGCTCGCCATGTTGTATTACCGGCTCAGAGATCTACTTTAACAGTAGGAGCGCACCGCAAAATGATCCTGGCCGGACCGCCGTAAATCCATCCCTGGAGGCTAGCGGATCGCCGTCCTGGCGATCAGCTTCCGGCCAGGATCATTTTGCGATGCGCTCTCAATCTACTTTGACTTGAAGGAGCTCGGCGATCTGCACCGCGTTCAGCGCGGCGCCTTTCAACAGTTGATCGCCCGCGACGAAGAGAGCGATCGAGCGGCCGCTGGGGTCGCTGACGTCGCGGCGGATGCGGCCGACCAGGATCGGGTCATGGCCGGAGGCGTCCTTCGGCATGGGGAAGTAGTTGCGCTCGGGGTCATCGACCAGCTTCACCCCGGGCGCGGTCTGCATGATGTCGCGCACCTGCTCGGGGGTGATGGGGCGCTCGCACTCGAAATTGATCGCGATCGAGTGGGCGCGCAGCACCGGCACGCGCACGCAGGTCGCGGCGATGCGGATGGAGTCATCGCCGTAGATCTTGTGGGTCTCGCGCATGACCTTGGTCTCCTCCTCGTTGTAGCCGGTCGCGGGGTCGATCCTGGTGTTGTGGCTGAAGAGGTTGAAGGCGTAGGGATGCGGCAAGATGCGCTGCTCGTACGGCCGGCCCTCGAGATAGGCGCGGGTCGACTCGCGCAACTCCTCCATGGCGGCGGCGCCGGCGCCGGAGGCGGCCTGATATGTGGAGACGATCATGCGGCGGATGCGGTTCGTGCGGTGCACGGGCCAGAGCGGCGTGACGGCGATGATGGTCGAGCAGTTGGGGTTGGCGATGATGCCGCGATGACCGCGGACGGTCTCGGCATTGATCTCCGGCACGACCAGGGGTACCGCCGGGTCCATGCGAAACGCCGAGGAATTGTCGACGACCACCGCGCCCTGCTCCACGGCGAGGGGCGCAAAGCGCTTGGAGATGCTGCCGCCGGCGCAGAAGAGCGCGACATCGACGCCGCGGAAGCTGTCCTCGTTGAGCTCACGCACGGGCAGCGTCTGGTCGCGATAGGGCAGCGTCTTGCCCGCCGAGCGCGCCGAAGCGAACAGGCGCAGCTCCGAGAGCGGAAAACCCCTTTCTTCGAGACAGCGGATGAGCTCGACGCCTACGGCGCCGGTGGCGCCGACGATCGCGACCACCGGCGCCGCGCCGGCTGAACGACCAGAATGCATGGACGGACTCCAGAACGAACGAGGCCCCGCCGGCGGTGCCGGCGGGGCCTCTGGTTTGACTCGCGATTTCCGGCTCGACTCAAGCGCGCGCGAGATATACCAGAGCCCCGCCTCGGGCCTTCTTCAGGGTAATCTTGCGCGTTTTCGGCATCCGGAACATATCCGCACCGACCCTACCTGATGCGTAGCCGGGTGTAAAGGTCAGGCCGTGCGAATCTCGAAACAGCGGTGGATCCGCGGGTTGCGCTCGAAATCGCGCGGCAGGGTGGCGGCGGACAGATCGCGGATCGCATGGCGCTCCGAGAGCGCGGGGTCCAGCCGGAACCGCTGCGCGTTGGTGGAGAAGACGAGCAGCCCGCCGGGAGCAAGGAGGCGGACGCAGGCGTCGATCAGGGCGGGATGGTCGCGCCCGACATCGAGCACTCCCTGCATGCGCTTGGAGTTGGAGAAGGTCGGCGGGTCGAGGAAGATGAGGCCGTACCGCTCGCGCGCGCGGGCGCCGTCGCACAACCAGTCCATGCAGTCTGCCTGGATGAATTCGTGCGCTCGCGTCTCGAGGACACCGGTGTTGAGCGCGAGATTGCGCTGCGCCCAATCGAGATACGTCCGCGAGAGATCCACGGAAGTCGTGGCCAGCGCGCCGCCCGCCGCCGCATATACGGTGGCCGTGCCGGTGTACGCAAAGAGGTTCAGGAACCGTCGCCCGGCAGCCGCCTCGCGCAGCCGCGCCCGGGTGCTCCGATGATCGAGAAACAACCCCGTGTCCAGGTAGTCGTCGAAGTTGACCAGAAGCCGCAGCCCGCCTTCGAGGACTCGATGAAAGCTCCCCTCTTCGCCAACCTTTCGGTACTGCTCGCCGCGTGGGGTGCGGCGGCGTGTGCGCAGTTTGATGCGATCGGGGGGAACGCCCGTGACCTCCGGCAGGCTCGATAGGGCCTCGCCGCGCCGCCGCCGCACGGCCTCCGCCTCGATATCCGCGGGTGCCGCATATTCCTGCGCGTAGAGCCAGCTTTCCTCGGGGTCCACGGTGCGGTAGAGATCGATGGCAAACGCGTACTCCGGCATATCGGCGTCGTACAACCGGTAACACGAGACGCCCGCCCTGTCGGCCCAGCTCCGCAGCCGTTTCAGGTTCTTCGCCAGGCGATTGGCAAACATGCGCGCGCCCGGTGTATCACGCAGGGGCGAGCTCTCTCGCGCGAGGGTGCCCGGCCGGCGCAGGCTCGCGGCCTCGACCGTCATCCGTAGCAGCCGGCATTCGATCGCGCCGTTCCACAGCGTATGGGTGCGCGCCGCGCGGATGCCGAGCTCCATGCCGAGCTGCGGCGCTCCCGTGAGCACGGCCGCCTGCCAGCCCTGGAATCGCTCGCGCAGCACCTCGCCGAGCTCGCGGTGAACGGCCCGGGCCGCATCGAGGTCCTGCAGGCGGACACCGTACGGCGGGTTGGTGCAGAGGAGGCCGGCGACGGCGCGCGCCGGCACCGCCTGCGATAGCGGTCGCACTTCAAACTGCACCCACGATGCGACGCCGGCGCGCTCGGCATTTGCGCGCGCATCCCTCACCGCCGCCGGATCGCGATCCTGTCCGCGAATGAGCGCTGTTGGCTGTGCTTGTGCGAGACAGCGGGCCTGTGCCTGCTCGCGCACCCGCCGCCACAGTGGCTCGTCGTGCCCGCGCCAGCCGAGAAACCCGAAATACTCGCGGCGCAATCCCGGCGCGCAGCGCGCTGCCATCAGCGCCGCCTCGATGACCAGCGTGCCGGAGCCGCACATCGGGTCGAGGAAGTCGGCGCCGGCGGCCGCAAGCTCCGGCCACCCGGCCCGCGCCAGCACACCGGCGGCCACGTTCTCCTTGAGCGGCGCCTCGCCCGCGGCGCCGCGATACCCGCGGCGGTGCAGACTCTCACCCGCGAGGTCGAGCGACAATGTCATCTGCGCGCCGTGGGCATGCGCATGCACGCGCACGCTCGGCCGATCCAACACGATGTCGGGACGTGCGCCGGTGGCAGCACGCAACGCGTCGACGATGGCGTCCTTGAGTTTCAGCGCGCCGAAGTGACTGTGCGTGATCGCCGGATGCCTGCCGCTGAAATCGCAGGCGAGGGTCGCCCGAGAGCCCAGATGCCGGGTCCAGTCAAGCTCCCGCGCCGCGGCGTAGAAAGCCTCGGCACTCACCGCCTCGAAGCGGGCGATTTCGAGAAACACCCGGTTGGCAAGCCGCGACTCGAGGCAGGCGCGATACGCGCTCTCGAGCGTGCCGGCGAATGCCACTCCGGTCGTCCGCTCCCGCACGTCGGCCGCGCCGAAACCTGCCAACTCCTTCGCCAGAAGATCGGCGAGCCCGCGCGGGACGCTCGCCAGGAATTGACGGGGGGTCACGATGCCGGGCTCGGAGTGCGCGAGCGCGCCCGGCGGTTTGTCTCCACGCATGGCATTTCTTTATCATAAGGGGCTCCCGCCCGCCCCAGCCACCACCACGAGCACCTTATGGCCGCCTCCGACACCCTTTCGCGCGATGCGCTCGAAGCGTTCTGGATGCCCTTCACGCCGAATCGCCAGTTCAAGGCGAAGCCCCGCCTGCTCGCCCGGGCGAGCGGCATGCACTACTTCACGCCCGAGGGCCGGCAGGTCCTCGACGGCGTTGCCGGACTCTGGTGCGTCAACGCCGGCCACGGCCGCACCGAGATCACTGATGCGGTCTCGCGGCAGCTCGCCACGCTCGATTTCGCGCCGACGTTCCAGATGGCCCACCCGTCCGCGTTCGAGCTCGCCAACGCGATCGCGAACATCGCGCCCCCGGAACTCGATCGGGTGTTCTTCACCAACTCGGGCTCGGAATCGGTCGATACCGCGCTCAAGATCGCGCTCGCCTACCACCGGGCGCGGGGCGACGCCACGCGCACGAAGCTCATCGGCCGGGAGCGCGCCTATCACGGCGTGGGATTCGGCGGCATCTCCGTCGGCGGCATCGTCAGCAACCGAAAGATGTGGTCGGCCTCGCTCCTACCCGGCGTGGATCACCTGCCGCATACCCACGACCTGAAGCGCAACGCGTTCTCGCGCGGGCAGCCCGCCCACGGCGCGGAGCTGGCGGAGGAGCTCGAGAGGCTGGTGGCGCTGCACGACCCCTCGACCGTCGCCGCGGTGATCGTGGAGCCGATCGCGGGCTCGACCGGGGTGCTGATCCCGCCGCGCGGCTACCTCGAAGGACTGCGCCGGATCTGCGACCGGCACGGCATTCTTCTCATCTTCGATGAGGTCATCACCGCCTTCGGTCGTGTGGGTGCACCCTTTGCCGCCCAGGAATTCGGGGTGACACCCGACATCATCACCACGGCGAAGGGCCTGACGAACGGCACCGTACCGATGGGCGCTGTGCTGGTGAAGCGGTCGGTCCATGACGCCTTCATGCAGGGCCCCGAAGGCGCGATCGAGCTCTTCCACGGCTACACGTATTCGGCGCACCCAGTTTCCTGCGCGGCCGCGCTAGCGACGCTGGGGATCTACGAGCGTGAGGGCCTATTGACGCGCGCGAAGTCGCTCGGCCCGTACTGGGAGGATGCCGCGCATTCACTGCGCGCACTGCCCAATGTCATCGACGTGCGCAACTACGGCCTAATTCTCGGCCTCGAGCTCGAGCCGGCGGCGGGCCGGCCCGGCGCCCGGGCTCACGGTGTCTTTCTCGAATGCTTCGAGCGCGGTCTGCTCATACGGCAGACCGGCGATATCATCGCACTCTCGCCGCCCCTCATACTAGAGCGCTCGCACATCGATCAGATGTTCGGGACGCTCGCGGAGGCGTTGCGCAATCAGCGGTGACGATGCTGGCGCCAGTGGATCGTCGTTAGCCAAGCGATCCCAGCGATGGCGACCAGGGCGCTCAGCAGCAACGCCATGTCGAATGCGGTGATAAGGCGTGTCGATTCTATGGTGACCGTCGGCAGCATGACCCTTCTCCGTGCAAGCGGAGCCTCGCTCGCGATCCAGGCTGCCAGGCGCCGCGGACGGAGTGAAGCGGCGGCGCGCCGATCTGCGACGCTCTTCACCCCGCCCGCGGGTTATGTTGCATCTCCTCATTACTCGGCCCATCCTGGGCCTATCTCGCTGCGCAGTCCGTGCTCCGCGAAAGCCCAGGGCGGTCGTCCTGACCGCCCGTGCAACGCGGTGCGTCGCACCCCCTTCGGGGCCGACACGAGCTTGCGCTCGTGTCGTTATGACTCGCTCCGGGCGATTCATTGCTGCGCG
Organism: Steroidobacteraceae bacterium; assembly: GCA_050739095.1. GTDB lineage: Bacteria > Pseudomonadota > Gammaproteobacteria > Steroidobacterales > Steroidobacteraceae > 13-2-20CM-66-19. Next base: position 206,224 of record JBOIAR010000001.1, on the reverse strand, counting down.
GCCAGTGTGGCCTGTCCGTCCATCTGACCGCTCGCCGCCTGCGCTACGGCCGACCCCTCCAGCCGCACCGTCACACGCCGATCGAACGCGTACGCATCGAGATCGCCCCGCGGGCTCGTCGATTCCGAGGAGCCGTGCCCTTTGATGACCAGGCGGTCCTGCGGGCAGCCTGCCTGCACCAACATCAGGGCAACCGCCTCCGCCCGGCGCAGCGACAGATCGTCGTTGAGGGTTGCGGGCCCCCTGGGATCGGCATAGCCGTCGATCCGCACCCTCGCCCCGGGGGGGAGCGATGCGGCGAGCGCACCGATCTTGCGCAGCGCCGGAAGCTCCAGGCTGTTGATCGAGGAGTCGTCCGTCCTGAAGGCGACATCCGTCTCGATGTTATCGGACAACTGCACCATGCGATCGAGGGTGGCGCGCTGCGCCTGCGTGACGGTCAGCGATTGGGTGACCAGGCTCAGCCTTCCCGCCAAGCCCTGGCGGGCCTCCTCGCTCCGGCTGAGTCTCGCGGCGAGTGCGTGGTTGTCCGTTGCGAGGTCGTGGTTGTCCGCTGCGAGGTCGTGGTTGGCGACGTGCTGCCGGTGATAGCGATCGCCGAGCCAGACGCCCGCGACCAGACCCACCATCGCACCGATCGGGCCGGCCGCCGCCGCTCCGACGGCGAGCCCCGTGAAAGCGCCGATGTTCTCCTGCTTCGATGCCGCCTGCTGACTCGCCTGAGGCTGCGTTGCAGCCGCGGCGTTCGCCGCCGGCAGGCCGGCGAGTACCATTGCCACCGTCATACCCACCGCTCCCGCACGGACCTTGTTGCTTGGAATGCTCATATGCTGGCCCTCTTGAAATGACGCGACGCCTCGCGCCGTCGAGGACCAGTACAAGGTATGGCAAGGTGCCGGTCATGACGCAAACCGGCCGGTCCGCTGATTCTTAGTGGCAAATCGTGGCGACAAGATCTATTTGGGATATGTCAGGCGGTCCTGGATGGCGAGGAGCACATCGCTGCGGGACACCTCCCCGAGCAGGGTGTGGCGCCACTGTCCCGGGGTGACTGGCAGCGCCGTCGCCTGCTCCCGCAGGAAGCCATCGAGTGCCTCGCAGAGCGACATGTCGGGAGCGAGCGCGAAATTCACCGGCAGCGAGACCGCCTCGGCCGGGAGGCCCCAGTCGATCTCGCCCTTCTGCAGGCGCTCGAGCACCTTGCGAGGGTCGAACCAGGCGACCAGGTCATCGCCGTTGGTGACATAGACCCGCTGCAGGGGCCGCTTGGGGAGCTGGTCATAGATGTCTGCCAGGTTGGTCGTCCCGGAGACGACCGCCGCCGGCGGTTTGACAAGCGTCTCCACCGTCCGCAGGCGCCAGTCATCCCCATGCTCCGCCACGAGCGCACGACTGAGCGTGGCATGATAAACGGACTGCCCCTTTCGGTAGACCTTCGCCGTGTAGTGAGCCGTCACGCAGGCGAGCATGAGGGGCAAGAGGACGTTGTAGTCGAGAGTCATCTCGAAGATCATCACGATCGAGGTGAGCGGGGCCTGCGTGGTCGCCGCCAGGAACCCGCCCATGCCGATGAGGGCGTAGGCGGCCGGAACCGAGGCGATATGGGGCATCAGACCATGGAACACACCCCCGACGAGACCCCCGATCGCCGCACCGACGAAGAGTGACGGCGTGAGCACGCCGCCGACGCCGCCGGAGCCTACCGTCGCCGAGGTCGCGAGCACCTTGGCGAGCAGGACGACGAGCAGCATGAGGCCGACGAGCTGCCCCTGCAGGATGTGGCTCACCACGCTGTAGCCGTTGCCCCAGACCTCGGGGACGCCGGCGGAGATGCAACCGACGACCACTCCTCCGAGGCCGAGCTGCCAGTACAGCGGAAGCTTCAACCGCACGAACTGGGACTTGGCGAAATCGAGCAGCGCCAGGAAGGGGGGCGCCAGGTGGCCGCACAGGACGCCGAGGAAGACGTAGAAGATGAGCTCCCAGTTCGAGGCGAACACGACGTGCGGCACGTCGAACACCGGCCCGTACCCGAGAAAGCGGTGGATGGTGGAGTTGGAGATCACCGAGGAGATCACCAACGGCCCGAAGCTCTCCATGCTCGTCGAGCCGAGAACGATCTCCGAGGCGAACAACGCGCCCGAGAGGGGCGCGTTGTAGGCGGCCGCGATACCGGCTGCGACGCCGCAGGCCACCATGAGCCGCAGGCGCGGAACCGGTGCCCGCGCCAGCAGGCCGAGCCTGGAGCCGAGCATGGCGGCCAGCTGCACCATCGAGCCTTCTCGGCCGATCGAGCCGCCCGAGGAGATGGTCAGGAGTGAGCCGAAGCTCTTCAGGATCGAGGCGCGAAAGCCGATTTTCCCATCACCGACCTTCACCGCCTCGATGTAGTCGACGGCCTTGTGGGACTCGAAGGTGCGGCCGACGAAATGCAGCACCCAGCCCGCCAGCACGCCGCCCACCATCGGCACGAGCGCGCGGTGCCACCACACCAGGCTCGAGGCGGCGCCGACCATGCCCGAGCCGTGCTCGGCGATGCTCGTGTAGCCGGTGAAGAGCTTGGTGAAGAGCCGGATCAACTCGCGGAAGACCACACTCGCGAGCGCGCCGACGAGTCCGATGAGCGTCGCCCAGAAAACGATGCTGGCCAGGTCCTCGTGCCCGAACAGGATCAGGCGCATCCGCGTCAGCAGCGACAGCGGTACGCGCGCGAACTCTCGTGCCTTTACGTGCATCTTCCGCCTTGGCCAGGTCTCGAGTCCCGAGCGGGCGATTATGCATTCTTACCGCCCCTCGCTGAGCGGGGGCTGAACAAGATAGTGATGAAAGTAGACAAAACCCGATCGATTTCCTAGCCTTCGGGACCACACTTTGCGCGCACCCCTCGTCCACTCATTGCCGGAGAGCACCCGTGACCTTCACCCTACCCTCGCTTTCGTTTGCGCCCGGCGCGCTCGCCGCCCGCGGCATGTGCCAGGAGACCCTGGAATTCCATCATGGCAAGCACCATCAGGCGTATGTCACCGCACTCAACGGTCTGGTCGAGAAAAACGACGGGCTCAAGGGCAAAACGCTCGAGGAAGTGATCAAGCTCGCGCATGGCCGGGAGGACCTGACGCCGGTCTTCAACAATGCGGGCCAGCATTGGAACCACAGCTTCTTCTGGAATTGCCTCTCGCCCGCAGGCGGCGGAATACCGGGCGACCTCGAAAAGAAGCTCGCCAGTGATTTCGGCAGCGTCGAGAAGTTCAAGGAGACGTTCAAGGCGGCCGCCGTCGGCCAGTTCGGCTCTGGCTGGGCGTGGCTGGTGCTCAGCAAGGACGGGCGCCTGAAGGTCTCGAAGACCGCCAACGCGGGCCTGCCGCTCGCCAGCGGGGAGGGGAAGGCGCTGCTCGTCCTCGATGTCTGGGAGCACGCCTACTACATCGACTTTCGCAACCGCCGCCCGGACTTCACCGAGAACTTCCTGGCCAAGCTCGCCAACTACGAGTTCGCGGCCCAGCAGCTCAAGTCCTCCTGAGTGGCGGCACTAGGCGAACCAATGGGCGCGGGAGAGGTCCGACCTGTGATGCCGGCCGCGGCCGATCATGGGTTGGTCCCGGCCGCAGGGCGGCATTGAGAGCCAGGGAGCCGGTCCTGAAGGGATCGGCTCCCTTTTCCTTTTGGCTCAAAGTCGACGGCGTCGCTTTGAGCAGCCAGCCCTGTGACCGCATTTGGTCTCGCGGCCCAGGGAACGGCCCTCTGAGACCCGCCAACGCGAGGGCAGGGCGCTCCGGGAAACGGCCGCTTATCACTATGCTTTCGCACAAAAGACTTAAGAGAAGAAACATGCGTGTAGCTTTGATCTCGGCTCTTGCCATCTGCCTCGCGGGAGTGGCGGCGCCTCAGTCTCACGCCGCTACGGGCAACCCGCTCGGGGCGCAGGTCGCCAGGGAGACGCTGGCGAACGGGCTGCGGGTGGTGGTGGTGCGCGATCCGCTGGCGCCGGTCGTCGCCACGTCGGTCAACTACCTGGTGGGGTCGGATGAGGCGCCGAAGGGATTCCCGGGGATGGCGCACGCGCAGGAGCACATGATGTTCCGCGGCAGCCCGGGACTCACTGCCGACCAGCTCGCGGACATCGGCAGCGTCATGGGCGGCAACTTCAACGCCAACACGCGGGAGAGCGTGACGCAATACCTGTTCACCGTCCCGGCGGAAGACCTCGACGTCGCGTTGCACATCGAGGCGCTCCGGATGAGTGGTGTGCTGGATTCCGCCAGCCAGTGGAAGCAGGAGCGCGGTGCGATCGAGCAGGAGGTGGCGCAGGACCTCTCCGACCCGGACTACGTCCTCTACGAGAAGATGCGCGCGGAGATGTTCGCCGGGACGCCCTACGCGCACGATGCGCTCGGCACCCGGCCCTCATTCAAGGCCACTACGGCTGGAATGCTGCAGCGGTTCTATGACACCTGGTACGCCCCGAACAACGCCATCCTGGTGATTGCCGGCGACGTCGATCCGAAATCCACCCTGCTCGAGGTAAAGCAGCTTTTCGGCGGTCTGCGGCCGAAGACGCTGCCTGCGCGTCCCAAGGTGCGGCTCGGCATGCAGCACTCCGCCTCTTTCACCATGAGCACCGATCAGCCGAACGGCATGGCGATGATTGCGGTGCGCACCCCCGGTCTCGACAGTCGCGATTTCGCCGCGCTCGACGTGCTCTCGGATGTGCTCGACAGCCGCCGCTTCGCGCTCTTCGGCCTGGTACCTCAGGGCAAGGCGCTGGATGCCGACTTCTCGCTCGATCCGCTGCCGCGGGCCGGCATCGCCTATGCGACCGTATCGTTCGCCGCCGGGCAGGATCCCAAGGCTCTCGAGAACGACATCCGCTCGATCCTCGCGAGCGTGGTGAAGCACGGCGTTCCCGCCGAGCTGGTCACCGCGGCCAAGCTGCAGGAGCGGCACGCGGCGGAGTTCCAGAAGAACTCCATTGCGGACTTCGCCTCCGACTGGTCGGATGCGCTCGCGCTCTACAAGGTCGGCTCGCCGGATGAGGAGCTCGCCCAGATCGAGAAGGTGACGGTCGCGGACGTCGACCGCGTGGCGCGCAAATACCTCGACCTCGATCATGCCGTCACGGCCGTGATGTTGCCGCACGGATCAGGCAGGCCGGTTCCCTCGAGCGGCGGTTTCGGCGGCCAGGAGTCGATCTCGCTCGGGGCCGCCAAACCGACGCAGCTTCCGACCTGGGCTGCGGTGGCGTTGCGGCGCCTGAGCGTCCCACCGTCGACGCTGCACCCCGTGATCACCCGGTTACCGAACGGTCTGACACTCATCGTGCAGACGGAAGACGTCAGCAACACGGTGAGCGTCTACGGCCACATCCGCAATCAGCCCGGCCTCGAGGAGCCGCACGGCGAGGAGGGGGTCGGCGACCTCCTCGATCGGATGTTCATGTTCGGCAGTGAACGGCTCCACCGCCTGCAGTTCCAGCAGGCGCTCGATGCCATCGGCGCCAGCGAACAGGCGGGGACCGACTTCAGCGTCCAGGTGCTTCCCGAGAACCTGGATCGCGGCGTGCAGCTCCTCGCGCAGAACGAGCTCGATCCTTACCTGCCCGCTGGTCCGATGACGATCCTTCGCGGTCAGCTCGCCGAAAGCGTCGCGGCGCGCAACGTGAGTCCGGGCTTCCTCACCCGCCACTCGCTTCGCCAGGCGCTCTTCCCGAAAACCGACCCGAGCCTGCGCATCGCGACGCCAGCCAGCATCAGCGCACTCACGCCGGAGGCGGTGCGCGCCTACTACCAGAAGGTCTTCCGCCCCGATCTCACCACGATCGTCGTCATCGGCAGGGTGACGCCGCAGCGGGCGCGATCGGTCATCGGGAAGTATTTCGGCTCGTGGACTGCAACGGGCCCGAAGCCGCCGACCGATCTGCCGCAAGTGCCGCCCAACCGCCCGGGCATCGTGACCGTGCCCGACAGCAGCCGCGTTCAGGACATCGTGGTTCTCGCCCAGACCCTGCCGCTCACGCGCAGCAATCCCGACTACTTCCCGTTGGAGCTCGGCGACGCCGTGCTCGGCGGCAGCTTCTACTCGACGAGGCTCAGCATCGCGCTGCGCAAGCAAAGCGGCCTCGTCTACTCGGTCAACTCGATGCTCGAGGCGGGCAGAACCCGTAGTGCCTATCTCGTCGAGTACGCCTGCGATCCCCCCAATGTGTCGAAGGCCGCCGCGATCGTCCGGCGGGAGATTGCCGACATGCAACACACGCCGGTGGGCAAGGAAGAGCTGCTGCGCGTCAAGGAGCTCATGGTGCGGCAGATTCCGCTGGAAGAATCGAGCGTGGATGCGATCGCAGGCGGCATCATCAGCCGGGTCGATCTCGGGCTGCCGCTCGATGAGCCGACGATCGCCGCCCGGCGGTACATCGCGCTCGGTCCGGCGCAGATCGAGGCGGCATTCCGCAAGTGGATGCGCCCCGCCGATCTGGTCAGAGTCAGTGAGGGCCCGGACCCGAAGTAGCCGCGACGGCCGGCCTGTTCACGCCCATCGGCAGGCTCAATGTGACATTGAAGCTCGCGGACCGCGGCGGCGGCGCCGAACAGTCGAAGTGCTCCTCATCGACGCGCACGGGGAGCGATGCGAGCATCGTCCGGCTGATCTGCTGCAGAAGCTGACAGTCGGAAGAATGCAGTGTCTTCGGCTCTCCGGGCGAGAGCCGTAGGGTGCGCTCGACCGCCTTGGCCGGCGCCCATTTTGCGGCAGACGCCTGAAGAAAGACCGGCAGCTGGAATCGGACCTCCACGTTGGGCGATCTCATGTAGCCGCTCGGCGATGAGCTGCACTGGTACGGCAGGACGTTGATGGTGTAGGGCCACGCTCCCAGCCGCAGCAGGATGCCGCGGAACTCGTACCAGAGCTGGTCGCAGGTGTAGGTGCGCGGCAGATTTTGCAGGTTGACGAGCATGTCGTAGGTCCGCCAGAGGGCGGGTCTTACCGCCGCGGCGCTGCCGTGCGGGGCGTCACGAGCCGTCGCATTTGCCGCCGTGCCGGTGATCGCCCACATCCCGCCGAGCGCCAGCGCGCACCCGGTTGCGGCAATGCCACCGAGAAATCTCATGCGCCCTCCGCAATAAGTCGAGATTCGTGGGCCTGCACCTGCCCCTCGCGCTCTCTGAGACCCGCTTTCGCCAAGGAAGTGCCCCAGGAAGCGGTCCGCTGCCCGAATTCGCCACAATTCCGCCACGGCCTCCGCCCGATGGGCATCGAGACTCTCTCCAGGCTCGATGGCGGAGATTACCATGCTGACGAATCTCAGGGTCTGGCTGAACCATTTCGAGTACCACGCGGAACAGCCCCGCGGCGTTGCGGGCGGCTCGATGAGCGGCTTGAGGCCCGAAGAGCGCCGGCTCATCGCCCGCTCCATCGCCGTATTCCAACTCGGCGAGCAATCCGACGGCAGCGGGCTTCTGCGGGCGGCATACCGCTTCGCGGCCGCTCACGGCGACGAGCTGTTGCCGCGCATCACCGAGCTCTTCATCCGCGAGGAGCAGCGTCATGCGCGCCTGCTGCGCCAGTTCATGGACGAGCATGGCATTCGCGCGCAGTGCCGCCACTGGACCGACCGCATATTCCGCCGCGTGCGCCGGCTCGCCGGCTTCGAGCTCTATCTGCACGTGCTCATCACCGCCGAGCTGATCGGCAACGTCTATTATCGCGCGCTCGAGGCCGTGACCGGCTGTCAGCGGCTCAAGGCCCTCTGCCGTACGCTGCTCGCCGACGAGCTCGCGCATGTCGGATACGAGTCGGAGCTCATTCTCGAGCTGCGGGCGCGCAAGCCCCCTGCCCTGCGGGCACTCATCCGGCTGGCGCATCGCGCCTTCTTCTGCGGCGCCGCCTGCGCCGTCTGGCTCTCTCATCACGAGGTGCTGGGTCGCGCCGGCCACACGGCGGGCGGATTCGTGCGCTCGTGCCTTGCCCAGTACGCTTTCCATCTCGACCCGCCGGCGGCGTGGTCTGCCTTGGGCGTAGGCTCCGAGCGGCGGCGCTGAGCGTCGCGTCAGCCGAACGCGGCCGGTGTGGCCGGCCGCAATCGCGGCTCGTTCCGCGCCTGCTCGGGACGGCCGCCGCGGAGCACGCGGACCACCTCCTCGCTCGCCTTTCGTCGCAAATCGCGCAGCGCGGCGTCGGAGGAGAAGGCAATGTGTGGAGTCAGGATGACGTTAGGGCGCAGCAGCCCGGGCGGAACGTTCGGCTCACCCTCGAGCACGTCCAGGGCGGCGCCAGAGAGCCTGCCGCTCTCGAGCGCCTCAATGACCGCTCCCGTGTCGAGCACCGCACCACGACTGACGTTGATCAGAAACGCGCCAGGCTTCATGAGCGCGATGCGGTCGCGGTCGATCAGGTGCCGGGTGGCCGTGGTCAGCGGAAGGTGGACGATCACGGCATCCGATCTGCGCAACAGATCCTCCAGCGTGGTCATCTCGATGCCGCCAGCAGCGGCATCTGGATGGCGAGCGTGGCCCAACAGACACACGCCGAAGCCACGCAGCTTCCCGGCGGTCCGCAGCCCGATGCGACCCAACCCGATGATGCCGCAAGTCAGATCACGCACGCGCTGCAGCTGCGCGCTGGCCGGCTCCCAGCGGCCGGCCTTCACCTCCCGATCGAAGCGCGTGAGTCCTCGGGCCCAGTCGAGCAACATGCCGACCGCATGATCGGATACTTCTTCGAGGCAATAATCCGGCACGTTCGTGACCCAGATGCCGCGCCGAGTCGCCTCATCGACCGCGATGTTGTCGAGGCCAACGCCGAGCCGCGTAACGATGCGCAAGCGGCTGCTGGCGGCGATGGCGGCGGCGCTGACCGGCGCCCAGTTCGTCATGATGGCCGCGGGCTGGTGCTCGCTCGCAAGGCCGGTGATGGCTTCGGCGGATGCGGGCTTGGCAGGCCCGGTGACCAGGCGGAACCCGGCGCACTCGATGATTCCCGTCTCGATGGCGACATCGGGCCAGGCGTAATCGGTGAGCAGAACGGTCGGGCGGACGGTCATGTGACCTGACGCGAATCCGGCATCGATCGCGCCCTGCGCTTATTTCCCGGCGCGTCGCATGGCGGCCCGGCCCAGCACCACGCCGAACTCCTTGTCGCCTTCCCCGCGCGCCAGCGCCTCGAGCATCGTGTCGCGTATCAGGCTGCCGAGAGGCATCGGTATGGTGACCGCCTCGGCCGCGGCCAGCGCAAGCCGCACGTCCTTCAGACCCAACCGCGCCTTGAAGCCCGCCGGCTCGAACCGCCCTTCGGCGATGAGTCGCCCGTAACCCTGATACACCGGCCCGGGAAAGAAACTCTGGCCAATGAGCTCGAACAGATCCCGCGGCTCGACCCCGTAGCCCGCGGTGAGTGCGGCCGCCTCGCCCATGGATTCGACCGCCGCCGCCAGCATGAAGTTGAGGGCCAGCTTGACGACATTCGCCTGTGAAGGCCGCTCGCCGAAGCGCCAGACCTTCTGGCCGACTGTCCCGTCGAGCAACGGCAGGGCGGCCTCGACGGATTGACGCGGCCCGGCCACGAGAACGGTCAGCTTGCCGGCGGCAGCGACGTCGGGACGGCCGAGCACCGGCGCGCCGACATAACCGATCCCGCGCTCGCGGTGGCGCTCGGCGAGCTCATCGCTCAAAGCCGCGGAGATGGTGGCCAGATTGACGTGAACGCGGGTGGTACTCGGGGTAGCGCGCGCGAGGACTCCGCTGTCAACCAGCACACTGCGTGTGACGGGGTCATCGCTCAGCATCGAGAACACGATATCGCCGCGGAATGCCTCCTCGGCCGTGGCGGCAACGTGCGCGCCGCGCTCCGCGAGCCGGCGCGCCGGCTGCGGCGAGCGGTTCCAGACGCGCAGGGCGTGCCCCGCCTCGAGTAGCCGGCCGGCAATGGCGCTGCCCATGTTTCCGAGCCCGATGAAGCCGACATTCATGACCACCCTCCGCGTATCTGCTTTGCGCCCGAAAGCAAGCAAGGAAGCGGCCGTTTCCCGGGGCGTCTCAATTCAGCATGCCCTCGCGTCCCGCCGGCAGGATCATCCCGACCATGGATTCCTCATCCGCCTTCCACGCGTCCAGGCGGACGCGCTCGAGGAAATCGTCCAGCGCCATCCACTGCCAGCCTTCCCACACTCCCTGCTCCACTCGCAACAGAATCATTTGACGATTCATACGAGCCTCCTACAACCCGAAGATGAGATGGTTTGCGGTTGACGGGCCTGGCGAGCAGGTAGCGCTCGCCCAGCCACTCGATCGCCTTTGCCCTCGCTGCGCTGTAGTCCGCTATGTGCGGCTGCATCCGCTCGGCTTTGCCTCTCCGCTGCATTACGTGACTCTCCTCTCAATGGACGCTCGGCCTGCCGCCGCGGTTCCTTCAGTTGGGCCGGGCGGGGCGAACTCAAGCGCGGAGCCCTCTCCCGAAAGAGGCGCAGCGGAGGCTCCCGTGCGGGAGTTTTCAGCGGCCGATCAATAGCTTACGTGATCAGCGACGGGCTCGGATCGATTGCCGCAGCGGCCAAGCCAGGCACCGGTGCGATCCTTGCGGGGCGACAGCAGCCTGACAGCCCCGGCGCAGACACTCAACTCGAAAAAGCTCTGCGTTCGTGCAGATTCGAACGTTTGTCGGCTTCCAGAGCCTCCCTGCGGTCAAACGCTCCGCGCGCCGCATCGATCTCGGCCAGATGGCTGCGCGCCCACTCGCCGAGCGCAGCCACCGGCGCGCGTAACGATTGTCCCAGCGCCGTCAGCTCATACTCGACGCGCGGCGGCACTACCGGAAAGACGGTGCGCTTGACCAACCCGTCGCGCTCGAGTCCGCGCAGCGAGAGCGTCAGCATCCGCTGGGAAACTCCTCCGATCGCGCGCTTGAGCTCGGAGAACCGGCGCGGCCCCTCGGCCAACATGATGATGATGAGGACGCTCCACTTCTCCCCGATCCGCGCCAACACCTGACTGATCTTCGGGCATTCCTCGCTCGGCAGGTGCCTGGCGACGGTTACACCAACTTTACTCGGTCGCATGCGTGTGCCTTCTTGTATCAGCGTCGCTTGCACTCACATAATTATCCTCAGTAACAATTTTATACCGAAAGCCTGAGGTTCGCCATGAAAGTCCTGCACGTCGATGCCAGCATTCTCGGAGAGAGCTCGGTCAGCCGCCAGCTCAGCGCCGCGGTCGTGGCGCGGCTCCGCCAGGCTTACCCCGATATCGCCGTCAGCCATTACGATCTCGGCGCAGAGCCGATCGGTCACCTGACGGGCGCGCATCTGGCGGCTGCTCAGGGCCGCTTCGCCGAGAGTACGTCCTTGCAGCAGGACGTGGCGAGGGGACGGCAGGCCCTCGAGGATTTCCTCGCCGCCGACATCGTCGTCGTCGGAGCGCCCATGTACAACTTCTCGGTGTCGTCACAGCTCAAGGCCTGGATCGACCGGCTGGCCGTCGCGGGCAAGACGTTCCGCTACACCGAAAGCGGCGTTCAGGGACTGGCGGGCGGCAAGAAAGTCATTGTCGCCTCTTCGCGCGGCGGGTTCTACGGCCCGGACACGCCCACCGCTTTCCTCGATCATCAGGAGACCTACCTGCGCGGCATCTTTGGCTTCTTCGGCATCACGGACTTGACGTTCGTCCGCGCCGAAGGCGTCAACGTCAGCGCCGATCAGCGCCAGGCGTCCATTGCAGCTGCTACGGCCGAGGCCGCGAGGCTCGCCGCCTGAGCTTGTCATCGCTGCATCGCGCCACCACATAGGGCATTCGAGGTCCGCCGCGCGGCGGACGGGAGACTTTCAAATGAATACGCAGTCCGTACGCGGCGTTTCGCGGGTCGTGCGCGGCATGCCGACGTCCGATGGCGCCGGCGTCAAGCTGACACGGGTGATCGGGCAGCCACGGCTGCCGGACCTCGACCCGTTCCTGATGCTCGATGAATTCGGGACAGACAATCCCGGCGACTACATCGCGGGCTTCCCCGATCATCCCCACCGGGGCTTCGAGACCGTCACTTACATGCTCGACGGCAGGATGCGGCATCGCGACAACCACGGTCACGAGGGCGTTCTCGTTCCGGGAAGCGTCCAGTGGATGACCGCGGGACGCGGCATCGTGCACTCCGAGATGCCGGAGCAGCAGGAGGGCCGCATGCGCGGCTTCCAGCTCTGGATCAACTTGCCCGCGCGGGACAAGATGACGGCACCGAAATACCAGGAATTCGGACCGGAGAGGATTCCGGCCGCGGACCTCGGGGGCGGAGCACGCGTGAAGGTGATCGCCGGGCGCGTGGCGGACGTCACGGGCCCGATCGCTCAGCCCGCGACCGACCCGACGTATCTCGATGTGGAGCTCGAGCCCGGCGCGGGATTCTCGCAGCAACTTCTCCGTGGCCACTCGGGGTTCCTCTATGTCTACGAGGGCGCGATGCGTGTCGGAACCGGAGAGTCCGCGGCGACCGTGGGTACTCACGAGCTCGCCGTGTTGAGTGACGGCGATTCGGTGCAGCTCGAAGGCCGCGACCCGCCGCGCGGTGGAACGAAGCCGAGCAATCGCGCCATCCTGGTCGCGGGCCGCCCGCTGAGAGAGCCCGTGGCGAAGCACGGGCCTTTCGTGATGAGCACCCGCGAGGAGCTGATCCAGGCCTTCCAGGACTACCAGAGCGGGAGGTTCTGATTTAGTCGGCCGCGGCGGACATCGCCGGCTCGGCGAGCTCCCGTCGCTCCTTCTCGTGATCGGCCGCCAACAGGAGGTAGACGGCCGGCACGATGAAGAGCGTGAAGATCGTGCCGATCGAGAGGCCGGTGAATATCACGATACCCATCGCTCGCCGGCCCGCGGCTCCCGCGCCGGTGGCAATCACGAGCGGCACGACGCCGAGCACCATCGCCGCTGTGGTCATCAGGATCGGCCGCAGCCGCACCGCCGCCGCCTCCAGGATCGCCGGCCGCTTCGGCTTGCCGGCGCGCTGCTGGTCGTTGGCGAACTGCACCATCAGGATGCCGTGCTTGCTGATCAGGCCGAGGAGCGTCACCAGGCCCACCTGCGTGTAGATGTTGAGCGTGGCAACACCGACGTTGATGAAGAGCAGCGCTCCAAACAGCGCCGCCGGCACCGAGACCAGGATCACCACCGGGTCGCGGAAGCTCTCGAAGAGTGCCGCGAGCGCGAGGTAGACGATGATCAGCGCGAATCCGAACGTGAACAGGAAGCTGTTGGAGCCCTGCATGTACTGGCGCGATTGGCCGGAGTAGTCGGCCGTGTAGCCGCTCGGGGCCACCTGGTCGAGCGTCTGCCGCAGGAAGGCCAGCGCCGCACCCTGCGACACGGCCGGAGCGCCCACGATGGTGGCGGAATTCAGCTGCTGGAAGTGATTGATCGCCTCCGGAACCGTCTGCCGCTCGAGATGCGCGACCGTGCCGAGCTGCACCAGCGAGCCATTGGCGGCGCGCAGATGCAGGTTGAGTATCTGGTGCGGGTTCAGCCGGTACTTCTGCAGCAGCTGCGGAATGACCTGGTACGAGCGCCCGTCGAGCGCGAAGTAGTTGACGTAGCCGCCGCCCATGGCCGCACCGAGCACCGAGGCGACGTCCTGCTCGGTGAGCCCGAGGTCGGCCACCATGTCATGATCGACGGCGATCGTCTGCTGCGGCTCATCGATCTTCAGGTCATCGTCCACGAACCAGAAGAAGCCGCTCGCCTTGGCGCGGTTCACCACCTGCTGCGCCACCTGGTAGAGATTCTCGATCGGCTCGCCGGTGGTGATCACGAACTGTACCGGCAATCCCTGAGCGCCGGGGAGCGACGGAAACTGAAAGGCCGCGAACTCGGCACCGGCGATGCGGTTCCACTTCTTCTGCAGCACCTGCTGCAGCTGGTTCGCCGAGCGACTGCGCTCGCTCCAGGGCTTGAAGACGATCCCGCCGAGACCCTGGGAGACCGACGGCGCGCCGACGATCTGGAAGGCGCCCTGATATTCGGGCAGGGATTGGCCGGCCTCGAGTGCTTGTCGGGAATACCTCTCCATCTGCGAGAATGTTGCATCCGGCGGCCCGATGAGCTGGTAGCCCACGAAGCCTTGGTCCTCCTGCGGCGCGAGCTCGGACGTCGAGGTCATGAAAAGGTACGGCAGGGCGGCCAGGATCAGCACCAGGAGCACCATCAGCACCGGCCAGGTCTCGAGCCAGCTCGAGAGCATGCGCTGGTAGCCCGACCTCAGGCGCGAGAACCACCGGTCGACCAGGACAACGAATCGGTTCTCCTCCTGCTCGGGCCGGAAGATCCGCGAGCACATCATCGGCGAGAGCGTCAGGGCGATGATCGCCGAGACGGTGATGGCCCCGACGAGGGTGAACGCAAACTGCGTGAACAGCGCGCCGGTCAGGCCGGTCTGGAATGCGATGGGCGCGTACGCGGCCACCAGCACCACGGTCATCGCGATGATCGGGCCGCCGAGCTCGCCGGCGCCCGCAATCGCGGCTGAGAATGGGGTGGCTCCTTCCTTCATGTGGCGATCGATGTTCTCGACGACGATGATCGCGTCATCGACCACCAGCCCGATCGCGAGCACCAGCGCCAGCAGGGTCAGCAGGTTGATCGAGTAGCCGAGCACGAGCATGAGGATGAAGGCGCCGACCATCGATAGCGGCATCGCGATCGCGGGCACGGCGGCAGCCCGGGGACTGCCCAGGAAGAGGAAGATGACCGCCGTGACGATCAGCAGCGCCTCGACCAGGGTCTTGATGACGTCCGTGATCGAGGCGTTGATGAAGGTGGTCGCATCGAACGCTACCGCCTGATTGATGCCCTTCGGAAGCTGCTGGGCGATTACCGGCAGCGCCGCTCGGACAGCGCGCGCGACGTCGAGCAGGTTGGCGGTCGGCGAGGGCTTGATGCCGACGAACACACCCGACAAGCCGCTGTAGGAGACGCCGAAATCGTAATCTTCAGCCCCGAGGACGACCGTAGCCACATCCTCCAGGCGCACGATCGCCCCGTTGGCCTGGCGGATCACCAGGCGTTTGAACGCCTCGAGCGAGTGCGGATCCGTCGAGGCAGTCAGGTTGATGCTGACCATGTCGCCCTTGGTCTCGCCGGCGGCCGACAGGTAATTGTTGGCCGCGAGAGCTGCGTAGACATCGCCCGCCGTCACGCCGTGAGCCGCCATTCGGTCGGGGTCGAGCCAGGCGCGCAGCGCAAAGGTCCGTCCTCCCAGAATCTCGGCCGTCTGCACGCCGGGAATGGCGTTGAGCTTCGGCTGCACCACCCGCAGGAGGTAGTCGGTAACATCGTTTGCCGGCAGCACCTTGCTCGAGTAGTTGAGGTACATGACGTCCGTGGTCTGATTGGCCGCCACCGAGATGACCGGCAGCTGTGACTGCGGCGGCAGCTGATTGCGCACCGCATTCACCTGAGCGCTGATCTCGGTGAGCGCCTTGTTCGAGGGGTAGTTCATCTGCAGCGTCGCCGTGATGACGGAGCTGCCGGCGCTCGAGACCGAAGATAAATAGTCGATGCCCTGCGCCTGCGCGATAGCCGCCTCCAGCGGCTGCGTGATGAAGCCCGCCACGGTCTGCGCGTCGGCGCCGTAGTAGGTGGTGGAGACGGTAATCACCCCGTTCTCGGTGTGCGGATATTGGGTGACCGGCAGCTTCAAAATGGCGGCCAGACCGAGCACCAGGATCAGCAGGCTGACGACCGCCGAAAGAACAGGCCGCCGGACGAATAGATCAGTGAGCTTCACGCCGCGCCCCTCAGTGCTCCTGGGGCGTCGGGTTGGGGTTGCTGACCGGCAGCACGCTGTTATTGACGACGAGCTGCGTACCGTTCCTGATCTTCATCTGGCCGCTGCTCACGACGACATCGCCGACCTTCAAGCCTTTGATGACGGCCACCTGGTCGCCGCGGCTCGGCCCGAGGGTCACGAAAGTGAGCTCCGCGGTGGCATGGCCGCCCGGCTTTGCGGGGTTGCGCACCAGGTACACCGTGTCACCGTACGGGTTGTAGGTGACGGCGGTCAGCGGCAAGGTGATATATCGCTGCTGCGCCCCGGCATCGATCGTGGTGCGAACGAACATTCCCGGCAGCAGCTTGTGACCGGGATTGCGGATCGTCGCCTCGGCCTGGAAGTTGCGCGTAGACGAATCGACCAGCGGGTCGATCGAGGTGATCTCCCCTTGGAACTCGCTGCCGGGAAAGGCGTCGGCGGTCACGTGCACGGTCTGCCCTACGGCAACGCGAGCCAGCTCATCCTGCGGCAGCCTGAAGTCGACGTAGATGGGATCGGCCGACTCCAGGGTGACGATGGGATCACCCGGGTTCAGGTACTGGCCGGGATTGACGGTGGTGATACCGAGCCGACCGCTGAAGGGTGCGCGAATGGTCTTCTTGGCGACCAGAGCCGCCTGCGACGCCTCCTGCTCGCGCGTGCTCTTGAGGTTCGCCGAGTCAGTATCGAGCTGCGACCGGCTGATGGCCTGCGCCTCGTACTGAATGAGGTCGCGGTGGTAGACGAGCGCGGCGAGGTTCGCCTCGGCGGTCAACGCCCGCTGCTGGGCGATATCCGGATCGGCATTGAGCTGTAACAATACCTGGCCGGCGCGCGCGTCGGAGCCTGATTTGAAGTCCACGTCACGGACCAGGCCTGCCACCTCGGTGGTGACTTCGACGCCATGGACGGCCCGCAGGCTCCCCACGGCTGCGACTTGAGGCTGCCATTCGGAATATTGGGCGCTGGCCGTGCTCACCGTCTGGGGAAGCGAGGCGTTCTGCGCCATGGCCTTCCGGATGAAATAGGCTTTGGTCAGATTCCAGGCTATCGCCCCGCCGACCAGGATAACCACCAAGAACAGCACGATGGCCAGCCGCCATCTCATCACGCTTTTCACCGCGACTCCCGATTCTCCGGTCCTGTTCCTGCGGCGCGGCCATCATAGGCGGATGGGGCGGCGGCGCCCGTGGGGGCGAACCGCCGCGACCGCACGCGGGCTAACCGGGAAGCTGCCAGAAGCCCGCATCCTAGCACGTTGCCCAGGCCCGTTCTCCGCCGCACTCGACGTGCCTCGCGCTACGGCGGTGCCGACACGGTATCGTGCGCTGATGTATGGACGTCCGAAAGACAACGATATTGCATCCGCCGACGGTACCGATGCGGGGGCGGTGCTGAGCGCTGCGGGACTGTACAAGAGCTACTCGGAGGTGGTTGCGGTCGACGGCGTATCCTTCGATGTGCACCGTGGGGAGGCGGTGGGGCTCCTCGGCCCGAACGGCGCCGGCAAGACAACCACTGGTGCGGGCGCTGCCGATGTTCGCGTGGGTGGCCATCGACATCGTCGTGTGGGGGTTCATCACGCGCTATCTCAACTCGATGGCCGCCGGGCGCTTCAACTACGTGCCGAGCCTCCTCGGCGCGGTTCTGATGTGGGATTTCTTCACCCGCATCATGCAGGGCGTGAGCACGGCGTTTCTGGAAGATGTCTGGTCGCGGAACTTTCTCAATCTATTCGCCACCCCGCTCACTACCTCGGAATGCATCCTGGGGCTCGTGATCACCAGCGTCGGGACGAGCACGGTGGGTCTGGCGGTGATGCTCGTTCTGGCGACAGCGGTGTTCGGGCTGTCGTTCCTCGCGCTCGGCGCCCTCCTCGTTCCCTTCCTCCTGGTGCTCTTCGGCTTCGGCATCGCATTGGGTGCCCTCGCGAGCGCGCTGGTCCTGCGCCTCGGGCCAGCATCGGCATGGCTGGTATGGCCGCTGCCCGCGCTGCTCTCGCCATTCGTGGGCGTCTTCGACCCGCTGGCGACGCTGCCGCGCTGGATGCAGGCAGTCGGACATTTGCTGCCGCCCTCGTAGCACCGCCTGAGCCGGTGCCGCGGCTCCGTCCGGGCCTCAGCCTGGCCTTCGCCGCCTCTCGCCCCCCCTTGCCGTCGCTCGCGGGGATACCACTCATCCGACTCTATTATTACCAGTGCACCAGCCTCGCGAGCATCGCGCTCACGGGACCGGCACCGGCGGTCGCAGAGGGCGGTCGGGCTACCGTGCCGGCGCTCGTCGTGCCGTGCTCGCGGCTCTGGTCTTGCTGCTCATCTGCCTGGGCGCCCGCCCGTGCGGCCCGTGACCCTGATCCGCGCGACCACCTCCAGGGTGGCGTGCCGACTCACGGAGACTTGCAAATTTTTCACGGTTTGCGGTAACTTACATGTTTCATGTTTGGCCTGTCTGCCCGGAGGTTGCGGTGAAGAAGTCATTTCTCGTTCTCTGTGTCGTTGCGGCCGGCGCCCTCGCCGCCTGCAGCAATCCCACCGCCGACTGGCAGAAGGCGACCCAGCAGAACACGGTCGCGGCTTACCAGCAGTTCATCAAGCAGCATCCCAGCGATGCCCGGGCACCGCAGGCGCGCAACCGGATCGACGCGCTGAAAGACGAGCAGGCGTGGGCGACCGCACAGAGCGCCAACACGCTCGACGCCTACCAGACGTATCTGCAACAGGAACCGAGCGGCATGCATGCCGCGGATGCGCAGGACAAGATCAACTCCCTGCAGGCGGATGCCGCCTGGGCGAACGCGCAATCGACCAATACCGCCGCGGCGTACCAGGACTTCCTGCAGAAATATCCGAACGCCTCGGAAGCCGCTCAGGCGCAAGACGCGCTGAAGCATCTGACCGGTTATCAGGCGTTGCTTGCCTCAACCCGCTCGAAGACGCTCGCCGACAAGCTCGCTCAGCGCCTGAAGACCAAGTTCGGCAGCGATCTTCAGGATGTCGTGGTGGTGCCCCCGAGCGGCCACTCGAAGCTGCTCGAGGTTCGCTCCGCGCCGATGACCGAGTCCGATGCCAAGACCGCCTGCGCGAAGCTGCGCAAGGCGCATCAGCACTGTGAAGTGGTGAAGAGCGTCTCCTGACGCTCTTCGAGTCCTTCCGCTCATCGCGCCCGCCGCAGGTTGCCCGCCTGCGGCGGGCGCTCGTATCCGCCATGTCGTGACCGACGCGGGCGATTTGCCGGAAGATGTGCATGCGCTGCTTCGCGAGCACATCGAATCCTATGAGCAGCTCGAGATCCTGCTGCTGTTGCGGCGCGAGCGCTACGAGGACTGGACGCCCCAGGGCCTAACCACGCGCCTGCGCCTGCCTGCGGAGCTCATCGAGTCCGCGCTCACCGGCCTCAAGGCGAGCGGCCTGGTGGAGGCCACGGGTGCGGATCCCACGCCGCGCTTCGCCTACCGGCCGGCGAGCTCCGGGCTCGATGCGGCCGTGGGCCGTCTCGAGCGCGAATATTCCGAGCGGCCGATCAGTATCATCAAGCTGATGAGCGCCAATGCCATCGAGCGCGTACGCACCGCGGCCCTGCACACCTTTGCCGACGCCTTCGTGCTGAAAAAGGACAAGAACCGTGGCTGAAGCGATATACATCCTGTGCGCGGTCACGAGCATCCTCTGCGCCGTGCTGCTTTACCGGGGCTATCGCGCCAACCGCACACGCCTGCTCTTCTGGGCAAGCCTCTGCTTCGTGTTTCTCGCCATCAACAACGTGATCCTTTACCTGGATCTGGTCGTGCTGCCGTCGCAGATCGACCTCTTCTGGTACCGCAACACCGCAGCGGTGATCGGTATGCTGTTGCTCATCTTCGGCCTTACCTGGGAATCTCGATGAAGGAAGACCCATGCCCATGAGGATCTTCATGTGGGGTGTTCTGGCGATGGCGAGTCTGGTCGCAGCGCTCTTTTTCCTGCGATTCTGGCGCCAGAGCCGGGAGCGGCTGTTCGCCTTTTTCGCGCTCGCCTTCGCCGGACTCGCCGCCAACTGGGTCGGCTTGGCCATCATCAATCATCCGACCGACGAGGCGCGGCAGGAGTACGCCTACATCGTGCGGCTCGTCGCCTTCGTGATCCTGCTCATCGGCATCTTCGACAAGAACCGGCGCAGCGGTAAACTTTGATAAGCGCTGGATCCGGGCTCCTGCCCGGCCCCGCGCGCCTCGAGCAAAAAGCGTGGTTTTTGCTCGAGGCTCCGCCACCTGCGGCGGCGGGGCACATCCCTGTGCCGGGGCGCCTGCGTCAGGTACTCAGATGAGCGGACTGCCGCCCACCGCGAGCAGCAGTTGGACGGTGTCGAGGTACTGGCGCGACTGCGCCTCGAGAAACCCGAGCTCCGCGCGCTGTCGCTCGCGCTGCGCGTCGATGACCTGCAGCACGCCCGAGTTGCCCGCCCGATAGCTCTCCCGCGCGAGCTCGAGGCTCGCCT
Organism: Steroidobacteraceae bacterium; assembly: GCA_050739095.1. Lineage (GTDB taxonomy): Bacteria > Pseudomonadota > Gammaproteobacteria > Steroidobacterales > Steroidobacteraceae > 13-2-20CM-66-19. The sequence continues at coordinate 185,977 of JBOIAR010000001.1, read as the reverse complement.
CTGAAGTGTCGCGCGCGTTCGCCTGTGCGGCGACGAGCTGCGCGTCGTGATCCAGGGCGTCCAGGAGATCGGCGACCTGACCGAAGGAGTCGAGCACGACCTGCTGATAGCGCGCCGCGCTCGCGTGCAGCGCATCGAGCGTCGCTCGCCGTTCCGCCCGCAGCGTTCCTCCGTCGAAGAGCGGCTGTGTCAGCCCCGCGATCAGCGACCACGCGGTGGAGGAGGCGTTGAACAGGTTCGCGGGCGTCAGCGCCTGCTGGCCGAGGGTCGCCGTCAGCGCGATCTGCGGGTACAGGTTCGCCGTCGCGACGCCGACCGCGGCGGTGGCGGCGTGAAGCTGCGCTTCCGCCGCGAGGATATCGGGCCGGCGGCGGACCAGTTGCGACGGGACGCTCACCGGAAGCTGCCGCGGGAGGCGCAGATCCGTGAGTTCGAGGTCCGGCTGCGCCCATTCGGCCGGCGGTTGGCCGAGGAGCACCGCGAGCGCATGTCGCGCCATCGCAAGCTGCTGATACAGGGGCGGCGGCAGCGCTTGGTCGCTCGCGAGCTGGCTCTGCGCGGTCAGGACGTCGAGCTTCGATACCGACCCGTTGGCAAACGCCGTCTTCACCAGCCTCAGATTATCGCGGTCTTCGGACAGGAGCTCCGCGGCTGCCCGGATCTCTCCCCGGGTCGCAGCGATGACGACGGCCTCCGATGCAACGTCCCCCGTCAACGTCAGTTGCGCCGCGCTCAACTCGCTTCGCTCATACTGCTCGAGCGCTTTCTGCTCCTCGACCGAGCGCGCCACGGCGCCGTCGTAATCGAGCGTATAGCTCACGCTCGCACCGAAGGCCTCATACGTGAAAGGCGGCACGGAGGGAATGAGATCGCCGAGAAACTCCTTGCCGTACTTCTGCCGCCCGGCCCCGGCCTGCAGGCCCAGCTGGGGAAAGAACCGTCCGGTCTGCGCCGCCACCAGCTCCTGCGCCTGGGCCAGAGTGGCCTTTGCGGCGACGAGATTGCGGTTGTCGGCCAGGGCGCGACGCATCAGCTCATCGAGCTCGGGCGAGTGGAAGAGCGTCCACCAGTCCGATACGGCCGTTCCGCCGAGAAGGATCCGCTGCGCGTAGGGACCGGCGGCAGGCGCACGCTGCTGGGCCGCGGCAGCCGCGGTGCCGACCGGACGCGATTCGCCGGCGGGACGGTAGGCACGCGTGGCCGGCGCGCTTGGGCGCTGAAAGTTGGGTCCGACGGCACAGCCGCAAAGCGCCACGGCGGCGGCCGTCGCGGACGCGAGAGCTGCTGATCGCATGCGGCTGCGGCCTGCGTACACGGTCACTCCAGCACCACCGGCTCCTCCGAGCGCGCGCGCCCGCGGCGCAGGAAGAACACCAGCGGCAGCATCGCCAAGGTCATCAGGAACATCATCTTGAAGTCGTCATTGTAAGCGATCATCTGCGCCTGTCGCGTCACGACGGCGTTGAGCGCGGCCAGCCCCGCGGGCGCGGTGAAGCTGAACGGCGCGTGGAGCTGGATCTGCCCCCCGAAGGGAACGATGTGCGAAGCCAGGCGCTCGTGCATCACTTGCGTATTGTGCGTCAGCAGCGCCGCCGTTGCGGCAATGCCGATGCTGCTGCCGACATTGCGCACGAGGTTGAAGATCGACGTACCTTCGGAGCGGCGTTGCGGGGCCAGAGTCAGGAAGGTCACCGTGGTGAGGGTCACATACGTGAGGCCCGTGCCGAGTCCCTGGAGGAAGGTGGTGGACCAGACCAGGCTCTGCGGCATCACCGTCGAGTAATCGCACATCACCCACAAGGATGCCGCGGTGATCGCAATGCCGGCTGCGATCAGCGCGCGCGTATCGATGCGGCCGATCAGCCGGCCGGCGAGGAACATGGCGATGAAGCTGCCCACGCCGCGCGGCACCATCGCAATGCCCGAGGTGGTCACGGAATAGCCGAGCAGATCCTCGAGCAGCGGCGGCAGCAGCGCCAGGGTGGCGAACAGCACGACGCCGACGACGAAGATCAGCAGGTTACCCATCGAGAAGTTCCGGTCCTTGAAGAGGGCGGGGCTGACGAACGGCTCCCGCGCCGTCAGCGTCTGCACGATGAACACGTACAGCGCGGCGACCGCCACGCCGGCCTCGATCCAGATCTCGGGGGAGCCAAACCAGTCCTTGAGCGAGCCGCGGTCGAGGAGGATCTGCAGCGCTCCGACGGCAAGGCTCAAAGCGCCAAAGCCGAGGAAATCGAAGCGTGCGTACCGCGGCTTCGTCTCGCGCACGTAGGCCATGAGGCCGATGGCGGACAGAATTCCAAACGGCACGTTGATATAAAACACCCACCGCCAGCTGTAGTTGTCGGTGAGCCAGCCGCCGAGCACCGGCGCGAGCATGGGACCGAGGACCACGCCCTGGCCCCACAGAGCCATGGCGCGGCCGTGCCGCTCCGGCGGGTTGATGTCGAGCAGCACGGCCTGAGAGAGCGGCACCAGCGCTGCGCCCGACAGACCCTGCAGCAGCCTGAAGAGTACGATCTGGTCGATGGACTGCGCGATGCCGCACAGCATCGAGCTCACGGTGAACCCGATCACCGACAGCACCAGGACACGCTTGCGGCCGATACGGCCGGCGAGCCAGCCGGAGAGCGGCGTCATGATGGCCGCCGCCACGATGTAGGAGGTGAGCACCCACTCCATCTGGTCATAGGAAGCCGAGAGGTTCCCGCCGATTTGCGGCAGCGCAACGTTGGCGATCGTGGAATCCACCGCCTGCAGCACGGTCGCCAGCGTCACCGAGATGGTGACGAGCGCCCGGTGAGCGGACTGGTCTGCTTCCATCGCGAGTTCCGCGCCCCCTTCGGGCGTCAGCCGGTGGCCGCGGCCGCTGGACCTGACCTCGCGGCGTCCGACGCCGGCTGCGATCGCGTATCGACGGTTACCGACGCGCTCAGACCTGAGCGCACGGCCGGTAGATCTCCTTCGAGATGCAGGCGCACATCGAGCCGCTGTACCACCTTCACCCAATTGCCCGTCGCATTCTCCGGCGGCAGCACCGAGAACTGCGCGCCGGTGCCCGGCGTGATACTCGCCACCACCGCGTGAAAGGTCCGGCCGGGAAAGGCGTCGATCGTCACCGTGGCGGACTCACCCCGATGCATGTGCGCGAGCTGGTCCTCCTTGAAGTCGGCCTCCACCCAGATATCGTGCGTCGACACGAGCACGAATGCGGGGGCGGCGGCCGGCAGGTAGCTGCCGGCCTGCAGGTGCTCCACCCCGGTGACGATACCGTCACTCGGAGCCTCGATGCTCGTGTAGGAAAGATTGAGCTGCGCGCGATCGAGCACCGCTTGCGCCTGTTCGACCAGCGGATGCGACTGCACCTTGATGTCCGACTCGCCGCCGAGCTGCGCCAGCGCAGCGGTGATCTGCTGCTGTGCCGCGGCGACGCTCTGCCGCGCCTCGCTCAGTGCGAGTCGCGCCCTGTCCACCTGCGATTGAGATGCGATGCCGCTCGCGAGCAGTCCCGATTGGCGCCGATACTCCCGCGCGGCGTAGGAGAGCGCGCTCTCGGCCGAGCGCAGATCCGCGACGCGCTGGCGGTAGTCGGCTTTGAGCGATAGCACCTGCAGGCGGGTGGCGGCAAGGCGCGCCCGCGCGGCCTCGACTGCGATGCGAAACGGGCGATCATCGAGTCGAAAGAGCGTCTGCCCGCGACGGACCTGCTCGTTGTCGTGCACGTCAACCTCGCTCACCCTGCCCGGCACGTTGGTGCTGATTGACACCTCGGCCGCGCGCAGGTAAGCGTCGTCGGTCGACTCGTAGCGGCCGCTCGTCAGATACAAGTAAAGGCCTGCTGCGGCCATCAGCACCGGCAACGCCATCATGAGCGGCACGCGCAGCCGCTCGCGTACGGATTTCCGCGCCACTGCCCCCGGACCGGCGTCGGGACGCTGAGCGGAAGGCTCCTCGCGATGCGGCAGATCGCGTGCGGGCTCCTGGCTTCGCGCCGTGAGGCTCATCGGGAAGACCTCGCGGCCTGCAACTTCTCCGCGGGTATCGGCGGCAGAGCGGAGAGGTTGGCATGCAGGCGCTCCAGGAGCTCGAGCAGCGTCGAGCGCTCCTCATTGGAGAGGCCCTGCAACGCCTCGGCGCGCGTGTCGGCGATGAGCTGCGCGATATGATCGAGTATCGGCCTCGCCTTGGGAGTGAGCCACAGGCTGTGGGCCCGCCGATCCGCCGGATCGAAGCGCCGCTGCACCCAGCCGTCCGCCTCCATCCGATCGAGGATCCTCACCAGCGTCATCGGGTCGAGCTCGGTCAGCGCCGACAGACGCTTCTGACTCACGCCTTGGTTGTTCTCCAGGTAGAGGAGCGCCCTGCACTGCGGCAGCGTGAGGGACAGCGCCCGCGCCCGCTCCTCGAACCGTCGGGTGTAGCGGCGGGTGGTGTCCTTAAGCAGGAATCCGAGCTGGCGATTGAGATCCATATTAATAACCACGTATATTATATAATAATACAATTATATTATATCTCGTGGTATTACTCGCCTTCGGCCTGACATCACACCTGTAGAATCCGCCCCCTTTGCTGCCCCGCAGCGGAAGGAATCGGTCCATGCTCGCTCGCCGGATGTCGTTTCCAGCCTTCCTCCGCCCGTGCCGCGGATGCGCCCCGGCCTGCGCGAGCTTGATCGCTCTGGCGTGCCTGAGCACGGCAGGCGCGGTGGCGGCGCCGGCGCCCTTCGTCCCGACGCCAGCGGAGCTCTTCGGGCCGCTTTTCGTGCAGGTGCAGATGGATGCGCTGTTCCCCGACGGCAAGGTCTTTCCCGATGCGGTGCCGAAGGCATCGCCCCTCGTCATCATGCAGCGCTATCGGGCGGCGAACCCGCGCTCGCACGCGGCGCTGCTCGGATTCGTGCAGGCCAACTTCTCGATCCCGACGGAGGCACGCACGCCACCCGCTCGAGCCGACAAGAACCTGGAAGCGCACATCGCGAGACTCTGGCCGTTGCTGACGCGCCAGCCGGCGGTGCCGCCGCCCTACTCGTCGCTCCTTTACGTGCCGAAACCTTATGTCGTGCCGGGCGGGCGTTTCAGGGAGTTCTACTACTGGGACTCCTACTTCACCATGCTCGGGCTCATACCCGACGGTCATCTCGATACCGCTCGCGACCTGGTCGATGACTTCTCCTACATGCTGCGCGAGTACGGCCACATCCCCAACGGCGCACGCACGTACTATCTGTCGCGCTCGCAGCCGCCGGTGTACTACCTGATGGTAGGACTCCTTTCCTCCGATCCGGCGAGTTCGTGGGCACGGCATCTCACCGATCTCGAGCGCGAGTACGCCTACTGGATGGCGGGCTCATCCGGCCTGCGCCCCGGGGAGGCGCGCCGCAACGTCGTCGAGATGCCCGATGGCGCTCTTCTCAACCGCTACTGGGACGCCTCAGACACACCGCGGGATGAGTCCTACCGCAACGATGTGCTGATTGCGCGCGCCTCGGGCAGGCCCCCGGCGCAGGTTTATCGCGACATCCGGGCAGCGGCCGAGAGCGGTTGGGACTTCGGCTCCCGGTGGTTGGCCGACGAGCGGCACCTCACCACGATCGACACCACCGACATCGTGCCGGTCGATCTCAACAGCCTTCTCTATGGTCTCGAGGAAGCCATCTCGCGCGGTTGCGAGGCGCGAGACGATGCCGCATGCGAGCAGACATTCGCCGAGCGCGCCCGCCGCCGCAGACAGGCGATGGACCAATATCTCTGGGATGCCCGCGCCGGGTACTTCATGGATTACGACTGGCGGCATCACAGGCGCAACCGCGAGCTCACCGCCGCGACGCTCTATCCGCTTTTCACCGGAGTGGCCGACACTCGCCAGGCGGAGGCCGTGGCCACCGTCACACGGGCGCGGCTCCTCAAGGAAGGGGGCATCGTCACCACCAACATCGTCTCCGGCCAACAGTGGGATGCTCCCAACGGTTGGCCCCCGCTACAGTGGATCGCCGTCAGCGGATTCCGCCGCTATGATCAGGCGCCGCTCGCCCGCGAGATCGCCCGTCGCTGGCTGGCCACCGTCGAGCGAGTCTTCGGCAATACCGGCAAGCTCGTCGAGAAGTACGATGTCGAGCACGCGCTGCCCGGCGGCGGCGGCGAATATCCCCTGCAGGACGGCTTCGGCTGGACCAACGGCGTGACACGGGCGCTGCTTGCGCTCTACCCGGGCCTGCAGCCTTCCCCGGGACACACCGCTACACGGACGATGCACGCCGGCGGCAACCCGAGGGTAGACTGACGCTTATGGCGACGGGTTGGGCCGGCGACGGCGCAGTACAAGATCAGATCGACGCGACGGTGACGGACGGTGTTCTGCGCGCGCAGAGCCGGCTGCCGCAGGGTCGGGGTCTCGCCCATTGCGCGGATTGTGGCGCCACGATCCCGGAGGAACGCCGCAAGGCCATCCTCGGCGTGCGCCTCTGCATCGCCTGTCAGGAGGCGGCCGACCGCGAGGCGACCCAGTTCAGCGGCTACAACCGCCGCGGCAGCAAGGACAGCCAGCTGCGCTAGGCGGGGGCGCGCTTGCGCCCGTCAGGGCGTCGGGCGATGAGCGCCACCAGGCTGGCGATCTCCGTCAGCGCCTCGCTGGGAGAGATTGCGCCGCGCAACTCCGCCTCGAAGTCGCCGATCCGCGATCCCAGCTTCTCGGGTGAGCAAGTGGACATGGACAGCGCCCGGCCGACGACTTCGTCGATGGTGATCGGCTTGCGGATCACGACGCTTACGCCTTCCACGACACTGAACCGGGAGGCAAGCAGGTATGACGCATGAGAGCGATAGTCGGCTGAGTTTCGCTCGAGCACGGCGCGGTCGCTGCCCCGCCCGTAACGGTCCGCCACTGCGTGCATCGTTTCGCGCCAGTGGTTTTCGGCGGTCCGAGGATGCTCATCGTGAAAAAGAGCGATCGCCCCACCCGGCGCAATGATTTCCTCGAGCCGGGCAAGCGTCGCCGCGCGATCCATCCAATGAAACGAGCGGCCCATGGTGACGAGGCGATACGGCCCCATCCCGGAGGTCAGGTCATCGGACCCGCCCGACCACAACGTGAGCGTCACACCGGCCGCGCGGGCCGCCTCACCTGCAGCCTGGAGCATGGCGGGCTCGGGGTCGGCGGCGGTCACACGCATTCCCGCCGCGGCGAACGGCACGGCGAGGAGACCCGGCCCCGTGCCGAGATCCAACACCGGATCACCGGCCCGTAGGCGGGCGTGCGCGATCACCCGCACGATGAGCCGCGCCGGATACCCCAGGCGGTAACGGGCGTAAAACGGAACGGTGCTCTGGAATCGACGCTCGCCGGCTGTCATGCCGAAGAGTGTCGCACAGGCGGGCAGGGCCTGGGACGGATGCCGCGGGTGCGCCGGCCCTGGGGACTGGCTAAGATGCCGGGGTATGGCAAGCAACCCCGCCGCTGATGCAGCCGCAACCTCGCGCGGAGCACGATGGCTCGGTTTCGTGCGCGCAAGCCCGCTGGTCAGGTTGCCCATATTCTTCGTGGTACTGCTGGCCGCCGACGTTGGCGTGCAGCTCCCCGAGTTGTGGGCGATGCGGCATCCGCCCCGGGGCGGCGGGGATTGGGCGTCACTCGGGGCGGCTCTGCTGCTTGCGGCAGTCCTCCTGGGGATTTACGCCGCACTGGTGCGCTCGCTCGAGCGCCGCGCGACTCGCGAGCTCGCACCGGGGGTGACACAGGCCGTATCCGGCTTCATTCTCGGCCTGGTGCTCTTCTCGAGCGTATTCGCCTTGCTCCGCCTCATCGGCGTCGCCCAGTGGCACGGCGTCTCCACACGCTTCGATGTCATTCCGATGCTGGCGCTCGCGACGCTCGCGGCGGTCGGCGAGGAGTTGGCATTTCGCGGCGGCCTCTTCCGCATCCTGGAGGAGAGATTCGGCACCACGGCGGCGCTGGCCTTGTCTGCCGCAGTTTTCGGGCTGCTGCACGCCCTGAACCCCGGCGCCACGGTCGTTTCCACCGCGGCCATTGCACTCGAGGCGGGCGTGCTCCTCGGCGCCGCCTACGCGCTGACGCGAAACCTCTGGCTGCCGATCGGCCTGCATCTCGGCTGGAATTTCACCGAGGGCGGAATTTTCGGAGTCTCGGTCTCCGGGGGTGCCCCCATGAAGGGGGTCTTCTCGGTCTCGCTGACCGGCCCCCCATTGCTGACCGGCGGCAAGTTCGGGCCCGAAGCATCGCTCCTCGCGGTTGCCGTCTGCCTGACCGCCGCCGTCGTGTTGCTGGTGCTCGCCGCTCGCGGCGGCCGCTGGCTGCCGATGCGGCGCCGCACGGCGCCCGCACCGGCCTGAGCGGTTGCAATCCAGGCGCGGGGAGCGCCCAACCGATGCAGGTAAAGCCCTGTTCCGATGCATGCGAGCGCAATCGCGACCCGATACTCGAGGTGCTTCGGGATCACTTCGCTGATCGTCGCCACGTACTCGAGATCGGCAGCGGCACCGGGCAACATGCCGTGCATTTCGCCGCCGCCCTGCCGCAGCTCATCTGGCAGACCTCCGATCTCGCGCCGAGCCTGCCCGGCATCCGGCTGTGGCTCGAGGAGGCGGGCCTGCCCAATCTGCCGCAGCCGATTGCGCTCGATGTGACAGGTCCCTGGCCCCACGTCCGTTTCGATGCGGTCTTCACGGCGAACACCTTGCATATCATGGGCTGGCCGGAGGCGCGCGCGCTCTTCGCGACACTCCCCAGGGTACTCGCCGCCGACGCCGTGCTTGCCGTGTACGGGCCCTTCAACTACGACGGCCGCTTCACCAGCGAGAGCAACGCCTCGTTCGATACGTGGCTCCAACAGCGCTCACCGCACAGCGGCATCCGCGACTTCGGGGCGGTCGACGAGCTCGCACGCGCGATCGGATTCGCTCTCATAGAGGATCGAGCCATGCCGGCGAACAACCGCACGCTCGTCTGGCAACGGCTCGCGACTGGTCGCACAATCCCGCCCCCAACCTGACATGTCGTTGGGGGTAGTCATGAGAAGAGGTCTTGCAGGGTTGCTGGCGACACTCGCCGGCGGGCTATGTCTGGCGCCGACGTATGCCTCGGGTTAGTACGCTGTCGAGTCGGTACGGCGTTCAGGTATCTCATCGCCCTGCGCTAATGTAGCGGCTCCGGTATCGCTTCGCCGTCCTTGCGCGGATCGGAGGCGCCGTAATTGACGCCGGTCTTGAAATCGCGCATCACCGCCTGACCGCCACCCATGACATCGTCGGCGTAGTCGCCTCGCAGCTCTATCTTATGCCCGCGGGCGGCGAGCGCCTGGCGAACGCTCTCGGGTATGCGGTCCTCAATCGCGACCTCGCATCCCTTGAACATGAGCTGCCTGAAGCGCGGGGACTCGAGCGCCGCCTGGATGTTCATGCCGAAATCGACGACGTTCGAGACGAACTGCGCGTGCGCCTGCGCCTGGTTGAAGCCGCCCATGATCCCGAACGCGATGCGCTCCTCGCCGCGTTGCATGAAGGCCGGGATAATGGTGTGCAGCGGGCGCTTGTGGCCGGCGAGAGCATCAGGAGATGCAGGATCGAGATTGAAGAGCGCGCCACGGTCCTGCAGGACAAAACCCGTATGATCCGCCACGAGCCGTGAGCCGAACTCGTTATAGTTGCTCTGGATCAACGATACCATGTTGCCCTGACTGTCGACCGCGGTCATGTAGGTCGTATCGCCGGTCGTCCGCAGGGCCGGCTTGCCCGGTCCGACATTGCAGTTCGCCTTGGCTGGATCGATCAGGCTGGCGCGCTGGGCGGCATAGCGCTTCGAGAGCAGGCCCGCCACCGGAATATGGCTGAATCGCGGATCGCCCACGTAGCGCAGCAGATCCGCGTAGGCCAGTTTCTTGGCTTCGATCATGACGTGCAGCGCGTCAGCCGAGTTGTGTCCATATTTCGCGAGCGGAAACCGCTCCATGATGTTGAGCATCATGAGCGCGGCGATGCCCTGGCCGTTGGGCGGCAGCTCATACACCGTCCAGCCGTGATAGGTGGTCGAGATCGGCTCGACCCACTCGCTCGAGTAGTCCGCCAGGTCCTGCGCCGTCATCGTGCCGCCGAGCCGGCGCGAGAAAGCGACGATCTGCGCGCCGATCGGGCCCTTGTAGAATGCGTCGCGCCCGCCGCGGGCCACGAGCTCGAGCGAGCGGGCGAGATCCGGGTTCCGAAACACCTCGCCGACGCTCGGCGCATGCCCGTCGATAAGATATGTTCGGGAAAGATTCGGATCGGCTCTGAGGGCCGCCTCGGACTCGCCCCAGTACTCCGCATCCCATTCCGGCACCGGGAAGCCATCCCGCGCGTAGCCGATCGCGGGCGCGAGGAGGTCCGAGAGCTTGCGGGTGCCAAAGCGCGCGAGCAGCTTCGCCCACCCGTCCACGACGCCCGGCACGGTGACACTGTCGATGCCGAATTCCGGCATCTTCGTGATGCCCTTGCTCCGCAGAAACCCGATCGTGAGCTTCGCCGGCGACCAGCCGCTGGCATTGAGTCCATACAACTTCCCTGACTTGGCTTCGTAGACGATCGCGAACAGGTCGCCGCCCATGCCGTTCATCATCGGCTCGACGACACCCATGACGGCATTGGTCGCTACGATGGCATCGATGGCATTTCCACCGTGCGCCAGGACGTTTGCCCCCGCCTGCGCGGCGAGCGGACTTTCCGCGGCAACGATGCCACCTCGCGTGATGACCATCGAGCGCCCCTGCGACCGGTCCTGTGCGTGCGCGGGTGCGGGTGACAGCCATGCGAAGGCGATGAGCCATGCCGTGCAGCAGGCAGCCCGGTGTATGCGCGCGCGGGCCGCAAGCAGCTCTCTTTTGCCCTGGAACATCGGTCCCCCCATCGTTCGATGGCATTCGCTCGATCGCGGTGGAGACTACTGCCCGGCGGCGGGAGAGTCCAGCGGGTGCGGGCCAGCCGTCCGCGGAGCGCCGAGGTTTGGACGTCCCCGGATCAGGCGACGCGTGCTACCTCTACCGGGTCGCCCGACCGACTGCGGCTGCCGTCTGCCCGAAGAGAATCGCGCGCGACTCCTCGGTGAGAGCGGCTTGCGTATTGTTGATTTCCGCCGCGCGAGCATAGGCCCGCACGGTCGCCGGCCGCTCCTTGATCCCGCCGAACCAGCGCTTCAGGTGTGGGAAGTCGTCGAGGTTCTGCTGTTGCCTTTCATATGGGACGATCCACGGATAGGAGGCGATATCCGCAATGGTGTAGGTCGTCCCGGCGAGATAGGGACGATCCGTGAGCCGATGATTGAGCACGCCATACAGGCGATTCGTCTCCTTGACATAGCGCTCGATCGCGTAGGGAATCTGCTCCGGCGCATACTGCGTGAAATGGTGATTCTGCCCGGCCATCGGCCCGAGCCCCGCGACCTGCCAGAAGAGCCATTGCAGGGTCTCCACTTCTGCGCGCGGGTCCGACGGGATCAGCCTGCCGGACTTTCTTGCCAGGTACCACAGGATGGCTCCGGACTCGAACACCGAAATCGGCGCGCCGCCGCCCTTCGGCTCATGATCCACGATGCCGGGGATTCGGTTGTTGGGCGAAACGCGCAGGAACTCGGGGTGGAACTGCTCGCCTTTGCCGATGTTGACGGGGAGGATGCGGTAAGGCAGCCCGACCTCCTCCAGGAACATGGTGATCTTGTGTCCGTTCGGCGTCGTCCAGTAGTAAAGATCGATCATTCGACACCTCCATCGCGCGAGCCTGCGGGCAATCGATGGAGGTGAGCGTAGCGCCGCAGCCAGGCGCTGCGGAATGGGCCTTTCGAGAGAGCTCGCAGTGATCGGGCTCAAGGCACAGGTCAAGCCGATCGGCCGCCGGACGAGTATAGTTTGGCCTTTGAATCGGCCCCCGAACCCTGGGCGGACGGGCCGGGGGAGGATCGATGCGCTTGCTGGGCAATGTCATCTGGCTCATCTTCGGCGGATTGGAGGCCGGGATTGCGTGGTGGGTGGCGGGCCTGGCGGCCGCCATCACCATCATCGGCATCCCCTTCGCGATTGCGGCGTTTCGCATCGGCGCCTTTACGTTCTGGCCATTCGGCAGAGAGATCGTCGACCGCCCCGAAAGCGAAGCCCTGAAGTTGCTCATTCTCGTGGGCAACATCGTCTGGATCGTCCTCGGCGGCATATGGCTCGCGCTCGCGCACCTGCTCTTCGCCCTGTTACTGGCGATCACGATCATTGGCATTCCCTTCGCGGTCCAGCACCTGAAGCTCGCGCGGCTTTCCCTCACCCCCTACGGCAAGGCGATCGTCGTCGTAAACCATTAGCCCCTGCGGCGGTAGCCTATTTCTGAAACAGATCCCGCAGCCTGCTGAAGAAGGAGGGAGAGCGCATGTGTTTCAAAGCCGCCGCCCACTTGTTCTCGGCGAGGAGCTTTCGTTCGAGATCCGCTTCCTCCTTCTTCATCAGCTCCAGGACCCTGGTGTCCTCATCATCCTCCAGCCAGTAGCCGTGTTGATTGGGACAGAACTCCATTTCTAGATCGTAGAACCGGTAGCGGAATCTCTGTAGCAAGGCGGCGCATTCCGGACATTTGTCGGTCGTAGCGCTCGAGTCGAACGCCAGTGTCCCCTTCCAGCGGTCGCCGAAGTCGAAGACTTCGTCCTCGAGCTCTTCCAGCTCCTCGTGCTCGAGCCACATACCTTTGCAGACCTGACAGTAGTTGACTTTGAGCTTGTGTCTCACGATGGGCACCAGCTCCGCACTGCACCTGGGACATTTCACTTGAGTCTCCTCACTTCTTCTTGCGTCGGCGCTACCATTCGCCGTCGATAAGCGCGCGCGTCTCTTCCACCGCCACGCGCCAGATGGCGAGCATCGCCTCATCCGACTGTTGATAACGGCCGCCGAAGTTACCGTCCCCAATGTGCTCGCGGACGGCAGCCGGCGTCATGGCGCGCAGGCGCGAGGTGTCGAGCATCGGCTTCTGATGCGCCGGGTAGTCGACGCCGGCAAGCCGCGTCCACGGGAAATTCTCCATCCATGACGCGTGAGAGGCGATCGGATCGACGGCCTGCACCGCCTTCCAGGTCGCCGGCGCATTCCACCAGTTGTGAAACTTGACCGAGACGCCCGGCTTGGCGGCGCGCCAGTCGGCAATGGTCGTCTGTATCGATGAATTACCGCCATGGCCGTTCACGATGGCGATGCGCTTGAAGCCGTGTGCCGCCAGGCTGTCGAGGACGTCCCGAATCAGCCGGGCATAGGTGTCCGCCGTCAAGCTGACCGTGCCGGGATAGGCCATGAAATACGGCGTCATGCCATAGGGCAGACCCGGGTAAACCGGCACGCCGAGGGGCTCGGCGGCTTCCACCGACACCCGCTCGGAAAGGATGTAATCGACGCAAAGGCTGAGACCCGCGTGCTGTTCGGTGCTGCCGATGGGCAGCACCGCCCGGTCCTCGCGCGCGAGATAGGCCTCGACCTGCTCCCAATTCATCTCGGCGATTCTCATGCTCCGCCCTCGCTATGGAAACGGCCGCCCGCGGCAATTAAGCTGCAACGATTGCCTTGCCGGGGCCCTGCAATGATAGCCGATCACGCCGCGACCGAGCGCCATCCGAACAAGGCGTTTCTGGTGCTCTTCTGCGTCGAAATCTGGGAACGCTTCGGATACTACGGCATGGGGTCGCTGCTCGTGCTCTACATGGTACAGCAGCGCGGCTTGGGCGATGCCCGGGCCGATTTCATCTGGGGCGCGTTCTCGGCCCTCGTTTACTCGATGCCGCTGTTCGGCGGTTATATCGGCGATCGCGTGCTCGGGCTCCGGCGCACGCTGGTGCTGGGCGCCACGACGCTGGGGCTCGGCTATCTGCTGCTGTCTGTGCCTCTGGACGCCGCACTGTTTCCGGCGCTGGGCCTGATCGCGCTCGGCAACGGGCTATTCAAGGTCAATCCCAACAATCTGGTGTCCCGGCTGTACGAGGGCGAGCATTCCAAGCTCGACATCCTGTTCACGATCTATTACGTGTCGCTGCAATTGGGCGCGTTCGTATCGATTCTGCTGATGCCCTGGATCAAGGATCATCCCAACTGGTTCATTACGCTCGGACCGTTGCGCTTCGACAGCTGGCATCTGGCCTTCGGCGTGAGCGCCATAGGCCTGACGCTGGGACTGGTGAACTACGGCGTGTTCCGCGACTATCTGCGCCCTTACGGCGCCGAGCCCGACTTCAAGCCGCTCCGAGCGCGCACATTGGCCGCGGTCATTGCGGTATCGCTGCCGATCGCCGCGCTGCTGGCGGAGATCATCCGCTACCGCGCGGCGGCACTGGCGGTTATCGCGCTCTTCGGGGTGCTGATGATCTATATCTTCGCTCATCTGTTGATGACGTGCGAACGCGGCCGCCGCAACCAGGTGATCGCCTGCGTTGTCTTCACTTTCATCTCGATCATCTGGGCCGTCTACAACCAGCAGATCTACACCTCGCTCACCCTGTTTGCCTTGCGCAACGTGCGACACTCTCTGCTCGGATGGCATGTCTCGGCGGCGCAGTTTCAGGATCTCAACCAGTTCTGGCTCGCAGTGCTGGCGCTGCCGCTCGCGTGGCTGTACGTGCGCATGGCGAAAACGCGGCGCGGCGATTTTTCCATCGCGAGCAAGTTCGCGGCCGGCCTGTATCTTCTCGCGGCCGCATTCCTTCTATATGCGGCGAGCCGCCTCACCGCGCACAACGGCATGAGCTCGCCGTGGTGGCTGGTGGCCGGTTACGGCGCGCAGTCGCTCGGCGAGCTTCTGATCAGCGCAATCGCCTTCTCGATGGTTTCACAATTGGTGCCGCAGCGCTCGCGCGGCATCATCATGGGCGCCTGGTTTCTCGGCATGGGCATGAGCGGCTATGCCGGCGGCGCCATCGCGGGGCTTGCGAGCATTCCCGCCGGCATGACCTCGGCCGTCGAAACGCTGCCGATCTACACTCGGCTGTTTATGTGGCTCGGGATCGGCGCGCTGGCCGCGGCGATCGTCGCCACCCTGCTCGTGCCGTGGCTCAATCGGCTGGCAGCAGCGCCCGTGGCAGGAGAGCGGCCGCCTCCCCAGGTTGAGCCAGCGCCGGTTGCGGGGCCGAGCATCTGAGGCAACGCGGCGCTCTCACGATGGAGGAGGCGACGCCGCGACTCGTGCGGGGGCTCGTGCGGCTGACTGCGCCGCTGGCGGTGCTGGCGTTCTGGAGCGGGATTGGGGCGGCGGCGCACGCCTATCCCGCCGGTTACGACTGGCGCTACCAGACAATTTCGGTCCTCCTGTATTCGGACCGTAATCCGCATGGCTACCTCTGGGCCTGGGCGGGCGTGGAGTTATGCGGTCTCGCCGGGCTCGCCTGGACGGTAGACCTTCATCGCCGATTCACCGGCACCGTCAGGGCGCCGCGGGCGAGCCTCGGGATGCTGCGCGTGGGTTTTCTCTGCATGTGCTGTGCTGTACTGCCCGATCAGCTGCTGCCGTTGTCAAAGGGACACGAGCTCTTCGCGATTCTCGCCTTCCTCGGGATCTGTATCGGACTCGTCCACCAAGGCAGCGTGGCGCGGCGCGGAACGCGGGTTTTGGCGGTCTTGGCGCCGGTGCCGGTCGTGCTCGCGGCGCTGACGCAGGCTTACCTCGCCCTCGCACGGCCGAACGTGCCGTGGGTGAGTCCCGCCTGGCGTGCACGCGGCATTCCGGTCTATTTGAGTTTCGCCGTGTGGGAGTGGGTCACCTGCGTGACGCTTTCGCTGTGTTTGCTCGGGCTCTGGTACAGCCGCTCCGACCGCTAGCGTCCCTACCCGGGAATCTCCGGCTCCGCGAGTCTGGCAAGGTTTCGCAGCGACTCCTGCCAGCCAAGATAACAGGCCTCGATGGGAATGGCATCAGGCAACCCTTCCTGCACGATGTCGAGCTGCGTTCCGACCGAGACCTTCTTCAGCGTCACCGTCACTCGAATCTCACCCGGCAGATTCGGGTCCTCGAAGTTATCGGTGTAGCGCAGGCGCTCGTTGGGGACAAGCTCGACGTAGCGGCCGCCGAAGGAGTGACCACGCCCGGTGGTGAAATTCCGGAACGACATTCTGTAGGATCCGCCGACCTTCGGATCCATGTGATGGACGGTGCAGGTGAACCCGTTGGGCGGCAGCCACTTGGCCAGCGCGTCCGATTCCAGGAACGCGCGATAGATCTTCTCGGGCTTCGCGGCCAGGACCCGATGCAGTTGTACGGTGTTGGGCATGATCGCTCTCCTCGGGTCAGGCACCCGGGATGGGCAGCACGGGCATGATCTCGACGGCATCGCCCGGAAAGATGCTGAAGTGGGGATGGTTCTCGAACAGCCTGGCGGCCGCCTCGTGCGAGTCCGCACGCACGAGCGTAAAGGCAGCCATATGGTTGCTCGTATCCTCGGACCCTCGCTGCGTGACTTTCTTGGTCTTCCCCAGTGGTCCCCCCATTCCGACGATGGAGTCGTGATGTTTCTCCACCCACGCCTTCCAGGCCGCCATACCTTCCCGCTCCTTGGCGCGGCGATCACTTTCGGGAAGGGCATCCCAGGCCGTTCGGCGGGGACCGGTCTTGGTGCCAAGAAAGACGGCGAGATAGGTGCTGTTCGTGCTCACAATGGCGTCTCCTCTCTATTCTGCGTTCCGAGCGATTCCTCGGCCTCGTTCACTGGTCGAACGGGGCGACGGAAAATCGACATCGCATGAGGCATCTCCCGGTGCTCAGGGCGCCAGGTGGCTGTCGCTGCGGACCTCCGAGCCTCACTGCCGGCCGGAAACACGTACTCCCAAGCGCATCGATCGCTCGCTCTTCACCACCGCAAGGGATAGCATGGCCGCCGGGGGATTCGCTCAGGTAGTACATGCTCAATGAGGTCGCGCAGCCCGCTTCTTGTGCCGAGCCGTCATCGGACCTCGTGCGCGATCTCGGTTCGTGGCAGGCGACGGCCGTGGTCGTCAGCACGATCATCGGCACGGGTGTCTTCCTCGTGGCGGGCCCCATCGCTCGCGCGGTCGGCTCGTTCGATCTGTTCCTCGTCACCTGGATCGCCGGCAGTGTCATAGCGCTCTGCGGCGCACTCTGCTTCGCCGAGCTCGGCGCAGCGCTGCCCGCGGCGGGCGGGCTGTACTGTTATCTCAGCCGCGGTCTCGGTCCCGTGTGGGGATTCATGTATGGCTGGATGAGCGCAGTACTCGGTACCCCTGCCGGCGCGGCAACGGTCGCCGCGGGCTTCGTGCGGTTTGCGAGCTATCTGCTCCCCCAGCTCGACAGACCCTGGCTGACTCTGCACTTCGGACATTTCTCGTTCACCCTCAGTACCGCGCAGCCACTCGCCGCGCTAGTCGTCTTGTGCATGAGCGCGCTGAACTATCTGAGCGTCCGGATCGGCGGAAGTGTTCAACTCTTTCTCGGCTCGCTCAAGATCGCAACAATCGGCGTGATCATCATCGCGGCAGCCTTTTGGAGCGGCGCGGCCGCGCAAGCGCCGGTTCCGCCGGGGATCGTCCATGGCACCGCTGCGCTCGGCGCGGTGCTTACGGCGATGGTGCCGGTCATGTGGGCCTACAACGGATTTCAGGACCTCGGTTGTCTCGGCGCCGAAGTCCGACACCCGGCGAAGAATATTCCGATTGCGCTTGTTGGCGGAATGCTCATCGTAGGCACGCTCTACGTGCTGGTGGACGTCATGTACGTGCACGTTCTCCCCTTCTCACGAGTCGCGCACTCCGAGCACGTCGCCTCCGACGCCGTCCGGGCGCTCTTCGGCCGTAGCGGCGCCGCCTGGCTGACGGTGGCCATGGGCATCTCGGCCCTGGCCACGCTTCATGCGATGCTCATGAGCGAGTCGCGGATCACGTATGCCCTGTCGCGCGCGGGACAGTTCTTCGGGTTCGCTGCCCGCGTGCACCCGCGCTACCGAAGTCCCGAAGGAGCCTTGCTCTTCGTGGGTACCGTAGGCGCGGTTATTGCGCTCAGCGGAACGTTCGAACAGCTCTTTTCGCTCTACATCTTCGCCGTCTGGACCTTCCTGGCGCTCGGAGCTCTCGCACTCATTCGGCTGCGCGCGAAGGAGCCGGACCTGCCGCGTCCCTATCGCGTGTGGGGCTATCCCTGGACTCCGCTGCTGTTTCTCGTGGCCGCGCTCGCCCTGACTGCGAATCTTTGGCTCGATCAGCCCGTGCGCTCATCGGTGGGTGTGTTGGTGACCCTGGCCGGCCTGCCTTGCTACTACGCGTGGGTCGGCAGGAGCCGGCGGTTGGATTCGGTGAGTCGCCTCGGCGCCCCTTAACCGGCCGGCCGCGTCCGCTCAAAACAGCGCGATGCCTGTGAGCTCCGCGAGCTTGGCCGTGAGCCGATTCTGGAAGTCGGGGTCGAGCGCATCCGACGCCGGCTTCTGCTGCTTGCGGTGATACCAGTAGGCGCCGCTGACTCTCGCAGCGGACTCGTCGCTGACGGCGAGCCAAGTCTGCGTGAGGTGTCCCTTGGTCAGATCGTCGGGCGCACCGGGGCCGCCCATCTTGGTAGGGACCCAGCCCGGATCGACTGCATTGCTCAGCACGTCGGGCCAGTGTCGGGCTGCCGCGAGGGCGAGCGCGGTCACGTAAAGTTTGCTCTCGGAATAAGCCCGACTCGCCGCCCAGCGACGCTCGACCCAATCGATGTCGCGCAGTGACGCGTCAGCACCGCGATGCATGCCGCTGCTGAGGTAAATCAAGCGATCCGGGCGCTCGATCAGTGCGGTCAGCATGTAAGACGCCAGCGTGTTGACCGTCAGGGTCGTCGCGTGACCCTCGGGCGTCGTTCCACGACTCGGCTCGAGGTAGATCCCGGCGTTGTGGATGACCGTGTCCATTCGGCCGATCGCTCGGACCTGCTCGGCAATGGATCGCGTCTCGGCGGCGCTACTGAGATCACCGACAACGACCCCTGCGGCGCGCGCAGCCAAATCGGACAGCGCGGCGGCGCGCTTCGGCGAGCGTGCGTGCAGAACAACCTCGTGGCCCTCGGCCAGGAGAGTACGCGCGGCGGCGAGGCCGAGACCGTCAGTCGAACCGGTGATGAAGATGCGACTCACGGGAGCACTGCGGCGCCTGCGATGCAGCTTTCAGGTCTCAGCGGGCCACGCGCTTGCGCCGAGTTCCTGAGCCATCACGAGCCGCGGCGGCAGCGCGCTTGCGCCGCAGCGGCGGGCTAAATTCGCGGTATCGCGTATATGCTTCTCGCAAGAGAAGCGGAACCTCACGACGCCGGCGGCCCGGGCGACTCGCGCGACACCTTCCAGCAGCATCACGTTCGCCCAGCCACACCGCAGCTCAGGCTTCACCACGTTGACATCGATCTCCAACGTCTCGCCGCTGTGCCAGCAGAGCATCGCACCCGCGATATCCGATCCGCGCATCAATACCCGCGACAGACTGCGGTCATAGCCCCCCGTGGCGCCGGGAGCGATCCGGCGGGCGACATCCTGAGGCAGCGCCGCCAGCTCCGCCGCGACCAGCTCCACCACCTGAGCCGCGGGGGCTTCCGCCAGACTCACCAAACGCGCATCCCGTGGCACCTTTCCGGCCGCCACCAACCGCTTAAGGAGCGCAGTCAGCGACGCCTCGAAGACGGGCGCATTACATAATGCGCCGCCGGTCTCGAAGACCAGCAGTCGCCGGATCACGCGAAAAGAACAGGCCTGCAGGAACAGGAACGCTACGCCGCCCTGCTCGACCGGCCCCCAACACCGCAGCGCCGGGGTCTCTCCTTGGGCACTGGCGATCGCCGCCCGCAACAGCGCGCGACCAATGCCGCGGCGGCGATAGGGCTCGGCGACATGCATCAGGATCGGAAAACCCCGCGGAACCCAGGCCATCGCGAGCACGCCCTGAATGAGACCACGGGCATCGGCCGCGACAAACAAAGACGGCGCGGCGCCGGCCGCCGGAAACGCATCCGGCAGCATCCCGCGGCAGGCAGCGGCTTCATCGGGCCGCGCCTCGCGAATGATCGTCCCGCCCATCACAGTCATGGTGTCGAAAAAGTTAACACACCTTCGCACCATCCTTGACACCGGAGGTGCAGTAAGGTTTTATACTAGTGTAGAAGGAACCAATAAGAGGAGCTATCCCATGAGTGCGCCACAACTCCCCGAGTCGCCGAAGCCTCCCCAGGCGATCCCAGGCGCGGTGAAGCTCGCCCTCTTGACGGCCGCGGTCGGTGCCGGCTTTGCCGCGCCCGCCCACGCCAGCTTCATCAGCACCGACACCAGTGGACTAATAACGTTCACCGTCACCAGTCCGAACCAATCCTTCGATATCAACGGCGACGGCACCACCGATTATACGATCGGCGGCAACTCGACGGGTGTCTTGATCGACGGCGGCACGAACAGAGTTAGCAGCTTTACTGTTGATGCCTCCCCGTTCCCGAGCACTTCTGCCTTCGAGTCACCAGGGTCGCTGAAGTCGTCGTCCGGTCCGGTTGTGATATTCGGCGAGAACGCGCCGCTTCCTCCGACGGAGTTTACAGCCGACATGCCCGGATTTCTCGAACTGCTGTTCGACCGCAACGGTGGACAGGGATATATTGGATACCTGGAGGGCACGCTGACGGCGCCGGGGACATCTATTCCCGACTGGACCTTCACCGTCGATGACTATGGGTACAACCCAACACCGGTCTCCGTCCCCGAGCCCAGCTCGCTCGCGTTGCTTGCAGCTGGAGCTGCCGGGCTGATCGCGTTGCGGCGTCGCCGGCGCCGTGGAACGCTCGCCGCCTGACCAAGCAAGTTCTGCTCGTCGGTGCAAACGGCGCCGAGTGGCCGGCGCTGCACCGGCTGATTGACGCCGGCTCCCTTCCGTCGCTCGCGCTGCTCGTGGAGCAGGGCACCAGCGCCACGATGGATGCACCTCGGTTGCCGCTGCCGACGCTGTGGACGAGCATCGCAACCGGCGCTCCGGCCAGCGCGCACGGTGTCTGGTCCGCACTGGAAGTGCGGCCCGACGGTGGCGGCGTGCAGGCGATAGGAGCGCGATCCTGGCAGGCTGCGCCGGCGTGGCAGGTGCTCGCCGCGCACGGCGTCGCAACCGCCGTCATCGGCTGGCCCGCCTGCGCGCCCGCCGAGGCGTGGCCCGGCATCACCATAGACGAACGCTTCGCCGGCCCCGCGCCATTGCTCGTAGAAGACTGGCCGCTGCCACCCGGTTGCATCTCGCCGCAGCGACTTCGACCTGTTTTGCGCACTCTGCGCGTGTACCCGGCCGAGCTCGATGACGAAACGCGCGCCGCCTTGCCGGCGCCGGTGTTGGCCGCCACGGCCACCGTTCACGCCGCGGCTACGCACATCGCCGAGCGAGAGCACTGGCAGCTCCTGGCCGTGCACTACGACCTGATCGCCCGCTGCCCATGCGATGGCGCCTACCGGTTCTTCGATGCGATGCTCGGCCGGCTGGCGGCGCTGGCGGGAGCGGGCGCCGACGTGATCGTCGTCTCGCCCCAAGGCGCCCTGATCGCCGCCGGACCGTCGTTCGCCCCCGACGCACTCGCCCACGGCGTGGGCCTGATGGATATTCTGCCGACCGTCCTCGGCTGTTTCGGGCTGGCGCTTCAACATGCGGCTGGCAAGGCGCTTGCCAGCGCCCGGTTCGGCCCGCTCCGACTGGTAGCGGTCCCGGCGAGCGCACCCCCGGCGCCTCTGGATCCCGGGCCGCCGCCCAGTGAGGCGGCAGCGAAGCTGATCGCTGCGGTCGAGCACGAAGTACGCGTCAACCGTGCGGCTGCGGCCCTGAGCGCCGGGGATCACGCCGAGGCGGCGCGCCTCCTCACCCCGGCCGTGGCGCAGCGCCCAAACGATCGACGAGCGCATTTCCTGCTCGCGCAGTGCTGGTTTTTTCTCGGCGAGTCGCGCGCCTGCCTGGAGGCGGGCCGGACGCTGAGCGCGGCGGAGCCGGAGAGTCCTTGGGGCGAGATGCTGATCGGCGCAGCGCTGATGCAGGCCGGCGAGGCCGGCGCGGCGGCTCCGCACCTGGCGGCGGCCGCCCGACTCGCCGGACGCGATGCCGCCGCCCATGTACGGCTGGGTGCCATCGCGCTACATATGAAAGACCCGAGTCTCGCGGGCTCTCACTACGCGACCGCGCTCGAGATCGAGCCGACTTCGCCCGAGGCAGAGGCTGGGCTCGGCCTTGCACTGTTGGCCCAAGGCGATGCGGCAGGAGCGGAAGCGCGGTTGCGCGCCTCCCTTGGCCGCCGCTTCCACGCTCCGGCCCTGCATCATCAACTCGGTGTCATACTTGCGCGCCAGCATCGGTGGGAAGAGGCGGCGGCCTCTCTGCGCATCGCGCTGGCTCAGCACGCGGACCTCGCCGGGGCGGCGGAGTTCTTGCGCCAAATCGAGGCGCAGCTGCATCGTTGAGTACGCCGCCAGCGACTGGAGCAACATCTCTCACCCATGAACCGTAGCAGGCCGAGAGCAAACAGACGTCGTGCGATCTCGACGGGCGCGATCATGGCGAGCCTGTTGCTGCTGCTCATGCAGCAACCGGCGTCCGCTGCGCCTCAGCGGCCCGCGGGCCGGCCGGCGGATACACCCGCGCCTGTGGCCGAGGCCAACTGTGGGATGCTGCAGAGCGCTGACCTTGCAACTCTCCAGGATGCGCCCACTCACATCACGGAAGCGAAGTGGGTGGGAAAGCATGGCGCCACGCCGGCGTATTGCCGCGTGCGCGGCTATGTGGAGCCTCATGTGGGCTTCGCGATTCTGCTGCCCGGCATTCGTTGGAACCGGAAATTCATCGAAATGGGCTGCGGCGGCGCCTGCGGTACGGTCGACGAGGCGGCCTGCGGCGATCCGCTGCGCCGGCATTACGCCTGTATCGTCTCGGATGCAGGCCATCGCAGCAGCGGCGGCGACTGGACGTGGGCCAAAGACAACCTGCAGGCCAAGGTCGACTATGGCTATCGCGGCGCTCATGTGGCGGCGCTCGCGGGCAAGGCGCTGACCCGGCTGTATTACCGCCGGCCACCGCGCGAGTCGTATTTCGACGGTTGCTCGACCGGTGGCCGGCAGGCCATGGTGGAGGCGGAACGCTTCCCCTGGGATTTCAACGGTATCATTGCCGGAGCGGCGCCTCTCAACTTCACCGCCAATTCGCTCGCGCAGCTCTGGGCGTCTCTTGCGGCGACGAATGCCGCCGGCAACGCGATCCTGACCCCCGCCGCCGTGCAGTTGGTACACCAGGCAGTTCTCGCGCAGTGCGATCTCGACGACGGCGTGCGCGACGGCGTCGTAGGAAACCCGGAAGCCTGTGATTTCGATCCCGGCCGTCTTTTGTGCGGGGCCGGCCGGAGCGGGGGCTGCCTCACGGGCAGTCAGGTCGCTGCGGTGAGGAAGATCTACGCAGGACCGTTTGCCGGGACCGACTCCCTCTCCCGCGGAGGCTATATGCCGGGATCGGAGTTGGAATGGATCGGGCCCGAAGTTTCCGCCGATGGCGGCCGCGGCTTCCTTTATTCGTACAACGAAGGGAAGTTCCGCTACGCAGCCTTTTTTCCCGACCCGGGCCCGGGCTGGCAGCCCGCGGACCTCGATTTTCGAGCCGATTACCGGCGGCTCGGCATGATGGAATCCCTTTACTCGGCAACCAACCCCGACCTGCGTCAGTTCAAGCGAAACGGCGGCAAGCTCCTCATGTATCAGGGGTGGAACGACCCCTTCGAGCCGCCCGCGGCCACCACCCAGTACTATGACGCGGTAGAGCGACTCATGGGCGGTCGCGCGGCTACGCAGGACTTCTATCGGCTCTTCATGGTTCCCGGCATGGGCCATTGCGCGGGCGGCGAGGGAGCATGGGCGATCGACTACCTGAGCTACCTGGAACGATGGGTGGAGCAGGGCGAAGCTCCAAAGGAGCTCGTGGGCTGGCACCTCAAGCCGCAGGCAGCCGCGCGCAACTCGCGGCTGCCGCCGCGACCGGGCGGGGCGAGCTTCAGCCGACCGGTGTACCCGTATCCACTGTGGGCGAAGTACAAGGGATCCGGCGATCCCAAGGCCGCGGGCAGCTTCGTCGCCGTCGCGGGAAGGTGACGCCTAAGAGCGCGCGCTCCTCGAGCGGCGATAGTCATACAGCAAGGCGGATCTCCCGGGCCACTCGTTGTGCAGACCGAATACAGGATTCCATGCCGCGACTGAGAAGGTCCGCATACGTTCCTGCGAAATGGATTCTTCCCTCCGGCTTCAAGACCTCCGGCCAGAACCTGTGCATCTCCCCTATCGGAAACGGCTCCATCTCACAGTTGGGCGCAAGCGGGTCCTGGGTCCAGTCCCTGGTCAGTGCCTGCACGATCGTGTCCCGTTTTCCCGGGTAGACCCGGCGGAAGGCAGCGAGCACTTGCTGCGGTGAAAGACCTCCCGGGCCGTAGGCTTTTAAAATGACCCGCGTCGTCTCCACCTCGGTCGGCACCTCCCAAATCGAGGAGATCTCGGGGTGCTCGAAGTCCATATTGATGCTTTTGAAGCCATCATCGAGCCAGAATCGGGAGCTGGCCTCGAACACGTAGAACGGGTGCGACGTGTATATCAGGTTATCGAGCACGTACTGCTTTGCCGCAGAGAGCGGCGGCGCGACGGGAATGTTCCTGAAGACCGTCAGGCTGATGCAGTTCACGAAGAAATCCGCATCCACGGTCTTGTCCTCGTCATAGCCGTATTCACGGTAGCTCACCCTGACGCCTTCCCCGCTCTGCCGGATCGCGGTGATGGGGTGCGCGAGCTTCACGCGCGCGCCGAGCCGCCTCGCGAAGGCAATGGGGAGCTGCTCGTTTCCGCCCTTCAGCCGAAACATCTCTCCTTGGGAAGGAGGGATGCGCCGGGATTTCTCGGCGGCCAGTCTCCATATGCGGTAAAGCGCGCTGGTTGTGTCTTGTCCGAGTTGCGCGATGGCCGCCTGCGAGGCGCCTTCCTTTTTATAGATCTCGGTAACGGGTATCTTGTCGAGATCGTCCAGGCCCAGGCCAAAAGGATGATTCGGATTCTTGATCTCATCCACATAGGACCGCAGGTAGAGATTCTCGAGCTCATACCACGGATGAGTCGATAGAAACCCAACCTCGCGGGAGTTGAAACCAAGCCCGGTGAGCGTCTTGGGATCGGCCAACATCCTGTTCGTATAGAACTTGCCGCCGATCATCCTCAGATCGCCGTCATTGTAGGGGAGCCAGGCGCCCTCGGCGTTGGGATAGGGAACCACCGGAATGCCGAATTCCTCGGCATACTCCAGCAGCCGCTCATAACCGGGCCTGGTGATGTGGTCGGCGCCGAAGTCCGCGTACAATCCGTCCGACAGGCCATCGCTGCCGGTAAACACATGGCCGCCGTACCTGCCCGAAGCCTCGAGAATGGTGACATCGAATCCGGCCCTCATGAGCTCGTAGCCACAACATAGGCCGCTGATCCCGGCGCCGCCGATCACTACCTTCCCGCGCCTGGGATGACGGGCAGGGGCCGCTTTCGCCACGGCATCTGCCGCCCTGATGCCCGAGTCGACGACTGAGGCGCCCGCGCCGGCGATCAGCGTCTTCAGGAATGTTCTGCGAATCATCCGCCTGTCCCGATCACTTCATCGCGCGCGCCAGCGCCCCAAGGCTTTCGGCGCTGAGGGGAGACCGGTTGAGTCTCGCGGCCTGGATGACCGCTCCCACATCGGGCGGCAACCGGGCCTCGATGAACCGATACTGAGCCCACCGCCGCCGCAGCTCTGAGCCGAGCGCCTCACGCAGGCCGTTGCCGGGCTGGAACATGCCCCCGGAGGAGGACACCGGGATGGGGGTATGCGCCGGGATCTGCAGCCGGCAGCGTATGGCATCGGCGAGGTCCGCGAGCTCTTCCGCGGCCCTTTGGAAGAGCCCGAGCGCGGCCCGATCTGCATCCGCCGCAGCTGCCGCCAACAGCCTCGAGAGCTGGGCCAACTGGCTGCGCTGGGCGATGTCCTTGCCGTAGATCGCGGCGCAGAGGTCGAGATCACTCTCCAGCGCGAAATGTCGCCGGACGTGCTCGTACAGGGGCCCGCGCTGCGAGCGTCCGTCGCTCATGCGCGAGAACAGCCGCAAGCCCTCGCGCGCCAGCCAATAGGAAGAGCCCTCGTCGCTGAACAGCTCGCCCCAGCCGCCCGCGCGGGCCTTACGGCCTGCAAATTCCCCATAAGCGATCGAGCCGGTACCCGACACGATATTGATGCCGTCGGCGCCCGCAAGAGCGCCCGCCCACCCGCACACCATGTCATTGTCGCAGTGGTATCGCCCATGGGGGAGCGCTTGCGAGGGCGCCGCGTCCAGGGCGGGCAGCAGTTTGGAATCTTCTCCGTAAGCCGGAAGACCCAGGAACGTGCAGCTGAGGTCTTCCTCGCGCACCTGGCCCTGCTGGAGAGTCCGCTCGATTCCGCGCGCCAGCATCCGACGAAGCTCATCCAGCCCGATCTCGAGGTAATAGGCCGGACCTTCGAGATGCGAGGCCAGTACCCTCCCCGTCTCATCGATGAGCAGGAAGCGTGTCTTGGTGCCTCCGCCGTCGACTCCGAGGAAGGTCTTCATGGAAGGAAAGGAAATGGATGGATGGATACGCCCTGGACCACGCGATTGACGGTCCCGGCGGCGTTCGGAATGTCCGGCGTAAGTCCGAGCGAGATCGACCGAAGGAGCGCCAGCGTCTGTGCGAACGACACGTAGGGCAGACAAAGCTCCAGATCCGTCAACGAGCCGGACGGGCGCGCTGCGGCGCCCAGCGCGACGGTGTCGGGACTCTCACGCTCGCCCGCTCGAGCGGTGAGCGCAACTACCCGGCCCGCAACGCCATCGCTCCTCAGCTCTCTCAGCAGATCGAGGTCGTATTGGTGCGTGTAAGGGTCGTTGCTCAGGAACGCCACCACCAGAGTACTGCCGTTGACGATGGTCTTCGGACCGTGCCGGAAGCCGAGCGGTGACTCGCCGATGCTCACCACCCGGCCGTCGGTCAGCTCGAGCATCTTCAGGGCCGACTCGAGCGCCAGGCCCTTGAGCTCGTTGCTGCCCACGAAGACGACCCGGTCGAACTGCGCCCGCACCAGACTGGCGGCGAGCGGCACGTGGGCCGTCAGGATCTCGGTACCGAGCGCCGCGATCACTTCGATTCGGCCCGGGTCCGCCCGAACGGCCCCGAGCGCCAACGACGCCGCCAACAGCATCCCGGTGAAACTCGAGGTCATGGCGAAGCCCTGATCGTTGCAGGCCTCGGGCAGCACGACCGAGTAGCCGTGGCGCAGGCCGCGCGCGCGGCGGCTGAGCTCACCTTCGGCGTTGCATGTCACGATCAGATGATGACACTGCTCGACCTGACGCTCCGCGAGCTCGAGGGCAGCCACGCTCTCCGGGCTGTTGCCGGAGCGCGCGAAATGGACCATCAGCGTCGGCGGCTTGGGCGCAAGCGTGCCCTGCGGGCTCGCGACGATGTCCGTCGTCGGGATCGCTTCGGCCTGCCGGCCCGCCTGCGAGAGCGCCGGGGCGAGGCACTTGCCGATGTACGCCGAAGTGCCGGCACCCGTGAGCACAATGCGCAGCGCCGGATTGTCGAGCAGCGGCGCGAGATGTGCCCGCAGGCCGCCGTCCGCTCCAACCTGGCTCGCGATCTGCGGCCACAGCTGCGGCTGCTGGGCGATCTCGCGCGCCGTCCACTGCGCGCCGGCGGAGCGGATCTGCGTCGCGCTCAGGCCCAGGATTTCGATGGAGTCGTTCACAGCGTCATCCGTTTTCAGTAGCGCCAGGCGATTCCAAGCACGTAGGTGCGGCCGTAGGCGCTGTAGCCATAGCCGACGCCGCTCTCGCTGGCACCGGTCTGCTGGCCGGGTGCCCAGGGCAGCAGCGGATTGCCGTTGAGGTAGGTACGGGCGATGGAGTTGCTGAGATTCTTGCCCTCCCAGTAGACCTCGAACCCGTGGCCGAAGCGGTAGTGCAGGCTCGCCGTGACCCAGTTGAAGGGCATGGTGATCGCCGGCCATCCGGGCACCTCCGTGCACTCCGAGCACGCGGACGTGAAGCTCGACTGGTGATCCCAATTGACGTCCGCGCTGATCGGGCCCTTGTCGTAGAAGAAGCCGATCGTGAACGTCGTGGGCGGTGCGGCATTGATCGCGCCCACGAAGTTGCCGAACTGGTCGTAGCTGCGGGTGCGCTCGGCCGTGAACTGCATGCGCGTGCCGAAGCCGTCGAGAAGGATCTCCTGCCAGGTGAGCTCCACACCCGAGTACGTGCTCTGCGCGCCGTTGGCTGGCGCCGTGACTGTCCACAGGAAGGGTGTGCCGTGCACCGTACCGGGCGGCCCGCCGACGTACTCGAGCGTCCCCAGGTTGACATTGCTCTCGACCGCGTCGTAGATGTCGTCCGTGACTTTCTTCGCAAACACATCCGCCGTCAACGCGGAATGCGGCGAATAGTACCACTCGAGCGACACGTCGATCTGGTTCGCACGGATCGGCTTCAATCCCGCCGTGCCGTTGTAATAAAGCTGCGGCGTACCGTTCTCGGCATTGTTGCTCGAGGTCGGCGCGAGCTCGTCCAGGTCGGGCCGCGCCATGGTCTGGGCTATCGCCAGTCGGGCCTGCAGCTGGTCTCGGACCACCCAATAGGCGAGGTTCAGCGAGGGCAGTGCCATCGTGTAGCTGCCTCTGGCGCCGAGGGCCTGCCCGACCCCGTACTGGACATTCCAGGTCTGGGTGCTGCTCGCCGTATTCGAGGGAGTCCACAGCGACACCGGCACGG
Organism: Steroidobacteraceae bacterium; assembly: GCA_050739095.1. GTDB lineage: Bacteria > Pseudomonadota > Gammaproteobacteria > Steroidobacterales > Steroidobacteraceae > 13-2-20CM-66-19. The sequence continues at coordinate 157,178 of JBOIAR010000001.1, read as the reverse complement.
CGGAAGCGGTATTGGCGGTGGTCGTGGTGTGCACCACGCGGACACCCAGGTTGCCCGACCAGCGGGAGGCGCCGAAATCCGCCTCCACATAACCCGAGAGAGTCCTCTCCGTCACCGCGTAGGAGTTGTACGGGTCAACCTCCGGCTCGGTGAGCGCGAAGTTGAACGCGGGCAAGGGCCCCACGCACGGGTAGGAGGTGCAATAGAAGGGGTTCGGCTTGCCGTTCAGGCTCTTGAGAAAACCGAGCAGCTGCCCCACGTTCAGCTCCGGGAGCGCCATGGGATAGGAGCCTCCCGCCCCCTCCATGAAGTTGGGCAGCGACATCATCTGCACCACATCGAATCCCTGCGAGCCGAACGAGTAGGGATTGCATTGCACCGGACACCCGGCGGTCTGGTAAAGCGTGCCGTACTGGCCCGAGCCGTTGGTCCAGTCGTTGTCCGAGTCGACGCGCTCCTTGGCGCGTTCGGTGCCGCCCGCGCCGAAGAGCAGCTGCTCGAAAATACCGGCATCGGCCCGCCAGGCGCCGCTCAGCGTGAGACCGGTGATCTTGTCGTGCACCGAATAGCCGTTGAGACCCACATAGTGGGTCGACCAGTACTTGTTGTTGTTCAGGAACCCGGAGTTCATCAGCGAGGTGTAGGAGCAGTACCCGGCATTCGTCGCGCTCGCCGTTCCGGCGGGGCACGCCGCGAGTCCGAGCTGGCTCGGCGGGACGGCCACGTTGAGGTCCGGGAGACTGTTCGGCTCGTCGGCGACGTTGAGGATGTCCTCGGCAGTCGGCTGGTCGTTCACCAGGCCGGCGGTCACGAAAGTGTCCGCGCCGGCTTCCGGCCGGCTCGCGGTGGAGCGGTAGAGATCCGCGTCGATGGTGAGACGGTCAGTGGGCTTCCACTCACCGTTGAGCCCGTAGAGGAACGTGTCGACCTTCCGGTTTATGGTGTTGTTCACCATCTCGGGCTGAAATTGATTCACCGAGACGGAGGTGATCACCCCGTTCTGCACCACCGCATCGTTCGCAAACGGCGTGCCGTTCGGGTTGGCCGCGAAGTAGTACGACTCGTTGTAGCCGATCTGCGGGTCGTTCAGGTGGGTCCACAGTCCGTCGGCTTTCAGCCGGAAGGTGTCGCTCGGGCGCCATTCCAGGTTGCCGATCAGGCCGTAACGCTTCTTGTCATCGAAGATCGAGCCGAAGGTGATGCAGCAGGGTGTGGCGGTGAGCGGCACGGACCCGGGGGGCGGCGTGACCCCATCGGGGGGGTACGGATAGCTGTTAGGTCCGTAGATGTTCTGGTTATAGGCGTTGAGCGAGTCGGTGCGCTCGTTGAGGTCCGTATCCACCGCGCCGAGCACGAACCCGAGCGTCTGGCTCTCGTTGGTGTTGCTGATGAAGGCCGAGAACTTCCTGCCGGCCAGGCGCGACATGTCGTTCCAGTCGCCTTCGGCGTGAGCGTCCGCGTGGAACCCCGGGTGATCGAAGGCACTGGCAGTGTGCAGATTCACGGTGCCGCCGATGCTGCCCTCCACGGCGGAAGCCTGTGGCGATTTGAGCACATCGGCACCCGTGATGAGCTCGGCCGGCAGCGTATCAAAGGCGATATCGCGGCCGTCGTCGTCGCTCGCGAGGATCCGATTGTCGAGCGTAACGATGTTATATCCGGAGCCCAGGCCCTGCACCGTGATCTGCTGCCCCTCACCGCCGGTCGTGCGCGTGATGCTGATGCCGGGCAGGTGCTCGAGGGAATCCGCGACGTCGGAATCCGGGAAGCGGCCGAGCTCGGTCGAGTCGATCGAATCGAGCATGACGGGCGCGAACTCCTTGGTGTTGAGCGCCTTCTCGAGGTCCGCCCCCTCGCCGTACACGATCACTTCCTGGAGCTGGTTGGCAGCATTGGCTGTACTGGCCGTGTTGCCTGTGTTGGCCGGATTGCTCTGATTGGCCTGGGTGTTCTTATTCTTGTCGTTCCCGTTGGCGGATTGGGGGCTCGAGGACGAATTCGCCCCTGCGGCATTCGTGGCGGAAGTGGCGTCAGCCGCGTGCGCGACGGCAGGACCCGCCAGCTGTAGGGCGAGGAGGAAGCTGCAGGCGCCGACTGCGGCCGCCGGAGCGAGAGACGTCTTCATGGCACTTTTCCTTCTTCTGGGGTTTGCGGATCGCAGGCCCGCGAGTAATGGGAGAGAACCTGCCGGACGTGGTGGGAAATCAGGCCCGTCATGCGTGTCGGGATCGCTCCGGCACGAACCGCGGCATGAGCCGCGGGCAAGTATTGCGAGAGGAGCGCAAGCGGCGGCGTGCCGCCCTCGAAGGCAGCGCGCAGTCGCTCGAGCGCTGCGACCACCGCCGGATGCGGCCAGTAGTAACGAATCCGATCGCTCAGGCTGTACTCGAGCTGCAGATCGAGCGCGTGGCCGCTGGCGTGGTAGTACTTGCGCCAGTGGCGGGGGTCAGCCCGCATGACCTCCACAATCGCCGTGCGCACGTTGGCGGAGCGCGACTCGCCGTGCCATTCGCGCTCGATGCGGTCCAGCGCCCACACCGCCTCGCGCAGCGCGAACGTGATCGCCGGACCCACCTTGAGGATCGCGAAGTGGTCGCGCACCAGCGCGATGAGAGCCGCTTCGGTCTGGTAGTCGGTGGAGTGCGCCTCGAACACGAGGTTCGGCAGGTCGTTGAGGCACCTGCTGAGGTGTCGCGCCTTTTCCGGCCGGTAATCGATGACCCGGTCGTGATCGAATTCCACGCCAGGCTGCACCACGAGACCGATGACCCGGTCCCAGGCGTCGTGGATGCCGCTCATCACGAAGGCCGAGCGATGCGCGGCGACAGTGGCGAGGGCCGAGCGCGGCTCGGTGACCGCGAGCTCGCGCAGGTCCTCCTGGGCACCGCCGGGCACCGGCACCTCCGTGCCGACGATGTAGACCGGCGGCTCCCCGCCGCACTTCTGCCAGGCTTCCTCGGAGTAGGTGCACAGGGCCGCAGTGCGCTCAGCCACGACCTCGTCGGCGAGCACCGGCGGGTCGCCCGCGCAGGACATCGAGCAGTCGAGGTGGATCTTGCGGTAACCCGCGCGCACATACTCGCGGACCATGACGGCGGCGCGCGCGAGCGCCTCGGCTGCCGGCAGGGACTGCCAGGCGTTGGGACCCAGGTGATCGCCGCCGAGGAGCACGCGCTCGCGCGGCAGGCCGCTCTCATCCGCAAGACCCAACACGAGGTCGCGGAACTGCGCCGGCCGGAGCCCCGTGTAGCCGCCCTCCTGGTTTACCTGGTTCGAGGTGGCCTCGATCAGCGCGTAGTCGCCTGCGGCGCGGGCGTGCTCGAGCGCAGCGCGCAGCGCCAGGGGATGCGCCGAGCACACCGAGTAGATGCCGACGGGCTCGCCGCCACGGTGGCGCCGCACGAGCTCGAGGAGCGCCTTCACGCGCCCTCCTGCGGCTCGATGGTAAGCAGGGCCGCCGCGATGAAGGCCAACACGATGCCGATGATCTTGAGCGGCTGCGGAACGAGTCCCAACAGTGCGAGCGCAAGCAGCGCTGTGATGAGCGGCGCGCCCGCGTTGGTGAGCGGCGAGACGACGATCGCCTTGCCGTAACGGAAGGCGTAAACCAGTGTGAGCGCACCGATGGAGTTCAGGATCTGGGTGCCGGCGGCGAGGTAGGGACCGTTGAAGTGGTAGTTGATGGGTCGTGAGAAATCCGTCATCCAAAGCGCGACCGGCACGAGCGCCAGCCCCATGAGCATCATGTAGAAGAAGATTCCTTCCGCGCTCATGCTGCGGTTGGCGAGCTTGATGAAGAAGGCCTGCACGCCCCAGGCCGCGAGGATGATGAGCGAGTAGAGAAACCAGGCCACGCCGTGGCTGCTCAACCCCTGGCCGGACTGGTAGTCGAAGAGCGGCAGGGAGGCCAGAGCAATCAGGATCCCCAGGGCACCGATGAGCGTGGTGCGCTCTTGCAGCCACAGCAGCGACATCGCGATGGTCACGACCGGCGACAGTGCGATCAGCGGGAAGATGAGGTACGTGGGACCGGTGTGGACGGCGTGAAAGAGCAGCATCTGCCCGCCCGCACCGGTGAGTCCGATCAGGGCGCCAAAGAGCACGGATCGGCGGTCGGTGGGCAGCTTCCAACCGCTACGTCCAAGCGCGAAGAGCGCGGGCGGAATCATGGTGATCGCCCACACCACGTAGATCAGCGTCTCGGGAAAGCCGTGGTCCGCGGGCAGCCCCGCGAATGCTCCCCAGACGCCCCAGAAAAGCGTGGTGATAAGGGCATAGACGAGCCCCGCGCGGCGGCTCACCGGCAGGACCCGCGCAACGGTCGGTTCAAGTCCCTCTCCCCTGTAATTAAAAGAAAGCTAAACCCGAATCGTTACCCTGTTTATTATTTCGAAAACTTACGCGCAGGTCAACCGTAGCTCGCTCTGCACGTCTTTGGAAAGCATCCACTCTTTCATTCGAAATATTTCGAAAGGTTGGCTCCGGCCATATGGGGCCCCCGGAGATCTTGTGTAACCTTACGCATCGAGCGGGATCGACAGGGTATCCTTGCCATTCGAAGCTGCTCGACGACAGAATAGGACGCTATCTATGCACGACCCTCATCCCCGCGACGAAGCGGGCGCCGAGCCGCGCGCGGGCGAGAGCGCGGTGGAACGCGGCCTGCTCGTCGAGGAGCGGCGGCGGCGGATTTGCGACCTGTTGCAGGAGCGCGGGCGCGTCACGGTCGTGGCGCTGGCGAGACGGTTCGCCACCTCCGCGGTGACGATCCGGGCGGATCTCGCCGCCCTCGAGCGAGCGGGCGCACTCGTTCGCAGCCACGGCGGCGCTCTCTTGCCGCGCGAGGGTCTCGATCAACCGCTCACGGTAAAGGAGACTCTGCATCACGCCGAGAAGGCTCGCATAGCGCGCCTTGCAATCTCACTCATCCGGGACGGCGAGACGATCATTCTCGACTCGGGGACGACCACCGCCGAGATCGCCAAGCAGATCCGCGAAGCGCCGCTGAAGTCGATCAACGTGATCACCAACGCGCTCAATGTCGCCGTGCTGCTCGCGAGCGCACCGACGGTGCGGCTGATCATGCCGGGCGGGATCCTGCGGCGCGAGTCCAACTCTCTGTCCGGCCACATCGGCGAGGCTGCGCTCGCGGAGCTCAGAGCCGATCGACTGTTTCTCGGCGCCGATGCGATCGATCCGACGCTCGGCGTGATGACGCCGCACCTGCCGGAAGCGCGGCTCAACCTGAAGATGATCGAGATCGCACGCCAGGTCATCGCGGTCGCGGACTCTTCCAAGCTCATGCGCCGGAACATCTCGCTCATCGCGAACGTGGAGCAGCTCGACATGCTGATTACGGACTCCGCGGCGCCGCCCTCCGTCATCGACGAGCTTCGCCGCCGCGGCGTGGAAGTTCTTCTGGCGTGATCGCGCGCATGAAGGCCACCCCGCGTGGTGACTACGGCATCGATGCGCCTTATGTACTTTATGGCTTGGCTGGAGCAGCAGTCGCAAGCGCCGCCGCTTCGATCATCGCATTCGTGGCGTTGAAGTCGCCACAACCCGTACTGGCGGCAACAGCGGTCATCTTTGTGCTGGCGTCAGGGAGTTACCTCTACACCACTCGGCGCGGCAAGTTCGCGGTCTGGTCGCAGCTGCTGGAGTCACTCGCGATGCGTGGCGATGAGCGTCTCTTGGATGTCGGGTGCGGCCGAGGCGCCGTGTTGATGCTGGCGGCGAAACGTCTTCCGAGAGGCCAAGCAGTGGGGATCGATCTGTGGTCCACCAAGGACCAATCGGGAAACAGTGAACAAGTAACCCTGCAAAACGCGAAGCTCGAAGGCGTTCAGGAGCGCGTCGAACTGCACACGGCGGATATGAGAAAGCTGCCATTCCCGGACCGCAGCTTCGATGCCGTCACGAGCAGTCTCGCCATACACAACATCGGCGACGCGCGGGGGCGCGAGCAGGCTTTGGCGGAGATACTGCGGGTGCTCAAGCCGGGCGGCACCGCCCTCATCGCGGATATCGGTCACACGGCGGCATATAAGCGATACCTCACCAATCAGCCCGGCACGATGGTCGAACGCCGGGGACTTGGCTGGCAATTCTGGTACAGCGGGCCGCACGTCGCGACCGCCCTCGTGACCCTACGACGAACCGCCGCCGTTAACTAGCGCGGTGGACCGAAGCGGCGGATTTTCGCTGGCGTAAAGACCGTGGACATGTAGCCAACGGTCCGCACATTGACCTCCTTGTCCGCCGTCTTGCCGTCGAGGCCGCTCGCCGACACCCGAACGCGATATTCGCCGGGCTCCGTCCACGTGTGCTCGACACGTGAGCCGCGCGCCGAAACTCCATCACCGAATGTCCACGCATACCTCAGCACGGGCTCGGAGCCGCGCGCTTTGGCCGAGCAGACGAGCACTGACCCTGTCTGGCCGGTCGCGGGACACTGTATCTCGAATTCCGGCGGTGCTGCCGGAACGCTATCGTCGACTATCTTGAGCAAGCGCACGGAATGCGGCGGCAGCTCGAGCCGGACCGCTCCCGCGGTTGCCTGGACGGAGCTTCGCCGGTCGAGGACATCGGTCAGGCTGTAGGAATCTCCCGCGCGAAGTCCGAGCTCTGAAAGCTCGATGGCATGCCGGGTCGCGTGCTCCGTCCAGTTGAAAACGGTGAGGATGCTCTGCCGAGCCGACTCCCGCAGGAAGAAAACGCTCGGCTGACGGTCGGCGGCCGAATAGGTCATCAGATCTTCCGGAATCGACGCCTTGCCGAGCCGAACCATGTCGATCAGGTCGCGGTTCTCGATGAGCGCGAGCCGCCGCGGCGAGCCCTCGAGCGAGGTCAGATTGTCGCCGACCTCGAGCATGCCGCCGGCGACCGCCGCCAGCGCGATGGATACCTGCGCTTCGGCGAGCGTGAGCGGCTGCTTGCCCTCGTGCCACGTCTGGTCGGTAATCCTTTGCTTGGAGACCGTGAAGGCATCCGGATCCGAGACGAAGAAATTACGATCCATGTAGTAGCGAGCAGCGATGCCGGTGGCCGCGTCGCGGCTTGCCCCGAAGCTGTGTCCGGTATCCTGGGAAATCCTGCCGTAATCGACATAACCGACGGGATTCAGCATGACGCTGCCGTCCTTGTCGAGGTACACCCCGTCTCCAACGGCATCGCGGATGATGCTCAACCCGATGCGCTGCGCCTCCATCCCCGTCGTGTGCGGCTTGTAGTAATAGCCTTCGATCGCGGCGTCGTCCATGAAGTCGAGCTTGATGTAATGGATGTCCCATTGGCGCACGAGCGTGCGGTAGGTCGTGCGTAAGTACGCCTGCGCGCCGGGATTGGTGGTATCGAGCACGTAGAGCGCGTCTTTCCCGTCCACGACGCTGCCGATGTGGATGGGTTTGCCTCGTGCGTTCTTCACGAGCCAGTCCGGATGCTGTCGATACACCCAGGAGCGTTCCGAGACCTCGAAGGGAGCCGTCCAGATCCCGGGAGTGAGTCCGAGACCGCGGATGGTGTATTCGAGGCTGCTCATGCCCTGTGGGAAGAGCGTCGCATTGGGGCTGATGTAGTCCCCTCGCGCGTACTGATAGCCTTCGTCGATATGGAAGAGGTCGTAGCCGTATGCCTTCAGGCGCTGCGCCTCCCACGCGGCATTCGTCAGCGCGGCTCCTGAATCGAGCCCGAAGTAATACGCGGTCCAACTCCACCACCCCATGAGAGGCGGCGCATCGACTCGGGCATGATGAATCCGCCGGATCAGGCGGCCGTAGGTCTGAAGCTGGTCGTGATAGTCGTGGCTGACGCTGAGGGCGAGCGTCTCCGATCCCAGGCGATCGCCCGGCGCCACCGGGAGACTCAGGGTAATCCGGTCCTCCGCCGGCGCATCAGCCAGGGAATTGTCCTCTTCGAGCTCGGTGGTGCCGGTCGAGTCCACCTGGTACCCCGTGATGCGGGGCGCACCGCCAACGGCGGCGATCTTGAGCCGCAGGACAGTGAGGAACCGCTGCGAGGTCAGCGCGCCGACGAAGAGGCTCGCGTGGCTGGCGCGGTTGTAGATCAACTGGCTGCCGACGGCCCGTGCCATTCCGCCATGGACCTGGCCGAGGTCGTGGATCCGCATCGCGGGCCGATCCTCGCTGAAGCTGTCGGAGAGGACACGGTCCGCCGCGTCGCCCCCGCCGAGAGCGATGACTTCCCCGCGCGATGCCGTTACCAGGCGGATGGACTCGACGTTGACGGGCCGTTCCGTGGAGTTTACGACCGCGGCGCTGAGATCGGCGAACGGCCGCGACGCGTAGACGCGGAGCCGGTAGAGGAGATTCGGCTGACCCCGAAGGCCCGAGCAGGTCACCTGCCATTCGGTTGCCTGGCCGAGATACCCTTGCGTCTGCGAGCGATCGACCTCGCAGCGCGGATAGTCCGTCGTGCGCACCCAGCGGCCGTCGATCTGCGCCGCCACGGCGGAGATGATCGTCGGTTGGGTCGCGTTGGATTCGCCGATGCTGTAAACGCCCCGCGCGTTCACCGTGACACGCAGCGGCGCGGCTTGCGCGCACGCCTGCAGCGCCGGCATCGACAGCAGCAAGCCGCTGCACAGGGCCGCGAGGCTCGCGCGCCGCAACGGCCCCCCCGCCACCCGCGCACGAATGTAGTGTTTCGACATTTTGTGGAAAATTACTACATTGCTTCCCGGTGCGCAACCCGCGCGGCCGACATCGGTCTCAGCCGCCGGGGCCGGTCGCCTCCGGTGCCAACACACCGCCGATGATCAGCTGCCGGATCTGCAACTGCGCGGCGTCGAGCAGCAGGATGTTGGCGCCGCGGCCCGCGATGAGAAGACCGTGGTCCGCGTCCAGGCCTGCCGCCCGAGCCGGAATCGAGGTCACCATGGCGAGTGCCGTCTCCAATGGCAGCTCGACATTGCGCACCAGCCGCCGCAGCGTACCAGCCATGTCGATGTGCACACCGGCGAGTGAGCCCCGCGCATCGATCAACTTGCCGTCGCGCAACCGGATCTTCGCGCCGTACAGCTCAAACTCCGGCGGCCCGTGCACCGTAGGCATCGCGTCGGTCACCGCAAAAACGGTACCGGCGGGGCGTTTCGCGCGCACGGCCAATCGCAACATCGTGTCATCGACGTGCCATCCATCGGCGATGATTCCACACCACGCGGAGCTGTCGAGCGCGACGCCCGTCATCCCCGCCTTCTTGGTGTGCAGCGGCGGCATTCCGTTGAACAGGTGGGTGAAGAGGCTGGCGCCTTCGGCGAGCGCCGCGCGCGTCTCACGCTCGCTCGCGCCGCTATGCCCGATGGACACCCTTACTCCCATTGCGACCAACCCCCGCACGGCACCGGGCGGCAGGCGTTCCGGAGCCACAGTGAGCAGCACTGGTATGGCCCGGTCGCGCAATTGCCGCAGCAGCCCTCGGGTGTGCTCATCGTAGGGCCGGATGAGCTCGAGCGCGTGCGCTCCGCGAAAGTCCGGTGAGATGTGCGGGCCTTCGATGTGCATACCCGCGACACCCTCCCGCCCGAATGTGGCAAGTACGGCTTCCACGGCCTGCTCCATGACCGTCGGATCGCTGGTGAGAAGGGTGGGCAGCCAGGCGCCCGTTCCGCCCCGCCGGTGCGCGGCCGCGATTGCAATGAGCGCCTCCGGAGTCGGCTCGTTGGTGAAGAGCCGTCCGCCGCCGCCGTTGACCTGCAGATCGATGAATGCCGGACAGGCGATGCAGTCGCTCTGCCAGCACGGCGCGCCGTCGGCGATGGATTCGGTTGCCTGAGCCACATGCGTGATCCGCCCCGCTTCGATGCGCAGAGCCATGGCGCTGCGCATTCGCTCGCCGTCGAAGAGCATCGCCGGCCGGAGCCACCACGGGCCGGCCGCTGGTGGCTCAGCGCGGGCCAGATCCAGCGGAGACAGTGTTTTCATGTGCGCACCGGCTCCGACAATAGCTCGTCTCAGGACTGAAGCAGAAGCATCGCAGCGCCCCGGGTTCCGCTGGCATCGCCAAAGCGAGCCACCGCGAAGCGAGTCTCACGGCCGGCGATCTGACGGACACGGTAGGCTTGCGCAAGCATTGGCGCCAAATCGGGAATCCGGGACAATCCGCCGCCCAGCACCACACAATCCATATCGATCGTGCACTGCGCCGTTTGAATCAGCTCGGCGAGCAGCATCAGCCACTCTCGCATCGTCGCAGCCATTGCCGCATCGCCGCTCCTCGCAAGTTGCGCGATCTCCGCCGGCGATCGGTCGGGTCCACCATGCCGGCCTGCCAGGCGCACCAGTCCGGGCCCTGACACCAGTGTCTCGTAGCACCCCACCCGCCCGCAGCCGCACGGCAACAGGGGCAGTGCGAACTCCGCCACGAGCCCACCCGGTACGCCCAGATGGCCGAGCTCACCCGGCAGATCATTGTGTCCGAGCACCAATCGCCTGTGATGGGTGACGCCGCCTCCGACGCCGGTTCCCAGGATCAGCCCGAGCGTGGTCTCGTAGCCCTCCCCCGCTCCCCCGTTCGCCTCCGAGAGCGCGAAGCACTTGCAGTCATTGGCCATGGCCACGTTGCGGCCGAGCTTCGCGACGAGATCCTCACGCAACGGCCGACCGGTCGCCGGCAGGTTGGAGGTCAGGGAGCGCCCGGTGGCGTGGTCGACGAGTCCGGGAAGCCCGATGCCGAGATCGACCGCGCCGCCGGCGCGCGCATCGAGCCAGTGCGCCTCGCCGACGATGCAATCCAAGAGCTCTTCATAAGTCGCGCACGACGTCTGCACGCGCCGCCGCTCGAGCGCGCGAAACCGCTCATCGAACAGGCAAGTCTCGATCTTGCTCCCGCCAACATCCATCCCGCCCAACAGACGGCCCCTCGGGATCGACTGCGTTTCGGTATGGCCCATCGCCAGTCTCAGGGCCTGGCTTTCCGCCGCCCGACGGTCCGCTGCCCGGTACGGGCATCGACGCAATGCACCGCGATGCCCAGCTCCTCGAGCTGCTGGACCCGCGCGGGATCCACGTCGGTGTCGGTCACGATGACATTGACCTTACGGAGGTCGCAGATGCGGTGCAGGCTCGGCGTACCGAACTTCGATGAGTCGGCCAACACCACCACGCGATCGCTGGCGCGAATCATGGCCGCGTTCTTCTGCGCCTCTTCCTCGTTGAACGTGCTCAGGCCCAACCGCAGGTCTATCGCATCCGCGCCGAGGAAAAACGTGTCGAAATGCAATTCCGCGAGAAACCGCTCGATGAAGCGGCCGCCTACGGTCATGGTGTCGTAGCGCACCGTTCCGGAGGGGACGATGACCTCATGCTGCTTGTAGCGGCTCAGCAGGTTGACGACCTCCAGGTCGGCGGTGAGGATCGACAGCCCGCGCGCGTCGCCCAGCTGCGTGGCGAAGGTCCGCAGTGTCGAGCCGGAGTCGATGATGATCGCGCGCTCGCGCTCGATGAGACCCGCGGCGTAGCGTGCAATCGAACGCTTCTTGCCGACGTTGACATGCTCGCGGTCGGAAACGTTGGGCGCGATCAGGTTCAAGCGGAATTCCGGCAGCTCGCGCGCCAGAGACTTCGCCAGCTCGATCCGGAACTCGGGAACGCCCCTGCAGCCGTAGCTCTTGCAATAGCGCACGATGCTCGGCTCGCTGATACCGGCTCCGGCCGCAATGGTCCGAAGCGGAGCGTGCATGAAGGAGTCCGGGTCGGCAACCAGGTACTTCGCGATGCGGCCGAACGCCTTCGAGAGATGCCCCATGTCGGAGCGGATGCGCTCGAGAAGATCGCCCGGCGCCCGCTGCGATGACGGAGCGGCATCCGGTGGCGGCGCCACGGCGCCGGATCGGTCCCGACGTGAGTTGCGGCTCATGAGCTCGCTCCTGTCAGTGCACGTGAGCTGTCCATTCTACGACGCGCATACAAAGCGTAACTCAGGATGACGGCGTACATGGGGACGAGAGCGAGATAAGCCATCTGGTTGCCGACGACGCGCGCCAGCAATCCATAAGCCGGCGGCACGACCGCCCCGCCGATGATCGCCATGATCATGATTGCCGCACCGGTCTTGGTGTGCTCGCCGAGACCGGTGAGCGCGATCGGAAAGATCGCCGGCCAGAGTACCGCGTTTGCAAACCCCAACGATGCGACCATCAACACGCTCAGGATACCGTGCGTGACGGCGATGGCGACCGTCAGTGCGATGCCGATGCCGGCGGAGAGCGCCAGTGCCCGCTCCTGACTGATGCGCTTGGGAATCAGCACGATTCCGAGCAGGTAGCCAATCACCATGGCGGTCAGCGTCAAGCTGGCGAAGAAGCGGGCAGTCTGGATCGGGAAGTGCAGTGCCTGTCCGTAGAGCACGATGGTGTCCCCCGCGATCACCTCGAGCGCCATCTCGAAGAAGAGCGCCCAGAAGCCGAAGAGCAGCAGCGGATGATGCGACCAGCGGAAATGACCTCGCCCAGGCCGATCCTCCACGGCCGGCGGCTCTTGCAGCTCCGGCAGCCCTGAGCGCTCGATGCCGATCGTCAGGACCAGCAACCCGACCGCCAGCGCAAGGTAGGGCAGGATGAGGCGATGGGCCAACTGACTCAGCGTCGCTGCGCTGAGCGCTGCATGGCCGGCCTGCTGGAGATGCCCGAAATCGGCGAACACGAGCGCGCCGAGCACCATCGGGCTGATCGCGCCCGCAAGCTTGTTGCAAACCCCCATGATGGAGACGCGGCGCGCCGCGCTGTCATGAGGCCCGAGAATGATCACGTACGGATTGGCTGCCGTCTGCAGCAGGCACAGGCCCGTTCCCTGAACAAAGAGTCCTGTGAGGAAGAGGCCGTAGGAGCGCATCAGTGCCGCGGGCACGAATACCAGTGTTCCCGCGGCCATCACTCCGAGCCCGAGAGCCATGCCGTGCCTGTACCCGGTGACCGCCAGCACGCGCGCCGACGGGATGGCCATGACGAAATAGGCGATATAGAAGGCGAACGTGACGAGCAGTGCCTCGAACGTGTCGAGCGTGCAGACGAGCTTGAGGAAAGGGATCAGAACGCCGTTGAGCCAGGTCACGCAGCCAAAGAGAGCGAACAGCCCGGCCATGAGCGCCAGGGCCCGTCTATCGGTCAGCACGGTGGCGGGTGTGGCCACTTGAGCGGAGTCAGGCACCGGCGGGGTGCGGCCGGCGTCAGTGCACGCCCGCGCCGGTGGTCGCGCCGTTGGGCAAGGCCCAGATTTGCGAGGCAAGGTTGTGTCCGCAGGCCCGGACCGCGAGCCGGCCGTTCGTCGTTCCGGTCAGACAAAGATGACTGCTCCGGTTGATGAGGTTGCCGCGCAGGGTGTAGCGCCACTGCTGATTGGCGGCAGACTGGCATTTCATCACGGCCGCGTGGCCGCCGGTCTGAGTGAGGCACTCCCGACCTGAGCGCAGCACGCCATTTCGCATGATTTGCCACGTCTGCGCTGCAGTGCCCGTGCACCGCCGCACTGCCCCGGGTGCTGCGAGGCAGCGCGTATAGTCCTCGGGGTCCTGACGCTCGTCGGCCCCGTTCGGCAGGACTCTGATGATGGCACCCATCCGGGCCGGGGTCCCGCACGCGGCAGCGGGTCGGATCCTCCAGATCTCGGTATCCTGCGGTTGGATTTCGGCGCCGAGCACGGCGACGGACGCCCGTCGGGCGCCGGTCCAGAGACTCTGTACGCCGAACCGGCAGCTCCGCCCGACGAAGCCGAGCTCGCGGGGAAGGAGCTGGACGTGCAGCATCGCATGGCTGCGATTGAGGACGGCAAGCGCGTAATCATCGCCCTGCAGCGGTTTCAGCAGCAGATCCATCGATGCACTGCGGCGCACGAGCGTGGCCATGCGGCCCAACGGGTCCTGATCCACCGACAGTACCGCCCGGTTGCCGAGGATGGCGATCGCCGCCGGCGAGAGATTGTCGAGACTCGAGCTGAGAATGAGGGGCACGGACATCATCGACCACAGCGCGAGTTGACTGCGAGTCTCGGCCAGCGTCATGCCGCTGTCGCCGCCGATGATGAAATCCGCATCGTCCCAGTTGCCAGGCTGCTGAAACCGGCCGAGCGGCAGAGTGTAGGCGTAGTTCCACAGGACACTGCCGAAGCGCGATTGGTCCGGATGCTTGGCGTCGTACGTCTCTATATCCGTGCCCACTCGCCAGAGTTGGCCATAACCGCCAACCCAGCTGAGAGCGTCGTACCAATCGGGAGTCCCTTGGAAGTAAGCGGGCGCGGACTCCGAAAATGTGATCGGCCGGCCGACCCGCTCGAGAGCGATGTGCTCCGCCCGGTAGGCAGCCCTGTAGGCCGCTAGCGTGGATTGCCCCTTGGCGACGTGGACGTTGCATCCATCGAGCTTGAGATAGTCCACCCCCCAGGAGGCGAACAGCCTGGCATCGGCCAGGAAATGCGGCTCGCCGCCGCCCTGTGGACTGCCGCTGCCGGCGAAGCCGCCGCAAGTCGTAGACCCGGAATCCTCATAGATGCCGAACTTGAGCCCCAGAGCGTGGATCGCCGCAGCCACGGGGCGCATGCCGTGCGGAAAGCGACGCGGATCAGGCTGCAGATTGCCGTGACTGTCCCGGCTCTTCAGCATCCAACAGTCGTCGATGGTCACGACGTTGTAACCCCGCGCCGCAAGTCCGGTTCTGACCAGCGCGCGCGCATTCGCCAGGATGTTATTCGCCGTGTAGTCGCATTGATAGTGCGCCCAGTCGTTCCAGCCCATCGGCGGTGTTGCTGCCAACGGTTGCGTCTCGGCCGCGCCCGCCTGCATCCCGAAGCAGACAGTCACAAAGAGGAGCGCCGACCCGAGGAGAGGGGCAATGGAATTATATTTCATCATCACTACTGTCCGGTTAACTTGATTGAGATTCGCTAGAAAGCCAATCTGGACATGTACTTGCAGCGATTTCGGGGTGTCTCCGATTTGAACGGCAGAGTGGCCGTTTCGGTAGCGTGCGTGCTTTCACCGCGCGCATGCACCAATGAACCTCGGCAAAACGCTGTTTGCGCAAGTCATGGACTTCCTGCCGTGGAAGACCTTCCATCGCATGTCCACCCGATACGAGGCCGATCGGCGCGTGCGCACGCTCTCGAGTGCCGAGCAGTTTCGCGTGATGGCGTTCGCGCAGCTGACTTACCGGGAAAGCCTGCGCGACATCGAGACCTGCCTGAGTGCGCAAGCAGCCAAGCTCTATCACATGGGCTTCTCTCAAGCAGTGGCGCGTTCGACGCTGGCCGATGCCAACGAGCGACGCGATTGGCGGCTGTACGCCGAATTCGCTCAGCATCTGATCGGCCGAGCTCGCAAGCTCTACGCCGCGGACAGCTTCGGTGTGGAACTCGATCATACCGTCTACGCGCTCGATGCCACGACCATCGATCCGTGCCTGTCGGTTTTCCCGTGGGCGCCGTTTCGCTCGACCAAAGCAGCCATCAAGCTGCACACGCTGCTGGACCTGCGCGGCTCGATTCCCAGCTTCATTCACATCTCCGACGGCAAGCTGCACGATGTCAACGTGCTCGACCTGCTTATTCCCGAGCCGGGTTCGTTCTACGTGATGGATCGCGGATACCTGGATTTCACTCGCCTCTACGCCCTGGATCAGGCGGGCAGCTTCTTTGTCACTCGCGCCAAGCGCAACATGAACGCGCGACGCTTGTACTCTGCGCCCGTCGATCGCGGCACGGGGTTGATCTGCGACCAGACCATCGCCCTCAACGGCTTCTACGCCGAGCAGGCCTATCCGGCGCATCTGCGCCGCATCCGGTACCGCGATCCGGAGACCGAAAAGAACCTGGTGTTCCTGACAAACCAGGGTCTGCTGCCCGCTCTGACCATCTGCTCGCTCTACAAGAGCCGCTGGCAGGTCGAGCTCTTTTTCAAGTGGATCAAGCAGCACCTGCGCATCAAGCGCTTCTACGGCACCTCGGAGAACGCCGTGAAGACCCAGGTGTGGATCGCCGTCTCGGTCTACGTGCTCGTCACCATCATCAAAAAGGAGCTCGGTTTGGACGCCTCGCTTCATACGCTTCTACAGATCCTCTCCGTCACGCTCTTTGAGAAAGTCTCATTGCAACAAACACTTGCCGAGCTACCGAACGATGGACAACGCCTCGTTTCGCAACCAACTGAGTCTGCTCGATTTTTAACCGGACAGTAGTGTTTCATCATATGTAATAGCTTTCCACAGACCGTCGCAGCCCGTCAATCGCGCCCGATCAGCGCCCACCGCGGGCGTAAACGGCGATGGCGAGCGCAATCGTCACCAGCACGATGGGCGAGAACTTCCACGGTAGAACGGCTCCTCCGCTAAAATCAGCCTGTGACTCAATAATTCATTCGTCTACGGGCTCAATGGGGTCTCGCAGCCGGCGTTTCGTGTCGAGGCATCATCGGACCTCGCGCGTGACGGCGCGGCACCATAGATCAATAAGAGAGTGCCATGCGCTACCGGTACGTATTCTCGATTCTGCTTACGGGCGTCATCCTGCTGACCGGCGCCTATAGCCTCTTCGGGATATTTCATGCGTCGCAACTGCCGTTTTCAATCCAGCTCCTGGATGCTCGCACCGCGGTGATCGAGCCTGCTCCAGGGGTCCCATTCCCAAAGGACTTGCGCGCCGGTGATCTCGTCGATCTCGTCGCACAGTCGCAACCGACCCGGATCGCAATCTCCTCGTCTCTCAATTCAGCTGGCGTTCCGCGCGCAACTTACGCATTCGTCGTACGCCGTGGCGGGGAGCACGTGACCCTACAGGTCACGAGCGTCAGCGGCAATGCCGGAGGAGGCGGTTGGCCCTCTGCCTGTTTCTGCGTGTTTCTTGGCGTAATCGCACTGCTCGGCGCATGGCGCGGGCGGGACCGAGCCGCCGCGGGGCTCACCCTGTGGGCCACCGCTTTTCTGACGGCCGTGGCGATTTCGTATGTGACTTCGAACGACTCGCTCGAACAGTGGATTCCCTTGGCAGCGTGGATCTCCTACCTGACCGCACGGGTCGGCTTCTACGTGATGGCGGAGTCCATGGTGGCCGGTGTACTTCGCCCGCGGGCGCGAGCGTGGTGGCGTGCCGGCTTCCTGGTGTTGCTCGGCGTTGCGGCTGTGCGCTCTCTTGTGGGGCCGATCATCCTTGTTGCCACGGGGTGGGCAGAACTGCTGCAACCTGCGTGGGGTCTGGTTGTTAGCGCAGTGTATCTCCCCGCCGTTGCCCTGCTGATCGCGACCTATCGGCGTGCGGAAGTGGCGCAACGTCTGCGGCTGCGCTGGATGATCGCGTGCAGCGGAGTATTTGTTGTGTCCATTTTCCTGAACAACACGCCGCTCCTGGGACCTCGGGTTTCGCTGCCCTTGGGTTACTTCCTGGCTGCCGTTGCAGGGGCCGGCCTCCTCTATACGATACTCCGCCATCGGGTTGTGGACTTCACGGTCGTCCTCAATCATGCGCTGGTGTACGCGGGGACCACCAGTTTCGTACTCGGCCTCTTTGCCCTGTTCGAGAGCCTGATCGAGCGCACGACGCTCGGCCACGACGCCAGCCTGGTGATGGAGCTCGCGGTGCCGCTCGGCCTGGGCGTTTCATTGAGCACCGTTCACCGGCGCATCGACGCCTTGGTCGACCGTCTGGTATTTCGCCGTCAGTACCGCGAAGAGGTTGCCCTGCGCCGCTTTGCCAAGGAGTGCCCCTTCGTCACGCAGCCGGAAAGCCTGCTCGATCTGGCCCTGGAGCAGATTACTCTCCACACCAGCGCTCCGTGGGTGGGGATGTATGAGCACACCCCCGATGGCTACTCTCGCATCCGCCAGCGCGGCACCCGGGAACTGCCGCCGATAATCCCGATTGATGATCTCGCGCTGGTCAAGCTGCGTGCACATGAGGCGGAGGTCAACTTGCACGAATCGCCGAGCGGAATTGCGGCAGAGGGGTATGCCTTCCCCATGCGGGTGCGCGGTCGCCTGCTCGGACTCCTCGTAGTCGGCCCGCGTCCAGGCGAGCACTCCGTAGCCGACGAGCGCGAGTTGCTCGCGCACGTCGCGCACGAGGTCGGTGCAGCCCTGTTCGCTCTGCGCGCCGAAGCCAGCGAAGCACGGGCACAGGCGAGTGAAACCCAACTGCAAGAGTCACGCGCCCGGGAGAAGACACTATTGGAAGCCTTGCGCGGGAGCGGCGCACCGGTAGCGCCATAACATGCGCGGCGCACCGCCTCTCCTCGCTGGCCATGGACCACTTGCTCAGCCCAGACCATGGGCGGCGGCATATCGTGCGACGTCCACATGGGTCGCAAACCAGACCCCCTTCGATGCAGCGTAACGGATCAGTTCCTCCAGGATCCAGATCCTCGAGCGTGCACCGATGACGTGAGGATGCATCGTCAGTTGGAAGAGACCGCCGCTCTCGTAGGCTCCGTCGAACTCTCGACGGAATATATCGAACACGTCGCTCGGCGCCGTATAGGGTCGCAGGGATTGGAATCGATGCATCAGAAAGTACACCGCATCGTCTCGGATCCATTCAACCGGCACCTCCGTCACGCCGGACGGTTCGTCATCGAGCAGCAGCTCATAGCAGTCTTCATCGGCCATCAGCGAGCTGTCGTAGACCAGACCAAGCTCCTTCTCCAGCCGCAATGTGTGGTCACTGAAATCCCAGGACGGCGTGCGCAGTCCGACCGGCCGGTGTCCGGTTATCCTCTCCAGCGTATCCGTGGATCGCAGCATCAGGTCCCGCTCGGCGTCCAAAGACAGTTTCGTGTTGAGCTCGTGGATCCAGCCGTGGAGACCGATCTCGTGACCTTCCTCGACGATCTGCCGCTGTTCGCTCTCATGCAGCAAGGCGGAGACGGCCGGTACGTAGAAGCTCGCCGGGATGCCATAGGTGCGAAGAATCTTCAATATCCGCGGCACACCGACCCGCGACCCGTACTGTCCCCAACTCAATCTTCCGATGGAAGCGCCGCCGTCGCGCAACTCATTGGTTTCGTGATCGCTGTCAAATGACAACGCGACGGCGCACTTTGCGCCACCGGGCCATGTGGAAGGACGAAGAGCGCGGCCGGCGCGTGCGCGGTTCACGAGGCGCCGCCAAGTTGGCGCGGGCCATTGCCACGGCGACTCCGGGTCGGGTTCATTTTCCACGTGTTTCTCCCCGATTATCTGCCACCATCCACCTGCAAGTGTTGTCCAGTGATGAACCCCGACAGCTCCGATGCCAGAAACAGGACCGCGTGGGCGACATCCTGCGCGCCTCCCAGTCTTCGCAGCGCGGTGCCCTCCAGCAAACTTCGCTGCCCGTCGGCGCCATAGTCCGCCCACTGGCGTCTTGTCGCTTCGTTCGTCAGCATGAGTCCGGGAGCGACGCTATTGACCCGGATTCCATGAGGTCCCAGCTCATGCGCCAATTGCCGGGTGAGCCCCAAGAGGGCGTGCTTGGCCGCACAGTAGGACTGTATCCCCGTCAACGACGGCCTTGTCGCCGCACCGGAGGTGATATTCACGATACAGCCGCGCCCGACGCGCTTCATCGCCGGTACACAGGCGCGACTCAAGGCAAACGCGGCGCCAAGGTTGATCGCGATGACCTCGTCCCAGTCCGCGTCACTCACGTCTTCAAGTGCCCGTCCAACCTGGCCCGCGACACCACCCGCGTTGTTCACGAGCACGTCGACCGCCCCGCCGCGTCGGGCCTCGATATGGGCAATCCAGACCGCCGCAGCCCGTCGATCCGATAGATCGACACTCTCCACCGCAATGCCGGCGGCCGCCAACTCGGCGACACCATCCTTCCGTTTGTCGCAAGCAAACACCGACGCTCCGAGAGACGCAAATCCTTTTGCGATTGCATTTCCGATGCCGTTCGCCGCACCGCTCACGACGATGGTCTTGTTGTCAAACCGGATGCTCATAGCTGTCGCGACACGATCACCGAATACACGGCATCAATATCACATATAGGTTGGCAGGGTGG
The DNA here is from genome assembly GCA_050739095.1 of Steroidobacteraceae bacterium. Lineage (GTDB taxonomy): Bacteria > Pseudomonadota > Gammaproteobacteria > Steroidobacterales > Steroidobacteraceae > 13-2-20CM-66-19. The sequence continues at coordinate 137,199 of JBOIAR010000001.1, read as the reverse complement.
TGGCCGATCTCGTAAGATAGCCGATAGGGAGATGGCATTCCTCCCCGAACCGCCGCAAAGCTGATGATGCCTACCCGGACGTCCCCGAGAGACGCGGCGGTAGGCCACACGTGCGACAGCCCACCACCCTCCTTCGGTGTGGCTCGTGTTTGCTCTGCTGACGTACGGACGCGACCTCGACCCCGGCATTGTGAGGCCGGAGATCGTCCCTGCGGTGTGCTGGGGGAGCAGGAAAGCGGTGCTCACCATGAATTGCGCTAGCGGGGTTCAAGTGCCCGCGGTAGGCTGTCGCAAGTGCTTATGCGGAGCGGTACCAGTGGCAATTAAACGTACATCCAAGAGCAAGGGAACCCCGGTACGCAAGACAGTGACGTCACCGGGTTTGCGCCACATCGACGTCAGGGCGCCGGCGCAGTTGGTCCCAGGGGATCTCTACCCCGGCTGGGTCTGTAAGAACAAGTCGTGCGGGCTGGTCATTGCCATTGTGCTCGCGCAGGCAGGAAGCACGTCGTCCTCGGCTGAATCCGATGACCAACTTGCCGTGATCAAGTGTCCGCATTGCGGAGACGAGAATCTGTACCGCTGGAGCGCCCGCAGTGAGCTCAAGTACACGCCGAAAAGCCCTGGCGCGTGAACTTCAGCCGCACGAGCACGACCGGTTTCAGCGTTCCGGCGGCTTATTGGTGAGCAGTGCTGCTGGAGCCGGATCAGTAACCTGCTGAAAATACTGAAGTTCCGGTCCCCCTTCGATGCCCCTGGCCGCATTGGATCCGGCCCCGAGCCCCGGCACCAGTGCGCTTCGACCCAGATTGCGATTAAATAAACAGGCGAAGGGGATTACGGTGGCGCTGGAACGCCGATGAGCGCAGCCGCGCGCCCACGGCACACTGAAGAAGAAAAATATGAAACCCCAGAAGACAACGGCTCGACCATCAGTCGACCTCGATGCAACCGACGAATTTCCTGTCTTGGATGCCGCTGCGTACGAGGCAGAAGTCCTTTCCCGGGAACCCGCCGGACCTTCCACAAGCCCGGGCACCGTCACGGAGTCCGATTCCTCTGCTGCCGGACCCTCTCCTTCCGAGCATCGCGTACCCAACGGTGCGCCTCCCGTGGCCGACCCGGAGGTCATGTTGGCGGTCGAGCACTGGATCGTGCAGAAGACCGAGGAGTTGCGCGCGCATCACGACGCGCTGAGCCTGGCACAACGCGAACGCACCGCGGCTGTCGCGCGCGCCGGTGCGCTGAGTCGCGAGCTCGCCGAGACGAGCGCGAATCTCGAGGCACTGAACAGCCGCGAGCGAGCGCTTGCGGAAGCGCTGACCAACGAGCAAGAGGCGGCACAGCGTCGCGCCGCTGAGTTGGATGCGGCGCGGTACGAGGCCGCCCGGCTCGCGCAGGAACTGGCCGGCGCGCGTGCCGCTGCAGCACAGCAGAACGCGTCGCTGGCAACCTCCGGAGCACTCCTCGAACAACGTTCAGGGGAGCTTCAAGCGCTGCAGCGTACGCATGAAGCTCTCATCGCAGTCCAGCAGCGCGCGGCGCGCGAGCTTTCCGAGCTCGAAACTCGCCTTCGCGACAGCGAAGCTCGCGAGCGCAACGCGCAGCGCACCATCGAGGCGCAGAGCCACACTCACGCCGAGCTAACGCTCCGCGTGCAACGTGAGGCTGGCGCGCGCGAGCGTCTTGCTGTGGAGGTCAACGCCCTGCAAGCTCAGCTCGCGAACTGCGTCGAAAGCCTGCACAGTCGCGAGTCGTACCGCGCGATCTACGAGAGCACCCTCCGGGAGCTGGAGGCTGAGCTCGCCGCTGCCAGGCTCGTGACCGCCGAGCAGGAGGCACGAGCCGATCAACTCGGCGCTGAGCTCCAATCGCGCGGTCGGCTGCTGCAAAATGCGGTCCGGGAGCGTGACGAGGCGCGACAGTTACATGACACGGAAATCACTCAGCACGCCGCCGAGCGGGGCGAAGGTGAGCAGAGGCGCGGCGCACTGGAATCGCGACTCGCCGAATTGACTGCCGAACATGCCAATGCGTGCGCGCGCCTCCTGGCGATGGAGGCGACGCTGACAACCGCACAGCACCGCGCGGAGGCCGAAGCCCTCGCAAGCGGGACCGCCGCAGAGCGGCTGCGCGAGCTCGAGTCTGCAATTGCATCGAGCCAGGCCGAGTTGACCAACGCGCGGCTCGAGATCGAGCGCAGCCGTGCATTGCTCGCGGACCTGACAGCGGCGCTGCTGAAGAGCCAGACCATGGTCGCCGACCAGGGCCGTCTGCTCGAGGAACGAGAGGCTGCGGCGAGCACCATGGCCGCGACTCATGCCGAGCAGGCCGCGCTAATAACGACATTGCGGGGACGGGCCGAGGAGCTGACCGCCCGACTGGCGACGCCGGAAGCGGAGCGCCGCGCTCTCGAAGAACGAGTCACCGCACTGACGAAGGAAGTGGCGGAAAGCCAGTCGCGTATTACGCGTCTCGAGTCGATGAACACGGGTCTGCGCGCCACGGAGGGGCAGCTGAACACATTGCTGGCGGAGCGCGACGCTGAGCTCCAGCGGGCTACGCAAATCGCCTCAATGAACGCCTACGCCCTCGGGCGGGTGCAGTCGAGCATCGACGAGCTGGGCCGTACGCTGACCGCCTCCGAGGGCGCACCCGGTTCGGCTCAGGTAAGCATCTTGACGCGTATCGACAACGGCCAGAACCACAGTGTGGTGTTGCGCGGGCGGACGACGATCGGCCGCGATCGTGACAACGATCTTTCGCTCGCAATGCGGTCGGTCAGCCGTCATCATGCCGTGCTGGTCCCCAACCTCCGAACCGCATTCGTCCAGGATCTGAGCAGCACAAACGGCGTGCTGGTCAACCAGCGCCGCGTCCGTTGCGCTCGGCTCGAGCATGGCGATGTGATCACTTTCGGCGGGGCGCAATTCCGCTACACGGTAACGCCGGCGCCTGCCGGCGCGGTGTCCACAGGGTCGACCGCTTCCAGCTCGACACGTGCATCCTTGAAGCACGCGCCCTGAGTTATCCGTTAACGGACTGCAGTCGTCGCAACTTGCTGCCTGACGCGTTGTGTCTCTGCCGACCGAATCCATGTCGATCCAATCTCCGGAGGAGCTCACGACGCTTCTTCGCCGGCTCAAGCAAAGTACCGCCAGCGGCGCACTTCGCCAGATCACGACGTCGGGACACGTATCGCCGTCGCTGCTCCTCGCTAAGACCGCGGTGCAGATGCCGGATGTGAAGGTTAGTTCTCTCATTTGATGCTGCCCTCACTTGTGGTTCTTGGATATTGCGCGACAACCTTGCCGGCAGCATCAAGGAACTGCAGAGCGGAAGCGCCATCCGGCTTCACGAACATCTTGATGCGCGGTCGGCCTTGCGCGTCCGAGAGCAGGACCTGAGCGGTATTCGACCGAGTGTACCCGACGAGATAGCGCCGGACCTGGCCGCGGGCAAGGGCCGGATCCTGTGCGAGGATCTTCTCGAGTTGCGCGCGGCTCTCGTGTCGATCAATCGCATCCTCGTACTCACGCATCACGCGCAAGGCCAACGGTGTCCGCTGGTTCGGCTCGTTCCAGCCGGTCACGTACGAGAACGTCCTGCCGTTGGAATTTCCGTCGTGCACCTGCAGCAGTTCGTCCGTCGTCACACTGTCGTACGAATTGACGAGGCTCGAATCGTACGCTCCGTTCCGATGCACCAGGCCAGTCCAGATGTAACCGCCCTGCTCATCGCCCATCTGGTCGTAGAAGATGATCTCGCTGCCGCCGCCGCCGTGACGGTAGGTTTTGATGCCGGCCCAGATCCCCGGCATCGGCTCGTCATGGTTTGTGAGCACCATCGCAAGCTTGCCTTCGTTGTCGCGAATGATGATTCTATGTGCGGTGACCGTGTTGAATGTAGCATTGGTCGCTCTGGGCACGACGCCGGCGGCGCCGAGCAACACGGCGACGAGGAGTACCGAGGTTGCAATCACATAGCAGCGGAGGAAGCGCAGCTCCCTCCTGATGGACTTCACAGACATCTCCCTCTCCTCGAGTTGTGTGCGTGGATGACGATATTAACCGCGACTACGAGCGCTGTCGGGGGCCGCGTCGTCGCGAACAGCTGGGACTTGAGCCAGACCCATCACGGCGGATACGCGCAGAAGGCGCGCGTGAAAGGCGAATGGCTGATCAAGATACCGGCAGCCTTTTCGACCAAAGACGCCATGGCCATCGGCACCGCGGGTTACACGGCGATGCGGTCCGTGCTGGCGCTCGAGCGCGGCGGCCTCACGCCGCTGCGTGGTGACATCCTCGTCACGGGCGCCAACCGTGGCGTCGGCTCCGTTGCGATCGCACTCCTGGCGGATCTCGGCTATCGCGTGGTCGCACCCACCGGACGGCTTGAGGAAAGCGACTATCTGCGCGGGCTCGGCGCCGCGGAGACCATCGACCGCCGGACGCTTGCGGAGCCGGGAGTGCCGATCGCGCGTGAAAGATGGGCCGGCGCAGTGGACTCTGTCGGCAGTCGCACGCTGGCGAACGTACTGGCGCAGACACGCGGCGTGGTCGCGGCCTCGCTCAGGGCATGGATCTGCCTGCATCGGTCCTGCCCTTCATCCTGCGTAACGTGACTCTTGCGGGCGTCGATTCCGCCAATGCCCCGCAGGAGGCCCGCCTCCAGGCGTGGTCGCTCCATTGCGGCCAGTCTAAATGAGCATAGCAGACACTCACGTTTGCGATCTAGTGCACGACGACCGCGTGCTTCGCAAACGTCATCATAGTGAGCAACACCATGAGGGTCACAATCACGGCATGAAAGGTTACGTGAAGCGTATCCGGCCTGATGCCGTTGCGAACCGGAAGAAATGCATGCGTGTGCGCGAACCTTGTTTGATAACGCGCAGCTCGAATGGGGTCTTTGATCACCAAGTACGGCAGCCACCAAGCGCGGAGCATGCCGTACACCGCAGCGCCGTAGCTTATCCAAAGCCAGCACATAAGCCACGTTGGGAAACCGGCAGCGGCATGGTAAACACTCGCTGTGAAGGCGATTGCAAAGGGTAGCGTACTGAGGAAGGTTGTGACCAGACGCTTGCTCGTGGTATCAACCGCGCGAATCCCCGCCAAGTTATTCAGCGTGCCGAGCGGAATCCAGTCATGCAGCGCAATAAACAGCACTACGTAGAGCTGGCACGCGAGAAGGGCGTTGATCATGCGGTTAGCCCCGGATGGACGGCAAGGGCTACAAGTTACCACGGCTGAACATGGGGACCCATGAGCAGTTCGATCTATCCGACGTCGGGGAGGTCAGGGTCATGGCTGCTCTCATCTTCATGGGGCTCGGGAAGGACAGCGGAGGAGGAAGTTGGACGACATGCGCGAAGGCCCGGAACACAGTCCGCTTGCGAGATGTCCAGTCACTCATGCCCTGCAGTTACTCGGCGTCTCGACGCGGCGTCGGCTTGAATGGCCGAAGTGGGTAATCGTGCGGACCGGAGCGGCGTCTTGGGGCATCACAGTTCCCAATTTCGCAGGGTAGAACAGATTGGACCGGCAATCTCGGCCTGCAGCATCGGGTGGACCCAGCTGTGACTTTTGACCCGTGTCTCATGGCCGATGGCGGCTTCACTCGACAACGCTAATGTGCTCTGATAACACTGCTAAGCGGTCACATCCATGAACTCAGATACGGCGGATGGCGATGCAGCATGCCAACGTCGACAACGGCAGCCGGCCTACTCACGGAATATCGAAATATCTTCTCCGTTGTACGCGGGGGGCTATTGTCATGAAAATGCTCTTGCTTCTAATTGTCGAAATAGCGCTCTCCGCACTGGTCATTTCGAAACCGGTTCAGGCGGCAAATTTCACGCAGTGCAAGGACAGCAGCACTGCCGCGGCCTTACATGGCACGTTGTGTGCGACGTTCCAGTTGCCGCTGCGGGCCTCGGGGCCGAGAATTGGCGATGCCGGGAAGACGGTCAATCTTTTTGTGCGCAAGTTCCCGGCGCCCGGCCACACCCAAGGAACGGTGTGGCTGGTCTCCGGCGGCCCGGGGGAATCCGGTGCCACCTTCTACCCGTTTCTGAAGACGCTGCGGGCTGCGTTTCCCGGTTTCGACCTTTTGATTCCTGATCCTCGTGGCACAGGTTTCTCGACTCGGCTTTGTCCAAAAGAGGAATCGGTCGGTTCGCCCGGTGGGCTGACGCTGGTCGGAGCGGAGTGGAACACTTGCTGGGCAACGATCAATGCCGCACCCGATTATGCGCGCGCCTTTTCACTTACCAATGCGGCTTACGATTTGGCGGGTCTGATTGCTCAGTATCCAAGCCGCGTGCCGCTCTATGTATACGGCGTGTCGTATGGGACGCAGGTCGTGTCCCGCATGCTGGTGTTGCCACACAAACATCTTGCCGGCGTGATCCTCGACTCGCTGGTGCCGCCGGATGCGACCAAGGTCTGGGATCTGAGCCATCGTTCGCGGGTCGTCGACGAGGTCGGCCTGAAAGTGTTGAAGCAATGCGACGCCAATGCATCTTGCCGTGGATTGTTCGATACGACCGCCGAAGACGCCTACAAGAAATTGCTGACAGCACCGCCGCCGCGCGTGCTTGCTCAGATACCGGGCAAGAACGTCAAACAATTCTTCGGCACTCTGCTGAATTTTCCGTCCCTGCGGGCGCGTATTCCGAAACTGATCGCCCAGCTCAATCGCGGCAACACAACGGGGTTACAGTCGGTGAAAGCTTCGCTCGCAAAAATCACGTCGGTGTTCGCGCCATATCCGCAATCGCCGCCATCAATCCCGCTTGTAGCCATCATCAGCGATTCGGAGAACGATGCGCGGCCACGCATGACGAAAAGGGAGGTTGCGAAAGAGCAGCAGCACTTCCTGTTCACGTCAAGTATACCGGGACTGTTGATCAATCCGAGTCTGCCGCTCTATTCGCACGACAAGTATTTCAACGCTGCGCCGACGTCGTTGCCGCACATGCTCGTGCTGCAAGGCACGCGCGATCCCAAAACACCTCTCCCCGGCGCTCTCGCGCGTATTGCACAATGGCCCAAGGATGCACGAGTCAGGCTGGTCCAGGTAACAGGCTCGCCGCATTTCATCCTGATGACATCGCCCACCTGCTTCAAGGAGGCCGTGCGTCAGTTCGTCAGCGGGAAGCGGGGCGCACTGCCAGCCTGCGCTCATCCAGTATTTCGTCAGGGTTTCTGAGCATCAGTGCGGTTCCACCTGTCGGTGGATCTGCGCAGGCTGGCGCACCTGAACCGTCTCGGTTGGTCAGGTGTTGCACTGCAGAATTGACTTAACCGTCGAACATCTTCGGGCGATAGCACCTGCGCGCTTGATCTGTACCTCTTCACCCGTGAACCGGATGCGGCCCGGAGTGTGGCCAGCAGTGCTCGACATACTCGATTAATCAAGTATTAAGCTTATAAAGATCGATTTAAGATACCATGGTCTTGACTTAGTTCCGTACTATCCATCAGAATTCGTGCTCAATTAATCGAGCATTATGTCATCATTGATTGATAAAACGAGTATGAAGGTAACCCAATCCGCGGTCCTGACCCCCAGCCTGGCTTCTGAGGCGAAAGAGCTGGGCGCGGCCCTCGCGCGCTTGCGCATCGCTCGAGGCATGAAGCAAGACCAAGCAGCACTGCGAGCCGGCCTCTCACGAAACACGGCATATCGGCTGGAGAAAGGCGATCCTGGAATCGCCATTGGCCAAGTCCTGCGCTATCTCGATGCCATTGTGCCGGGCAAGACCCTACTCGAGCTGTTGTCGGAAACGGATCCTGCTTTGGCTGCACTCAGCGCTCAAGAAAGACGTCGGCGCGCCAGGGAGCTCTCGAAGCGTGAATTGGATGAAATCGACTTCTAACCATGGCTGCCAAGGAACAGAAACTGTTTGTCTTCGCCAACCTCGATGGCGAGTGGGTACCCTGCGGCCAGCTCACTCTGACCGAGGACGGAGTGGAGCTACTGGCCTCGACATTCGCCTATGGATTGCGATACCTGGAACGTCCGGCGGCTCTAGAAGTGGACCCGGTGAGTTTAAGCATTCGCGACAAGAGCGCCGTGCGAGGCAAGGCTCTCTTCCCGCCGAACAACCTCCCATTCTTCGGTGGAATTCGCGATGCCGCACCAGATGCTTGGGGACGGCGGGTAATTGAGTCTCGCCTCAAAGTACCCGCAAATAGTCGCCCAGAGTCCACTTATCTAATGCATGCAGGCAGCCAACGGGTGGGGGCACTCGACATTCGCCCTTCGCTAGACGCCGAACCCACATTGGGCTACGGCACTTGGGACAATTTGCGGTACTTGATGGATGCCGCTCAGCGCATCGACGAGGGTTTGCCTGTCCCTGCACACCTGGAAGAAATCTTTGCGGAAGGCAGCCCGTTGGGGGGTGCCCGACCTAAGGCAACGGTCCGTGACAATGAGCAGGCGTTATGGCTGGCCAAGTTTCCCAGTCGAAAGGATTCAGTGAGCGTTCCTGTCGTCGAAACCGCCACGCTGCGATTGGCCGCGGCTGCAGGCCTCACGGTCCCACCACTCAAATTGATTGACCTCGGCGCCCGAACTGTGATGCTGATCCGCCGATTCGACCGATACTGGGCCAAGCCGGGGCGGGACGCTCAACTGGCTGAGGATCTACTGAGCACAGCACCTGCGACGGGACTCGTGGAGAGGCGTTTGGGGTTCGTCAGCGGTCTAACGCTTCTCGCATGTGCTGCTATGGAATCACCGGACAAGTCCTATGGCGACTTGGCGCAAGCCATCCGACGATACTGCCATCCGAGCGTGATCCGGGAAAATAACCGCGAGCTATTCGAGCGCCTGATCTTCAATATCTTCGTCAGTAACGATGACGATCACCTCCGTAACCACGGCTTTGTCTGGGACCCCCGCCTTCCGGGATGGAGGCTGAGCCCGCTCTACGATGTCATGCCGCGCGCGACCTTGGCGTCTGAACGTCGCCTGCATCTAGGAGTCGGGCCGGAGGGCAGGAACGCCACTTTAGACAACGCTCTCGCCGGGCGCGAGATGTTTACGCTATCGACGGAATTAGCCGCCCAGAGCATTGCAAGAATCTGGCAAACAGTGCGCGAATGGAAAGTGTACTTCGAACAATACAATGTGCCTGCGGATCAGATCGAGAAGATCGCGCCAGCGTTTCGGCACATTGACGAAATCTCCACACCGGCACTGCGCAAGCTCATACCTTGATCCCCGTAACAGACAACCTGAGAGCCCGGCGATGCGCGGACGAGTGAAAATCGAGCGAAGCAGCGGGAGCATCGCCTGGGACGCCGGGTCCCGGAGATCGTCGCGGCATAGGAGGCCTATGATCGCCAGCCCGCGGTTACCCGGGCCTGACGGCAAAGCGCCAGTCCAGCGCGTGAGGCACGGCCGAGGACCAGGACCACCGAATGCGGGCCCTGATCGAAGCACTGCGCTTGCACGATATTCATTCCCGCCACTCAGCGACTCACTGTGTTCTTCGGTTGGCGCACGACTGCTGTCATTCTCGGCGCTACTCGCATGAGAACTGCAGGAACAGCGCAAACCACCCCAGCGTTGTAGTGGCGACGGAATGCTAGGGCACCGCCGTCACGCCAGCGAATCCGCTGCACTCCCCCGGGAGCATCCAGCCCACTCACTCCGAGCCACTGCTCACGGCAGCAATGCGGACATTCGGGAACCCGTCAGCGATCGGCGCCGCCGCGGAGCAGCTCATTCCCCCTACGCTCCATCTCCGCCGGCTCCAGATCTTCCTTCCACGACAGAAGTACCCATACGTGACCAAAGGGGTCGCGGAAGCTCGCGGAATTTGCGCCATAGAACATCTCGGTCGGCGGCTGCACTTCCTGGCATCCCGCCGCCGCAGCGCGACGCAGCAGCGCCACGTTGTCATCCACGAAGATGTGGAGACTTGCTGTACACCGCCCCAGAGATCGCGGATCGCCGTAAAGCTGGTCGTCGGGATCGCCGATCATTACTACGCAACCACAGACAGAAAGCTCGGAATGCAAGATTCGACCGTCTGGGCGGGCGATGCGGAAAAGCTCGTCGGCACCAAACGCTCGCTTGTAGAAGCTAATCGCCTCAGAAGCCGGCTCCACGTAGAGTATGTGGAACAACGGCAGCCCGATAACGCTCCGGGCGCATCATACGCGGTGGGCGGCTCACGTGACTCCTTCCCATTCTTTACGTTCAGATATGGCACCCCACCGCGATATTCAGGTGGAACGGGATTCGTCACTACGTGTCCCTCCTCCACTACCGAGCCGTCACGTCTTGAGCGGATGTTCCGCGCAGGCTAGCTCACCGCCGATCGATCGTGCTGGTCGGCCCCCTGCGTCTTCTCCGCTCGCGCGCTCCAGTTTCCGGGCGACCAGCGGATGCGGATTCTCCGCCGCGGTCCCTGCGCTTCCATACGAGCGGGTCAGGATCTCGAGAAAATGTCCGTTCGGGTCCTCGAAATAGACACCGCGGCCATCGTCCCAGTGGTTGATCTGGTCAGGCTTCGAGCGATGCGGATCTGCCCAGTACGCGAGCCGCCGCGACTCTATGCGGGCGAAAATCTGGTCGAACTCGGTCTCACTGACAAGAAATGCGTAATGCTGAGGCTTGATCTCGTCCCGGGTCTCGACGAAGTCCAGCGTCAAAGCTTCGCCCACTTTTACCAGCGCGAACCGGCCGAGCACAATTGGTGCAGGCAGACCCAAAATCTCGCCCAGGAACAAGGCGGACGCGTCCCTATCCCGCGCCGCGACAATGGTATGGTTCAACTTCGCAGGCATCCGTGTGCATCCTCCAGCAGTCCACGTGCCCGTGATCCGCGCAATTCTCCGATGAGACTCGGGCGGAGCCAAAAGCCTCGACCTAGCCGGCACAGCCAGCCCTTGTCGGCCAACCTCGCGACGCTAGGCACGCGTCTGCGGTTAGGAGGTGAATGCTTGCCGCCTGGCACCAGTTCGAGCGACGGAACCGAGCCAAGGAATGTTTCATTCGGTCACTTACGGCGTTGAACCAGAGACCGACCCGTCATTCTGAAGGAGACGAGTATGCAAGCGAGAATGCCAAGTCCTGCAGTTCTACTACCAGACGCAATGCAAGCCCTGCTCGCACTGGGTGAAACGGTGCAAAAGACCGCCGTGCCCGCCCGAACGCATGGACTCGTTCACCTCCGGGCCAGCCAAATCAACGGCTGCGGCTTTTGCGTCGACATGCACGCGCGCGAGCTCAAGCAAGCAGGCGAATCCGACGAGCGGATCTTTGGCGTAGCCGCCTGGCGCGAGTCACCATACTTCACCGACCAAGAGCGGGCAGCGCTCGCGCTAACCGAGGCGGTGACACGGCTGAGCGACCGAGAGGACCCCGTACCCGAACGCATCTGGCAGGAGGCGGTCCGCCACTACGACGAGCAAGCGCTCGCGGCCCTGATCATCTCAATCGCTACGATCAATGCCTGGAACCGGCTCAACGTAGCAACTCGGCAGCCAGCCGGCGCCAGACATCGAGCCTGAAACAATGTAGCGACGCCCCGGCGCGGAATCCGTTGTGCGTTGAGCGGAGGTTCGCAATCTTGATCTCTGTCGATCCTCCGGCCGCGCCATCCAGGACGCATTCGCGGTACCGGGCCTCATTCATTTCATCCAGGAAGACTCGCCGGTCGAAATCGGAACGGCGCTGCGGGCATTCATCGAGGCGGTGCCGAGGTGAGCCCGGTGATCGATACACCGATTGCGGGCCGCGAGAGAGTCTCGGCGACATATCGGAGCCTCGTGAAGCGCTCGCGCTGTGCTATACGTGCGTTCAACGAGCGCGATTTCGCATTGCTGGCGCTGTCTTCACGCTGCCGCTCACCGCGCCGGCAGCAGGATCCGCGACGCTCCAGTGCGGGAACAGCGTCGGCCCCCGGGCCGTTGTGAGGGACACCGCCGTTTCGCGAGTGATGGAGCCTGGATGCGGGAGCGAACCCTTCAGCTCGACGACTTGCGCCTTCACATGATCGAGGCCGGAGCTTCCAGCGGGCCGTCGATGCTGTTCGTGCACGGTTGGCCTCAGTGCGCTCGCGCCTTCGAGCGCGTCATGGAGAATCTGGGGGATCATTTCCGCGTGGCGGCCATTGATCTGCCGGGCATCGGGGAGTCAGTCGGACAGCCGCGAAGCGCCGACAAGCGCACGCTCGCCGAATATGTCCATGCCGCGATCGGGGCAGCCGGCCTAACCGACGTGACGTTGATCGGACACGATATCGGCGGTCAGATCGTATACGCCTATCTGCGCCGCTTCGCTGAAACGATCGAGCGCGCGGTCATCCTCAACGTCGTGATTCCGGGCGTCGAGCCCTGGTCGCAGGTGGTTCGTAATCCGCGGATTTGGCATTTTGGCTTTCATGCGGTTTCGGCGCTGCCGGAACGGCTGGTGAGCGGGCACCAACAGGATTATTTCGACTTCTTCTTCAACGCAATTTCGGCTGATCCCGCTGCCATCACCCCGGAAGCCAGACGCACCTACGCCCAGGCCTACAACTCGGAGGTGAGCCTCAAGGCGGGTTTCGATTGGTATCGGGCATTCGGACAGGACGAGCAGGACAATGCAGCGACTGCGGGCTCGACCGTATCCACGCCCGTACTGTGTGTGCGCGGGGAGGCGGAACGCGGAAAGCTCGAGGATTACGTCGAGGGATTGCGGGCCGCCGGGTTGGTCAACGTCACGGGCGAGACGATCGCCAATGCCGGTCATTTCTCGGCGGATGAGCGGCCACAAGCCTTGGCCGCGCTGCTTCGCTCGTTTGACCGGACGCACTCCAGGCTTCGGCGCGTGGAATAGCCCGAGTCAAGACAGAGCGAGGATCGATCGTTGGACCTTTTCCCAGGCTTCGGCGCACATCGCATCAAGACCGGAGGTGGCGAGATTTTTGCGCGTATGGGTGGCGCTGGACCGGCGCTGCTTCTGCTACACGGCTATCCGCAGACGCATGCTTGCTGGCACAAGATCGCCGGTCGGCTGGCCGAACGCTTGAGGATCGTCGCATGCGACCTCCCCGGCTATGGCGAGAGCGCGTCGCCTTGCAATGAGCGCAGCGCTTCCAAGCACAGCATGGCAAGGAGCCTCGAGGCGATGCGGACCTTGGGGTTCGAGCGCTTCCACGTTGCCGGGCATGATCGCGGCGCCCGCGCTGCCTATCGCCTCGCGCTCGATCACCCAGATCGCGTGATGCGCCTCGGGGTCCTCGGCGTGCTCCCCACCTTCGCCACATTCTGGAAACCACGTTGCTGGCGCCCTGCGAACTCTCTGTCCCAGATGCTGATGGAACTTTGTGGGTGGATCCGCGCGCTCCATCGCAACGCTGCTGCTAGCGGTTGGCTGTATTTTTGGCAGACCAAGTGCGGAAATCGCGTTACCATTCTGCTGATCAGAAAAGAACCCCTGACAATCGCTGATGGCCCACTAAGTCCGTGAAGCTGAATGTCACGCAGAAGCTGATTCAGTCTCACTTGGTAGAGGGTGACCTCGCGCCAGGGGCTGAGATCGGCTTGCATATCGACCAGACCCTGACCCAAGACGCTACCGGGACGTTGGTGATACTCGAGCTCGAGGCAATGGGACTTGCACGCGTGAAAACCGAGATCAGCGTCCAGTACGTAGACCATAACGTTATCCAGGAGGACCACAAAAACCCGGACGATCATCTGTTCTTGCGCAGCGCGTGCCAGCGGTTTGGCGTTTGGTACTCTCGAGCGGGGAATGGCGTGAGCCATCCCTGTCACCAGGAGAACTTCGGCAAGCCGGGCAAGACTCTGCTCGGCTCTGACAGCCATACTCCCGCCGGCGGGGCGATCGGTATGCTCGCCATCGGCGCCGGCGGATTGGAAGTGGCGCTTGCGATGGCCGGTGAGCCTTTCTATACCCGCATGCCACAGGTGTGGGGCGTGAAGCTCACGGGGCAGCTGCCCGACTGGGTCAGCGCCAAGGATGTCATCCTCGAGATGCTGCGCCGCCACGGCGTCGAGGGCGGAGTGGGCCGCATCATCGAATATTTTGGTCCGGGACTTGCCGGACTTACTACGATGGATCGGCACGTCATCGCCAACATGGGTGCCGAGCTCGGCGCGACCTGCAGCGTCTTCCCTTCCGATGAGGAGGTGCGCCGCTATTTGCGTGCGTGGAAGCGAGAGCAGGACTGGGTCGAGCTCTGTGCCGAGCCCGGGGCCAGTTACGACCTGGATGAGCAGATCGATCTCTCGAGCCTCGTGCCGCTCATCGCCATGCCATCGAGCCCCGGCAATGTGCACACTGTGAGCGAAATGGCCGGCGCACGGATATATCAGGCTTACATCGGCTCGTCGGCCAATCCCGGCTATCGCGACTTTGCCGTTGCCGCCGCGATGCTGCGTGGCCGGCAAGTCGATGACCGCGTCTCATTTGATGTCAACCCGACCTCGCGCGCACAGCTCGAGACGCTGATGCGCGACGGCCATATCGCCCCCCTGCTGCACGCGGGGGCGCGGCTGCATCAAGCCGGCTGCAATGGCTGCATCGGCATGGGCCAGGCGCCGGCCACCCACGCGCTCTCTCTGCGCACGGTGCCGCGCAACTTCCCCGGCCGCTCCGGCACCCGCGAGGACAAGGTGTGTCTGGTGAGCCCCGAAACCGCCACGGCATCGGCCTTAACGGGTGTCATCACCGACCCGCGCAGCCTCGGGATGGCCTATCCGCGGATCGCCGATCCTGATGATCCGGTCGTCAATCGGGAGCTCTTCACGGCACCCTTGGCCCGTGATCCTGCGCAGCGCGTGGCATTGGTCAAAGGCCCGAACATCGCATCGCTCCCGCCGACCGCGCCCCTGTCCGATTCCATCGAGGCGCCGGTGCTGCTCAAGGTGGGCGACAACCTTTCGACGGATGAGATCATGCCTGCGGGCACACGCGTGCTGCCGTTTCGTAGCAACATCCCGAAGATTGCCGAGTTCTCATTCGACGTCATCGATCCTACCTACGCCGCACGCGCGCGGCAGGCGAAGTGCCACATCATCGTGGGCGGCAGCAACTACGGTCAAGGCTCGAGTCGCGAGCACGCGGCACTCGGCCCGCAGTTTCTCGGATTGCGTGCGGTGCTGGCCAAGGGCTTTGCGAGAATCCACGCCCAGAATCTGATCAATTTCGGCGTACTGCCCCTGACGTTCGTCGAACCCGACAACTATGATGGCATCCAGGCCGATGATGTACTGCGCTTGCACGACATCCATCGCTCCATTGCGACGGGTGGGCAGCTGCGGGTCGAGAATCTCACACATGCACGGACGTTTCAGGTGAGCCATTCTGTCTCACCTCGACAGGCGCAGATCCTGCTTCGCGGTGGAGCGATCGGCTGGATGAAGGAACGCCTCTTGAAAGAGTGAGCGCGGTTCACGCCCGGCGTCAAGCGATTCTAAATGCGGACTTCAAACTCAGGACACTAGCGGCGTTCCGCTACTACGCGGAGGCGGGTAGCTCTCCGTCTAATATCTGCCGAGCACTCGCGGTTGTTCTCGCCGAGTTCTACAACAGATGCATTGATTGGATGACCGCGAGAGCGCGCTCGCGGCGGGTCCAGCTCTGACCTCTCTACTCCTGGTCATTGGCACCGACTGGCTCCTCATCTGCCGCTCAGCTCTCAGCATGCGGCCGCTGGCAGTGCGCACAGGTCGGTCGGTGTGGTACGAGCCGACCCATGATCACCGTGCCACTGCAAGACTCGCAGCGCCCGAGCCCGATCACCTCGTTCGCGGCAATCCCGATCGCCAAGGCGAGCGGCTCCTCGATTTCAAATTTGGACCAAGGGAATCATCCCCGATAGCTCTCGTATGTGTCACACAGACGCTCACCGAATTCCAGCGTCAAAGAGGCGAGTCGATGCGCGCCCCATCAAGCGCGGAGCTGCAGAGCTGGAGTTGCTATCGCAGCCTTATATTCCAATAGAGGCGACTACCCTGCATCGCTCTCAGGCGATCACGCCACTCCGCTGAGATTGCGTACAGTACGAATCTTCCGTATAATACAGCAAACATAGGAGTTTCGTACTGTGCACTCCGATGAAGTGGTTACCGTGACCTCGGCCGACTTCCAGCGGAATATCGGGCTCTACCAGGACGAGGCGCTCAAGAAGCCAGTGGCCATTACCAAGAATGGTCGGCCGCGGACCGTGCTGATTTCCGCAGAGGAATACGAGCGGCTGAAGCGGCGCGATCGCCGCGCCTTCTCGGCCCACGAGATATCGGACCGGCACCTCGCGGCGCTCCGCGAGGCCAAGGTACCCGATCGCTTCGCCGACCTCGACGCTGAGCTCAAAGACTGGAAGCCGTGAGCTTCCCGGAGCCCCATCCGGGTCTTGTCATCCGCTACGCTTACCTCTGGAAGCGCGAGTACGACGAGGGACGCGAAGAGGGCAGCAAGGACCGTCCGTGCGCGATCGTTCTGTCGATCGTAAATGAGGACGACGAGCGGGAGGTATTGGTACTGCCAATCACACACACCGCACCCGAACACCCAGATGATGCGGTCGAGATTCCGACGCCCGTAAAACAACGTCTCGGACTCGACACCGAGCGCTCCTGGATCGTGATCTCAGAGGTGAACGAGTTTGTGTGGCCTGGCCCGGATCTGCGGCCGCTGCCGGGGCGCGACGAGTCGACGATCGTATATGGCGCGCTACCCCCGAAATTCTTTGCGCATGTACGCGACCGCTTTCTTGCGCGCGTCGAGCGCTACAAAGCCGCACGGGTTCACCGAACGGAATGAGCGATAGTCACCCCGGTGGAGATGCCGGTTAATATCCTCATCTCTAAATCAAGTTAGACAACCTTCCATGGCGGGAACCGACAGAGGCACGTGCGAGTCCTGTGGTCGCACATTCGAGCAACGAGCGTAGATGCGAGGTCGTTACGGCAGTGTCAACCGGAAGACGGATCAATCAGTCACGCAAAGCGATCGGCAGCATCATGGTGACGCTCATAATCCTCCTGCTGGAGGCCTGCGGTGGCGGAGGAGGCTCGACTACCAACAACGGGGCATCGAGCGGCAGCAGCGTCGTTTTGCAGGCTATCTCAGTGACTCCGACAAACGCCACCTTACCGTTCGGGAAGGCGGTCCAGTAAGCGGCAACGGGCATGTACTCAGACTGTTCGAGCTGGTGCCCTAATGATAAAGGCCGCGATGAGGTCGACCAGTTCTGCTGAATGCCGGCAGATGCGGTATTCAGGATGGACAATCGGGGGAGCCCAATCCTTGGGCCTGGCATGCAAATGCCAGGCTCGAAAAGCCGGAGTCCAAGCGTTTGATTTATTGGTGGAAAGGGAGGGACTCGAACCCTCGACCCCGGCATTATGAGTGCCGTGCTCTAACCGGCTGAGCTACCTTTCCACGGTTTCTTCAGGGCTGGACGCCATCCTCGGGAAGATTAAAGGGGCGGACGGCCTGCCAGGAGGGGGGCGCATTGTCCTTGGGGCGCGCCGGGGGTGTCAACCCGCCCGCCAGAAGGCCCCGGACCGGCATGCGAGCGCTGCCGCGGCGGCAGCCCTTTCCCCTGCCGTCCCACCTTCGAGAGACCCCCTCCCCGCGTCAATAATTCTGTCGCGCCCAAGCGGAAGGTGTATACACTGCGGCTGGGGGCGGCCTCTCTCCATGACAACTACACCCAACATCGGGGCAGGAGTCTCCCGCTATATGCGGCTCTACAGCGTGCTCCTGCAGGCGCTGGTAGAGAGACGGATCGGTGTGGGCGAGCCCCTGCCGAGCGAGCCGCGGCTCATGAGGGATTACGGTGTCTCGCGGTCCACGGTACGCCGCGCGCTGGCCCGGCTCGAGGCGGAAGGACGCATCGTGCGCAAGAGGGGCAGCGGCACCTACGCGCGGGACGAAGGGCGAACCGCCGCTTCCAGGCGCATCGCGCCCGCGCTCCATGGTGCTGCGGATCCTCCCGCGACCACCGCCAGCCGGATGCTCGCCTTCGAGCGCATCCCGACGCCCGGATTCCTGCCGGACGAGCAGCCGGGGTTCGGGGATACCACTCTGCTGATCCGCCAGATCCGCTACGTCAAGCGCCAACCCGTTGTGTTGGAGACGGCCTACGTCCCGGAAGAGATCGGCGGACGATTGACCCGACGCCGGCTGGGGAGCGACGGCGGCGGGATCCTCCCGGCACTCGCAACGCTCGGCCACCGCAGCTCGAGCCTGGAGCGGGAATTCGCCGCCCTTGCGGCCGACCCCCTCGCCGCCAACAGCCTGGGCCTGGCGGTCGGCTCGCCGGTTCTCAACGTGCGCGTGCTTGCGCGCAACCCGCAACGCCGCGTCCTGGCATACATCAACCTCTGCTGTCGCCCGGACCGCTACGAGGCCCGCGCCGCCATCGAGCTCGGCGAGCAAAGGCGAGAGCGCGCGCGAAGGCAAAGCTGAGAAGCCTGCCATGACCGCGGCACCGGGCTCGCGAAGCAACAGGCCGCCTCCGACCCCAGGCGCCGCCGAGCTCGCGAACCGTCGCCTCGATAAGGGAGTGGCCCGGTACTATCGGCTCTACGAGTTGCTCCTGGTCGCGCTGCTGGACGGCAGCATCCCCGCGGATACCGCGCTGCCGAGCGAGCCCGAGCTCTGCGCCCAACACGGGCTCTCGCGCACGACGGTTCGCCGGGCGCTCGCTCGATTGGAGCGCGAAGACCGCATCGTCCGGCGCCGCGGCAGCGGAACCTACGCCCGCCCACAGCCTTCTGCGCCGCGCCTCTGCGTCGAGCTCCATGCCCTCCCGAAGGCGCTCGCCGCCCTGGAAGCCCGCACCACGACGACGACGCTGCGCTTCAATCCAGCGCCCGTCCCCGCGGCCCTGCGCGCATTCGCCGCCGAAATCGGCTCCACGGCGCACCTCCTCGAGCGGCTTCGGTGCAACCGCGGCGAGCCGCTGTCACTCACCGCCGCCTATCTGCCGGAGTCCCTGGGCCAGCGCCTCCGGCGGCCGGTTCCGAGCCGGGCATCGATGATGAGCATCCTCGACCGCCTGAGACCGCCGACGGCCGCTGTAACCTTCTCGCTGGGCGCGGTTCCAGCCGATGCCGATGCCGCCCGCATGTTGGAAGTGCCGCTGGGCTCGCCTCTTCTAAGGGTCCGCGCGGTTCTGGCGGACGAAGCCGGACGCCTGCGCGCGGTGTTGGAGAGCCTCTGCAGGTCGGACCGCCTGCAATTGAAGATCCTGGAGCGCGCCCGCGGCTAGCGACAGCGGCTCTCGGGGACTCTCCCGAGGAGTGCCTCGAATGCGTCCACCGGCAATGGCGGGCTGTGCAGATACCCTTGTGACTGCTCGCACCCGAGGTCCCTCAGCAGCGCCAGCTCCTCCTCCCGCTCGACGCCCTCCGCCACCGTGCTGAGGTCGAACGCGCGCGCCAGCAACACGATCGTCCGCACCACCGCCTGCGCGGTCTTGTCGCCCGCCAGACGGCTGATGAAGGAGCGGTCGATCTTCAGGGTGTCGACCGGCAGGTCCGCCAGGCGGCTCAGCGACGAGTAGCCCGTCCCGAAGTCATCGATCGCGACGCGGACTCCCTCGTCCCGCATCACCTGCAGCGCGCGGCCGAGGAATACGGCGTCATCGAGGAGTGCCCCCTCGGTGATCTCGATGTCGATGCCGCCCGCGCCCCGAAGGTTTCGTCCCGCCGCCGCGAAGAAGCGCGCCGGGAATTCGGGATCGCGTAGTTGCAGCGGCGAGACGTTCACCGCAAGCCGGATGGGCTTGAAGCCCTGCCGGCTCCAGCGCGCGAGGTCCTGGGCTGCCTGGTACACCACCCACTCGCCGACGTCGGCGATGAGGCCGGTCGACTCGAGCACCGACAGGAACACTGCGGGGCGGACCAGGCCGCACTGCGGGTCATTCCAACGCAACAGGCCCTCGGCGCCCACCAGCTCGCCGGTCGCGATGCTCACCTTCGGCTGATAATGCAGCACGAACTGGTCGCCATCGAGCGCCGTGCGCAGGCGCCGCTCGAGGGCGAGGCGATCGGCCACTTCCGCGCTCAGCTCCCGCCGGTAGCGGAGGAAGCGCTCGCCGGTGTTGCGTGCCTTGTGCACGGCGGCTTCCGCATTCTGCAGCAGCGCCTCCGCGTCGGCGCCGTTCTCGGGGTAGCGCGCGAGGCCCGCCCTGACGGTGACCGGGATCTCATGCCCCGAGAGCGCGAGGGGCTTGCCGAACGCCTTCGTGATGCGGTCATGGATGAGCCGCACCGCCTCCTCGTACGAGGCGCAATCCAACACCATGGCGGCGAAGTTACCGCCCTCGAGATGCGTCAGCCACTCGCTGCCGCCGAAGTTGCACCTCAAGGCATCGGCCACGAACTGCACGACGCGATCGCCGACGTGCCGGCCAAGGGAGTCGTTGATCGCCCCCAGCCGCTCCATGTCGAAGACGACCACGACGACCTCCTGGCTCTCGCCCGCGTGGCGGCCGAGAGAGCGCGCCAGCCGCTCGCAGAAGAGCGCGCGCTTGGCGAGGCCGGTCAGCGGATCGAAGTAGGAGAGGAACCGGACCGCATCTTCCTTGTACAGGTATTGCAGCGCGAAGGAGAGGTTGGCGGTGACCTCCTGCAGCATCCGCACCTCTTCCTCGCTGAACATGCGGGCTTCGCCGCTTCCGACCGTGAATGCCCCAACGGGAGTGTCATCGACGAGCAGGGGAATCGAGGCCATGGAGCGGATGCCGAGCGTCGCGATCATGTCGGCGTATCGCCAGGGGCCCGCCGTCTGGGCGATATCGTCGCAAACCGCCGTCTCGCCCGTGCGCAGTGCCCGATCGGTGATGCTCTCGCCGGCCGCGCTCCTGCCGCTGTCGTCCACCCTGAAGCTCAGCTCCTCGCGTCGGTCGCAGCCGGCGCCCGCCCAGGCTGACGCGCGCGCCACCCTGGAATGCGGATCGATCAACACCACGCATGCGAAGATGTAGTTGCCGACTGTATGGGCAATCCGACAGGCTTCATCCAGAAGTCTCGTGCGGTCGCGGACCCGCACCACCGCGGTGTTGATTCCGGAGAGCATCTGCAGAACGCGGCTGAGGCGCGCGACGCGCTCCTCCGCCTGCCGCCGGGCGCGGCGCGAGGCGGCCTCCGCCAGCGCGCGCGTCACCGCTGGCCCGAGCCGCGCGAGATTGGTCTTCAGTACGTAATCGACCGCCCCTTGCTTCAGCGCCTCGATGGCGCGCTCCTCGCCGATCGTGCCGGAGACGAAGATGAACGGCGTATCGGGCGCTTCCGCCGTGACGATGGCCAGGGCGGACATGCCGTCGAATCGCGGCAGGGAGAAATCGGACAAAACGATGTCCGGCCGCAGCATGCGCAGTTCCACGCGGAACGCCGTCTCGCTCTCGACGCGCCGCCAGTCGAACTTGAGGCCCGCTGTCTCGAGCGCTCTGGCGGTGAGCTCGGCTTCCGCGGGAATGTCTTCCAGGATCAGGAGGCGTAGTTCCTGCTCCATCTCCTCGCACCTTCGCTGGACGAGAGCGCACGATACGTAGCCCGGGCGGCGCCGTCACCCTGCGACGCGACAGAATGAGATCTTCATGCCGTGATGCGCTTCTCAAATGTTGAAGCGAAAATGCACCACATCTCCTTCCCGCATGAGGTACTCCTTGCCTTCCAACCGCAGCTTGCCGGTCTCGCGGGCCCCGGCCTCGCCCCGCAACCCGACATAATCCTCGAAGGCGATCACCTCGGCACGGATGAAGCCGCGCTCGAAGTCGGTGTGGATCACCCCCGCGGCCTGCGGCGCGCTGGCTCCCACGCGCACCGTCCACGCGCGCACCTCCTTCGGGCCCGCGGTGAAGAACGTTTGCAATCCCAACAGGCGATAGGCGGCCCGGATCAGGCGGTCGAGTCCCGGCTCGGTGAGCTTGAGCTCGGCCAGAAACTCCGCGCGATCGCTCTCCTCGAGCTGCGCGATCTCCGCCTCGATGGCGGCGCAGACCGGCACCACGGCCGCTCCCTCCTTCGCGGCGCGCGCCTCGATGGCGGCGAGGAGCGGGTTATCCTCGAAGCCGTTCTCCGCCACGTTGGCAACGTACATCACGGGCTTTGCGGTGAGGAGGTGCAGATCCCTGAGATCCAGCTGCTCCTCCTCGGTCAGGCCGAGCGCGCGCACCGGGCGCGCCTGATCGAGCTGCGCCTTCACCCGCTCGAGCAGCGCACGCCGGCGCAGCGCCTCCTTGTCGCCCGCCTTCGATGCCTTGGCAGCGCGCTCGAGCGCCTTCTCCACGCTGGCGAGGTCCGCAAGCGCGAGCTCCGTGTCGATCGTCTCGATGTCGGCGAGCGGATCGACCTTTCCCGCCACGTGAATGACATCGGCGCTCTCGAAGGCGCGCACCACGTGCGCGATCGCGTCGACTTCGCGGATGTGCGATAGGAACTGATTGCCGAGACCCGCGCCCTCGGAGGCCCCCGCGACCAGGCCCGCGATGTCGACGAGCTCCACAGTGGCCGGGATGACCTTCTCGGGGCGCACGATGTCGGCCAACTGCATGAGGCGCGGGTCCGGCACCGGGACCACGCCGACGTTGGGATCGATCGTGCAGAAGGGGTAGTTCTCGGCGGCGATCTGCGCCCTCGTGAGCGCATTGAACAGCGTCGACTTGCCGACGTTCGGCAACCCAACGATGCCGCAGCGGATGGACATGGAACGGACTCCTGTTGGCGCGGGCGGCTTACGCCGGGGGGCGCGGCGAGGGGCCGGTGGCGCCTCGGGCGTGCAGGCGGTTCATCGCCTTCTGCGCCCCGTCGGTCAACATCACCGGGACGGCATCGGCGGCCGCGAGCACCGCCTCGTGAATGAGATCGGCCTCCGCCGCCGGCGGGCGCCCCAGCACATAATCCAACACGGCGTCGCGGTCTCCCGGGTGGCCGATGCCGATCCGCAGCCGCCAGAACTCATCGCCGAGCTGCTCGATGAGATCGCGCAGGCCGTTATGGCCGCCCGCGCCGCCGCCTTCCTTCAGGCGCACCACTCCGGGCGGGAAATCGAGCTCATCGTGAGCCACGAGGATCGACTGCGGCGGCATGCGGTAGAAGCCGGCGACACTCCTGACGGCCTGGCCGCTCAGGTTCATGTAGGTCATGGGCTTGAGCAGCCGGACCTCGGTGCCGGCGATGCTGACACGCGCCAGCTCGCCGTGATGCCGCGCCTCGTGGCGCAGGCTCGCTCCCGTGCGCCGCACGAGCTCGTCGATGAGCTCGAAGCCGGCATTGTGCCTGGTGCGCGCATACGTGGGGCCCGGATTCCCGAGCCCCACGATGAGCGTGAGCGGCAGACCCGCCATGCGCCGCTATTTCTTGCCGCCCTCCTTCTTGGCCGGAGCGGCTTCCCTCTTCTCCTCGCCCTTCTTGGCCTCGGCTCCGGCGGGCGCAGCGCCGGCAGGCGCAGCAGTCGTACCCGCCGCACCCGCAGCCGCGCCCGCAACCGCCGCCGCTCCTTCGGCAGGCGCCGCCGCCGCAGCCTCCGCAGCCACCGGCTCCGGCTCCGCCGCACGCGGCGCGTGGATCGAAGCGACCGGCGTGTTGCGATGCGCGAGCTCCGGGATCGTGACCCCGGGCGGCAGCGGAATATCCGCGAGGAACTTGGTGTCGTTGAGATTCATGTCGGAGAGATCGAGCTCGAGGAACTCCGGCAGGTCCTTCGGCAGACAGCTCACCTCGATGTCGGTGCGCATGTGCGAGACGATGCCGCCCTGCGTCTTCACGCCCGGACTGACGCTCTCGCCCTTGAAGTGGATCGGCAGGTGGAGCCGAATCGCCTCGCTCTCGATGACCCGCTGCAGGTCGACGTGCACCACCACGTTCCGGGCCGGATGCATCTGCACGTCCTTGACGATCGCCTCCTGCGCCGTGCCGTCGATCTTCAGCTGCACGATCGAGGAGTAGAAGCGCTCGTCACCGATCATGGTGAGCAGGTTCTGTTGATCCAACACGAGCGGCTGCGCCTCCTTGTGGCCGCCGTAGAGGATGGCGGGAACCTTGCCGGAGCGACGCAGGCGGCGGCTCGCACCTTTGCCTTGCGCCCCGCGCGGGTCCGCGCCGAAGCTGAATGAAATACGCATGATGTTCTCCAAACGTTGATGACAAAAACGCCGGCGCTCGCGACCAAGCCCGGCGCAACCAGGAAAATCAGTCCACATACAGCGAGCTGACCGATTCCTCGTCGCGGATGCGGCGGATGGTCTCCGCGAGCAGCGCCGCCACCGAGAGCTGGCGGATGCGGCTGCAGCCGCGCGCGGCGGCCGAAAGCGGGACGGTATCGGTCACGACCAGCTCATCGAGCGCCGAGCGCGAGATCCGCTCCACCGCCTCGCCCGAGAGCACGGCGTGCGTGATATAGGCGATCACCTTCGCGGCCCCCTCGCCCTTCAGCGCCTCGGCCGCATGGCAGAGCGTCCCGGCGGTGTCGATCATGTCGTCGACCAGCACGCAGCTCTTGCCCTTGATGTCGCCGATGATGTTCATCACCTTCGACTCGTTCGGCCGCGGCCGCCGCTTGTCGATGATGGCCAGCTCCGCATCATCGAGGCGCTTCGCGAATGCCCTTGCCCGCACCACGCCGCCGACATCCGGCGAGACGATCACGACGTTGCGGTACGCCTGCTTCCACGCATCCCCGAGCAATACCGGCGAGGCATACACGTTGTCGACCGGGATGTCGAAGAATCCCTGGACCTGGTCGGCGTGCAGGTCGATGGTGAGCAGGCGATTGACTCCAGCGCTCGAGATCATGTTGGCCACGAGCTTCGCCGTGATCGCCGAGCGCGTCGCCCGCGGCCGCCGATCCTGGCGCGAGTAGCCGAAGTACGGCATCACCGCCGTGATGCGCGCCGCGGAGGCGCGGCGGGCGGCGTCCACCATGACGAGCAACTCCATCAGTGTGTCGTTGGCGGGCGGGCAGGTCGGCTGCACGATGAAGACGTCGCGGCCGCGCACGTTCTCCATCAGCTCGACGTTCACCTCGCCGTCGCTGAAGCGGCCGACGAACGCCCGCCCGAGCGGCGTCTGCAGATGCCGCGCGATGTCAGTCGCCAGCGCCGGATTGGCATTGCCGGCAAACAGTGCCAGCGTGTCGCTCGTCGTCATAAGCTCGTCGGGCCAACCGCCTCACAATTGATGGCTGGGGTGGAAGGATTCGAACCTCCGAATGGCGGGATCAAAACCCGCTGCCTTACCACTTGGCGACACCCCAGCATTGCAACAGCTTGCTACAAGGAACGATGCGCCGGTGAGACATCGAGTCCCTGCGCCACGAAGCTCGTCCATTCGTCCGGTACGCGCGCCGCGATGCGCTCCGCCTCGATGGCGGTCGCGCAGGACGCGAAGATACAGGAGCCCGTCCCCGTCAGCCGTGCCGGCGCATATCGCGACAGCCAATCGAGGGCCGCCGCCACCTCCGGGCAGCGCGCCCGCACCACCGGCTCGCAGTCGTTGCGACCGCCGGCCTCAAAAAAGGCGCGTATTGTGATGAGCGGGGAATTTCGTGTCAATTCAGCGCTCTGGAACACCTCGCGGGTGCTCACGGCGACGCCCGGATGGATGACCACGTACCAGCGCTGCGGCAGCTCGAGCGGCGTCAGCCGCTCCCCCACCCCCTCCGCCCAGGCGGAGAAACCCTTAACGAATACAGGCACATCCGCGCCGAGCGGCAATCCGAGGTGCGCCAGCTCCTCGACCCCGAGCCGGCACTCCCACAGACGGTTCAGGGCGAGCAACGTAGTCGCCGCATCGGAGCTGCCGCCACCCAGGCCCCCACCCATGGGGATGCGCTTGCGCACCCGCAGGGTTGCGCCGAGGCGCGTGCCCGATGCCGCCTGCAAGGTGCGCGCGGCTCGGACCACGAGGTCCGATTCCACCGGCACTTCGGGGGGTCCCTCGGGGCGCTCGATCATCCCGTCAGCACGCACTGTCAGCGCCACCGTGTCGCAGAGGTCGATGAGCTGAAACACGGTCTGCAGCTCGTGATAGCCGCCCGGCCGCCTGCCGGTGACGTGCAGAAAGAGATTCAGCTTGGCCGGCGCCGGCCACAGGGCTTCCTGCGGGTCTCTCACAGCAACCGCCAGCCGTCGACGACCATCCGCACCCGTACTCCCGCCCGCCGCAGGGTCATGAGGCGCGGCAGCCACTCCGCCCCCACCGGCATGTAGGCGGCGTAGGCGATCTGCCACCCGCCCTGCTCGAGGCGGCTGAGGCGCTGCTGGGAATCGAGCTTCACGGACGCGGGCGCACCGGGATCCGGCACGCCGAGAACCCAGTACCTCAAGCTCGTGAGCGGCGGCTCGAAACCGAGCTTGTCCTCGAGCTCCGCCCGGGCAGCGGCATTACCCAGGCGCTTCCCGCTCGAGGTGACGACGCTCAGGTTGCCGCTGTCCGCGGTCACTTCCACTCCGCCGGCGCCGAGCGGCCCCGTGAGAGCGAGGTGCGTCACCGCGCCGGATTGCCCCCAGCGAAGTCCCGCATTGAAGCCCTGATTGCCGACAGCCACCGCGACGCGCCCGTTGAGACCGAATTGGTTGAGAGCCTGAAGCGTCGGCCGCCGCACGCTCCACGCGACCGCGGGCGCCGGGGCGACCGGTACCGTCTGGCAGCCGGCGAGCGCCAAGGCCAAAGCCATACCGGCCGACAGGATGCCGGCCGAGAAGCGCCCGGTGTCATTTCGCATTCGGGATGAAGCGGGCGACGATCGCCTGCAGGGGCTTGGAATCGGGATTGCGCGCCAGCGCCTCAGCCCAGACCTTGCGCGCGGCCTCGTGCCGCCCGGCCACCCACAATGCCTGGCCCCAGTGAGCCGCGATCTGCGCATCATGGCTGATGGTGTAAGCGCGCTCGAGCGAAGGCAGGGCGCCGAGCGCATCGCCCCGGCGGAACCGCACCCAACCCATGCTGTCGAGCACGGCGGGATTGTCAGGCATCTGCTCCAGGGCGCGGCGGATCAGCGACTCTGCGCGCGGCAGCTCGCGGTCGTGATCGGCCAGGGTGTAGCCGAGCGCATTCAACAGCGTGGGATCATCGGGCCGTTCCGCCAGAAGTTGCTGCAGCGCCTGCACCGACTCGCTCACCCGCCCCGCTTCCTCGAGAATGATGGCGCGCTCGTATTCGAGCGCCGGGTGTTGGGGATGAGCCTTGAGGCTCGCGTCCAACAGCTTCAGGGCGGTATCGGCGCCGCCGTGATCTCCCAGGAGCTGCGCCTCCGCGACCGTCAGATCCACGGCCTCGTCCGGATGCTGCCGCGCATAACCCTGGAGCAAGGCGAGCGCCTCCCCGCGCTGATGGGAGTCCAACAGCAACCCCGCCGCCTTCTCGCGCGCCTCGAGCGCGAGCGAGGAGTCCGCCAGCTTGCCGTATCCGCCGAGCGCCGCGGCAACATCGCCCTCCCGCGCGGCGATGTCGGAGAGATACATGAGCGTCGTCTCGTCCGCCTCGCCGTTTTCCGCGAGATCGGCGAACCGCTGCTGCGCCTCCTCGAAGTCGCCGGAATCGTACGCCAGCACGGCGAGGTGCCGATCGATCTCTCCGCGCGACGCATTGGTGGAGCGCAGTCGCTCGAGCTCCTGGTGCGCATCCTCCACTCGACCGAGCTGCTGGTAGACATCGGCCAGCTCGAAGGCGCCGCTCCGAGGGTTCTCGCGCATCGCTCCCCGCGCTGCCGCGATGGCTTTGGCTGGCTCGCCCAACACCACGTAGGACCGCGCGAGCAGGCGGCTCGCCCGCAGATCCTTCGGGCTCGCCTGGATCGCCTGCAGCGCGTAGCGCTCGGCGCTCCGCGCCTCATACGCCTCGAGCGCCAGATCCCCGAGCAGTGTGAGCCTCGAGGGCGAGGCGTTCGCGGTATCGACCAGCCCGTTGAGCGCTGCGAACACCTCCGGCGGATCGGATTCCTCCAGCAGGAGCGCAGTCAGATCGGCGACGCCCCGGTCCCCGCGCGCGTGACTCTTCGGGGCCGGCGGCGCGCTGAGAAACGCCTTCACCGCCGTCCGGGCATCGCCAATCCGATACAGCTTCAGCGCCACCGCCGCATACACGGCGTTGGCTTCCTGACTTTCCGGATCGAGCTCGCGCCAGCGTTGCACCGAGGTCCACGCGGCCGGCAGGTCCTCGCAGGCCAGCCCGACCTCACTCGCCCGATGCGCCACGGGCGCCGAGGCGAGCTTCGCGGCCCTGGCGTAAGTCTCGGACGCGGTCTCGCAATCTCCCCGCTGGAGCGCGATCTCCGCAACGATGGTCAGAGCCGCGGCATCGGGCTTGGGCACGGGCGGTTTCGCAGGCCGCACGGAGGCGCATCCGGCGGCCAGCGCCAGACAGCAGGCCAGGGGGAAGACCAGAAGGTTACGCACGTTCGTCACTATAGAGCGTCGCCGGGCCGCGCGCATGACGCTGCTTGTCACAGCCCGAGGCAATCCCCGAGAATGCCGGCCCGCAAAACCCATCCCGATCATGAAGGAATCCATCCGCCAGCGGCTCGAGAAGCTCTCCGATCGCTTCGAGGAGATCGGCCGGCTGCTCGCCACCGCCGATGTCCCCGGGGGCTCCCCGCAATTCCGGGACCTCTCAGTCGAGTACGCGCGCCTCGAGCCGCTCGCCGAGAGGCTGCAGCACTACCGTAAGCTCGAGCGGGATCTTGACGCTGCGCGCGAGATGCTCGCCGACGCGGATGCCGGCATGCGCTCCCTCGGCGCGGAGGAGATCGAGCGGCTGGAGTCGGGCCTCGCCGCCACGGAGTCGCAGCTGCGCTCGCTCCTCCTTCCCAAGGACCCGCGCGACGACAAGAGCCTCTTCCTCGAGGTGCGCGCCGGGACGGGTGGCGATGAGGCGGCGATTTTCGCGGGCGACCTCCTTCGCATGTACGCCCGCTATGCCGAGTCCAGGGGATTCACGGTCGAGGTACTGAGCGAGAGCCCGGGCGAGCACGGCGGCTACAAGGAGATCATCAGCCGGATTGCCGGCCGCGAGGCGTTCTCACGGCTGAAGTTCGAATCCGGCACTCACCGCGTGCAACGCGTCCCGGAGACCGAGGCGCAGGGTCGCATTCACACTTCCGCATGCACGGTGGCCATCCTGCCGGAGCTCGATGAGATCGAGGAGGTGGCGATCAATCCCGCGGACCTGCGCATCGATACTTATCGCTCTTCGGGCGCCGGCGGACAGCACGTGAACAAGACCGACTCCGCCGTGCGCATCACCCATCTGCCGAGCGGCATCGTGGTGGAGTGTCAGGACGAGCGGTCCCAGCACAAGAATCGCTCGCGCGCGATGAAGCTGCTCAGGGCACGCCTGCTCGCCGCCGAGGAAGAGAAGCAGCAGAGCGCGCAGGCGCAATCGCGGCGGCTCCAGGTGGGCAGCGGCGATCGATCGGAGCGGATCCGGACCTACAACTTCCCGCAGGGCCGGGTCACCGACCACCGCATCAATCTCACCCTCTACAAGCTGCCGCAGATCATGAACGGCGATCTCGATGAGTTGCTCGACGCCCTGCAGCAGGAGCACCAGGCGGAGCTCCTCGCTGAGCTTCAGTGACCAGCGATACTCAGGTACAGGGGTGCGACGCATGCGTCGCACGGGTGGCCAGGGATGGCCACCCCGGGCAGGCCCGGTTGGACCCGGGACGTGCGCGCAGCAGGGACTGCGCAGCGCAATGCCGGATCCAGCGCTTCAAACTAGGTCTCAATGCGCAGCCGGCGGAACCAAGCTTCGGTTCCTTGATGCTGGAGGGCGATGTGTCCCTCCTCCAGGCGGCCGTACTGCGGCCATTCCCGGAACTTGCTGTGGGCGATGCGCTCCCTCGCCTCCTCGCTCTCGAGGTCATAGCCCAGCACCTGCGTGTCATCGATCCAATGCTCGACGCGGCTGCCCTGCACGACCAGGCGAGCGCTGTGGTAGGCGTTGGCGATGTCGCGCAGATCGTGCCAAGGCGCGATGAGGCCGTAGAGCGCGCCACAGGCGGTGAGCGCATTCGCGCCGTCCTGGTGATGCTCGTCATCGAGTAGCTGCATCTCCGGGCCGGATTGCCAGGAATGGTCGAGGTCCTCGGCGACGCGATAGAGCACACCGGAATTGCCGCCTCGCGGCAGCCGCCATTCGAAGAACAGGGTGAAATCGCGGAAACGCTCGCGCGTAATGAGATCCACGCGCGGGCCGGTCGCCAGCGCCCGCAGCACATTGTCGTCCAAGCTCCAGCTTCCCTGCGGGAACTGTGCCTCAGAGTATCCCCGCCAGTCCGCGGCGGTCAATTCGCGCTCGGCCATGGAGTTGGTTTCGTTTCCAGAAGGACCATCACCGCCTGCAATGCCCGTACCCGCGAATTATAGGCGCCGCCGCCGGGTTCGATGCCCCTATTGCCGTTGCTTGACATCGTGCAGGTACGCCGCGCCGCCGAGATTGCGCATCTGGCCGAGAATCCAGCGCTGCTTCCACAGCACGAACGCTGACGGCCGCTCGACGTGCCAGTGCACCGGGTTCGGCAGCACGGCCGCAAGCAGCGCCGCCTGGCTCGACGTCAGGCGCGCAGCGGGCTCGTGATAGAAGCGGCGGGCCGCCGCCTCCACGCCATAGATGCCGCGGCCGAATTGCGCGACGTTGAGATAGACCTCGAGGATCCGCTCCTTCGGCCACAGCGCCTCGAGCAACACGGTGAAGTACGCCTCGATCCCCTTGCGCACGAAGCTGCGGCCCGGCCAGAGAAAGAGGTTCCTCGCCACCTGCTGGGAGATCGTGCTCGCGCCGCGCAACCGCCTGCCGCGCTCCGCCGCGCGCACCGCGCTGCGGATGGAGTGGAAATCGAACCCGTAGTTGAAGGGGAACGTCTGATCCTCGGATGCGATCACCGCGATCGCCGCCTGCGGCGAGATCCGCTCGAGGCTCACCCAGTGATAATCCGTACGGTAGCCTCTGTCGCCGGCGCGCAGCGCCTCGACACGGGCCTCCAGCATGAATGCGCTGGTGAAGGGCGGGACCCACCGCAGCACCAGCACCGGCACGACCGTCACGATGAGCCAGGCGAGGATCGCGAGCAGCA
Organism: Steroidobacteraceae bacterium; assembly: GCA_050739095.1. Taxonomy (GTDB): domain Bacteria; phylum Pseudomonadota; class Gammaproteobacteria; order Steroidobacterales; family Steroidobacteraceae; genus 13-2-20CM-66-19. The sequence continues at coordinate 106,134 of JBOIAR010000001.1, read as the reverse complement.
CCCATCGGCGTAGCCGACTAAAGCCCCCCCGGGCCATTTTGCTTGCTTGCGTTACTTTGTCTGCTGTTGTCCCAAGCGGCGCGCTGAGACGATCAGGACATCCTCGAGCGGCGCATCCTGATAGCCCTGCCGGCGTCCGGTTTTCACGCCCGCGATCTTGTCGATGACATCCATGCCCTCCGTAACGCGTCCGAAGACGGCGTAACCGAAGTCGCGGGCGCTGTGGTCGAGGAGCTCGTTGTCGGAGAGATTGACGAAGAACTGCGACGTGGCGCTGTCGACCTCGCTGGTGCGCGCCATCGAGAGCGCGCCACGGGTGTTCTTCAGGCCGTTCTTCGCCTCGTTGCGGATCGGTGCGCGCGTACGCTTGTTGCGAAACTGCGCATCGAGCCCTCCGCCCTGGATGACGAAGCCGGGCACGATGCGGTGGAAGATCGTGCCATCGAAATGCTGCTCATCGACATAACGCAGAAAATTCTCCACGGTGAGCGGCGCTTCGTTCGCGCAGAGCTCCACCATGAAAGCGCCATGCGAGGTCTCGAATCGAATCAGGGATGTGTCGGCCATTGGCCCTCCGTCATGCGCTCGTGCCCGGCGAGATCGCGGTGCGAGCGTACTTGAGCGAAGCCGCGCGCCACAAGCTCGCCCGCGACCGCGGCCGCCTGGGTTGCGCCATGCTCGAGCAGGAGCCACCCGCCGGGCTCGAGGCGATCCGGGGCCGTGCGGATGATCGTGCGCAACGCGGCGAGGCCTTCCTCCGCCGCGATGAGCGCGAGCCGCGGCTCCCGCCTGAGCTCCGGCTGCTCCAGCGCCGGATCGCCTGCCGCGACGTAGGGTGGATTGCTCAACAGCAGATCGAACGAGCAGCCGATCAGGCAGCTCAGCCAGTCCCCCTCGATGCATTGCACGCGGGTCAGTCCGAGCCTCACCGCGTTGGCTCGGGCGACCGCGAGCGCCTCGGCCGAGAGGTCAGTGGCCGTGACTTGCCAGTGCGGCCTTGCGCTCGCGAGGGCCAGGGCGATCGCGCCCGAACCGGTGCCGAGATCGGCCACCCGTGCGTGCTCCCCCGCATGAAGCGCCAGCGCCCTCTCCACGAGTAGCTCGGTTTCGGGACGCGGGACGAGAACGGCTGGACTGACGTTGAGCTCGAGAGTCCAGAAATCCTTGCGTCCCAGGAGATAGGCGAGGGGCTCGCCGGCGGCTCGCCGCTCGATGAGATCGATAAACCGCCCAGCGGCACCGGCCGGGGGAATCTCCTCGGGATGCGAGTGCAGCCGCACACGGCCGCTACCCATCGCGTGCGCGAGCAGCAGCTCGGCATCGAGCTCCGGTGTGCCGCCCGGCGCAGGGGGCGCTTGCGTCCTTTTGAGACGCTGCACACCGGCCGCGAGGAGCGCAGCGACCGTCGCGGTCCCGGATTGAATAGCGGTCGTAGTCATCACGACGCTAAGATGCCCCGATGCCGAATGCCTTGTACCCCCCGCTCAAGCCTCGATCGCTCGGGGAGCTGCTCGATGCGGTGCTGCAGATCTTCCGCCTGTCGCTGCTCAAGTGCCTGCCGTACGCCACCCTGGCGATCATCGCCGGACAGCTTTCGAACCTCTATTATCTCTCCCGCGGTCGGCAGCCCGTTCTCGAGAGCAACGACCCCGTCGGCGTTGCACTATACGGCCTCGGGACTTTGGTAGCCGTCATCCTGTGGACGGCGCTGCTGCTCCGCCAATCCTGCATCGCGGCGGGCCGGCCGGTGGCCGGCTCCACCGATCTTCTCGACGCGCTGCGGCGGGCACCCGCCATCGCGGCCATCGCTCTGCTCGCGGGCGCCGCCGTGGCCGTGTTCATGCTGCCGGCACTCGCGCTCGCACCGCCCTATCGGAACGCTGGGATTGCCCTGATGTTGGCCCCGGCGATCTACTTCGGGATCGCCCTGTCGTTCTCACTGCCCTCGCTGGTGCTCGCGCGCAAGGGTGTGCTCGCGAGCCTCGCCTACAGTTTCAAGCTGGTGCGCGGTAACTGGTGGCGAGTGACTTCGATCTACCTCATCGGAGCAGCGGCCATCTCGACGCTCATCTTTCTCGTGGCCACGATGGCCGCGGTAGCGCTCTCGGACGACGGCACCGCCGATGCGATCACCCGCGCGGTGACCTCCGCCGCGGCCCTCGCCGTCACGGCCATCGGCCTGACACTCTACTCGGCGCTCACCCTGGCCCTGTTCGGCGATCTCGAGGTCCGCAGGGCGATATCGCGCTGAGGGCGCGCCGGCAGGACCGTCAGGTCTCGTAGCCAAGGTTGGGCGACAGCCACTTCTGCGCTTGCTCGAGCGACAGTCCCTTGCGGCGCGCGTAATCCTCCACCTGGTCGCGCGCGATCTTGCCGAGCGGGAAGTAGTGCGCCTCGGGATGCGAGAAATACCAGCCGCTCACCGCCGCGGTCGGATACATGGCGTAGGAATCGGTCAGCTCGATGCCGCTGCGCCGCTCGACATCGAGCAGCTGCCACAACTTCGCCTTCTCGGTGTGATCGGGACAGGCGGGATAGCCCGGCGCCGGGCGGATGCCGCGGTACTCCTCGCGGATGAGCTGATCGTTGGTGAGCGACTCCTCGGCCGCATGGCCCCAGAGCTCCCGGCGCACCCGCTCGTGGAAGTGCTCGGCCGCCGCCTCTGCGAGCCGGTCGGCCAACGCCTTGAGCATGATGCTCGAGTAATCATCGTGCCCGCGCTGGAAGCGGGCGATGTGCTCCTCGATGCCAATCCCCGCCGTCACCGCGAATGCGCCGATGTAGTCGCGAACGCCGCTCGACTTCGGGGCGATGTAATCCGCGAGGCACTCGTGCGGCTGGCCGGGCGGTTTGCCCTTCTGCTGGCGAAGGAATGAGAGCGTCACGAGCGGGTGCCCCCGCTCCTCGTCGGCGTAGACCTCGACATCGTCCCCCACGGCGTTCGCCGGGAAGAGGCCCACCACGGCCCGCGCCTCGAGCCAGCTCTCGGCGATGAGCTGCTTCAACATGCGGCGGGCATCGGCGTAGAGATTGCTCGCGGCCTCACCCACTTTGGGGTCGGTGAGCACCTCGGGAAACTTCCCGGTCAGCTCCCAGGCGTTGAAGAACGGCATCCAGTCGATGTAGCCGAGAAGCTCCGCGAGCGGATACTTCACGAACGCGCGCACGCCGGGAACGCGCGGCGCCGCGGGCGCGTAGCTCGCCCACTCGATGCGGCGGCGGTTGGCTCTCGCCTGCGCGATGCTGAGCTCGGGCGCCTTCAGCCTCTTGCCGGCGTGCTGCTCGCGCCGGCGCTCGTGCTCCTGGTTGACTTTCGTGACGAAAGCCGCGCGGTGCGCGGGATTGGCGAGCGTCTGGCAGATACCCACCGACCGCGAGGCATCCTTCACATAGACGACGGCGGAGCGGTACTGCGGCGCGATCTTCACCGAGGTATGGGCCGGAGAGGTGGTGGCGCCGCCGATGAGCAGCGGCAGCTCGAAGCCCTGACGCTGCATCTCGCGAGCGACGCTCACCATCTCATCGAGCGAGGGGGTGATGAGCCCGGAGAGGCCGATGAAATCGGCGTTCTCGCGGCGCGCGGTATCGAGGATCTTCTCGCACGGCACCATCACGCCGAGATCGATGACCTCGAAGTTGTTGCATTGCAGCACGACGCCGACGATGTTCTTACCGATGTCGTGTACGTCGCCTTTGACCGTCGCGATCACGACGCGGCCGTTCGTGCGCCGGCCGCCGGAGGCGCCCTTGCTCTGCTCGATGTAGGGTATGAGATGCGCCACCGCGCGCTTCATGACGCGCGCGCTCTTGACCACCTGCGGCAGGAACATCTTGCCGGCGCCGAAAAGATCGCCGACGACGTTCATGCCGTCCATGAGCGGGCCCTCGATCACCTGCAGCGGCTGCTCGAAGGCGAGGCGCGCCTCCTCCGTGTCCTCGATGACGAAATCGTCGATGCCCTTCACCAGAGCGTGCTCCAGGCGCTTGGCCACCGGGAGCGAGCGCCACTCGAGGTCCTCCTTGCGCCTCGCGCCGCCGTCACCCTTGTAGCGCGCGGCGATCTCGAGCAGCCGCTCCGTCGCATCGGGCCGCCTGTTGCGAATGACGTCCTCGACCACCTCGCGCAGCTCCGGCGCGATCTCCTCGTAGATGGCGAGCTGGCCGGCGTTGACGATCCCCAAGTCCATGCCGGCCTTGATGGCGTGATAGAGGAATACCGAGTGCATCGCCTCCCGCACCGGATCGTTGCCGCGGAACGAGAACGAGACGTTGCTGACGCCCCCGCTCACCAGCACATGCGGCAGCCGCTGCTTGATCTGCCGCGTCGCCTCGATGAAGGCGAGCGCGTAGCCGTTGTGCTCCTCGATCCCGGTCGCGATAGCGAAGATGTTGGGATCGAAGATGATGTCCTCCGGCGGGAAGCCCTCGCGGATCAGCAGGCGGTAGGCGCGCTCGCAGATCGCCACACGGCGCTCGACCGTATCGGCCTGCCCCTGCTCGTCGAACGCCATGACCACCGCCGCCGCGCCGTAGCGGCGAACCTTGCGCGCGTGCTCGAGGAAGACCTGCTCGCCCTCCTTGAGACTGATGGAGTTGACGATGCCCTTGCCCTGCAGGCACTTCAGTCCCGCCTCGAGCACGGTCCACTTGGAGGAGTCGAGCATCACCGGCACCCGCGCGATGTCGGGCTCCGCGGCGATGAGGTGCAGCAAGCGCACCATCGCCGCCTCGGAATCCAACATGCCCTCATCCATGTTGATATCGATCGCCTGCGCGCCATTCGCGACCTGCTGGCGGGCCACCTCGATCGCCGCCGCGTAATCGCCTGCCTCGATGAGCTTGCGGAATTTGGCGGACCCCGTGACGTTGGTGCGCTCACCAACGTTGACGAAGAGCGACTCCTCGTCGATCGAGACGGGCTCGAGCCCGGCGAGCCGCGTCTTCACGGGAACGGCGGGGATGGGGCGCGGAGCCCTGCGGCCGATCCCCTGATGCAGCAGGCGGATGTGCTCAGGCGTCGTTCCGCAGCAGCCGCCCAGGATGTTGACCAGGCCCGAAGCCGCGTAGTCCCGCAGGATTTCCGCGGTCTCTTCCGGCGCCTCGTCGTACTCTCCGAAAGCGTTCGGCAGTCCGGCGTTCGGGTACGCGCAAACCCGCGTATCCGCCACACGCGCGAGCTCCTGGATATAGGGGCGCAACTGACGGCCGCCCAACGCGCAGTTGAGGCCCACTGCGAGCGGGCGCGCGTGCCGGATGGAGTTCCAGAACGCTTCCGTCGTCTGGCCCGAGAGAATCCGCCCGGAGGCATCGGTGATGGTGCCGGAGATCATGACCGGCACTTCGATACCGGTCTCGTCGAAGAGCGACAGCGCGGCGTAGATCGCCGCCTTGGCGTTGAGAGTGTCGATCACCGTCTCGATCAGCAACAGGTCCACGCCGCCCAACACGAGCGCCCGCGCGGTATCAAGATAGGTCGCCACGAGCGCATCGAACGAGGTGCTGCGGTAGCCGGGATCGTTCACATCCGGCGACAGGGAGCACATGCGGCTGGTCGGACCCAGCGCCCCGGCCACGAAGGCCGGGCGGCCCGCCGACCTCGCATACTCGTCGGCGGCCGCGCGCGCGAGGCGCGCAGCGCGGTAGTTGAGCTCGGGCACCAACGCCTCGGTGCCGTAATCGGCCTGCGACACGGCGTTTGAGTTGAACGTGTTGGTCTCGATGATGTCCGAGCCGGCCTCGAGATACGCGCGATGGATCCCGCCGATGATATCCGGCCGCGTGAGTGTCAGGATGTCGTTGTTGCCCTTGAGGTCGCGGCCGTGGTGAAGGAAGCGCTCGCCGCGGTAGCCGCGCTCATCGAGCCGATGCTGCTGCACCATGGTGCCCATCGCGCCATCGAGCAGCACGATCCGCTCATCGAGCAGGCGCTTCAGTCGCTCGATGCGCTCCTGGCGATCGGTCTCATCGACCGGCGTGACGGCAAAGGGCGCCGCGGCAGCGCGCGGCGCCCCGGCGTCCTTGCCCGCCGGATGGGGCCGGTCGGCCTGCGGAGCGGTATGGCCGCATACGCTCATGTCCAGGCCTCCGCGGCTCCGGCTGTAGCGGTCGGCTGCCTGCCTGGACGCATTCCCAGCGCGTGGCAGATCGCGTACGTCAGCTCCGCGCGGTTGAGAGTGTAAAAATGGAACTCGCGCACGCCATGTCGCTCCAGCGTCTGCACCTGCTCGATGGCGACGCTTGCGGCGATCAATCGCCGCGTCTCCGGATCGTCGTCGAGGCCGTCAAAGCGCTCCTCCAGCCAGCGCGGGATGCGGGTGGCGCAACGGCTGGCCATGCGCACCACTTGCGGGAAGCGCGTTATCGGCAGGACCCCCGGCACGATGGGCGCGCGAACTCCGACGGCGGCGCAAAGATCGCGGAAGCGCAGGAAGGCGTCGATGTCGTAGAAGAACTGTGTGATCGCGCGCGAGGCGCCCGCATCCAACTTGCGCTTGAGATTGTCGATATCGAACTGTGCCGACGGCGCCTCAGGATGGATTTCCGGGTAAGCGGCGACGGAGATCTCGAAATCGGCGACGGTCTTCAGGCCGGCGACGAGGTCCGCGGCGTAGGCAAAGCCGTCCGGATGCGGCTCGTAACGGGCAGCGCCCTTGGGCGGATCGCCACGCAGCGCAACGATGTGACGGACTCCCGTGTCGCGATACTGACGCGCAATGTCCAGGATGTCGCCGCGGCTCGCGCCCACACAGGTCAGGTGAGGCGCGCCGGTGAGCATGGTTTCCCGTTGAATACGGGTCACGACCTGGTGAGTGCGCGTGCGCGTCGAGCCGCCGGCGCCATAAGTCACCGAGACGAACCGCGGCGCAAGCGGCGCGAGACGCTCCACGGAGCGCCACAGCGTGGCTTCCATTTCCGCATCGCCGGGCGGGGAGAACTCGAAGGATACGTTCAGGTCGTTCACACGTAAGCTCTCTGCCGTTCACGCTGCGCTTGCGGTGCCGCGCGGCCGTTCCGCGGACGGCACGGCAACCGCGGCCAACACATGCTGCCCGTCGGCCTCGATGGGGCTCATGCGCTCGCAGGTCAGGCCCGCGTCACCGACGAGCCTGCGCAGCCGCGCGAGCGGATGCTCCACCACCCGGGCACGCGGGCTCTCGAGCGAGTCGTAGCGCTCGAAGAGCAGCAGCCGTCCGCCGGGCGAGAGCGCACGGACGCCTGCCGCGAGCAGCGTGCCCAGCGCCTCATCGGGTGTGCCCAGGCGATCGAGAAGCACGACGTCGAAAGTCCCGCCGAGTCGCGCGAGGTCTCTGGAGCCGAGCGCATCCCCGCCCGTGGCGAGGCGTACGCGGCAGCGAAGACCGGAGCGCTCGGCGACTGCGCGGGCAGCCTGAGCGGATCGGCGGGACTGCGCGAGGACGGTGCAATCCCGGCCCATGGTGGCCGCGGTCTCGATGAGCTCCGGATGATCCGCCCCGACCAGCAGGACCGCGCCCGCGGGCGCGACCGGCTCGACCGATTCGACGAAGCCGCGCAATTCCCTTCCGAGGCGCGACGCCGCCGGGGCTCCACCGCGCAAGCCGTCGCCCCGAAGCGCCTGCGCCCGTTCCCGGTCGCGAGACAGCAGCGGATCGGAGCGATCGAGCTGCCCAAGAAGCCCTTGAACGAATCCGGCGGCGGGACCGATGGCCAGGCCGTAATGCACCCATTGACCGTGGCGCAGGCGCTCGATGAGGCCTGCCTCGCCGAGGATCTTGAGGTGTCGCGACACCCGCGGCTCGCTCTGGCCGACTGCCTGCGCAAGGTCGCCGACGCTGAGCTCGCGCGCAGCACAGAGCGCCAGGAGCCGTAACCTCGTCGGCTCACCTGCGGCTCGCAGCCAGCTCAACAGCGCCTCGTGCGGTGATGCGGTCATCGAATAAATATAAATAATTGCATAAATCTTTATATGTAGCGTACACCTACCCGCAGGCCGGCACAAGCCGTGCTTATTGTTTCGGAATCTGGGCCAATATCAGTGAATGGTGGACGGATTGCCGCCCGGGGCAGTCGCATCGGCGAAGAGCGCCTGGACGTCGCCCTCATCGAAGCGGTACGGACGGTGGCAGAACTCGCAGGTCACGGTGACCGATCCCTGCTCACGGAGCACGTCACGGACCTCCTCGGCTCCCAGGGCCCGCAGCAGGCTCGTGACCCGACCGTGGCTGCAGCGGCACTCGAACTGCACCGGTGCGCCGCGGAAGAGCCGCATGTCATGGTTGGCAAACCCGCGACCGAGCAACTCTTCCACCGGGCACTTGAGCAGGTCCTCGGGGCTCAATCGCTCAATGCCGCGCTCCGCCTGCTCCCAGATCTCGCGCATCTGTGAGTCGTCGATCGCTGTGCCCTCCGGCAGCTTCTGCACCAGGACGCCCACGCCGCGCTCATCGTCAGCCGCCAGCAGCACGCGGGTCGGAAGCTGCTCCGAGCGCGCAAAATAAGCCTCGAGCGAGCCGGCGAGCGAATCCCCGCTCAGGGGCACGATGCCCTGGTAGCGCATATTCCGCTCGTCCGCCTCCACGGTCACCGCGAACCGGCCCTCGCTACCGACGAGACGGCGGAAGACTTCGCCGACCGCCTTGCCGGCGGTCCCGTTCGCCGACAGGGCCGACACCGCCGCGGCGTCGAAGCGCGCGACCGCGCGCAAGCGATAATCGTGAGTGCACTGCGCAACGAGCAGGCTCACGGCGCCATTGCCTTGCAGCTGCAGCGTCAACTGGCCGCGGAACTTCAGGGTTGCGGCCAGCAGCACCGAGGCGGCGACGGCTTGGCCGAGAAGCTCGCGGACCGGCTGCGGATAGTCGCGGTGAGCGCGCAGCTCGCGCCATGCGCCTTCGAGGTGCACCCAGTGCCCGCGGACCGGGCGGTTCTCGACGATGAAGCGACGAACCTCGTCGCGGGGGGCGGAGGATTCCATGCCCCGAGAATGGGGCACGGACCGCGATTACTCAACCGCTGAGCACTCAGCCCGGAAGCTTCTTCTTCAGCAGCTCGTTCAGCTGCGCCGGGTTTGCCTTGCCCTGCGTCGCCTTCATCACCTGGCCGACGAAGAAGCCGAAGAGCTTGTCCTTGCCCGCGCGGTACTCGGCGAGCTGGCTCGGATTCTTCGCCATCGCCTCTTCGATCGCGCGCTCGATCGCGCTGGTGTCGGTGATCTGCTTGAGGCCTTTCGACTCGATGATGGCGTCGGCGCTCTCGCCGCCCGCCCACATGGCCTCGAACACCTCCTTGGCGATCTTGCCGGAGATCGTCTGATCGGCGATGCGCGCGAGCAGTCCCGCGAGCCGTGCGGCCGGCATCTTTCCCGAGCCGATGTCGAGATTCTCCTTGTTGAGCACGGCGGCGAGCTCGCCCATCACCCAGTTGGCGGCGAGCTTGGGCTCCCGGGGCACCACCCGCACCACTTCCTCGTAGTAATCGGCGAGCTCGCGACTCGCCGTCAGCACGCCGGCGTCGTACGGCGAAAGGCCGTACTGAGTGGCAAGCCGCGCCGCCTTCTCGTCGGGAAGCTCCGGTAACCCCTTGCGCACCTCCTCGATGAAGGCCTCGCTGACCGCGAGCGGCAGGAGGTCGGGGTCCGGGAAGTAGCGGTAGTCGTTCGCTTCCTCCTTGGTGCGCATGGAGCGCGTCTCGCCCTTGTCGGGGTCGTAGAGGCGCGTCTCCTGCACCACCTTGCCGCCGGACTCGATGAGCTCGATCTGCCGCGCCGCCTCGTACTGGATCGCCTTCTCGACGAAACGGAAGGAGTTGATGTTCTTGACCTCGGCTCGCGTGCCGAGCTTCTCCGAGCCCTTGCGCCGCACTGACACGTTGGCATCGCAGCGGAACGATCCCTCCTGCATGTTGCCGTCACAGATCTCGAGATAGCGCACCAGCGTGTGCACCTTCTTCATGTAGGCGACTGCTTCCTTCGCGGAGCGTAGGTCCGGCTCCGAGACGATCTCGATGAGCGGCGTGCCGGCGCGGTTCAAGTCAACTCCCGTCAGGCCGCCGAGCCCTTCGTGCAACGACTTGCCGGCGTCCTCCTCGAGGTGCGCGCGGGTGATGCCGATGCGCTTGGTGCTGCCGTCATCGAGCACGATGTCGAGCGCGCCCTGCGCGACGATCGGCAGCTCGTACTGGCTGATCTGATAGCCCTTCGGCAGGTCCGGATAGAAGTAGTTCTTGCGCGCGAACACCGACCGGCGGGCGATGCGCGCGCCGATCGCAAGGCCGAAGCGCACGGCCATGCGGACCGCCTCGCCGTTCAACACCGGCAGCACGCCGGGGAAGCCGAGATCGATGAGGCTCGCCTGCGCATTGGGCGGTGCGCCGTAGTCCGTCGAGGCGCCGGAGAAGATCTTCGACCGGGTGGCGAGCTGGGCGTGGACCTCGAGCCCGATGACGGTTTCCCACGTATTCTCCTGGGCGGTCACGCGAAACGCTCCGGCGACTGCCGATGCCAGTCGGTCTCGAGCTGGTAGCGGTGCGCAACGTTGAGAATGCGCGCCTCGGCGAAATGCGGGCCCACGATCTGGAGGCCGACGGGCAGTCCCCCTACGAAGCCGCAGGGCACCGAGAGCGCGGGAAGTCCCGCGAGATTGGCGCCGATGGTGTAGATGTCGTTGAGATACATGGTGATGGGATCGTCGACCTTCGCGCCGATGCGAAAAGCGGCCGTCGGGGTCGTGGGCCCCACCAGAACATCGACCTCGCCGAAGGCGCGTTTGAAGTCCGCGGCGATGAGCTGTCGCACGCGCTGCGCCTTGAGATAGTAGGCATCGTAGTAGCCGGCCGACAGCACGTAGGTGCCCGTCATGATGCGGCGCTTGACCTCGGCCCCGAAGCCCTCTCCCCGCGAGCGTCGGTAGAGGTCCTGCAGGTCGCGCGGATCCTTGCAGCGGTGGCCGAAGCGCACGCCATCATAACGCGCGAGATTCGACGAGCACTCCGCCGGCGCGACCACGTAGTAGACCGGCACCGAGCGCGGCAGGTTCGGCAGGCTGACCTCGCGCAGGCTCGCCCCAAGGCGCTCGAGGATCGCGAGCGCCTCGCGCACCCGACGCTCGTTCTCGCGGTCGAGCCCCTCGTCGACGAACTCCTTGATGAGACCCACCTTGAGGCCCGCAAGCGGCGCCTCGAGCGCCGCGACGTAGTCCGGCACGGGCGTATCGACACTGGTGGAGTCCTTCGGGTCGAAGCCCGCCATCTCGCGCAGCATAAGGGCCGCATCCTGCGCGCTCGCCGTGAGGACACCGCCCTGGTCCAGGCTCGAGGCGAAGGCGACCATCCCGTAGCGGGAGACACGCCCGTAGGTCGGCTTGATCCCGCTGATGCCGCAGAGAGCGGCGGGCTGGCGGATCGAGCCGCCGGTGTCCGTCGCCGTCGCCCCGGGCACCAGACGGGCGGCGACGGCGGCCGCCGATCCGCCGGAGGAGCCACCCGGCACGAAATCGGTGTTCCAGGGGTTACGCACCGGGCCGTAGTAGCTGGTCTCGTTCGAGGAGCCCATGGCGAACTCGTCCATGTTGAGCTTGCCCAAGGTGACCGCGCCCGCCGCCTTGAGCTTGGCGACGACGGTGGCGTCGTACGGCGACACGAAGTTGTCGAGCATGCGCGAGCCGCAGGTGGTGCGCACTCCCGCCGTACAGAAGAGATCCTTATGAGCGATCGGCACCCCGGCGAGCGCGCCGCCGCGCCCGGCCGCGATGTCGCTATCCGCCGCCGCCGCCGCCTCGAGAGCCTGTTTCGCGGTGATGGAGACGAAGGCATTCAGCGTGGGCTGGCACGCCTCGATGCGCTCGAGGTACGCGCGCACGAGCTCCACGCTCGAGAACTTCTTCGCGCGCAGCCCGGCGGCGAGTTGCGACAGGGAATTCCTGTGAATCACGTCACTTACTCAATCACTTTGGGCACGAGATAGAGGCTGGCTGCCACCTGCGGGGCGTTCGCCTGATAGAGCTCGTGGCGGTCCTGCTCGGTGACCGCATCCGGGCGCAGCCGCTGCGTGAGTCCCGCCAGCGGATGCGCCATGGGCGCGATGCCCCCGGTGTCGGCGCGCTCGAGCTCGCCCACCAAGTCGAGAATCCGCGACAGGTTCTCCTGGTATACGGGGACCTCGGCCGGCTCGAGCTCGAGGCGGGCCAGGTGAGCGATGCCTTCGATCTGCGCGCGCGTGAGGGACATGGGGTGAAAAGACGAATGAGAAAAGCAGCGCAAAATCATACATGTTGCCTTGCTGAATGTCCCCTCGGTTGCTAGATTACGCGCCACTTTCGGGGGTCCCCGCCGTACGCCTCTCTTTCGGACTGCTTCATGTTCAAACGCTTGCGCGGCTATTTCTCCAGCGATTTGTCGATCGATCTGGGGACGGCCAACACTCTGATCTATGTCCGCGACAAGGGCATCGTGCTCAACGAGCCTTCCGTCGTGGCGGTGCAGGACGAGCCGTCCCGGGGCGGCAAGATCATTGTCGCCGTGGGCCAGGAGGCCAAGAGCATGCTTGGCCGTACTCCTGGCCACATCACCGCGGTGCGGCCAATGAAGGACGGCGTGATCGCAGACTTCACTTATACGGAGAAGATGCTGCAGTTCTTCATTAATAAGGTGCACGGCAACCGGATGCTGAAGCCTTCCCCGCGCGTGCTGGTGTGCGTGCCGTTCGGCTCCACACAGGTGGAGCGGCGCGCGATCCGAGAGTCGGCGGAAGGTGCAGGCGCGCGCAACGTCGGGATCGTCAGCGAGCCGATGGCCGCGGCGGTGGGCGCGGGCCTGCCGGTGCACGAGCCGCGCGGCTCCATGGTGCTCGACATCGGCGGCGGCACCTCGGAAGTCGCCGTGCTGTCGCTGAACGGCGTCGTGTACGCCAACTCCGCGCGCATCGGCGGCGATCGCTTCGACGAAGCGATCATGAACTACGTGCGCCGCAACTACGGTATCCTCATCGGCGAGGCCACCGCCGAGCGCATCAAGATCGAGATCGGCTCGGCCTATCCTGGCCAGCAGGTACGAGAGCTATCCGTCAAGGGCCGCAATCTCTCGGAAGGCGTCCCTCGCAGCTTCACGTTGAACAGCAATGAGATCCTGGAGGCTTTGCAGGAGCCGCTGCAGAACATCGTGAGCGCGGTCAAGCAGGCGCTCGAGCAGACCCCGCCGGAGCTCGGCGCGGACGTCGCCGAGCGCGGCATCGTGCTCACCGGCGGTGGCGCACTGCTGCGCGACATCGACAAGCTCCTAACGGAAGAGACGGGCCTGCCCGTCGTAGTCGCGGACGATCCTCTCACGTGCGTGGCCCGTGGCGGCGGCCGCATCCTCGAGCTGATGGACGAGATGGGGCCCGGCCACTTCGGGCTCGAGTAGCGACGGGAGCGCTGAAAGGTTAGTGGCGGGCTTCGCGACAGGGGCCAGTAGACCGCTTCAGGGCCGCGGAGGCTCGCCGGGCTTCCGCTTCGCCCTCTACGCGCTCGTGTCGATCGCCATCATGGTCCTCGACCAGCGCTTCGACTGGCTCGAGCGAGCGCACTACGTCATGCAGGCGGCAACCTATCCCATCGAGCTCGCCGTGAGCTCGCCGGTTGCGGCGTGGCGCTGGACACAGAACAGCTTCGCGAGCCGCGACTCGCTCGAAGCCGAGAACCAGCGCCTGCGCAACCGCCTGCGCGGTCTCGAAGTGCGCTCCATGCGCTTTGACGCTCTGGCGCAGGAGAACGCTGCACTCATCGGCCTGCGCAACTCGCTGCCGACGGTCGCGCGCCGCTGGCTGCCTGCCGACATCGTCAACATCCAGCTCGACAGCCTGCGCCAACGCGTGCTCATCGACCGCGGCTCGATCAACGGAGTCGTCGCTGGCCAGGCAGTGCTGGACGATCGGGGCGTCGTCGGTCAGACGATGCATGTCGGACCCTGGAGCGCGGAAGTCATCCTCATCACCGACCCGGAGCACGCCCTACCCGTGCAGGTCGAGCGCACGGGGCTCAGGACGATTGCCGTCGGGGCGGGGGACTCGACCTCGCTCGCCCTCCCCTATTTGCCCGCCAACGCTGACATCCACGTGGGCGATGTGCTGGTCACGTCCGGCCTGGGCGGCGTCTTTCCGCCGGGATACCCGGTGGCGAAGGTGACGGAGGTGCACAAAGATGCGGTGCAGCCGCTGGCGCATGTGCGCGCCGCGCCGTTCGCGCACCTCGACACCGACACCGAGGTCATGCTGATCTGGTTCCGTCATGACACTCCGGCGGCGCCGCTGAAGGAGAAGCACGGCGAGCTGCTCTCAGGCAACGCGCAGATTCAGCCGCTGCCGGTGCCCGTAAAGTCGCACCCCATGAAGTCGCAACCCTCGCGAGCCGCGGCAGACAAAAAGACCGGCGCTTCGCGCGCCGCCAAGCCCGCCGCGCCGGCGCCGTCGAAACAGCCGGAACGATCGCCGAAATGAGCGGCTCCAATCCGCGCATCGCGATGCTGAAGACGGTGGTGGGCGCGCTCGTCCTCACTCTGCTGCCGCTGCCTTCCTGGCTCGAGATCATCCGGCCCGGGTTTCTGGCGCTGACGGTGCTCTACTGGTCGATCGCGGCGCCGCGCGCCGGCGGAATCGCCCTCGGTTTCATCTGCGGCCTGCTGCTCGATGCCTTCGAGGGCCCGGTGCTCGGCGAGCATGCGCTTGCCCTGGCGCTCCTCGCCTATCTCGGCGTGCGCGAGCACCAGAGAATCCGCTCGAAGCCGATCTTCCAGCAGTCGCTGATCGTATTCGCGGCCCTCGTCATCTACGAGTTCGTTCTCTTCGCCATCGACGGCTGGAGCGGCCACGCATTGACGGCGCCCCTGCGGTGGGTCCCGACATTCACCGGCGCCCTGATCTGGCCGGCGGCGGCGGCGATCCTCGCCCGCACCTACCGCCACCAGACATGAGCGCGTTCGCCACAAAACGGTGCTAGGGAATGTCTCCCGTCCGCATCAAGGATCACTGGCGAGAGCAGCGAATCTTCGACCGCCGCGCGATCCTCGCCGGCGCGCTGATGGCGCTGCTCGCGCTGGCTCTCTTCGGGCGGCTGTACCTGCTGCAGGTGACGCGGCACGACTACTATTCAGCGCTCTCGCAGGAGAATCGGGTACGCACCGACCCCATCCCGGCGGCGCGCGGCCTCATCATGGACCGCTATGGCGAAGTGATCGCCTCCAACCAGCCGACCTTCCAGCTCGAGCTGATTCCCGATGAAGTGCCCGACCTCAAGGGGTCCCTGCGGCGCCTGGTGAAGCTGGGCCTGCTCCAGACCGATGACATCCCGGAGCTGATCCGGACCATCAAGTCGCGGCGCAGTTTCGACAACGTGCCGATTCGGCTACATCTCTCGGATGAGGAAGTGGCGCGGTTTGCGGTGCGGCGGTTCGAGTTCCCGGGCATCGACATCACACCTCGCGATGCGCGCTGGTATCCGGACAGCTCGCTGGCGGTCGATGCGATGGGATATGTGGGTACGATCAGTGAGAAGGACCTGGCTCATATCGATCGTGCTGCCTACGCGGGAACCGCGGTCATCGGCAAGACGGGCGTTGAAGCCGCTTTCGAGAAGGAGCTGCACGGCACCAACGGCTTCCGGCAGATTCTGGTCGACGCGCAGGGTCGCCCGGTGCAGAGGCCGGGGGTCTTCGCGAAGGATCTCGAGGTGAAGGCGCCGACGCCCGGCGACGATATCATCCTCTCCCTCGATCTGAAGGTGCAGCGGGTGGCCGAGAGAGCGCTCGCCGGCCAGGAGGGCGCGGTGGTGGCCATCGACCCCAACAGCGGCGACATCATCGCGCTCGTGAGCTCACCGGGCTTCGATCCCAACCTCTTCGCGCGCGGCATCAGCGAACGGCAGTATCGCGATCTCACCGACGATCCGCAGCGGCCGCTGTTCAACCGGGCGCTGCGCGCGCAATTGCCCTCGGGCTCGACCATCAAGCCCGGACTTGCCCTCGGCGCGCTGACCGACGGGGTCATCGATCCGGACCAAGAGGTGTTATCCCCCTACAGCTACCACCTGCCCGGCAGCCGCCATCTCTACCACAACGCCAATCACGAGAACTGCGGTCGGGTGGATCTGAGCGAGGCCATCATCGTGTCGTGCGATGTGTATTTCTACCGCCTCGCCCATGAGATGGGCATCGACCGTCTCGCCGCCTGGCTACCGAACTTAGGCTTCGGGCGGCCGACGGGCATCGACATCCCGGGCGAGCAGCCGGGCCTCTCGCCTTCGCGGGCCTGGAAAGCCAGTCATTTCCACAATCCCGCCGACCGCGTATGGTTCCCGGGCGATACGGTCATCCTCGGCATCGGTCAGGGATACTTCCTGGTCACGCCGCTGCAGCTCGCGCACTACGCCGCCATCCTCGCGACGCGCGGCCTGTCCTTCGCGCCACGCCTCGTCACGGGACTGCGCGATACGCGCACCGGAAAGGTCCACTGGAAGCGACCGATCCTGGACGGCGACCTCACGACGATCAGCCCGGCCGCCTGGAAGCTGGTCGTCGGCGCAATGGTCGGGGTGACCACCAATCCGCGCGGCACGGCGTATTGGCAGATGCGCGGCAGCCCCTACCGCATCGCCGGCAAGACCGGCACGGCGCAACTGGTTCGCGAGAATGCCAAAGGGTACTCCAGTGAGCGGGAGTACAAAAAAGACAAGACGCTGGAGCGGCTTCGCGATGATGCCTGGTTCATCGCTTTCGCGCCTGCCGACGCGCCGCGCATCGCGGTGGCGGTGCTGGTCGAGCATGCCGGCTGGGGAGACTTGGCCGCCGCGCCCATCGCACGCAAGGTGATGGACGCCTATCTCCTCGGACCCGACGGCAAGCTGCTGCCGGCGGCTCCGCGCGGGCCGTATTCGGAGCCGACCGACCTCAAGCCGCTAGTGGAGCCTTCTGTGCCGGCCCTCCCCGCCCCAACAGCGCCTGCGCCGGTCGAGCAGATTGCGGATCAGCGCCGACCGGACCCGAGCCGTGCTCCGTCGAACAAATAGCGGCATGATGCGCACTGCATGATCTACGAAGAAGTCAGCTCGGAGTCGCGGACGCGCCGCACGCTCACGGGCGCTGCGCGCGTGCTCTCGGCCCTCAGAATGGACGGGCCGCTCGTGACCGCACTCGCGCTCACCGCGGCCTACGGACTCGTTGTGCTCTATAGCGCCTCCGCGGAGAACCTGCCGATGGTGCTGCGCACGGCGATGCGGCTCGTGTTGGGCACGGCGGCCATGCTCGCGCTGGCGCGCGTCAGCCCGAACTTCCTGCGGCGTACCTCGCCCTGGCTGTATTTCATCGGGATAGCACTGCTTCTCGTCGTCGCGGCCGCAGGCCACGTGCGCCTGGGAGCGCAACGCTGGCTCAATCTCGGCGTCGTCCGCTTCCAACCCTCGGAGCTCATGAAGCTCGCGGTGCCCATGATGTGCGCGTGGTACCTCCACGAGCGCCCGTTGCCGCCGCGCTGGCCCTCACTGCTCCTCCTCGGGACCATCATCCTGGTGCCGGTCGCGCTCGTCGCGGTGGAGCCGGACCTCGGCACCGCGGCGCTCATCGGCGCCGCTGGCGCGCTGATCGTCTTCCTCGCGGGCCTGCGGGTGCGCGTAATGCTCACGATGCTGCTCCTCGGTGTCGCGGCGGCCTGGTTTGGACTCAGGTTCATGCACGGTTACCAGCGCGAGCGCCTGCTCACCTTCCTGAATCCACAGTCGGATCCCCTGGGCGCCGGCTATCACATCATCCAGTCGCAGATCGCGATCGGCTCGGGCGGCGCCTTCGGCAAGGGCTGGATGATGGGCAGCCAGGCGCAGCTCGATTTCCTGCCGGAGCGGACCACCGATTTCATCTTCGCGGTCATCGGCGAGGAATTCGGCTTCCTCGGGCTCGCCGTGCTCCTTCTGCTCTACGCCTTCGTCATCGGTCGCTCGCTCTACCTCGCCGTGCAGACGCCCGACACGTTCTCACGCCTGCTCGCGGGCAGCGTCGCGTTGACTTTCTTCGTGTATGTTTTCATCAACGCCGGAATGGTCACCGGACTCCTGCCGGTCGTCGGCGTTCCGCTGCCGCTCGTCAGCTATGGAGGAAGCTCGGTGGTGACCGTGCTCGCGGGCTTCGGTATTCTGATGTCGCTTCACGCCCACCGCAAGCTCATGGGCTCTTAACGTGCCGCGATCCCTTACAGCCGTCGCACTCCTCGCGCTCGCCGCCGCGGGCCTCGGCAATCCCGGCGCGCGCGCAACGGCCTCGCAGCCCGGCCAGCCATTCCCACGGGCGCAGCTCGAGGGATTCGCGACGCGGGTCGCCCGGCGCGACGGGCTGCCGCGCGAGGCGGTCCTCAAGGTGCTCACCCAGGCCCGTCTGCAGCCCGACATCATCGACAAAATCAGCCGCCCGGCCGAGCAGGTGCTCGAGTGGTGGCAGTATCGGCAGATCTTCCTCACCGATCGGCGAATCACCGCGGGAGTCGAGTTCTGGCGCGCGCATCGCGACTCGCTCGAGCGCGTGAGCGCGGAGGAAGGCGTGCCACCGCAGTACATCGTGGCGATTCTCGGGGCGGAGTCTTACTACGGTCGCATCACCGGCGGCTATCGCGTGCTCGATGCGCTCGCCACGCTCGCCTTCGACTATCCGCCCCGCAGCCGCTTCTTCAGCCGCGAGCTCGAGCAGTTCCTCGCGCTCACTCACCGGGAGAAGCTCGATCCGCTCACCCTCAAAGGCTCCTATGCCGGCGCCATGGGGCCGCTGCAGTTCATGCCCTCGGCCTACCTGCGGTATGCGGTCGATGGCAACGACGACGGCACGCGCGACCTGTTCTCCGACTGGGACGACATCTTCGCGAGCGTCGCCCGCTACCTGCACGATTGCGGCTGGCAGCCGGGCGGCCCGGTCGTGGCCGACGTCAGGCTCGACCCTGGCGCCACATTCCAGATCGACCCGGAGAATCTCGCCCTCGATAAGACCATCGATGACCTGAACGAGCAGGGAGTACGGGTCGAGAGCGATGCGCCGGGCAGCACGCACGTCGTGCTGCTCCTCGCGCAGCAGCAGGACGGGCCGACATACCGGGTCGGCTTCAACAACTTCCACGCGCTCACGCGCTACAACCACAGCGCCCTGTACGCGATGGCGGTCAACGAGCTGGCTGAGGCCATCGCGCTGCGGCTTACCCCGTCCGCCCCGGTCGTGACGCCTGCGGCAACGACGGAGAAATCGGTTGCCAATGCCGATCGCACCAGGCAATCCACGCAGTGAGCCCGGCACTTGAATGCCGCAGTCGTAGCTAGGCCGGCACGCTGGGGCCTCCTCTGGACGATCTCGCTGGCGGCTCTCCTCGCCGGCTGTGCCACGACGCGCCACCGTGAGACGGCGCCTTCCGGCAAGCTGCCGCCCCTGCCGAGGGACGTCACATCGATTCCCAATGCCGTACCTCGCGTCGAGCCGCGCGCCGCGCAAGGCAATCCACCCTTCTACGATGTAGATGGTAGGCGCTATTACGTGCTGGCGACTGCGGACGGCTATGAGGCGACCGGCGTCGCCTCGTGGTATGGCCCGACTTTTGACGGACTGCGCACCGCCGATGGCGACCGCTATGACATGTATGCCATGACGGCCGCTCATAAGACGCTGCCGCTGCCCTGTTATGTGCGCGTCACCAATCTCAACAACGGCCGCAGCGTCGTCGTGAAGGTCAACGACCGCGGTCCGTTCGTGGCCAACCGGCTCATCGACCTCTCGTACGTGGCCGCCGCCAAGCTCGGAATGCTGGCAACCGGCACTGCGCTGGTCGAAGTGCGTGCCATTACGCCCGGCAACCCTGTCGAGCTCACCCGTGCCGCGGAGAGCCCGGCTCCGATTCTCTATGTGCAGGTCGGGGCGTTCGCAGTGCAGGAGCATGCCGAGCGCATCGTCGCACGGTTGCATGCGGCAGGGCTCGCCAGTGCGTTCATCTTCGGTCCTCCTGTCGCGCGCAGCCGCCTGTACCGGGTGCGCATCGGGCCGGTGAACGGTGTGCCGGAATTCGACCGGATGGTCGCGCGTCTCACCGCCCTGGGCTACCCCGGCGCCCGACTGGTCGCCCCGTAAACCGTGTCCCCGCCGCTCGATCGAACTTCACGGCGTGCGCGCGATCGTACAATGCGCTCGCGCCCTTCACGCCACTCACGAGGATTTTCCAGGATGTTCCGCTCTGCTGCCGCCGGCCTGCTCGCCGTCTCGACCCTTGCCCTGATGACCGCGGCTCACGCCGCGGTGCCCAGCCCCCCGTCCCCGGACCTCGACGCCGGCGCCTACATTCTGATCGATCACCAGAGCGGCGACGTCATTGCCCAGAAAAATGCCGATGAGCGGATGGCGCCCGCGAGCCTGACGAAGCTCATGACGGCCTACATCGTCTTCGCGGCGCTCAAGGACGGGCGACTGAAGCTCAATGATCCGGTCACGATCAGCACGGCGGCCTGGCGCACCGGGGGCTCGCGGACCTTCGTCAAGGTGGGTAGCCAGGTGCCGGTCGTCGACCTGCTGAAGGGGATGATCGTGCAGTCCGGGAACGACGCCACCGTGGCGCTGGCCCAGCGTGTCGGCGGCACGCGCGCGGGATTCGTGCAGCTGATGAACGAGTATGCGCAGCGGCTCGGGATGAAGTCGACGCACTACGCCGATGTCGACGGCCTTCCGGACCCTCAGCATTACACCACCGCCCGCGATCTGGCGACCCTGACCAACGCGCTGATTCGCGATTTCCCCGAGTACTACTACATCTTCGGGATCAAGGATTTCACCTGGAACCGCATCAAGCAGCCGAACCGCAACGGGCTGCTCTGGACGGACACGTCGGTCGACGGCCTGAAGACGGGCCACACGGAGAGCGCGGGCTACTGCCTCATCGCCTCGGCTGACCGCAAAGGCACGCGCCTGGTGTCGGTGGTGCTCGACGCGCCGAGCTGGCACTCGCGCGAGGCGGACAGCGAGGCGCTGCTCAACTACGGCTACAACTTCTTCGAGACCGAGAAGATCGCGACCGCGCGCGCGCCTGTTCTCAAGCCGCGGGTCTACGAGTCCGCCGCCGGTTACGCGGCGGTTGGCGCGCCAGCCGATCTCTATGTGACGCTGCCGCGGGGCAAGGCCGCGAGCATCACGACGAATGCGGGGTTGAGCCAGCCACGGCTGATAGCACCGCTGGCGGCGGGCGCGGTCGTGGGTGAGCTGACGGTGACCGACGGTAACGGCCAGGTGGTCGGGCGCGAGCCGCTCGTCACGTTGGAGGCCGTCCCGGCGGGTGGGTTCCTGACCCGCACCATGGATCACGTCCGCCTCTGGTTTCATTGATGTATTGGCGCAAAGCCGGCATCCTGCCGCTTTGCGCGAGCGCGGCCACCTGACCGCTTTTGATCACGCGGCCGTTTCCCGGGGCGCCGCCTCTCGCGAGAGCGGATCTCACCGGGGAGCGGCCCTGGGCCGCTCACTTACTTGCTTTCGGACGGTACTTAGATGGCTGAGCCCTTGCCTATCTGTTATCTCAACGGTGAGTACGTGCCGCTCGCGCAGGCGCGCATCTCGCCGCTCGACCGCGGCTTTCTCTACGGCGACGGCGCGTATGAGGTGATGCCCGTCTATGGTGGCCGGCCGTTTCGGCTGGAGGCGCACTGCGCGCGCCTCACCCGCAGTCTCGGCGAGATCCGCATGGCCGATCCGCACAGCCGCTCGCAGTGGTGTGACATCTTCGAGACGCTCATCGCGCGCAATGGCGGTGGCGATCAATACATCTACTGGCAGGTGACGCGCGGCGCGGAGCGGGGGCGCAATCACGCGCCGCTGCCGGATATCCCGCGCACGGTGTTTGCGTTCTGCGCGCCGCTGCCGGCCGCAGCCCCCGCGGTGTTGGAAAAGGGAGTCGCCTGCGTGAGCGCGGAGGACACTCGTTGGGCGCGGTGCGACATCAAGTCGGTGGCGCTCCTCGCCAATGTGCTGCTGCGACAGCTCGCGGTGGACGCCAATGCCGCGGAGGCGATTCTGTTGCGCAATGGCGAGTTGATGGAGGCGTCCTCTGCCACCGTCCACGTGGTGATCGGTGGCGAGCTGCGGACGCCGCCCAACTCGCGGAGGATCCTCCCCGGAACGACGCGCGGCGTGGTCGAGGAGCTCGCGACGCGCATCGGCGTGCCGTACCGGGCGGCGCCTGTCAGCGAGGCGGAGTTGCGCGGCGCGGCCGAGATCTGGATCTCGTCGGCCACGCGCGAGGTACAGCCCGTGACGACGCTCGACGGCAAGCCGGTTGGCAGCGGCCGGCCTGGTCCGCTCTGGCGGCGGGTGTATGATGAGTTTCAGCGCTGGAAGCGGGAGCTGCAGCATCAGCCATGGCGATGAGCGAGCCGCCGCCGCTGCTCGAATTTCCCACCGACTATCCGATCAAGGTCATCGGCCGGCCGTCCGATGAGTTTCGGGCGCGGGTGCATGCCATCGTGTTGCGGCACGCGCCGCTCATCGAGCCGGAACAGGTGAGCGAGCGGTTGAGCGAGAACGGCAACTTCCTTTCCATCTCCTATCACATTCGCGCGCAGAGCCGCGAGCAGGTCGTGGCGCTTGCGACCGATCTCAGGAGTTGCGACGGGGTGCTGATGCTCATCTAGAGGCTGCGATCAAAGCGTGACTTCGCTGATCTGCACCAGGGGCTTGGCGTTCGTGTAGTTCGGGATATCGGCCATGATCTCGCCGGCGTGCGGGCCGAACGCCTGCTCGAACGCCTCGACGGAGTCGAACGTGAGGTAGCCTACGGCGATGTACGCGGGAGTCGAGCCTGCCTGCCCGGCATTCAGGCCGCGATCGGCGGCAATGCTCTTGCAGGCTGCGCCGCACAGTCGCTTGACCATGGGCATGTGCTTGCTCGCGTAGTACGCCATGTCAAAAGTGGTGCCCTTGCCGTAGGGATACATTACCGCGACCCTGATCATTTTGACCTCCAGCGGTTGCCGTGCGAGGCGAGTCTCCCGCGGCCCTGGCTGGAAGTCCAGTGACGGGGCGATTACACGCCGTACAGCCGATCGAGCAGGTGGGGCCTGAGACCCTCGGCAGCCACGCTGATGGCCTCGATGTCGCTCAGCTCCACGAGCCGCGTCATCTCCAACCCGGCGTAACCGCACGGGTTGATGCGGTGGAACGGCTCGAGATCGACGCTGACATTGAGGGCGATGCCGTGATAGCTCGCGCCGCGGCGCACGCGGATCCCCACGCTCGCCAGCTTTCGGCCATCGACGTAGACGCCCGGCGCGCCACGGCGGGATTCGGCGGTGATGCCGAGCTCCGCCGCGTAGTCGATGACGCTGCGCTCGAGGGCGGTGACGAGGTCGCGAACGCCCAGGCCGGCGCGGCGCAGGTCAATGAGCGGGTAGACGACGAGCTGGCCGGGTCCGTGATAGGTCACCTGGCCGCCGCGGTCGATCTGCACGACGGGAATGTCGCCCGGGGCAAGCACGTGGTCGCGGCTGGCGCTCATTCCGAGCGTGAATACCGGGGGATGCTCGAGGAGCCAGATCTCATCGGGCGTCTCGGGGCCGCGCTCATCCGTGAAGCGTTGCATCGCGCGCCAGGTCGGCTCGTACTCCACGAGGCCGAGGTTTCGCACGATGTGCGGTGGCACAGGACGCGCAGTCACGCGAGGCGCGTATTGTTCAGGCCGGCGTTGTTGCGGTTCAGCGCCTGCTCCGCGCGATAGCTCGAGCGCACCAGCGGTCCCGAGACGCACTCGAGGAAGCCACGCGAAAGAGCGCTCTCACGGTAGCGATCGAACTCCGTGGGAGTGACGTAGCGCTGCACCGGCAAGTGGTTGACGGTCGGTCGCAGGTACTGGCCGAGCGTGACGATATCGACGCCGGCCGCACGCAGATCCGTCAGCGTCTCCTCGATCTCCTCATCGGTCTCGCCGAGGCCCAGCATGAGGCTGCTCTTCGTCAACACCGCGGACCTGTATTGTTTCGCGTGGGCGAGCACGCGCAGCGTCTGCTCGTAACCCGCGCGCGGGTCTCGCACGGGGCGAGTGAGGCGGCGCACGGTCTCGATGTTCTGGGCGAAGACATCCAGACCGGAGTCGACGACCGTCTCGACATCCGCGAGCACTCCCTGGAAATCCGGTGTCAGCGCCTCGACCGCGGTGGCGGGGTTGCGTCGCTTGATCGCGCGGATGCAGGCGGCGTAGTGGCCGGCGCCTCCATCGGGCAGATCATCGCGGTCGACGGAAGTCAGCACGACGTACTTGAGCTTCATCAGCTCGACGCTGCGGGCGGCGTTCTCCGGCTCATCCGCATCGAGCCACCCATGGGGGTTGCCCGTGTCGACGGAGCAAAAGCGGCAGGCGCGGGTGCAAACTGCGCCCATCAGCATGATCGTGGCGGTGCCGGCATTCCAGCACTCGCCGATGTTCGGGCACTTCGCCTCCTCGCAGACCGTGGCCAGGCGGTGCTCCTTGACGATGCCCTTGACCGCCTGAAATCCCACACCCGTAGGCGCCTTGGCCCGCAGCCAGGAAGGCTTGCCGGCACTTACCGGGGACGCGGGCGCCCAGGCGCCGCCCGCAGCGGCTTTGATGCCGTCCCGGATCGCCGTAAATCCCTGAGGCGTAACGTATTTCTCGCCACTGCGCGGGGTCTCCGGCGGCGCGGGAGCCGGCTCGGTGACGACCGGGATATCTTCGAGGCGGGCCATGGCTCTTATTTTACGCCATGCGGTCAAGCGGTCTTTCACCGGCCTCGCCCGGCGCGCTCCCTCGCGTCGAGCCACGCCAGGCGATCCGGCGAGCCGATATCGAGCCATTCCCCCCGATAGACCTCGCCGCGCAGGCGGCGCGCCGCGATCGCGCGCCGTAGGAGCGGCAGCAGCGGGAACTTCCCCGGCGCGCATCCTTCGAAGAGCTCCGGCCGATACACGCCAATGCCGGTGTAGGTGAAGCGGTCGGCTGCGCGTTCCACCAGAAGATCACCCTCCAGCCCGAAGTCGCCGCGCGGATGCTGGGGCGGATTTGGCGCGAGCATGAGGCATGCGTCGGCGCCCTCATCCGGAGTCGGAACGCGACTGAAATCCATGTCCGTCCAGACATCGGAGTTGACGACGAGAAAGGGGCCGGGGCCAAGAAGCGGCAACGCGCGACGGATGCCGCCGCCGGTCTCGAGCGGCACGGGCCCCTCCTCGCTGTAAGTGATGCGCACGCCGTAGCGGCCGCCATCACCCAGGGCGGCGCGGACCTTCTCCCCGAGCCACGAGAGGTTGATCACGACCGCGACCACTCCTGCCCTGGAGAGCGCTTCGAGGTGGTAGACGATCAACGGCTTGCCGGCGATCTCCACGAGCGGCTTGGGCAGCGTGTCGGTGATCGGCCGCAGCCGCTCGCCGCGCCCCGCCGCGAGCAACATGCAGCTGTGAGGCTTCGCTGCAGGCGATCCGGTCACGCCGGCCGCGCCGTTTGCCGCGCGACGCGCTCGTTGGCGCGCGGCAGCTCGGGAGCGACCCGGCGCTCGAGGAATCCCGAGAGCTCCGCGAGCTCCGGATACAGACGGCAGGCCTCGCGCACGTAATCGAGCGTCAGCGGCAGGTCGCGCAGATAACCGGGCTTGCCGTCCCGGTACCAGAGCCGCGCGAATCTGCCGAGCACCTTGATGTGTCGCTGCACTCCGATCAGGTCAAACCAGCGCAGGAACTGCGCCGGCCCTTCGCCCACCCTTCCGCCTCTGGCCTGCAGCAGCGAGCGATAGCCGCTCACCCACTCGAGCGTCTGCGCGCGCGGCCACGAAATGTAACAATCTTTCAACAGCGACACGAGGTCGTAGCCGATGGGCCCGCGCAACGCGTCCTGGAAATCGATCACGCCGGGGTTGCGGTCGCCGACCACCATCAGGTTGCGCGAGTGATAGTCGCGATGCACGAACACCTCGGGCTGCGACAGCGCCTCGGCGATCAGGAACTCGAAGGCGGCGACGATCATCTCGCGCTCGGCCCCGGTCAGCTCGAGCGCGAGATGCCGGTCAAGGAACCACTCCGGCATCTCGGCGAGCTCGCGCGCGAGCGGCCCGCGGTCGTACGGTGAGAGCTCGGCGGCGGCGGCCGCGCCTCGCAGCTGGATTTCTGCGAGCGCCTGCAGCGCATCGGTGTACAGTCGCTGCGGATCGCCCCCCGCGCCGAGCCGCGCCAGGTATTGCGTGCTGCCGAGGTCCTCCAGCAGGACGAACCCCCGGGTGACATCGGCCTCGTATACGTGCGGTACGTGGATTCCGAGCGGCTCGAGCAGCGCCGTCACGTGTAGATATGGCCGCACGTTCTCCGTTTCCGGCGGCGCGTCCATGACGACCATCGTGCCGTCATCGCAGACGATGCGAAAGTAGCGTCGGAAGCTGGCGTCACTCGAGGCGCGCTCGCAACGTGTAGGGCGCAGACCTAGATCGCGCGCCAGCCAACCTTGCAGGAGCGCGAGTCGCGCATCGTTCTCAGGCATGGCCCATTATAATGCCGCCCCTGATGCTGCGTTGGAGCCCATTCTGGACCGCCTTGCTGTCGTTCGGCGGCCTCGTCCCGCTCGTGCGCGCCGACCCGCCGCCGACTCCCCCAACGAGCCAGACGCCGATGACCGCTCCGGCCGGGTCCGCCACCCCCGGGAAGGGGAGCCGCCAGCCGCTCCCGCGCGAGCAATCGTTTGCGGCCGGAGGCCCGGTCAGCATCATTACCGACAGCATGGTCGGCGTGAACAACATCCTGACCCTGAACGGACACGTGGTCGTGCGCCAGGGAGATCGCACGATCAAGGCGACCCATGTGGTGTACAACAGGAACAACAACTCGCTTCGCACCCGGGGCGGCATCGACTACACCGACCCGCTGGTGCACGTCACGGGCTCGGGCGGCAGCTACTCCCCGACCGGCGGCGCGCAATTCCAGTCGGCGAGCTTCAGCCTGGTGCAGCGCTCGGCGCGCGGCGCCGCGCGGGAAATGCAACTGAGCCCGCAGGGATTGATGCGCCTCGCGCATGTCACGTTCACGACCTGTCCGGTGAACGACCAGTCCTGGGTGCTGCGTGCCAGGCGGATCGTCCTCGACACGAAGAAGAAGGTGGGAACGGGCCGCGATGCGCGCATCGACTTCAAGGGCGTACCCATCCTCTATCTGCCCTGGATATCGTTTCCGCTCGGCAACGTCCGCAAGAGCGGGTTCCTCTTCCCGGTGCTCGGCGACAGCTCCACCAGCGGCGCGGAGATCTCGGTTCCCTATTACTGGAACATCGCCCCGAACGCCGATTTCACCTTCCAGCCGACGGAGTACAGCCGGCGCGGCGCCGACATCGGCGGCGATTTGCGTTACCTCACGCAACAGCAGCACGGCGAGCTCGACTGGGACTACCTGCCGTACGATCCGGTGTACCACTCGAGCCGCAGCCGCATCCGCCTCCTCAACGTCACCGAGCTGCCCGACAATTTCCGCCTGACGCTCAGCGGCGAGAACGTGAGCGACCCGCAATATTTCGAGGACTTCTCGAGCGGGCCAGAGGGTACGAGCACCCCCTTCCTCGATCGCCGCGCGGTGCTTTCGTATCGCGACCTGCATTGGAACTTCCAGGGCATGGCCGACCAGTACCAGACGATCGACAGCACGCTGGCTCTCGACCAGCGCCCCTATACACGGGTGCCCGACCTCACGCTCGGCGCGGACTACGGCTGGGGACCCGGCAATCTGCTGCATTACGGCTTCGATTCGGAGGTCGTCGACTTCCAACGCTCGACCGGGGTCACCGGGTGGCGATACGACCTCAATCCCACGGCCTCGCTCAACCTCACCGGACCGGGGTACTTCGTGCGTCCCTCGGTCGGCTATCGCGCAACGCAGTATCAGCTGTCGAACACCATCCCGGGAGAGCCGGCCTCCCCGTCGCGGACGCTGCCCATCGCAAGCCTCGATACCGGCCTCGAGCTCGATCGTGCCGCGGGCTCCCACGACCAGCGCACGATTACGCTGGAGCCGCGCGCGATGTACCTCTACGTACCGTACCGCAACCAATCGCAGCTGCCGGTCTTCGACACCGCCGTTCCCGACCTGGACCCGGTCGAGCTCTTCCAGACGAATCGCTACGTGGGGGCGGACCGGATGGGCGATGCGAATCAGTTGAGCCTCGCGGTGACGTCGAGGCTGCTCAATGCCCTGGACGGCCGGCAGTATTTGACGGCCACGTTCGGGCAGGAGCTCTATTTCACGACGCCCCGGGTGACCCTGCCCACCGAAGTGCCGCGCACCGACCGGCGCTCGGACCTGGTGGCGCAGCTTGCGCTCACCGCCTTCCAGGACTGGAGCGCGAATGGCGAGCTGCAGTGGGACCCGCAGAGCTCCCAGGCGGAGCGCGCCGAGATGGCGGTGCAGTACCGCCCGGCACCCGACCGGGTCATCAATCTGGGGTACCGCTTCGAGCGCGGCATCCTCGAGGAGTCGGAGGCGGTCACCGGCTATTATCCGCCGCAGGCGACCCCGTCCACACCGATCTGTGGCACCCCCACGACCCCGACCTGCAATGTCTCGCAGGTGGAGCTCTCCGGCGCCTGGCCGGTTGCCAGATCCTGGGATATCTTCGCCCGCGAGGTGTACTCGCTGGCGGACCATGGGGCGCTCGAGAGCTTTGCGGGCTTCCAGTACGAAGCCTGCTGCTGGAGCGTGCGCCTTGGGGCCCGCCGCTACGTCGGCGCCCGGCCTCTGACCAGCACGGCCCGCACGGGTCCCGAGGACACCGGAATATGGCTTCAGCTGGAACTCACGGGGCTCGCCAGTGTCGGATCGGCGTCGGATGCCTCTCTCGTCGACGCCATTCCCGGCTACACTCCGGCGGACGCGAATTCCCGGGCATTCATGGCCCCCCACTGATCGCCATTCCACGAGGATAACGAGCGCATGCGGCGGATTTTCTTCATCGGCCCCATTCCCATGGTGGTGCTGCTTCTCGGCGCGCTCGCCTTCCAGGGCAAGGCGCTGGCGCAAACCCGCGATCTGTCGACCCAGGGGGTGCTCCTCGACCGCATTGCGGCCGTGGTCAATGACGGCGTGGTGCTCGAAAGCGAGGTCGACAACCAGATGAAGGACGTCACTGTGCGCCTGCAGGCACAGAACATGGCGCTCCCGCCGCAGAGCGTCCTGCGCAAGCAGGTGCTCGATCGGCTGATCCTGCAGCGGATCGAGCTGGAGGAGGCCGATCATGACGGCATCACGATCTCCGACGACACCCTGAACAACGCGCTCGAGGATGTGGCGAAGCGCAACAGCATCCCGTTCTCCCAGCTGCCCACCGTGCTCGCGCAACAGGGGATCGATTACGCCCGCTACCGGGATGAGATGCGCCAGCAGCTCACGATCGGGCTGCTGCGCCAGCGCGATGTGCTGCAGCGCATCGTCGTCACTCCCCGCGAGATCGATCAGTTCCTCACCAGGCAGGCGAAGCATCCCTCGGCCGACGCGGAATACAACGTCTCGCACATCCTGATCGCGGTGCCACCGAATGCGACGCCGGCGCAAATCGAGCAGGCGCAACAGCGCGCCAACGACGTCTACCAGCGAGCCAGCAAGGGCGAGGACTTCGGCAAGCTCGCCGTCGCATATTCCAACAGCGAGGATGCCCTCGAAGGCGGCTCGCTCGGCTGGCGCGAGGGCTCGGAGCTGCCGACCTTCCTGACCGGCCTCATCCTGAACCTCAAGCCGGGCCAGGTCGGCGGCCCGCTGCGCACGCCGACCGGCTTTCACATCGTCAGGCTCAACCAGATCCGCAGTCAGGAAAAGAAGGAGATCGTGGAGCAGGTCCACGTGCGTCACATCCTCCTGAAGACCAACGCGCTGCAGGACGATGCGACCGTGCGGCAGAGGCTGGAGCAGATCCGCCAAAAAATTCTGCACGGTGAGAGCTTCGCGGTCGCGGCCTCCGCCGCGTCGCAGGACCCCGGATCCGCCTCCGAGGGGGGGGATCTCGGCTGGCAGAGCCTCGATGTCTTCACGCCGCGTTTCTCCGCCGCCATCGCGAAGTTGAAAGTGGGCGAGGTCAGCCAGCCGTTCCAGACGCAATTCGGCTGGCACATCGCCGAGGTCCTCGGCCGCCGCAATCATGACGAGACTCAGGAGGTCAAGCGCCTGAATGCCATGGAGGCGATCCGCGCGAGCAAGGCCGACGAGGACACGGAGCTGTGGCTGCAACAGCTGCGCGACGACGCCTATGTGAAGGTCCTGGCCGGCTGACTGGGCGCGAGCCCGCCGTGCTGCCGCGAATCGCGCTCACCTCGGGCGAGCCTGCGGGCATCGGACCGGACCTTTGCCTCGCCATCGCGGCGCGCGAGCTCGACTGCGATCTTCTCTGCCTGGGCGACCGGGAGCTGTTGGCCGACCGGGCGCGGGCGCTCGGTTTGAAAGTTGAATTGCCGCCGTACGACGGGACGGCGCACCGCCACGTCCCCGGGAAGCTCACGGTCGAGCATCACCCGCTTCACGCGCCGGCGTCCGCCGGCCGACTGGACGCTCGCAACAGTCCCTGCGTCCTGAAGCTCCTCGAGCGCGCCTGCGACGGCGCTCTCGCCGGCGAGTTCGCCGCAATCGTCACCGCGCCTGTCCACAAAGGCGTCATCAACGACGCCGGAATTCCGTTCACCGGCCACACCGAATTCTTCGCCGAACGTACGCACGCCGCGCGACCGGTCATGATGCTGACGACAGCATCGCTGCGTGTGGCCCTCGCCACGATCCACCTGCCGCTCGCCCGTGTGAGCGCAGCAGTGACCGATGAGCTGCTCTGCGAAGTCCTGGAGGTCGTCGATCGCGACCTCGCCCGGCGGTGGGGCATCGGGACGCCGCGGATCGCCGTCTGCGGCCTGAATCCCCACGCCGGCGAA
Organism: Steroidobacteraceae bacterium; assembly: GCA_050739095.1. GTDB lineage: Bacteria > Pseudomonadota > Gammaproteobacteria > Steroidobacterales > Steroidobacteraceae > 13-2-20CM-66-19. The sequence goes on along the minus strand of JBOIAR010000001.1, from coordinate 75,247 downwards.
GGCGGGCACCTGGGAGACGAGGAGATCCGTGTGATTGCGCCGGCCATCGCCCGCATGCGGGACCGCGGTCTCAAGGTCTCCGGGCCCCTGCCGGCCGACACGGTCTTCGTGCCCCGCGTGCTGGCCGACTTCGACGTGGTGCTCGCCATGTACCACGATCAAGGCCTGCCGGTGATCAAGCATGCGGGCTTCGAGAGCGCGGTGAACGTGACCCTCGGCTTGCCGATCCTGCGAACATCGGTGGACCATGGCACCGCGCTCGATCTCGCCGGCACCGGCCGCGCGGATCCCGGCAGCCTCCTCGCGGCCATCGAGCTCGCGGTGCAGCTCGCGCAGCGAGCCGCCTGATGCGGCAGGTGGCTCCCCGCCCCAGGCCCAGAAAGCGTTTCGGCCAACACTTCCTGCACGATCCGGCGGTCATCGAGCGGATCGGCGCCGCAGTCGCGCCCGGGGCCGGCGAGGCCCTGGTGGAGATCGGTCCCGGCCGCGGCGCGCTCACCCGGCGGCTGCTCGACTCCGACTGCGGCTCGCTCGATGCGATCGAGATCGACCGCGACCTGGCCGCTCGGCTGCACGCCGAGCTCGGCGGGGATGCTCGGCTCGCCGTGCACGAGGCGGACGCGCTCCGGATCGACTTCGGCACGCTCGCCCGGCGCAGAGGTCGGTCCCTGCGGATCGTCGGCAACCTTCCCTACAACATCTCGACGCCGCTGTTGTTTCACTTGCTCGAAACCGTCCGCGACATTCGCGACCTCCACGTGATGCTGCAGCGAGAGGTGATCGACCGCATGGCCGCCCGGCCGGGCGATCGGGATTACGGACGGCTGACGGTGATGCTCTCCCCCTGGGTCGAGGTGGAGCGCCTGTTCGATGTCGGGCCGGGGGCCTTCCAGCCGCCGCCGCGGGTGTGGTCGGCCGTTGCGCGGCTCAAGGTGCGGCCCGGGCCGGCATTCCCGGTGAATCCGGCGTTCCCTGCGGTGGTGGCCACGGCTTTCGCCCATCGACGCAAAACCTTGCGCAATGCGCTTCGCGGCCTCGCTACCGGGCAGCAGATCGAGAGCTGCGGGGTGGATCCGTCGGCGCGGCCGGAAACGATCTCGCCGGAGCGTTTCAACGCCATCGCGGCCCTGCTGCCTCCCGGCGCAGCCTGAGTTAGGATTGTCTCGCCGACTCCGGCGAGCGAAGGGCAACTCATGGCCACATACCCCTACCAGCGCATCCTCCTCGTCGTCGACCTGACCGAGGACAGCGCGCAGATCGGCAAGCGTGCGCGTGACCTGGCGGCAACGCTTGCGGCGGAAGTCGAGCTGCTGCACGTCGTCGAGTTCATGCCCGTCGAGCCGATGGGCGAGACCCTGATGCCCACGGCACGCATCCAGGACGAGCTGCTCGCGAGCGCACGCCAGCGTCTCGCGGCCCTGGCCGAAGAGCTCGGCCTCGCAGGGGCGCCCCACCGCGTCGAGTCGGGCAACGTCAAGGCGGAGATCGTGCGGGTGGCCCGCGAGCGGCACGTGGATCTCATCGTGCTCGGCAGCCGGGAGCGCCACGGCATCTCCATTCTGGTGAATTTCACCGAAGACACGGTCCTGCACGCCTCGCCCTGCGATGTACTTGCGGTGCGGGTAGGTGAAGCCGCGCCCGGGTAGAATCCGGACGCATGAGCCGCCAGCCGAACAAGATCCGCGTCGAGGTCGAGACCAGCTACCTCGATGAGCAATCGAGCCCGAGCGAGCAGCGCTACGTCTTCTCGTACACGATCACCATCCGCAACGAGGGGGAGCGCTCGGCCAAGCTTCTGACGCGGCACTGGATCATCACTGACGCCAATGGCAAGGTGAAGGAAGTCCGTGGCGATGGTGTCGTCGGCGAGCAGCCGCGGCTCGAGCCCGGCCAGGGCTTTCGGTACTCGAGCGGAGCCATCCTCGAGACGCCCGTGGGCACGATGCAAGGCAGCTACCAGATGGTCGACGCCGAGGGGCAGCCCTTCGATGCGCCCATCGCGCCCTTCCGGCTCGCGATTCCCGGAATTCTGCAGTGAGCCGCCATGCCATCGGCGACCTCCAGGGGTGCTGCGAGGAGCTGCGGGCACTCCTCGGCCGGATAGGATTCTCCGCGGATCGCGACCGGCTGTGGCTCGTCGGCGACCTGGTGAACCGCGGACCGCAATCGCTGGAGGTGCTGCGCTATGTGCGCGCGCTCGGGGACAATGCCATTGTGGTCCTCGGTAACCACGACCTGCACCTTCTTGCCATCGCCTGCGGCTGCCATACCGCCCGCCGCTCCGACACACTCGAGGAGATCATGGGGTCACCCGACCGCGACGCGCTGCTCGAGTGGCTCGCGACCCGGCCGCTGGCCCATTTCGAGGCGGGAGACCTCCTGGTGCATGCCGGCGTCGTGCCGCAATGGACGGTCGAGACGACCCTGGGGCTCGCACGCGAGGTCGAATCGGCGCTGCGCAACGACCCGCGCAATCTCTTCGACCACATGTATGGCGACGAGCCGGACCACTGGAGCAGCGACCTCACCGGCACGGACCGCCTGCGATTCGCCATCAACGTGCTGACGCGCATACGCGTTTGCACGAACGAGGGACGTGTCAACTTACGCATCAAAGGCAAGCCTCCTGCGCCAGGCTCCGCCTGGCGCCCATGGTTCGATATCGAGAGCCGCCGCACGCGCGGCGCCCGCGTCGTCTTCGGTCACTGGTCCGCATTGGGCCTCGTCATGCGCGACGATATCATCGGGCTCGACTCCGGCTGCGTCTGGGGCGGCGCGCTGACGGCGATCGATCTCGACAACCCTGCCGGCGCGCCGATCTCGGTGCCGTGCGGCGGCTATCAATCGCCCGACGAGTGAGGAGGCCGGCATATGCAGCCCCTGAGAGCATTCAACCTCCACCACTGGATCGATCGGCATCGACATCTGCTCGAGCCGCCGGTAGGGAACAAGCGCGTCTTCGAGGACGGCGATTTCATCATCATGGTGATCGGCGGCCCCAACACGCGGCAGGACTACCACGTCGATCCCGGACAGGAGTTCTTCTATCAGCTCGAGGGCGACATCGTGCTGAAGACCATGCGGGACGGTCACCCCGTCGACGTGCCGATCCGCCAAGGCGAAGTCCTGCTGCTGCCGCCGAATCTGCCCCACTCGCCGCGGCGGCCCGCCAACACGGTGGGCCTCGTCGTCGAGAGGCGGCGTCGGGCCGGCGAGCGCGACGGCTTCCAATGGTATTGCGAGCGCTGCGGCAACCTCCTTCACGAGGAATTCATCGAGCTCACCGACATCGAGAAGCAGCTGCCGCCGGTGTTCGAGCGCTTCTACGCAAGCCGCGAGCAGCGTACCTGCTCCCACTGCGGCGCGGTGCTGGAGCGTTCCGAGTGAATGCGCAACTCGAGGTGGCCGGGCGCGGCATGCGCGTCGACCTCGCGCGTCCCTACGACCTGAGCGTGGAGCTCGACTTCGAGGGACCGCAGATGCGCCACTTTGGCGCGCCGCGCGCCAGCTCACAGCCATACTCAGTTCCGGGTTTCCCCGGATCGGTGGCGCGCGGCGCGAGCTGCAACTGCGAGTCCATCAGCCTGATCCCGCATTGCAACGGCACTCACACCGAGTGCGCGGGCCATCTGACGCGGGAGCCGCAGCACGCGCATCGCATCGTTCCACGGGGCCTGCTGCCGGCACTGCTGCTGTCGGCCAAGCCCGTCCCTTCGAGCCAAACGCGCGAGAGCTCCGATCCGGTGCCGCAGCCGGGCGACTGTCTGCTGACGCGCGCCGCCCTGGAGGCGCTCTGGCCGGTGGAGCGGCCGTTTGATCCCCGGGCCCTGGTGATCCGCACTCTGCCCAACGAGCCCGGCAAGCGCGCACGCGATTACACCGATCTGACGCCTCCTTACTTTACGCGCGAGGCCGCCCGACATCTGGTCGAGCGCGGCATCGAGCATCTGGTCACGGACCTGCCCTCGATCGACCGTGCGCACGATGAGGGCCGGCTCACCGCGCACCGGCTTTTCTTCGGGCTGTCGCCCGCAGAGTCGACGCTGGCCCGCGCGGCGCGATCGCAATGCACGGTCACGGAGTTGGCATACATTCCGGACGATGCGGCCGACGGCCCGTATCTGTTGCAGCTCCAGGTTCCGGCGATCAACGGCGATGCCGTACCCAGCCGGCCGCTGCTCTATCGCCTGGTTGACTGACTGCTCGAGCGACGACTCGTGACGTACGAACCGACACTGGAGTTTGCGCGCACTCTGGATGAGGCGGACCCGCTGCGCGGGTTTCGGGAGCGGTTCGCGCTGCCTCGCGGCGCCCAAGGCGAGCCACTGGTGTACCTGTGCGGGCACTCGCTCGGACTCATGCCGCTCGCCGCCCGCGCGACCGTGCTGGAGGAGCTCGAGGACTGGGCGCGGCTCGCCGTCCTCGGGCACGAGCATGCGCGGCGGCCCTGGATTCCCTATCACGAGAACCTGCGCGACGGTCTCGCGAGTCTTGCGGGCGCCCGCGGCGGCGAAGTCGTGGCGATGAGCTCGCTGACAATCAACCTGCATCTGCTGCTCGCGGCGTTCTACCGGCCGAGCGGCTCGCGGCGCCGAATCCTCATCGAGGCCGGCGCATTCTCTTCCGACCGGCATGCCGTGGCTTCGCAGATCGCCTGGCGGGGGCTCGATCCCGAGGAAGCGCTGGTGGAGCTGCCGCCTGCCGCGGGCGCGGATACGATTCCGGAGGAATCGATTGAGGCCTACCTCGAGGAGCACGGCGCCGAGGTGGCGCTCGTCCTGTGGCCCGGTGTGCAGTACAGGACCGGTCAGGCCTTCGACCTCGGCAGGATCGCACGCGCGGCCCGTCGCGCAGGCTGCGCGATCGGATTCGACCTCGCGCACGCCATCGGCAACGTGCCGCTCGCCCTGCATGACATCGAAGCCGACTTTGCCGTCTGGTGCAGCTACAAGTACCTGAACGGGGGCCCCGGCGCAATCGGCGGCTGCTTCGTCCACGAGCGCCACGACCGGCCGCATCTTGCCGGGTGGTGGGGGCACGACGCCGCGACTCGTTTTCGGATGGGGCCGCAGTTCCACGCCGCACCCGGCGTCGCGGGTTGGCAGATCAGCAACCCCCCGATTCTTTCCGCCGCTCCCCTCATCGCCTCCCTCGCGCTCTTCGGGCAGGCGGGGTTGGAAAGGCTGCGGCACAAGTCGGCGGCGCTCACCGGCTATCTGGAATATCTGCTCGACCGGCTCGCTCCCGACCTCGAGCTCATCACGCCGCGAACCACCGACTCGCGCGGCTGTCAGCTGTCCGTGCGCATTGCCGGCCCCAAAGAGCGCGGCCGTCTCGTGTTCGAGGCCTTGACTGGGCAGGGTGTCATCGGCGACTGGCGCGAGCCGGACACGCTACGGCTCGCACCCATTCCTCTTTACAATGGCTTCGCGGATGTTTTCCGCGGCGCCGAGGCGCTCGGCCGGGCCCTGCGCCGCCGGCCGTGAAGCCTCGCGCCGAGCAACCGATCAACATCGTCGGCGCCGGTCTGGCAGGCGCGCTCCTCGCCGCTCTGCTCGCCCGCCGCGGATTCGCGGTCGACTTGTACGAGCGCAGGCCCGACCCACGGCTCGGGCAACGCGAGCGTGGCCGATCCATCAACCTTGCGCTCGCCGCCCGCGGCATGGTGGCGCTCGAGCGCGCAGGAATGATGGAGCGCATCCGCCCGTTGTTGATTCCGATGCGGGGCCGGATGGTGCATTCGCTATCGGGCGACGCGCAGCTGCAACCCTACGGCCAGCGCCAGGACGAGGTCATCTACTCCGTCGGCCGCGCCGATCTCAACCGGATTCTGATCGAGGAAGCGGCGCGGCACCGGCGCGTGCGCCTGCGGTTCCGGCAGGCCTGCCTGACAGCCGTGCCGGAGGCAGGCGCGCTACGCTTTCGCGACGAGGCTACGGGCAGCGAGTGCAATGTGCCGATGATACCGAGCGTCGCCACCGATGGCGCCGGATCGGCTGTTCGCTCGAGCCTCGCCCGCGCAGGACTCATCCGCGTGCGGGAGGACTGGATGGCTCACGATTACAAAGAGCTGACTATCCCGGCGCGCGACGGACGTCACGTCATCGAGCCTCACGCCCTCCACATATGGCCGCGCGGCGGCTTCATGCTCATCGCCCTGCCGAACACCGATGGCAGCTTTACGGCCACCCTCTTCCTGGCGCGCAGCGGCGCCGACAGCTTTGACACGCTCACGAGCGCCGATCGGGTCCGGGCACTCTTTCACAGCCAGTTCGCCGACGCGGCCCAACTCATGCCGCATCTCATCGAGGAGTTCACGGCCCATCCCCAGGGCCAGCTCGGTACGGTCCACACCCGACCCTGGCATGTCGGCGGCGAGGTGCTGCTCCTCGGAGATGCCGCCCATGCCATCGTGCCCTTCCACGGCCAGGGCATGAACGCGGCGCTCGAGGACTGTCTGGTTCTCGAGAGCCTCCTCGACCCGCACGACGGCTGGGAGCCGTTGTTCGAACATTTCGAGCGCGTCCGCCTCCCCGACACCACCGCCATCGCGCAGATGGCGCTCGAGAACTACATCGAGATGCGCGATACGGTACGCGATCCGACCTACGTCCGCCGCAAAGCGCTCGCCCTGGAGCTCGAGCGCCGCTTTCCCGATCGCTTCATCCCGCGCTACTCCATGGTGATGTTCCACCCGGAGATCTCCTACGCCGAGGCGCTGCGGCGCGGCGCCGTGCAGAAGGCGATCTTGAAGGAGTTGGACGACCGGGCTGACTCCGGGGAGGTGGATTTCGATCGGGCGCGAAGCTTGATCGAGGACCTGCTGGGCTGAGCGGAGTTGTACCGGCCTCGGCCAAGCGCAGGGCTCACGCTGGGGTCCGGCGTCAATGAGGGAAAAGGGCTATGCCTCCGGCATCACGATCGCGTGTGTTGACTTGACTTCCTCCATGACGAAATAGGTGTGCGTCTGCTGCACGCCACGCACGGATGCGATGGTGTCGCCGAGCAGGGTGCGGTAGGTCTCCATGTCCTTGACGCGCACCTTGAGCAGATAGTCGAAGCCGCCGGCGACCATGTGACACTCCATGATCTCATCGTGGGCCCGCACGACCTCCTTGAAGTGATCGAAGGCCTCGGGCGTCGTGCGATCGAGTGAGACCTCCACGTAGGCGAGCAGCCCCAGCCCGAGCTTGCCGGCATTGAGGCGGGCGAAGTAGCCGTCGATGAAGCCGCCGGCTTCGAGCCGCCGCACCCGCTCCAGCGTCGGGGTGACCGTCAGATTGACCTCCCGCGCGAGCTGCGAGACCGGGATCCGGCCGTCCTGCTGAAGTCGCGCGAGAAGCTTGCGATCTATGCGATCGAGCCGTCGTCGCTCGACGGGTGGCGGGTTGTGCTGCTGGAGCGGGTTTTTGGCAAACATGGCAGTCGAGTTTACTGCTAATTTCGCCAAAATAGGAAAATATGCTCTGTATCTGCGCATAAAATAAGCGCAATCAACTACATCAGGCCCGAACCCCGATCATCATGGCTGCAATACCCGAGACCCGTTTGATCCGCCCACGCGGGGCGAGCGCTCTCGGAAGTCTGCGGGAGCTCATTCGCGCGGCCACGCTGCGCCCCGAGGCGGAGGCGGTCGAGCAGATGCGCGCGGCGCTCCTTCCTCTGACGGATACGCTCGAGGCCGCCAGAAGCCGCGCCATGCGCTGGATCGAGGCGGCGCGCGAGCACGCGCGATCCGGGCCACTCGCCGAGTCGCTCCTGGAGCAGTTCCCCCTCGACAGCCGGCAGGGCAAGGCGCTCATGAGCCTTGCGGAGGCGCTGCTGCGCACCTCGGACCCCGGATGCGCCGACCGCCTGATCGCCGAGCGGCTCACCGCCCTGCGCAACGGCGGTCCAAGAAGCTCCGACCTGACCGTCCGACTGAGCATGGCATTGCTCGTAACCGCGAGCCGGCTGTTGCCCGACCCGTTTCCTGGAATACTCGCGCCCGCGAGCGCTCGCCGCCCGCTGCTCTCGCCAGTCATGGCGCCGCTCGCACGTGGCACACTCCGGCGCGCCATGCGGATGATGGGTCGCGCGTTCATCGTCGGCGAGTCAATCGAGTCGGCGCTCGCGCGCGGACGGCGCGACCGTGAGCTCTCGCTGTGCTCGTTCGATGTGCTCGGCGAGGGAGCGCGGTCCGATACCGATGCGGAGCGATATTTCGTCGCGTACTCACGCGCCATCGATGCGCTGCGCGCCCAGCGAGCGGACTTCGTTTACCGGAAATCGGGTGTCTCGGTGAAGCTCTCAGCTCTCGAGCCGCGTTACTCCCTGGTGCAGCTTCCGCGGGTGATCGAGAACCTCGTTCCCCGGATGCTCGCTCTCGCACGCCGCGCCGCCGGCGCCGGCATCGGCCTGACCATCGATGCCGAAGAGGCGGATCGGCTCGATGTGTCGCTCGAAGTTCTCGAGGCTCTGGCGCGCGACGCCGACACGCGAGGCTGGAGCGGGCTCGGTCTTGCCGTGCAGGCCTACGGCCGGCGGGCGCCGCTGGTGTTGGATTGGGTCGCGGAGCTCGCCGGGCAGACCGGCCGGCGCCTGTCCGTGAGGCTGGTCAAGGGCGCGTATTGGGACGCGGAGATCAAGCGCGCCCAGGAGCGCGGGCTCGACAGCTTCCCCGTATATACCTCCAAGACCGCAACCGACGCCAATTATCTCGTTTGCGCGCAGCGGCTGTTGGCCGCACGGGATTGCATCTACCCGCAGTTCGCCACGCATAACGCGCTCACCGTGTCGGCGGTGGTCGCGATGGCGCCACCGGCCGCGGATTACGAGTTCCAGCGTCTGCACGGCATGGGACAGGCGTTATACGACGCGGTCCGCGCCGAGATATCCGACTTGGCGCCGGTGCGCGTCTACGCGCCGGTCGGCACACACGAGGAGCTTCTGCCTTACCTCGTGCGCCGGCTGCTCGAGAACGGCGCCAACACTTCGTTCGTACACCATTTTCTCAACAGAGACATTCCCGTGGAGCAGGTCGTGGGCGAGATCCTTCCCAACTCCGCTAACTCCGCCGAAGCCGGCGAGGCTTCGGGCCACAGCGGCCCGGCGCGAATCCGCGAGCCACACGCGCTCTACCGCTCGCGGCGCAATTCCCGAGGCGTGGATTTCGGCAATCCGGTGGAGCTCGCGGCCCTTCAGAGCGAGATCGGGGCGGCTGCGGCCGTCTCCTACCGGGGTGGCCCCATCCTCAGCGAGGCCGAGGCGATCGGGCCGAATGTGCCGGTGCGCTCGCCGGCGGATGCCGGGGAAACCGTGGGGCTGACGCGCGATGCGACGGCGGCTGAGATCGCCGGCGCAATGAGAACCTGCGCGCGCGCCCAACGGGCGTGGGATGCGACGCCCGCCGAACAGCGCGCCGCGTGCCTCGAGCGGGCAGCCGATCTGTTGGAGCAACGCCGCGGCTTCTTCCTCCACCTGTTGGTCCGGGAGGCCGGGAAGACGCTGCCCGACGCGGTCGCCGAGATTCGCGAGGCGGCGGACTTCTGCCGCTACTACGCCGAGCGCGGCCGCGAGCTGTTCGCGGCTCCGCGGGAGCTCGATGGCCCGGTGGGCGAGAAAAACCTGCTCTCTCATCAGGGCCGCGGCGTATTTGCCTGCATCAGCCCATGGAACTTTCCGCTCGCCATCTTCACGGGACAGATCACCGCCGCTCTCATGGCCGGCAATGCGGTCGTTGCCAAGCCGGCGCCGGCCACCACGCTGATCGCACACGCGATGACGCGGCTCCTGCACGAGGCGGGAATACCAGGAGACGTGCTGCAGCTTGCGCCTGCCGACGGACCGCTCTTCGGCGCCACCGCGCTCACTCATCCGGCGCTCGCCGGCGTCGCATTTACCGGCTCGACGGCGACCGCCGCGACGATCAACCGCACCCTCGCCGGACGCGAGGGGCCGATCGTGCCGCTCATCGCCGAGACCGGCGGGGTGAATGCGATGATCGTCGATGCGACGGCGCTGCCCGAGCAGGTCGTCGATGACGTGATCGCCTCGGCGTTCACCAGTGCCGGGCAGCGGTGCTCTGCCCTGCGCGTGCTCTACCTGCAGGAGGAGATTGCGGACCGCGTCCTCGAGATGCTGATCGGCGCGATGAAGTGTCTGACGATCGGCGACCCCGCCGATCCGGCGACGGATGTCGGCCCGCTCATCTCCGCGGACGCGCAGCGGCGCTTGGACAAGCACGCGGGGCGGATGAATGCCGAGGCGAAGCTCCTCTACGCTTGTCCGGTCGAGCATTGCGGCGGCACGGGTCACTTCTTCGGCCCCCGGCTCTTCGAGCTCGATTCCCCCGATCAGCTGCGGACGGAGGAGTTCGGCCCGATTCTCCACGTGTTCCGCTATCGCGCCGACCGGCTTCCCCAGGTGTTGGAAGCCATCCGCTCAACCGGCTTCGGCCTGACACTGGGCGTGCACAGCCGGCTCGAGAGCATGGCGGAGCAGGCATTCCGCGCGCTGCCCGTGGGCAACACGTACGTCAATCGCAACATGATCGGCGCCGTCGTCGGCGTGCAGCCCTTCGGCGGTCAGGGACTTTCTGGAACCGGACCCAAGGCGGGCGGGCCCAATTATCTGCAGCGCTTCGCCACCGAACGGACCCTCACCATCAACACCGCGGCGATCGGCGGGGCGGTCGAAATTCTTTCTTAATTGGCGCGGCCCCCTGACGGGATTCGACCTCGCGGCCGTTTCCTGGGGTACCTCCTCCAGCGCTGGCGGGTCTCAGAGGGGAGCGGCCCTGGGCCGCTTACTCACTTGCTGTTGACAGATCTAGGAGCGCAGCGCTTCCGTCAGGTCCGCGAAGGAGCCGATGGGCTCACCGCAAACACTCCCGCGGCACACGTAGGCCACGGCGGGGCCGCGAGGGGTCTTCTCTGCGATTGCCGGCGGCAGGTCGGACGCGTCCGCGGGAACCGCCAGCACCATCCGCCGCGGCGAGTAGAGCTTGGCGAGCTCGCGCCGCCAGGATTCCGTGACCGCGGGATCGCCGCGCAACACGACGATCTCCGGCGGGTACAACAGCTCCTCGAGAGCGGTGAGGAGGCTCGTATGGGCCTGCGGGTGTTTCTCCATCATGGCCCATGCGGCGCGCACCGTCCGCTCCGCAGCCTCGAGGTAAGGCGTCTCGCCCAGAAGATATCCCATCCGCTGCAGCGCGAAAGCCGCGACACCGTTTCCCGCGGGGGTGGCGTCGTCGCCGAAGGACTTCGGCCGATGGAACAACGGCTCGTGATCATCCGAGGTGAAGAAGAAGCCGCCGGCGCGCTCATCGGCGTAGTGCCGCAGGATCACCTGCAGCAGCTCGCGGGCAAATTGCAGCTCGTCGGCGCGGAATCGGACCTGCTGCAGCTCCAAAATCGCAGCCGCGAGGTACGCGTAGTCGTCGAGGTACGCGTTGAGATGGGCCCGGCCGTCGTTGTAAGTTGCGAGCAGCCTGCCGTCGCGCCAGAGCGCGCGCCGCACGAAATCGAGCGCGCGCCCGGCCGACTCCGCGAGGTCCTCGCGGGCCAGCGCCCGCGCCGCGACGGCCATGCCACGGATCATGAGACCGTTCCAGGATGCGAGGATCTTGTCGTCCCGTCCGGGACGTACTCTGTCACCACGGCGCCGGAGTAACTTCCCGCGCGCGGAGGCCAGCGCCGACTCAACGCTGGCTGGCGAGCGGCCGAGTGCGGCAGCGATGTCCTCCAACGAGCGGAAGACGTGGAGGTGCCAACAACCCTCGAAGTTGGGCTCGCGATCGAGCCCATACCGGGGAGCGAACGCGGCGTACTCTTCCTCGCTCAGCGCCGAGCGTACCTCGCTCCGCCGCCAGACGTAGAACCTGCCCTCGTGCCCTTCCGAGTCCGCATCGAGGCTCGAGTAGTATCCGCCCTCGGGAGACTGCATTTCCCGCCGCACCCAGTCGGCCGTCGCTGCAGCCACTTTCCCGTAGAAGGCATCGCCCGTCGCCACGCAGGCGTCGGCATACACCGCAAGGAGGCTCCCGTTGTCGTAGAGCATCTTCTCGAAGTGCGGAATCATCCAGTACTCATCGACGGAGTAGCGGCAGAACCCGCCCGCGAGCTGATCGTTGATGCCGCCATCGCCCATGCGCCGCAGGCTCAGGCCCGCCATGTAAAGCGCGTGCAGGTCCGGCGTATCGCCATCGGCGCCGGCGCGCCACTGGCGCAACAGCAACTCCAGTGAGCTCGGGTGCGGAAATTTCGGCGCGCCGCCGAAGCCGCCGTAGCGGGCATCGAACGTCCGCTCGAGCGTCTGGCGGCAGAGGCGCAGCGGCACATCGCTCAGCTCGACCGTCGACGCCGGCGGCGGCGGCTCGAGCTCGCCGAAGGCCGCCGTCAGCGCCTCGTTCTGCCGCCGCAGCTCCGCCTCGTGCTCGCGATGGTAGCGGGCGACGCGCAGCAGCAATTCCCTGAAGGCCGGCAGCCCGAAACGCGCCTCCTTGGGGAAATACGTCCCGCCGAAGAACGGCCGACGGTCATCCGGTGTCAGGAACATGGTGAGCGGCCAGCCGCCGGAGCGCTGCGTAAGCATCTGCTGCGCGATCTGATAGATCCGGTCGACGTCGGGCCGCTCCTCGCGGTCCACCTTGACGTTGACAAAGAGCTCGTTCAGCACCTGCGCCGTCACCTCGTCTTCGAAACTCTCGGCCGCAAGCACATGGCACCAGTGGCAGGCGGCATAACCGACGCTCAGGTGGATGGGCTTGCGCTCCTGCCGGGCCCGCGTGAAGGCCTCCTCGCCCCACGCATACCAGTCGACGGGGTTGTGCGCATGCTGGCGCAGGTACGGACTGGTCTCGGCCATCAGCCGGTTGGTGTATTTCGGCCTGCCGTCCGGGTTCACGTGTCGAATCTCCATGCAGCCTGGAAGAATACCCCGGCCGTTGATTCTGTGTTTACTGGCGCGAGGTCGGCATCCTGCCGCTTTGCGCGAGCGCGTCCTTGGCTCTTTCGACCTCGCGGTCCTCCAGCGCTGGGGGGTCTCAGAGGGGAGCGGCCCTGGGCCGCTTAATGGATCGCTTTTGGGCTCCGGATAGCACGTTTATACTGCCGGCCCGCCGAACCCATCGAGTCTTCCTTGAGCTCTCTCTCATCCATCTCCGGCACCGATAGCGGCCGCGCCCGCGAGCTGCGCCTGAAGCGCGGCGAAGAGCGCCGTCTGTTCGCGGGACATTTGTGGGTCTTCAGCAATGAGATCGATTCCGACGCTACGCCGCTCGCGGCGTTCGCGCCCGGAGATCTCGCGCAGATCAGGTCCCAGCGCGGTCAGTTTCTCGGACATGCCTACGTCAACCCTCACGCGCTCATCTGCGCGCGGATTCTCAGCCGGGACCCCGCCCATGCAATCGATCGCGAGCTCATCGAAGAGCGGCTGCGCGCGGCGCTTACGCTGCGCGAGCGACTCTACCGCGAGCCCTACTACCGTCTGGTGTTCGGCGAGTCCGACGGTCTGCCGGGACTGGTCCTCGACCGTTACGGCGATGTCCTCGTGGGCCAGATCGCAACCGCCGGCATGGAGGCACTGAAGGGGACCGTCGCAGAGGCGGCGCGCGCATTGCTCTCGCCGGCGGGGCTTTACTGGAAGAACGATTCCGCCGCGCGGCAGCTCGAGCAGCTGCCGCAGCTCGCCGAAGCCGCCTTCGGCGACATTCCCGCGGAGATTACCGCCGTCGAGGCCGGCCTTCGCTTCGCGGCGCCGCTGACGCAGGGACAGAAGACCGGCTGGTTCTACGACCAGACTCACAATCGCTCGCGCCTCGTTCGCTATCTCTGGCCGGGCGCGCGGGTTCTCGATGTGTGCAGCTACGCGGGCGCCTGGGCCGTCACTGCGCTCAAGGCGGGGGCCGCGGCCGCGCGCTGCATCGACTCCTCGGAGACCGCGCTCGATTTCGCCCGGCGCAACGCGCAGGCGAACGGCGTCGCACTGGAGACGATTCGTGCGGATGCGTTCGATGCGCTGAAGGCGCTCCACGAGCGGGGTGAGCGCTTCGATGTCATGGTGCTCGATCCGCCGGCCTTCATCAAGCGCAAGAAGGACATTCCCCAGGGACAGGCTGCGTATCGCAAGCTCAATCAGCTCGCGCTCTCTCTCATCGAGGACGGGGGGCTGCTCGTCTCCTGCTCCTGCTCGTATCACCTCGCGCCCGAGGAGCTGGCGACGGCCATCCAGACGGCCGCCCGCCACAGCGGCCGTTTCGTGCAGATTCTCGAATCCGGGGGCCAGTCGCCCGATCACCCGGTGCATCCGGCGATCCCGGAAACGCGCTATCTCAAGGCTTTCTTCTGCCGCGTGACGCGCGAGGTCGGCTACACTTCGCCGCCATGATCGTCTACCCGAACATCAACCCGATTGCCTTTCGGCTGGGTCCGATCAAGGTCCACTGGTACGGCATCATGTACCTGCTCGGGTTCGCCACCGGATGGTTGCTTGGGCGTTGGCGCGCCGCCCGGCCGGGCTCGACCTGGAAGCCGGCGGATGTCGACGATCTCGTCTTCTTCGGCATGGTGGGCGGCATTCTCGGCGGCCGGGTAGGTTATGTGCTCATCTACGGACTCAGCTTCTGGACCGCGCAGAACCCCTGGTATCCGTTCGAGGTCTGGGACGGGGGCATGTCCATCCACGGCGGCTTCATCGGCGGGGTCATCGCCCTCGCAATATTCGCTTGGCGCCGCAACCGCAGTGTCGCCGATGTATGGGACTTCACGGCTCCGCTGACGGCGCCTGGCCTTTTTTTTGGCCGCATGGGCAATTTCATCAACGGCGAGCTATGGGGCAAGCCAACTACGCTCCCCTGGGGCTTCCTTTACCACGGCCAGGAACTCCAGCCATCGCAGCTCTACGAGGGCTTCCTCGAGGGAATCGTGCTCTTCACCGTGATGTGGTGGTTCACCGCGAAGTCACGCCCGCGGCTCGCCCCTTCGGGACTGTTTCTGCTGCTCTACGGGATATTCCGCTTCCTCGTGGAATTCGTGCGCATGCCGGACCCGCAGGTCGGGTATCTCGCCTGGGGCTGGCTTACGATGGGTCAGGTTCTGTCGCTGCCGATGATTCTCATCGGCGGCGCTTTCCTGACCTACGCCTACAGCGCCCGCGTGCGCTCGGGTAACTTCGCCACCGCGCAGTGAGCCGCGCGCGATGAAACCCTATCTCGATCTGATGCGCCGCATCCTCGAGCATGGCGCGCGCAAGGGCGACCGTACCGGCACCGGGACGCTGTCGCTCTTCGGCGAGCAGCTGCGCTTCGATCTGTCGCAGGGCTTCCCGCTCGTGACCACCAAGCGGATTCATTTGCGCTCGGTCATCTGCGAGCTGCTCTGGTTTCTGCGGGGCGACACCAATGTCGCCTGGCTGCACGATCAAGGCGTCACCATCTGGGATGAATGGGCCGATGAGCGCGGCGAGCTCGGACCGGTCTACGGCAAACAGTGGCGCGCCTGGCTCGCCCACGACGGGCGCACGATAGATCAGATCCGGCTGGCGCTCGAGCAACTGCGCGGCAATCCTGACTCGCGCCGCATCCTGGTGAGCGCCTGGAACGTCGGCGAGCTCGAGCAGATGCACCTCATGCCGTGCCACGCACTCTTTCAGTTCTATGTGGCCGCCGGCCGGCTGTCATGTCAGCTCTATCAACGCAGCGCCGACGTATTCCTCGGCGTGCCGTTCAACGTCGCGAGCTACGCGCTGCTCACGCACATGTTCGCGCAGCAGTGCGACCTCGAGCCCGGCGAGCTCATCTGGACGGGCGGCGACTGCCACCTCTACCTCAATCATCTCGAGCAGGCGACGCTGCAGCTCTCGCGCACGCCGTATCCGCCGCCGCGGCTCGAGATGCGGCGCCGGCCCGCTACCCTGTTCGACTATACCTTCGAGGATCTCGCGTTCCTGGGCTACCAACATCATCCCGCCATCGCCGCTACGGTGGCGGTCTGAGATGGCACGACAACCGCTGTGCGAGGTGAGCAGCTCCGCTGTCCATGGCCTCGGGGCGTTCGCGCTGCGCCGCATCCGCAAGGGCACCTGCATCATCGAATATCTCGGCGAGAGCCGTCGCGGCGGCGCTGAAGGCGCGCGACGCGCAACCTCATGAGCCCATCCCGTCGCTGGAGCCTGTCAGCGGTCGTCGGTGCGATCGGCGTCGTCTACGGGGATATCGGCACGAGCCCGCTGTATGCGCTCGATGCGACCCTCACCGTGGCCCGCCGTTTCGACAGCGAGTTGGTGCTCGGCGCCCTGTCGCTCATCCTCTGGGCGCTGACAATCTCCGTCACCGTCAAGTACGTCAGCGTCATCATGCGCGCGGACAACGATGGAGAAGGCGGCATCCTCGCAATGTTCGCTCTCGCTCAGCGCCAGATCGTCGCCGGCAGCCTCTGGGCGCGTGTCGCGGTGTGGCTGGCGCTCGCCGGGACAGCCTTCTTCTTCTGCGACTCGCTCATTACTCCCGCAGTCACGGTGTTGAGCGCCGTCGAGGGCCTGGAGGTCCTCAACCCCGCGCTCAAAAGCGCGGTGATTCCGGTCACCGTCGGCGTGATCGTTGGTCTTTTTGCCTATCAACGTCGCGGTACGGCCCGCATCGGCAGTCTCTTCGGTCCCATCATGGTGGTATGGTTCGTGGTGATCGGGCTCACCGGCGCCGCCGCGATCCGCCGCGATCCGGTCGTGCTCGCCGCGATCAATCCGGTCTACGGGATAGAGTTGCTCGTGCACCGTCCGGGCGTCGCGCTCGCAATCATCGGCGCGGTATTCCTCGCCGTGACTGGCGGCGAGGCGCTCTACGCGGACATGGGACAATTCGGCAAAACGCCCGTGCGCATCGGCTGGTTTGTGCTCGTATGGCCGGCGCTCGTACTCAACTACTTCGGGCAGGGCGCGTTGCTGCTCGCGCAGGGGAAATACCTGCCGCTGGCCCTATACCTGCTGGTGCCCGCGCCGGCGCGGCCCTGGATGGTGATCCTGGCGACCGCGGCGAGCGTCATTGCCTCGCAGGCGGTCATCTCCGGGGCGTTCTCGATGACACGCCAGGCTGTGCAGCTCGATCTGCTGCCGCGCATCCGGGTGCTGCAGACTTCAGCCACCGAGCAGGCGCAGATCTACGTGCCGATCGTCAACTGGCTGATATTCATCGCGGTGGTCGCTTTCGTGGTCGGCTTCGGCTCATCGAACGCCCTGACGGGCGCCTACGGCGCGGCCGTTGTGGGCACCATGTTGGTCACGACCATTCTGGGCTCGTTCGTGGCGGTGACCCAGTGGAGCTGGTCGAAGTGGTCGGTGGGGACCCTGTTCGGCCTGTTGATGATCGTCGACACCATCTTCGTCCTCGGCAACATGACCAAGGTGCCGAGTGGAGGTTGGATTCCGCTCACGCTGGCGGCGATCCTGTTCGCGGTCTTCATGACCTGGCGCAGCGGGCGGCTGGAGCTGCGGGCCGCGCTTGCCAAGATGGCCGTGCCGCGCAGCGACCTGCCGAAGCTGATCGCCGGGACATACCGCGTGCATGGCACCGGAGTATTCCTGGCCAGCGACCCCCAACTCATACCTTCAGCGCTGATCCGCAACATCGAGCATAACGGCGTCGCGCACGAGCGGTTGATCATCCTCAACGTGGAGGTCATGCGCACGCCCCGCCAGGACCCGGTGCGCCGGGTCGAAATCGAGGAAGCCCTGCCCGGCGTGTATATGGTCCACGCCCGATTCGGGTTCATGGAGACGCCGGACGTCGGTGAGGCGCTCAAATCGTGCCGGGCCCGCGGCCTCAGGGTCTTCACGGAGGACAGCTCGTTCTTCGTCGGCCAGCACGTGGTGCGCGCGCGACCGCTGCCGGGGTGGAAGGGCCTGCAGCGGCGCCTCTTCGCCTGGATGCAGCGCCACAGCACGCAGGCCGCCGAGTTCTTCCGCATGCCCTTCCGGGGTGTAGTAGTCCTCAACACCGTGGTCGAGATATGACACCGCGCCTCAGCGCTTAGCTCCCATGGTGCTGCAGCAACCGCTCATCTCTCTCATCGCCGCGATGGCGGAGAACGGCACGATCGGACGTGACAACTCCCTGCCGTGGCGTCTGCCGGATGACCTGAAGCGCTTCAAGGCCCTGACCATGGGCAAGCTCCTGCTGATGGGCCGCAAGACCTACGAGTCGATGGGCCGGCCGCTGCCGGGGCGCACGAATCTCGTTCTGACACGCGACCGGGAGTGGCGGGCCGAGGGCGTGGTCGTGGTGCGCTCGCTCGGGCAGGCGCTGGGCTGCGCACGAGATGCCGAGGAGCTGGTGGCGATCGGCGGCGCCGAGATCTATCGCCTGCTCATGCCTTTCGCGCGTCGTCTCTACCTCACGCTGGTGCATGCGGAGATTCCGGGCGACAGGTCCTTCCCGGATTTCGACCCCACGCAATGGGCCGACGTCGAGTGTCACAGCTATCCGGCCGACGAGCGCAACGCCTACCCCTTCACGTTCGTGACACTGGAGCGCAAGAGCGCGCCGCAGGCCCCGGGGATCATTAGGCGAGATACCCCGGGCTGACTTGAAGGGTCAGGACAGGGTGGATTCGCCCGCGGCCGACGGCCGCTTCAGCCGGTACAGGACGTGCGGGCGCAGGGGATGCCCCGGCGGCAGCCGCGGATGATCGAAGTCGTCGGCCGCCGAACGGGTCATCCGGAGGCGTTCCATCACGCGACGCGAACGCCAGTTCGCGCCAACCGTGAACGCGACGATTTCCTCGAGCCCGAGGCGCTGAAAGCCGCAGTCCAACGCCGCGCGCGCCGCCTCGGTGGCGTACCCGCGCCCCCAGTGCTCGAAGGCGAGACGCCAGCCAATCTCCACGCAGGGCGTGAAATGTGCCTCGAAGGTAGGGATCGACAGTCCCACGAATCCCACGAAATCGGCCTCGCCGGGCACGTCCACCGCCCAGAACCCGACCCCGTGCTTCTGGATATGATCCGCGATCCCTGCAACCTGACGCTCGCTCTCCTCCGGAGTCAGCACCCTGGGGAAATGCTCCATGACGCGCGGGTCCGCATTCATCGCGGCGAACGGCGGCAGATCCTCCTGCCGCCATGGCCTCAGACGCAGCCGCGCCGTTGTCAGTGTGGTAGAGATTGCCGCCGAGCGGGAGGGCCGGTTCACGGCAGATATATTAGGGGCATCAGGCACCCGCAGTCGACAGCCGACGCGGTGCTATGATGTGCGTCCGCTACCGTCGGATATATTGCGAGGCATCAATGTCCGGACCCCATCGTCATCTGAAGAGCGCCGCATGCGTCGCCCTGGTGGGCGCGCTGCTGCTGCTCAGCGGTTGCGGCATCAACAACATCCCGAGCTACAAGCAGCAGGTCACCGCTGCCTGGAGCCAGGTGCTGAACGAGTACCAGCGGCGCACCGACCTCATTCCGAACCTCGTCGCGACGGTCAAGGGCTATGCCGCCCACGAGGCGAGCGTACTCGAGGCGGTCACCGAGGCCCGCGCCAAGGTCACCCAGACCCGCATCCCGTCCAACATTCTCACCAACCCGAAGGCGTTTCAGGCGTTCGAGCGGAACCAGGCGACCCTGGGTGGCGCTCTGTCGCGCCTCATGGTCGTGACCGAGAATTACCCCAACCTCAAGGCCGACCAGAATTTCCTCGTCTTGCAGGCGCAGTTGGAAGGCACCGAGAACCGGATTGCCGTGGCACGCCGTGACTATATCCTGGCGGTGCAGCAATACGATACGGAGCTCACCACCATCCCGGGCCGCTGGTACCACTCGCTCTTCTACGGCAGCTATCAGCCGATACAGAACTTCACGATCTCGGAGCAGGCCCAACAGGCTCCACAGGTGAAGTTCTGACTAGGCACGTGAGCACGACACCGGGCGAATTGCCGGCCTCGGGCCTGAGTTGGCTGCTGGCGGCGCTGCTCGCTTTCGCGGCAATCCCCGCATTCGGGGCGCAGAACGCGCTCAATGCCGGCATGCCACCGTTTCCCGCGCTCACCGGCCCGGTGGTGGACCAGGCGCACCTGCTGCCCGGCGACGTCTTCAACCAGCTCTCGCAGAAGCTCGCGGCCTACTCCCACGCCAATGGAACCCAGCTCGTGGTGGTCACACTTCCAACCCTCAACGGCTATCCCATCGAGTACTACGGCTATCAGCTGGGACGACACTGGGGGATCGGCCAGAAGGGTAAGAACAACGGCGCGCTGCTCATCGTGGATGCGGGCGAGCGGCAAGTGCGCATCGAAGTCGGCTACGGCCTCGAAGGCACGCTCACGGACGCGCAGAGCTTCCTGATCATTCACAACGTGATCACCCCGCACTTCCGCAAGGGCGACTATGCGGGCGGAATCGTCGCCGGCACCAACGCGATCCTCTCGGTGCTGGGCGGCCACCAGCTGGCGGTCGAGCAGCAGCAGGTCCGCGAGCGCAGTGGCACCGGATTCCTCATGCTGCTCATCCTCTTCTTCGCCTTGTCGCCGCTGCTGCGGGCGATGTTCAACCGTGGCGGATTGGGTTACGGGGGCTGGGGCGGCGGCTGGCTCGGCTGGCTCGCCCTCGGCATGCTGAGCGGCGGCCGCGGTGGTGGCTTCGGGGGTGGCGGCTTCGGGGGTGGGGGCTTCGGCGGCTTCTCAGGCGGCGGAGGATCCTTCGGCGGCGGCGGCGCCTCCGGCGGCTGGTGACGCATGATCCACTTCTCCGCCGACGACAAGGCCCGTATCACCGCCGCGATTCATGCGGCGGAGAAAACCACGAGCGGCGAGTTCATCGCAGTCGTGGCGCGGGCGAGCGACCATTACGTCGTCCTGCCGCTCCTCTGGGCGGCGATACTCGCGCTGCTCTTCCCGGGCGCGTGCCTGCTCGCCGGCGTGTCCCTGCGGTGGGTACACATCTATCAGCTCCAACTGCTCGTCTTCCTCGTGCTGGCGGCGCTGCTCCTGTTCGTGCCGGACCTGCATCTGAAGCTGATTCCCACTCATGTGAAGCACGCGCGCGCCAGCCGGCTCGCGCAGGCGCAGTTCTATCGTCAGGGCGTGCAGCTCACGCCGCACCATTCCGGGGTACTGTTCTTCGTCTCGCTTGCGGAGCGCTACGTGGAGATCGTGGCGGACAAAGGAATCCACGAGAAGCTGGGCGAAGCCCACTGGAAGGGCATCATCGACGTGTTCGTGACCGAGGTGCGCAAGGGTCGGGTAGTGGACGGCTTCGTGAATGTGATCGGCGCCTGCGGCGCCGCGATGGCCGAGCACTACCCGCCGGATCCCAACCAGACCGATCAGCTCTCCGACGGACTCATCGAGCTGTAACGACCTTGCCCACCGCCTCGGCGAAATACCCGATGTTGCCCATCCGCAGCCCCGCGACGTTGATCCGGCTGTCATCCGTCATGTAGATGTGATGCCGCTCCCGCAGCTCGCGGACCGCCACGGGGTCGATGCCCAGGTAAGAGAACATCCCGCGCTGGCGCGCGATGAAGCCAAAGTCCCTGCGCGGGCACGTCACGGCGAGGCGCTGCGCCGCCGCGGCCCGCAGCCGTTGGATCCTGAGGCGCATCTCGTCGAGCTCTTCCTCCCAGGAGTTGCGCAGCCGCTCCTCCGTGAGAATGGCGTGCACGATGGCTGCGCCATGATCCGGCGGCATGGAATAAAGGCCACGCGCGATTCGCGCGAGCTGACTGATCGCCGCATCGGCGGCGGCCGCCGTCGCGCTCAACGCGTGCAGGGCGCCCGTACGCTCGCGGTAGAGGCCGAAGTTCTTCGAGCAGGAGACCGCGACCAGCACCTCGGGCAGCTCCGCGCAGAAGAGCCGCGGCCCATAGACATCCTCTGCCACTCCCCTGCCCAAGCCCTGGTAGGCAATGTCGATGAAAGGCAGCAGCGAGCGCCGCCGCACCAGCGCCAGCAGCTCACGCCACTGGCCCTCCTCGAGGTCAGCGCCCGTCGGGTTGTGACACGAGGCATGCAGCAGCACCACCGAGCGCGGCGGCAGACGGTCGAGCGCGGCCACCATTGCATCGAAGGCCACCCCGCCACCCGCCGGGTCGAAGTAGGGATAACGCTCGAGCTTCAGCCCGCAGTTGGAGAGCAAAGGCACGTGATTCGCCCATGTGGGCGTGCTGACGTGAACGACAGCATCGGGCGCCGCCGCGCGGATGAGCTCCGCACCCAGCCTCAGTGCGCCGCATCCACCCGGCGCCTGGATGGTGCGCAGGCGCCCGGAAGCCCGCGCGGCATGCTCCGGTCCCAATACCAACCGCTCCATCACTCCGTTGAATCCCGCATTGCCAACCGGTGCGACATAAGTCTTGGTCGTTTGCCGCGCGAGCAGCTCCCGCTCCGCGTCCCGCACGGCCCGCATGACCGGTGTCTCCCCGGCATCATCGCGATAGACGCCGACACCGAGGTCGACCTTGAGCGGGTCGGAGTCGGCGCGAAAGGCGGCCATGACGTCGAGGATGGGGTCGGATGGCAGCCGATCGAGATGCTCGAGCACGTGTATCTCCTGTTTTCCATTGGCGCAAAGCCACCTGCGGCGCATTGCTCGGCCCATCCTGGGTCTCGCCCCTTCGGGGCCGGCTTACGCCGTCCAAAATCGCTCCCGGCGATTTTGTGCGCGGCCAGCGCTGGGCCACTTTATTATTTGCTTTCGGGCGGACTTCGGGTTGACTAAATTCACGGCGCAGGGTCCGTGCCGGAATCGGTCGGATGCGGCTCGGCTACGGCCGCGAGCAGCAGCACGCCGCCGGCGCGTGCGCCATCGAGGTGCAAACCGTGAGAGTCAGGAGGGCGTAGTCGAGTTCGCGCTCCTCCAGCGCCTGATTCTCAGGGCATCGCGGGCCCTGAGGTACCGTGGCGGCTGGGCCTGCATCGACAGCGGCACGCGCTCCGGCAGTATGAGCGGCAGCTCGGGGGCATCGTTGGGCGAGGCTACCTGCGCTGTAGCACCAGGGCTGGCGCCGGCACTGAGCCGCGCCTGCAGCGCTGCCAACTCCGCCGGCGGATCCGCCTCCTCCGGCGTCAGCAACAGACGATGCTTGCGCAGCCACAGCCCCGCGCTCGTGCGGCTCGTCATCACGGTGAGCGGCACGGCCAGCACCATTCCGGCGAGCACCGGCAACAGCCACCAGATGTAGCGCGGCGCGAAGGCGAGAATAACCGCACCCCAGGCGATGCCGATGACGAGGTGCCATTTGTGGCGCAGGAGCGCCTCGAGCACGCCGATCCCTCGGTCGCCGCGATCCTGCGCGTGCCACGCCACCGGCTTGCCTGCCAGGATGCTCACGACGAACGTCGTATGGAACAGCATCATCGCGGGGGCGAGCAGAATGCTGAAGAGCTGCTCGAGACCGAGACTCGCGAACAGGCGCGAACCGCCGCCGAAGCCGCGCCGCAGCCTCGAGTCCTTGAGGGCGAGCAGGGCGCCGAAGAACTTGGGCAGAAAAAGCACCGCAACCGTGATCGACAACAGCGCCACGATCTCGCCGTCACGATACTTCGGCCAGGTCGGAAACAGCGCGTAGGCGCCCGGCTTGAAGTATTGGTGGCCGTGCAGCGCATCGAGGATCACGACGGTCGAGCTCAGGAGCAGCACGAGCAGCCAGAGCGGCGAGCTGGCGTACGACAGCACGCCGGTCATGAGATGCACCCGGCTCAGCCAGTGCAGACCGCGCATGGGCAGAAGGCCCAGGTGCTGCAGGTTGCCCTGCGCCCAGCGGCGATCGCGCGCCGCATAGTCGACGATGTTGGAGGGAACCTCCTCCCAGCTGCCGCTGTCATCCGGCACCAGCCAGACCTGGAAGCCCGCGCGCCGCATGAAGGCGGCCTCGACGAAATCGTGGCTCAGGATCTCGCCCCCGAGCGGCGCGGATCCCGGCAGGCGCGGCAGATCGCAGAAGGCGGCAAAGGGCTTCAACCTCAGGATGGCGTTGTGTCCCCAGTAGTTGCCCTCCCCGAGCTGCCACCAGGCAAGACCGCTCGCCAGCATGGGACTCGACAACCGGGCGGCAAACTGAATGAGCCGGGCGAACAGTGTCTCCCGTCCGGCCGGCAGCGGCAGCGCCTGGATGATGCCGGCCTGCGGGTTCGCGTCCATCAGCCGCGCGAGCATCACCAGCGCGTCGCCCGACATGATGCTGTCGGCATCCAACACAATGGCGTAGTCATAGGCGCCGCCCCAGGCGCGCACGAAGTCCGCGATGTTGCCGGCCTTGCGGCTGACATTCTCCGGCCGCCGCCGGTAGAAGATCCGCCCGCGGGCATGATGGCGCGCGGCGAGCTCGCGCCACGCGACTTCTTCCGCCGCCGCGATCTCGAGCTTGCGGGTGTCGGAAAGAATGAATAGATCGAACGCCGCCTGCTCCGGAAGCCGCGACAGCGAGGACCAGATGACATCGAGCCCGGCCGTCACCCGCACGGTGTCTTCGTTGTAGATGGGCATGATGATCGCGGTGCGGCCGGCGAGCGGCCGGCCGGCGAGCTCCCGCGGCTTGAGCGTTACCGGATCATCACCCCGCAGGCGCACTAGGAAGCCGGCCAGCGCGGTCCAGAAGGCGCCCGTGATCCAGACGAAGAGAACATAGAACAGGACCAGGCCCACGCGCTCGAGGGAGGTGAGCCCGTTGGCGGCGAGGATATCGCACATCATCGCGGTGGCGGCACCCGCGGTGAACAGCGTCAGGGTAAAGAACAGGGCCCGACGCCAGAGCGCCGCGATTCGCAATCTACGCGATCTGCGGGCATCCACCGCTACGTTCCCGAAGGTGTCCACTGGTAGGTCCACGTCTCAGTCAGAGCTTCACCGTAAAGGTCGAGGTAGCATCTCAAATCGACCGGCTGGTCGCTCGCGGGTTTCACCTCCATCGTCACGCGCCAGACACCGTTCTCGGGTAGTCGCTGAACGGTGACATGACTGATCGTGCCGCCGTGTGCCGACACGTCCGCGTGCACTGGCTGCGACGGCAATAGAGAATTGAGGTCGCCGCCGGTGAAATCAATAAGAACAAGCCGCATGCCTGACACCGGGGTGGTACCGCTCAGTACCGGGCCAAAGCGGGTGGTGACCGCCTCGCCCCCAGGGGGCCAGCGGTGGTCGGATGAGAGGTAGGCTGACATAAGGTAGGAGAAGCGGATCGGCGCGTGCGGGACCACGGGGGCGCTCGGTACCCAATAAACGTCGATATTGTCGTGGATTTCCTCGTCGCTAGGAATTTCGACGAGCTCCACCCCGCCTTTGCCCCAGTCGCCGAGGGGCTGGATCCAGTAGCTCGGCCGGCGCTCGTATTGCGAATCCGGGTCCTCGTAGTCGGCGAAATCGCGGTCGCGCTGGATGAGGCCGAAGCCCTTGGGGCTGTCGTCCATGTAACGGTTGACCTGAAGCTTTTGCGGGTTCTGGAGCGGGCGCCACAGCCACTCGCCGGTGCCGGTCTGCATCATGAGACCGTCGCTGCTGTGCACCTCCGGCCGCCAGTCATCGAAACGGCGCCGTGCCGAGTTCTCGCCATAGAGAAACATCGAGGTCAAGGGTGCTATGCCGAGCTTGTCCACCGCCCGCCTCGGGTAGAGCTCCGCCGTGACCTGCACCTGGGTGATGGTGCCGGGACGCACGTCGAACTCGTACGCACCGGCGAGGCTCGGGCTGTCGAGGAGCGCGTAGATCGTCAGCGTCTGCTGGTTCGGCTCCGGGCGGACCAGCCAGAAATCGGTGAAATAAGGGAATTCCTCCCCCGCGGGAGTGGCGGTATCGATCGCGAGCCCCCGCGCGGAGACGCCGTACCCTTGGTTGCGGCCGAGCGTCCGGAAGTAGGAGGCGCCGAGAAAGGCGATCACCTCATCCTTGTAGCCGGGTGTGTTCAAGGGATAGTGCACGCGCAGCCCCGCGAAGCCGAGGTTGGCGGGCAGCGCCACTCGTGGCACGTCCTTCCCGAACTGGAACATCGAGGGGCTGTAGATCACGGGACGGACGCCCGACGGCAGCACCTCATAGACATTGACCTGGCGATCGAAATTGAAGCCGCGATGGAAAAATTGCACTTCGAACATGGACTGACCGTGCCACAGCGCGGCGGACGGCCGGAAGGTGATCTCGTTGTACTGATCATAGGTCAGCGTCTCGAGCGCCCGCGGCAGCGGGGTCGAGCGGATGTGGTACGGCCGTGCGGCTCGCTCCTGCGCGAGTCGCTGCAGCGTGGCGAAGGTGAATGCCGGCGCCTGCGGCTGCTGCGGAGTACTGGCCGTCTGACCAAGCGCGGAGGTCAGCAGGAGGAGCGTCAAGATCGCGGCCAGCTGCGTTCGATGAGACAACACCAAGGCTCCCCGGACTCTTCGGCTCAAACTATCGGCTCACGCCGCGCCCGGCCTTTGCGGCACCAACAGAGTCCCTCTGTCGCCATCGAGCGACAGTCCGATAGCGCTGCCCTCATGGAATCCACCCCTGAGTTACACCACCGCAAGAGGTGGCGCCTGGGCAAACGGATTCTCGCAGCGTAACTCATTTGTCGAGTCTGAAAAACGTGTCGGACAACGCTGACGGAGCAGGGAATTATGACACGCAGCCGCCGCTGCGCGCGTGGGAGGGGCACCACACATGCGCCGGCGGCGAGGCGCACCCGATTGGGACGACCGTCGCCCAAGCCGCACCGGGCGGGTGCAATCGTGGCCGAGCCGGCGCCGAGATTTACCACAACCCGCTGAATTTTAACCAAAAAGTCACCTGGCATAGCCGATGCTTTTGCAGCGCGCCCACCGATATTTCTCGTAGCTCAGAGGGGCCCCAATGCAGAAGCCTTTGTTGCAGCGAATCCACATCGCGGCGCTGGTCGCCGCCGCCGGCGCCGCGCCGGCCGGCGCGCTCGCGGCCGACTCCCCGGCCACGACGGTGTCGCAGATCCTGGCCGATTCCGGCATCACCGAGTCCGGCTATGTGGCGGCCTCCTATTACGACTCCTCGGGGCAAAACACCTATCACCAGTTCGATACCTCGCACGACACCTTCCAGCTCGATCAGGCGGGACTGCAGCTCGCCTATCAGCCGAAGTCGGGCTTCGGGGCCGTGGTCGACGTGATCGCCGGCGCGGACGCCAAGATCGTCAATGCGGCCGAGAGCGCCGCGGCTTCGAGCTCGGACGCCTTCGATATCCTGCAGGGGTACGCACAGTACGTCACTGGTCCCCTGACCATCCAGGGGGGGAAGTTCACGACCCTGGCGGGCGCGGAGGACGTCGCGCCGACGAGCAACACGAATTTCTCGCGCTCGCTCCTTTACTTCGCGGAGCCCATGACTCACACGGGCGTGCGCGCCACGTACGCGGTCACGGGTACGCTGAGCCTCATCGTCGGCGTGAACAACGGCTGGAACTACACCAAGGTCGACTACGGCTCGAAGACGGGTGAGCTCGGTGTCGCTTTCAATCCCGACAAGTACTTCTCGCTCACCGCGCAGATGTACGCGGGCAAGGATCCGGCGTACGCCGCGCAGCGGACGTTCTTCGACACCGTCGCGACCTTCAACGCGACTTCGGCCCTCTCATTCGTGGTGAGCTACGATTGGGGCAAGCAGGAAACGACGGCCGCGACGCCGGCGGCGCTCACCGGCGGTGACTGGGATGGCGTCGCCGGCTACATCAATTACCAGCTGAGCAGCCGGTGGCGCATGTCGCTGCGCGGCGAGTATCTCGACGACAAGGACGGCACCACGCTCGTGACCGGTACATGCCAGGCCCTCAAGGAGGGCACGGTGACTCTCGGCTACGATCCGGTGGCGAGCTTCGAGCTGCGGATCGAGGGCCGCTACGACACCTCGAACGTGCCCACGTTCATAGAGGCGGAAACGCCCGTCATACGCTACGGCAGCGGCCAGAGCGAGGTCGCGCTGCAGGGCGTCTACAAGTTTTGAATCGACGCCACCAACACGCGAGCGCGCACCTCCTCGGGCTTCAGCGTCACCGCATCTCGAGGGACTGCGGCCCGAACGTTCCGGCACGGTCACAGCCCTCGGTCACAGCCCGCGCCACGCAGGCGTGCGGGAGCTCACGAATGCACGCCGCCGTTCGCTGCCCGCTGGGAACCGTGCTATGTTTAGTGGGTTTACCGGCCATCTCGTGGAGCCTCCGACCCGCCATGCCGACCCCTGCCACCGCACCGAGCTCTCCGCCCCCGGACGGCGCGCGGACGCCCTTCATCTGGACGAATATCCTCCTGTTTTCATTGACTTTTCTCGCTGCGGCGGTGCTGGTGCCCTGGTACGGGCTCACGCACGGGTTCTCGACCGCGGCCTGGATGATCTTCGGCGTCTTCCTGGCCGCGAACGAGATGTCGATCACGGCCGGATACCACCGCCTCTGGGCGCATCGCACCTACGAGGCGCACTGGAGCCTGCGTCTGCTCTTCGTGATCTTCGGGTCGATGGCGCTGCAGAACACGGCCTGGGCCTGGTGCAGCGGTCACCGCCGGCATCACCTCAACGTCGATGACGTGGATCGCGACCCCTACTCGGCCCGGCGCGGCTTCTGGTTCTCGCACATCGGCTGGATGGTGCGGGAGTACCCGAGCGGACACGAGGACTTCAGCAACATTCCCGACCTGCGCCGTGACCGGTTGCTCGCATTCCAGCACCGGCACTACGTGCCGCTCGTGCTCGTCACGAATTTCGGCCTACCGCTCGCAGCGGGCTGGCTGGTGGGCGACCTCTGGGGCACCTTCTTCCTCGCCGGCGTGCTGCGGCTGGTGGTGAGCCATCACTTCACCTTCTTCATCAACTCCCTGGCCCACATGTGGGGCGAGCGCCCGTACACGGAGGAAAATACCGCGCGCGACAACCCGGTGCTGGCGGTGCTCACCTTCGGCGAGGGATACCACAACTTCCACCACAGCTTCGCGCACGATTATCGGAATGGCGTCCGCTGGTGGCAGTGGGACCCAACGAAGTGGCTGATCGCCGGCCTGCGCGTAGTCGGCCTCACCCGTCGCCTGAAGCGAACCCCGGTATTCCAGGTCCAGCGCGCCCTGCTCTCGACCCAGTTCGCGCGCGCGCAGCGCAAGCTCGCGAGCCTTCCGGCCCTGGCGCCGTCCTCACGCGTGAGCGAGCTGCGCCAGCGCGTGGCCCACGAATACGACACCTTCCTCGCCGCGGTCGCCGAATGGGCCAAGGTGAAGGAGCAGTGGCTGGAGGAGAAGAAGCGCGCCGTCATCGAGCACTGGGACCACTCCAGTTTCCAGCAGCAGCTGAAGGAGCTCGAGCGACGGCTGCGGCTGCAGCGACGGCGGCTGCGGCTATTGCAGGCGCAGCTCGCCTGATCGGCGAGGTCCCCCATGGGACGCATCTTCGAAGTCCGCAAACACACCATGTTTGCGCGATGGAACCGCATGGCGAAGCAGTTCGCCCGCATTGCCAAGGACCTCACCATGGCGGTGAAGGCCGGCGGCTCCGACCCGGCCTCCAACCCAACACTGCGCCGCGTGATCCAGAACGCGCGCGCGGTCAACATGCCGAAGGACAGGATCGAGGCGGCGATCAAGCGCGCGTCGGGCCGCGATGCGGCGCATTACCAGGAGGTGCACTACGAGGCCTACGCTCCCCACGGCGTGGCATTGCTCGTAGAGGCCGCGACGGATAACCCGACTCGTACCGTCGCCGCTGTACGCAACATCGTCACCAAGAACGGCGGCAACCTGGCCACCTCCGGCAGCGTCGGATTCCTCTTCAAGCGCATGGGGGTCTTCCGGCTCGACCCGGCGGGCATCGATCAGGATGACCTCGAGCTCTACCTCATCGATCACGGGCTGGAGGAGATGGGAGAGAGCACGGGCGAGAAAGGCGAGCCGCAGCTCGTCATCCGCTGCGCCTTCGCCGACTTCGGCAAGCTGCAGGAGGCTCTGGAGGCGCGCCGCATCGCTCCCCTGTCCGCGGAGCACGAATACATCTGCACCGTGCCGACGGAGCTGCCCGAGGAGCAGGCGACGGAGGTCCTCGCCCTGATCGACAGGCTGGAGCAGGACGAAGACGTGCAGCGGGTGTTCCACACGCTTGTTTAGGCGCTGGATCCGGGCCCCAGCGCGCCGACACTTCCCTGTGCCATCCTCGACGGGCTAGTGGGGCGGCTGTCCCAGCGGCGGCTGCGCGGGGCCCCGCGGCAGCGCCTGCTGCGGCTGAATCGAAAGCAAATCGACGTCGAAGATCAGCAGCGATCCCGGCGGGATGGGCGGCGGGGAATTGAGATCGTAAGCGAGGCTCGGCGGCACGTAGAGACGCCACTTCGCACCGGGCTTCATCAGCTTCAGCGCCTCGTTCCAGCCCGGAATCACGCGACCCACGACGAAGGTGGCCGGCTGGCCGCGCTTGTAGGAGCTGTCGAATTCGGTGCCGTTGAGCAGCGTGCCACGATAATTGACGACCACCGTGTCTCCTGACTTCGGGGAGCTGCCCTGCCCCGCCTGCAAGACCCTGTACTGGAGGCCGCTCGTGGTGGTGACGATGCCCTTCTTTTTGCCGTTGCGGGCGAGAAAGGTACGGGCCGCCGCATGATTCGCATGGCCGGTGCGTGCTCGCGCGCTCAAGACCAGTATGCGAATGCTGTGATCGTTGGCGGGACCGAACGGGACCTTGCCGGCGAGCCCATCGCGCAGCCCCTGCAGCAGCCGTTGCGTCGAGATTGCGTTGGCGTCGACGGACGCCCGGTGCAGGCCCTCGCCCATGGAAAGCCCAAGGCTGTAGCTGCCTTCGGACTTGATCTGGGCTGGGCTCTTGGCTTTCGCCTGCGGCGCGGCAGGAGCGGGCGGCCCCTGGGCCAGGGCGAGGCTGCTGAAGCCGAGGAAGGTTGCCGCGGCCAAGCCTGCGGCCCGTAGAGTCATGGTTCGTGCGACGACGTGCTTCATCGGGTGATTGTATATTGGCGCGGCGCCGGCCGCGGCGTTTTTGGGGACTCCTTCCGCTTGATCGCCATCCACCAACTCTGCCGCAGCTTCAGCGAGGGCACCGGCATGCACCGGGTGCTCGACGGGGCCGAGGCGCGCATCCACGCGGGTGAAGTGGTCGCGATCGTGGGCCGCAGCGGCTCCGGCAAGTCGACACTGCTCAACCTCGTGAGCGGCATCGACCGCGCGGACAGCGGCGAGGTGGTGATCGGGGACCGGATCGTGACCTCGATGGAGGAGCCGGAGCGCACGCTCTTCCGGCGCGCACACCTCGGGTTCGTCTACCAGTTCTTCAACCTCATACCCACACTCGACGTAGAGGAGAACGTCCGCCTACCGCTCGAGCTGAATGGCCTGCGCGGCGCCGCGGCCCGCCGGCGCAGCGCCGCCATCCTTACCGAGGTCGGACTCGGCGATCGGCTACACAGCGCCGTCGACCGGCTGTCCGGCGGGGAACAGCAACGGGTGGCGATCGCCCGCGCGCTGGTGCACGCGCCCGCGATCCTGCTCGCCGACGAGCCGACGGGCAATCTTGACGAGGAAACCGCGTCGCAGGTGCTGCGCGCGCTCCTGTCCCTGACCAAGTCCCGTGCGACGACGCTCGTCGTCGTCACGCACGACGCCAGACTCGCGTGCAGCGCGGACCGCGTGTTGGAGCTGCGTGACGGAAAATTGGTGCCGAGCGAGGCCCCGCTCGGACATCGGGACAGGGAGGCGGAGCAACGAGGCAAGGAGGCCGAGCGTGGGCTCGGGCGCCGTGCCGGCGTGAGCTGATGCCCGCCCCGGCGCCAACGCTCTGGGCCGCCAGTCGCCGCCACTTCCGGCGGCAACCCGCGCAACTCATGCTGGCGATCGTCGCGCTCGCGGCCGGGGTGGGCACGATCGTGGCCGTCAACATCGCTACCGCGAGCTCGCGCAGAGCCTTCGAGCTGTCGATGCAGGCGGTGAACGGGCCCGCCACTCAGGTCATCACCGGAGGACCGCAGGGCCTGGATGAGGCGCTCTATGTGCGGCTCTTCACCCGCGCGTCCTCGAGCGGCAACCCGCAACCCGTTTTTGCGCCGGTAATCGCAGGCTATGTGACCGTGAGCGGCCGGGTGATGCAGCTCGCGGGCGTCGACCCGTTCGCGAGTCAGGAGCTCGGGACCCGGCGAGCGCGAGCGCTGTCGCCGGACGGTAGCTCGTACCGGCCTGAGGAGCTCCGGAGTTGGTTTCTCGAGCCCGGAGCGGTGGTGATGGCGGCTGACACCGCGCAGCAGTTGGGGCTGCGCGAGGGCGGGCGGCTGGTGGTCGACATCGGCGGCGTGCGGCACCCCGCAACACTCATCGGCCTGATGCGGGGCCGCCGCCCCGGCGATGCCACGCTGGTGCTCACCGACATCGCGCAGGCGCAGGAGTGGCTCGGCATGGCAGGTCGTCTGAGCCGCATCGAGGTCAGGATGCCGCGCGGGCCGGCGGGTCGGGCGGCGCTCGCGGAACTGCGGCGGGAGCTGCCGCCGGGAGTGCGGCTCGAGCCAGCCGCTGGGCAGACACGCGCGACTCTCGACATGACGAGCGCCTTCTCGACCAACCTCACCGCGATGAGCCTGCTGGCGCTGCTCGTCAGCGCGCTTCTCATCTACGGAGCGGTCAGCTTCACGGTGGTGCAGCGCAGGCGCAGCATCGCCGTGCTGCGCGCGCTCGGAGCCACGCGCCGGGAGATCCTGACGATCGTCCTCACCGAAGCGGCCGCGCTTGGAGCCGCTGGAGCCGGACTCGGCGTATTACTCGGGCTCGCCGTCGGCCACGGGCTCGTCCGCCTGGTGGCGCAGACGGTCAATGACCTCTACTACGTGGTCGCGGTCCAGCAGGTTACGCTGCCTGCGGCGACCGTCATCGAGGCGCTGGCCGCCGGTCTCGGCACGGCGCTGCTCGCGAGCCTCGTGCCGGCACTCGAGGTGGCCGCCAGCGCCCCGCAGCTCGGGCTCAGGCGCTCCGTGCTCGAGGGCCGCGCGGCGCTCGTCGCGCGGCGCCTCTCGTGGCTGAGCGTCGCATTCGCGCTGGCCGCAGGCGCATTGATAGGAGGTTCCAGCCGCAGCGTATTCGCCGGTTTTGGGGCTCTCTTCCTGCTGCTGCTGAGCGTTGCGGCACTGACGCCGTCGGTGCTGCGCGCTCTCGCGAGAGTGGCTTCGAAGGGGCTCTCGGGCATCAGCTCCGTGGGGCGGCTCGCATTGGAGGATATCGCCGCTTCGCTCAGCCGCACGGGCGTCGCGGTGGCAGCGTTGGGCATGGCGGTCGCAGCCATGATCGGCGTCTCGATCATGGTGGCGAGCTTCCGCGTATCGCTGCGCCACTGGCTCGCGCAGACGATGCGCGCGGACATCTATGTCGCGGCCCCCGGCCCCGGGGTGGAGCGGCCGGAGAGGTGGATCCAGCCCGATGTACTGCGCGCGCTGGTCGACACTCCCGGGGTGGTGGCCGCCAGCGAGAGTCGCTCGGTCGTCGTGAGCTCCGCTCGAGGCGACATCGCGCTCGAGGCCTTGAAGCTGGCGCCCGGGAGCTATGCCGGCATGGAGCTCACCGCCGGCAATCCGAGAACGGTGTGGGGGGCTTACCACCAGGGAGCATTGCTGCTGTCGGACTCGCTCGCCTGGCGCCTGCGGCTGTCGCCCGGTGACAGCCTGACACTCCTCACGCCGTCCGGCGCGCGCAAGTTCCCGATTGCCGGAGTCTACCGGGAGTACGGCGGGGGGCGCGGCAGCGCGATGGTGGATCTCGCCGTGTATCGCCGCCTGTGGCGCGATGAGGCCGTCACCGCGATCGGGTTGTACCTTGCGCCTGGGGTGGCCGCGCGCGCGGAGATCCCGCGTCTCGAGGCTGCCGCGGGCGGCCGTCAGGCGCTCCTCATCCGATCCAACGCCGACATCCGCGCCATGTCGCTCGACATCTTCGATCGGACATTCATCATCACCCGGGTGCTTTATTGGCTCGCGGCGGGCATCGCGGCCGTGGGGTTGGTGAGCGCACTCCTCGCTTGGGAGCTCGACCGGGCACGCGAGCTCTCGGTGTTGCGCGCCCTCGGCCTGACGCCCGGCGGCGCCGCGGGGCTCATCGAAGCCCAGACCCTCTTCATGGGCGGGGCTGCGCTGGTCGCGGCCATACCCGCCGGCCTCATCATCGCCGTGGTGCTCACCAAGGTGATCGACCGGCGCGCCTTCGGGTGGCACATCGAGATGCATCTGCACACAACACAATTCGTCGACGCGCTGGCGCTGGCGCTGCTCGCGGCGCTGTTCGCGGGACTCTATCCGGCCTGGCGTACGGCGCGCGCGCCGATTGCAGCGCAGATGAGGGAGGAATGAGGCTGCGGCAATGCGCCCTCGTGATGTTGGCCCTGGCAGCAGCCGCATCGCGGGCGCCGGCCCAGATGGCGCTCGTCGCGGCCGCGGCACAGCCCCCGCAAACCGTCGGCCAGGGCTCTTCCGCGCTCGGTTATGCCCAGGCGCTGGCGCCCCGACCGCTGGAGTTTCCGGCCGATCAGGGACCCCACCCCGACTTCCGCCAGGAATGGTGGTACGTCACCGGCAACCTGGACTCCGCCGCAGGGGAGCGCTTCGGTTTCGAGCTCACGATCTTCCGCTTCGCGTTGGCACCGCCCGCCCCGCGATCGGCGTCGGTGAGCCCCCCGCCTGGCGGTGAAGGGTCTCGCTGGCGCACCCGTCAGATCTACCTCGGGCACTTCGCCGTCACCGATGTCGCCCGGCACAGGTTCCGGTTCGCCGTGAAGGTCTCACGCGGCGCGCTCGGCCTTGCGGGCGCGCAAGCGAGCCCGTTCCGAGTCTGGGTCGGCAACTGGCAGATCGGCGAGATCGCAGCTCACGGCCGGGTCGCGACGGATGCCATGGCGGCAGGTGCCGCCTGGAGACTCCAGGCTGCCGGCCAGGACTACGCTCTGTCGCTCACGGCGCGCCCGCTGATGCCACCCGTCCTCAACGGCGAGCACGGCCTGAGTCGCAAGTCGGGAGAGCCGGGGAATGCGACCTACTACTACTCCATTCCGCGCATCGCCGTTCGCGGGACGCTGGTTCGGGACGGGCGGCCGCTTCAGGTCCACGGGCTGGCGTGGCTCGATCGGGAGTGGGGCAGCGGCAGCCTCGGGCCGCAGGAGACCGGCTGGGACTGGTTCGGGCTGCAACTCGGCGACGGCTCTTCCCTCATGTTCTATTCGCTTCGCGACCGCGACGGGGCCGAAGACCCCTACAGCGCGGGTACTTGGGTCGATCCCGAGGGTCGCGCTCGCCCGCTCGCCCGCGATGATGTGCGTATTGCAGTGCTGAAGCATTGGACTGACGCGGGCGGCGCCCGCTACCCCTCGCGATGGCGACTGGTGGCGCCCGCGCTCGGCCTCGATCTCACCGTCCGCCCCGTGCTCGCGGACCAGGAGCTCGTGACCTCGCCGCGGTACTGGGAGGGCGCGGTGGATGTGTCAGGCTCCCGGGCCGGACAGCCGATCGCCGGGCGCGGGTACGTGGAGTTGGTGGGTTACGCCGGAACGACGGCCGGGCCGGCTGGAATCAGGTGAGGGCGCGCCGCGGTTGCGCAATGATTACCAACCTCAACCCCTCCGATCATGTCGCCAACACGATGGCGGTCGTGCAGCGCTGGGACAAGGCGCACGGGCGGGCCTGAAAGCGGACGAGCCTCGGGCTCGCGCAGCACGCTTCAGAAGCGGATTCTTATCCCACCGAAGATCTCGAACGGAGCCGCGGGACTCAGGAACCGGTTGTTCACGGCGGGGCCGTTGGTTACGGCGTTGAGCGGAATACCCGGCGCTCCGACGCCCGTCGGATCGCTGAGGATGCCCCAGGTGGCGTACTTGCGGTTCAGGAGATTGTCGATCGAGGCGAAGAGTTCCACGTGATGTGCGGGGTGGTACGTCGAGTGCAGATCCACCACTGTATAGCCGGGGATGGGCGGCAGTTGATTGGACTCGTCTCCCACGTAGTAGAAGCTGCTCACGTAGTTGACGCTGGCTCCAACGCTCCACCTGGGCAGCACGTCGAAATCGGCCCCGAGCTTCACGCGATTTTCCGGTAACCCGGGGAACTCGTCGCCGGGCAGCACTTGGATGTTCCCGTTCGCGTCTTGAAACGGATTCGAGGGTGACGGAATCAGCAGCGCCGACAGGAACTGCGACTTGACCAGGCTGTAATTTGCGTACGCAGACCAGCGGGGCGCGTGGAAGCTCAAGCCGCCTTCCACCCCTTGGCGGCGTGTGTCGCCGATATTCTGGAAGAAGCCGGAAGCGACCGAAGTCGCAACGCCGTGGATGTCGTCATGCAGAACCGTCCGAAAGACGCTCAAATTCCAATTCAGCGCACCGGCGAGGGCGGGAAGACGCGCCACCTGGCCCCGCAAACCGAGCTCAGTGGTGTGCGAGACGACCTGACGCAGAGGCGGGTCTCCGGAGAGAGTCGCCGGCAGGAGGCAGGGGGCCGTTGGATCCGCGCACTCGAGCTCGCCCGGCGTCGGTACTCGGTTATTCACCGAATAGCCGCCGTAGACGGTCATGGAGCGGAAGAGCTTGTAGCTGGCCCCGATGGATGGGTTGAAGTGAACGAATCGGTTGAAGCCATTCAAGTTCGTGCCAAGCTGATCGGCGATATTGACGTGAGCGATGTTGTAGCGGCCGCTCGCCGTGACCGCCAGAGAGCGGGTCACGTTGAAGGTATCGGTGAAGTAGGCTCCGAGGCTCTTGTTGACCGAGTCGGCCGACACCGGCACCGCATCGCCGTTCGCGATGGCGCCCGGGGAGTTCTCCGGGTTGTCGACGTACAGGTCCGAAGGCAGCACCAGAAGCAGGGGACTGAGCAGCCCGATCTGGGCGCCGGTATAGTAGCTCGTCGAGGCATAATCGACGGCAACGCCGGCGGTAAGCTCGTTCGCGTGACCCAAGATCGCGCTGCCGTTGGAGGCCTGAGTGGTGAGGCCGCGCCCCCACGAGTGCAGAATCTCGAAATCGTTCTCGCCGATGTAGAGACTGCCGCCGTCGGAGATATCGGGCAGATCCTGGCCGGCCGAGTTGGTGAGGGACGTGACCCCGTCCGGCTGGCATAGGACGCCGGGAAGCGTCGTGCAGCTGATGTAATTGGTGCCGTTGCCGTTCGAGACGTACTGAGCGAAGTCGCGATAATAGAGCACGCCCTGCAACGCCCAGCCATCCGCAAGTGCGAGCGTCCCGTTGAGCGTCAGGAACTTGAGCCTGTTGAGGTTGGCCTGGGGTCCGGTAAAGACGAAGGAGCGATTCACCGCGAGCTCCTGCATCGGCGCAGGACTCTGCCCCTTCAGCGTGTTGTCGTCCCACGCGTAGCTCAGGTTGAGAGTGCCGGCACTCCCATGCAGGCTGGCAACGGCATAGAGATCGCGCATCTGGTCGCTCGAGAAGTCGCGCCATCCCGCCCAGTTCAGGCCGCGACCCGCAACATAGAAGCCGAACATCCCCGAGTGCATGCCGTACTGCGCGGTGACCTGCTGGTTGTGATAAGAACCGCCCGAGAGCTCGGCCTCCCCGCCCTGGTAGTTGAACCCGTTCTTCATGGTGACGGACATTGCGCCACCCAGGGCATTGAGTCCGTAGACCGCGCTTGAGCTGACCACCTCGACCCGCTGGATCGCGCTGGGCGGGATCAAGTCCCAGTCCACGGTGTCGCCGAACGCCTCGTTGACGCGCACGCCATCCACATACACCGCGATCCCCTCGGGGGTGCCGAGCACCGGGGAAGCCTCGAAGCCCCGGTACAGGATATCCGGCTGGAACGGATCGGCGTCGTCGTCGTTGATGTTGATGCTGCTCAGCTCGGTATCGAGCGCCGTGGTCAGGCTGGCCGCTCCCTGCCGCGAGAGGTCCGCCGCAGACAACACTTGTACGTTACCCGGAACGTCATCGAGAGGAACCTCCGATCCCGGCAGCGGCGCGGCGTTGATCACCACTTCCTGCAGGGCTTGCGGGTCGGACGGCGCTGCGTGAGCGGCCGCACCGCAGGCCGCAAGCACGCCGAGAGCCGTCAGGGCCAGGGAAACGCCGCGCGGCGCTTCCCTCGGCATCCGCCCGTGAATCATTCAAAGCTCCCCTTCTCCGCCCACGGCGCACTCGATGGCCAGCCGTAGCGGCGAGCAGTGCCTGTTTGCATATTTGCGGCATGATTGCCAGGCGCGCACAGGGCGCGCAAGGGAGTTTTTCCCGATTACGGACCCGCGCGCCAGTCGCTGCCGCGGTGTCCACCCGGGGAACAGCTCGCGCCTTGTTCTTGCGCCCGTGGCGGGGTTGGACCAGGCGCGGGTCACGCCCGTCAAAGTCCGCGGTGACAGCAGGATCGAAGTGACCGTCGACGCGAAACTCGGTGCCGGCGTCTACACGGTCCACTGGACAGCGACGTCGACGGCAGCAAGACCGCCGGCAGCTTCCGGTTCACGGTCGGATAATCACGTTCCGTCGCCCGACGTCATCAGCAAAGCGAGCTTGGCGGCAGCGACGGCACGTACCGCACAGGGCTTGAAGTCACTCGCCCGACAGACCGTGATGCTCGAAGAAAGATAGTGGTCCGAGGCCGAGGTCACGATGACGACGGTACCCACCATAACACCGCCTTGGGTTTCGAAGCGAAGCAGGTTGCCCGGAACGTGCAGCCGCAGGTTGCAGGAAGCCGCTGTCGATGCGAGGCTCAAGGCGCCCGAAGCGGCGATCGTCTCCCGCAGGCGGTCCGCAAACTCTTCAGTCAGCTGGTCGCGCGTCTGGACATCGAGACAGACCCTCGCCCGCCCCTGCGGCGCAGGCGCCGCCGCTGGCGCCGGGGCCGTCTGTCCCTGGGGAGAAGCGGCTTGAGCACCCGGCCCGGCCGCGAACGACGGGCTCGAAAGTGCGACCAGCAGTGTCAGTATTGGAAACCTTCGCAGATGTTTCATCATGGAAGTACCCCGTCTTTGGCGGCGTGACGATTCCCTCGCGTCTCTCGGCTTGCGCGACGCTCGCCGAATTCTTGAGCGGCGGGGCCCAAATGGCAAGTCACGCCGGCGGCCGACAGCCTCGCCACGCGCTGTCAGGTGACCGCGAATTACGCGAGGATGCGGCGCCTCGTCTTTGACCGTAGAGATCGGCGAGCCTAGAATTCCACGCTGTCGATGAAGAATGCCGTCCTCGCATCACTCCTGACGCTGCTGCCAGCAGCAGCCGTAGCGGCTGCAGCGCCCATTCCGGTTGCAGCAGCGAGTCGCGTGTTCGCGCGCGCGCAGGCTTTGTGCAGCGCCGATGGCGGACACCTCTGGGGAGTCTCGCTCTGCGGCTCGCTCATGCTGGCCGACCCGCAGACCCATGCAGCGATAGCGAACGTGCCCGTGCCGGGCGCGGAGCACACCGGCCCGTTCTACCGTTTCACGCTCCCAACTGACGCGCCGATTGCGAATGCACCATTCGAATACGACGGTATTCGTTTTGCGCAAGTCACGTGGCCGCTCACCGGCAGCGCCGACGAGCAGGCCGTAACGCTCATGCACGAGTCCTTTCATCGCATTCAGCCGAAGCTGGGCTTTGTCGTCCAGGGCGCTCGCAATGACGCGACAACGATTTCCGGCGACCCGGCGCTCGACACGGAACAGGGCCGCATCTGGCTGCGTGGGGAGATACACGCGCTGCGGCTCGCTTTGACGGCGCGCGGTGCCCGCAAGAAGGCGCTGGCCGATGCGCTCGAGCTGCGGGCCTATCGGCACGCGATCATCCCGTCGACCGTGGCGCCGGAGCACGAACTCGACATCATCGAGGGTCTCGCGGAGTCCACCGGTATCGACGTCGGCCTGCCTCGATCGCGCCGCATCGAGTACACACTGCACGATATGAGTTTGACCGAGAGCTCCCCGAGCTATGCACGAAGTTTCTGCTACGCCATTGGGCCCGCGTACTCGGAGCTGCTCGATGCGGTCAAGCCCAACTGGCGGCGCACGGTGACGTCAAACACATCGATCGCCGCGCTCGCGGCACGCGCCTACGGCATCACGGTCAGGACGCCGTCGGCGCATGCGGCCAAGGCGATACTCGCGCGCTACGGCGGCGCGGCAATCGAGCATGAAGAGGCGGCGCGTGAAGCACGGCAGGCGGCGCGCGACGCCGCATACCGCGCGGAACTCGTCACGGGCAGGACGTTGCGCCTGCCAATGACGCATTTCAAGATCACGTTCAGACCCACCGATCTGGAGGGTCTCGGTCGCTACGGCTCCGTGTACCATCAGGTCAAGGTCAGCGCGCCGTGGGGCACGATCGTCGTTGCACATGGCGATGCGATGATCGATGGGAACTTCAACACACTGACGGTCGCAGCGCCGGCGGCGCTTGCGGGCCCGACGCTGCACGGAACAGCATGGGTGCTGACACTCTCTCCGGGAACGAAGATCGTTCCCGATCCGAGCAAGCCGGGCTCCTACACCGTCACATTCCAGCCCACCGCGCGCCCTTAGGGCACGACCTCCCTCCTATGTCCACTCCGTCAGCTTGTTTCCCGCTGCATCCGTAAACGCGCCCACAGCTCGTGCGCAACGGCAGCGGCACGAGTACCTTGGTCGTGCGCCCGAAAATCGAGCCTGTCGTTGGAGTCACAAATGCGCAATCCACCCCTGGGAACCCTGGCTCACGTACCCATCGACGTGCGCTGGGCGGGCGGCCTGACCTTCGAGGCCGGTCGGCCGGACGGACCCAGGGTTCGCATCGATGGCGATGCGCAAAGCGCGCCCAGTCCTTTTGACGCGCTGCTGGCAGCGATTGCAACGTGCGCCTCGGTGGATGTCGTCACCATTCTGGAGAAGCAGCGCACGCCCGTGCTGGCGCTCGACGTGCGCGTCGAGGCGAATCGCGTCGCGTCGATCCCGCGCCGCCTGGCTTCAGCCATTCTGCACTTCAGCATCGGGGCGCCGGGGACGACGATCGCGAAGGCCACGCGGGCCGTCGAGCTCGCGGTCACCAAGTACTGCAGTGTCCGCTCCTCCCTCATCGCCGATGCGCCGGTGAGCTGGACGGTGGACCTCAAAGCCTAACGGCCCTCGCCGCTGTGGCGCTGCTGCCGCTCCCGGCGCGCGTGGCGTTCCGTAGTCATCCAGACCACCACATCCCAGGCGTTGTGAATGCCGATGAACAGGAGCAGCAACACCACGGCACCTATGGCGTAGAGGGAGGGCGCCGGCTGGTGCGGCAACATGAGGCCCGTGGCAAGCAGCGCCAGATACGCGGCCAGCGGGAGCACGACGTTCCAGATCCAGTCGGAGGCGAACGGCGTGTAGCCGGGGAAACTTCCAAGCATCCGCCGGAGCAGAGTCGCGCAGTAGATGAGTCCGGCGAAGCCGGTAACCGCGAGCAGCACTTCGAGTGCGAACGCCGTCTGCCCCGGGATGCTCATCAGCGCTGACACCCAGAGCGCGGAACCAAAATGCACTGCGGTCGGCGTGATGAACACGCGTAGACCCGAAAGCCGGGCCGACGCCGAGCCCGCAATTTCATTATTGTCCGCCGCGATCGTGATCACGATGAAGGTCAATCCCGTGAGCGCGGCTGCCGACGAGCCCACGAGGACGTAGAAGCTCTGCCAGTCGGTCAGGACCAGTGCGTGACTGAAGGGGGGGGCCGGCACCACGAGCTCATTCTACATCCCCGCCCGATGGTAGGGTGTTGATCGTCAAGGTCAGTCGTCGGGGCGGCGGAACCGCCGTATACAGCGTGTCATGCTCGCCCGCCGGCACGCTGCCGATCCAGACATAGCCCGGCGTGCTCACACGGATGTCGTAGCGGATCGTCTCGCTGGCGCGCGTGAACGAACCTTCGAGCCGCGCCGGCCGGTCGACATAGACCAACATCAGCGGTCTGCGGGACTGTGTATCCAGCCACTGCACCGTTCCCACCGCGTCGATGCCGTCGCGCTGCAGGGCGAGGGGTGTCAGCCGGGCGATGCGCGCCCCGGCGGGGATGATGTGGAGGAATTGCAGGCTGAAGTCGGTGGGCACGAGCTCGCTCTCGAGCGCTGCCTGGGTGCGGTTGAGGTCGAGCGTGAAGCCGCCCGGGGTCCGGCTCACGGGCCTGACGAAGGCACCGGTGTTGGAAGAGCCGTAGAGAGCCCCCACGAGGTATGGAAAAGCCAGACGGTAGCCGCCGGCGGGCGGCGGGCCGATGAGCTCGATGGAGGAACGGATCACCCAGCCCGCATGGTGCGGAGCCCTGCTGCACGCGCAGAGCAGGACCAGCGCCAGGAACGTCGCGATCGCGACACCGGCCCGGCGCGGTGCCGCGGGAAGAGTACCGATGGCGTTTTCCGTGTGGTGCGCCTGCGGGCTCGGACCGGCCTTACGGCGGCGGCGGCTGTGGGCTAGCCTGCTGTTGCGGCAGCGGGGTCGCCTGCGGCTGCGCATTTCCTGCCGGCGGCGCGGCCTGGGATGGCTGGCTCATCTGCGGCGGTGTGGCGGTAATCGCCGCCCGGAACTGCTGCAGCTTCTGCTTCACGATGGCCGCATTCTGCGGGCCCATGCGGATCAGCACCTTCTGGCCCGCGGGCAGCGCCTCGAGCTTGGGATCGGCGAACTGGTAGAACACCTTCGGC
Organism: Steroidobacteraceae bacterium; assembly: GCA_050739095.1. Taxonomy (GTDB): domain Bacteria; phylum Pseudomonadota; class Gammaproteobacteria; order Steroidobacterales; family Steroidobacteraceae; genus 13-2-20CM-66-19. The sequence goes on along the minus strand of JBOIAR010000001.1, from coordinate 32,727 downwards.
CGGACGAGGGCAATCGGACCCTGAACATCGGGGGTGGCAAGCAGGCTGTCGATGGCTTGCACCATGCGGTCGTTGAAATACTTGCCGGGGTAACCCAGGTCTTCATACGCGTGTTGGAAAAGCGGATACAGCCGGAAATAGATGGCGGCGAGCGCCTGCGGGTCGACGGAGCGCACGACGTCCATGAACGGCGCGTAGCGCGCGTAGTTCTGCTCGCTGAGGAAGGTGCTGGCGCCCTGCTGGTCGACGGCCGTATCGCCGGCTGTCGGCTGTATAGGCCTGAGCTCCGCTGCGACCTTCTTTCGAGGCACGTTGTCTACGGTCACGACGACGTCGCGGATGATGTGATGCGGGACGAGGAACTTCGCGATCGCGGTCTTGCCGAGGAGCCCGATCAGCGAGTCCTGCACCAGCGAGTCGCTCTTATCGAGCGGCGGCAGCCGTGGCGCCTGCTGTTCAGTAGCAGACGGGATCGGGTGCTGGATGGCGGGCGCGGGCGGCGCCGCCGGCTTCGGGGCGGCGACGGCCTGAGGCTGTGGAGGGGGGGCCGGCGTCGGCGAGTAATACCGATAATAGACCCCGATCGCGATGGCGCCGGCGATCACGATTCCCGCCGACCACCAGATGGCCTTGTCCCGGAACGACTCCTCCGGGTCCGTCGCCTTATTCCACATCCAGCGGCTCTCCGCGCGTTCGAGAATCGCGATACTCTACTCCGATTCAGCCTCGATCGCACTTCAGCCCCAGCCTCCGGTCATGTTCCATCCCGCCGTCGCCAAGTGGCTCGAGCGCGCCTTCGAGGCGCCAACGACGGCGCAGTCGCAGGCGTGGCCCGCGATCCAGGCGGGACGACACACGCTCATCGCCGCGCCCACCGGCTCGGGCAAGACGCTCGCCGCCTTTCTCGCCGCCATCGACCTGCTGGTGCGGGAGGGACTCGAGAGAGGAGAGTTGCGGGACGAGACCTACGTCGTCTACGTCTCGCCGCTCAAGGCTCTCTCCAATGACATCCGCCGCAACCTCGAGGCGCCTCTGGCCGGCATACGCGATGAGCTGCGGGTGATGGGGCTGCCTGACATCGAGATCCGCGCCTCCGTGCGCACCGGCGACACGCCGCAGCACGAGCGGCAGAGCATGCGCCGGCGCCCGCCGCACATCGTCGTCACCACTCCGGAGTCGCTCTACATCCTCCTCGGCTCGGAATCCGGGCGCGGCATGCTGGCTAACGTGCGCAGCGTCATCGTCGATGAGATTCACGCGATGGTGGGCGGCAAGCGCGGCCTGCACCTCGCGCTGTCGCTCGAGCGCCTGGAGGCGCTCGCCGGGCGCCGGTTGACCCGCATCGGACTCTCCGCGACCCAACGCCCGATCGAGGAGGTGGCGCGCTTTCTCGTCGGGGCGCGGCAACTGCGCGCGGACGGGGAAGCCGACTGCGCGATCATAGATACCGGTCACGTCCGGCGGCGCGACCTGCAGATCGAAGTGCCGGCGGCACCGCTCGAGGCGGTCATGTCGGGCGATGTCTGGACGCAGGTGTACGACCGGCTGGCGGAGCTCGCCGGCGAGCACCGCACGACGTTGATCTTCGTCAACACGCGCCGGCACGCCGAGCGGGTCGCGCGCCACCTGTCCGAGCGCATGGGCGAGACGCAGGTCGCCGCTCACCACGGCAGCATGGCGAAGGAGCTGCGGTTGTCGGCGGAGTCGCGCCTGAAGCGCGGGGAGCTCAAGGCGCTGGTCGCCACCGCATCGCTCGAGTTGGGGATCGACATCGGCGAGGTGGACCTCGTCTGTCAGCTCGGCTCGCCGAGGTCCATCGCGGCCCTGCTGCAGCGCGTCGGCCGCTCCGGGCACAGCCTGGGCGGAACGCCGCAAGGCCGGCTCTTCCCGCTCTCGCGCGATGATCTGCTCGAGTGCGCGGCGCTGCTCGACTGCGTGCGGCGCGGGGAGCTCGACCAACTGCGAATTCCCGCGAAGCCGCTCGATGTGCTCGCGCAGCAGATCGTCGCCGAGGTCGCCGCGCGCGAGTGGGACCTCGACGAGCTCTTCGCCCTGCTACAGGGCGCCTATCCCTACCGGGGCCTCGAGCGCACCGAGCTCGATGCCGTGGTACGCATGCTCGCCGACGGCTTCACCACGCGGCGCGGCCGCCGCGGCGCTCTCATCCACTACGATGCGGTCAACCGCAGGGTGCGCGCACGGCGCGGCGCGCGCCTCACCGCGCTGACCTCCGGCGGGACGATACCCGACACGGCCGACTACACGGTGCTGCTCGAGCCACAAGCGCAGCCCGTCGGTACGATCAACGAGGACTTCGCGGTCGAGAGCCTCCAGGGCGACGTATTCCAACTCGGCAACACCTCGTACCGGATTCTGCGCGTTGAGCAGGGCACCGTGCGGGTCGAGGATGCCCACGGACAACCGCCCTCGATTCCCTTCTGGCTCGGCGAGGCGCCCGGCCGGTCGGACGAGCTGTCGCAGGGCGTCTCGCGGCTCCGCCATGAGATCGAGAGCCGGCTCGACGGCGGTCTCGAGGCGGCGGTCAGCTGGCTCGGCGGCGAAGTCGGCGTGGCCGGCCCGGCAGCGGTGCAGGCGGCGGGCTATCTCGCCGCCGCGCGCGCGGCGCTCGGCGCCCTGCCCACGCGGGAGACGGTGGTCCTCGAGCGCTTCTTCGATGAGGCGGGCGGCATGCAGCTCGTCATCCACTCGCCCTTCGGCAGCCGGGTGAACCGCGCCTGGGGGCTGGCGCTGCGCAAGCGCTTCTGCCGCTCGTTCAACTTCGAGCTGCAGGCGGCGGCCACCGAGGATGCGGTCGTGCTCTCGCTCACGACCGCGCACAGCTTCGAGCTCGAGGAGGTGGCGCGCTATCTTCATTCCAACACGGTGCGCCCGCTCCTGGTGCAGGCGCTGTGCGCGGCGCCGATGTTCCCCGCGCGCTGGCGCTGGAGCGCCGCGATTGCGCTCGCGCTGCCGCGGTTTCGCGGCGGCCGCAAGGTGCCGGCACCGCTCGCGCGCATGGCGGCGGAGGACCTCCTGGCCGCGGTGTTTCCCGACAGCCAAGCGTGCGCCGAGAACCTCTCCGGCGAGCTCGAGATCCCCGACCACCCGCTCGTCCGGCAGGCGATCCGCGACTGTCTGGAGGAGGCAATGGACATCGAGGGACTGGAGGCGCTGCTGCGCAGTCTCGAGAGCGGCGCCATCCGCGTGATCGCCCGGGATCTCACCGAGCCCTCGCCGCTCGCCCTGGAGGTTTTGTCGGCACGGCCCTACGCATTCCTCGACGACGCCCCGCTCGAGGAGCGGCGCACGCAGGCGGTGTTGAGTCGCCGTTGGCTCGATCCAGGCGCGGCCGGCGATCTCGGCGCCCTCGATCCCGCGGCCATCGCCCGGGTGCGTGAGGAAGCCTGGCCCGATGCGGCCGATGCCGACGAGCTGCACGATGCGCTTTGTTGGCTCACGTTCATGACCGAGGCCGAGATCGGCATGAGAGCCGGCTGGGGCGGATGGGCCGACATCTTGGCCGCCACCCGCAGGGCTGCCCGCCTGAGGCTGGGGAGCGCGACGCTCTGGGTCGCCGCCGAGCGCCTGCCGCTGTTGCAGGCCCTCATCCCAGGGGTACGGCCCGAGCCGCCCATCGATGCCCCGGCTGAGTACTCGGCGTCCTGGAGCGCGGATGAGGCGCTCATCGAGCTCGCGCGCGGCCGCCTGCAGGGCCTCGGCCCAGTGTCCGCCGCGGCCCTGGGGGGCCCGATCGGCGTCTCCGCCGGTCGAATGGCGTCAGCCCTCGCCGCGCTACAGAGTGAAGGGTCGGCGATGCATGGCCGGTTCACCGCCGAGGCGCCGGAGGGTGGGGAATGGTGCGAGCGCGGGCTGCTCGCGCGCATCCATCGCTACACCGTGAAGCGCCTGCGCGCGCAGATCGAGCCGGTCGCGCCCCTCGACTTCTTGCGCTTCCTCCTCGAGTGGCAGCGGGCCGCGCCGCGGGCGCGCATGGAAGGGCCCGACGCTGTCGCCGCCGTCCTCATGCAGCTCGAGGGCTTCGAGGCGCCGGCGGGCGCGTGGGAAACAGAGATCCTGCCGGCGCGTATCAACGAGTACGACCCGGCGTGGCTCGATGAGCAATGCCTCGCCGGCCGCTTCGTATGGACGCGGCTTGCCCGGCGCAGAGAATCCGGGCCGGCCGCGGGCCCGGTCCGGGGCACCCCCATCGCACTCGTTGGTAGGCGGCACCTGCGGGCCTGGGCGGGACTTGCAGAGCCCGTCGATGCCGGCACGCCATCCTCGAATGGCCGCCGGGTGTTGGCGCACCTCAGCGCTCAGGGCGCCTCGTTCTTCGATGAGATCGTGGAGGGTACCGGGCTCCTGCCGTCGCAGGCGGAGGAAGGGCTGGCGGAGCTCGTCGGGCTCGGCCTCGTCAACTCCGACAGCTTCGGCGGACTTCGCGCCCTGTTGGTTCCTTCGGACCGCCGGAGGTCCGCCACGGGTTTGCGCCGCAGGCGACGGGCGCTCTTCGGCATGGATTCAGCCGGGCGCTGGGCGCTCGTGCGCAGGGAGCAAAGCACCACATCCGGCCGCACGGACGCCGAGACCACGGAGCTCGTCGCTCGCGGACTGCTGCGGCGTTGGGGCGTCGTCTTCTGGCGCCTCATCGCGCGCGAGGCCGACTGGCTGCCGCCCTGGCGCGAGCTCCTCTTCTGCTATCGGCGCCTCGAGGCTCGAGGCGAGATCCGCGGGGGCCGCTTCGTCGCCGGGCTCTCGGGCGAGCAGTTCGCCGCGCCCGAGGCTGTGGGGCTCCTGCGCGAGATGCGCCGCCGCCCCGGCGAGGGCGAGTGGCTGTCGCTCTGCGCGGCCGATCCGCTCAACCTGCTCGGTATCCTGACACCCGGGCCACGACTGCCGGCGCTCGCCGGCAACAGGGTGCTCTATCGCGATGGTCTGCCGCTCGCCACGCTGGCCGGCGGGGAAGTGCGCTTCCTGGAGACACTGGATGCGGCGGCGCAGTGGCAAGCGCGGAACGTGCTGCTGCGGCGGCATGTGCCCGCCGCCCTCGCCGACATCGGCTGACGTCAGGTTTTTTCCGCGTTTCCCGTCCCGGATGACGCCACCTCGACGTGGCGGCCGAAGTGATAGAACAGCGTGCGGCGCACCTCCTGCTGTTGGGCCTGCTCCCAGGCGCGCAGCAGGTCCCGCCAGCTGAGATAACCGACCAGCCTCGAGTCCTCGCGCGATATCACGGGGACGTGCCCGGCGTTGGTTTTGGTCATGCGGGTGATCACGCCCTCCAGGTATTCGTCCGGATGCGCGAGCGGCACGGTAGTGCCCACCAGCAAGGCGCCGATGACTGATTCCGGCGGCTTGCCCGCGCGCAGCCATGACTGCACCAGCGGGGGATCGACGACACCGAGCACCCGCCGCTCCTCGTCGATGACCGGGAAGCTCGGGTGATGCGTCGCGGGATCGGCGAGGAAGGCGAGCGTCTGCTCGAGAGTCCTGTTGGCCGGAAGCGTCTGCACCTCGCGCGTCATCACCTCGCTCACCGTGGCCAGCGCGAACGGGTCGACCCGATACTCGCGCAGCAGGTGGTGCCCTCTCCTTGCGATCTTCTCCGTCAGGATGGAGCGCCTCAACAACAGCACCGTCACGAGATGCGAGGTGATGCAGGCGGTCGCAAGCGGCAGCAGCACGTGCGTGTTGCCCGTTACCTCGACCGCAAAGAAAGTCGCCGTGAGCGGCGAGCGCATGGTGCCGCCGAGGATGGCGGCCATGCCGAGCAGCGGCCAGAAGCCGCCGCTCGCGGCGGGCAGCCAGGGTGTGAGCGCCGCGCCGAGGCCGCCGCCCATGATGAGAAGCGGCGCCAACACGCCGCCCGAGGTGCCGGAGCCGAGCGCCATCGCCCAGATCACCGCCTTCACCACGAGCAGCAGCACCCCGACTGCCGGGAGGGTGCCGCCTTGCAGCATGGTGGTGATGTCGTGATATCCGAGGCCCAACGCATCCGGGTCGATCAGGCCGCCGATGCCCACCACGAGGCCGCCGATCGCCGGCCACCACATCCAGTGGATCGGCAACTTGAGGAAGAGATCCTCACAGGCGTAGACGAGACGCGTCAGTCCGCCCGAGAGCAATCCGGACACGAGGCCGATCAGCACCCAGCAGAAAAGCCCGGCGACGGAGATATGCATGCCGCCGTGGAAGGGAAAGAGCGGCTGCTGCAGTCCGAGCCAGGGCCGCTCCATCGCCGCCGTGATCGCGGCGGCCGCGACCGGAATGAAGCTGCGCGGCGTCCACTCGAAGAGCAGCAGCTCGACGGCGATCATCATCGCGGCGATCGGCGTCCCGAACACGGTGGTCATGCCGGCGGCCGCTCCGGCCACGAGGAGCGTCTTGCGCTCGCCGTCGGTGATGGGCAGCGCCTGGCCGATGAGCGAGCCGATCGCGCCGCCCGTCATGATGATGGGACCCTCGGCGCCGAACGGGCCGCCCGTGCCGATCGCGATCGCCGAGGACAGGGGCTTGAGTATTGCCACCTTGATGTCCAGGCGGCTGCGACCGAGCAGGATGGCTTCGATCGCTTCCGGTATACCGTGCCCGCGGATCTTGTCGGTGCCGTAGCGGGCCATCAGACCGACGATGAGCCCGCCCACCACCGGCACGGCGACCGCGGCCCATCCGAGGGGCGAGGTTCCGAGGCGCAAGTGAGCCAGCGTCGGGCGCCCGAAGTAGGCGAGCGCGGTAAAGAGGCGGATGAGATCGAGAAGGACGAAGCCCGCGATCACACCGGCAGTGCCGACCAGGATGGCGATGCCCGTGATGAGGAGGACGCGCGGTTTGGTGGTGAAGTCCCCCAGGCGACGGACTTCCGCGAGCGCAAGATCGAGGAGGCGGCCGTCGCCGCTCTTCGGGTCCGCCTCTTCTTCTTCTTTCCGCATTGGGATCATCACATCACAGGTACTGCACAGCTATTCCACAGACGTTCCACAAACGGGCAGCGGTATGCTCGGATTCATGCCCTTTCGGATCCCCAAACGCCAAGGTCCCCGCGGCGAGGCCACGGTCCTCGGCACGTACGTATTCTCCAGCCGCACCGTGCAGGTGCTGCAAACCAGCGAGCGCATCGAGTGGACCTGCGATTGCGAACGGTTCCGCCGCCAGGGGCGGCGTGAGACCCCCCTCTGGTGTAAGCATATCGCGAAAGCCGCTGCCAGACGCTCCCTGGAGAGGCTGACCCATCGCCGGGCCGGCGTTCAGGCCTCTGCCGAGGCCCCGTTGCGAGGCTCCGTCCCTGCGCCCTCTGAGCGCCCGTATTCGCGAGCGGAGGTTCACCGGGAAACCCCTTCGGGCCGGCTGCCGCCGTCCACAAAATCCGCCGGAGCGGATTTTGAACGCCCGGCTCTGCCGGGCGGGTCCGCAGGACCGAGGTGCAGGGATGCACCGAGTAAAATCGCTCCAGACGATTTGTCACACCTCGATGAGCCCATACCGGATGGCGATGAGGGTGAGTTCGGACTGGTTCGAGACGCCGAGTTTCTGCTTGACGTTATAGAGATGCGTGCCCACCGTCGAAGCGGAGAGCCTCAGGTCCTCGGCGATGTGCTGGACGCGGGCGCCGCGCGCCAGCCGGATGAACACGTCGAACTCCCGCTCCGACAGCCGCCTGATCGACGATGAGTCCGTGCCGTCTAGCCCATCGAGCGCGAGTCTCTGCGCCACGCGCGGGTCGATGTAGCGTTTGCCGGCCGCCACGGCCGCGATCGCCTCAAGCAACGCCTCGGGCGCGCTGCGCTTCGAGAGAAATCCGAGCGCTCCCTCGCCCAGCGCCCTGCGCGCGTGCATCGGATCATCGTGCGCCGAGAGCGCGAGCACCCGTGCCTGCGGGTCACGGACGCGGATGCGCCGCAGGGCCTCGACGCCGCCCATGCCGGGCATGGCGATATCCATGACCACGACATCAGGTGACAGCTCGGCGTAGTGCTGGCAGGCGGCCTCGCCTGAGTCGGCCTCGCCAACGACGGCCACATCACGGCTCACCTGCAGAAGCAGCCGGAATCCGGTCCGCACCACCGCGTGATCGTCGACCAGGAGAACCCGGATCATGGACTGACCCGCGACAATGCGGCGAGGGGGATCTCTGCGGCGAGCAGCGTGCCGCGACGGTCGCCCTTGCGCAGCGTCAGGGTGCCGCCGAGATGCCCGACCCGCTCGCCGAGCCCTCGCAGTCCGAAATGTCCTGGCCGCGACCAGTTCTCGGGTAGTCCCGCGCCGTCGTCGGTGACCGTCACCACGAGGCAACGGGGGTCAGCGCGTAGCTCGACGTCGACGCGCGACGGATACGCGTGCCGCAAAGCATTGACGAGTCCCTCCTGCACGACCCGGTAAGCCGCGAGGGAGACGCTCGGACCAGGATCGAAAGCCAGCTCGTGCCGCAGGGAAAGCATGATGGAGGGATTGCGCCTGCGCAGATCGCGCACCAGGCCCTCCAGGGCCTCCGCCAGGCTCAGCGCGTCGAGTGACGCCGGCGCCAGCCTGGGGATGAGCCCATGCATGGCGTCGTAGAGGCGCGCCGCTTCCTCCGAGATGAGGCGCCCCGCCTCCTGCATGACGGGTTGGCTCGACTGCCCGGCGATCGCCTGCGCGAGGCTGCGGATCGCCGTGACCGACTGGCCGAACTCGTCGTGCAGCTCGCGCGCAATCAGGCGTCGCTCCTCGTCGAGCCGCTGCTCGATCATGACGGGCGCCACGGCGCGCTCGACGATCCAGAGCGCCAGGCCGTTGACGATGAGGAGCATGGCGGCGGCTATCGCGAGGAGGCGAGTGATCGCATCCCAGCCATCGAGGGTGGAGCGCGATGTCTCGGCCTGGACGATGAGCTCGAGGCCCGAGGGAAGTGGAAAGATGTACCGCGGAGCGATCGGCGCCACGAGGTGCGCGAACCAGGCCGGCGCATTGCGGCCTGCCTTGTAGGTGGCGGGCGGCGAGTGATAGAGCACGGGACCGCCGGGATACCTCAGCACGATGGCGTTGGAGCGCACGTGCCCGAGTTGTGTCAGGAAATCGGTCACGATCTGCGGGCCGCCGGCGCGCCAGTAGATGTTGACCAGGCGTCCGAGGAGTTGCGTGGCGACCTGATTCGCCGCCTCGGTATCCTCGCGCACGCGCGCCCGCGTGATCTGCACCTCCGACGCGAGCAGGACGACCACCCATACGATGGTCAGACCGGTGACCACCAGGTGCAGGCGCGTGCGCAGCTTGATCCGCATGGGTTGGGCTCGAGCGTCGGAGCGACATCGTAGCAGCACCGCCACCCTCGCGACGCGCGCTTTGCGCGACCACGCTCGGCCGGCGGCCAAAGTGCTACAGTCCCCGGCATGGCCGTGCGACCCGTGCTCAAGATGGGCGAGCCGCTGCTCAGGCAGGTGGCGTCGCCCGTGCAGCGCTTCGATGCGGAGCTCACCGCGCTCGTCGAGGACATGAACGACACCGTGCGGGCACTCAACGGCGCCGGCCTCGCCGCGCCGCAGATCGGCGTCGGCCTGCGCGTCGTTATCTTCGAGGTCACCTCCAATCCGCGCTATCCGGACGCGTCACCGATCCCTCACACCGTCCTCGTCAATCCTGAGCTGACTGCGCTGGGTGATGAGCAGGAAGAGGACTGGGAGGGTTGCCTTTCGGTTCCGGGCCTGCGGGGACTCGTGCCCCGGTTCAGAAAGCTGCGATATCGGGGATTCGATCTCGAGGGCACGCCGTTCGAGCGGACTGTGGAGGGATTCCACGCGCGCGTGGTGCAGCACGAGGTCGATCACCTCGACGGCATTCTCTATCCCGAACGCGTGCGTGACCTGCGGAACTTCGGGTTCGAAGAAACGCTCATAGGGCGGGTGGGGTCCATGCCGGACTGACTGGTGCGATGTCTTTGGAAGCTGACGTCGCGGATGGGGCCCGTGGCGTAAGCTTGACAGTTGTTACCAGAGTGCCGAGCTCCTTCAACCTGCGTCGCAACCTGCCGATCTGGGGTTTCGGGATCATGCTCGCCGTTCTCATTGGCGGCGCGCTCATGGGCTATCTGAACGCGCAACGTCTGATCGCGAACGAGCGCCTGGTCGCGCACTCGGACGTCGCAATCGTCGACCTCACGAGGCTCCTCTCGACGCTGCGGGACACCGAGAGGAGTCAACAGGGCTATCTCCTCACCAGGGACAACGCGTATCCGCAGGCCTACCGTGACGCCACGCAGCGCATCGACGGAGAGCTCGCAACGCTGACGCGCGAAGTCGCTCCGGGCGCGGGCCAGCGGTCGCGCATCGCGACGCTTCGCAAGGAGATCGACCTCAAGCTCGCCGAGCTCGGGCGTACGATCTCGCTGGAGAAGGCGGGCGATCACGCTGCCGCGCTGGCGATCGTTCGTGCGCGCGCCGGCAAGACGCTGATGGGTGAGATCCGCACCCAGGTAGCCGCCATTCAGGCCGCGGAGTACGCGATCCTCGATCGGCGTGCCGAAGAGTCGGAGCGCAGCTCCCATACGACGATCGCGGCGATGGTCGCGCCGACTCTGATCGCCGCCGCCTTGCTCGGGCTGGTGTTCTATCTGAGCAACCGCAGGATGATCGAGCTCAGGGAAGCCGATCGGCAGAAGGACGAGTTCCTCGCGCTGCTTGCCCACGAGCTGCGCGGCCCGCTCGCGCCGCTGCGCAGCGGACTCGACCTCATCAAGCGCGGCAACGGAACCGCGGAGCTGCTGCCACGAACCTGCGCCTCGATGGAACGGCAGCTCGAGCACCTCATCCGCCTGATCAACGATCTCCTCGATGCGAGTCGCATCGCCCGCGGCAAGATCGAGCTTCGCCGGGCGCCCACCGAGCTCGGCGCGCTGATCGGTGACATCCTGGAGGTCAAGCATCCTCAGGCCGCAGCGGCGGGTCTGAGCCTCGAGGCGATCCTGCCGGCCGAGCCGCTGGTCGTCGACGGCGACCCGGTGCGCCTGACACAGATCTTTCGCAATCTGCTCGACAATGCGCGCAAGTACACCGACCCCGGCGGTCGCATCGAGATCAGCCTCGCGCCGGAGCGCGGTCAAGCGGTCGTGCGCGTGAAGGATACTGGGCTCGGTATCCCATCGGACAAGCTCGATGCCATCTTCGGGATGTTCGTTCAGATCAACCGGAGCGAGTCGCACTCGCAGGGCGGCCTCGGCATCGGACTTGCGCTCGCGAAGCGCCTCCTCGTCCTGCATGGAGGCTCCGTCGCGGCCTTCAGCCAAGGCCCCGGCCGCGGCAGCGAGTTCGTGGTGCGCCTGCCGCTCGCCGCCGCGGCGCACAACGAGTCCCCGACCGCATCCGCCAACGGCGCCGGCGCTGCGGCAAGCTGACTCACTGAGTGGGATACTTCCACAGATCGTTCCACTCAGGGGCGTTGGGGTCGGCGCCGGTGGAGTTGTAACCCTCGCCTCCGAACAGCCATAGGGTCCCGCTGGCATCTGTCCAACTGGCCGTTGCATCACGTGCTCCCGGCACGTTCGTGGCCGCGGCAACACCCAGAGTGCCGTAGATCCCGGTGGCATTCGCGGTGTTGGAACCGGCGACCCAGGTCGCCTGCCCGCTCGATGGTGAATACTCCCACAGATCGTTCAGCTCACCAAAAGTGCCCGTGGAATCGTAGCCGGTCCCCCCGAACAACCACATGTTGCCGCTGGCGTCGGTCCAAGCAGCCGCAGCAGCACGTGCTCCCGGCACGTTGGTGGTCGCGGCGGCACCTTGAGTGCCGTAGGCCCCTTTTGCGTTCACGGTATTGGAGCCGCCGACCCAGGTCCACATGCCGCTCGCCGGCGAGTACTCCCACAGATCGTTCAAGTAACCCAGGGCCCCCGTGGAGTCGTACCCAACTCCCCCGAACACCCAGAGGTTGCCGTTGTCATCCAGCAGGATGGCCTGACCGCTACGGGCGCCGGGGATGTTCGTGGCCGCGGCGACCCCTTGAGCGCCGTAGACCCCAATCGCGCTCACGGTGCTGGATCCGCCTACCCAGATCCACTCGCCGCTCGCTGGAGAGTACTTCCACAGATCGTTCAGGCGACCGGCATTCCCCACGGAATCGTAGCCGTATCCCCCGAACAGCCACACGTTTCCGTTGGCGTCGGCCCGACCGACCCCGGCACGCGCTCCCGGCACGTTCGTGGCCGCGGCCATGCCCTCGGTGCCGTAGACCCCCTTGGCGTTCACGATGTTGGAGCCGCCCACCCAGGTCCACAGGCCGCTTGCCGGAGAATACCTCCAAATGGCGTTCAACCAGCCACGCGTGCCGGTGGAATCGTAGCCGTAACCCCCGAACATCCATAGGTTGCCGCTGGTGTCCGTCCAACTGACCGCAGCGCCAAGTGAACCCGGCACGTTCGTAGCCGCGCCGACGCCTTGCGCCCCGTAGACACCGGTCGCGTCGGTGGTGTTGGAGCCGCCGACCCAGGTCCATTCACCACTCGACCGCGAATACGCCCACAGGTCGGTGAAAATCGGTGACCCCACCCCATATCCCCCAAACAGCCACAGGTTGCCGGAGGCATCCGTCCAACTGACCGGGGCGTGGCGCGCGCCCGGCACATTGCCGGCCGCGGCCGCGCCTTGGGTACCGTATACCCCATTTGCATCCGAGACATCGGAACCGCTGACCCAAGTGAAAACGGCCGCAAAACTCGCCGTCACGGTGCAATTGGCGTTGATCGCGCCGGTGGTGTAGCTGTTGCCGGACAGCGTGCCGTCGCAGCCGATCACGCCGGTGATGATGTAGCCGCTCTTCGGTGTGACGGTGAACGTCGTCGTACCCCCGGCATTCACCATCGCGCCCGACGGCGAGACGGTCCCGCCGCTTGCAGCAGTTGCCGCAGCCTCGTATGTCGTGACAGTGGGGGAACTCCCGGATGACCCTCCGCCACCGCACGCGCTCAGCACCATGATGACCGCGCAGGGCGCGACCACGCGCGACGGTCTCGATACCCTGGCCATGACGGTCGACCCCCGACGTCGGTCTGCGGGCTCTCACTGGCGGTCGCGAGAGCGGTAACATGTAATTGTTTGCGATAGCGTAAGCTCGAGCGCCATCGATTGCAAGGGGAACGCGACGATCAGGCAGGAGCGGAGTTGTTGGCTCCAGGGTCGAAGCGCATCGGCTTGGTAACGCCCATGCGCGAGAGCTCTCTCAGCAGCGCTTCCGCCAGCTCCTGATACGCGGCGCGATCGAACAGCGGCGCCGCCTCCCAGTCGTAAGCCCAGGGGTGGCTCGTCTTCAGCTTCGCCGGCTCATCGGCGTAGCGCGGAATGACATGGGCGTGGAGCGCGGGCTCGAGGTTGCCGAGGATGGCGTAGTTGATGCGATCCGCTCCCGTGACCTTGAGCAGCGCATCTCCCAGTCGCGCGAGGTCTTGCAGGAAGAGCGTGCGCTCGTGCGCGCCGAGGGCATTGAGGCTGGGTACGACCGGATCGGGAAGAAACAAGGCGTAACCGCGCAGGAACTGCCGCTCCCCGAACACGGCCCAACCGGAGAAGAGGCGCGCGATGACGCGCGGCTCGCGGCCGGCCCTGGCGGCGGCCACCTGCCGGTGAATCGCCGTCTCCGGCGCGGGCTTGGTTTCGTTCTTCATACTCAACAGTTCACGCCCAGCTCGCGAAGCGCCCCGACCGTCGTGTCGTACCCGCTGTGCACGATACCGTACCAACCGCGGTGCCGCGCAGCGGCGATATTTTCCGCCCGATCATCGATGAATACCGTCTCTGCCGGCGTCAGCGCGAAACGCCGCTCGGCCTCGACGTAGATACCCTCCTGCGGCTTCATCACGCCGGCGACGAACGAGGGCAGCGCGCCGTGGCCGATGCGGTGCAGCTGATATTCACGCGACAGATGCTTCCAGTGCAGGTCGCCGATGTTGGAAAGGAGATAGACGCGGTAGTGCTCGCTGAGCCGGCGGGCGAGGTCCACCATCGCCGGCTGCAGCTCGAACATGTCCACCCAGCTCGCGTGCGCGGCCTCGAGACTCATCGGCCGCTGCGCCAGCGCGATGCAGCGCTCGAGCAGTCCCTGCCCATCCATGCGCCCGCACTCGTGATCCTCGAGCGCGAGGCGCTCGAGCACGGAATGAAGGTCCGGCGCGTCGGCCCCATGAGAGGACAGGAAATCGAGGAATGGCTGGTGATCCAGGTGGACGAATACCCAGCCGATGTCGAAGACCACGTTACGAATCAAGCCACCTCCGCTTTTTGATGCGCTGAATCCGGGCATCGTGCCTGGGTCGCGGGAGCATTGTACGGCGACGCTCGGGCGGAGGATGTGCGGTGGGCGGCGATTTGGGCCTGCCGCTCACAGCGGGAACGGCATCACCGTACCGGTGTCACCGGGCGTGGCATTCACCGCGACCACCGTTGCCTTGGGAAAGAAGTTGAACTCCGAGGCGCTGGCCCACGTGTAGGCGCCCATCGCCCTGCCGACGATGAGGTCACCCGTCTCCAGCTGCGGCAGCAAAAGATTCTCCGCGATCACATCGATGCTGTCGCAGGTGGGCCCCGCCAGCACCGAGGGCAGCCGCTCCTCGCCATCGCGCAACGGCTCCACGGGATAGCGCGCATGATCGTAGAGCTGGCCGCTGTAGGAGCCGTAAAGACCATCGTCGAGGTAGTACCACCAATGCCCCTCGCGGCGCGCGCGCCCCATGACGGAGGCGACAACGATCACCGCCGGCCCCACGATGTAACGGCCGGGCTCGGCGATCACGCGCACCCGCTTGGGGAGCTTGCCCAGCGCCTCGCGCAGCGGCTCGCAGAAGCGGCCGATGTCCTGCACCGGCTGCGCGTAATCGATCGGAAAGCCGCCGCCGATATCGAGTGTGTCGAGCGGCCCAAGCTTCGACTTGCGAGCGGCAGACATGAGCTTCGAGCAGGCCTGGATGGCCTCGACGTGTTTCGCCGAGTCCGCCGCCTGCGAGCCCACGTGAAACGACAGGCCGCGCACGGTAATGCCCAGCTCCGCGGCTAGCCGCGCCAGCGCCAGCGCATCCTCCGGATCGCAACCGAACTTGCGCGACAGATCGCAAATCGCGCCGGGACTGCGAAACGAGACTCGCAACAACAACTCGACCCGGTCCGCGATGCGCTCGAACTTTCGCACCTCATCGGGATTGTCCACCACGAAGGTGCGGAGGCCGAAATCGAGCGCATTGCGGATGTCCTGCGGACGCTTGATGGGATGCGTGTGAATGCATCGGTCGGGACCGACGCCGAGACGTCGCACGAGGTGCATCTCGCCGGTCGTCGCCAGATCGAGAAAGCCGCCCTCGCCGAGCACCGTGCGCACCACGGCCGCGTGCGGCATGGGCTTCAGCGCGTAGTGCAGATCGACACCGGGCAGCGCCGCGCGGAGCTTCCTGAACTGCACCCGCACCCGCTCGCAGTCGAGAATGACGAGCGGCGAGCCAAACTGACGGACCAGCCGCCGCACCTCCGCCGGCTGGAACGGATCAACGAAGCGAGGACGGCGGGTCACGACTTTACGGCAAGACCGCCATCGAGCCGGTGTCGTCGCTCTCGCTGATGCTCGAGGCCGCCCGCAGCAACCGGTCGCGAATCGCGGTCCACCGCTCCCCCTCGGGCACGTCCTGGACCAGGATCTGCTGACAGCCCGCCTTATCGAGCGTGCGCAGGTTCGTGTAGAGATCGTGTCCGTACTGCTCCGGACGGCGGCCGGCGTTGATCCAGGTGACATATTTGTGCGCCTTGAGCGGCAGCCGCTGGGCCAGCACTGCCACGCGTCGACCTCCCTCAGAGAGCGCGGCGGCGCGCGCATCGACCGCCCCGGAAGGCACGATGGTCAAAAGCGTCGTCGGTGCGTAATGGGCTGCGGTTCCGCCGGGAACACGCGGCGACTCTACGTCCGCCCCTATCAGGAGTTCACCTATGACTTGTCGGATCTGCGCCGCGGTAATCGCACCGGGGCGCAGCAAGCGCACGCTCTGTCCCTGGAAGGCGATGATGGTTGACTCCAGCCCGATCTGACACTCGCCGCCGTCGAGGATGACCCTGACCTGCTCGCCGAGCTCCTCGCGCACGTGCTCCGCGCGTGTCGGCGAGAGCCTGCCGTAACGATTGGCGGAAGGCGCCGCGATGCCGCCGCCGAAGGCTGTGAGAAGCTGCTGGGCCATCGGGTGCGAAGGCACGCGAATGGCGACGCTGTCCTGTCCGCCGGTCACGACGTCGTGCACGTTGGCGGCGCGAGACATCACCATGGTCAGCGGTCCGGGCCAGAAGCGCTCCGCGAGGCGCATGGCGCTCTCCGGCACCTCCCGCACCCAGCGATGCAGAAAACGCGGGCTGTCGAGGTGCACGATGACCGGATGGTTGCTGGGCCGGCCTTTGACTTCGAAGATCTTGCGGACCGCGGCGGGATTCTGCGCGTTGGCGCCAAGTCCATAGACCGTCTCCGTCGGAAAAGCGACGAGCTCGCCGTCGCGCAGCGCCTGCACGGCGGTCTCGATCTCGACCTGGGTTGCTCTGACCACTCGAACCATGATGGGGATTTTAGCAAGGCCGGCCGCCGATCCCGCGGCTCAACCCAGCCGTTGCATTTTCACGACAGTTTGACTCAATCCAGTGAGCGCCGTACCCACCCGTCTGGCGTCTTGAGGAGTTCGTAGGCAGGCCAATAATGCTTGTCGAGCTTCAGGGTGATCACCTCCGCCGCATTGTTCCAGGCGATCGTCGTCAGCCTGAGCGACGAGCGGTCGGGGCGACCCGCCACGGCCTTGAGGAAGGCGTCGAGATCCGGAGTCGGCACGCCATCCACCTGCACGATGCGCCGTCCCGGGTAAAGCCCATAGCGTGCGGCGGGCGAGCCGTATGCGAAGAAATCGACGTAAACGCCAACAGGAGGAACGCCCCGCTGCGCGCGCATGGATTGGAAGGGCGCCTGCAGCGTCGCGCCCGCCCATTGCACCACTCTTTTGAGTCCCGCCCCGGACAGGGCCACCGTCGGCACCGTGAGCGTCTGCTCGCCGGTACCTCTCCACACCGTCACCTGCACCTCGGTGCGATCCGCGGCCGCCTGCTCGACCTCGCGGAAATCGGTGACCACCCTGCCATCGAGCGCCAGTACGAGATCGCCCGGCTGCAGGAGCGAGGACGCCGGCGAGCCGCCGACGGTGCGCACGATCGTGAGCACCTGTCGCGCCGTGGGGCTGTGTGTGGCGAGCTTCGCCGTCCACGCCGCCGAGAGACCCATCTGACGCGCGCTGGCCAGCGGCTCGAGATCGAGCTCGACATCGAGAGAATGCAGCGTCCCCCCGCTGCGCACGCGATTGACCATGTCCGCGACGACGTCGATCGGCACGCCGCGCAGCGCCTGCGCGACACCGTTGTCGGTGTCGTACGCGAAGCTCGACCACGTGCCGACCACGTTGCCGGCGGCATCGGCGAGGACGCCATCGAAATCACTGGGCGGGTTGACGAGACCGGCGGTCTCAATGTTGGTGTCGCGGAAGCGCATGGTGCGCGAGAGCGGCAGCGAGAGCGGGTCGATGCTCGCGATCTGCGTGGCGCGTGAGTGCATCTCACTGTCGTCGCCCAGGCCCACGACCCAGATCGGCTCGCCGGGCGTGAGCTTCTCCGGCTTCAGCGTCGCGGACCTGACCGGTGTCGTGCCGATGAGCCTCGGATCGTAGGCGACGATCGAGAAGTTATGTATCGGATCGACGTACACGACGCGTCCGGGCACCTGCACGGTGCCAGCAAACGTCACCGTGACGTCCCCGAGGGAGACCGGGACCGTGTCCCGGTCGACCACCACCAGGCCTCGCTGCGCATCTACGACGAGGCCGGTCCCGTGGTAGTAGTGCTCGGTCACGCCCGACACCGAATACGGCATGGTGAAGGTCACCGTCGCGAGCGATGGCGCGAGCGCGGTGAGCCGCGGGTCCTGATACTTCGGGAAGCGCGTGGAGCTCACCGGGTCGGGCTTGGGTGGCGGCCCGGCGGCGAGCGGCGTGCACGGCCAGGTGCCGAGCGTATCGTCGCGTACGCAATGGTCCGCGGGGTACCACAGCCGATCCATGCGGAAGGAGCCGAGGTGGCTGCCGTTCGGATCGTCGACGGTGGTGAAGCGGACGTTGGCGTAGTCACCGCTACCGAGCTGACTCAGCGCCTTGCGGAAGGCCTCGAGGTCGTCGATCGGGGAGTTGTTGATTCCCGTGATCACCGCGCCGCGCGGAATGCCGGCCGCGCCGAACACGTACCCGGGGTTGGCGACGAATACACCGCGCGGCGGAACGTTGAGCTGACGCGCCTCCTCGTAGGAAAGCGTGTTGACCACGGCATCGCCGAACTGCACGTAGCTGCTGGGGGTGATCGCCGTGAGGTCGCCCACGGGCAGCGTCACGGAAACCGGCTGGCCGCCGCGCATGAGATCCAACCGGATCTGCCGCCCGACCGAGGAGTCGAGAATCTCCTCCAGCGGATCGAAAGTCGTCACGTAACGGCCATTGACCCGCAGCAGGATGTCGCCCGGCTGCAGCGCGAGCGCGCTCGGCGTTCCCGGCAGCACGCTCGTGACCACCAGCATGCCGGTGCGCTGCGGGAACTGCTTGCGCACGGCCGCCTCCATGCGCAGCGGCAGCCCCAAGCGCTCCAGCTCGTCGTAGGGCGTGTAGTTGAAAACCGTGTAAAGCGTGCCGCGGGTGACCGGCTTGCCCTCCTGGATGAGCTTCAGCGCGCGCTGCACCCGCTCGAGCGGGAGGTAGAAGCTCGAGGCCGCGTTGTCGGCGCCGCCCGCGTTGAGCGCGACCACGCGGCCCCGGATATCGATTACCGGCGAGCCGGAAGAGCCGCCGGAAGTCCCGGAGGCCGCCTGCAGGTAGAACGTGTTGAAATCGTTGTACTTGCCGAAGCCGTAATCCGGCGCCTCGCGGTCGAGCCGGGCGAGCGTGCCGGCGAGAATGGAGAGCTGCTCGCCGGCATTGTTGCCCACCACCCGGATCTCCGTGCCGACCTCGGCGCCCTGGGGATAGAGCTCGAGCGGCCTCGGCTGGATGTAGTGCAGCTTCTTCGGGTCGTAGTGGTAGAAGCCGAAGTCATGCACCGGGTCGCGGTAGATCGGATAGAGCTGCACTACCTCGCGATCGAGGAACACCGCCTCGGCGGTGACCGGCCCCGGCGTCACGACGTGGCGGTTGGTGAGGATGATCCCGCGCTTGGCATCCACGACGAAGCCGGTGGCCTGCGCGGTCTCATTCCAATCGGTGTCGAACGCGCGGTCCTCATCGACGTTGATGGAGACGACGCTGCTCGCAATGCGCTCGAGGGTGGCCGCCCAGGTGGGATTGGTCTCGATCGCAGCCGCCTGGCGCGCCAGGGGGGCAGCGGTGGCGGGGGAGGCCACCTGAGGCGGCGCCCCCGCAGCGACACTCAGCGGCACGCAGGCGGCGAGCAGGAGAACACTAAGACTTCGGGGGAATCGCATGGGCTCCGGCCGGCTTCCACGTGAGATCCAGTTGCTTGGCCGCCCGCACGTCATCGAGGCGCCGTACCGGCATGGTATGCGGAGCGCCAGTGACGCGCTCAGGTTCTTTCACGGCTTCCGTGAGGATCTCGCTCATGGCGGTGACGAAGGCATCGAGCGCCGCCTTGCTCTCGGTCTCCGTCGGCTCGATGAGCAGGCACTCCGGCACGAGGAGCGGGAAATAAGTCGTCGGCGCATGCATGCCGTGATCGAGCAGCCGCTTGGCGAAATCCATCGCCGTGACGCCAAGCTCCTTCGCCTGGCGCTTGAGCGTGATGATGAGCTCGTGGCTCGCCCGCCGCGCCGGATAGGCGGCATCGAAGCCCGCGCGGGTCAATTGCGCGAGCAGATAGTTGGCGTTGAGCGTGGCGTGCTCGCTCACCTTGGACATCCCCTCTCGGCCCAGCATGCGCATGTAGATGTATGCGCGCAGCAGCACGCCGGCGTTGCCCATGAAGCCCGAGAGCCGGCCGATCGACTGCGGTAGATCCTTCTCCGTCAGCCAGCAATAGCGCTCACCCCGCCGCCCGACGATCGGCACCGGCAGGAAGGGGCTAAGCCTTGCGCTGACACCGACCGAGCCCGCGCCGGGGCCGCCGCCGCCGTGCGGTGTCGAGAATGTCTTGTGCAGGTTGACGTGGATGACATCGAAGCCCATGTCGCCCGGCCGCACCTTGCCGAGAATGGCGTTGAGATTCGCGCCGTCGTAGTAGAGGAGCCCGCCCGCCGCGTGCACCGTGCGCGCCACCTCCTCGATCCGCCGCTCGAATATGCCGAGGGTGGACGGGTTGGTCAGCATGATGCCGGCAGTCTTGGGGCCCACCGCGGCCTTGAGCGCCTCGAGATCGACGTCGCCCTGGGCGTTCACCGGCACCTCGCGCACGAGGCAACCGCACATGGTCGCCGTCGCGGGATTGGTGCCGTGCGCCGCCTCCGGCACGATGATCTCGTTGCGCTCGAGGTCGCCTTGCGAACGGTGATACGCGCGGATCATGGCGACGCCGGCGTACTCCCCCTGCGCACCCGCCATCGGGCTGAGCGCCACCGCTTGCATCCCGGTCACCGCCTTCAGCATCTCCTGAAGCTCGTAGAGACAGGCGAGAACCCCCTGCCCTGCGCTCTCCGGCGCGAGCGGATGGCGCGCCAGAAACTCCGGCAGCATCGCGTACTGATTACAGGCCTTCGGGTTGTACTTCATCGTGCACGACCCGAGCGGGTAGAAATGCGTATCGATGGAGAAGTTGAGCTGCGAGAGGCGCGTGAAATGGCGCACCGCCTCGAGCTCGCTGACCTCGGGCAAAAGCGGCCGTCGGGCGCGGCGCATCGCCGCCGGCAAGTCCTCGGCGGCGTCCGGTCCCGGATCGCGCGGCCATTGGTCCTCGGCGCCCCGGCCCGGGACGGAATGCTCGAAGATGGGTTTCTCTACTTGGGTGGACATGATTCTCTAAGCCTCAGGCCGCGCGCGCCGCGCGCAGGCACTCGGCGAGCGCGGTGGCGTAGCGCTCGATATCGGCGGATGTCTTGGTCTCGGTCGCGCACACGAGTAGCGCGGGGCCGAGCTCCGGATAGTGCTCGTTGAGGTCCAGGCCCGCGAGGATTCCGCGCGCCGACAGCTTCTCCACCACGGCCGCCGCGGGGCGATCGAGCGCAATGACCTGCTCGTGGAAGACCGGGCCGCGGAAGAGGCAGCGCACGCCCGGCACCCGGGTCAGCGCCCCTACGAGCTCGCGGGTGCGCGCGTGCGCTGCGGCGGCGACCCGCGCCAGGCCCGCCGGCCCCATGAGGGACAGATAGACCGCCGCCGCCGTGACCAGCAGCCCCTGGTTGGTGCAGATGTTGGAAGTTGCCTTGGCGCGGCGGATGTGCTGCTCGCGCGCCTGCAGGGTCAGCGTGAACCCGGCGCGGCCGGCGGCATCCACCGTGCGCCCGACGATGCGGCCGGGCATCTGCCGCACATGCTCGAGCCGCGTGGTCATGAAGCCGAAGTACGGCCCGCCCGAGCAGAGCGGCACTCCGAGCGGCTGTCCCTCGCCGACCGCGATGTCCACGCCCTTGGCGCCCCACTCACCCGGCGGCTTCAGGAGCGCGAGCGAGGTGGGGTTCACAACGGCGATCACGTGGATGTTGCGCGCATGCGCCCAGTCGCAGAGCGCATCGACATCCTCCAGCCGCCCGAAGAAGTTGGGTTGCTGGATGACGAGCGCGGCGATGTCCTGCCCGTCGTAGCGAGCGAGCGCACCGGCGGGAATGCAGCCCTCTTCCGTGCAGTACGGCAGCTCCTCGAAGACGAGGCCCTGGTTGCCCGCAACGGCCCGCGCCGTCTTCCGGTAGTGCGGGTGCACCGTGGTCGGCACGAGGATCCGCCGCGAGCGTGATCCGCGATTCGCGCGCACCGCCATGAGGCACGCCTCCCCCATCGCGCTCGCGCCGTCGTAGAGCGATGCGTTCGAGACCTCCATGCCGGTCAGGCTCGCCATCATGGTCTGGTACTCGTAGAGGAGCTGCAGCGTTCCCTGGCTCGCCTCCGCCTGATACGGCGTGTAGGCGCTGTAGAACTCACCGCGCGTAGCGATCGCCCACACGGCCGCGGGGATGTGGTGCTCGTAGGCGCCCGCGCCGATGAAGCAGAGCGGGCGGCCATCGAGGCGCGCCCGCTCGGTCATGAGGCGGCCAATCTCCATTTCGTTCAAAGCTTCCGGCACGCCTGCGAGCCCGGCCAGCCGCAGATTGGCGGGGATCTCGTCGAAGAGCTGCTCGATGCTGCCGACGCCGATGGCCGCGAGCATCGACTCGACATCCTCGCGGGTGTGAGGGATGAAAGCCATCAGCCCTCCTCGGTGATCAGCTTCTGGTACTCCACGGGCGTCAGGAGCGAGGGAGTCGCGCCGCCGGCCGGCCGCAGCCGCATGAGCCAGCCCTTGCCATAGGCGTCGGAGTTGATCGCCTCCGGCTCCGAGGCGAGCGCCGGATTGCTGGCGGTCACCTCGCCCGCGACGGGGGAGTAGACATCGGAGGCCGCCTTGACCGACTCCACGACCGCGAACGGCTCACCAGCCGAGAGCTTGCGGCCCGCCGCAGGCACCTCGACGAACACCAGATCGCCGAGCGCATGCTGGGCGTGATCGGTGATACCGACCTCCACCGTGCCGTCGGGCAGGGTCCGCAGCCATTCGTGGGTTTTTGTGTATTTGAGATCGGAAGGAACGTTGCTCATGCGCGGCTCCGGGCTCTTGGAACTTAGGCTATGGGATGAGAACGAGGTTTCGGAATCGAGGCAATGCGCTCAGCTGACCAGCGCCTTGCCGTGACGGACGAACGGCGGCCGCACGACACGCGCTTCGTGCAGCGTGCCGCGGATATCGACCTGTACACTGGAGGCCGCTGCGGCCGGCACGCGGGCCAGCGCGATCGAGTGCGCCAGGGTAGGAGAGAACGTTCCGCTGGTGATCTCGCCTTCCCCCGCATTGGATATGAGTACTTTCTGATGCGCACGCAGCACGCCGCGATCACTCAGCAGCAGCCCCACGAGCTTGCGCTGGGGTCCCCGCGAGCGAATCGCCTCGAGCGCCTCGCGCCCGATGAAGGCCCGATCGCGCGGATCGAGCGCCACCGTCCAGCCGAGACCGGACTCGAAAGGGTGGGTGCTCTCGTCCATGTCGTTGCCGTAGAGGTTCATGCCTGCCTCGAGACGCAGCGTGTCGCGCGCGCCCAAGCCACAGGAGACAACGCCGGCAGAATTCAACGCCTTCCACACACGCTCGGCTTCCGTCGTGGGCAACATGATCTCGAATCCGTCTTCACCCGTGTAGCCCGTGCGCGCCACAAACCAACCGTCGATCTCGCGTCCGAAGAACGGCTCGAGTGCAAGCGCGGTCGTTGCACCCGTCGATGAAAGCAGTTTCACCGCCTTGCCGCGGGCCTCCGGGCCCTGCACGGCGAGCATGGCGAGGTCGGTGCGCTCGCTGATCTCGACACCGAACTGGCCCGCATGTTGGCGCATCCATGCGAGGTCCTTGTCGCGTGTGCCGGCGTTGACGACGGCGCGAAACCAGGACTCGTTGAGAAAATAGACGATGAGATCGTCGATGACGCCACCCGTCTCATTGAGCATGCAGCCGTAGAGCGCCTTGCCGGGCACTTTCAACTTGCCGACGTCGTTGGCGAGGAGCCTGAGGAGAAATGGCCTGACGCGCGGCCCCTTGAGGTCGGCGACGCACATGTGCGAGACGTCGAAGACGCCGGCGGCGCGCCGCACGGCGTGGTGCTCCGCAATCTGGGAGCCGTACTGCACTGGCATGTCCCAGCCACCGAAGTCCACCATCCTGGCGCCCAGCTTCTGGTGCAGGTCGAATAGCGAGGTTCGTCGCGTCACAGGTGCTCCGGAGTCTAATCGCGAACAGCGGGCACACAATGCCCTTGCCGCCCTCTGTCCGGTGACCTGAGAGATCGGGCGCCCGCGGGCGCCGCTCCCCTTCGGTGGGCGGGCGCCGAGGCGTCCACCACTCTCCAGAGCCCCCGCGATCTGCCGTTCGTGTGCCTGAGCGTTTCCGGGCGGAGCTTGCGCCTTCGGCGTTCCGGCGGTGGCCGGACTCTCTCCGGACAGACCGAATTGGGAGTCTGCGGATCATACCATGTAAAATCGCTGATCCCAGGAAGCCCTTCTCCGGCAGGTACCATGTCCTCCATCCAGCGTCGCAAGTCCGTACCATTATCCATCGGCCCGGTCCAGGTGGGCGGGACGGCGCCGATCGTCGTCCAATCGATGACGAACACCGATACGGCCGATGTCGAGGGGACGGCGGAGCAGGTGAAATCTCTCGCCCGAGCGGGATCGGAGCTGGTTCGCATTACGGTAAATACGGCGGAAGCCGCGGAGGCGGTGCCGCACATCCGCAACCGGCTGGACCAGCTCGGTGTGACGGTGCCGCTGATCGGGGATTTCCACTTCAACGGCCACAAGCTCCTGCGCGAGCACCCGGGCTGCGCCGAGGCACTCTCCAAGTACCGCATCAACCCGGGTAACGTCGGGCGCGGCAGCAAGCGCGACCCGCAGTTCGCAGAGATGATCGAGACGGCTTGCCGTTATGGCAAGCCGGTACGGATCGGGGTCAACTGGGGCAGCCTCGACCAGGACCTGCTCACGCGACTGATGGACGAGAATTCCTCGAGAGCGGAACCGCTGAGCGCGCAGCAGATCATGCGCAACGCCGTCGTGCTCTCGGCGCTGGGGAGCGCGCGCCGAGCGGAGGAGCTGGGGCTGGCTCATGACCGGATCATTCTCTCTGCCAAGGTGAGCGGGGTGCAGGACCTGATTGCGATCTACGCCGACCTGGCGAGCCGCTGCGACTACCCGCTGCACTTGGGTCTCACGGAAGCCGGCATGGGATCGAAGGGCATCGTGGCCTCGACTGCGGGGATGGCGGTGCTGTTGCAGCAGGGTGTCGGGGACACGATCCGTGTGTCGCTGACGCCGGAGCCGGGCGGGGATCGGACGCAGGAGGTGATTGTGGCGCAGGAGATCCTGCAGACCATGGGGTTGCGGTCGTTCCTGCCGCTTGTCACTGCGTGCCCGGGGTGTGGACGTACCACTAGCACGGTGTTCCAGGAGCTCGCTCAGCGCATCCAGAGTCATATCCGGCACCGCATGCCGGAGTGGCGGCGCGAGTATGACGGCGTCGAGGATATGACCGTGGCCGTCATGGGGTGCGTCGTCAATGGGCCGGGCGAAAGCAAGCACGCCAACATCGGCATCAGCCTGCCGGGGACGGGGGAGCGGCCGGTGGCGCCTGTTTATGAGGACGGCGCGAAGACGGTCACTTTGAAGGGCGAGCGGATCGCGGAGGAATTCCAGGAGCTGCTCGAGCGATACGTGGCAAGGAGGTTCAACAAGAAGAATGTTGCTGCCGGGGCCGCTGTGGCATGAGAGAGCGCACCGCAAAATGACCCTGTCCGGAACGCCGTGCACGTCGCTCTGGCCGTCCCTGGCGCCCGGGCACCCAGCCCGCGCGGTCCCGCGCGGTCGTTCGCCGCATGCGGCGAACCCAGGATCATTTTGCGATGCGCTGTGGTCGACACTGCCTGTACGACGTTGCCGGAGGCGTTTATGAGCGAGCTGGCTGAGAGACATTGCAAGCCGTGTGAAGGTGGCGTGGCGCCCTACTCTCGCGAGCAGGCGGAGAAGCTCGTGAAGCAGCTCGCGAGCGGCTGGGTGTTGTCCAAGGAGGGGCCGTATTTGCGGCGGGAGTTCAAGTTCAAGGATTTCTACCGGACGATGAGCTTCGTCAATGCGCTCGCGCACATCGCCAACATCGAGGATCATCACCCGGACCTCGAGGTGGGATACAACTACTGCCGCGTGCAGTACACGACTCACGCCATCAAGGGGCTGTCGGAGAACGACTTCATCTGCGCGGCGAAAATCGACGCGATTCCGCTGAGTTGACCGCGCTCGCCGCTCCGCCTTCGCATTCAGCTCCGCGATTTCGCTGAATGCCTGGCTGAAGTGCGGCAGCACCGCGGCAGCGAAGAGGGCCAGGCCTTGTCGGGCCGTTTTGCAGATGGAGGTTAGTCTGACGCGCGGGCAGCGCGGCACTTTGCCGTTTTTCTCATCCGGCGGTAGGCGGGATCTTTCCTTCATGCCCGGGCGTCAACCGAGCATCCCGCCCTGCCGCGCCACTTTGGGCAGCTCGCCGTCCAGCCCCAGGGCGCGGGTGATGAAGAAGCGCTTGACCTCGTCGCTCCGGTTCACCAGCGCGAGACCTCGCTGCGCGATGCGCGAGAGCGGGCCGACACCGTGGGCGAGATAGCGGTTGAAGCCGTCGATCGCGCGAGCCATGGGCTCGATCTCGCTCTTGCGCCAGCGCTCGTAGCGGCGCAGGACGCTCTGCGCGCCGGGATCTTCGCGCATGCGGCAGGCTGCGGAAATCAACTCGCAGAGTGCCGCGGCATCCAACAGGCCGAGGTTAACGCCCTGGCCCGCCAGCGGATGTACGACATGCGCGGCATCGCCGATCAGCGCACAGCGATGCGCGGTGAAGCGCTGTGCGGTCAGCTTGTGTAGCGGAAACGACAGACGCTCCGTTCGCAGCCTTACCGCGCCCAGAATGGCGTCCGATTGACGCAGCAGCTCCTGCTCGAAGGTAGTCGGCGACATCGCGAGCAGGGGCGCAGCGGCAGTATCGTCGGCGGACCAGACGATGGAGCTGCCGCCGTCGGCAAGCGGCAGGAAGGCGAGCGTGCCAGTGCGGAGGAAGCGCTGCCAGGCGGTGCGCTCGTGAGGCAGCTCCGTGCGGACGTTGGCCACGATCGCGGTCTGGCGGTAGCTCGAAGTTTCCGCGCCAAGGCCGATCGACTCGCGCACCGAGGAGCGGGCGCCGTCCGCACCCACGACGAGGCGGCAGGCGAAAATGCCTGCGCTGGTTTCCAGCTCCACGTGGTGATCGTGTACGCGCAGGCGCGAGAGCTCGCCCGCGATAACTCTGCCGCCCGCGGCCTCGAAGGCCGTGAGCGCTGCCGTCTGGATGAGACGATTCTCGACGATGTAGCCGAGGTTCGGCTCGCCCGCGTACGCCGCGTCGAATTCCAGTACGTCGGCGCTTCGCGGCTGCACACTCTCGTGCCAGACGCGCATGCGCTCGTAGGGCTGCATGCGCGACTGCGGCATCTGCTGCCAGGCGCCGATCGCCATCAGTATGCGCTCGCTCGCGCGCGACAGCGCAGAAACGCGCGCGTCGAGGGGCGCATCGGGCGGTGCCGATGCAGGTCTGTTGACCTCGAGGACCGCGACGCGCAGAGGGTTGCGGGCACCTTTCGCACTGACCTGCAGCAGCGCCGCCGCGCTCGCCCCGACGGGCCCGCCGCCGACGACCAGCACGTCCAGCGGCTCACTCATCGCAGCAGAGGTCGTGGCGGCGCTCATTGCAGCGGCAGCCCGCGCGCCAGGCGGGGCGTCGGTCCGCCGAATCCCAGACTCACTCGCGCGAGCGCGCGCTTGGCGGGCGGCGAGAGATCGAACGCCAGGAGCCCGAGGTTGCGTATGAGGCTGACACCGGGCATCCGGCTGCCGAAAAGCCTCACCAGCCCGTCCGTGAAGCGCACGACGCCGCCGCGATCCGCGGCGCGCCAGTCAGAGAACTTCCGCAGCAGCTCCGCCGATCCCACATCGCCGGTGGCGCCGGCGATCACTTCGGCAAGCAGGGCGGCATCGCGCAGCCCGAGGTTGAATCCCTGCCCGGCGATCGGGTGCAGCGCCTGGGCGGCATTGCCGATGAGCACGGTGCGGCGCGCGACCGTGGTTGTCGCGCGAGTCAGCTTCAAGGGATACGAGGCACGGCGGCCGATGCGCCGGAATCGCCCGGCCCGCCACCCGAAGCGGCTCTGCAGCTCATCGAGATAGACGTCATCCTCCAGCGCCAGCAGCTCCGTCGCCCGTTGCGGCGCGCATGACCAGATGGTGCCGTAGCCGCCGCCACGAAGCGGCAGCACCGCCACCGGTCCCGACGGCGTGAAGCGCTCGTAGGCGGTGCCATCGTGAGCGCGATCCGCACCGACTGCCGCGGTAATTGCTACCTGCTCGTAGTCCTCGACGCCGGCTTCGACGCCTGCCGCCGCGCGCACGACGGAATGTGCCCCATCGGCCGCGACCAGAAGACGTGCCGATACCACCTCACGCGCGCCAGCGGCGGTGACCACGCGGAAGTAGGCCCGCTCCATCGTAACGTCGAGGTCCTCGATGCTCGCGGGTACGCGGACCTCCACGCCGCTTGCATCCGAGAGCCGTCGCCAAAGCGCCGTGCCGATGACCCTGTTGGGGACGACATAACCGAACGCATCGATGCCGTGCTCTTCGGCCCTGAGCCGCGCGAACCCGAACCGCCCCGCGTCGGACACGTGGATGGCGCGGATCGCCGCGGCCTCACGCGATACCTCATCCCAGACGCCAAGGCCCCGGAAGATGCGGCGGCTGGCGTTGCCGAGCGCCGTGGTGCGCTCATCGAAGCTCGGCTGGGCCGCGGAATCCGGCGCCACGCTCTCGACGAGGAGCACCCGCACGCCCGTGCCCGCAAGTCCCAACGCCAGGCTCGCCCCGACGAGCCCGCCACCCACGATGGCGACGTCGAGCTCGCGTAGCGCCTGTTTCTTTTTTGAGGGTTCGCTCATCGCGACCTGTCGGCAGCAGCGCTCATCAACTTCTCGATCGCATCGACATCCTTCGGCACCCCGTCCGTCAGCACCTCGACGCCGTGTTTCGTGACCACGACGTCATCCTCGATGCGGACGCCGATCCGCTGCAAGCGCTTCGGCACGCCGCGAGCGCCCGCGGGAATGTAGATTCCGGGCTCGATAGTGAGCACCATCCCCGGCTCGAGCACACGCCATTCGTCGCCGATCTTGTAGTCTCCGACATCGTGCACGTCCATGCCGAGCCAGTGCCCGGTGCGATGCATGAAGAAGCGCCGATAGGCGCCATCGCGCTCGAGCTTCGCGGGCCGGCCCTTGAGCAGCCCGAGCTTCACCAGGCCGTGCGTGATGACGCGCACCGCGGCCTCGTGAGGCTCGTTCCAGTGGTTGCCCGGGCGCACCTTGGCGATCGCCGCGCGGTTGGCGTCGAGCACGATCTGATACACGGCGCGCTGCTCCGGCGTGAAGCGGCCACCGACAGGAAACGTGCGCGTGATGTCCGAAGCGTAGGACTCGTACTCGCAGCCCGCGTCCACGAGAAGCACGTCGCCCGCCCTGAGCGGCTGATCGTTCTCGCGGTAATGCAGGATGCAGCTGTTGGCGCCGCCGCCGACGATGGGGTAATAGGAGGTGTCGGCGTTGTGCAGGCGGAACTCGTGGACGATCTCCGCCATCACCTCGTATTCCCGCAATCCCGGCCGGCAGAAGCGCATCGCCCGCACGTGCGCCCGCGCGGCAATCCGCGCCGCTTCGCGCATCAGCCCGATCTCGGCGCGCGATTTGTAGAGCCGCATGTCATGCAGGACGTGATCGAGGGCGACGATTTCCTGGGGTGCATGACGGCCGTTCCTCGCCTGGGTGCGCAGGCCGTTCACCCAGCCGACGAGCCGCTGGTCGAACTCCGGATACATGCCCATGGAATAGAAGACTTTCGCGCGATTCTCCATGAGCCCGGGGAGGATCTCGTCGATGTCGGTGATGGGAAAGGCATCGTCCGCGCCATAGGCTCGCCGCGCGCCTGCGGGGCCGGCGCGCCGTCCGTCCCAGGTCTCGCGCGCCGGATCACGCTCGCGGACGAAGAGGATGTATTCCGCCTGGTCGCGCCCCGGGACCAGGACCGCGACCGACTCCGGCTCGTCGAATCCGGTCAGATAGTAGAAGTCACTGTCCTGGCGGTACGCGTACTCGACATCGTTGTTGCGATGCCGCACCGGGGCCGCGGGCAGGATGGCGATCGAGTCGCGGCCCATCAGACGCAGCAGCGCCCGGCGGCGCCGCGCGAACTCGTTGCGCAGATCCTGTCGGCTCGCGCTCGAGGACCGAGACCCATGGGGAGGCGTTGCGCGCCGGGCGGCGGTTCTATGGCGGATCAATGAAGGGGCGCTCCGGGTGGCGAGGGCTGGCCCCTCGCGGGCTCGAGCTCCTCGAATAAGACCTGTACACTCACTCGCACGAACTCGACGAGCTCCGCGTAGGCGCTCTCGTTCGACTCCTCGGGTTGCGCGATGTCGACGCCGACGCGGCTGATCTCCGTGAGGTCGCGCACGATCTCTCCCACGTCACCCGGAAGGCTGGCGGCGTCCTGCACCGCTCCGGAGCCAAGCCCGTAAAGGAATCCCTGACACCACTGGGCGAGCGCCGCGGCACGCGCATCGATCGACTGCGCGTCCTCGGGCAGCAGCAGGTCGAACTCCATATCGGGCGCACGCAGCGAGCCGGCGGTCTCGGAATAAAGCTCGCGCAAGGTGGCGGCGGCGAGCGGTTGTGCCCGACCTTCGGGCAGGATCTCGAGCAGCCAGTCCTCAAAACGGTAGCCGAGGGCGGCGCACAGGCAGCCGGTGAGGGTGCCGTGCGCCTCGGCGGCCTCGGCCAACGCGCGCTCGTCCGTGAGTACGCGCTGAATATCGGCGTAGTTCGCCTGGATCATGGGCGTCCCATTATGCCTGGAAACCCTCTGAGTTCCGCCACCGCGTAACGAGGGTCTCCAGGAAACGGTTACGATTGACCCCGCGGAGAGCGCGGCACTATAGTCGCATACAGCATGAGCGACACCGCCAAATCGCAGCTCGATCTCGAGCTGGCGCGCCTCACGCGGCGCATCGAGGAGCTGGTTGCCACCGTGGATCACCTGCGGGAGGAGAACCGCGCACTGCGTCAGCGCCACGAGTCGCTCGCGACCGAGCGCGCCTCGCTCCTTTCCAAGAACGAGCAGGTGCGCACCCGCGTGGAGGCCATGATCGGCAGGCTGAAAACCCTGGAGCATGGCGCATGAGCAGTCAGGATCAGGCGCGCGTCAGCGTGCGCATCATGGAGAAAGAGTACGTGGTCTCCTGCCCCTACGACGAGCGGTCGGCGCTGCTCGACGCGGCGGAGTACCTGAACGGCCGCATGCGCGAGATCCGCGACAGCGGCAAGATCGTGGGAATGGATCGCATCGCCGTCATGGTGGCGCTCAACATGGCGAACGAGCTGCTGCAGGTGCGCGGCGGCGGCGCCAAGGTCGAGAGCGAGGCAGCCGGCAAGGTGCGCTCGCTCCGCGAGCGGGTCGAGACCGCGCTCGAGAGAGCCCAGCAACTCGAGCTGTGATGCAGTCGACCGCCAAAAGCGGGTGGCGTTGGTGTAGAGTAGTTTCCGGCGTCGCCTGCGGTGTTCGACAAGCGGGCCGGGTTACCTCGGACCCTAATTGAAACACCCACGGGGCAGGGCTCGCGGGCAGCATTGTGCAAGTCCGCCATGAGCGGAAAGCCTTACCTGTCACAGCTCGTCCCACTTGTTGCTCAGGTTCGAGAGCAACGGTCCGCACCGGCACATGCGGGTGGCGCTTCCTGATTCCAGCGTGGCCGGCGCCCGCAGATCGCTGCGGGCGTCCCTCCGGGCGAAGCGCCGGGATGTCTCCTCGGCCGAGCGTGCGCGCGCCGCCAGGCAAATCGCGCGCCATGCCGATCGCGCGCTCAACCTCCGTTCCGGTCAGCGTATCGGCATCTACGCCGCCACTGCCGAAGAGCTCGACACCTCCTGCCTGATCGCGCTCGCGCTGCGCCGCGGCTGCCGCGTGTATCTGCCGCGCATCGATCGGCGGCGGCGAGTGCTCGCCATGCGCTTCGTGCCGCTCGCGCGGCGGGCACTCGGGCGTCCTCTTCGCATCAACCGCTTCGGCATCGCCGAGCCTGAAGGACCGGAGCTTGCGAGCGCCCGGCTGCTCGATGTCGTGTTCCTGCCGCTCGTCGGCTTCGATCGACGCGGCACTCGGCTCGGCATGGGAGGCGGCTACTACGATCGCGCATTCGCCTTTCGCCGCTTGCGCGCCGTCTGGCGCGCTCCACTGCTCGTCGGAATCGCCTACGCGCTGCAGGAGGTGGAATGCATCGCGCCCGCTGCGCACGACGTGCCGCTCGATCTGGTGCTCACCGAGCGCGGCGTCATCCGCTGCGCGCGTGATCGCTAGCACATCTCCGGCACCCTTGCTTGTATTTTTGTTTCACCTGTATATACTCCGACCTCGGACTAACCCGACAACTGGAGAGCCAACATGGCGAAGGCGAAAAAGAAGGCCAAGAAGAAAGCTGCAAAGAAGAAGTAAGGCCTTTACTCGGCGGCCGCCTCGGCGGCCGCCGAGTAAGACGAGATTCGAGATTTCTCGTGCCCGCTTCGGCGGGCACGTTCGTATCCGGAGGGCGGATTTGCCATGACGAACGCCATCCGCGCCGCGTCCGCGGCTGATGCGAAGAAGAAGCGCGCCGCCGAGGCCGCTGTGCAGCACATTGGGGCGGGTTCCTTGCTCGGTGTCGGCACCGGCACCACGGTGCGCTTCCTGATCGAGGCGCTGGCGGCACATCCGGGGAGGGCTCGCGCCGCCGTTTCGAGCTCCAACGCCACCACCGCGCTCCTCAATGCAGCCGGCATCCCCGTGCTCGACCTCAACGACGTCGCGGATCTGCCCCTCTATATCGACGGCGCCGACGAGGCCACCCGCGCGCGTCACCTCATCAAGGGCGGCGGCGGCGCGCTCACGCGCGAGAAGATCGTCGC